>CAVVLT010000007.1:0-145464 GCA_963749105.1 Bryobacterales bacterium | reverse complement strand
CAAGCTGTTGGTTGCGGGTCCGATTCCCGTCTCCCGCTCCATGTTTTCGACAACTTGCAAGAACTTCAACTTCACGCCTTTCTCCGTTTTCTTGTCTGAGCCCGTTTTGGGAAGCCTTTTTCCAGAAGCTACGAACTCGAAGTCATCGTCTTTTTGAGCGTCGATGACGTCCGATTCCAGCTTCGTTACGGCCTCGATTTTCTGATCAAGGTCGCTAATCGCGTAGACGCTGAGGCTGACGCCTAGCCCATGCCTACGTTGGTCTGCTGATATTTTGTCGTCCACTTTCGCTTTACGCGAAAGGCTTGCGTTCGTCCGCCGCAACACCTGGAAATTCACCCAACCCAAGCCGATTTGTTCTAGCCTGGGCCGAATGCTTCGCTTCCAATGGTTGTTGGGGCGAAGCGGGCTGACGCCGGTTTCGGAACTGAAAACATAAGCGGTTTCTGCTTGATCCCCGATGAAACTTTTCCAAAGGTTGAGATCTACAATCGTACCGGGTGCCAGGCCGATCGTTCGGGTGGTGTTTTTGCCTTTCCGGCCTTTCGGTGTGTCGATGTTGGTACTGCCATAGAGCCGCTTATCGATTACCACTGAACTCTTCGCAATATTGCCGAATTGAATGGCAAAGATCTCGCCCGGTCGCATGCCATCGAAAACGGCCATTCGAAACACCAAGCGCTCTCGAACATCCAAAACGCTGAGTGCAGTACGGACCTCATCCTTCGACAGAGAGCGCTTCACCGGCGCTGCTTTACAAGCAGGTATGAATAGCGCTTGCGCTGGATTGAAGCCGACAACACCATCGCTCGCCGCCATCTTGAAGATGGCGTTGAGATGCCACCGAAGATGCCCGACTACGCTTGACGAAAGACCGCTCGCCTTATCGCCAAGGAACTTCTGCATATGCTGCCGCGTGATCATGGACATCAACTGATCACCGAAGGCCGGGACTAGGTAACGGAGGATGTCGGGTTCGGACGTACTGCGAGTCGATTCCTTCCATTGGCGCCCGCCGGAACTCGGCGCTTTCGTTCAACCGTTGAAGGATCTGCGCCAGCATGGCATGAGCCTGACCCTTGGAAACCTGGGAGCAACGACCGAGCACTTTGGTCCGGTTGCTTCCTTGCTCGCGCCATTGCGCGACCCAGACTTTATGCCGTCCATGTTTGCGAGGACGAACACTTCCTTTTTGAAAACGATTTCGACGCATGAATTCTCTTTCTTGCGCCAAGGACAAAGCATTCTGACATATCTGCATGCTAGCTCGCTTTGTTCCTTTCCATCACTGATTCAGCGACGATGACAGCGTCCCTGTCGCATTGGCTCGCAGGGCGCCGGTTCGTAAACTCCGCCAAAGCTCTGCGACACCCACGCTTTCTTGGTTTCTGCCGTTGTCTCGCATACCGCCCTCAAACTGTAAGGCGTGGCGAGAGCCCTTCGTGACAGAAAAACTGAAATTATTTTCAACTTTCTTCGAGGGTCGGATTTCCTCTGCATTCTAGGGGCGCTCAGTCCATCGGTATCCAATATATGCGCAGAAGGGGTAAATGGCACTACCATCGCAGTGATACCGGCGGCGAGCGTCATAGGCGTGACGGTAAAAGCTCCATGTGTTGGGTTTATCGGAAGCGGCTACTTTTCCGGTTCACGGAGAAACTGGAATTTTCGTTACGCGACCATTCTTTTCAGTTTTGCGCCAAGTATCCACTGCTTATATTCGGCCAGTTCGTTAGGAATTCCCGCGGTTTGCCCGTCAAAGAGAGTCAGACGAACGCAGGTTAGACGCTCGGGGCAGGGATGCAGCATCTCTTGATTTCCGTTCAATCCTACCGATCGCTCCAGTCTCTGTCACAGACCGAAGGGGATACGATGCAAACGAGATGAATTTGGGATGTTCCAAGTAACTCGCCTATTGGCAGCTGTGAAAGCTAGCCCGCCCGGTTCACGTTCTGTGCGCTGTGCCCTCAAATATGTAAGGCCTGGTAAGAGCCATTCGTGACACAAAAAGCCAAAAAAGTTTTGAACCTTGTTGGAGATCGAAGCTCGGCGGTCTGTATCAAGAGTATCAATGGGCGGACGCCGTCTAAGACCTCACAAATGACAGCCCACACGCGCCGATTTCACCACCTTAGGGAGTTTTTGCGTAGAACTGGTTCCGGACGCTATGCGTCGGAATGACGGCGGGCCGTCATACAGGTTCGGACATTCTACGCTCTGCGCCGTTCAGATATCGGCAGGCAGGCACTCCTCGCGTTTGGTCGTCCGGTTGCTATCAGGGAATTGACAGAAGTCATCTCATTGCATTGATAGGTAGGGGACAAAGACAGTCATGGCAAAAGCAATTGGAATCGACCTAGGCACCACTAACTCAGTAGTTGCCGTCATGGAGGGCGGGAAGCCGACCGTAGTCATTAATAGCGAAGGGAACCGATTGACACCCTCGGTAGTGGGCTTCACAAAAACCGGCGAGCGCTTGGTCGGCCAGTTAGCAAAGCGACAAGCGGTGCTCAATCCCGAAAACACAATCTTCTCAGCCAAGCGATTCATCGGACGCCGCTTTTCCGAAGTTCAATCCGAGATCAAGAATGTGCCGTACAAAGTGGTGTCCGGCGCCGAGGATGCGGTTCGCTTTCTAGTGATGGGCAAGCAGTACCCACCCGAAGAGGTTTCGGCGTTGGTGCTCCGCAGGCTGGTCGAAGACGCGGCTAAGTATCTGGGCGAAAAGGTCACCGACGCGGTAATTACGGTCCCGGCTTACTTCAACGACGCACAGCGGCAAGCCACTCAGGACGCCGGGAAAATTGCCGGCCTCAACGTTCTTAGGATTATCAATGAGCCGACGGCAGCAGCGCTCGCTTACGGACTCGATAAAAAGGGGAATGAAACGATTCTGGTATTCGACCTTGGCGGCGGGACTTTCGACGTGTCGATCCTCGATGTGGGAGGTGGAGTATTTGAAGTCCATTCAACCTCCGGAGACACACATCTGGGAGGTGACGACTTTGACAAGCGTCTCGTTGACTGGATTGCTGAAGAGTTTCTGCGGAATCAGGGCATCGACTTGAGGAAAGACCGTCAATCGCTCCAGCGCCTTTCCGAGGCTGCGGAGAAAGCGAAGATAGAACTCTCCGGTTCGCTTGAGACAAGCATCAATCTTCCCTTTGTCACCGCGGATGCCAGCGGGCCAAAGCACCTGGAAATGAAACTTTCCAGGGCGAAGTTCGATCAGCTGACGGCGGACTTGGTGGAACGTTGCGTAGGTCCGGTGGAACGAGCCTTGGCCGATGCCAAGATCCAGGTAGCACAATTGGATGAAGTAATTCTGGTGGGTGGGTCAACTCGTATCCCGGCCGTGCAGGCGCTGGTTCGGCGGCTTACCGGCGGTAAAGAGCCGAATCAGTCCGTGAACCCCGACGAGGTGGTTGCCATAGGCGCGGCGATTCAAGCGGGCGTGTTGGCAGGTGAAGTAAAAGGTGTTGTGCTGCTCGACGTCACGCCCCTTTCGCTCGGGCTCGAGACGCTCGGCGGAGTGATGACCAAGCTGATTGACCGGAACACCACCATACCGGCTCGAAAGGCGGAAACTTTCTCCACCGCCGAAGACAATCAGACCGCTGTCGACGTTCACGTCCTGCAGGGGGAACGGGAATTCGCGAAGGACAACCGCACGCTCAGTCACTTCCGGTTGGAGGGCATCCGTCCCGCCCCGCGAGGCGCACCTCAAGTTGAGGTTAGTTTCGACATCGACGCGAACGGTGTCTTGACAGTTGCCGCCAAGGACAAGGAGACGGGTAAGGAGCAAAAGGTTACCGTTACCGGCTCGACTCAGTTGTCAAAGGATGACATCGACCGCATGGTCAAAGATGCCCAAGCACACGTCGAAGACGATAAGAAGCGGCGTGAGGAAGTAGCCGCACGCAACGCCGCTGACGCGATCGCCTACCAGGTGGAACGGCAGATTCGAGATCTTGGCGATAAAGTGCCCGCAAACGACAAAGCGCGGGCTGAGCAGATTATTGCAAAAATACGCGAACTCGTGAAAAACGAATCCACAGACGTAGCACTCATGCGTCAGTCAACCAGCGATCTACAGCAATTAGCCCACGCACTGTCGGCAACTACCCCCGGTCAAGCCTCAGCCTCCGCTGCTCGCGCCGGAGCATCGAATGGCGCGGCAGGAGGCGGCGCGGAAGAGGTAATCGACGCGGAGTTCAAACAGAGCAACTAAGGGGCATCGTCGCGGCCGCATGAAAGCCTCGGCTCTAACCAAGTATGGAACTTAACGACAGCACCGCGAAAACAATTGACACCGTTGAGCAATCCGATATCGAAAGCCTACGGGCGCAGTTGCGCAGCGAGCATGATATGTACTTGCGCTCGCTTGCGGATTTTGACAACTACCGGCGGCGGGCCGAAAGAGACGTCAGCAATGCTGTGGAACGGGGGAAACGCGGCCTTATTCTTGCATTCCTCGAAGTAGTCGATTCTCTCGATAGTGCTCTTCAGCAGGTAAGCGGCGCTCCAGCGGCGTTGTTAGAAGGGTTAGCGGCGATTCACAGGAAGGCAATCACGCTGCTGGAGAAAGAAGGCGTTACCCCCTTTAAGAGCGTTGGCGAGCCGTTCAATCCTGCCGTACACGAAGCCGTAGCCTCTATTGTCAGCGACCAGCACGCTCCGGGAATCGTCGTCGAGGAGCTACAGCCCGGGTATCGAGCGGGCGACACTGTACTCAGACCCGCTCGAGTTCGAGTCTCGAGCCAGCCCTGATACCTGCTGGAACCGCTATGGCCGTTGCGTTCAAGGATTACTATCAGGTTCTCGGCGTCCCCAAGAGTGCCACCGACGACGAGATTCGCAAAGAGTATCGAAATTTGGCGCGAAAGCATCACCCGGATTTGAATCCCGGCGATAAGTCGGCAGAGGATCGGTTCAAAGAGATCAACGAAGCCTACGAAGTCCTTTCCGATGCTGACAAACGCAAGCGATACGATCAGCTCGGCTCGAATCCCCGGGCGAATGCAGATTTCGGAGGCAATGGGACAAACCGGAGGGCGAATTTCCGTGACGCCGATAATGCTTACGGCGAGGATCAGGGGGCGGAGGACTTCAGTGACTTCTTTGAGAGTGTATTCGGCCGCTATGGGGCCAGGCGTGGCGGCGCCACGTTCAAAATGGCTGGTGAGGACATAAATGCAACCATAACAATGACGTTGGAAGAAGCGCACCGCGGCGTTGTGCGGTCGATCAGGCTGGCGGGTTCGGATACACAGGTGAAATCGCTTGAAGTGACGATCCCGCCCGGAGTTCGGGAGGGTTCGGTGATCCGGCTCGCCGGACAAGGCGAACCTGGAACGGATGGATCTCAGGCGGGAGACCTCTACCTGCATGTCAAGATAGAGCCTCATGTTCTCTTCCAGCTTTTGGGCGACGACATTCAAGTGGATCTCCCGGTAAGTCCGTGGGAGGCCTCACTGGGGGCAAAGGTCAATGTTCCCACTCTTGATAAGCAGGTGGAAATGACAATTCCAGCCGGTTCACAAGCAGGGCAACGCTTGCGGCTTCGCGAGCAGGGACTCCAGAAACGCGCGGGAGGACGGGGCGACGAATACGTCAAACTGAAGATCGTCGTGCCTCCCACTCTAACGGCGCGCGAGAAGGAGCTCTTCGAACAACTGGCCAGGGAATCGCACTTCAACCCTCGAGAATCCCAGTCTGGAAGGAAGTAAGTTTATGCGGCACTTCGATTTAGTCGTTCGTTCCACTGAATCCGAAGAACTGACCCTAGAGCATCTGGCGGAGCGTGCTCGAATGCACCCGGAACTCGTGGCGAGGTTCGTTGAATTTGGACTAATACGGCCAATCGCGGCCCGTGGTGTCCTCCCAGTATTCGATGCTTCCAAAATCCGCCGGCTCCGCTCAATCCAGCGGCTTCGGAGTCAGCTAGGAATCAATCTGGAGGGGGTCGCGGTCGTTTTAGATTTAGTCGAGCGGCTGCAGAGGTTGGAGAACGAGAACGCGTGGTTGCGATCCAAGCTATAAGGGTTGAAGTTCAGCAAGCCTGTAGCATCGTCGCCGCTTCAATATTGGCGGCTAAGTCGCGAACGTTGCTTCAGCTCCGAATTCGTGATCGACGTCTATGTTTTTGCCCAAAAGGCGAAGAGCGGCAGACGCGACGTGATCCGCTGTGAAGCCGAGATGGTCAAGAACTTCCTGGCCAGGCGCCGACGCGCCAAAGCGCTCCAGACCAATGACCGCGCCCTCGTCGCCCGCCCAGCGATGCCATCCTATTGGTGAGGCGGCCTCCACCGTGACGCGTTTCTTGATGTTTCGCGGAAGGACGCTTTCACGATAAGAGGCGTCCTGGACCTCGAACAAACTCCAACTCGGCATGCTGACTACGCGCGCCCTTACTCCAAAAGTCTTCAGCTTCTCCCGCGCCGACACACAGAGGCTAACTTCGGAGCCGGTGCCGATGAGGATCACATCCAAGGGACCGCCTTCGGCGTCCGCGAGCACATAAGCGCCGCGTCCGACTCCGGGATCCTTCGCGCCGCTGCGGTCAAGATGTGGCACGGCCTGCCGCGTGAGCACTAACAATGTCGGACCATTATGTTGAATTGCAAAAGCCCACGCTTCCGAGGTTTCGTTTGGATCCGCAGGACGGATGACCGTAAGACCTGGAATCCCGCGCAACCCGACGAGTTGCTCGACTGGCTGGTGAGTCGGGCCATCTTCGCCGAGTCCAATACTGTCGTGTGTAAAAACGTAAATTGCTTTAAGGTTGCTTAAAGCGCCGAGCCGTATGGCAGGCTTCATGTAGTCGGAAAATGTCAAAAATGTCGCACTAAAGGGCAGAATGCTGCCATGGGCGGCCATTCCATTCACGGCGGCTCCCATGGCGTGCTCGCGAACCCCGAAAGCGATGTTCCGTCCCGCATAGCTCCATTCGCCGCCGACCGCACCCAACGTTCCGGGCCCTGATACTTCCGGCGATTGGAAATCTCCTTGGCCCTTAAGTGCCGTCCTGGTTGAAGGGTTCAAGTCCGCCGATCCGCCAATCAGGTTAGGGATATGTTTGGCGATGGCATTGATGGCCTCACCGCTTGCCGCGCGGGTGGCGATCGGTTTATCGGTCGGCTTCCAAATAGGGAGATCGAAGTCCCAGTTTTGCGGGAGCTTGCCGCTTACGATGCTCTCGAACTCGGCGGCTTCCTCGGGAAACGCTTGCTTGTATGTATCCATGCCTTTCCGCCATTGTTCTTCTAGCTGCGCACCGAGAGGGATCGCTAGTCGAAAAGACTCGACCGCGTCCGGAGGCAGGTAAAACTTTTCCATGCTCGGCCAGCCCAAGGCTTTCTTTGTCGCTTGTAATTCCTCTTCTCCTAGCGGGTCGCCATGCGCGCTGAAGTTGTCTTGCTTGTGCGGGCTGCCATAACCGATGTGGGTCCGCGCCAGGATTAGTGATGGCCTTTGGTCCTCGGCCTGCGCTTCGCGAATCGCGCAAGCGAGGTCTTGAGTGTCATTGCCATCAAGGGCCACGCGAGTGTGCCAGCCAGAAGCTTGAAAGCGTTTTGCGACGTCCTCGGTAAAGTCGATCTCGGTGGCTCCCGCGAGGGAAATGTGGTTTTGGTCGTACAGATAAATGAGTTTGCCTAGATGCAGATGGCCGGCCAATGAGGCAGCTTCTTGACTAATACCCTCCATCAAATCACCATCGCCACAGATGGCGTATGTATAGTGATCGACGATCTTGTGCCCAGGCCGGTTGTAACGCGCCGCGAGCCACGACTCAGCAATCGCCATACCTACGCCGTCGGCGAAACCTTGCCCGAGTGGTCCCGTGGTGGCCTCGACGCCGGGTGTTGCACCGCGCTCAGGGTGACCCGGCGTTTTGCTGCCCCATTTTCTAAAATGTTTGATTTCGTCAAGCGGCAAGTCATAACCAGAAAGGTACAGGAGGCTGTATAACAGCATCGACCCATGTCCTCCGGATAATATGAAACGATCTCGGTCGAACCACTGCGGATTTCGAGGGTTGTGCTTGAGAAACCGCGTCCAAAGGGTGTAGGCCATAGCAGCAGCGCCCATCGGCATGCCGGGATGACCGGCGTTCGCGTTTTGGACTGCATCTGCTGACAGTATTCGGATCGTATTGATACATCGGTCTTCCAGCTCTCGATTCGACTTCGGATTCATGTTTGCCTCCAATGACGCCGTCAAGCGCCAACAATGGGTCGGCCCAGCAAGGCCGAAAGGGCCGCGGCAAACTGTGGAGCAATCGCGGCACCATTAAGAGCGGCCGCCTTGTCAGGTTCTTGGACGTTATAGCGCGTTGACTGGAGTCGATCCGCCGACGCGGAAAGAAATGGCACCGTCAATGGAAGCACTACTTTGCGCAAGCCTCCAGTGCAACTCTTGAATGGAATTCGTCGTGCAAAAACAAGACCGTCAGGGGGGCGGATGAAGCCATTACAGCAGGTTCTGGCGGAGGCTGATCAGCAGAAGGTGGCGGTGGGACATTTCAATGTCTCTGATTTGACTGCGCTGAAGGCAGTGTACTTAGCAGCTCGCGAACTGAACGTGCCAGTTCTAGTCGGTGTCTCTGAGGGCGAGCGCGACTTTATCGGCATCCACCAAATCGCTGCGCTGATTCGCAGCATTCGGGAACCGAACGGCTTTCCCATATACCTTAATGCCGACCACACTCATTCGATTGAGAAGGCTCGCGAGGCTGTCGAAGCCGGTTTCGACTCAGTGGTGTTCGATGGGTCCGCGTTGCCATTCGAAGAGAATGTGACTAAGACGAAGCAAGCAGTGACCGAGATGAAAGCGATCCACCCCGCCATTGTGGTGGAGGGCGAAGTCGGTTTCATCGGCAGTTCTTCTTCAATTCACAACAAGATCCCCGAAGGCATGAGTCCGATGACCACGCCTGAACAAGCGAGCGAGTTCGTCCTGCGTACCGGCGTGGATGTGCTCGCGCCGGCAGTGGGTACTATGCACGGGATGCTGGAGAGCATGGTGGAGGGCAAGACCAAGAAGCACGTGGACGCGGCGCGGATTGCTGCTATCAAGCGAGCAACGCAAAAACCTCTCACTCTGCATGGAGGATCCGGCACAGACGACCAGGGGTTCCTGGACGCGATTGAAGCTGGAATCACGATCATCCACATAAACACGGAATTGCGGGTTGCGTGGCGCCGCGGATTGGAGTCCGCGCTGGCGAGGATGCCGGAAGAAGTGGTGCCCTACAAGCTGCTGCCGGACGTGGTCGAAAACGTCAAACAGGTCGTGCATTCGCACCTACGTCTGTTCAACACATGCCTGAAGGCTGCCCAAGGCCTCTAATTGTAAATTGCCGAGGCTGGCGTCGTCGCGTATTTACCTAAGAGCGGTATCGTGGCGTGAAGATGATAGCAGCGTTGTGGCTGGGCGACGAGACCATCGAAAGCCCGTAATCTAGCGAGCTTAGAGTGCGTGTTTTGCAGTCGAATCTGCGGGGCGACGCATCGTCTAAGATCAGCGGGGTCGGAAAATTACTGGGTGCTTAAAACGCGTATAACTCTTATAATAAGAGGGTAATTACGCTCTTTGTTGGCTCCTCTTTTATCCGAACTGCGTCGCGGTCGCCGACGGCGGAGACATAGATCGGTCAGAACAGGAGGGATTGGCTCGGAATAGCCGAACGGTAGCAGTTCAACCCGCGGGGCTTGCGGTGCCTCTATTGCCACTACACCGGCATTCCCGGTGGGAAATGGCTTTCGCCGTGAGGCGCGCGCAGCCGGTACTTAGTAGAGGTGAAAACGTGGCCCAACCCGTCTACTCCAATAATGGCTTGGCGAACTCAATTCCAAATGGATTGGCCTCGCTGGAGTCGATCCTCTGCACCGAGGAACTGCAGCAGCGCCCTTCGCGGCCGCCCGATCACGCGAAAGAGAATGTCTCGCTCGTGGCGCTCGCTAGCGCGTTAGCGGAGTCACAGCACACGATACTTGAAAAATTGGCAGATACAATCCTCCGCGTCACCAACGCTGACTCATCTGGTCTCAGTTTACTGACGTCCGACGGCGCAACCCCGGACAGTGAAGGGCACCGACTGTATTGGCCAGCGATCAAAGGAATGTGGAAGGAGTACGTCGGCGGTGGGACGCTGCGGAATGATGCTCCCTGCGGAGAAGTGATGGATCGTGATCGTGACCTTTTGTTTCGACACTTCGAACGACATTACCCTTACTTCCTCCATGTTTCGCCCGCTGCAGAAGAGTGCTTACTGGTCCCGTTTCACGTCCGAGGCAAAGTCGTTGGCACGATATGGGCGATGATGCACAGCGACCGTCGGCGGTTCGATTCGGAAGATCAGAGGCTGATGAACGTTCTTGGGCGATTCGCTTCCTTGGCATATCAAACGCTGGGAACGATCAACGATCTCAATTCGCAAATCGCCGCGCGCGAAAAGGCAGAAGCACGATTGCGTGAGCTAACCGACGGGTTGGAGGAGCAAGTTCGAACTGGGGAAGAATTCCATCGTGTGGTTGTCGAAACTGCGAGCGACGCCGTGGTGAGTATCGACTACAAAGGCGAAATCCTGCTTGCCAATCGTGCAACCACAACAACCTTCGGTTACGAACCAGAGGAATTGATTGGGCAACCACTGACAATATTGATGCCGGAATACCTTCGAGACTTGCACAAGGCAGGCCTCAAGCGCTATCAGGAGACCGGTCATAGGCACATCAACTGGCAAAGTACCGAGTTGATGGGCCTTCGCAAGAATGGAGAAGAGTTTCCTATTGAGGTTTCATTCGGGGAAAGCACCAGTAATGGCCATCGGGTGTTTACGGGTTTTATCCGTGATATCAGTGATCGGAGGAAGGCTGAGGAAGCCCTGCGGACGAGCGAGCGCGATCTCAGCTTGATCATCGAAACGATCCCTGGCTTGGTTTGGTGCGCAGCTCCGAACGGCGAACTGAATTACTTGAACCAGCGGATACTGGATTACACGGGTACCAGCGCCGGCGTTTGGGCGCAATTCGGCTGGAAGAATCTTCTTCACGCAGACGATGCAGAAGCGACTGCGCAAGCGTGGGCGCATGCTGTCGCAACCGGCAAGCCGCTAGAAGTTCAATGCCGGCTCCGCCGGTTCGACGGCGTCTACCGATGGTTTCGGGCGCTCGGCCAGGCCGCACATAACAGAGAAGGAATAGTGTCTCGCTGGTACGGGCTATTAATTGATATCGATGACCGTAAGAATATGGAGGAAGCCCTGCGCAGTAATCAAGCGCGATTGTCGCGAGCGATACAGACGGCTACCGTCGGCGAATTTGCCGCCGCTATCGCACACGAAATTAACCAGCCTCTGGCGGCGGTGGTAACGAACGGTCAAGCCTGTCTGCGCTGGCTTGCCGCCCAGCCTCCTGGGATCGCCAAAGCGCACGAGGCCGCCGAAAGAATTGTTCGTGACGGGAAGGAAGCCGGAGAGGTAGTGCGGCGCATCCGCGCGCTGTTCAAGCAGGCAGCCGCTGAGAAAACCGAGCTCGATCTCAACGAGGTCATCCGCGAGGTGCTCCACCTCCTGGATGGCGAGACGGCGAGAAAGCGCGTAGCCGTGGAGACGGACCTAGGCCAGAATTTGGCACCCGTAGCGGGCGATCGGGTGCAGTTGCAGCAACTGGTTTTCAACCTTCTTCTCAATGGGATCGAGGCAATGGATGGGGTCGTAGATCGTCCCAAAAAACTCTTCATTTGTTCCAAAAGGTCCAGCCCGGGAACGGTCCTGGTCGAGGTGCGGGATTGCGGCGCTGGCCTGAAGGATTCAGACAGAATCTTCGAAGCTTTCTTTACGACGAAAGACAACGGAATGGGCATGGGGTTAGCGATTTCCCGCTCCATCATTGATGCGCATCAAGGCCGTCTGTGGGCCACATCCGGTGAAGGCGTAGGCACGACTTTCTCTTTTACTCTTCCAGTTCGAGAGTAGCGTCATGAGCCCCGAGAGCCCAATTGTCTTCGTGGTGGATGACGACCATCGTGTACTGGAATCGCTGTCCAGCCTCATTTCCTCCGTAGGGCTGCGAGTGGCTGTCTTCGGCTCGGCTGCGGAATTTCTGCAATCCGAAAGACCGGATGCCCCCGCATGTCTTGTCCTGGACTTGCAACTTCCGGATACTAGCGGATTGGAGCTCCAGCAGCAGTTATTAGCCGGAGATACTCCGCCGATTGTCTTCATCTCAGGTCACGGAGATATCCCTTCTTCCGTGCGCGCCATCAAGGCCGGAGCGATCGAGTTCCTGCCAAAACCGTTCGACGATCAGGAACTGCTTCGAGCGATTCACGCCGCCATTGATCAAGATCGAATTGCGCGGCAGAAAAGATCGGAACTCGCCGAGTTGCAGAAGCACTATAATCTTTTAACTCCTCGCGAACGGGAAGTTCTTCCCTTCGTGGTCGCGGGCTTCGCCAACAAACAGACAGGCGCCGATCTGGGCACCAGCGAGATCACGATTGGGGTTCACAGGGGACAGATCATGCGGAAGATGGCCGCGAAATCACTGGCAGAGTTGGTAAGAATGGCCGACAAACTCGGAGTCGCCAAAACCGCTGGACCAGTCTAAATAAACCTATAATAGTTGACCTTCGCCATTCCCGGTATGATGAGCGCAACGGGGATACTATTCACAATGGCAACCGACGTGATACCGCTCGTGGCGGCGGTGGATGACGACTTTCGAGTAAGAGAGTCAATAACGAGTCTGCTAGAGTCAGCCGGTTACGCGCCTGTGGTGTTCTCGTCCGCCGAAGAGTTCCTGCAATCGGGAACCCTGGCAGTGGCGACGTGTGTGATTAGCGACGTCCGAATGCCCGGAATGGATGGTATTGAGTTGCAACGCCGCATCAGGCTCGAACGTCCGAAGTTGCCGGTGATTCTAATATCGGCGCACCATAATCCCGAAGTTCGACAGAAAGCTATCGACGAAGGCGCTGTCGATGTTCTATATAAGCCGTTCGATGCCACCGACCTTCTCAAAATAATCCAATCGGTTTTGAGCAACTCTCGGAAGCAATAGAGGGTCTTCTCAAATAGCAGTTACCCCACTCCGCATCCTTGCGCCGCTACTGCAGTAATCGCCTAAGTTTCGTCTTTCCTCAACGCTGAGTGAAGCCGAGAACCAGAGCCCAATGAAAGTCTAGCTCTGTGGGGCATAACTTCTGAAATTATCCACACCATTGTTACCTGCATAAATAAACCTATAATTGTCACCCTCGATTCTTGCCACTATTCTCGAAATGCAGCTGGAGATGTTTTTGTAGATGGCAAACGTTGAAAGACAGATCGTCGTGGCCGTGGAGGATGATCGTCGAGTGCGAGAGTCCTTAGAGAGCCTGATAGGATCAGCCGGCTACGCAGCTGTCACGTTCTCGTCGGGGGATGAGTTCCTGCGGTCGGGATCGCTAGCCACGGCGACTTGCGTGATCACCGATGTTCGAATGCCAGGAACGGACGGTATTGAGCTGCAGCGCCGCATCAGGCTGGAGCGCCCGGAGTTGCCCGTGATCTTTATATCGGGCCGTTATAGCGCTGAAACACGACAGAGAGCCCTCGACGAGGGCGCCACTGAATTTCTATTTAAACCGTACGAACCTGTGGGCCTTCTGGAAGTAATTCAGACGGCTCTGACGAATTCGTTACTAGCGCAAGCGAGCAAGGAGTAAAACGATGGTTGCTTTAGATTTGATTGGGTCCAGTCCAAAATTCCGGGCTGTGCTCACAGACGTGAATAGAATCGCACCGGTGGACTCCGCTGTCCTCATCCAGGGCGAAACGGGCACCGGCAAAGAATTGATTGCGAGGGCCATTCATGAAGCTAGCCCCCGCCGTAACCACCGTTTTATCGCTCTCAATTGTGCCGCGATTCCGAGCGCGCTGCTGGAGAGTGAACTTTTCGGCCACGAAAGAGGCGCTTTCACGGGTGCCTGGGCGCAAACCACGGGGCGATTTCAGAGGGCGGACGGAGGCACGCTCTTTTTGGACGAGATTGGCGATATGCCGTTGGAACTTCAGCCCAAGCTCTTACGCGTTCTGCAGGAGCGGGAGTTCGAGCGTCTAGGTAGCGCCCAGACCGTCCGGGTCAACGTGCGGGTGGTGGCAGCGACCAACCAGGATCTCGGGCAACTTGTGGCGAAGAAGCTGTTTCGCGCAGACTTGTTCTACCGGTTGAACGTCATTCCAATCTGCCTGCCACCGTTGCGGGAACGCCTTCAGGACATCCTACCGCTGACGGAATTCTTCGTAGCAAAATTTGCTGCCAGCCTCAACAAGCCCATCGATGTGATTCCTGATGAAGTGGTGGAGGTCCTCAAAGCGCATGACTGGCCAGGTAATATTCGCGAACTGCAGAATTTCATCGAACGCGCGGTGCTGTTTTCGCCCGGGTCGGTGCTGCGTCTGCCGCTGGACTTGAAGCAGACGGTGAAGCGAAGTTCGGAGGGCGCTGCGCGCACGCTTGCTGAGGCTGATCGGGAGCATATCTTGGAAACATTGAAGCAAACCGGCTGGTTGATCGGAGGGCAGGGCGGAGCGGCGGATCGGCTTGGATTGCCACGTACTACGCTGATCTACAAGATGCGAAAGCTGGGAATTGAAACGCATCGATGCCCGAGGCCGCGCCCCATTCGGCAGTTAGTGGACGAACAGTGCGATGCGGGAGCGAACGGTCGAGGAGACGCCGCGTCTCCGGGCGAGCTGCTGGATGCGAGCTACTAAAGAGGTGTCACATGATCAATTCTTCTGAGCTTTGGACGAAGAACATGCCGCTCGAGCATGGGGCCGGCCATATGCCAGTGCTCGGGTTTGGCACTCTGATTCCCGATACGGCCGCAACAGTAAGTGCGACCAGAGACGTGTTGGAAGCTGGATCTCAACACTTGGGCGTAGCATTATTCCAAATACTTGCCGCGCGGCGCCCCCATTTGCTGCCGCGGGGCCTGGAAGCCGATCTTCAGCGGTGCCTGACAGAATGGCAGTCGTATGGTTGCATCGATCCATTCCCTCTAAGCGCGGACGATTCATCGGACCGGTTGTTGATGCCAGAGAAACCGTACGTGAGGGAGCGTGAGGTAAGTACTCTAGTTGCGGCCATCGCCGGCGCCGGGTGACAGATTCAACTGACCTGTCTGTTTATGTTCTGAAGGATGCTCTCAATGGAAGCTGCCTCTGATTACGTGTTGGAGCCAATCCGCGATGGTGCGGAATTCACGCTTTACCGCGCCCGACAGTACGGCAACTCATCGCCCGTTTTGGTCGTAGCTCCTGCCGCGGAACAACCGTTGCCCCAGATTCTGCAACGCCTTGAGCACGAATACTCGTTCGCGGCGGAACTTGAGCCCGCGTGGTCGACCAAGCCCTTGGCGCTGACGCGTCACGAAGGACGGACAATCCTCGTTCTCGCCGACCCGGGCGGTGAGCCTCTCGACCGTGTTCTTGAGCGGGACAGGCAGCAGCCACTCGATCTGGGTCGTTTTCTGCGCCTCGCAATTAACCTCGTAGCGGCGCTCGGCCAGGCCCACCAGCGGGGTCTGATCCATAAAGACGTCAAGCCCGAGAACGTTCTGGTTGACGACTCCGGTCATGTCTGGCTCACCGGCTTTGGCGTAGCGTCACGACTGCCGCGCGAGCGCCAGGCACCAGCGCCACCGGAAATAATAGCCGGCACCCTTGCCTACATGTCCCCCGAACAGACCGGGCGCATGAATCGATCCACGGATACCCGCAGTGATCTCTATTCTTTGGGAGTGACGTTATATGAAATGCTCACGGGCGTGCTCCCGTTTTCTGCGGCAGACCCTTTGGAGTGGGTCCACTGCCACATCGCGCGTCAACCGGTAGCGCCTGCGGATCGCTGCGCGGTTCCCCAACTGTTATCCGCCATCACGATGAAGCTTCTGGCCAAAAATGCGGAGGAGCGCTATCAGACCGCCGCCGGCCTCGAAGCCGATCTTCGGCGCTGCCTGACGCAATGGCAGTCGCATGGACGCATCGATCCGTTCCCTTTGGGCGCGGACGACTCGACGGACCGATTGCTGATACCCGAGAAGCTGTATGGGAGGGAGCGCGAGGTCGACGCTCTCCTCGCCGCATGCGACCGGGTCGTGGCGCGGGGCGCAGCCGAACTTGTACTTGTATCCGGATATTCCGGTGTCGGCAAATCTTCGGTAGTGAACGAGCTGCACAAGGTGTTGGTCCCGCCGCGCGGGCTTTTCGCCGCAGGCAAGTTTGACCAGTATAAACGCGACGTACCCTACGCGACGCTGGCACAGGCCTTCCAGATGCTGATTCGTCAAATTCTGGTTAAGAGCGAAGCCGAAGTGGCCCATTGGCGGGACGCGCTTCTCGACGCGTTGGGTCCCAATGGCCAACTTGTGGTCAACCTCATACCCGAAGTCGAGTTCATCATCGGCAGACAGCCACCCGTGTTGGAACTACCGCTGCAAGAATCACGGGCCCGGTTTCAGTTGGTGTTCCGGCGTTTTCTCGGCGCCTTTGCCCGCCCGGAGCATCCGCTGGCGTTGTTCCTCGACGATCTCCAATGGCTGGACACGGCGACTTTGGAACTGCTGGAGCGCCTGATTACCGATCCGGACTTGCGGCACGTGCTACTGATCGGAGCCTACCGCGACAACGAAGTCAGTTCGTCTCATCCGCTGATGCGCACGCTGGCAGCGATCCGCGAAGCGGGAGCGAGGCCGCAGGAAATCGTGCTGGCGCCTCTCGGGCTCGATGATGTGGAGCGGCTCATCGCCGACGCCCTCCGCTGCGGGCTAAACTACGCCGGTCCTCTGGCACTGTTGGTGCACGAGAAGACTGGCGGCAATCCATTCTTTGCCATCCAGTTCATCACAGAGTTGGAGGAGGAACGCTTGCTGAGGTTCGGTCAGGTTGCGGGGGCCTGGAGCTGGGACCTCGATCGGATTCGCGGCAAACGCTACTCCGGCAACGTGGTGGACCTGATGGTCGGAAAGCTGAGCCGATTTCCAGATGGGACGCAGGAATCCTTGAAACAACTCGCCTGCTTAGGAAACAGCGCTGAATTCGAACTGCTGCGAACGGTGTATGAGCATTCAAAAGAAGAGATGCACGATCTGCTTTGGGAAGCGGTTCGCGCAGGCCTCATTTTTCGCGCCGAGAATTCCTATCGCTTCCTTCATGACCGGGTCCAGGAGGCAGCCTACTCCCTGATTCCGGAGCAACAGCGCGCTCACACCCATTTGCGAATCGGCAGAATCCTCATGGAGAGCATGCCGCAAGAGCGGCTGGAAGAAGCGATATTCGACATCACCAATCAACTCAACCGCGGCTTACATCTCATCGCCGATGCCGGTGAGCGTGAGCGAGCAGCTCGCCTGAATCTGATCGCGGGCAAACAGGCGAAGGCATCCACAGCTTACGACTCGGCGCTGAGATGCCTTCACGCCGGCCGCTCGCTGTTAAGCGATGATGCGTGGGAGCATAACTATGACCTTATCTTCTCGATTGAGTCTCTCCTTGCCGAGTGCGAACTGCTTATCGCCGAGATGTCCGAAGCTGAAGGCCGCCTGACAATGTTGGCGCAGCGGGCCAGGAGCCGCCACGATTTTGCCGTTGTCACACGATTGCAGGTCACGCTTTATACGACCTTAGATCGCAGTGACCGTGCTATCGAGGTGTTTCTAGATTACCTTCGCCGCAGCGGCACGGATTGGCCGCCGCATCCGTCGCGCGAGGACGTCATGCGGGAGTACAACCGGATCTGGTCGCTGCTTGGCAACCGCCAGATCGAGGACCTCGTAGACTTACCGCTGACTGAGGATCCCGATGTTCTCGACATGCTCGATGTGTTCACCGAAATCGTCCATCCGGCGATTTTCTTCGATGAGAACCTATCCACGGTGGTGGTCTGCCGCATGGCGAGTCTTTGCCTGGAGTACGGTAACTGCGATGCGTCGTGCTTCAGCTATGTCTGGTTTGGGATGTTCGCTGGGCCGCGCTTCAACAATTACAAGGATGGATTCCGATTCGGCCAACTGGGCTACGATCTCGTAGCAAAGCGCAACCTAACTCGCTATGAGGCGAGAACCTATACTTCATTTGGCACGCTAACGCCTTGGGGGAAGACCGCTGTGAAGGGACGTGAACTAATCCGGCGTGCGTTCGATGTCGCATATCAAACAGGGGACCTTACATTCTCGGCCTATAGCTGGCATTCGTTGATCGCCAATTACTTGGTCGTGGGCGACCCTCTTTCGGATGTGCAATCGGAGGTCGAGAAGGGCCTCAGTTTTGTCGAGAAAGCCGGTTTTGGGCTGGTGACCGAGAATTGCAGGGCGAATTTGGGTTTCATACGTACGCTGCGCGGCCTGACTTCGACCTTTGGATGCTTCGACAGCCAGGACTATAACGAAGCCGAAGCCGAACACCGTTTTGCGAGTAATCGGGTGCTTTCTCTATCGGAATTTTTCTATTGGACTCGAAAGTTGCAGGCCAGGTATTTCGCAGGAGACTACGCTTCGGCTGTCGAGGCCTCCCGGAAAGCCCATCAGTTGCTTTGGACGGCGGCATCGCAGGTGGAAACGGGCGATTTTCGGTTCTATGCCGCTTTGGCAAATGCTGCTGCCTGGAACTCAGCGTCTTCCGAAGAGAGACAAAAGCATTTTGCCGATCTTAAAGACCATCACTGGCAGCTGGAGATATGGGCACTGCATTGCCCCGCAAATTTCGAACCTAAAGTCTCGCTCGCCAGCGCGGAGATCGCGCGCATCGAAGGCCGGATGCTCGACGCTGAACATCTCTACGAAGCAGCCATCCGTTCGGCACACGACAACAGTTTCGCGCATTGCGAGGCGGTCGCCAACGAATGTGCAGCGCAGTTTTATTCAGCCCGAGGTCTCACTAAGATTGCGCACGTCTATTTGCGAGATGCCCGGGACTGCTATCTACGCTGGGGCGCCGACGCGAAGGTCCGGCAGCTCGAGGAGTGCTATCCAAAGATCAAGGTAGAGAAGAGTTCTTCCGGTACGAGCACCATTCTCGCCCCGGTTGAGCAACTTGACTTGGCGACGGTCATCCGGGTATCGGAAGCGGTATCGGGGGAGATCGAGCAGGAAAAGCTGATTGATAGGCTCATGCGCACGGCGCTTGAACATGCCGGAGCCGAGCGAGGGCTGCTCATCGTCTTTCGCGGCGGCGAGCCTCGCATCGAAGCGGAGGCTGCAACTGGCCCGGGCCCGGTCGTGGTTGCCGTTCGACAGGCAGCTGTGACGCCGCCCGATCTACCTCAATCCGCGCTGCACTACGTGATCCGGACACAGGAATGCGTGCTTCTCGATGATGCCTCAAGCGATTCCTTGTATTCGAAAGATGAATATATTTTGCGGAATGCTTGCAAGTCCGTGCTTTGCCTGCCAATCGTAAAGCAGGGGCAGCTTGTCGGTGCATTATATCTGGAGAACAACCTGGCTCCGGGCGTATTCACGCCGGACCGCTTTACGGTTCTGCAGTTGCTGGCTTCCCAAGCGGCGATTTCGCTGGAGACCACCACCCTCTATGCCGATCTTCAACTCCAGGCTGGGCTGCTACAGCGCCTTCCTGTATCTGCCTGGACGCTCACGCCTGATGGGACACCGGACTTCGTGAATCAAGTTTGGCTCGAATTCTCCGGTCAGACTCTCGATTTCGTTCGGTCGCGTCCCGAGGCTTGGATGACCGCGGTTCACCCCGAGGATCGCGAAGCAGCATCGCGGGCCTTTTGGGAGGGCGTGCATTCGGGGCAGGGTTTTGCGTTCGAAACCCGCGCTCTGCGAGCTCAGGACAAGACCTATCGGTGGCATCTCAACCAAGCCGTCGTCTTGCGCGATGCAGACGGAAAAGTCCTTAAATTCGTCGGGACGACCACCGATATAGACGACCAGAAGCGCGCCGAAGAGAAGGTCCGACAAAGCGAGAAGGAAGCCCGCCAACTTCTTGACCTTTCGCCCTTGCACATCACCGAGTTGGGGCCGGATGGGGCTCGCCTCTACACCAATCGAGCGTCGCTGGATTATTACGGCATTACTTTGGAGGAATGGCAGGACTCTGATTTACAAAAGGTGCTGCATCCTCAGGACGCCGGGTTGGTGACCGCTGAACTTCCCGAAAAATTCCAAAGCGGAGCGCCTTTTGAATACGAAGTGCGGCTCAAGAGAAAGGACGGACAGTATCGCTGGTTCCACCGTCGCTTGAGCCCAATGTCGGACGACGAGGGGCGCATTGCGAGGTGGTATGCCGCCGGGACCGATATCGACGATCGCAAGCTAGCTGAGCAGAAGCTTCAGGAAGAGAACGTCTCTCTGCGCGAAGAAATCGACAAGGCATCGATGTTTGAGGAGATAGTGGGAACCTCTACGCCACTGAAAAAGGTGCTCTCTCGCATATCCAAGGTCGCGCCTACAGACTCGAGCGTTCTGATCACCGGCGAGACCGGCACTGGCAAAGAACTGGTGGCCCGCGCCATTCACCGGCGGTCACAGCGATCGTCGCATGCATTTGTGAGTGTGAATTGTGCCGTGATCCCACATGACCTCATCGCGTCGGAATTATTTGGCCATGAGAAGGGCGCCTTCACGGGTGCAAGTCAGCGTCGGTTAGGACGCTTTGAACTAGCAGAGAAAGGCACGATCTTCCTCGACGAAGTTGGAGAGCTCCCGGTAGAAACTCAGATTGCTCTCTTGCGGGTCCTGCAGGAACGGGAATTTGAGCGCATCGGAGGAGCCGGTCCAATTCGCGCCGATGTTCGAGTGATAGCTGCCACCAATCGCGACTTGGAGTCAGCGATAGAAGCGGGAACGTTCCGTAGGGATTTGTTTTACCGCCTGAATGTCTTTCCCATTGAGCTGCCGCCTTTGCGGAAACGAAGGGAAGACATTCCGTTGCTTGTCACGTATTTTCTGAATCGGTACGCACGGAAAGCAGTGCGGCATTTTACGGCAGTGGACAAGAAGAGCCTCGAGACACTGCAAGCGTATGCCTGGCCGGGAAATATTCGGGAACTACAAAACGTGATCGAGCGGTCGGTAATCGTCAATGAGTCGCAGACATTTTCGGTGGATGAAAGTTGGCTTGCCTCGCAGCCTTCGTCCACTGATCCTGATATCCAACCGAGACCCTTCAACAGGCTCCCCGTTCAGCAGGAAAAAGCCGCGATTGAGGCTGCGTTGCGGGAATGCGAAGGCCGCGTGTACGGTCCGTTTGGCGCTGCTGCCAAGCTCGGCATACCACGCACCACGCTGGAGTCAAAGATCCGGTCACTGAAGATCAACAAGAATCGCTTCAGGGGGACCGGTCCTTGAAAGCACGGCTAGCCTCTCTACCGGGACCTTTCGTAGAAATGCGTACACGACGTTCGTCAATTGATGAAGTCCGTCAATTCGGTGGTCTCGTCAACGTCTTTGGTTTCAGTAGTTTCCGGCTGGCCCTCGACTTGCTCGTCCCATGCCACGGTGCGGCATGGAATGCTAAGAATTCAAAGGAAGGCAAACGGGGAGGTGGTCTTTACACTGAGCGGCCGGATCGACAATGAGCACATTGCCGAGCTGGAAGCGCTCATTGGCGTGGAAGGGAAACACCGCCGTATCGTTCTCGACCTGAAGGATATGACTTTGACAGGTCAGGACGGAATCAATTTTCTCGCTCAGTGCGAAGCGGCTGACATGACTCTCGTGAATTGTGATCCATATGTCCGCGAATGGATCAACAGACAAGAAACGGAACGTAACGCACCTTAGCTGGTTTGGCCAGAAGGAAAAGCGCAGAAGAAATCTTACATTCATAAGGAGTAACGGTATGCCTACTGTAGATTTGATTGGGTCCAGTCCAAAATTCCGGGCTGTGCTCACAGACGTGAATAGAATCGCACCGGTGGACTCCGCTGTCCTCATCCAGGGCGAAACAGGCACCGGCAAAGAAGTGATCGCGAGAGCCATTCATGACGCCAGCCCTCGCCGTAATAATCGTTTTATCGCTCTTAACTGCGCGGCGATTCCGAGCGCGTTGTTGGAAAGCGAACTGTTCGGCCACGAAAGAGGCGCGTTCACCGGCGCGTGTACCCAAACCGTGGGGCGATTTCAGAGGGCGGATGGGGGCACGCTCTTTTTGGACGAGATAGGCGATATGCCGTTGGAACTTCAGCCCAAGCTCTTACGCGCTCTGCAGGAGCGGGAGTTCGAGCGTCTAGGTAGCGCCCAGACCGTCCGGGTCAACGTGCGGGTAGTGGCGGCGACAAACCAGGATTTGGCGCAACTCGTCAGCAAGAAGCTCTTCCGGGCAGACCTATTTTACCGGTTGAACGTCATTCCAATCTGCCTGCCACCGTTGCGGGAACGCATTCAGGACATCCTGCCGCTGACGGAATTCTTCGTAGCAAAATTTGCTGCCAGCCTCAACAAGCCCATCGATTTGATTCCCGATGAAGTGGTGGCGGTCCTCAAAGCGCACGACTGGCCAGGCAATATTCGCGAACTACAGAATTTCATCGAACGCGCGGTGCTGTTTTCGCCCGGGTCGGTGCTGCGTCTGCCGCTGGACTTGAAGCAGACGGCGAAGCAGAGATCGGAGAGTGTTTCACGCACGCTTGCTGACGCCGATCGGGAGCATATCCTAGAAACATTGAAGCAAACGGACTGGATGATCGGAGGGCAGGACGGAGCCGCTAATCGGCTTGGATTGCCTCGAACCACGCTGATCTATAAGATGCGAAAACTGGGGATTGAAACACGCCGATCTGCGAGGCCGCGCACTATTCGGCAGGCGGCGGATGAACAGTGTGATGCCGCCGCGAACTGTATAGGAGACGTCGCATATGCGGGCATGTTGCAGGATGCCGGCTATTAACAAGGTGGCCTCATGATCGACCCTACAGATTTTCGGACGAAAAGAATGCCGCTCCACGACGGAGCGGGCCATATGCCCGTACTCGGCTTTGGCACGCTGATTCCCGATGCAGCCGCAACGATAAGTGCTACCAGAGACGCGCTAGAAGCTGGGTTTCGACACTTCGATTGTGCGGAACGATACCGGAACGAGCGCGAGGTGGGCGAAGCCTTGCAGGCGGGGCTTGGCGCTGGCGGGATTGCGCGCGAAGACATCTTTGTTACCACAAAGTTGTGGAACACCAATCATCGGCCTGAGCGCGTCGAACCGGCTTTCGAGGCGAGTCTTGACAGACTTGGCCTCAACTATCTGGATCTCTATCTCATTCATACGCCATTTGCGTTTCAACCAGGGGACGATCAGGATCCGCGGGATCAAAACGGCAATATCCTGTACGACCGAGGCGTGACTTTGCTCGACACTTGGCGGGCGATGGAGAGTCTTGTGGACCGTGGCAAATGCCGGGCCATCGGACTGTCTGACATCAACTTGGACGGACTGCTGCCCATCTATGAATCCGCGAGAATCAAGCCGGCCGTGGTCCAAGTCGAAGCGCATCCGTATCTGCCAGAAGCCGAGCTTCTGGAATTCTGCAAGCAGAAGGACATCGTGTTTTTAGCTTTTGCGCCGTTAGGTCACGGAATGAGACCTGGGCCGCTTGAAGATCCAGTCATTTCGGGAATCGCCACACGAGTTGGCAAGACGCCAGCGCAGGTGCTGTTGGCTTGGGCGGTACAGCGTGGCACAGCCTTGCTTACCACGCCTAGAACTGCGGCTCGTGCGCAGGAGAATTTCAACATCTCCGCCCTTCCGGAAGACGCGCTTGATGAAATCAATCGCATTCAAACCAGACAGAGGTTGAACGAAGTAGTTAAGACGGGCAGCCCGGGTTTCATTCCACAAGGGAGATGATAGTGGGATGGATTTGTGGAGGAATCAATCATGCGGCCTGACCTAATTCCTGGAACCGTTTTTCCCGACTATCAGTTACCCGACCACACGGCTACACCGCGCACGCTCAGCGAACTCCAGGGCGCTGATCCCCTGATCCTAACGCTTTCGCGCGGCCATTACTGCCCGAAGGAACACCAACAGCATCTGGAACTTGCGGCGTTTTATCCGAAAATCGCTGTGGCATACACCCAAATTGCCACGATCTCCACCGATGACCACCACACTCTCCAGGAGTTCCGTGCGTCAGTGGGCGCCCAGTGGACCTTCCTCTCCGACCCCGACAGAACGGTTCAGAAGGACCTCGACATCGCGGAGTATACCGACCCGGAGCATAATCCGATGATTCCGCACACACTCGTGCTCAAGCCAGGGCTCATCATCCACAGCGTCTATAACGGCTATTGGTTCTGGGGCCGACCTTCTGTCGCCGACCTCTGGCATGATCTCCGCGCAGTGACGAGCGAGATCCGTCCCGACTGGGATCTGAAGACTCCTGGACTCCGCGAGGCTTGGGACGCGGGAGACAAGTCGGCCTTCCACGGATGGAACAAGCGGGCAAAGACTTGACCGCAGTCACCGAAGGCCCGCGAGCGTCAGCGCGTACCACTGTCGCGGATCCGTCCACGTCTGCTTGATCGTAAAGCCGGCATCATCCAACAACGCGCCAAGCGTTCTCTGCGTGAACTTGTAGCTGCTCTCGGTATGGATGGTTTCACCCGCCGCGAATTGAATGCTAAGTTCCGCGGCCGGAATATCTACCCATTGATCGCACGTGCTCTCCAAATGCATCTCAATACGTGACTGCACGCGATTCCAGCGGGCCCGATGCCGGAAGCAGCCGGTATCAAAGTTCGCACCAAGTTCTCTATTAAGGCGATGCAAAATGTTCAAATTGAACGCGGCGGTGACGCCGGCTCTGTCGTCATATGCCCGCACGAGAGTCGCCACGTCTTTCACCATATCCGTACCTAACAGCAGTGCATCGCCAGCCCTTAGCTCAGACCTCAGATTGCGAAGAATGCTGCGAGCCTCCTCCGGCGAGAAGTTGCCGATGCTGGAACCGATGTACATCGCGAGGGTGTTCCCCTTGAATCGTTCGAGTTTCGGCGGGTCAGTGACATAGTTCGCCACCATCGGCTGTAGCTGTACATCCGGTAACAGGCACGCAATGCTGTTGCATGCCGCATCGAGTGCATCTGACGACACATCAACGGGCAAGTAAATTACCTCGTTTCGCAAGCGCGTCGCGGCTTTCAGCAGAATGCCGGTCTTGGAGGCTGTCCCCGCTCCCAACTCCAGCAGGCGCAAAGGCCGAGAGTAGTCAGAACCAGTCGCTGTGACAATCGCTTCGGCATAGCTCGCCAAAATGTCGCGCTCCGTTCGCGTGGGATAGTATTCGGGCAGGGTTGTGATGCACTCGAAAAGACGCGAACCCTCGGCATCGTAGAGCATCCACGGCACAAGGGATCGCGGACGTTTCCGCAGCCCGCGCCAAACCTCATCGATCAGCGCCTCGCGCGCGTCCAGCGGGGCGAGGCTTTTCGCTTCGAATATCTGAAAATCGGTACATCGCATTCATATTTGAGACCCCTTAGTCGGCCAAACGGATTCCTGTGAATTGCCAGCGCGTCGCCGGCTGAAAGAAGTTACGGTACGTTGCGCGTAAGTGACTCGCGGGTGTAACGCAGGATCCTCCACGCAGAATCATCTGGCCGGACATAAACTTGCCGTTATATTCGCCGAGGGCGCCAGGAAGGGGCTTGTAACCCGGATAACCCGTGTAGGGGCTTGCCGTCCACTCCCAGCAGTCCCCGAAGAGTTGGTCAAGGCCATCGCCGCGACGCGATTGCGGGATGTAGCCTTCCGGTCTCGAGCAAGTTCCCATGAATCGAACTTCCATTCGCGGCAAGTTCCCATTCCGCTTCGGTAGGAAGGCGGCAGCCTCTCGAGCGTGCGAACGCATCGGCCTCAAAGAAGCTCACATGGCACACGGGCGTATCAAGCAACGCGGAAAGCGGATGCCAACCTCGAAGGGTGAAGATGCGCCAGCCGGTGCTGTCCGCTGGCATCGCGTTCCCAATAGAGTGGCGCCCGCCACCCCTGTTTTCTCACCGCTTCCCAGCCCTCGGAAAGCCAAAACTCAGGGCGCGCGTATCCGTCGTCAGACATAAACTCCAGATACTCACGACAGGTGACGCTACGGTTTGCGATCCCAAAGGCTTCCAAGTACACCTTGTGGCGTGGAGTTTCGTTATCGAAGCAAAAGTCGAGGCAGTTCGTCGAATCGATCGGATAACCAACTTCAGTCACACCGTCATGGAAGCGATGCCACATGAAGTCGGATGGTGAAACGTCGCGTGCTCCCGCCAAGGGGCCGCGCGTCGTACGCCGGACGAAGTGGATTCGAGAAGAAAGCATGCTTGATATCGGTCAGCATTAACTCTTGGTGCTGCTGCTCGTGGTTCAGGCCCAGCACGATGCGTCGCGCTGCCTCGTCATCAATCTGGCTTGCGAGAAGCTTCTCCATGGCCTCGTCCACATGCGTGCGAAACGCAATGATTTCAGCGAGCGACGGACGCGAAAACGAAGCGCGCAGTCTGCTTCTCCGGAGGCGCCTCTCCAATCGAGTTGTAATAGCTATTGAATAGCCAGCGAAACTCCTCGCGAAAGGGCTTGTAATCCGCAAGAAATGGACGCAGCACAAACGTCTCGAAAAACCAGGTTGTATGCGCCTGATGCCACTTCATGGGACTAGCCTCCGGGCACGATTGCACCATCTGATCCTCAGCGGAGGTTCGTGCCGCAAGCGAGCAGGTCACCGACCGCACGGCTCTATATCTGATACCGAGACAGCCATTTTTTCAACAGCCCGATGTCAACGCCATGAGTGATGTCGTTTGCGTAGTCACAAGTTGTAGAATGCATTTCAAGAACCAACGCGCACTCATCGTGCGGAGAAAAGGCAACGTTCTCAAAATCAAAGCGTTTACCGTCCGTCGAAGGGCTCACCCATTGCGCGGAACGCCGGGAACGCCATCGGCCTGACACCGACAGCCGACTGTTGACAGATGGACCGCAGTCAGGACCTCGCTGGCGCGTAGACCCCACTGCTGGTTCCCGCGGTGGCCCGCGGCCACGATCTTGCAACTTCGCGTGGGGTTCCAATCGCCGAACAAAGGAGTTCAATGACTAAGACCTACGACGCGATCATCATCGGAACCGGTCAGGCTGGTCCCTTCCTGGCGCAGCGCCTGGCAGGGGCGGGAATGAAAGTTGCGATCATTGAGCGCAAATTGTTCGGCGGCACGTGTATCAACACCGGCTGCACACCCACAAAGACTATGATCGCAAGTGCGCATGCGGCCCACATGGTTCGTCGCGCAGCCGATTTCGGAGTAGTCAACAATGGCCCGGCGAGCGTCGACATGAAGCTCGTCAAATCGAGGAAGGACGCGGTTTCGGGGCAGTCGAGAGCCGGCGTGGAGAACTGGCTGCGAGGTATGACAAACTGCACCGTGTACCAAGGACACGCTCGCTTCGAGTCCTCGAAAGAGGTAAGCGTCGGCTCGGAGAGGCTCACGGCGGATCGGATATTCATCAACGTAGGCGGTCGCGCAGTGGTGCCTCAGATGCCTGGTATCGAAGAAGTCCCATACCTTAACAACAGCTCCATCATGGACATCGACTTTCTTCCGCGTCACCTGGTCATCGTTGGCGGCGGTTACATCGGCCTGGAATTCGCGCAAATGTACCGCAGGTTCGGCAGCGAAGTGACCATCATCGAGATGGGCTCGCACCTGGCTGGGCACGAGGATGAGGATGTTTCGACCGCCATCCAGGAGATCCTCGAGCACGAAGGCATCCACGTTCGGATAAACGCAACTTGTATTGGCTTTTCGAGGCGCGGCGAGGAGATTCTCGCTCACGTTGACTGCGTCAGTGGCGATCCTGAAGTAAGTGGGTCACACATCCTGCTCGCGGTAGGACGCCGTCCAAATACCGATGACCTCGGTCTCACAGAGGCAGGCGTTGCCGTCGATAAACGTGGGTACATTGTCGTTGATGATCAATTGCGCACCAGTGTCCCTGGAATCTGGGCGTTAGGGGATTGCAATGGGAAAGGCGCATTCACCCACACGGCCTTCAACGATGCTGAAATTGTCGGGGCGAATCTTCTGGACAATGACCCGCGCAAAGTCAGCGATCGCATTACCGCTTATGCTCTGTTTATTGACCCCCCGCTCGGCCGTGCAGGCTTGACGGAGGCAGAAGTCCGCAAAAGCAACCGCCCCGCGCTGATTGGCCGGCGGCCTATGACGAAGGTGGGTCGTGCCGTTGAGAAGGGCGAGACGCAGGGTTTTATGAAGATTATTGTGGATGCCCAAACTCACGAAATCCTCGGAGCTGCCATCCTTGGAACTGGCGGTGACGAGGCCATTCACTCGATCCTTGACGTGATGTATGCCAAAGCACCCTATACGGTCATTCAACGGGCCGTGCATATTCACCCGACCGTTTCGGAACTCATCCCTACGATGCTCGGCGAACTCCAGCCGCTTTCGAACGTAGCCGCGGCAGCGGGCTAGCGTAGAAGGAAATGAAACGCCTAGGCGAGGCGATTCCCCTTTCTCGTCTCCGGCGCCTCCGTCGAACGGAGCTCCCGGTGGATACTGTGGAGTTGGCGCGCTACCTGATTGGCAAAATAGTGGTCCATGATACCGATGACGGAAGGCTCAGCGGGCGCATTGTCGAGACAGAGGCTTATCCGGTCGGTGATTCCGCCGGTCATGCATTTCGCGGAGAGACGAGGCGCAATGCCTCATTATTTCTTGGGCGAGGACACGCTTACGTGTACTTCACCTACGGTTCGTCGTTCATGCTGAATGTGACGAGTGAGGCGGTAGGCGTTGGAGCGGGAGTCCTCTTGCGTGCCCTCGAACCACTCGAGGGAATCGATCGGATGCAACGCGCCCGCGGCGGGGCGGAGCTGCTCGATTTAGCCCGAGGGCCAGGCCGGCTCGCCGAGGCCATGCTGATTGATTTCAAGCAAGATGGACTGGATCTGTGCGCCGCCGGTCCGCTCTGGCTCGCAGCGACTCGCAGTAAGACGGGCGCCATCGGAGAAAGTGTACGCATCGGCTTGACGCGCAACGTGGATCAAAATGCGCTTCTACGAGCGCGGCAATCCATACGTGAGTGGTCCAAAGAGGTTACGCGAGTAGTCGCCTGGCATTCACAAATCAATCTCGACATCGCCGCAGATGGTCTCGAACAGCAGATCAGCAAGTTGCCTGTGGCTGGTGGCTCAAGTGGATCAGGCTCATACTGGACACTTCCTCCGATCAATCCGCACTCGCAGGTATGGCAGACACCTGTGCGGCACGACCACTGTACGGGAACGTCGCAAGCTTCTGCAAATTCCAGCAAACTGGAAAACCGTGAATTCCACGGAACCGTGAGCCCGCTTCGCGTAAATGAAACCTGTGGTCCGATGCCTGGTTCCCCTGCGGGAGCGTGAACCGGCGGACGGGAGGATCTGCGCAATTCCTGGTGTGATCGGCGCTTCCTGCCCAAATACCTCGAAGTAAATTCGTGTGGAGTCGGCGCCCCATGTCTTTAAACCCTCGGTCAGTTGTTTAAGGAATGATGGTGGACCGCATAGATAGAAATCCGCATCGCGAGTTACACCCAGCCGATCAAGCAGCGGCGTGTCCACATGCCCAACCGAGTCGTAATCGACGCCTAGTTTGTCCCCCGAATTCGGGCTTGCTGTAGACAATGTGGCTTCGGCTGTTCACAAGGGTTTGCAAGAGTTCACGCGACTCTTTTGCAAACGGGTGCTCGGCCCGGTTACGCGCTCCGTAGATCCACCAGACCTGACGACGTGACGCCGCGGAGGACAGTGAATGTAACATGGCGAGTACCGGCGTTGCCCCGATACCGGCGCTGAGCAAGACGACTGGAGCATCGCCGGATCTCAGAATAAAACCGCCCCGAGGTGCGCTCACCTCCAAAATATCGCCCGCGTGGACGTGATCATTAAGATACGAGCTGACAACCCCCTTCGTCTCTCGTTTGACGCTTACCCGATAAGTCCTCGGCGCCCGGCATGCCTGACATCGAGTAATTCCGGAGCAGCATAGGGCCGTTGGGTGTTGTGCGCAACCGTAGAACGAGAAACTGTCCGGGTAGAGCTGCGGGCAGAGATGCCCCGTCCGTTTGTTCTATGGACAACGAGACCACATTGGCCGCTTCTCGATCTACTTTGGCGACGCGTAATGGCCGAAAACCTGGCCAGGCTGGTGGCGGGCCGCTTGAGGACTTGAGCCCGGGATTCCCTCCTTCCGAAGTCTTCTGCTCGGCAATCGCCTTTAAAGACGTCTTCCACCCTTGGCTGAGCGCCGGCACCCGCAGCGAGCGTTCAAGTTTTTCGCGCGAGGGGTTTGGCAAATACAGGAGCGCATCAATGTCTGCCACAGTGATGCGTTCGGGGCCGTCCGCGACCTTCACAATTTCGTCGCTGGCGCCGACTTCGCCTTCCTGCAGCACCCGAAAGTAGAAGCCTGGCCGGTGATGTGACACCAGTAGAGCAGCCATCGCCGGCTCCTCCATTCTGATACCGACGCGATAGCATGTGACGCGCGGCTGAGTGACCTCGAAGAGCGCGCTCCCAATGCGGTATCGATCGCCGATGCAAACCTCATCATCAGGCTAAGCCATCCACTGTGAAGTTTTCACCAAACTGTCCAAACGAAAAATCCTTGCGTCCTAGCTGAGCCTCCCAGTAGCGATAAGCGTCCATTTGATACACCATCACCGCGCGGTGCTCGCCTCCATGCCCAGCGAGATCCCCTTGTCCATCGCCTTCTACATTCAGGCGACGGACTGCAATCCTGCCCTGCACTGGCTGCTTCCAAATCGCAGTGTGGACTTTCTCGCCCTTCCACGCCACGTCACGAGGAAGCCCGACATTGATTGATAGCAGCCGTCCCATGTCAATTGATTAGCAGATCTGATTCCAAAAGACGATGCCAGCATTCTTCCGGAAACCTGCACTCCAGAGTCAGATCGCGTCGACCCGCTGAGTCGGTCCGCAAACAATAGTGTGCAACGGTCTCTACTTCAGCCCTTCGTTTCTTTACCTTCGTCGTGGAGCGCCGCTTGCCTGGACAACCATGAGCGATCGCTGACGGTGCTTGCAACTCGGAAGGCTGCTTAGCCGCAAAAGAGTTCGGCGCTTGGTCAGGAGCAACAACTACGACGGCGTTAGCCAGATGGATGAATTAAGGGCAGTCATGATCAGTCTCGCTGATTCCAAGCGAATCATTGCCGGTGCTTGCGTGACCTTGTTGGCCGTCTCAGCGCTCTTTGGACAACAAGCTCAGTTTCAAGGCAGCGTTCCGACGGGAGTGGCTTCTCCCACTTCCCGTCTCGCTGACGCTCCGCGATGCGATCGATCGTGGTCTACGAAATAACCTCGGTCTCCTACTCAGTGAACAGGCCAGCGAAGGCGCACGTGCTGAGCGGCTGCGGTCCCTGAGCGCGCTCCTACCGCAGGTGAACGGAGCGGTGAGCGAGAATGTCGAGCAAATAAACCTAAAAACCCGCGGGATTAACTTTCACCTTCCCGGCTTCTCTACTCCGACAATCGTCGGCCCCTTCCAGTACACCGATGCGCGCGCTTACGCCTCCTTCAGTGTCTTCGATTACGGCCTACATAAGAGTTACCGTGCTGCCCGAGAGGCCGAGAGAGCCGCTCAGTTATCGTTCAAAGACGCTCACGATTTAGTGGTGCAGTCCGTGGCCAACGCCTACCTATTAGTGATTGCCGGTACTTCCCGGGTGCAAGCCTTGCAGGCCCAGGTGGAAACCGACCGGGCCATCTATGACCGCACAGCCGACCAGAAACGCGCCGGGACGACGGCAGTGATTGATGTACTTCGCGCTCACGTCGAGCTACAGCAGGAGCAACAGCAACTGATCGCGCAGGAAAATCAGGTCGCCAAAGACAAGTTGGCTTTGGGGCGAGTGATCGGCCTACCGGCCGGTCAACAGTTTACGATCGCCGACACAGAACCCTACTCGCCGCTGGCTGCGATGAGCCCGGATCAGGCTTTGCGCGCGGCTTACGAACAGCGCGCGGATTTTCAGAGTGCCAAGGCCTCCGTGCGCGCCGCCGATGATGCCGTCAATGCTGCTCGCGCCGAGCGCTACCCGAACCTGGGCGTGGCTGCGGATTACGGCGACGTCGGAACGACACTCAAGAATTCGCATGGGACGTTTACGTTTCAAGCCTTCGCGAAATTCAATATTTTTGACGGCGGGCGGATCAGCGGCGACATCACTCAAGCCCGGGCGGCCTTGAAGCAGCGTCAAGACGAGCTAGCCGATCTTGGCGGCCAGATCGACTATCAAGTGCGAGCGGCTTTGCTTGACATCCAGTCGACCGCCGATCAGGTAGCTGTCGCCAAAAGCAATCTCGACCTTGCGAACCAGACCCTAACGCAAGCCCAGGACCGCTTCGCTTCCGGAGTCGCCGACACCATTGAGGTTGTACAAGCCCAAGGATCGGTTGCCGTGGCCAACGACAACTTGATCGCCGCCTTGTACGCCCACAACCTGTCGAAAGTGGAACTCGCGCGCGCCCTCGGGTCTACCGAACAACAGATTCAGAAATTCATGGAGGTACCGATCGAGCAGCGGTGCGTCCACATGCCCAACTGAGTCGTAATCGACACCTAACTCGTCCCGCGAATTGGGCTTGCTGTAGACAATGTGGCTTCGGCTGTTCACAAGGGTTTGCAAGAGTTCCCGCGACTCTTTTGCAAACGGGTGCTCGGCCCGGCTACGCGCTCCGTAGATCCACCAGACCTGACGACGTGACGCCGCGGAGGACAGCGAGTGCAACATCGCGAGTAGCGGCGTTGCCCCGATGCCGGCGCTGAGCAACACGACCGGAGCATCGCCGGATCTCAGAATGAAACCGCCCCGAGGCGCGCTCACCTCCAAGACATTGCCCGCACTTACATGATCATTAAGATACGGACTGACAACTCCCTTCGTCTCTCGTTTTACGCTGACCCGATAAGTCGCGGCGCCCGGCATGCCTGACATCGAGTAATTCCGGAGCAGCATAGGGCCGTTGGGTGTTGTGCGCAACCGTAGAACAAGAAACTGTCCGGGTAAAGCTGCGGGCAGAGGTGTCTCGTCCGTTTGTTCGAAGGACAAGGAGACCACATCAGCCGCTTCTCGATCTACTTCGGCGACGCGTAATGGCCGAAAACCTCGCCAGGCTGGTGGCGGGCCGCTTGAGGACTTGAGCCCGGGATTCCCTCCCTCCGAAGTCTTCTGCTCGGCAATCGCCTTTAAAGACGTCTTCCACCCTTGGCTGAGCGCTGGCACTCGCAGCGAGCGTTCAAGTTTTTCGCGCGAGGGGTTAGGCAAATACAGGAGCGCATCCATGTCTGCCACAGTGATGCGTTCGGGGCCGTCCGCGACCTTCACAATTTCGTCGCTGGCGCCGACTTCGCCTTCCTGCAGCACCCGAAAGTAGAAGCCTGGCCGGTGATGTGAGACCAGTAGAGCAGCCATCGCCGGCTCCTCCATCCTGATACCGACGCGATAGCATGTGACGCGCGGCTGAGTGACCTCGAAGAGCGCGCTCCCGATGCGGTATCGATCACCGATGCAAACCTCATCGTCGGCTAAACCATCCACTGTGAAGTTTTCACCGAACTGCCCAAACGAGAGATCTTTGCGTCCTAGCTGAGCCTCCCAGTAGCGATAAGCGTCCATTTGATACACCATTACCGCGCGGTGCTCGCCTCCATGCCCAGCGAGATCCCCTTGTCCATCGCCTTCTACATTCAGACGACGGACTGCAATCCTGCCCTGCACTGGCTGCTTCCAAATCGCAGTGTGAACTTTCTCGCCCTTCCACGCCACGTCGCGAGGAAGCCCGACATTGATTGATAGCAGCCGTCCCATGTCAATTGATTAGCAGATCTGATTCCAAAAGACGATGCCAGCATTCTTCCGGAAACCTGCACTCCAGAGTCAGATCGCGTCGACCCGCTGAGTCGGTCCGCAAACAATAGTGTGCAACGGTCTATACTTCGGCCCTTCGTTTCTATACCTTCGTCGTGGAGCGCCGCTTGCCTGGACAAGCATGAGCGATCGCTGACGGTGCTTGCAACTCGGAAGGCTGCTTAGCCGCAAAAGAGTTCGGCGCTTGGTCGGGAGCAACAACTACGACGGCGTTAGCCAGATGGATGAATTAAGGGCAGGCATGATCAGTCTCGCTGATTCCAAGCGAATCTTTGCCGGTGCTTGCGTGACCTTGTTGGCCGTCTCAGCGCTCTTTGGACAACAAGCTCAGTTCAAGGCAGCGTTCCGACGGGAGTGGTTTCTCCCACTCCCGTCTCGCTGGCGCTCCGCGATGCCATCGATCGTGGCCTACGAAATAACCTCGGTCTCCTACTCAGTGAACCGGCCAGCGAAGGCGCGCGTTGCTTAGCGGCTGCGGTCCTTGAGCGCACTCCTACCGCAGGTGAACGGAGCGGTAAGCGAGAATGTCGAGCAAATAAACCTAAAAACCCGCGGGATCAACTTTCACCTTCCCGGCTTCTCTACTCCGACAATCGTCGGCCCCTTCCAGTACAGCGAAGCGCGCGCTTACGCCTCCTTCAGTGTCTTCGATTACGGCCTACATAAGAGTTACCGTACTGCCCGAGAGGCCGAGAGAGCCGCTCAGTTATCGTTCAAAGATGCTCACGATTTAGTGGTGCAGTCGGTGGCCAACGCCTACCTATTAGTGATTGCCGGTACTTCCCGGGTGCAAGCCTTGCAGGCCCAGGTGGAAACCGACCGGGCCATCTATGACCGCACGGCCGATCAGAAAGGCGCTGGGACGACGGCAGTGATTGATGTCCTTCGCGCTCACGTCGAGCTACAGCAGGAACAACAGCAACTGCTCGCGCAGGAAAATCAGGTCGCCAAAGACAAGTTGGCTTTGGGGCGTGTGATCGGCCTAGCGGCCGGTCAACAGTTTACAATCGCCGACACAGAACCCTACTCGCCGCTGGCCGCGAAGAGCCCGGATCAGGCTTTGCGCGCGGCTTACGAACAGCGCGCGGATTTCCAGAGTGCCAAGGCCTCCGTGCGCGCCGCCGATGATGCGGTTAATGCTGCTCGCGCCGAGCGCTACCCGAGCCTGGGCGTGGCTGCGGATTACGGCGACGTCGGAACGAGACCCAACAATTCGCATGGGACGTTTACGTTTCAAGCCTTCGCGAAATTCAATATTTTTGACGGCGGGCGGATCAGCGGCGACATCACTCAAGCCAGGGCGGCCTTGAAGCAGCGTCAAGACGAGCTAGCAGATCTTGGCGCCCAGATCGACTATCAAGTGCGAGCGGCTTTGCTTGACATCCAGTCGACCGCCGATCAGGTAGCTATCGCCAAAAGCAATCTCGATCTTACGAACCAGACCCTAACGCAAGCCCAGGACCGTTTCGCTTCCGGAGTCGCCGACACCATTGAGGTTGTACAAGCCCAGGGATCCGTTGCCGTGGCCAACGACAACTTGATCGCCGCCCTGTACGCCCATAACCTGGCGAAGGTGGAACTCGCGCGCCCTCGGGTCTACCGAGCAACAGATTCAGAAATTCATGGAGGTAGGTCGATTGAGCCTCGCGGACCTGTGCCCCAGCGGTATCAAGACGCGCTTGCGCTGCACTTAGTTGGCGCTGTGCCCCAAGCGGGGCGGCTTCAGAATCGGCCCTGCCAGAACGCGCGTGTCTTCAAGGAAACCCAACTGCGGCTGATGAAGCCAGGCGACCGAGCGGTTTTCAGCGTCGACGCGTATGGCCGTGAGTACCGAGGCAGGGTCACTGGTATTGGTGGTGCAAGCGGATCACGGCTCAGCCTACTACCGCCGGAAAACGCCAAGGGAAATTTCGTGAAGGTAGTGCAGCGCCTTCCTGTGCGAATCGATATTGATCCTAATCAAAACAGTGACCATCGGCTGCGACCCGGTATGTCCGTGGAGCCGAAAGTTTATGTCCGATAGCGCCGAAATGCTGTCGGCGCCTGAGCTACCTTGGCGGCCGAAATACAATCCCTGGCTCATCGCCGTTGTGGTGGCGATGGCGGCATTTATGGAGGTGCTCGACACCAGCATCGCCAATGTCGCTTTGCCGTACATGGCGGGACGCCTCGGCGCCAGCAACGACGAGAGTAGCTGGGTGCTCACGTCCTATCTGGTGTCTTTTTCTTGGCATACGCCTGGGCATGCTCATTCTTTTCCGCGTTCTGCAGGGTGCCGGCGGCGGCGGTTTGCAACCCATGGCGCAGGCGATCCTCGCCGATGTGTTTCCGCCGCAGAAACGCGGTCTTGCCTTTGCGCTCTACGGAATCACCGCGATCACGGCGCCCACCATAGGTCCTACTTTGGGCGGGTGGATCAATGACAACTACAGCTGGCGTTGGATCTTCTTCATCAATTTTCCCGTCGGAGCCCTAGCCACATGGTTGGTCATTCACTTGGTGGAAGATCCGCCCTACCTTCGGCGCACTGCGAGGGGCGGTGTGGTCGTCGACTATATTGGCATCTCGCTGCTTGTTTTAGGCGTGGGAGCACTGCAAGTAGTGCTCGACAAGGCACAGGAAGACGATTTGGTTCGGTTCCCGCTTTATCACCAACCTCATCATTGTCTCGGCCATCTCTCTGGTTGTTCTCGTGATCTGGGAGTGGCGTCACAAGACACCCATCATTGTGGTGCGTCTGTTCAAGAACTTTAACTTCGCCACGGCGAATGTCATGATGTCTATCTTCGGCGTTCTACTCTTCAGCAGCCTGGTGATGATGCCGCAATTCCTTCAAACCGTGCTGGGATACACAGCACAAAATGCCGGGCTTGTACTGTCGGGCGGTGGATTAGTCGTACTGTTGGAAATGCTATCGTGGCAAGGCTCGCCGGAAAATACCCAGCCAAATACATCATCGCGTCAGGCTGGCTGGCGTTGGCGATCGGGATGTATGTCTCCACAATCCAGCTCGACACGTTGATCAGTTTCCAGTCGGCTGCCCTGCTGCGGGTGATGCAATCAGTCGGGCTCGGCCTATTGTTCGTTCCTGTAACAATGGCCGGGTACATCGGGATGCCCGCCGAAAAAGCCAATAGCGTGGCCGGCATCATCAACTTCATGCGCAATATCGGCAGCAGCGTCGGAACGTCTCTGGTCACCACACTGTTAGCGCGGCGCGCGCAAGTGCACCAGGTCGTGTTGTCGCAGCATACTACTCCGTTCGATCCGTCCATTCAGAACGAAATCAAACCTTTGAGCGTGCAACTGGTGCACTCCGGCTCCAGCGTGGCTGACGCGCCGAAGTTGGCCTACGGTCTGCTTTACCGGTTCGTGGGAGGGCAAGCGGAAACCCTCGCCTACATTGACGTGTTTATAGTACTGGCCATCGCGGCGAGCATAATGTTCCTGCTTTCTTTCATAGTTCGCAAGAACGATCCAAAGGCTCGCGGCGGAGTGGCTGTTGGTTAGCGAAGTAATTGGGGGAGGTTGTTGAATGACACACTTGATCCAAAGCGTATTGACGATGCTCCGCGGATGGGAATGGATGCCAGTGACTGCTGCCCGCGTTCTGATCGGCATCTTTTTCTGTATCTCCGGCGGGACCAAGCTGTTCGTAAAGGCCCAGTTCGGCGTGGTTGTACAGACTATGGTCCAGTCACACATCCCGTTCCCGCACGCAAGTGCCCTCTTCGTATCGATGGTCGAATTCGCCTGCGGCGCGGGCCTGGCGATAGGTTTGCTGACACCGCTGTGCGCCGCAACGCTTATGGGAGACATGATCGTCGCGGCCGCCACCAATCGCATCCACAGCATCCAGGCAACCGGTGTCAGCTCCTGGCTCGACGATTTCCTGTACCTACCCGAAGTGCTATATACGTTGATCCTCTTTTGGCTGATCTTCTCGGGGCCGGGTCGATACTGCGTCGATGGCCTCATCGCATCAAGATTGAGCCTCGTCGGCGTTGAGCGCTAGTCCTCCGGAGGCCCTCGGAGCAGCCCTGTCGAACTATCGACTCACATAGCGGACACGTGAGCATCGACCGGCGCGCAAGACTTCGGGTTTTCAGTGATTTATCGATGGCCCCTCCATTGCCTTTCTCGCAGACGAGACAAAACGATGATTGACACCGGTGGCGAAGACATGCCGAAAGCGACTTGGGAACCTCACGAGAAACATGGGCGGCTCACTATGCAGAGTGATCTACCAGACAGTGTCTACGCGTTTCCGAAACAGCGTAAAGAACCTCTGACCGACGCACAACATGTGCGTAACGCGGTCGCGCGGTTCGATCAAGTCATCGACGTCTCCGATGCCGACCGTGCTTTGGCGTTCGCGAACATCGAGAAAGCTGCAAACTACTACAATGTCAACCTCTCGGAAACCTCATGGCACGACCTGGGAGTTCATCCTCAAAAGCGCAAAGGCCTTCAACGCCGAGCGCAAAGCTAAGGAATTTCAGCCAACCCAAACCAAACTTGAAAAGGAAACAGATTATGACGGACACAAACGCAGTGATTGCAGTTTATGACAACCACTTGGCAGCGGAAGAAGCGGTGAAGGAACTTCAGAAGTCCGGCTTCGACATGAAGAAGTTGTCAGTCGTGGGGAAAGATTATCACACGGACCAGCAAGTCGTTGGTTACTACAACGCGGGAGACCGCATGAAGTATTGGGGGAAGCAGGGGGCTTTCTGGGGCGGCTTCTGGGGCTTACTCTTTGGCGCCGCATTCTTTTGGGTGCCCGCGATAGGTCCGGTGCTGGTTGGCGGTTCATTGGTGGCCGCGATCGTCGCCGGCCTAGAGAACGCGGTTGTGGTCGGCGGTTTGAGTGCCATTGGCGCCGGCTTGTATAGCATAGGTATTCCAAAAGACAGCGTCGTGACCTACGAGACCGCCATAAAGGCCGGGCAATACCTGGTAGTCGCTCATGGAACTTCCGCCGAGGCAGCTAAGGCGAGGAATATTTTGAGCACATTGAAACCAAGAGATCTTACCGATCACGTTGTCGAACCTGCCGCGCAAGCGGTGACCCGTTGAACGAGTCGTGAGGTGCGGCTCAGGTCGATTGTGGAACCCCGCCTCGCCCACCTAGAGGGAGATGAAATATGAAAGCAATTGTTGTCCACCAATATGGCGGTCCGGAAGTGCTGAAGTTTGAGGACTATCCTGATCCGGCGCCGGGTCCAGGCGAGGTGCTGGTAAAGGTCGCCGCCACGAGCGTGAATCCCATCGACTTCAAGCGGCGCGCTGGGTTAACGAAGGATTTTTATCCCCTCCACTTCCCGGGTCTCATAGGAGTTGATATCGCGGGGACTGTTGTCAAGATTGGGCAGGGAGTAGAAGGCTTTTCAGCCGGCGACCACGTGTTCGCTATGGCGGACAATACTTACGCCGAATTTTGTGTCGTAAAAGCAGCGATGTTGGCAAAGATCCCTAAGGGGCTCGATTTGATCCGAGCGGCGGCGCTGCCGCTGGTTACGGTGACAGGCAATCAACTCCTTTCAGCTACGGGAATCAAAGCAGGTCAGACAGTTATGGTCGTAGGCGCTGTAGGGAACGTCGGGCGTTCGGCGGTATTCACTGCGAAGGACCGCGGGGCGCTTGTGATCGCTGGTGTTTTGAAGCGGCAGATGGATGAGGCGAAGACTGTGGGCGCCGATCAGGTGGTCGCAACTGACGACGACGCTGCGATTGCGAATCTTCCGCCGCTCGATGCAGTGGCGGACACGGTCGATGGAAGGACCGCCGAGAAGCTGATCGCCAAGGTCAAGCCGGGAGGAGTGTTTGCTTCAGTTGAGGGGGCACCGCAGAACGCCGCGAAGTTTCCATCTGTAAAAGTAGTCGCAGTATTCTCGAAGTTCGACAGGAAAACACTCGAGTTCATGGCCGAAGCGGTGCGAGATGGCAAGCTAGTAATCCCGATTGGCGAGACCTTGCCACTCAGCAAAGCGGCCGAGGCCCAAGCAGCGGCAGAAAAGGGTGGCATCGGTAAGATCTTGCTGGTGGCTTGAAGCGGCGGCGGGTGTGTGGAATGACTGGCGTCGGGGAAAGGAGCCAGAATGAAAGCTGCACGGATACATTACTTTGGTCCGCCGAACGCGATTGTGATTGACGAGATACCGTGTCCGAGGCCGAAAGAAGGCGAGTTGATTGTGCGGGTCGCGGCTGCCGGAGTTGGCCCATGGGACGCGCTCCTTCGGGAGGGAAAGAGCGTTGTGAAACCTCCCCTTCCGATCATTCTCGGCTCAGACTTAGCGGGGACTGTCGACTCCGTGGGAACAGGAGTAATTCAGTTCAACCCGGGTGAGGAGGTTTTCGGCGTCACAAACAAACAATTCTGTGGCGCTTATGCCGAATATGCGGTGGCGTCAGCAGAGATGGTAGCCGCGAGGCCGAGGTCGTTGAGCTTTGTCGAGGCGGCGTCTGTGCCGGTAGTCGCGGTGACGGCTTATCAGATGCTGTTCGACTATGCGCAGATGAAGGCAGGTCAAGCTGTACTAATCCACGGAGCGGCTGGAAACGTTGGCGCGTATGCGGTGCAACTCGCGAAGCAAGCGGAATTGCAGATTTTCGCAACCGCTGGGCCTGCCGATATCGACTATGTTCGCGGCCTCGGGGCCCAGACCGTCGTGAACTACAAGACTACAAAGTTCGAAGATGTCGTGCACCCCGTCGATGCGGTACTCGACACGGTCGGAGGAGAAACGCAGCATCGTTCATTCCGTGTTTTAAAACCGGGCGGTATCCTCGTTTCGGTGATTTCACCGCCGCCACAACCTGCGGGCTTTCGTGCAGCGTTCTTCTTGGTAGATGTCACCTCGATCCGGCTGGGCGAACTCGCTGGATTGCTCGATAGCCGAAAACTCTCCGCGGAGGTGGGCAGCGTGCTTCCGCTCGAAGAAGCTCGGAGGGCGCACGAGATGTTGGCAGGCGCGCCGCACAAGAGAGGAAAGATCGTACTTTCCACGCATGGCGTTCAGTAGGTGCTGCGCGTCACGCCTGAAAGGCGCGGCTGGCATCAAGTGCAACGTCAAAAAGGAGGAATCGAAAATGAAGAAAGAGCACCGCGGATTTAATCTAGCTTCGAAACCAAGTGGCGATGGGTGTATCGAATGTTTGGCGTCACCGAGAGGTTGGTGGTTTCATCTGCGTCGCTGTGCTGAGTGTGGGCACATCGGATGTTGTGATAGTTCTCCAAGTCAGCATGCATCGAAGCATGCAGCGACGACGGGGCATCCGATCATTGCCAGCTTCGAGCCCGATGAGGACTGGTTCTTCGATTACGAAAAGGGGCAAATGATCAAAGGTGTGGAATTGCTTCCGCCGCACGCGCATCCCGAAAGTCAGCCTGTACCGGGACCCGCGGGAAGGGTGCCAGCCAACTGGGAATCGCTGCTAAATTAGCCGCATGAATTTATCCGCCGCGCCCATAACATACGAAGGCTGCTTCGCAACTCACTTCTTTACCGTGATCGACCAGGACAAATCGAAAGACTTCTATGTCAGAACTCAACTGCGGCGGTGGTACCTCATTGAGGTCAGCCAACATACAAAAATGGCGCTCGACGTGTCATCCTCCGCGCTCACACATCCTAACCGAGTATCTGACATGGAGTCAGCCCGCCGACATCGGATATCTGAACATCACCGGCCGACCCCACAAGCGTTCATGCTAAACCGCTCAAAATCAATGCGATTTCAGCATTGCGGACCGAGCGGCAAAACGTGGCCCGAAGCGTGCATCTACAGTCACCAGATGTGCCGCGACGGATGAGCACATCGAGCAGGAGGAAGTCATGTTTCACAAAGCTTTGTATCCTTCACGCGGTTTCCGACTAATTTCCGCAGCCGCACTTGGAGTAGCATTAGCTGTTTTGGGCGCGAGGGCCTTTTCCGCCCAAGACAAGTACACACTGCGCGTGCCAGATGGGCTCGCGTTCTCTGACTTCAGGGGCTACGAGAACTGGCAGGTTGTCGCCGTCAGTCAGACTGACGACCTGTTGAAGGTGATGGTCGCTAATCCCATCATGATGAGCGCCTACCGAGTCCGGCGTTCCCGGCAACGGCAAGCCTTTTCCCGACGGCTCCAAGATTGCAAAAATCGAGTGGAAGCCGAAAAAGAATACGGAAGCCCCTTTTTCTGTGAGGGTACCGGACACTTTACAAGACGTCTTCCTCATCGAGAAGAACAAGAAGAAATTCCCGGACACGAAGGGATGGGCGTACGCCGCATTTGACTATGATCCCGCGTCCGACACGTTCAAGCCCGATCCGACCGGTTCGTCAGTTGCGGCTTCACGTGCCATACGAGAGTGGCGGCCAAGGATTACATTTTCACGGCGTACGGCAAGAGGTGAAGGGGTGAGTCACGCTTAGCACGGCTCGGGCGTAACGCCCAGGCCCGAACGAAGAGAACTTTTGAAGTAGACAGGACATCACAGCAGCATATCGCAAGGAGTTATCAATGAACAGCGTACAAAAAGAGCCATCAATGAAAGCGGTACAAGTTGACCAGAGCAGCTATGAGATGCCCCCGCGGGTGGGGTTCAGCATCGCACATTTTCTCACCGTCACCGACATCGACCGGTCGGCGCGATACTATGAGAAGGTTTTCGGCGCTCGCATTCTGAGCGCTAGGCGACAGCAGAAGGTGCGCCCGCATACCTTCAGATTGCGAATACTTGGATTCTTGTGAACGTCGGAGGAGGGCCGACACCCGACAAGCCGACGGTAACCCTCAGCGTCCCCGACCCGAATAAGATCAACGGCTTTATGAATTTCCGCGTTGCGGATATCCAAGCGTGCTATGAATTGTGGAAAAGTCGAGGAGCCGAGTTCATCACGGAGCCAATACCCAAGTACGGCGAGATTCGCTGCTACATCCGCGATCCTGACGGCTACATTATCGAGGTCGGACAGAGCACCGAGCTCAAGTACGGTTAGCGCTCAGGCCGGATGACATCGAAAGGAGAACTAATGGAAAGCACAAATGGACTGAAAGAGACTGCGCGCGTGACGGCACCTGTTACGTCGAACAGGCTTAGTGTGAACGTTTTTACTGCTCCGGGAAAGACTATGGTCGGCGAGCGGCCAAAGCACTTCGGCGAAGCCCTCGGCTTTGACCCTATCACCTCGACTTTAATCTTCGGCGAGTACGACGCGGTGCTGGTGGACGCGATGGGGACAGTGGCTGAGGCTGAGGCCCTCGCGGATTGGGTCGCTCTGCACAACCGCAACTTGGAGACCATCTATATAACGCACGCGCACTTCGACCACTTCTACGGGCTGAGCATTCTGCTCGACCGTTTCCCGGGCGCTCGAGCGATAGCGACGCCCAAGACGGTGAACGCCATGCAGAGTTCTTTCTCTCCCCAAGTGGAGCGGTTGGCCCGCCAGCTCTTTCCTGGGCAAGTGGCCACTAAGTTGGTTCCACCTGAGCCCTATGAGCACGACACGTTCAGTCTCGAGGGCCAAGAATTGCGCATCATCGAGCAGGGCCGCACCGATAGTCCCGATTCGACGTCTCTATATGTTCCATCCATCGGCCTGATCGTCGCTGGCGACGTTGTCTACAACCAATGCCGCATGTACGTCGGCGACACCACACCAGAGAGCCGAAAGAATTGGATCGCGGCGCTAGACCGGTTAGCGGCGCTGAACCCGACTATTGTTGTCGCCGGTCACAAGAAGCCTGGCGCGCCCGACTCTCCCTCGACAATCCAAGACACCAAGCGTTATCTGCAGGACTTTGATCGGGTGCAGAAAACCGCGACATCCGATCAGGAGCTGTTCGATCAGATGACAGAGCTGTACCCGCATTGGGTAGCTAATCAGTCGTGGTTGATGTTTGGATTCCCGCAGGCATAACCCACATCAACCGCGATGTCGGAAGCAGATTCAATTTCATTCATAAAGGAGAACAAAATGACAAATAAAGGACGAATCTTGGTGCTAGTCTCGAGCGGTCATGGCTTGCCGTTGAAAGATGGCAAGGTTTATACCGGCGCTGGCTACTACCTCAACGAACTTACGGTTCCGGTTCGCGCCCTGATGAAAGAGGGCTACGAAATCACTTTCGCCAACCCAAAAGGCAACACGCCGCAGATGGACGTCCATTCAGCTGTGGCCGACTTCTTCGGTGGAGATGAGGCTAAGCTTCAGGACTATCTAAAATTCCGCGATACCCTGACTGGCCTCAAAGATCCAACTCGTATCTCGGATGTCATCGCATCGGGTCTGGATCAATATGACGCTGTTTTCGTCCCCGGCGGCCATGGCCCGATGATGGACCTTCTCGATGATCCCGACGCGGGCACCGTGCTGAGACACTTTCATGAAACATCCAAACCTACGGCGGTGCTCTGCCATGGCGGGATTTCACTTCTCGCGGCGCTTCCTAATTCGAAGGAAGTGGTGGCCGCGCTGTCGGCGGGCGATGCCGCTGGAGCGCGGAAAAAGGCTCAAGGCTGGATCTATTCTGGGTATAAGATGACTGTCTTTTCGACAGCGGAAGAGCAGCAACGGGAACCGCTTGAGATTGGTGGCAAGGTGCTGTTCTACCCGGACTTCGCCTTGGTTACGGCGGGCGGTGACGTAAGCGTAGTCGCTCCGTGGCAGAGCTACGTCCTGCAAGATCGCGAGTTGATCTCAGGTCAGAACCCGTTCTCTGATGAAGCGCTTCTGAACCTTCTTCTACCGGCGCTCAATCGGAAGAAGAAATCGGTTTCAGCGGCATAAGGGGGCTGGCCCACCTTTGGTGCGTTCGGCGGTTTTCGCTGAGGCCGCCTGAAAGTCAGGCAAGTGTGGGCCACCTGTCCAGAAGAGCAGTGTCTATCGGAATTGGAGTCGTCCTTGAGCAGCGTTCAAATCGAAGAAAAGAGCTACGAGCTATCGCCTCGAAAGGGGTTCACCGTCACACATTTCATCACGGTCGCCGACATCAATCGATCGGCTGAATTTTATGAAAAGGTCTTCGGCGGCCGCATTCTGAGCAGGGGCGACAGCAAGGGTGCGTCTGGGCACATTCAGATCGCGAATACTTGGCTGATTGTCAACGTCGGGGGTGGGCCCACGCCGGACAAGCCGTCGATAACGCTCAGCGTACCCGTCGACCCGGATAAGGTTAGCAGCTTTCTGAATATCCGTGTTGCCGATATTCAAGCGTGCTACGAACTATGGAAAAGTCGAGGAGCCGAGTTCATCACGAAACCGATACCCAAGTACGGCGAGATTCGCTGCTACATCCGCGATCCTGACGGTTACATTATCGAGGTCGGACAGAGCACCGACGTCACGCAAGGCTGACGCTGGGCTTCGCCACTTTTCTGGTCCCGTTAGTCGAGCCCGAACTGCACGACAACTTTGGACTAAACAAACAATCAAAGGAGAAATGATGACAACTGTGAACGCACCGGCGAAAGCGACTACGAAGGAAATCCATTCAACGGTACGCCAACGAAACCTGGCCAGATTCGTGTGTCCCAACGATCGCCAGCCTATTGGCGTGTCACCATCGACAACCCACCAATCAACGTCATGGGCGCGGAAATGGTCCAGCAGTTCCAGGAAATTATCAACGCTCTCGAGGCCGATGAGCATGTTAAGGTCGTGGTCTTCGACAGCGCGGTCGACGACTACTTTCTGAATCACTCCGATTTCCTGGCCAAGCTCGAAGACCTGACCTCGCTGCCGGCCGGTCCCACTGGCCTGCCACCTTGGCCGGACTTTCTCGTGCGGCTGACTCGCATCCCGGTCGCCTCCATTGCCCTCATCCGCGGCCGGGCGACCGGCAACGGTAGCGAGATTACGCTCGCTTGCGACATGAGTTTCGCCAGCCGCGAAAAAGCCATCCTGTCGCAATGGGAGGTAGGCGTAGGAATGGTAGCTGGTGGAGGCCCCATGGCCCGGCTGCCTCAACTCATCGGGCGAAACCGTGCCATTGAGGTGCTCTTGAGCTCGGAAGACATCAGGGGAGAGCAGGCCGAGACCTACGGCTACGTGAATCGCGCCCTTCCGGACGCCGATCTAGACGCGTTCGTAGAGACGCTCGCGACACGGATCGCCGGGTTCGACAAGTGGGCGATCGCGAATACCAAACGTCTCGTCAACACCAGCCTGCCGCCGGACGTCGAGCTTGGCGCCGGGTGGGACGCCTGCATCGCGTCGCTCGGGCGACCCGCCGCCCAGGATGGAATCAAAGCGCTGATGGCGCGCGGCTTCCACAAACCGGGGGATGTCGAAAATCGCCTCGGCTACTACCTGGGTCAAATCGCGCGTTAAGTGTCCGGATTCTTCTGCACGAAGGAGTTTATATGTCTCAGAAAGCCAGCGCCGTAAAGCGCGATCAGCGAAAGCGAAGTCCAGCCTCATCAACTGGGGCAAGACGTTTTCAAAACTGTCTTGTCCGAAGATGTTGATTGGAAACCGTTCCCGGCGTTCCCACCTTCCGTCCGGCTGGCGATCGTCGTGGGTCAGCCCTCGGAACCCGGCCCGTACACCATCAGGGTCAAAATGCCACACGGCGAGAAGCTGATGCCCCACCGGCACCCCGAGGATCGAGTCTATACCGTGATTTCCGGCGTCTTTTATATCGGGCTGGGTGATCAGTTTGACGGCAGTAAGCTCGAGGCCTATCCGCCCGGCGCGGTGATCGTTCTACCTGGCAACACGGCCCATTTCCACTGGGCGAAATCCGGGGAGTATGTCACGCAAGTAACGGCGATGGGGCCGCTTGGACTGGAGTACCTCAGCGTGAAAGACGATCCGCGAAACAACCACTTGTTGGCGGAGTCTTGAACAGTTTTCGTTAGCTCCAAGAAACTAATGCCTCAGATGTGACGAGGCTCGAATATCGTTGCGTAGGTGTCGGACTAATAAAGTAAGACAATCGTTTGACTGTAGGTTCACCTATGATGAAAACCGAACCGGAAAGACTTTCCCTGGAGAAGCTACGCAGTCTTGCGTCGGCTGCTCCACCATGTATCTCGATCGTTCTTGTTGAACGCGAGGCTCGCGACGCCCGAATTGCCTTCAAAGATGCGCTCGCTCAGGTTCACTCCAAGCTGGCAGCTAACGAATCGAAGCATGACATCGCCTCCCTCCTGGATCACCTAAAATCCGCCGCTTCCAACATGATCGATTCCTCGGAGTCGCCAGCGACGTTCATTTTTCTGCGCTCGCCGGACGTGTGCGAGTTGTTGCGCACGAGATATCTCGTCGGACAGCCCGTCGCCGCTGTTGCTGAGTACTTCCAACTTCGCCCGCTGCTGGCCGTTGCCAGCAAGCAACTCGAGTTCTACATTCTCGCCTTAAAGCTGAACGATACGCGCATCTTCAGATGCACTGATCAATCCTGCGAGGCCGCAAGATTTCCGAAAAACGCTGGCACTGAGGCCGCCGGCTTCGTCCCTGGTGCATCCCGGTCCTCGCTTCAAGCAGAGCCAGTGCATGATCGGGATCACCCTGAGAATCACCTGGCCCATTTTTACCGTGAGATTGATCGAGACGTTAACGCTCTGCTGAAGGATGGCTATCCACCGCTGGTTGTTGTGGGTGTCGAACATGAAGTGGCGCTCTTCCATCGATTAACAACATATCCTGCGTGTGTGGAACCAGGGATACGCGGATTGTTTGGACATCTTGACCAGAACGAAATGTATCGGCAATCTTTGGAGCTGGTGCAGTCGACGACCACTGGGCCGGCGGGTCGCGCCCTGGAGAGGTTCGACAAGCAGATCGGAACAGGCCACGCTTCGACGGATATACAGGAGATTGTGCGCGCCGCTTCCACAGGGAGAGTTGAACATTTATTCCTGCTTGAGGACGGGGTCGTTCCGGATGGAGTCCAGGGCGGTGCCGATCAACTGGACAGAGCCGCAGTCCAAACGCTTCGCCACGGCGGCGACGTTCACACCCTACCGCAGACGAGCATGCCTTACGGGAAACCTATTTGCGCGATCTTCCGCTACGTATAGAGAGTACTTAGCAATGACTCGCGCGGGCAAGGCAATTCCCGTTCGTCCTCCTCGGCGTCTCGATTGGATCGCAAAATTGCGATTCTACGAGCGAGGCGTTCCTTGTGAATGCTCCGAAGAGGTTAAGTCTATAGTTTCGTTTTACGGAAAGGAAGGAGTTCCATCGATGTCCCGACTTTCAGATGCACAGCACGAACAGATTGAGAAGCTGGCACATCAGCTTTGGGAGGAGCGAGGCCGGCCTTTGGGATCACCCGGTGACGACTGGTTCCGCGCCGAGCAGGAATTTATACGGAGCTGGGATTCACCTTCGCGCCTGCCATTCTCGTCACTAACGATGGAGCCCGTCGAGTATTGAGACTAGTATCGACGCGGGCTGGGACGAACGTCCGGTAACGTCACCGTGTTCGCGAGTTGTTCATTGACGGCACGGTCGTAGGCGGTGCGCTGCTTGGTACGGCAGCTTGGCTCTCACCAGCGCCAATTTTCCCGAAAAGGAGCGCGATCAGGACGTGGTCCGGCTTCACCGCGATCACCGCTGTGATCGTGACATCCGGCCATTGACCTTGCCCGCTTCTCGGACCCGTGAACGCCGGCAACCAATCAGCCCGATCACCGTGTACAGTCTTATTTCCCTGACAGCGTTTTCAGGTCGTCTCTGCTTTTGCGGACGCAATCAACACGACAGCGGCCTCTGAGGTGAGCAGCAGGAACGTGAAAGTTTCCTGAAGATAGAGCCGGACAGCCGTATCGCTGTGACTCAAGTAGCCAATGGAGACGTCCTGGCCGATGTGCAAATCGAAATCGCCACCGCGCGTGGTCAATACAAAAGCTCCATCTATAGCCGGCGCCCAAAGGATTTTATCGTCCACCAGGCGCTTGACGTGCTCCAGCACCGGATAACCGTGATCGCTGGTCTCAGCGAGTGCGGTATAGGCCTCGGCGCCCAGCAGAACCGCATAGGGGCCATTAACGCCAACAAGCCTCAATTGGCTCAGGGCTTGAGCAACGGCATCCGGGTACTGGCGAACGTCAGCCGGAAGGGGCATCTTCGGATTGCTCGTCCCCTGGCGAATTCCCACAATGTCGGCTGCGGTATAGCCCTCGAAAACCGCGCTGTCCTCGGCAAAGGCGATCTGGCGGGCCGCGTCTTTTGCCGGTTGCCAATCTGAGTCGTTAGCGCCGCGTTCGACGTCGTCGATAGCCTGGCGATCGAGTTCAAAAGGGAAACGCAATTCCACCAGCGCCTTAACCTCTCGTTGTCTGGCGATAACGCCTTCCTTTAGACCGGCAATCGGGCGTAGATGGCCGGTGCCGACCGCGGAAAGCTCAGCACCAGCCGGCCCCTTCACGTCGACCACACGCCGTCCGGCGAGGTAGCGTTTGAACGTGCGAGCTGTTTCCTCTTCAATCTGAGCCCACGCCGCGTCCGAAATGGGGGCTAGCTCGCGGTGCAGATTATTCATGTGGAATTTCTCCTTTGAGGGAACCAACACCCAACGAACCGTCGCTCTGCCGTCGGGTGGGAACAGATCCTTCGACCGTCAGTGGGTTTACAACAACAGGCGCCGCCAACATGGCGGGCTGGTCTTCGCCGATGGCTTCCAGAAATGTTAACGACGGAACAAAAAATAAGTTTCCAGTAACCGCACGGCTGAAATCGAGCAGCCGGTCATAGTTGCCGGGCGGCCGGCCGACGAACATGTTTTCGAGCATTTGTTCTATGGTATGGGGCAAACGGCTGTAGCCGATGAAGTAGGTGCCGAATTCGCCGTGCGCTGCCCGGCCGAATGGCATGTTGTCGCGTAGGATCTTGATCTCTTTCCCGCCCTCGACAATTGTTGTGAGTGCGCTGTGGGCGGAGGTTGGCTTAACGGAATCGCTCAATTCGATGTCCGACAACTTCGTGCGGCCGATGATTCTTTCCTGCGCTTCTGTGGACAGCGCGTTCCATCCGTCAAGATCGTGGAGATATTTCTGCACGATGACATAACTCCCGCCGGCGAACGCGGGGTCCTCCTCGCCGACGAGCACGGCATCCATGGCTGCCTCGCCTCTCGGATTCTCCGTCCCGTCGACGAAACCGAGTAAATCGCGGTCGTCAAAATAACGGAAGCCGTGCACTTCGTCCAAGGGCGAAACGGCATCTCCGAGGCGCGTCATGATTTGCATCGCAAGTTCGAAGCACAGATCCATTCTCTTCGCGCGGATGTGGAACAGCAAGTCGCCCGGTGTGGAAACCGCTTGCCGCGTTCCTGCGCGAATCTCCCGGAACTCATGCAGTTCCGCTGGCCGAGGCGGTCCAAAGAGCCGGTCCCACGCGTCGGACCCAAAGCCTACGACGCAGGAGAGGCCCCCTTCCAGGTCTCGAAAATCAACTGCGCGCAAGAGTGCGGAGAGGTCCCCGCACAACGACCGCACGGTCGCTCGATTATCCAAGCCCGGGTTTACTGTCGCCACCAGGAAAATCGCCGCGCGGGTGAGCGGTGCAGCTACTGGCTGGGCAACGGCCAGCTGATCGCGTCCAGCCTCGGGTCCTCTCATCGATTCGGGCTTCATCTGGGATATCAATTTTTGAAGGTTCCTCCAATCAGGGCTGATATCCGTCAGTCCGCCACTTGTCGTACAAACCGAGTTGGTCTTCGGTCCAGAATGGGCCGCCTGGAGGCATAGTTCGACCAACCAGGCTGTCCAGGACTGCTCGCGCATGCGCGTAATTATTCGCGGGGTCAGACATGTATTTGAAATCGTCCAGATGCACGCCATGAACTTTCATGTGATCGATATCCACGTCGCGAAACATGGGCTTTACGTCCTTTGAGAATGATACGACCATGCCATTCCTCCTCTTCGTTAGAGTACCTCGTAACGAGAATCACAGATACCTCTCAACCTCGCCAACTGTCTTGCAAACACAAGCAGGACCTCGGTGTCGGGTCAATGGGTTCTGGGAAAGCCAGCGTTGCCTCGGACGCGTGCGCTCCTTCAAAGTGGTGCTAGGGTCCGTCAAATTCAAAGCTTCTCGCCACATGTCCTTACCGTAGAAGCCTACGTTCGTAATGCCTTTCTCGCCGCGCTGATGCTTACCGGTACCATCGAAGGGGCGGAACAGGCGGTCTCGGATGCAACCGCCACGTCAGGATGAGGGGGCGGCGTAGCTGAACTGCTCGTCGCGACGGCGAAGTGCGCGATGACCCAACTCCAGGATGAGTGTTGGGCAGAGACGAAGGCCGAATTCAGAGTGCCCTGATACGCTCGTCCTAGTCAAGATCGGATCGTCAAGCGTTTTCACGCGCTTAACCGTGAGCTCGCTTTGACGACACGTGTCAAATCTCAGTTACGCCTGGTGACCAACTGCCGACACATCGATCGTGAAGCTTGGCCTGGCCAGATTCAGCAAACCTCTTTCGTTTCAACCGAATAACCACTAACTCTTGTTGTGCGGCGCTTGCGGCCTTCAATTTGCTCTTCACCAGGGCGAGATGAAGCTATGAACCCCGGCAATCTTTTCTTCTCGATTGTGGACATCGCCGGCGAGCGGAACAACCGCGCCTCCCGGACCTCGGCAATCAAGACCATGGCATGCAGAGTGGGTAACATCCCCACTCGTTTTGCGGCGCGCTACCGGCTCTCCTTCCCTCTATGCCTCGCCGGAATCTTCATATTGGCAGGGGCCTTTTCAGCCCTCTCTGCCGGGCTTGACGTAGTGTTTCCGGACGGCTTCCGGGACTGGTTCTTCGTGAACTCCCTGACGGCGCCCGCCGAGAGCACGCTTTTCGGTCATGTTGGCGGCATGCACCATATCTACGTTGACGGGCGGATGGGGATTCCAAGTCTGGGCCGGGGGCGACCCGTCGAAACCACTCGTCCCTGACCTTGCCCATTCCGTCCAGGCCTGCTTTGTCTGCCACACGCCGCAAAAGGCCTGGGATTACGTGTTTTCAACATACATTCCGTGAGCTGTCAGCGAGAGAGATTCAAACAAGAGAGGTTCAAAAATGAGTGCAATCAAAATGTCCGAAGAAATCAATAGCAATCGTCGCCGCTTTCTATCCAATGCGGCCATGACTCTGGCAGCCGTCGAACTCGCGACGAACGGTTCCGCGGCAAAATCCAGAGCGAATACGCAATCGTTCGCTCCGCTCAAACAGATCGACGCCGGCCTCCTGAGCATCGGATACGCCGAGGCCGGACCTACCGACGGCCCTGCTATCCTTCTTTTGCACGGCTGGCCCTACGACATTCACAGCTTTATCGATGTCGCCCCTTTGTTGGCATCGCATGGCTACCGAGTCATCATGCCGTATCTGCGCGGCTATGGCTCGACCCGCTTTCTATCCACCGAAACCTTCCGCAATGGGCAGCAATCCGCTGTAGCTCTCGACAGCCTCGCTCTCATGGATGCTCTCAACATCCGGAAGGCAATCATCGCCGGCTTCGATTGGGGAGGTCGCTCGGCCGACATCATGGCGGTGCTCTGGCCCGAACGCTGCAAGGCGCTTGTCTCGGTGAGCGGCTATTTGATCCCTGCTCAGAATGCCAACAAGGCTCCGTTGCCACCAAAGGCGGAGCTGCAATGGTGGTACCAGTATTACTTCGCCACGGAACGCGGCCGGCAGGGCTACGGCAAATACCGGCGCGATTTTGCGAAGCTCATTTGGCAAATTGCTTCGCCGAAGTGGGACTTCGATGATGCCACCTTCGACCGGAGTGCCGCATCTTTCGACAACCCCGACCACGTTGCCATTGTCATCCATAACTATCGTTGGCGGCTCGGACTCGCTGACGGCGAGCCAAAATATGACAAATTCGAACAACAGCTAGCCCAGGCCCCAGCCATCAGTTTGCCAGCGATTACGCTCGAAGGCGATGCCAATGGCGCACCACACTCGGACCCCAGCACCTATGCCAACAAGTTCTCCGGCAAATATGAGCACAGAACTATCAAGGGTGGCATTGGTCACAATCTGCCGCAAGAGGCGCCGCAGGCCTTCGCCCAAGCAATCATCGACGTTGACCGATTTTGATCAGACGCTCTGTGAAAAGGATTTCTATGCTGACTACCATCAATACGTTCGCCGGGGGTAGCCGCCGCGGTTTTCTTCGCAACGCGGCCATCACCCTCGCGACGGCCGTTCCATCCACAAGCACCCCTCGTGTGGCTCTTACGGACGAGGGCTCTATGCCTGATTTAGGCGGCGCCATCGGCTGGCTCAATTCTGCTCCCTTGAACGCAACGTCACTCCGCGGCAAGGTTGTGCTCGTCGACTTCTGGACCTACACCTGCATCAACTCCCTGCGGCCCCTGCCCTACGTAAAGAGTTGGGCAGCGAAGTATAAAGAGGCGGGCCTGGTTGTGATCGGTGCACACACCCCCGAGTTCTCGTTCGAGAAAGAAACTACTAATGTGGAAAGCGCACTGCGCGATTTGAAGATCACCTACCCGGTCGCGATCGACAGCAATTACAGGATTTGGCAGGCGTTCAACAACGAATACTGGCCCGCCGAGTACATCATCGATGCTAAGGGACGAATTCGCTATCACCACTTTGGCGAGGGCAAATATGACGAGTCTGAGCGTGTCATCCAGCAACTTTTGAAAGAAAACGGAGCCCGGGGTCTGGATGGGAGCACAGTGAGCGTATCCGCCGATGGAGTCGAAGCCGCACCCAGCCGGGATGTGGGATCTCCCGAAACCTACGTTGGCTATCGTCGAGCCGAGCGCTTCGCGTCGCCGGGACGATTGGCTCATGACTCACCCAAGACATACGACCCACCCGCGAGACTTTCTTTGAATCGATGGGGATTGAGCGGATCGTGGAATGTTGGCGCCGAGAGCGCCGTGGTTCAGGGAGTGTCCGGTGCAATTGTGCTCCGCTTCCATAGCCGCGATCTACACATGGTCCTAAGTGCAGCGAAGAATGGTGAGCCCGTCCGCTTCCAGGTGAAATTGGATGGCGCCGCGCCCGGCGACGATTGCGGAGCCGATTCCGATTCTGACGGCATGGGTGCAATTCGCGAGCCCCGTCTCTACCAGCTCATTCGGCAAAAGAGTCACGTGGAAGACCGGACGTTTGAGATTGAATTCCTCGATCCCGGCGCTCAGGCTTTTGTTTTTACGTTTGGTTAGGAAACTGAAAGTGACATTGCGGATGGGATGACGTTATGACGACAAGGACAACGACTGTGACGGGCGCAGCCAAGCAGATTTGCGGCTGGGCGTCACGAAGGCGTTCATCGACCGCGGTGACAATGTGGTCGCCAATTCACTGGACTTCACAAACTCCGCGCTTGCGCGGGCCGAGAAACTCGCTTTAGTCGATGGAAATATCGGGAAGGCGGTAACTGCCGCGAAGGAGAAACAAGAATGGAAACGCCAAATGTCACAGATAAGGTAGTTGTAATCACCGGAGCGAGCAGCGGCTTGGGAGAAAGTACCGCGAAGATTCTTGCGTCCCTCGGCGCGAAGGTCGTATTGGGAGCGCGCCGTAAAGACAGGATCGACTCGGTTGTGAAAGAGATTTCGGCCACGGCAGGTAAGGCCGCCGGGTTCGTTGTCGACGTCACGAATCGCGGCCAGGTGGAGACACTCATGAAAGAAGCAGTCGATAACTTCAGGAGGGACAGTCTACTGCGCTACCAAAGCCGCCGTGCGAACGTTGACTGAGGGACGGCGCATGGAGTTGCATTCCGAAAACATCCGCTGCACGCTGATCTCGCCGGGCGCGGTATTGTCCGAACTGCAGAATTCAACCTCCGATCCGTCCTCCGCCAAATTCGTCAGGGAGCTTTACGACAGGATCGGCATTTCGGCGGATTCGATTGCTCGCGCCATCCTATATGCGATCGAGCAACCTACGGACGTGGAAATCGATGAGGTCGTTTTGCGTCCGACCGCGCCGGATTTCTGAAACCATGAAATTCGCAACAATCGTTAGTAACCCGGTGCTACTTTCTTCAGGCATCTTAAGGGTCGGGAAGGGAACAACATACGCATGTCACAGCACGTTTTTTATCACACAGTAAAGGTCGACGGACTGTCCATCTTTTATCGGGAAGCGGGACCAAAGGATGCTCCAACGATTCTGTTGCTCCATGGGCTGCCCTCTTCGTCGCGAATGTTCGAGCCGCTCTTCGGTCGACTCTCCGATCGCATATCATCTCGTGGCCCCCGATTACCCCGGCTTCGGACACAGCGACTGGCCGGACCCTAAATCGTTTGCGTATACGTTCGATCATTACGCCGAGGTTGTGAATCACTTCACCGAAGCGCTCAAGCTCTCGCGCTATACGCTGTACATGCAGGATTATGGCGGCCCCGTGGGTTTTCGCATTGCTTTGGCCCATCCCGAGCGTGTCGAGGCCCTCGTCGTCCAGGACGCTGTGGCGCACAACGAAGGTCTGGGCGCAAATTGGAAGACGCGGCGGGCTTTTTGGGCCGATCGAACTACTAACGAAAGCACACTTCGCTTGAACCTCCTGTCGTTGTCGGCCACGCGGACGCGCCACATCGGCAGCGATCCGAACGCGGATCGCTACGACCCCGATCTATGGACGGACGAGTTTGCGTTCCTGAGTCAACCGGGCCAGGCTGAGATTCAGAGCGACTTGTTCTACGACTACCGAACCAATGTGGATGCATATCCGAAATGGCAGGCATGGATGCGCGAGAGGCAGCCGCGCCTGCTGGTGATCTGGGGTAAGTATGACTTATCGTTCGACCTTTCTGAGCCGGAAGCTTATCGCCGGGATGTGCCAAACGCCGAGGTCCACGTTCTGGACGCGGGTCATTTCGCACTCGACACCGCGGCGGATGAGATTGCCGCATTGGTCCGAGGTTTTTTGGCTCAGGCAGCAACGGGAGCGGCGGCTTAACCTCCGCTGCTCAACTTGATTTCAAACCGGCAAACTGTTCACTCACTCCTAAGGCCGTTCGACCGATTTCGGATCAAAGGTATACGGCATTACGCGCTGGTGCAGCAGCGAATCTCCGAGTTTGCTAAAGGTTGTGGGGTCAGCGGACCCCAGAATGGGGATGTCCGGGTTCCCGCAATAGGCACCGTCCATTCCGTCATGCCGTGGGCGCGTCGCGCACTGGTCGATGCTCCTTGTTCCACCGTCTTCGCGGTTGCGGATGGGCGTCCCGTTCTCGTCGATAACGCTGGGCGCCGACAACTCCTCGCTAGAAACATCCGCGGAGCGGCTTGTGTACAGGATAGTGCTTGCATGAAGCGAAAACGCGCGCACCTCCGTCGGGCAGAGTTGCGGAGCCGTTTGCGTAGGTGTGATTCAAAGGCAACGCCTATTCGGAAACTTGGCGTCGTTCAAAGCTGGAGTGATCGAAACCGCCACGGTAGAAAGAATTAGCTACTTTCACTAACGAAGCTGTGAAGGCCCCTTCGCCTCGCTACGAGCCGCTGCTCGTCGCAACTTCGTTTTGCTCAATTCGGTTAGCAATTCCGAGATGTTATGCAAACCTTTTGGGCATCCGTTAAGCCAAAGTATTGGTCAGGTCAACCGGCGCGTTTAGGTGCGAACCTCGGCGCTTTATGCTTCATAATTTGGCCGCGTAGCATGACAGGTTGAACGCTGTTATCGGTTGGGGGAAGAACCCACCTAAGGAGGCGGTTGCTTGAACTTGGTAGCTTGCGATCGCCCGACTTGGGCTAGATAGGGTGTGATCACACCAGTCCCTTACTGCTGTGTCACCGCAATCGAATCGCTTAAAAAACTGATGTGCCCCGTCCGCCTCCCTGTTGTCGCCGTGAATGAAAAACTCACAGCGCCCCCACTCTGCCCGCTAATCGTCAACCACGGCGAATCGCTCACCGCAGTAAACTCAGTCGAAGCAGGAATCACCGCCGCTAACTGATCTGACCCCGCGCTCGTCGGTTCGACCTTAGCAGACGTATTTACAAACACAGGCGTAAACTCCTGAACAACGCGCTGCGGTGTCTCCGCGTAAATATTCCCCACTCCATCCCCATAAATCTGTGCGAACGCCCCTGTCGCCGATAGCCGCGTCACCTTTCCAGTGCTCACGTTCCATTGCGCCAGATAATAATCCAAATAGGTCGCCTGATTCTGCGCGGTTTGGTCCTGCACGAGAAAATACAAGTTCCCCGAATCATCCACCGCCAACCCGCTCGTAATCGTGTTCCCGAGATCCGCTAACTCATTCACTGCCGCCGTTGTCGAATTCACTCTCATAATCGAGTAATCCGCGCCCGGCACATTCCCGGTTGATGTCCCAGTTATATATAACTGTCCATTCGTATCTCCGGTAAATCCGGTCGCAAAATACTGCGTCAGGTTCGCCATAGGGGGGACGAGCAGAATTCCACCACCGTCTATGTAAACTCCCGTCGCCGCCGTTGAGATTCCACCCGCTCCCTGCACAGAGACAGCAGCAAAATAGTTTCCGTGCCAGTCAGGCGCAACGCCCGCCCAGTAGTTTGACTCCTGCAGCGTCCCGCTAGCAAGTAGTAGCGACTGCGCGTTTCCCAGCGTCCATTGGAGCGTCAAGTTTACCGGCTGCGTCCCGAAAAATGTCGGACAAATCCCGGACGTATCACCCACAAGGATTCCGGCATCGTTCACAAATAGGGCGCTTGCTGCGGTGAGCGCCGCTCCGCATTGTCCTGCTGCCGGAAAGCTAAACGGCGCACTAGTCCCTGCCCCCGCCGCCCACTCCTGCGGCGTTGCGGTAGTGTCCGACCAATAATTCGGCACAAAATAGAGATTCCCCGCTAGGTCTACCGCAAATGCGCTGAGGTAGGGAAGCGTAAGCAGCATCGTAGGCGTCGGCAGCGTCGCCACATACCCCACGCCCGCTTGCGTCACAGTCAGTGTCCCATTGAACCCGGCACTCTGATACGTAACAGTCCCGCTTCTTGTGTCCCCAGGATTCGCGTCATAAAGGATTCGCGCCACTGACCCCACCGCCGCCGTCGTCCCGCTCGTGTCTATCAAATGAATCCAACTCGTCCCTGTGCTTGCCGTCCAAGTAACGCCCGTGCTATTTCCGTTGGCAATCAGCGCCGCCCCGGCTGTCCCACCTCCCGGACCCACTGAAATCGAATTATTCCGAAGGGAAATCTGCGCTGTTCCTGTCGTGATCGTTCCACCTGACGAACTAAGCTCGCCGCAAGAACTCAGCATTAAGATCGATAAGAGCACGATGAAAAGTGCAAATGTACAAGAGCCCATAATGCAAAGACCACATTCTATGACGGTTCGCGTGTTCGTTCCGCAGATCTAGTAAATCAACTGGCTCGCTAGCCACGATTAACACGGTGGTCTTGTCGGTAGTGTTAGCGTCACTTGCCAGTTGGTCAAACTCCAAGCTGTTTCAATCGGCAAGGCAGGCGCTAGGAAAGGGCTTTGACGGCTGTGGTTGACGCTCGTGCCCATAGGAAAGCAGAGTCAGTCGCGAGACTTACCTTCGCGAGATAATTCCAACGGAAGCGTTCCTTGTAAACCGATGGACGTAGATTTGACATTGTAGTCGTGTAGTCCTTCCGCGAGTTACGAACCTGGGGAGGAGAGACGCGGCTCACAAGTAGGGCGAATTCTTCCGTAGCGGGTCTTCGTTCCGAAACACCATCGGCTATACCAGCCGCCCCATCAAACGTGCCTCGAGCGCTCCCTTTTCGGGTATCCGTTCTCCCACCGCCCACTGCATACTCACCGAGCAATGTGCCAGCATCTGTGCCGACGTCATCCTACCCCAGCGCCTCTCACTTTGCGGCTCCAATTTTCCCAGCCGGGTCTTTACTTGATTCGCCGCCGTCGCATCGAACAGGTTCTTCATGATCACACTCCTCTTTTCAAAGAGAGTAACCAAAGGCCCGCGTCTGGCTACCGTCATCGACGATGTTGCCGAGCCAAGGAATCAATGGTTGGACCGGCTAACTAACCCTCCGCGGAGGGGGAGAAGAACCCGAGAATTGAACTGCTAGCCTCGCGCAAGCCTTCGTGACGTTGCTGAACGCTTTTTCGTGTCTTTAAGTAATTATTCATGCTATGTAAAGATCGAAGCCAAGCGAAAAAAAGGGCAGCGTCCAGCGGACCTGCCCCCCTTGCCAATTTAGCTTTGCGGGAAGGTAAAGCTAGCGTTGTACCCGTTGCCTGAGTCCTGATAAAGATCAGGTTGAGGCTGCGGTTTCGTCTCAATCGAAGGAGCGGGGAAGTTAGCCTTAAAATTGGCTTTATCCAGTCCCACAACGCAATCCAGAAGAGGCCCCGAAATGGAGTAGTTCTGGTTGTTCGTTTTTGTTTTCATGCCCGAAGTGTGTCACGCGATGGCAGCGAACAAGGATCGAAGGTAGCGGCGGGAACTGTTCGTCGGTCCGTACTAAGTACCGATCTTGCAAGCGCTTCCACCAATCTGTGCCACAATATGAAAATTCTTACAAAACTTGTGACTGGAGGTTCAGGGAATGAAACGAGTTGCAGTGTCGTTGCTCATCGGCTGCACGGTGAGTGGCGTTTGCGCGCTGGCTCAAAACCATGCTGCGGTAGCAATTAAAGACGCCCGCGTGGTGACTGTGAGCGGCGAAGAACTGCCGAAAGCGACCGTTGTGATCCGCAACGGCCTGATCACCGATGTTGGGACGGGGGTGAGCGTTCCGGGCGATGCGTGGGTGATCGACGGCAATGGATTAACGGTTTATCCCGGTTTTATCGATGCGCTGAGCAGTTGGGGCATCCCCGTTCCGGCTACTGGTCGGGGCGGAGCAGGCGGTGCGACGCCGGCAACCACCGCCGCAGAACCGAGAGCGAAGGGGCCGGAGGATCGGCCGCAAACTTTCTCTTATGAACGGGCGGCCGATCTGGTTGCGCCCAGCGACAGCCGATTGGAAACGGCCCGAGCGGCGGGTTTCACCAGTGCGGCAACGTATCCGACGCAGGGGATTTTTCACGGACTGGGAGCGATGATCGATTTGGCTGGCGAGCGGGGCCGGGACATGGTGATTGCGCAACCGATTGGCCAGGAGATTTCTTTTCGGGTCGGCGGATTTGGGCGCACTGGTTTTCCCGGTTCGTTGATGGGCAACATTTCTTACGTGCGGCAATTGTTTCTCGATTTGGATCAATACGAGAAAGCTAAGCAGATTTACGCTTCGAACCCAAGCGGAAATAAACGCCCAGAGTACGATCATGCGCTGGAAGGGCTGGCGGAATCGCCGCGAGTGCTCTTGCCGGCTGAGCAGTCGCAACAAATAACCCGCATGTTGAATTTTGCGCCGGAGTTGAAGAAGCCTTATGTCTTGTACGGTCTTCACGAAGGATTTACGGTAGTGGAGCAATTGAAGCAGGCGAATGTTCCTTTGCTGATCAGTTTGAAATGGCCCGAGAAGCCAAAAGAAGGCGATCCGAGTGAAGTGCCTAGTATGCGTGACTTAACAGAGCGAGACAAAGCTCCGAGTGTCCCTGGATTGCTGGCGAAAGCAGGCATCCGTTTTGCGTTCTATTCCGATGGCGTGGAAAGCGCGGCCGATTTGAAGAAGGATCTGAAGAAAGCGATTGACGCGGGTCTCTCCAGAGCCGACGCGATTCGCGCGCTGACTTTGAATGCGGCGGAAATCTATGGTGTGGCCGATCGCATGGGAACGATCGATAAAGGCAAGATCGCCAATCTGGTGGTGATGAAAGGCGACGCGTTTGAAGATAAGACCACGGTGGAATACGTCTTCGTGGACGGCCAGGAGTTTCACCCTTCGAAGGAATTGCAACAAGGACCTCCCCCAGGCGGCGGAAGAAGGCCGGGAGCGTCGGGTACGCCTAGCGAGGAGTTACAGTAATGAGCAATCGCAGTTGGTTTTTAGCGGCATTTTGCGCAACGTTTGGCATGGCCTCATTGGAGGCGCAGGCGATTTTCATAAAAAATGCCACAGTGATGACCGTGACCAAGGGGACGATGCAAAACGGCAGCGTTCTGATTCAAGACGGTAAGATCGCCGCGATCGGCAAGAATCTCAATCCGCCTGCGGATGCCACGGTGGTGGATGCGAGCGGCAAATTTCTCACCCCTGGCATCATCGATTGCCACTCGCACACTGCTGTCGAGGGTGGTGTGAATGAGGGAACGGTTTCTGATTCGTCGATGGTGAACATTAAAGATGTATTGGACCCTACCGACATTAATATTTACCGGGAATTGGCGGGCGGCTTGACCGTGATGAATGTATTGCATGGCAGCGCCAACGCGATTGGCGGGCAGACGGTGGTGGTGAAACTGCGTTGGGGGAAGAGCGCGCAGGAAATGATTTTCGAGGGTGCGACTCCGGGCATTAAATTCGCGTTGGGTGAAAACCCAAAACGCCAAGGCTATCCGGCGCAGGGATTCGGCAACCCAGGCACAGCGCAAGAAAGGCGTTACCCAGGTACGCGCATGGGTGTGGAAGAAGTTATTCGGCAGAGCTTTATGGAAGCCAAGGCGTATCAGGCGGAGTGGAAGGCTTACAACGAAAAAGTGGCGAAGGGTGAGCACCCGATCCCGCCGCGCAAAGATTTGCGGCTGGATCCGCTGGTGGAAGTGCTGGAAGGCAAACGGTATGTACACGCGCACTGTTACCGGCAGGACGAAATTCTCATGCTGATTCGCGTGGCCGATGAGATGGGTTTCAAGATTCGCACCTTCCAACATGTCTTGGAAGGCTACAAGGTGGCGAAAGAGATTGCGGCGCATGGCGCGGGTGCCTCTACGTTTAGCGATTGGTGGTCTTACAAAATTGAAGCTTACGACGCATCTCCTTACAACGCGGCGATCATGGAAAAGAAAGGCGTCGTTGTTTCGCTCAATTCGGATTCGGATGAACTGGCGCGACACCTGAATCTAGAGGCGGCGAAGACCATGCGGTACGGCGGGTTGAGTGAGAACGAAGCACTGGCCATGGTGACGATCAACCCGGCGAAACAGTTGGGCATCGATGACAAGGTTGGCTCGATTGAGGTGGGGAAGTCGGCTGACTTGGTGCTGTTCGACAAAGATCCACTATCGAATTTCTCGATGGCGCAGAAGGTTTGGATCGATGGCCACCAATATTTCGATCGAGAGAAAGATATCGAGACGCGGCCTGAGTTTGAGAAGAAGAAGAAAGCGTTAGAAGACAAAGAAGCGGCGGCGGCTCCGCAAGGCCGGCGGCGGAATGGCGCGGGCAGCGGCGAGGCTCCTCCCACGGCAGCGACTCCGAACAAGGAGCAAGGCAAATGAAGAAGACAATTTTATTTTTGGTCTGCACGGTTGGGCTCAATGCTGCGGCGGCGAATTCGATTTTGATTCGCAATGTGACGGTGCATCCGATCACGTCGGCGGAGATGCAGAATAGTTCGGTGCTGGTGATTGACGGCAAGATCGTAGATATAGGTCCGCACCTTTCATCGCATGGAGGGGCGCGCGTCATCGACGGCCGCGGATTGCATCTTTATCCAGGCATGATCAATGCGGCGACCAATGTAGGTTTGGCCGAGATCAGTGCGGTGCGCGATACGGTGGACTTGGATGAAATCGGTACGTTCAATCCGGAGTTACGGGCGGAGGTGGCGTTTAATCCTTCCAGCGAGCACATTGAAGTGACGCGCGCGTCCGGGATAACGAGCGTGATTACACTGCCGGGCAGCGGCGGCCGTGGGGGGCGCGGCAGTGTTGGATCGGTGATCACGGGGCAAGGCGCGCTGATGCATTTAGACGGTTGGACGTGGGAGGAAATGGCGGTAAAGCGCGGCGCCGTTTTGGAGATGGTGTTTCCGGAAGTGCAATCGAATGTGCCGCGGCAGTTTGCGGCTATGCTGGGCACGCCTGCCACGACTTTCCAGGAGCAAGAGAAGCTGTATAGGGAAAGGCTACAGAAGGTCAGCGATTTTTTTCAGGAAGCGCGCAGGTATCGGCAAGCCAAACAAGTGGGTGGAGCGGATTTCAAGCCCGACTTGCGAATGGAGGCGATGCTGCCGGTGATTGACGGCAAGCAGCCGATTTTTGTGCGAGCCGAGCGGGAGCGGATGATCAAAGATGCGATTGCGTTTGCCGATAAAGAAAAGGTAAAAATTATCATCGCGAATCCGCTCGAATTGGGCAGTACGGGTCCGATGTTGAAGGAGCATCACATTCCAGTTGTGCTTGGGAAGACTTTAGAATTACCGCTGCATGACGATGACGCGTATGACGCTGCTTATACGCTGCCGAACGAGTTTTATAAAGCGGGAGTGAAGTTTTGCTTCGGGACCTTCGATGTCGAGTTTGCCCGCAATGTTCCGTTCGAAGCGGCGCAAGCGGTGGCATTTGGTTTGCCGCATGATGAAGCTTTGAAGGCGCTGACGATTAATAGTGCGGAGATTATGGGAGTGGGCGAATCGCTGGGATCGATTGAAAAGGGTAAGTGGGCGGATTTAATTCTAACGGATGGCGACCCGATGGAGGCGAAAACGAATATCAAGGAGATGTTTATAGCAGGGCGCGAAGTGCCTTTGGAATCGCGGCATACGCGGGAATATGAGAAATGGATGAAGCGGGATTAGCAGGATCACTTTAAGCTTTGAGAGCTTGCAACTTTAGCGAACACGCGCAAGATGGGCGTGGTGTCGAGCGGCCAGCGGAAGAGCTGTGGAGTGTTTCTTCTCTTGTGGCGGCGCGCAGCCGCACCCTTTGCGCTTCTAGGTTTTCGCCTCGTGCGACTTTTTGATATGTCCGTCAAGGCGTTCTTCAAGGCAAACCTCTACAGTGTTTCCCTCCTTTTTCCCAATGGAGCGAAGAAGGTCTTTCTTAACCGGAAGCTTGTGCCTTCCATCGCCCAAAGCCATGAAGGAGCTTTGAAAAGGCTGCCCATCGATAGTGCCTCTTACCTTCACTAGGCCGCGGGTGCCGAAGAATTCGACCGACTCTGGCCAGACTACATAATTCCATCCACCCGGCTTGTCGCTTTTCCGAAGTTTTTCGATAAATGTTTTATTCAACAGCATGGGCTTACATCCTCGCCGTTTTACGGTTCAAGGTCGAACGCTGGGCGCTGACTACCGTCCATATAAAACGGCGCCGAAGTGTGCTCGTGCACAATGCACCAGCCGTCTCCTTTGCGCTCAAAGCAAAGCGTCTCCCGCATCCAGAAGCTGACTGTGTGGTCGACCCCTTTTTTGTTGCCGGTCATACGCATGTAACCATGACAAAAGGCAATGTTGCCGGCGACAGAGATCTGAGAATCACGCGGCTCGATCTGGATCGGTCCATTCCAAGTGTCCAGCCATTGTTGTGTTTCTGCAATGTCAACGCCGTGATGGATTAGCGGCGGAGCAAGATTGAAGATGGCCGCATCTGGAGAATAGGGCGAGGCAATGGCGTGAGCGTCCTTTTCGTAACGCGCCTTTGCCATGCCCTCGAGAATAGCTAATATGGCTGAAGCGTCAGTCGCAGGTGGTTGCTTCACAGGTGATGCCGTCATTGCCTCCCTCCCTTATTGGCAGCAACCGGTAACATAATTTCTGTGATGAGTTGATCCTCTGGCGTAACTTCCGGAGAGTTCAGGTAGTTTTCAATGTTGTAATCATCTCGAAGCGGTAACCTGCAATTCCGAATGATCTCGAAAGCGGAGCTGGTCGCCGCCGGAAGTTGCGAATACGAACCAGTCAGCGTCAGGCGCGCGTAGGTGCCACCGGGCAGTTTTTCGTAAGCGACATTTTCCGGCAGCTTCTCCGGCTGGGCCGCTACCGACACACCCGCGCGATAAATTTGTTCCTTGATCTTGTAAAGAGCAAAGTAGCCGGTGATCTTGTTATGTTTTGAAATGGCCGGAAGGTCTTGCTGCAAAATCTGCCAAGCCTGTTGAGCATTGGTCTGAAAAGGACCAGTCTTTTCGACAAAGAGGTAGTGCGTTTCGGGCCAGTTCACCGTCTCCGGCGTGGTCGTGAGATTGCTAGAAGTTTGTTGTCTAATTGACATCGCGTTTTCTCCTTTCTTGTCTGAGTAAAAAGCATTTCGATATAGCGACGAAGGTGATCTAAGCATTCGGCCGCCACGGCAGGACCTTCTTTGGCCTTTGCCAGAATAAAAGCTCCCTGAATAACGGCCTGTGTATAGAGCGCAAGACTGCGAGCAGTCCAATCGCCCTCCACTCCGTACTTTTGCATTGCCTCGGCGATATCGGGTTCGAGCGTAGCGGCATGTTCGCTAATGCTTTGCTCGCACGCCGTGCGAATCGACGGATGCGTGCGATAGACTTCTTGCACCATCGTCCCGACGAAGCACGTGAACTCCGGGAGTTTGCCGCGTAAGAGCGCCTTACGGAAGTCCACATAGGCCAGCAGTCGCTCTAGTGGGCCGTTTCCTGCATGGTAGGGCGCTTGGACGAACAGACTGCCTGTCATTCCGCTCCAATGTTCAGCGGCGGCGACCGCCAAATCTTCTTTGCTGTTGAAATGATGAAAAAAACTGCCCTTGGTAACGCCTGCTGCCTCGCAGATATCTTCCACTCGTGTCGCGGTGTACCCTTTCGTGCGAATCACGTGCAAAGCCGCATCCAGCAATTTCGTTTTGGAATTCTGTTTTGCTGTGCTCATTCGCCATACCAACCAGTGGGTATGGTTTGATCATGGGCTGAATTTGTCCACTTGTCAAGAGGATTATGGGCTAGAAAAAGTCAGAGGAGTAACCCGCTCGAATAACCTAGCGTCCCGCCGCACTCGCGGGCGAAGATACACTAAATGCTATGCGAACACTCGGAGTTTGCGCGGTATACCTTGTCTTTTTACTGCGCCCACTGCCGGCTCAGCAGCCGGAGCCGTCCAGCGGCGCCATCTTTCGCGTCAGTTCCACCCTCGTCCAGGTAGACGCTGTAGTTAGCGATTCCAAGGGTCGCCAAGTGACCAATCTCACCCCCGCAGACTTTGAACTCTATGCCGACGGCAGACTACAAAAGATCTCCAGTTTCTCGTATGTGAACGTGGCCCCGGAAAGTCTTTCGCTCCCTCCTCGGCAAAAAGCCAAGGATCCCTCCACCTCGCGCCCCCCGGCATTCACGCCGCGCCGTGAAAATATTCGGCGCACCGTGGTTCTCATGGTAGACGACCTGAATCTCTCCTTCGAGAGCATGGCCTTTGTACGCGCTTCGCTGCTAAAGTTTGTGGATCAGCAGATGGAGCCAGGAGATCTGATTGCCATTTGCCGAACCGGGGTGGTTCAGGCACTTTGCAGCAATTCACTGCGGACCCGCATCTGGCGCGCGCCATTATCGGCACCTTGCACTGGAACCCAAACGGCGTTGCCGATGCCAGTTTCTTCGATCCCATCGACCACACTTCCGACCTTCGCTCCACAATCCAAAAACAGATTGATCGCGGCGGCGACCAGAGAGCCGACCGGACCGATTCTCCGCTCATGCGAAATCCCGATGTCCCGCTCTTCGATAACACGCTCACTCACGGACCGGGTTCTTCTCAACTAGAGGCTCTGCGCCGCAACACTTTGCTGGCTGGCGCCCTGGGAGCCATCGATGCCGTGATCCAGGCGCTGCGCGACATGCCCGGCCGCAAGTCGGTGGTTCTTTTCTCCGACGGATTCAATCTTGATTTCGCCGATGATCGTGTTCTGAACTCCTTGCACCGCCTAGTGGATCGCGCTAACCGGGCTGGAACGCTGATTTACACCATGCACGCTGCCGGTCTTCAGGTCCTTCTCCCCACCGCCGGCGATAACCCGAACCTTGTCGGCAAAAATCCGCAGCAAGTGCAATCTGCCTTGGACTCCATTGAAAGCAACAATTCTGAACAGCTATCCATAGCGCAGCAAGGTCTGGATTATTTAGCCAGCGTCACGGGCGGCTTGGCCTACTTTAACGGAAACGACCTTAACTTCGGTCTGGAACGAGTGATGGAAGACCAGCGTGGTTACTACCTGCTTGGTTATTCGCCGTCCTCCGATACGTTCGATTTGAAGAAGGGTGAGCGTCCCTTTCATCATCTGAAAGTACTTGTTAACGTCAAAGGATTATCCGTTCGCTCACGTTCCGGCTTCTTCGGCGCCACCGACGAAGAAATCGCCTCAAAACCAGCTTCGCTGAGCCCCGCCGAGCAACTCTTCAGGGCAATGCTGTCTCCATTCAGTTCGTCTGACATACACCTGCGCCTCACCCCCTTGTATTCTGAGGCGCCCGGCGGCGGTTCGGTCGTCCGTAACTTGCTTGACATAGATACGCGCGATCTTTCGTTCAAGACCGCACCCGGTGGTTCTTCCGAGGCATTGGCCAAACTGGCGATCTTTGCCGTTGGAGTGGACAATAAACCTCTGACCTCGTTCAGTAAGGACTACAAATTCAGTTTCCAGGCTTCCGAATTGGAGCGCATCCAGCGCACCGGGTTTCTCTATACTCTGGAAATCGAACTGCCCAGACCCGGCGGCTACCAGATACGCGCGGCGGTGCGCGACGAAGCAACCCTAAAACTGGGCTCCGCCAATGCCTACCTTGAAGTCCCAGACCTCCGCCGCAGGCACTTGGCCTTGACCAGCGTGGTTCTCTCAGGCGCGCAATCGGAGACTCTGGGATATGTGGCCGCTAGGCGTCAGTTTCAGCGCGGCGCCATCCTCAAATATTTTTGCCTTCTGCAAAGTGATAAGGACCGATTCGATACCGCTGACCTCGAAGCCAAACTGCGCATCGTTTCGGAAGGCCGGCAATTCTATCTGGGCCCGGTTAAGATCACCGAACTGGCAGACCATCGCCGCGCCATCGCCGGCGAGTTTAAACTCGGCTCGGCGATTCCCACCGGCAACTATTTTCTCCAAGTAAGAGTCGGCACCAGAGCCCCCAGCAAGCCGGTAACTGCCAATCAGTGGACCGATTTTGAGGTTCAGCCTTAGCGTTTATGGGTGTGAGTTACCCTTTCATCATCCTACTGGGGATATTTCTCCTGGTGTTCTTCGGCGTCGTTGAGTAGAATGGGAGAAAAGCTGGTAATCAATCAGCTTTTTTCTAAGCCTTGCCAGTTTGCCACCCATGACCAGCATTTCGGTCAAAATGGCTCACGATTCGCCGGCGGCCCCGAGAACGTTGCTTCTGCGGCTCAAAGACGAGACTCGCGATGTACATGAGAGCCTGGAGCGAGACTTAGATCTCCTCCAACCCGATCTTACTCTGGAACGATACCGGAGTATCGTGGAACGGTTTTACGGTTTTTATCAGCCCTGGGAACGCGCAGTGAAGCCACTGGTGTCGGAACACCTTTCCGACTTTGCGGAAGCGCGTGCCAAGGTGCCGAAGTTAGTGGAGGACCTTGCCTATCTTGGCAGGAAACCGGACAAGATACAGATCTGCAAGAAACTGCCGGCGTGTCTAACATGGCCAGCGATCTTAGGCGGACTGTATGTGACGGAAGGGGCTACGCTGGGCGGCCAAATTATTTCGCGCAAATTAGAACAGACGCTCGGATTGTCAGCACGGCGCGGGGTGGCCTTTTTTTCCAGTTACGGTTTGCAAGTTGGGACGATGTGGCGGTCTTTTTGCATCGCGCTACAAGCGAACACGCCCTCGGACAGGGAGGATCTTGTCATTGACGCAGCAAGGCAGACGTTTGTCTCTATGCATCAGTGGCTCTGCGCAAAGAAAAAATGACCGGCGATTAGAGCGTATCCGTTTGGCGAAGAGCTATTCTTACGAGGATGGCAAAGATTGCGGTAGTCGGAAGTTTGAACATGGATTTGGTGGCGGTGGCGCCACGGATACCGGTAGCCGGCGAAACGATAACGGGCAGCGATTTTTTTACAGTACCCGGCGGCAAAGGTGCGAACCAGGCATACGCGGCGGCCAAGCTGGGAGGCGAGGCGGCGATGTTGGGGCGAGTGGGCACGGATGACTTCGGGCGTGCGATGCGGAGCAACCTGGCGGCTGTGGGGTGCGATGTGACGGCCGTGCGGGAAGTGGCGGGACCAAGCGGAGTGGCGTTGATCTTTGTGGCGGAAAGCGGAGCAAACTCAATCGTGATTGCGCCGGGTGCAAACTACAAGTTGGCGCCGGGCGACATTGCAAAAGATGCCGGATTGTTCGATGGCTGTAGCGTGGCGCTGCTCCAGTTAGAAACAACGTTAGAGACCGTGACGGCCGCGGCGAAGTATGCAAAGCAGCGAGGGGCGCGGGTGATTCTCGATCCGGCGCCTGCGCCGAGCGACGGATTGCCGGATGAGTTACTGAAAGCCGTGGACATTCTAACCCCGAATGAGAGTGAGGCGGCGCTGCTGGCGGGTTTGCCACCAAAACCGTTGACGGCGGCAGAGGCGGGTGAGATTGCGCGGACTTTGCAAGCGAAGGGGACTGCAACGGTAATTGTGAAGTTAGGGGAACAGGGGTGTTTGCTGGTGGATGGTAAGGAACAAAAACTGATTCCTGCGCCGAAAGTGAAGGCGGTGGATACGACGGCAGCGGGGGATGTGTTCAATGCGGCGCTGGCGGTGGGATTGAGTGAGGGGCAGGATTTGGCGACGGCTTGTGCGTTTGCGGTGAAGGCGGGAGCGGTGTCGGTGACGCGCAGGGGAGCGCAGAGTAGTGCGCCGAGCCGGGATGAGGTAGAGCGAACGATCGATTAAGATGATCTTTATGAGCGCCGTTACTGAAAAAGCAACGCTGGAACAGTTTCGGACGGCGTATGCGGAATGCAAGCCCTACTATGAATTGCTGAACGGTGAGGCGGTCCAAAAAGCTTTGCCGGCAAATCTACATGCCGCCCTGCAAGGTGTTCTTTATCTTGTTTTGAGAGAACTCGGCTTCCGGTCGAGAACGGAACTAACGTTAGCCATAAGCGAAAGTTGGGAACCGACACCAGATGTGTGCGGACTGCTGGAGCCAGATAGTGGTGAGCCTTATCCCACGAAACCCGTTGCTGTGGCGATCGAGGTTCTTTCCCCACGCGATCCGTTTACTCGGGTTATTCAGAAATGCCGTAAGTACGCTGAGTGGGGCATTGCGGATATTCTTGTTTTCGATCCCAGTGGCCGGGAGGCGTGGCACTGGGATAATAAAGGTGACGATCTTGTTCGCTGCAAGCAAATCTATTCATTCAAGAGCAAGCTTGCTGAGTTGAACCTTGTTGAAGTTTTTCGGCGTCTTGATTCAGAGTTGTGAGATTACGCGGTCCCTAGGGCCGAATCGCGTAAGCGCGGAGGAGAACTATCCCAAACTTGCCTTCTGCCAAGCGACATAGAGTGTGATCGCGATCAGCAGATAACAAATGCCCATCAGCACATAGACGGTTGACGAATGAACTTCATCCGGCGCGGAATTGTTCACTTTGGATGGGCGCAAAGGCTCATCAATGCGTTTGGATGTCATAAATGTGCGGCTCCGCCAGTATTACTGGCATCTGGAGTGCCACACTTTTGCAAGCGATTTCAAGCAAATACAAACGACCGCGTGCTGGAAACAACCCATGTGGGCTATTTCACCCGAAAAGACTTCCGGTTAGTGAGTTTCGGCGATATGGATGCCGCATTCGAGTTTACGTCCAGCCCAGCGGCCCGAGCGGGCGTTGCCGGGGTCGGCGGGCAATGCGGTGCAGGGCTCGCAGCCAATGCTGGTGTAGCCGGCTTGGTAGAGAGGCAACAGAGGGATCTCGTATTCTTTAGCGAAAGCCCACACGTCCTTATCGGTCCAATCTGCCAGGATGCTGACCTTTGAAAGCTTCTTGCCTGAGGGAAGCGGGAAGGTGTCGAAGACTTGGAGGCTGGCGCGAGTGGGCGATTGCACACGGCGGAGACCGGTAAACCAGACGTCATATTTCTCAAGTGAGTTGAAGAGCGGGCCTACTTTGCGGAATTTGCAGCATTGATCGGGCTGGGTTTGATACAGCAGACCGAACTGCGCTTCTTGTTCGGCGACCGAGCGCTCTGGGATCACGTTGACGAGGTTCAGATTGTAGCGAGCGGTCATGGCGTCGCGATACTTGTAGACTTCGTCGAAGTGGTAACCGGTTTCGAGAAAAAGCACTGGCACTTTCGGGAGATGTTCGCGCACAAGATGAAGGGCGACCATGTCTTCGGCCTGAAAGCTGCAGGTAAGACAGACGGCGGTCTGGCCAGCGATGGCTTGCGCGACTGCATCGCGGGCTTCGCTGGATTTGCTGATAGTGGCTTCCATTGGGGGTCCTAAATTTCAAAATCGGATTCACCGGCATTCGCGAATGGGGCAACGCGCAGACGGCGGAGCATGTGGCGGAGCGCGTCGAGTGCTTCGGGGTCTTCAATTGCGAGAGGCTCGCCAATAGAGTCGGGTTTAGTGGAGAAGCCTTGCTCAGACGTCAGAACGAGCGCGCCATCTTTGATGTGCCAGGATATGCCAGCGAGCGGCGCAACGCTGCCGGAGTCGGCTGAGCCGTTGATCATGCCCGCGGCGACGGTGGCGTTAGTGGCTGGATCGATCAGGATGAAACTGCCGGTGACGCGGTTGTCGGAATAGGGATCGAAGCAGAGAACGCGCGCGGTTTCGAGAGTGACTTGGCCAATGGCGTTCATCTCGAGCGTTGGGACGGCGTCTTGTTCGAGAGTGTTGATGTTGAGACGGAAATCGATCTTGCGGAGAGTGGCCCAATCCAGGCGCGAGGCATGCTTGATGCGATAACGTTTGCCGAGATCGGCCGGCTTTTCGTTAAGCCAGACGAGGGTAGCTTTGACACCGTGAGACTTAAGCGGGAGTTGTTGGGAGGAGACGATGAAGTCTCCACGGCTAAGGTCAATCTCTTGGGACAGAGTCAGGGTGACGGCTTGGCCAGCGTCGGCTTGCTCCAGGTTGCCGTCGAAGGTGACGATGGAAGCGATGTTCGTTTCGCGGCCGGAGGGAAGAATCGTGACAGGATCGCCCACGCGGACGGTGCCGGCGACGATAGTGCCCGCGTAACCACGAAACTCGTGACTGGGACGGACGACGCGCTGAACGGGGAAACGAAAGGCGGCGCTGCGAACGCGCAAGCCCACGGGCACAGTTTCGAGATGTTCGAGCAGGCTTGGGCCGGTGAACCACGGCATGTTGGCGCTGGGAGTCACGATGTTATCGCCGACTAAGGCGCTCACTGGGACGAAGTAAGGTTCGACGAGCGGGAAGCGCTTCAGAATGTTGCGGAAATCTTTCTTGATCGCGTTAAAGACGGCCTCGTCATAACCGACGAGATCCATTTTGTTGACAGCGATAACGACGCGTTCGATGCCCAGCAGACCGGCGATATAAGAATGACGGCGCGATTGTGGAAGAACGCCTTTGCGCGCGTCTACCAAAACGATGGCGAGTTCCGCCGTAGAAGCGCCAGTCACCATGTTGCGCGTGTACTGCTCGTGGCCAGGTGTGTCAGCAATGATGAACTTGCGGCGAGGCGTGGCGAAATAGCGATAAGCAACGTCGATGGTGATGCCTTGCTCGCGTTCGGCGCGCAGGCCGTCAGTGAGGAGAGAGAAATCGATGACGCCTGCGTTGCGGCCGGCGGAGGCTTTGGTGACGGACTCGAGTTGGTCGTCGTAAACGCTGCGCGAATCGTAGAGGAGCCGGCCGATGAGAGTGGATTTGCCGTCGTCGACACTTCCGGCAGTGGTGAAGCGCAGAAGGTCTTTGCCTTTTTCGCGTTCGAGGAAGGAGGAAAATGTCTCGCTGGCGTCGAGGAGTGCGGAGGCCATTTAGAAATAGCCCTCTTGTTTCTTAATTTCCATAGAGCCGTCTTGATCGTGATCGATGACGCGGTTCTGGCGTTCGGAGCGCCGCATGGTGACAAGTTCCTCGATGATTTTGGGAACGGTGTCGGCGTCGGAACGAATAGCGCCAGTGCAAGGGCTGCAACCGAGAGAGCGCATGCGGCACATGACGAGTTTAGGTTCCTCGCCGGGCATGCGGGGAACGAAGGGCTGTTCGATGGGCAGAAGGGAATCGCCGCGTTCGAGCATCAGGCGGGGCTTGGCGAAATAAAGCGGGACGATGGGGATGTTTTCGGAATGGATGTACTGCCACACATCGAGCTCTGTCCAATTCGAGAGCGGGAAAACGCGCAGGCTTTCGCCGGGGTGAATGCGGGTGTTAAAGATGTTCCAAAGTTCGGGGCGCTGATTGCGCGGGTCCCACTGGCCACGCTGATCGCGAAAGGAAAAGACACGCTCTTTGGCGCGGGAGCGTTCTTCGTCGCGGCGCGCGCCACCGATAGCAGCATCGAAACCGCCGTTGCGCAGGCCATCGAGCAGCGCCGTTGTTTTGAGTGCGCCACAACAGCGCTGGGTGCCCCAATTAAAGGGATTTGCCCCTTCGTTTAGGGCTGGGCTGTTGGTGTGAACGATCAAGTTGAGGCCGAGTTCGGAGGTGTAGCGATCGCGGAAGTCGATCATCTCCTTGAATTTGTAAGACGTATCTATATGCAAAAGGGGAAAGGGCACCGGGCCCGGAAAAAAGGCTTTTTGAGCGAGGCGGAGAAGGACGGAGGAGTCTTTACCGATCGAGTAAAGCAGCACGGGGCGCTGGCATTCGGCGACGACTTCTCGCATGATATGAATGCTCTCCGCTTCAAGTTGTTGGAGATGACTGCGGGCGGTCATTAGGGGCAGGATAACACGATCTCTAGCATTTAGATGTAGATAGGGAGGTAAAGATTCGCGATGCACAAAAACAAAAGTTGAACAGTGCGCTGTTGGCACTCGTCTCTGTGTGCGGTAGCAGATAGAAAGGAGCGGCCTCAGCAGTGATGGCCCGCACATGAAAGCCGCTGTTTGCAACAAATACGGTCCACCTGAAGTTGTCGAAGTCCTGGACGTGGAAAAGCCTTCTCCTACGGGCGATCAAGTCCTTGTGAGAGTACGCGCCGCCTCCCTGAATCCACTCGACGCGGGCTCAATTAAAGGCGAGCCCTATTTAATGCGCATCATGACGGGTCTGCGCAAACCGAAAACGTCACGGCTGGGAGTTGATCTGGCGGGAGAGGTGGCGGCGATTGGCCCGAACGTAAGGCAGTTCAAAGTGGGCGATGCAGTGTTTGGGCTTTGTATTAGTGATCCCTTGGCGAAGGGTGCCGAAGCGTGGAGCCATCGCCTAGGTGCTTTTGCGGAGTATGCTTGCGTTTCCGAATTGATGTTGGTTCAGAAGCCCGGCGACGTCACGTTTGAACAAGCGGCTTGCGCGCCCATCGCAGCGTTGACAGCGTTGCAGGGTTTGCGCGACAAAGGGCACGTTGGCCCAGGACAGAGGGTTTTGATAAACGGCGCGGCGGGTGGGGTGGGGACGTTCGCGGTGCAGATTGCCAAGTCATTTGGCGCGGAGGTGACGGGCGTGTGCAGTTCGCGAAACGTCGACTTAGTGCGATCGATCGGCGCGGATCACACAATCGACTACACGCGAGAGGACTTCACCAAGAGTGTGCAGCAGTACGACTTGATCTTCGATTGTGTAGGGAACCACTCGTTTGCAGAATGCCGGCGAGTCTTGACTTCCACAGGCATTTGCGTGATGGCTGGACAGATGACCGGGCGGGGGATGCTCGGTATTTTGGCGCAGTTGATGGCGGGGCTACTGGTGAGTTTATTTGTGAGCCAGAAGATGACGATGTTTCTAGCGCGGCCCAAGGGCGTTGATTTGGCGATCGTGCGAGACCTGATGAAGGACGGAAAAATTACGCCGGTGATCGATAGACGGTACGGGTTGGGTGAAGTCGCTGAAGCGATTCGTTATTTAGAAGGAAAACATGCGCGCGGGAAAGTGGTAATCGACGCGCTCTAGTCATCGCTTTGAGTTGTTAGCGGAGCATGGCGTCGATCCGGCGAGCGAGGGCCGATTCGCTCAGCCGGAACGGGCAATATAGGCGAACGATGCCTTTCCGGTCAATCAAAACCAAGGTAGGCGTGGAACTAACGCCGTAAGCGAGCATCGCGGCTTGATCAACCAGATGAGAAACGTCTTTGAGGCCGGAATATGATTCTTTCCAAACGCGCTCGATTTCAGCGTCCTCTTCGGCAGGCGAGGCGTTTTGATTAGTGCCGACGTCTCCGCGGCGTCGAGTGGGTGCTGCCACAAGCAGGCCTTGCGCCGCATAGCGCTCGCGAATTCGCGCGATGATTGGAGCTTCGTCCGTGCAATCGCTGCACCAGTGCCCCCAAAGGAAGAGCAGTACAGGTTTGCCGGTCATGCCTGGTTCGAGTACGGGCGCGGGCTTGCCTTCCAAGGTGAGCATGTTCAGATCTTTTTGTACGCGCGCCTGAATGTCCCATAATTTCCAGTGAGTCAATTCGGATTGCAGCAGCGCGACGGCTTTGTCGGTAGAGCCCTGCGCGGCCAGGAGTTTTGCATCCACCTCGATCACCGTGCCTATGGCAATGGCGAGATCGTAATCGTCTTCCGGGCGAAGCGTCTTAACGAGATCGCCGGTCATTTTTCTGGCGCGTTCGAGATAGAGACGCGCTTTTTCCCGATCACCCAATACAAAAGCCCCTCGGGCTAGCCAAGCCGTGGCGTTGGCACATTCGGCGTTGCGACTGTTGGTGCGGCAGAATTCATCGGCGATGGCGTCGGCACTGGCAAGGTCGCCGGCCGAAATTTTGAAGCGAATTTCAGAGACAACCGATGCGGGGAGAAGAGATGAGAGAAGGAGCAAGAGGAAGCAATGGAGAAAACGCATTTGATTAGAGTACAACTTTAGATGATCGACGGACCCGATTCACCTTAGAACCGCTTGAACTGAAGTTCATCGGCTGAGTGTCCGATAGAATACATTAGGTAGAAGTTCTGGCTTTGGCTACTTTGCCCCTTTTGGAAACCTAATGCGCTCATTCGCCCTCGTTCTTCTCTTTACAACCGCGGTAGCGGCCCAGACGCCGACTCCTTACGTGCCGCTCACGACGTTGGAGCGGTGGCAGCATTTTGGGCACGAAACGTTTCTCTCGCCGGGGCTCTATTTTGCGGCGCTGAGCGTTGCGGGTGGGGCGCAAATGGCGAAAGACCCGCCCGAGTGGGGGCCGCATTGGGATGGCTACGGGAAACGCGCTGGCACTTTGCTGGCAACGTATGCGATGCAATCTGCGGTGCATGAAGGCGCGGCTGCGGCACTGGGGTATGACCCGCGCTACCAGCACTGCGAGTGCAAGGGCGGAGGGCGGCGGTTGGGGCATGCCTTGCTTTGGTCGTTTCTCACAAAGAACAACGAGGGGAGAACGCGATTCAACGTTCCGGCAGTGGCGGGTGCCTACGCTGGCGAAATGATTCCGTATTTATGGTATCCGGCACGCTATAGTCCGCTGAAAGACGGCTTCCGCGAGGGAACGCAGGAAGTGGGCATTACGGTGGGCGTCAACTTGTTTCGCGAGTTTGCTCCTGAATTGAAGCGTTTCTTCCGCCTCACGCCCGGTCCCTGATTCCGCCACGCTCTGAAAAGAAGTAGAATTGAGGCCGGGGGTAGCTCTGCTGCGTTTTCCTTTGTTAGCTGTCTTATTGTTCTCGTGGGCAGCTGCCACGCCGCAAGAGAGTGCGCCGGAAGTGACGCAGAAGGACGCTGCGCCCACTTTCCAGAGTAAAGTCAATTTGGTGTTGGTTCCAGTTGTGGTGCGCGATGGGCAAGGCCATGCGATCGGCGATTTGACCAAAGACGATTTCCAGCTATTCGACAAAGGTAAGCTACAAACGATTGCCAGTTTTTCCGTGCAGAAACGCGGTGGTGCGGCGGAAGGCAATGATAAATCCGCAAGTCTGGACGCGGCGGGTCGTCCGCAGGTTGTTTTTGCGCCCGAACGCTATGTCGCCTATTTATTCGACGATTTGAATATCACCTTTGGCGATTTGGTCAACGTGAAAAAAGCCGCCACGAACCACATGGCCAAGGGCCTGGACACCTATGATCGGGCGGCTATTTATACGACGTCCGGCCAAACGGCGCTTGATTTTACGGACGACCGGCAGAAACTTGAAGAAACCCTTAACAAGGTTCAACCGCGGCCAATGTTTGCGCATGCAGGGAGACAGTGTCCCGATCTTAGTTATTATTGGGCCGACTTAATCGTAAACAAAAACGATTCCATGGCCCTGAATGCGGCCGCTCAAGAGACGATCGTTTGTATGAATTTGGACCCGACGCAATCGGGAACGCTGGCCTCCGCTCAGCAAATGGCGCAATCAACGGCGCAGCAAGAGATGTCGATTGGCGAGCAGGGTACACGTGTCACGCTCAGCGTGATCAAAGCTTTAATTCGACGAATGTCGGCAATGCCCGGGCAGCGGCTCATTGTAATGGCCTCGCCGGGATTTTTGGCGCAAACCTCGGAGGCGATTAGCGAAAAGGCAGAGATTCTAGATGCGGCGGCGCATGCGAACGTGATGATCAGTACGCTGAATGCGCGTGGGCTGTTTACCACGGAGATGGACGCCAGCCAACAGGGTGCTTACAGCCCGTCGACGCAACAGTTGATGTCGCAATACTATCGCGAGAGCGCCATGGCGACTGAGGATATTTTGGAGGAGTTAGCAGATGGCACGGGTGGCACTTTCTTCCATAACAACAACGACCTGAATGCCGGATTTGCGCGTGTGGCGGCTGCGCCCGAGACTAGCTACGTGTTGGGGTTCTCGCCGTTGACCATGAAGCCTGATGGCAGCTTTCACCGTCTGAAGATTAGTTTGGTGGCTCGCAAAGGTTTGGCGGTTCAAGCGCGGCGCGGCTACTATGCGCTCAAGCACAGCAGCAACGCCGAGGAAGACGCGAAGGCGGATATCCACGATGCGATTTTTTCGCGCGAGGAAATGCATGACATTCCGGTCGATCTGCAAACGCAGTTTTTCAAAACGGACGAGACTTCAGCCAAGCTGACGGTAGTGGCGCGGGTAGATCTGCGGCGTCTGCGGTTTAAGAAGGTCGAAGGGCGTAATAATGACGATTTGACAGTAGTCTCCGTGCTCTTTGATAGGAACGGCAATTATGTGTCGGGGATGACGAAGACTGTGGCGATGAAACTGCGCGATGAGACATTGGCGCGGTTAACGTCAGGGATCACGGTAAAAACAAGCTTCGATGTAAAGTCGGGCGCCTATGTAGTCAGGTTGGTAGTGCGCGATGCTGAAGGGCAAGCGATGGCGGCGCAGAATGGGGCCGTCGAAATTCCATGAGAGGTGGCGTATGCGGACGTTGATTGTATTATTGGGAATCGCGGTGGCGGGCGTGGCTCTGATCGCGCAGGACGCGAGCCAATCGCCAGGACCGATCATTCGGGCGGAAAAGAAGCTGGTGCTGGTGGATGTGGTGGTCACGGATAAAAAGGGCGGCTACGTGCATGGGCTTGAAGCGAAAGATTTCAAGCTGTGGGAAGACAAAGACGAGCAGACAATCGAAACGTTCTCGTCGGAAGTCGATCCGGCATCGCCCGTCTTTGGACGAAACCATTATCTAGTGCTGTTTTTCGACAACTCGACGATGGATTTTGGCGAGCAGGCACAAGCGCGGGCGGCGGCGCTGCGTTTTCTGGATAAGAACTCGGCGCCAAACCGGTTGATTGCGGTGGTGAATTTTGGGGGCAGTTTGCGAATCGCGCAGAATTTCACGTCCGACGCGGTGCGGTTGAAGCAAGTGGTGAGTGGCGTCAAATTTTCCACCGTTTCTCCCAACGGAGATGCCGGAGGATTGGCGTTGTCCAAGGCGGAGACCGACTTTGGGGCGCGCACCGTTCTGTTGGGCTTGAGAACTTTGGCGAAGAACTTAGGCAGCGTGCCGGGACGGAAAACGCTGATCTTCTTAAGCGGTGGATTCAAGCTTGATAACGAACTGCGCTCGGAACTGACGGCGGTGGTGGATGTTTGCAACAAGAACAATGTGGCGATCTATCCCATCGATGCGCGGGGTCTGGTGACCGCTATGCCGCAGGGTGCGAACACCGGCGGACCACTGCATGGCGCGTTTTTGGTGAATGCGGCGTATCAGCAAAAGGGTGGGGCTGGTGCGCCTACCGCCGGCGGCGGTGGCACGAGAGGCGGCGCGACCACGGGAACGACTGGCGGCGGTGCGAGACCGGGTGGCGGAGGAACGACGAGTGTTGCTCGACCAACGAACGGGTTGGGAAACACGAATACGCGTAATCCAATGAATCAGCCGCGCTCCATTATTCCGCACATGCCCGACGTGACCAGTCAGCAAGACGTGCTGTTTGCGCTGGCGCAGGGTACGGGTGGATTTGTTATCGTCAACACGAACGATTTGCTAGGCGGGCTTGACCGCATTGCGAATGAACAAAATGAATATTATGTGCTGGGCTATTCGCCGGGGGAAGATGAGCAGGATGGTTCGTGCCATGAGCTTAAGGTGAAGGTGGATCGCGGAGGAACGAACGTGCGATCGCGAACTGGGTACTGCAGTACGAAACCCATTGATTTTTTGGCGGGAACGGCGAAAGGCCGGCAACTGGAGAGCCGCGCGGCGGGCTCGGCGGCAGGTACCGTGACCGCGAAGATGCAGACGGCGTTCTTCTACACAGCGCCGAATATCGCGCGGGTAGATGTGGCGATGGAGATGCCGCCCGATGTGCTGAAGTTCAAGAAAGAAAAAGGTAAGCTGCGTGCGGAGATGGACGTGCTAGGCGTGGCATACAACCCGGATGGCGGCGTGGCAGCGAAATTTAGCGACACGTTGAAGATGGAATTCGAAAACAAGAAGGAAGTTGAGGCGTTTCAAGAAAAGCCTTTGCACTACGATTCGCAATTCGATTTGGCATCCGGAAAATATACGTTGAAAGTGGTTTTCAGCGCGAATGGCGAAGGGTTTGGGAAGCTGGAATCGCCATTGCAAGTGGAGCCGTACGACAGCAAGAAGTTCAGTTTGAGCGCAGTGGCGATGAGCACGGAGATTCACAAGGTGAGCGCTTTGGACAGTTCGCTGGATGCGACGCTGCTGGCGGACAAGACACCGCTGATTGCGCAAGGAATGGAACTCACCCCTGGGGCGTCGAACGTTTTCCCAAAGGATGGTATGGGCGCGTTCTACATGGAGATTTATGAGCCGTCGATGCAGGAAGAGAAGCCGCACAAAGTGGCGCTGCAGATGGTGGTGATTGATAAGAAGACCAACGAACACAAGCTAGATACGGGGATGATGGATATGGCGCCCTATGCGCATGCCGGCAGTGTGGTGATACCGGTTGGCTTGCGGGTGCCTTCTAAGGAACTGGCGGCGGGATCTTACCGGGCTGAGTTCAAAGCCGCCGACGATGCGGGGAATGTTTCCACGGTCAGAACGGCTGATTTTGAGGTCCAGCAGTAAGCGCGTTTTTGAGCGCACGCGGCTATTCGATGATGCCGGTGCGGTTGCCAGCCGGGTCTTCAAACAAGGCAAAATAGACAACACCTGGAACGCGAGTGGGAGGAAGAATCACTTTTGCTCCAGCAGCGACAGCTGAATCGAGAGTTTGTTGCAGGTTGGCCACTTTGATATAGATGACGCGTTCGGCGAATGTCTCTTGACGAAATCCACCGGCGATTCCAGCACCGCCGTTGGCTGGGAGAGATTGGTAGTTTGGAAACGGACCGGGGGCTGACTGCCAGCCGAACACTTGTTTGTAGAAGGCGGCGAGGGTTTCGGAGTTGGGTCCAGCGATTTCAAAGTAGGCTATGGGATGGTCCATTTGCTATAGGCTATCCCAATTGAAATAGACAAGGCGACCCAGAGATTAGGCCGCCTTTCGATGAAGAGCGAGGGAACTACTTGCAGTATTCGTAGGGAATGAAGGATAGTGTTGAGGCCGTACCAATGCTGAACCCGCCGGCAAACGCGGATACCTTGAACACACCGTTAAGAGCGCCCGCAGCCACCTTGTCAAGCGTGACTGTGACGTTTTGAATGCTCAAAGTCTCTTTGTTCGGTTGGTAGACGTTTCCGATAGCAAGATCAAAAAGTGGAAGTCGGCCCGCGATGGCACCGTTAACAGTGACGATTCCGGAGATGTAAGGAGCGCTGCCAGCAAGCGCTTCAATCTGGAAGTTCACCAGCGTTACTTTAGTTGAGCCCGCGGTGAGGCTAAGGCCGCCAACGTGGCCGATATCGACATAAGTATTGCTTAGGTCTACCACTCCCACAGTTATGGGGAAGGTCGCGACGCCCTTGTAGAGAGTGCCTGGTCCGACGGCGCCGGGAGTGACACCTAACGATCCTAAAGCAGAAACGAAGGCGCTGCTAAGGCTGACTTTCGTCTCACCTCCAGCGAGGTTCGCCGTTGCTCCATGTGCAAAGTTGGGCAGAAGCGTCGTGGCTAAAACGGCTGCGGCCATTGTCAAGTTCTTAAATTTCATAGTTTATTTACAATGAACTCCTGGGAAATTTACTGCCGACCATAGGATGCGGGAATTTTGAGCTTGATTTAAGAAGAAATCATTTTTGGAGCGATCCAAAAATGTACGGACGAGCGTATCACTAACAGAAGAATCGTGCTATCCATTAGATTGCTCCTTATACTATTGCTGGTCTGTTCAACGCTGGTGGCGGGTGCCACGATGGCGGGAAGGTTGACCGATCCGCAAGGTAAGCCCGTCGCAGGCGCACAGGTTGAGCTTCATGGGATATGGCTCACCGCTAGCGCTCGCAGCGATGCCGACGGTCGATTTGTATTCGAATCGGTGATGACCGGCCAATACAAACTAACTGCCAATGCGCCGGGTTTCGTGCCGGTAAGCGGAAAGGTGGTTGTCTTGGGTACCGGCGACGTTAGTGCCGATTTACAGTTTGTACGGGTGGCTTCCCACAGCGATGCCGTGACGGTGACGGCGGATGTGAAGCAGAGCGATTTGCAGAACCCTGACCCGGCACAGCGAGTGGTGGTGCGGGATGAAATTCTGGATGCGAATCCAGGCAGGCCGGGCGCGCCGGTTTCGATTCCTGGTTTACCTATAGAGACAGCATCAGGCGGCATCAAAGCGCCGCAGTATTTTGCACCGGGTGTAGCAGGAGATCACGGAGAGCCCATCGCGACTTTTTTCCAAGTGGGCAGTTTTCTTTTGCCGAATAATTTGAGCGCGAATGCCCATGGAAATGGTTATTCCGATCCGAATATTTTGATTCCGTCGATCATTGAGAGTGTGCAAACGGACGGCGGCGCGTTCAATGTGCGGGAAGGCAACCACTCGGTTGATCTGGCGGAGACCTATGGGATTCACACGAAGTTCGAGCCGTTCGCAACTTTGACGGGCGATGCGCGCGATGTGGATTTAAGTACGGGGTGGAATTGGTGGGCCGTGGAGGCAGCGTACGGCAACGGCTTCCTGGATCGGTTGGAACATCGTCAGCAGTACAAAGCGAATGTTGTGAAGAGTTGGCGAGTAGGAGCGCATGATGTGAGTTTGTTGGGGATTGGGTATTACGGGACTTCGGCAGTGCCCGGCCTAGTGCCGATTGCGGTGTCGAATTTACACGACACGATTGACCCACGGCAGAAGGATCAGACTCACACAACGGAGTTCGCGCTGAACGATGTTTGGCATTCGTCGGCAACGGGAGAACTGCAGATATCAACGTTCTTTCGCACCTACAATTTGTCGCTCTTCTCGAATTTTGGCGATGGATTGATTCGGCAGAGTGAGTTCCGAACGGAGGGCGGCGGCGATCTGAACTATGTGCGTAAGGTGAATGAGCACTTATCGTTTATGCTGGGGCTGAATTATGTGCGTGAAGCGCCGCGGAGGGACGATCTGGACCACTATGATTCGACTGATCCCAATGTGTACGGGCCTTTTCAGAGGGTGACTGCGAACGATATTACGCTTAATTTTGTGACGCCCTTGATTGCCGTGGATGGGAAGATTTGGCCGTGGCTGCACTATAACGTAGGTTGGCGGCGCGATCAGATTGAGTTTGAGAACAGAGATTTGGTGGCGCCGGTGAATTCGTTTCAACGGTGGGTGGGCGTGAACTCGCCGAAAGCGACTTTGGCGTTTGAGCCAAGTGAGCGGTGGGCGCTGGCGCCGGCAATGGCAATTAGTTTCGGCGAGGCGTTTTTCACGAATGACCCGCGCATTGGCACCGGTACGCAGCAAGGAAGTCTGGTGAGCCAAGCTCACTCCTATCAGATGGTTGTGCGGAAGACATTTTGGCAGACGGATTTGCGAGTGACGTTGGCGCATGTGACGCAGGAAGCGTCGCTGGCGAAGATCGATCCGGATGACGGTTTACAGTATGACGAAGGGCCAAGCCGTAATCGCTATGTGACGCTTTCGGCGCGGCACTATTTCGCTCGCGGTCTGTTGCAGGCGTCGGTATCGAAGGCGGATGCGCGCGATTTGTCGGATGGGACGCCGGTGCCCGAAGCGCCGCGGACGATTGTGGATGTGTTGGGGTCGCTTGAGCGGTTGCCGTTCAAGTTGCAGGCGCGGGTGGAGTTTGAAGAAGTTGGACGGAAGCCATTGGGCGATGGCTTTGTGAGTGTTCCGGTGCGCGAGTTTCGGGGCGCGTTGGTACGGCCGTTCTTGAAGGGAAGGTTGGATGCCGGGGTGCATTGTCAGATAGCTAGCGGGTACACCGGACAGACGACGGAGGTGCTGGCGCTGCCTGGCGAGAGCGATGCGACGGAGAGAGTGGTAGGCGTTTTTATCCCTTCGTATGCAACAGTGTCGCTGAGCTATCACTTCAAACGCTAGGCTTCGGATATGATTGGCGCGATGCCAGTTGATGAAGCGATCGACCCTGAGTCAGCAGATGTGGATTGGGGGAAACGCACACCCGATCTAGAAGAGGAGTTCTTTCTAGAAGGGCCGCATGGCCGGGGCTATGAGCTGTTTCGGGCGTTGCGGATTTTTCGCGAATTGATTTATGGTTTTCGAGCGCTGCATTTTGTTGGGCCGTGCGTCACGGTGTTCGGGTCGGCGCGGTTCAAGGAGACCCATCCCTATTACCAACTCACGCGTGAGTTGGGCGCTGAAATTGCGAAGGCGAAGTTCACGGTGATGACGGGCGGCGGCCCGGGTTTGATGGAGGCGGCGAACCGGGGCGCCAAAGATGTGAATGGCGTTTCGATTGGCTGCAATATTATTCTGCCGCAGGAGCAGCAGCCGAATCCGTATTTGGATAAGTGGGTTGACTTCCGGTACTTCTTTGTGCGCAAGGTGATGCTGGTGAAGTACTCGTATGGATTTGTAGCGACGCCGGGAGGGTTCGGCACGCTGGATGAGTTGTTTGAAGTAACGACGTTGATTCAGACAGGGAAGATTAAAAACTTTCCGGTGGTGCTGTTGGGGGCGGAGTATTGGAAGCCGCTATTGGCGTTCTTGAAGGTGCCGGTTTTGCAGAATGCGGCGATTGATCAGAAGGATTTGGATCAGCTTTTGGTGACGGATTCGCCGAAAGAAGCGGTGGAGTTTATCCGCAAGTGCGTAATGAGCGGGCCGTTTGGGTTGAAGTATGTACGGAGGCAGCCGCAGAGGTTGCTGATGGAGGAGAGCGTATAACGCGCACGAATTACGGGTGAGGCTCTCGTTCCTTTTCGGGCGGTTTCCTCTCTTCTGGTTTTGCTGGTGGCTTGGGCTCACTGTGTTGTTCTGGCCGCGCTTGAGGTGCTGGGCGCTCCTGAATTCTAGGTTCAGGCGCGGGTCGCTGTTCCATATGTGGTGGCGGTACAGGACGAGCCTCAGGACGCGGCTCTGTTGGTGGCTTGGGCTCATTGTGTTGTTCTGGCCTCGCTTGAGGTGCCGGGCGCTCCTGAATTCTAGGTTCAGGCGCGGGTCGCTGTTCCATATGTGGTGGCGGGGCAGGACGAGCCTCAGGACGTGGCTCTGTTGGTGGCCGATTCATCGGCGGTGCTGGTGTGTGGGGCGCAGGTGCGTATGGTTTTTGCGGGCGCTCCATATTATTGGGCGGTGTCGGTCGGACTTCCGGATGCGGTGCTAACTCTGGTCTTTGAGGAGGTGCGGCAGGAGGCCGAACTGCCGGAGCGGGCCGCCCTTCGGGACGTTCGTCGCGCATGGGTGCTTGGCCAGGATGTGCCGGCGGCATCTCTGCGCGCTGGGCTGGCGGGGGAGGCGGTGGTGCGGCGGGACGCGGTCGATTCACGGGCGGAAGGCTTCGCGCGCCCGGTACCTCTTGTGGTCGAGGGGCAGGAGCTTTGTACTCCGTAGCTAACGGTCGGGTGGCCACCAATGCTGCCGGATGATCGTGATTGACGGCGGCAAATTGCCCGCGGTTGGACTCGGCCTGCCGCATGTGTTGCACCTGGGTGGGCAGCGGAGCTATTCGGGGTTCGTGCAAAACCGCCAGTTCGGCGGGGGTAGGCCTGGCGTTGAGTCCGCCTCGACCTCCCACATAGCTCACGTTTACGTTGGTGATGTTCGTGACTCGGTAGTTATACACATTGTGAACGATAGTGGTGTTCACGTTGTTGACCGTGCGGTTGTAAGCAAACTGGTTATGATTCCAATACCCGCCCTCATAGCCGCGGCCGACATAACCGTAGCGGTAATCGATGCCGCCGTAGTAGCCAACGTGATGACCCCAATACCCGTGGTACCAGCGATAGCGACCGTTGTCATAAGCCCAGTAGGGAGGGGTCCAAAGCGCACCCACAAAAGGCGCAACTACCCATGCGCCGGGTACCCAATAATAGCCGGCGGACGCGTACGCCCAGTTCCCCGGGGTCCAAATGTAATTCTCGCCAGGACATTCGGGCTGACTGTATTCCGGCAGCGGTGGCGGAGCTTGTTCAGCTTCCACGGCGGGTTCGGCGGAATCGTTGTCGTAGGTGTTGTAGTCGTCGTTTTGCCGGTAATTTTGATCGGTGGATCCTGACAACGGTGGATATGATGCTTGGGTCGAAGGTTCTTCACGATACGAACGCTGGACCCGTTGATTGGGCGTTTGCTGTTGCGGCGGTGCGGCGTATTGCGTTTCCTGTCCCTGCGCTGCCTCAGGTGCGGCAAGATTGGCCTGCGCCGGATCTGAATTCGGTTCTTGCACTCCACTTTGTTCGGGAGTTTTGTCGCAGCTCGCGGCCAGCAGGCACATGAGGACTGCCAAAATTGCGGCAGATGAGCGGACGTGGAGTTTGAGCATTTTCCGGCTAATTGGTGAATTTGATTCTAGTAGTGAGACTAAGGCGGCCCAGATGCGTTTCATCGGTATAATTTTTCGCGACGCAAAAAAGTTTCAACTCGGAGGAGACCAAGTGGAGTCTCATCGGAATTTCATTTGTGCTTGCCGGCTGATGAAATTGACGCTTCTAGCGGCGACAGTCATGAGTTCGGCGAATGGTCAAAACGTCACCGCAACCATGGCGGCAGGAACCTATCCACTTTCGGTGGCCGTCGACCCGCTTCAAACAAGATCTACGTCGCGAACGAAGCCAGCGGCAACGTGACGATGATTGAAGGTGCTAACAACAGCACGGCAACGGTGGTTGTGGGCACAAATCCGAGCTCCTTGGCGGTGAACCCGCAAACCAGAAAAATACCTCATGGAGTTCCTCAAAAACCTCTGACCTAATTATGTGGTGATCCCAGACCGGTTCGTCACCGACTGGCGTGTACCCCGACGTTTGATCACCACATAAAGACATACGCAACATAAATCCAGTATTGGTTGTTGATTCGCACCATCCTTCTTTAAGCTGTTGATGCCGCTTGTATCGAAGGTGACGGCGGTCTTTCCTCCGTCTCTAAATTAATCGAGGCGAGCAAGGCAAAAGGCGCAGGCAAAACAACTCCTCCGCCGAGTACAGACGCCTGAATCCCACCGTTAAGCTTGCAACAGGGCTGGCAGTCTCGGCATAGCCTCAGAGCTACGCTTTGACGGATGTCACAATTTCGCCCACCATAGGCGATTTCGGTTGAGAGGGTAACTGGAATACCTCACCCGCAACGTCCTTTGGTGAAGGCTAGAATAGAGGACAAGATGGATTGGCAATACCGTTGGTTGGACCCCCGCCCTGTGCTTTTCGCTGCTGCCATCGTGGTATGCGCGAGTTGCGGCAACTCTAGTTCAACGGGAACCACTTCACTGCAACCGACTCCCACTCCCCAAACTCACACAAACGTCTTGACCTACCGCAACGACACTTTACGAACCGGCCAGAACCTGACTGAAACGGTCCTGACAACTACGAACGTAAAATCCTCTTCTTTTGGAAAGTTATTCTCGGTATCAGTGGACGGCAAGGTGGATGCCCAACCTCTGTACGTGTCGCAATTGACAATACCTGCAAACGGCACCCGCTTTGTTGTTTATGCGGCAACCGAACACGATTCCGTCTATGCTTTCGACGCGACGAGTGGTCAAGTGTTTTGGCAAGTGAGCCTGTTAGGCGCGGGAGAGAGTCCTTCCGATGATCACGGCTGCGGACAGGTGACTCCAGAGATTGGCATCACGGCAACACCCGTAATCGATCTGACGGCGGGGTCTCATGGAACCATTTACCTTTTGGCGATGAGCAAGGACGCAACGGGCTCATATCATCACCGTTTACATGCCCTTGATATTACGACAGGACAAGAGGAGTTTGGAGCGCCAGTTGAGATCGCTGCCAGCTTCCCTGGGACCGGCGACAATAGCAGTAACGGTCAAGTGATTTTCGATCCCCAGCAGTACAAGAGTCGCCCTGGTTTGCTCCTCCTCAACGGCGTGCTGTATACCGGCTGGGGTTCTCACTGTGACAGTCGTCCGTACACTGGCTGGTTATTGGCCTATGATCGATTGACGCTCCAGCAAGTTGGCGTCTTTAACTTTGCTCCGAACGGCAGTGAGGCAGCGCTTTGGAATTCCGGTGGCGGGATTGTGGGCGACCCGGCGACCGGACGCGTGTTTGTTAGCGTTGCGAACGGCTCATTCGATACGACGCTCGACGCCAACGCTTTCCCGAGCGGCGGCGATTTCGGGAATGCATTCGTAAGGCTAAATCTCTCCGGCGGTCGCTTCGTTGCCGAGGATTACTGGACCATGAGCAATACCGTGAGCGAGTCTTCGCAGGATGAGGATCTGGGATCAGGCGGCGTCATCGGGTTGCCGGATCAAACAAGCGCCACGGGGCAAACCGTTCAGCTTGGCATTGGTGCCGGTAAAGACGGAACGATTTATGTGTTCAACCGGCAGAACATGGGCAAGTTCAGCCCGCAGAGTGACTCAACAATTTATCAGGCGATACCTGGGGTTTTGAGTGGATCGGTGTTTTCGTCTCCGGCGTGGTTTAACGGAACGGTCTATTTCGGGGCGGTGGGCGATAGCATTCGCGCGTTTAAGGTAAACGCCGCGTTGCTGAGTGCTCAACCTACATCGACCACCAACAATGTGTTCGGGTATCCAGGGGTTACGCCCGCAATCTCGGCAAATAGTGTCAACAATGCTCTTTTGTGGGCGGTCGAGAATAGCAATCCCGCCGTGTTACATGCTTACGACGCGACGAATCTCGCGAACGAACTTTACAACAGTACGCAAGCCAGCTCGGGACGAGACAACTTCGACTCTGGCAATAAGTACATCGCGCCAACGATTGCCGATGGCCGGGTCATTGTTGGTGGGAACAGCAGCGTGACGGTTTTCGGATTGATCCAGTAAGTGAATGACCGGGACACTGATTGTCCACAAGAACTTCGCGAAGCTCTTAGGTTGGCAGCGTCAGTTTAGGCTATCGGCTCTTTGGTGTTTTCCGGTCTTATAGCTCGTCTAGGCTAGAGGACCGGTGCGCCCACTTTCTAATAACCAAGCTCTGGATTCCACCGACCCCTAAAATCACAGTTGCAACGTCTGCAAGCGAGTACCAGATTGGCCAGTCCCTCGCTACCCCCCAAGTTGACCGATACGATATGGTCAATCTGCCAAAGCTTGTAATTTTCCAGGGACGCCAAGAAATCGAGATCACAGTACTCGCATCGATATTTTGCTCGCTCCGCTATTTCCGGCGTAGGTTTGGCCCATGTTCGCTTGCCCTCTCTTCTGATCGCTAGAAGTTGTTCTTCCATCGCATGCACGGATGGACGTTCACTCAAGAGGACTCCGGCTGAGTATCCAACGATACTTCTAACCTGTTCTAAATCGGCTTGCGATTCAATCTGCCGTTGTTCGACGCGTTCGCGGGCCTTAGCGATTAGCTCAGCCCGACTGGCGGGTATGAGATGTTTGACTTCACGCATATAAGAACCTTGGTGGGCTGAGTAGGGCGACTGTCTCAATCAAAACAGACTTGCTCGAAGGTTATGTTGATCGACCCCGACAAGACTGAAGGCCACCGATCCGCTGTTAAAGCGAGAATGCGTGGACTTGTCCCCTGATTTGAGACAACCAGTCAAGGGTCAAAATGTCGCGGAAATGAAGCTTTGTTGCGACGGCGCCCAGAGACTGGGAAGGGTAACTCCAATCAAGATACCCGCAATTACGGTGCTTCTTGCTAAATGCGTAAATACTCCAATGTGATCCCGTACCTACGAGGACCGACGATAGGCTACTCCCGTCAGACATTTGAAAGGCAACTGGAGTTGGCTCTAGTGCAACGCAATCGATAGGTGAGACGCTACCGTGAGGCAGCTTGACTGCAGGCTTGCTCAGCCATGGTGCGAATAGCGGCCCAGCAAGAATTTCAGTAGCCGCAGAGACTCGTTATCAGGACGGAGGCGGCAACTGCACGATGCAGCCGTTTCTCACTTGCCTACGGCGCGAAGTAAGCCGAAATATCTAGGATCAACTGCGTTGGATTGGTGGACGTTGCGAAGCTCACGTCATCGTTTTCCGGCAATCCCGCAAGGTGAATGAGCAATTGCTGGAGTAACTCAGCGCTTACGGCGCACGGTTTAGCGATCCATTTTGACGGTGGCCGATGGACGGTTGACCATCTTTAAATTTACCGGTGGTTGCATCCGGTCCGAAACACGGGCGTCGTTTTCCATCCTTTAAGTTTGAACAACCCCACTCGATGTGGCGGCTTAGTTTCTGCTTTCTCAGCTGCTTCGATCCAACATATCCATTCGCTGCGTACCGAGCGGCGTAATGTCCTCCCACGCTGATAACGCTTCTGGCTTGCATGCAAGTGCTTTTTCAAATCTGCGGGCACCTCGTAAACTACACCGTTAGAAATTGTTTTTTGCGAAATCGATACCAAGGCTCTTGAACGATGGTCCGATAAACCTATGCAGGGGACTTTGCCGTGTCCTTGTACTTGAGTTCGCCTGGGATTTCTGGACCAACCTTAGCAGTTGGACTTTGGATGCAGTCGGGAAGTCGGTCGAAATCCCGGCTATCGTTCTCATTCTAAGTGGGTTTTGGTGAGCGCGGAGGGAATCGAACCTTCAACCTAGTGATTAAGAGTCACTTGCTCTGCCAGTTGAGCTACGCGCCCGCTTCGCTCGAAAGGATGGACGATTTTCAGCGCCACCTTTGACACTATAGCATTGCTTGGATGGATTTTGCCAAATTTCTTGCTGCCCTTTACTCTCGGGGACCAACGTGGATTTGACCCGCGACGATCTGAGCGATATCCAGAATCGGCGGTGCGTGAGCCGAGTCAATTTGCGCATCGCGGAAGGAAGCGGTGCAGAATGGGCACGCCGTGGCAATAACGTCTGCTCCGGTGGCTGCGAGTTCTTGCGCGCGTTCGTTGTTCATCCGCTGCGTGCCGCCTTCGTCCGCAAGAAAGACGAGCCCGCCGCCAGCGCCACAACAAAAAGAATTTTCGCGCGAGCGCGGTGGTTCTAAAACCTTATTCGAACGGGCGAGCACATAACGTGGATCGTTATACACATTTCGATAGCGACCAAGATAACAGGGATCATGAAACGCCACCGTGGGGCCGTCGGTCCGCTCGGGTAAACGATCCGCGTGGCGCGCGAGGAATTCAGTGTGGTGCTCAATGGTAGCTTCAAGCGGGAGACGATCGTCGCCGGGGCGCGCAGGGCGGAGTTGATTCCAATCTTCGGCAATGGTGCGCACACAGTGTGGGCATATCGAGACAATCTTGAGAGCGCCGTAGTGTTTGAGAAGTTTTAAGTTGATTTCGGCGAGTTCTTTGGTAATAGCATCGTTGCCGAGGCGGCGTGCAGGGTCTCCGGTGCAGTACTCTTTGCTCAAAACGCCATAAGAGGTGCCGAGATGGTGCATGATTTCGGTGAACGCGGAAATAATAGCGCGGCCGCGCGGGTCGTACGCGCCCATACAGCCGAGCCAGAGGCAGTATTCTTGTGAGCCGTCGAAGATCGGGAGTTCCTGCCAGGCTATGAAGCGGTCGCGTTCAGATTCAGCTACACCCATAGCGTTGCCATGCTCAGCCAGGCTTTGAAACAGCTGTATACCGTTGTCGTCTTTCCATGCGCCGGAATTGACTGCGCCCCGGCGCAGCCCCACAATCATCGATAAGTGCTGAATACCCGCTGGGCAATGTGTTTCACAAGCGCCGCAAGTCGTGCATTCGAATACCGCTTTCGGGGAGATGGCGACCTCCAGAATAGGCGCTTCACTTGCGCCGCCGTATTCGTCTAGATAGTAGCTGAAACCCAACGCGATCAGCCGCGGATCTAGTTCTTTACCGGTGTTGTAGGCGGGACAGTGTTCCGTGCAGCGGCCGCATTCCACGCACGAATAGGATTGCAAAGCAGTGAGCCGGGTGATGTCACGACCCGTGACAAAGCCAGGGTCCTGGGCGTCATGGAGCGCGGGGATCTGGCTGAAGCCTGGGCGCTTTAGGAAGAGAGCGGCCGGACTGAGCAGAACGTGCAGATTCTTAGCGTGTGGGATTAACGGGAGCAAAACCAAAATCGCGATCGTATGCACCCACCACACTGACTGACCGAAGCGAGATGTTTGCGCGATCCAGAAATGGGGCAGCAGTGTAATCATCGCAACAAAGATCAGCGCCAGCGTTAGGTTGGTCTCTGGCGTGATCGGGTCGAGCCATTCAGACTTCAAAATGTAGCGCCGGAAAGCTAGGGCAGTTATAGCGAGTGTGCAGCCACAGGCGAAAAGAAAGACCAGCCAGAAGTAAAAAGTACCAGTGTCGCTATCCGGATCGATCAGGGTGTAATTGAATAGGGAGGTAAAGTGATCGACTTCGGCCAGCAGGAAAGCACAAAAACCCCATAAGAGAAAAGCGTGCGCGAGGCCCGGCAGCGGTCGGCGGCGAATCACTTTCGCCTGACACAGGACCTCCCAAAAAAAAGTCCAGCAACGACGGCTGAAAACGGAGCGATCTGAGAGAGTCTCGGGCTTTGCTTGAAGTATGCGGAGTAAGACACGCCCAATGCGCCGGAAGAATAACACAAATGAAACTGTTATCAGGGCGAGAACGATGATTTTCGGAACAATAGAACGATCCATCAAGTAGAACTACTGATTAAAGGAACCTTGCTCTAGTAAACTGAGGATACGTGAGATACCTAATTTCAGGAGCCGCAGGCTTCATTGGATCACATCTTTGTGATCGACTCATTGAAAAAGGCCACGAAGTCCTCGCCGTCGACAACCTTATAACTGGACATACGGAGAATATCGAGCATTTAATTAATCATCCGCTGTTTAAGTTCATTAAGCATGACATTTGTGTTCCTCTAGATCTCCCGCAAGGGATTGACCGGGTATTTCATTTAGCCTCTCTGGCGAGTCCGGTAGATTATTTGGCGCATCCGATTGAGACTTTGGAATCCGGTTCGACGGGGACGCGCAACATGCTCGAGACCGCGGTGAAAAACAAAGCGCGATTCCTGTTGACGTCGACTTCGGAGTGCTATGGCGACCCGCTTGAGCATCCGCAGACCGAGAGTTATTGGGGTAATGTGAATCCGGTTGGATTGCGCTCCTGCTACGACGAAAGCAAACGCTATGCCGAGGCGGTAACGATGGCGTATCACCGGGTCCACGGGGTGCGCACGAACATTGCGCGCATCTTCAATACCTACGGCCCGCGCATGGCGTTGAATGATGGACGGGTGGTGCCGGCGTTTATCGATCAGGCGCTGCATGGTATGCCGCTGAGCGTTTTCGGCAATGGATCGCAGACGCGGAGCTTTTGTTTTGTTTCCGATTTGGTGGATGGATTGTTGCGCCTGAGTGAATCCGAAGAGCGCTATCCGGTGAACTTGGGTAATCCAGTAGAGATGACGATTTTGCAGTTTGCGCAGGAGATCCAGGGGCGCTTTGGCGATCACGTGACCATTGAATACAAGGCCTTACCGATGGACGATCCGAAGCTGCGGCAGCCGGATATCTCGAAGGCGAAACGTGTGTTAGGTTGGGAACCGCACGTCGCGCTGCACGATGGGTTGGGCGTGACCATAGATTACTTCCGCAACAAAACGGGAGCGCGAAAGCCGCTACGTTCGGAAGCGCGACCCGATCAGCTGCTAGCGCAAAGCTAGTGAACGTGTACCGTCACCGCTAGCGATTTGGAATCGCCTCTGTCGTTCGAGGCGGTAATAGTGTAGGTGGTCGTTACGCGCGGGGCGATGTTTAGGCAATGATAGGAAGAAGGCTTGGAGTCTTCGATATGTGGATCAAGGACGACCTTGCTAGCGTTCACCACGCCATAGCAAAGATTAGCTGTTTCTCCGCGGGCCAAAGAAGGTTTGTCCACCGAGTAGCTCACAATTTTAACTTCGCCGGCGCCGAAGATGAGGTCGGCTTCATGCTGGCGCTGAGCTTGTTGCTTGGCGGCTAAATCGCGAGCGGCTTGCTCCTCCGACGCGTGGCGAGAATAAAAGGTCCAGACTACATAGAGAATGGCAATAATGACGCCGACGGTAGTAAAGCGTAGGAGGGTTTGCAAAACAGAATTTGTTTTGCTTTCCTCAATCGGGGGCTGCGGATCCGTCAGAGACATACCATGAGTTTAGACGCCATTGCGATATTTAGCTTTCAATAAACCGTTCCAGGTTTTATGTCAATTCACGCAGGGAGCCGAGGCCAAAACCGTGCGACGCACTTTGGCGGACTACGTAAGGATACCGGCGGTTTACCCTGTGGGACGCTTGGATTTCGATAGCGAAGGCTTGCTGTTGTTGACGGACGACGGGGCTTGGCAGCAACGTATTAGCGATCCCGAGTTTGGGCATGCGCGCACGTATTGGGTGCAAGTGGAAGGCGATGCGAGCGATGCTGCGTTGGAAACCTTACGACGCGGTTTGAATATTCAGGATTACCGCAGCCGTCCAGCACAGGCGAAAGTGATGAGCGAACCGGCGATGTTGCCGCCGCGCGATCCACCCATTCGCTTTCGCAAGACAATTCCGACATCGTGGTTGGAGATCACCCTCACCGAAGGACGCAACCGGCAAGTGAGGCGCATGACGGCAGCGATTGGGCTAGCGACGTTGCGCCTGGTGCGGGTGGCGATTGGGGAAGTGTGGCTGCATGACCTGCCGGTGGGACAGTGGCGCGATCTCACAAGCAGCGAACTCGCTCACCTGAAAGTCAATAGCGGTAGCCGCCGTAGCTCGAACGGTAGCGATAGAGTTCGTTCAAGTCGGAGCTGAGAATCTCGCGCCCGCGCGGGTCGATCCGATTGCGCTGCAGAACATTGCGCACGTCTTCAATGGCGCGGTCAAGCTTGCCGCGATCCAGCCTGCCGGCATAGAGCCTGCCGGAAAATTGCGCTAAGTGCTCGATCGCATGATCGAAGCGTTCCCGCTCGCCGTGAGTGAAAGCATTGCGCTGTGCCACCTGGCGGAGATCTTCAATCGTCCGGTCGGCAGGTGAACCGGGTTGCCGTTGATAGTTGCCGGCTTGCGGATACCACTGCGCGTCAAGCAACTGCCAGCCCGGCAAAAGTGTTAAGGCGAGCGCCCCCATGCGTATCGCGGAGCCAAAAGGTAATTTGAACATATTTGTAATCCGTCCTGCGATCAGAGACGCAACAAATACGCAAAAAGGAACAAGGTGAGGGCGTAAATGAGCGGAATTTAAGATGAGCGGATTTTAACGACTAAGAGTAGGCTCGGGCGTTACTGCCGCCTTTGACTCAATGTTGACTTCAATAAACGATGCCGCGCGTGCGCCATGATAAATCCTTTCACTGGCCGGCACAAAATCGCCGGGTTTAGCATTCGGGATATCGGTGAAGCTCTGCGGATTGCGGTCGGTGAGCGGGAACCAGGAGCTCTGCACTTGCACCATAATGCGATGGCCTTTTTGAAACGAATGATAGACGTCCGGCATGCTGAAACGAATTTCGTCCAGCTTGCCTGGAGTGAAAGGTTCAGGTTTGGAAAAACTCCTGCGAAATTTGCCGCGAAACGGTTCGCCGCGCACGAGTTGCTGATAATCGGCGAGCTTGTCCGGCGCATCGGACGGATAGACGTCGATAAGTTTGATGTCGAAATCAGAGTCGGTGGCGGATGTGGAAACAAACAAATCGGCCGAGATGGGGCCGGCAACCGTTACCTCATCGGGCAGCGGTTCGGTGAGATAACTCAGAACGTCCTTTCGATTGTGGAGAAAACGCTGATCGGCCGTCATGTATTCCTTGGCTATTTCTTGCGTCGGTTTCGCGCTAAAGGGCACAGGGTCCGCCGGGTCGCTCAAATACTGGTCAAAGGAGAGTTGATCGCTGGGAATTTTCAGCGATAGTTTGCCGCCAGCCTGCAGGTAGAGTTTCTGTGGAGACACCGCAGGCGGCCATTGCGCAAATTTTTTCCACTGGTCCAAACCCGTTTCGAACATTAAGGCCGGCGGTTCAATGAAGGGTCCCGAATCTTTCAAGTAATTCTTGAAGAAGTTCAGTTCGACATTGCGCAGCAAATCGGCTGTGTTGGCGCCAAAAGAAATATCGCCCAGTTTGTCGCCCTTGCCGTAGTTCCAGCCACCGTGGGACCAAGGACCCATCACCAGTTTGCAGACCGTGGCGGGAGATTGCTTGCGAATAGCGCGATAGGTCATGAGCGTGCCGGAAAGATCTTCGGCGTCATACCAGCCGCCCACCACGAGGACTGCCGGAGTAATGTTCTTCAAATGCGGCAGAATGTCGCGCACTCGCCAAAAACTGTCTTCGGTTGTGTGGCGGTACATGTCAGTCCAATACGGGTTTTGGTTGAGAAAATACAGGCGGTCTGAATCCGCGAGCGGACCCATGGCGAGATAGAACTTATAAGAATCGTTGGTGCCGTAATCGAATGGTGTGATTTCGTCTTTAGCAATCGGATTTTTTTGTTTGACGAAATTTGTATAGAACGAAAAATTGGCGAGCAGAAAGAAAGCACCGTTGTGGTAAGCGTCGTCCCCGCGGTAGAGATCGGCCATCGGAGCTTGTGGCGAAGCGGCTACTAAAGCTGGATGGGAGCGGATCAGACCGCAGGTTGTGTAAAAGCCGTTGTACGACGTGCCGATCATGCCAACTTTGCCATTGCTGCCAGGAACATTCTTGACAAGCCAATCGATGGTGTCGAAAGTGTCCGTGGTTTCATCGGTTTCTTTGAGACTGTCAAGAACTTCCTTAATAGGGCGAACGTCCACAAATTCCCCTTCCGACATGAAACGACCGCGGACGTCTTGAAACGCGAAGATAAACTTTTCTTCCGCGAAGCCTAACGGACCAAGGTATTTGGGAAAGTTTTCCGGGCCGTAAGGGCCGACACCGTAAGGTGTGCGGGTGAGCAAGATAGGCAACGTGGCGGTGTAACCGCGCGGCGCATAAACGGCTGTATACAGCTTGACCCCATCGCGCATGCTGATCTGATATTCGGTTTTGGAGTAGTTACTCTGAATGTCGAAATCGTCGACCGCAGCGCCTGCCAGCAATGGAAATAAAATGACCGAGGCAAATCGAGAAAAAAACATTAAAACCCGATATACTGGCAAATAAAAGGCGAAAGCCTATTTATTCGCCAATGTTAGATACGGAAACACAGCTCGCGCGACTCAAACAGCGGATTGCCGCGATTGATCTGAAGTATGCCCGTAAAGATAGCATGCGAGCGGCGGCGGTTCCCCCTGTCGAGCGGAAGAGTAGCGGAGCGCGCTGTTTTATTGAAGAGTGGTCAGATGGCAGTGTGGTGTCGAACGAGTTCGGCGAACACTTTCAAATGGAGCGCTTGTTTTCGGGCCTGAAGCAACATGGTTCGGCGGACATCGGGGCATTGAGTGAGTTGCCTGCCAGTCTCTTGGACGCCTTAAGCGAGAACGGGATTGCTAACGTGGTTCCACACCGCTGGGCGTTTCTGGACACCGAGACAACGGGCCTAGCGGGCGGTTCGGGCACGTATGCGTTTCTGATCGGCGTGGGCCGCATTACGCAAGATGGCTTTCGCGTGCGGCAGTTTTTCATGCGCGATTACGTGGAAGAGAAGAGCGTGCTGGCGGCGTTGGAAGCGCATCTTAAGGAGTTCGATGTGATGATTACTTACAACGGTAAAGCCTACGATCAGCCGCTGCTTGAAACGCGCTACCGGATGTGCCGCCAAAAACCACCCTTTGCGCGCATGGAACATCTGGATCTGCTATTCGGCGCGCGACGTCTGTGGAAATTGCGTTTGGAAAGTTGCCGGCTGATACAACTGGAGCAGCAGATTTTGGGTGTGTTCCGCGAAGGCGATTTGCCGGGCGAATTGATTCCCTATGTGTATTTCGAATATCTGCGGTCGCACGAGGCGCAGCGCTTGGTGCCGATTTTCCATCACAACGCTATGGACATTTTGACGCTGGCGTGTTTAACGGCGGTCGTGCCGGCGGCATTTCGCACAACCGATGCGGATGCATTGCAACTGGCAGGCGTTCGGCGCGGCGAGGATTTAATCGGGATTGCGCGCTGGCTCTTGAATGCGGGTGAGATACAAAAAGCTTTGGAGCTGTTGAAGAGAGCGATTGGTTTGGGGCTTCCGGACAAGCTGTTGTTTCGCTCGCTTTGGGACGTGGCGGCTATGGAGAAAAAGCTGGCACGTCCTGCGGCGGCTTTGGCAATATACACTGAGCTGGCAGGTTGCCGGAACGACCACCGTGTGGGAGCGCTCGAAGAACTCGCTAAGTATTACGAGCATGAAGAGAAAAATTACGGCGTAGCGCTGGAGTTTACCCGCCAGGCATTGCAGTTTGCGAGCACGGGTCCGCTGCTGAAACGGCGCGAGCGTTTGGAACGTAGAGTGTCGAAACCACGGTCGAGGAAGTTGCTTTAACTCGCGCCGGCGCGTTCTAACTCTGCGATATCAAGCTTCCTCATCTTTAGCATCGCCTGCATGGCTTTGGGATTCTTGATTAGTTCAGACAATTTCGCCGGTACGATTTGCCACGAGAGACCGAACTTGTCTTTAAGCCAACCGCACTGACTTTCGCTGCCACCGTCGGCGGTCAACTTCAACCAATAGTCATCCACTTCTTCCTGCGAATCGCAGCGCACGACAAACGAGATGGCTTCGGTGAACTTGAAAATCGGACCGCCGTTAAGAGCAGTAAATATCTGGCCGTCCAGTTCAAAGGCAATGGTGAGAACTTTGGCTTTTGGCTCGCGGGTGTCCGGAACCTTGTCGAGACGGCGCGAATTCTTGAAAACTGTCAGGTAGAACTCAACTGCTTCTTCAGCATTCGAATCGAACCAGAGGAAGGGTGTAATCCGCGGAAAGTCTTGAAGAGCGCTCATAAACTGCTAGCCGTTATTATAAACACGAATGAGATGTACTACGATAGTTGCATATGCAACCATCTTTACTCCGCACGTTTGTCGTTTTAGCGCTCGCGTCTTTCTCGCTAATCGCGCAATCTCCCGCACAGCCCAAAGTGACGCACGTTTTGGCTACGTTGACAGTCAAGCCGGGCATTCCACGTGAGCAGATTATGAAGGTCATGCAGAGCGAAGTACGCCAGACCGTGCAGTTGTATCTAGACGGCAAAATCCAGCAATGGTATGCACGCGGCGACGGTCGAGGCGTTGTGTTCCTGCTGGATTGCAAAACCGTAGAAGAAGCTAGAGGAGTGCTTGAGGTGCTCCCGTTAGTGAAGGAGAATTACGCGTCGTTCGAATACCTGCCGCTCGGACCGCTGGCTCCCTTGCGGTTGCTGCTAGCTCCCGCGCAGTAATCTGCGTATGAACCGAACACTGCCTGACCTTGATTGTGCCTGTGCGACCATCCGGCGCGCCGCGCGGCTAGTGACGCAACTGTACAGTCGCGAAATGGTCTCGACCGAGCCCGGACAATTTGCTTTGCTCTGCGCGCTGAGCGAACACCCAGCCGCGAGCCGGACAGCGATCGGACACGTGTTGGGTTTCGATAAGACGACTCTGTCGCGCAACCTGCGCCTGATTGAGAAGAACGGCTGGATCGAACTCGTGAGCACGGAAGACCATCGCGAGCGCGGCTACCGGCTCACTGCCGCTGGAAGACAAGTTTTGGCCGAATCAAGATCAGGCTGGAGGCGCGCCCAAAGTAAATTGCGTGGTGCCCTTGCACCGGGCGAGTGGGAAACGATGCTGAAAATGTTCGGCCAAGTTGCAGGAGCCGCGCTGGTCGCGCAGCACAAATCGAGAAAGCGAGAAACAACGTCCTGACACTGCTCTTTGTGAGCAGTCTGGCGGCAATCCCTACGGTGTTAGTTTCGTTCCGCAATTGCGGCAGAACTTGCCACCCTTCGTCTCCACGCCGCATTGTGGACAGTGCGCTGGAATGGCAGTCGCTACGGGCTTGCCGCACTCCGGGCAAAATTTGGCGTCGCCCACGTCTGCGCCGCACTGGCCGCACAGTGTCTTGGCTGGCTGGGTGTTTGATCCTGCAATAGGCGCTTGCACATATGCACCGGCTGACATATCTACATTGTTCACGTAATTTGTTTGAGCGGCCTTCGCTTCCAACTGCACGCGCGCGGCGTCGGCCTTCGCTTGCGCCTGATTCGCCGCGAGCTGTTGCGTAAAGTCGGGCGCGCACGCAGTACAAAGATTAGCCTGTGCATTCCAACACACTTGCGCACAGACCCAATGTCCACAGCGAGCGCACTGCCTGAAATTCGGACGTGCTTCTTCGACCGCGCGCGCCAGCGCCGCATCGTGAAACTTGCCGCCCACCGCACGCTCCGCCTCACGCGCGGCATTGCCTGCTGAATATCCCCAATTGCCCAGAAAACTCCCGGCCGCGTTTAACACTGATTCGGCCATCCCCAGCGTCGACGTTTCATACTGTGTCATAAATCCGTTACCGCACTTGTCGCAATGGAACTTGAATTGAAAGCCGCGATCAGACGACAGATCGTCATAGTTGCGCACGAATTGTATTAAGGCCATACGGGCAGTTTACCCGTTTCTTAAAATAAGGACGGCATGAATTTTCGTACTCCTGGTACTCTGACCGCGGTGGGCCTTGGCGTGGGTCTTTTGTTCCTTCCAGGCAGAGGACTGATGGGACCGGCGCTGTGGTTTGGTCAGCCTGATTGGGGACTGATGATTCCGATGGCTGTTGTCATTTTCTGCGTGGTTTACTTCGGCACGTTGAAGTTCTGGGAACTTCTTACGGGCGACCGGCTGCGAAAACCTTTGCCCGCGATTCTGGCATTGGGGCTAGGAATTCGTTTGACGGTCGACTGCGCGCGGATGATGATGTGGCGCTAATTTTCCCGCGAACCAAGGCGCGAAAGTTCAGTTAGGTGTGTTCAGCTATTCGTAGCGTAGCGATTCGGCAGGCAGAATCTGGGAGGCTTTGTAAGAGGGGTGCAGTGTAGCGATTAAACTCATAATCAATGCCAGCCCGGTAACCCAAATGCCGTCGGTCCAGTGGCTCTGGAAGGGTACGTAGCTAATGGCGTAAATCTGTTCGTCGAGCTTGAGCCAGTGATAGTGGTTGAAGAGGATGGCGACCGTGTAGCCGGCGATTAAGCCGAAGAAGCAGCCGAGGCCGCCGATGACCAAACCTTGCAGTACGAAGATGCGCTGGATCTGTTGGCGGCGAGTCCCTAAAGACATGAGAATGGCGACGTCGCGCTGCTTCTCCATGACCAGCATCACGAGGACTGCCAAAATGTTCAAGGCGGCGACGAGCTCGATTAGGCTTACGGTGATGAGGCTGACGGTCTTTTCGAGCTTTAACGCGTTGAGCATAGAACGGTTCTGATCCATCCAGGTAGACGCGGTAAGTTTTGGACCGGCTATGGCTTCGGCGGCACGGGCCACATCCGGAGCTTTGAAAATGTCGTCGAGGCGTAGTTCGATGGTATTCACGACGTCGCTGAGATCGAGTACGCGCTGGGCGACGGGCAGGGAAGTGAAGGCCCAGGCGGAATCGAGATCGTAGAGGCCGGATTCGAAGATGCCCACAACGCGAAAGTGAAACATGCTGGGCACGACGCCCATGGGTGTCAGTTCGCCTTGATAGCTGATCAGCGTGACAGGACTGTTGACTTGAACGCCCGTTTGTTCGGCAAGGCGTGAACCGACGACGATGTTGTAAACGTGATTTTCGATGGGCTGATCGAAGGCAGCAAGTGAACCGGCTTTGAGGTGACGCAGCATTTCAGGAACGGGCGCACCGTGGCCGAGCGGAACGCCTTTGAGTATGGTGTTGCTGCCAACCATGGGACCCTTGAGCGCGACGCCTCCGTAAAGTCCAGGTGTGGCGCTAACGACGTGCGGAATGCCGCTGAGCTTGGGCAGGAGTTGTTGCCAGTCTTCAATGCCATAAGTGGGGGTGCGTTCCAGAATGTTAACGTGCGCGGTCGCGCTCAGGAGACTGGCTTCGAGTGTGCTTTGAAAACCATTGTTGACGGCCAGCACGATGATGAGCGCAGCCACGCCGGCCGCTACGCCGAGAATCGAGATAACGGTTATGACCGATATAGCGGCCTGTTTGCGTTTGGCCCGCAGATAGCGCAGGGCGACCATCCATTCGAAACGCGACATGACAACTTACTGACTGTCCAATTCGCGTAGCCGGGCGGCGATGCCGATTTCACCTTCGGGGCGAAGCAGCGGAAATAGAATGACGTCGCGAATGGATTTGGAGTCGGTAAGGATCATAGTGAGACGGTCGATGCCGATGCCTTCTCCACCGGCCGGGGGCATGCCGCAGCAAAGAGCGCGCAGGTAATCTTCGTCCATCACGTGAGCTTCGTCGTCGCCGCCCGCTCTACGGGAGAGCTGCTGATCGAAGCGGCGGCGCTGTTCCTGCGGATCGTTGAGTTCGGTGAAGGCGTTGGCGATTTCGAAACCGGCGGCATAGATTTCGAAGCGCTCGGTGAAGGCGGGCTCGTCGGGTTTGTTCTTCGAGAGTGGCGAGACTTCGACGGGGAAATCGTAAATGATGGTGGGGTCGAAGAGATGCTCTTCAGCGTGGCGTTCGAAAAGCTGCACCAGCGCGGCGCCAGGTGAGCTTTCGTTCGAGTGGTTCATCAGCCAAGTGGGATCTTTGACGTTATCGAGAGATGGTTTGTCGGGGCCTTGCCAGAATTCGATGAGTGCTTCGCGCATGGAAAATTGGCGGATGTTGGCGAAGTCGATTTCACGGCCGTCGTAGATGACTTTGGTTGAACCGGTAGCATCGATAGCGGTTTGTTGGAGGAGCTCTTTGGAGAGTTTGATCATGCCGCGGTAGTCAGTATAGGCCTGATAAAACTCGAGCATGGTGAACTCGGGGTTGTGGCGAACGGAAATACCTTCGTTGCGGAAGTTACGATTAATTTCGTAGACGCGTTCGAGGCCGCCCACTACGAGGCGTTTCAAATAGAGTTCGGGAGCGATGCGGAGGTAGAGATCTATGTCGAGTGTGTTGTGATGCGTTTTGAAGGGGCGGGCTGCGGCGCCGCCGAAGAGCGGCTGCATCATGGGTGTTTCGACTTCGAGGAAGCCGTGGGCGTCGAGCTGGCGGCGCAAGGAGGATACGATTTTGGAACGGGTGACGAACGATTTGCGGACGTCGGTGTTGGAGATGAGGTCCAGGTAGCGCTGGCGGTAGCGGATTTCGACGTCTTCGAGGCCGTGCCATTTTTCGGGAAGCACGAGCAGGATTTTTGAGAGGAAGGTTAGGTCTTCGACGTGGATGCTGAGTTCGCCGGTTTTGGTGCGGAAGAGATAGCCGGTGACGCCGATGATGTCGCCGAGGTCGAGAAGTTCATACAGTTTGTAAGCGGTTTCGCCGACGGCGTCCTTGCGGACGTAGATCTGGAGTTTGTCGCCATCTTGTTGAAGGTGCAGGAAGCCGGCTTTGCCCATGCGGCGGACGGTGAGTATGCGGCCGGCCACACGAACTTGCGGCTTCTCGGCTAGATCCTCGGCGGTTTTGGAGTTGTAGGTTTCTAAGATTTGGGGAATGGTATGAGTGAAATCGAACGCTTGGCCGTAAGGATCAAAGCCTAGCGAGCGGATTTGCTTCAAGCGTTCATAGCGTTGACGCCATAGATCATCTTCAATTGCCAAAACGGAGTGCTCCTCGAATCTACATTGTAGAGGGCTGGTGGTTTAGGGGTGAATTTAGTGCTATTGGAGGCTCTGGCGCGGAGTGTGGTTGATCAAGCTGCGGATGGCCGCTATCAGTTCGTCCATCGCTTGCGCTGTTTGCACGCTTACGATTTTCCCCAGGTTGCGGCCTTGTACTGGTTACACTTCCAGCATAGTTTCGAGCTTCTTTTCCATTCAGCGCCGAACGATAACTTCTCGCAGATGGTCGCGCGTCAGGAAGAGCTTCACCGAAGCCGCCGATTCAAAAACCTTCTCAATTGTCCGATTATTGAAATTCTGCACGCGTTGCGGCACGCCGCGCGGCACTTGCAGCAGCGTTTTTGCATCCTTAATTCGATAACTATACAGAGGTATTTCTTTGATCTTCTCGTCTGCGTTAAAGAAGGCTAGAATCAGCCCACCGGGCCGCATGACGCCAAGCAAACGGTCGACCGTCTGATTAATCAGCGGCGGAGCGAGAAACTGGAAAGCGTCCCAGACTAATGCGCCATCGAAAGATTCGGGCGGGAAAGTCAGGCTTTGTTCCAGGAAACGGGCGGCCTTGGCAGGAGTTTGTTGGTTGGCGTAGAAGTTATCGTCGAAAGCGTCGATCATCGCGCCGACGATGTCGTCGGAAGAAATACGATGGCCTGCTTCGGTAATAAAAGATATGTTAGCTTGACTGGCACCGGACAGGTCCAAAATAGATAGCGGCCCGGAACCTTTTAGTAAAGCCTGGAACTGCTCAAACCCGCTGCTATAACGTGCAAGAACGGCGGCTTGATCGTGAGGCGGAGATTTGGCGGATGTCCCTTTCGGAACGGCGAATTTCATAAAAGCAAGCAAGCTTCAGGAGAGACCGGCACGCAGCCTGGACACTCGTCAGCCACACTAGTGGCCTCTCCTCATCAAAAAGGCCTAACGGCTTGGAGTACCAGCTTGGCTAGAGGCAGCCGCCGCAGCCGGCTGCGTGGCAGGAGTAGTCGCTCCTCCTTGCTGCGCTTGCGCTCTGACTTGGGGCTTCGAAATATCGATACTGCCCTTAAAGTAAGCGCCGTCTTCAATTACGATGCGGCTTGTCTTGATATCACCGACAAGCTTCGCCTCTTTTTTGATGTCGATCTTATCAGTAGCATCGACATTACCTTGGATAGAGCCCTGAATAATGATTTCACGAGCCTTTAACCCAGCCTGTACACGAGCGTTGGGTCCAATAGTGAGCCGATGCTCGTGGCATTCCACGGTACCTTCGACCTCACCGTCAATTGTCAGATCTTCGCGAGCGAAAATCTGCCCCTTCACCGTCACGTTTTTCCCAAGAGCGGCGGAACCGCTGCTGCGAGAAGGCGTTAAGGGCTCAGGTTCGAATGTTCTACTTGGCGATGACATGGTTGTGTCTTTCCTCTGTGGTTCCACGGCGGGCACCGGCGGGATCGCCGGTTTTTCTGGCCGCTGTGGCAGTTCGTCTTCTTTTCGTTTACTCCACATGCAAAGGTATTCTCCTTAAGAATGCTCCATTTATGGTACTACTCCCGGCTAGGCCTGCATGTAATAAAGTGGCCACAAACGAAATTCCTCTTGAACTTTAAACTTTAGAAAAATAAAAAGGTTCTTGTTTGGGATAATAGCGTAAGGTGTCTAAGGCAAAAGATCTGGAAGTTCGTTTAGAACGGGCTGAGCAACAACTGCGCCTTTTCCAGCGCGTGAGCCGGCTGATGACCCGCGACTTGGCTTTGGATGCCGTTTTGCAGGAAATAGTTAGTTTAGTTAAAGATTTCCTGACCTGCGACTCCTGTTTAATCTACTTGGTCGAAGATGACGAACTGGTTTTGTATGCCTCCAGCGACCAGAACCGCAAGACAATTGGGAACGTCCGGCTCCGACTTAGTGAAGGTTTGACGGGGTGGGTGGCCCGGGAGCGACGCTTACTCGCCATTTCACGTGAAGCTTACAGCGATCCGCGGTTTAAATATTTCAAGGACTTGCCACAAGACACCTTTGAGGCGTTTCTATCTGTGCCTATCATTTCCCAGAACAAAGTGGTAGGAGTTATTAACGTGCAGCACCGCGAGCCACGGCTGCATACCGGCGGGGATATGGAAATGCTGAGTACCCTGGGCGAACAAGTGGGCTGTTTGCTGGTGTTGTCCAGACAGAAACACCCGAAACCGGCCGGGGTGGCTTAGAAATCAGCCGCCATTCCTAACTTGCGGTTGGCGGTTCCAACGTCTGATCTGCGGTTACAGCATTCGTCTTGGGGGAATCTGCCTTTGGAACCGGCCGTTCAGCGTCGAAATCCAGATCATCCAAAGCTGCGGCTTCCCCTTGATACTCAGGCAAGCGCGAACGAAAGCTCACGAAGTTGTGGCGGCAGCGCGAACAGCGATGTTTTTGCGCGCCTAGAGACGTCAACAACTGAAACCAAGTGGACTGGCGGTAATGGCGTTTCGGCCAATCAGTCAAATTCAGGTTCAAGCAGCGCGGACACTTAGCCCATCGCCAGCTATTGAACAGCCATACATTGGCCCAGAATCGCTCAGCGCATGAAGTGCAGCGAAACGGGTAAACGCCAATCATCATGCGAACCATTTCGCCGAGGTTGGCTCGGCGGGACCGGCGCACGGTGGATGCCCCGCATTTGGGACAACTGAGCGCCGCTTCGCTCTCGCTCATAGCGCCAGCATCTCTTTCTTACGAGAATTCTCCAGAACGTAGGCTGAGCGGTAGCCACGGAAAACGTCGAGCAAATGGTTGACAATCTCCGGAGCTTGTTTCAGGGGGCGCTTGTCCACCGAGAGAATTGGAACCAGGTCGCGCGTGCTGGACGAGATGAAAGCGCCATCGGCCGCTTCTACATCGGCGGGCGAAATCGTGTGCTCGCGAATTGTCAAATCGGGCAAATGAATCTCTTGCAGCAGGATGGCCCGTGTCACGCCCGGCAGACAGCCCGATGAAGATAGAGGCGGCGTAAGCACTTCGTTGCCGCGAATGATGAAGACATTGGCCGAGGTGCATTCTGAGACGTGCCCGTGCTCGTTCAAGAGCAGAACTTCGTCATAACCATCCTGGTGCGCCTTTTCGTACCAAGTCAGATTCTGCGCCCAAGAAGTCACTTTCAAACCGCTGAAAGGTGTCGCGCCGTAGCGGGCATTGGGAACAAAGTTGAGGTGAACGCCGCTGCCCCAATTCGTAAGATCGGCCGTGAAGGCGATGAGGTCGGCGTCGGAGTGGATCTGCGGAGCCTCGAAAAGTCCACCTTTATTGCGGACGATGGCCACCCGCAATGTGGCGTTGGACGCGTGATTCGCGTCAATCAACGAAACGAGCGATTTGTGCAATGCTTCTGCAGTCATCGTGAAGGGAACACGCATCAGCGCCGCATCGTGCTGCATGCGGGCGTAGTGGCGGGGATACGCGAACAGAACGCCATCGGAAACCCGCAATGTGCTGAAAACGCCCCAGCCATTCAGAAAGCCGACTTGGCCGGGGGACAGCACCGCATCCCGGGTATCGCGGATGTCCCCATTGTGTAGTAGATAGCGATGCACTTTCTTGTATCTTATCGGAAAAGGTTGGCAAAGTCGTCAAAGAGCTCGCCCAGCCAGCCAATCCAACAGTTGGCGAAACGCTTGGCCGCGTGCGCTCACGGCAAATTTTTCAGCGTCCTCAAGTTCGGCGAAAGTCTTGTTTAAGGGCGGATAGAGGAAGAGCGCATCGTATCCAAAGCCAAGTGAACCGCGCGGTGTAACGAGAATCTCACCTTCGGCCGTGCCCACGGTCGTTTGCAAAACCTTGCCTTGCCGAGCCAACGAGATGGCGGTGACAAAGCGAGCTCCGCGCTGACCGGCTCCCGCGAGTCTGGTCAGCAACAGCGCGTTATTTTGTGCGCCGTCGGCATGCGGGCCGGCAAAACGGGCGGAATGGATGCCCGGCGCGCCGTTCAGTGCGTCGACCTCCAGGCCGGAGTCATCGGCAAAGACAATTCCCTCGCTGAAAGTGGAGTAGTAAAAAGCCTTGATTGAAGCATTCTCTTCATACGTCGACCCATCTTCTACTGGCGGGGTGATTTCAGCTAAACCGGGCAGCAGTTGTATGTCGAAGCCACGGGCGACAGAGTGCTGTGCGGTGAAAACGAATTCCCGCAATTTGCCGGGGTTGCTGGAACAAGCGTAAAGAACCGCCATGACGAGCGCCTCAAGCGGGAAGGGAAGCGAGTGCCTCTTGTTGCAGTCTTCGCAATTCGGCCATCGCGCCGCGTGCCAGGGAAATCATTTCTGCCAATTGTTCATCGGTGAACGGAGTATGTTCGGCAGTGGCTTGCACTTCGACGAATTTGTCGGAGCCGGTCAGCACGATGTTCATATCTACGTCGGCGCGTGAATCTTCTTCGTAGGCTAAGTCGAGCATAGCGGTGCCACCTACTAAGCCCACGCTGGTGGCCGCAACCGAATCAAGCAGCGGCGATTTCGCTATGGCCTTGAACTTGACGAGAGTTTGAATGGCGATCGCCAGAGCAACATAAGCACCCGTGATCGCTGCAGTGCGCGTGCCGCCGTCCGCTTGCAGGACGTCGCAGTCGACGATGATGCTGCGTTCGCCGAGAACGGCTAGATCGGTGATGGAGCGCAAGGAACGGCCGATGAGGCGCTGAATCTCATGCGTGCGGCCCGATGGACGGCCTTTGGTGAGTTCGCGCGGCGTGCGTGTGGACGTGGCGCGCGGCAGCATGGAGTATTCAGCCGTGACCCAGCCCTTGCCGCTGCCACGCAAAAAAGGGGGCGTTGAATCTTCTACCGTGGCCGCGCAGAGTACGCGGGTGTGGCCTACTTCGACTAAGACCGAGCCTTCCGCAGTGAGCAGGTAACCGGGAGTGATCCTCGTGGGGCGCAGTTGATTGGTTTGTCTACCGTCTTTTCGCATGAAAAGACCATGGTAAAGGACCGATCAATTGAGGTTTCCATTAACCAGCTGATCGCAACGAGAAGAACAACAGAATTGCGAGACCCAAGACGATCAAACCGATGAGAATCAGACAGGGAATTGCGCCTTGGCGCGGCATGATCGAAGCAGGGGTATTTTGGGCAGACTTCTTCTTGATCTTTGTTGAGCTCATTACTCGTGAGGCTACTTCTTGAACAAGCTATCAAATGCGGCGCGGGCGTCGCTGGCGTTGCGAGGCGTGGGCGTGTTATCGACCGCACGCTGCTGCGAAGAAGCAGGCGGAACAGCATCGCGAGCGACGGTCACCATAGGCGAAAAGAACTCGCAGGTGTTGGCCTGATCTTTCAAAGGAATCCGCGCCAGCACTGGTTTGTGGCACTGGAAGCGGGTGGATGAATCAAAGTGGACGCACTGTTTGCAGCAATGTAAAGTGACGCCACATTTAGGGCAGTTACCTCGAAAATCCGTATCGGAAGCCAGCGCGATGGCGCAGCTAAAGCAGCGCGAAGCAACGACGTTCTGTACGAGTCTAGGAAGTTTGGGCCCGGTAATATCGAGTGGCGGCCTGGGGCCCTGCGGTTTAGGACGGTCACCCCGAAAGGCACCGTTGCTGCCACGTTCTGAATCTTGCTGATAACCGTTCTGGCGGTATTTGCGATCTCCGTCCATGTGCGTTGATCGACTCCTTAGAGAATCCGGCCCGGCAATTAGGAAATTTTTTCAAGCGATTTACTATCGCGGACAGGAAAAGTTACACTGATGCAAACTTCGAGCGTTTAACGAGCAAAACAGGTTGAAGTCAAATACTCCGAAGGGTAGCGGGAAATCGGCAGGTTGAAGTGCAAGTTACATCCCCGCTTTGCACCTACCTTGTATGTACCACGGATCGATTGAGCTTACTAGTGGGATTCGATAAATTTTTGCTTTTTCAGTAAATTAAAAGGGGAGTTGGTACTACCACGCTGGTCGCCCTCACGTACTATTTCAGTCGGATATCAGAGAAATAAGATAACCCCGCCGGGATCGTATCATTTGAGGCTGCAAGAGGAGTGGAGAGGAAACGGCAGTCAAGATAACTGATTCGCTCGCTCTATGCGATCGTGGTCCTGACCCATCAGTCTGAAACCCACTTCAACAACGCATTACATGGCCGTGTCAGCGGATTGTCAAAGTGATTCGGGCTGATGCGAACCGAATAACCCAGGCGGCCGGTTTGTTGCACGGTGAACTGATTGGCAAAGAGCACGGCCGTTCCGCGATTTTCCCCAGCTTTTAAGGGAAGTGTAAAAGTTTCCTGTAACTGGCCGTTGACACCAATGTGACCCACCACTGCTTCCACGAGCACTTCGGATGGATCGAGGCCGCCTAATTCCACCAGTGCCTTAATCGGAACAGCCGCGCCGCTCGTGACCTGATCGGCGGGCCCGTCGCTCAGTTCCAGGAAGCGAATGGCGTGCCAGCTGTTATTGATCCGCGCGTCCCAGCCGGTGCGTTTGCGGGCAAATTCAAAACCATCTTTCGAAACATTCTGCCAAAGCACATGGGCGGGCTGGTAAAGGAGCGACATGTATTCCGCCAGCATTCGTCCGCAACCGAAGAGCGGGGTGAGGTTGGTGATGCAGATCTTCATGCGGCGCAGCCACTCGACGGGAATCTCGTCGGCATCCTGGTTGTGATAAAACAGCGGAACAATTTCGTTTTCGAGCAAGGAGTAAATGGCGCTAGCGTGTAAATCGTCCTGATCCGCGGAATAAACTTGCCGATCGCCAATGGCCCAGCCGCCGGAGTTTTCATACGCCTCGTCGAACCAGCCATCGAGAACGCTTAGATTCAGAACGCCATTCATGGCGGCCTTCATACCGCTGGTGCCGCAGGCCTCTTCGCCGCGTTGCGGATTGTTGAGCCACAGATCCACGCCTTGCACCATTTCGCGGGCGACTTGAATGCTGTAGTCTTCCACAAAAATCAAGCGCTTTGACATTTCGGGATCGCGCGAGAGTGTGACAATTTCGCGTATCAGCGTTTTGCCAGGATGATCTTTCGGATGCGCTTTGCCGGCAATGACGATTTGCACCGGCATCTTCGGATTGTTGAGGATTTTCTTTAAACGGGCCACGTCGCGGAACAAAAGAGTCGCGCGTTTGTAGGTGGCAAAGCGGCGCGCGAAACCGATGGTGAAAACATCCGGATCGAGCACCTCCTGCAAGCGGCGGATTTCGCCGGCGGATGCTTTTCGCTGAATGGCGGAATTGACGGAACGTTCGCGTACATACGCCACCATGCGGCGTTTACGCTTGCGGTGCATTTCCCAGAGTTCTTCGTTGGGAATTTCGGGAACCGCTTCCCACATTTTGACTTCGTCGAGGCGTTCGCGCCAATCGGGCTGCAAATATTGATCGTAAAGGCTGCCTAAATCGCCGTTGATCCAGGTGGGCTGATGCACGCCATTGGTAACGGACGTGATCGGCACTTCGCCAAGTGGCAGTTTGGGCCAAAGACTTTGGAACATCTCCTGCGAGACCGTGCGATGCAATACGCTCACCGCGTTACGGAAAGCGGAAGTTTTGAGAGCCAATACCGCCATCGAAAAACGTTCAGACGTGTCATGCATATTGGTACGGCCAAGCGAAAGAAATGCCTCGAACGAGAAGCCGGCCTTGATGCAGTAGTCGTTAAAGTGTTCGTAGAGCAAGCTGGAGTCGAATAAATCTATGCCGGCTGGAACGGATGTGTGGGTGGTGAAAACGTTGCTGACACGCGTGGCTTCGAGCGCTTGATCGAAAGACAGGCCGTTTTCCTGCATCAGGACACGGATGCGTTCAACAGCTAAAAACGCCGAGTGCCCTTCGTTCATATGGTGAACGGTGGGCTTGACTCCCACTGCCGCCAAGGCGCGCAGACCGCCTATGCCAAGCACGATCTCCTGGCGAATGCGTTTGAGAATGTCGCCGCCGTAGAGTTGGTCGGTAATTTCGCGATGTTCAATCGAGCGATTCTGCGGAATGTTCGTGTCCAGAACGTAGAGCTTGACGCGCCCAACGTCGATCAGCCAGACCTTAATAAATAATTCGCCGGTGGGCAGGTTGACGCTGACAATAATTTCTTTTCCGTTCGCATCCAAAGCAGGAAGCACGGGCAGCGTGTAGAAATCATTAAGCGGCGTGCGCTCTTGTTGCCAGCCGTCGGGATTCAGATGCTGCTGCAGATAACCGCGCTGATAGAGGAGACCTACGCCAGTGAGGGCAAAATCGCTATCGCTGGCGCCTTTCATGTGATCGCCGGAGAGCAAGCCTAATCCGCCCGAATAAATCTGCATGCAATCGAGCAGACCATATTCCATGGAAAAATACGCGATGCGCGGCGTTGCCCCGGTCGGGACGCTCGAGTGCAAATAAGCGTCATAGCGCTCGCAAGCGCGTTTGTAGAGCAACGTGAATCGCGGGTCGGACGCCGCTCGATCCAACTTATCTTGCGGTATCCGGCCTAACAGTTCGATTGGGTTGTGATTACATTCCTTCCAAAGCTGCGGGTCCAGACGGCGGAAAAGAGCGCGCAGGTTGTGGTCCCAACTCCAGTACAAGTTGTAACCAATTTCTGCGAGACGGTTCAAATTCGGGGGCAACGCCGGACGAACCAGAAATTCTTTGAGCGGTTGAATCTGATAGGGCATGGGAATGACTACGCTGTGTTCCTAATGGAAGGTAGTGTCTCGCAATCGATTGAATCTCTAGAAGAATCCGACTAGATGGCCTGAAATATCCTTGAACCGTAAACCTTGCCGCGAATCGAAACTGGGATAACTTCCAGCAATATTTTCGCATGGACAGATAATAGATGTGAGGAACTAATATTTTGGCGTTTTTATCGTTTGATGCGGTGAGCTACATCACGGGCGAACGCAAGATCTTGGACGGCGTGAGTTTTTCCGTCGAGCGAGGCGAAACGCTCGTGCTTTTAGGGCGGAGCGGATCTGGAAAGACGACTGCCTTGCGTTTAATGAATCGTTTGCTTACGCCATCGAGCGGCGTCATTCATCTCGCTGGACAAAACATAGCTGATCTCGATCCTATTGCCCTACGGCGCAAAACTGGCTATGTAATTCAGGAACTTGGCTTGCTGCCACACTGGACAGTCGTGCAGAATGTGGCGCTGGTCCCGCGGCTGCTGGCATGGCCCGAAGAGAAACAAGAGGCGCGGGCAAAGGAATTGTTAGAGCAGGTGGGGCTCGGCGGAGATGATTTTGCAAGGCGCAAGCCACACCAGCTTTCGGGTGGTCAGCGGCAACGAGTGGCGGTAGCTCGGGCGCTGGCCGCTGAACCTGATTTACTCTTGTTTGACGAACCATTTGGCGCTCTGGACCCGGTGACGCGCCATGAAATGCAGCAGCAGCTTCTCGCTTTGGCCAAACGCTACAACGTGGCAGTGGTGTTCGTAACGCATGATGTCTCAGAAGCGTTGATTCTGGCCACGCGCATCGCCGTCTTGGGGGACGGGAAGCTGGAGTGTGTCGTCTCACCCCGAGAGTTTGTGCAGGTGAACACACCAGTGGCGCGAGCGTTTCTGGATACCTTGCCGTTGCCTGCGCTGACTCGGGGGACAGCGGTTTGAAAGCGGGGATTCTTGCGATTTGCACAGTTGTGTCTATGGATTCAATGCGGGCGGGTGAGGCGCCGTTGCCTGATCCGCAAGTCTTACGGCAACGGCTTGTCATTACCGCCGAAAAGCAGGAAAAGGAACGCGAGAACTACTCTTGTTCTGTGCGCCATGAAGAGATCGAGCTCAACAAAGATGGTTCCGTGAAGAAGAAGCAGAGCGCCTTGCAGGATCGCTTCTTTGTAAACGGCTGGAGTGTGGAGCATGTACTGCAACGCGACGGCAAAACGCTAACGCAAGATGAAGCTCGCAAAGAACAGGAGCGCGTTGACAAGCTTGTGAAGAAATATACCGATGCAAAGCGCGCCGAAAAAGCCGAACAGGAGTGGCAGCGGCAGCTCGACGTATTCGTGAAATGCTTGCGTTTTAATAACGGACATCGTGAACAAAGGAATGGGCGAAGTTTGGTGGTTTACGATTTGGCCGGAGATGCTAATTTTCATCCGCAGAAAGTCGAGGAACGTTTTGCGCAAGCCTTAACGGGCCGCATTTGGGTGGATGAAGAATTGGGAATGCCGCAGGAATTGAAACTTCAGACCGACCGGGACGTAAAGATTGCTGCCGGGATCGCCAACCTCCACAAAGGATTTCAACTGCATCTTTTATGGCAAAGGCAACCGGATGGTGTTTGGCTCAACAAAGTGGCCGAAGGTAGCGGCGATGCGCGAGCCTTGTTTATGCATGCGCGCTTTCGGTTTCATGATGAGACGGACCAGTGCCAGCTGTTTTCAGTGAATACGCAGCAAAAAATCCAAGCGCCAAAATAGGAAAACTTTGGACCCGTACGTTCTTAAAACAGTGATGCACGATATCGCGGAATCGTCCGGAGAGCATATCGTGTTGGTGGGTGTGTCGTCTTCGATCGCGGTGATTCTGGGCGTAGGCGTTGGCATTCTGGGGACGCGTCACAGAACAGTGCGCAATGTTTCGGTCTCGATTGCAAATATCTTGCAAACGATTCCCAGTGTGGCGCTGTTCGGATTTCTTTTGCCCGTTCCCTTTATTGGCGGGATTGGTAAACATACGGCGATTCTTTGTTTGGTGCTGTATTCGTTGCTGCCGATTTTGCGCAACACGGTGGTGGGTATTGGTAGCGTCGATGGGCCTTTGCGTGAAGCCGCCACGGCAATGGGAATGACCGACCGCCAGCTTTTACAGATGGTGGAATTGCCGCTGGCTGCGCCCACAATAATCGCGGGAGTGAGAATTGCGTTGGTGACGAACATCGGCACAGCGGTAATCGCGGCGATTATCGGGGGAGGCGGACTGGGCGTACTGATTTTCCGCGGCGTGGAGTCTTTGGATACACTGCTGATTCTGGCGGGTGCGGTTCCGGCGGCGTTAATGGCGCTGTTGGCCGACGGGTTCATGTCTTATCTGGAAAAGAAAGTGGCAATTCGATGAAGGGCTGGGTTTTGAGCCTGCTTAGTGTAACGATCTTTCTTGCAGGGTGTGGACGCAGCGAAGCTATTGTGATCGGTTCGAAAAATTTCGTCGAGCAGTTGCTGCTTGGTGAACTGGCGGCGCAGCAGATAGAACGTAAGCTGCAGCTACCAGTCGACCGCAAATTTAACCTGGGCGGAACGTTGCTGGCTCATGGCGCCATCGTCAAAGGCGACATCGATATTTATCCGGAGTACACGGGCACGGCGCTGAATGTTGTGCTGCGCGAGCAACCGCCGGGTGATCCCTTGGAGGCGTTTCGTCTCGTGCACGATGGCTATGAAAAGCGCTTTCATCTGCGCTGGCTCGAGCCGCTGGGATTTAACGATACGTTTGCCATGGTCGTGAGGAACGCGGATGCCGCAAAACTCACTCAGCCCACGCTAACCGCGGCGAAGGAGCGGGAGTGGCGGCTGGGCGTTGGTTACGAGTTCCTGACGCGCCCCGATGGTTTGCAGAGCTTGGACCATACCTACGACTTGCGCTGGCAAGGAACGCCGGAAAGTATGGATCTGGGCCTGCTCTATCGCGCGCTCGATCAGGGGCAAATCGACATGGGCGCGGCGAATTCAACCGACGCGCAGTTGACGGAAGGAAAATTTACCGCGCTGCGCGATGATAGAAGGACATTCCCGCCGTACAACGCTTGCTTTGTGGTGCGCGAGGAATTACTAGCGCGCCGGCCCGCTGTTGCAGAGGTACTCGGATTGTTGCGAAACCGCGTGAGTGAAGAAGCTATGCGGAGCATGAACGCACGCGTGGTGCGTGGCCATGAACCGGTGGCGAAAGTGATCAAAGATTTTTTGGAGACGCTTGACACAGCGCGATGATCAACAAACTGGTAATTGAAAATTTGAAATACCGCTGGGTGAGAACGCTCGGCAGTGCGCTAATCGTGGGGATACTGGTGGCGTCCATCGTCACGCTAATTGGGCTTAGCCGGGGAATGTTGCAGGAGAGCGCTGAGCGAACGAAAGGAACAGGGGCCGATATTGTCTTGCGGCGCGACTCGGGCGCAGTCATTTCCCTGCAAAGCGGTCCGATATCCGATAAATTTCTGGCAATCGTAAGAAAGCAACCGCATGTGGCGCAGGCGGTAGGCGTCCTCAGCCAATCGGTGGAGCTCATCACTTCGATGAACGGCGTGAATGTTCCGGAGTTTGAACGGCTCAGCGGGGGCTTTCATTATCTGGAAGGGGGTCCGCCCAAAGGACAGGACGATTTACTCATTGATGAGGCCTATTCACGGCAAAAGAATTTGCACCTGGGAGACACCGTGAAGCTGTTGAACCATGATTGGCATATCACGGGTGTGGTGGAAGGTGGCATGCTGGCGCGTTTCGTGGTGAGGTTGGATGCGCTCCAGGAAGACACCGGCAACACCGGCCGTCTGACTTTGATCTATGTGAAACTAGACGACCCGGCCAATACAGATGCCGTAGTAGCGAACCTGAACAAGCTTTTCGCGGGCGAGTTGAAAGCGATGTCAATGGCGGAACTGTTGTCGGTTTTCAACATTAGCTCGATTCCCCAGTTGCAGATGTTTATCAAGGTGATTACGGTCATGTGGGTCGCCGTTGGTTTTTTGGTGGTGTTTCTTTCGATGTACACGGCAGTTGTGGAGCGGACGCGCGAGATCGGGATTTTGAAAGCGCTGGGAGCGAAGCCTTTGATGATCATCGATCTGCTGATGCGCGAGGCTATTCTGCTGGCGCTGGTGGGCTGGGTATTGGGAATTGGTATGGCGCTGATAGCGCGGCAAGTGATCGTAACCTTGGCGCCGGCGTCCCTCAGTGTGATCAATGTACCCGATTGGTGGCCGACCGCTGGCCTGATTGCACTCACCGGCGCGGTGCTGGGGGCAATTTATCCGGGATTGAAAGCAGCGCGCCATGATGCGATTGAGGCGTTGAGCTATGAGTAGCGCCCCGCTTGCAGACACGGTCCCCGAAATCATTCAAGTGCGGGGGGTGCGAAAGGTCTACCACACGGGCGATGTTGACGTACAGGCGCTCCGCGGCGTGGACCTGAACGTGAGGCGCGGCGAATTTGTCGCCGTGGTGGGACCGTCGGGTTCCGGTAAATCGACGCTCTTCCACATATTAGGAGGTTTGGCGCCGCCCACATCAGGCGAAGTATGGATCGATGGCGTGGACCTACGCAAGATGAGCGAATCGCAGCGCACAGAAATGCGTCAGCGCAAAGTTGGCTTCGTTTTTCAAAAATACAATTTGCTGCCAACGCTGACTGCGCGCGATAACATTTCTTTGGCCCAATCGATTGCCGGCATCAAAGTGCAGCCGGTTGGATTCGACAATATTCTGAAATTGCTCGGGATTACCAGTCGGCTGGATCACAGACCGCGCGCTTTATCGGGTGGCGAGCAGCAGCGGGTGGCGATTGCTCGCGCCCTGGTAAATCAACCAGCCATTCTTTTGGCCGACGAGCCGACCGGTAATCTAGACACGGCTAACTCAAACGCAGTGTTGGATTTGTTGCGCGATTTGAACAAGCGCACCGGGCAGACTATACTCATGATTACCCACAATCCTGAGGCTGCAGCCTTCGCCGACCGGATTGTCTACATGCGCGACGGGAAAATTGTAGAGAAAGGCGATGGGGAAATTCGCGGTTAGGCGGTCTGATACCTTTAGGTTCATAGTTATTGCCGGACTTTACCTTTAATTTTTTCGCGTGATTCGCCTTTTTCGTGTATTCATACCAGCGAGCGTCGTAGCACTCCTCATTTCGGAGATCATTCTCGTTTTAGGATGCTATGTTCTCGCCATTTATTTTCTTGGACTTGACCCAGCTTTCTTCTTGTTTGAGGAAGGCAATTACGGAAAGCTGCTCATTGTAACCGCCACCATTATTCTGGGGCTTTACTTCCAGGATCTCTACGGCGATCTGCGGATCACGACCCATATTCTCCTAATTCAACAGGTGTGCCTCTCGGTCGGGCTAGCGCTGCTCATCTCCGCTTTTATTGGCTACGTTGACCGCACCATGCTGCTTGGCCGTTCGCTGATGATGATTGGCAGCCTGGGTGTAGTCGTCTTGCTGCCGGTTTGGCGAATTTTTTTCTGGCGCTATGTAATTGCCGGGCTGCGTTCCGAACGGGTCCTCCTGCTCGGCAATTCCAGCATCTTGGGCGAAGTAATTACCGTCCTCCTGGCGCGGCCGGAATTCGGCTACAAGCTGGTTGGCTATTTGTGCGAAGACCAGCCGTGCGATTTTCCCATTCCTTGTTTGGGGACAGTGTCGGAAGTGCGCGCTGTGTGTGAGCAACACCGGCCCATGCGGATCGTGGTGGGCATGGCCGAGAGGCGCAACCGTTTGCCGGTGCAAGATCTGCTGGAAATTCGTTTTGGCGGAGTGTTTGTGGAGGATGCCGCCGATACGTATGAAGTCGCGCTCCATCGTGTTTGCAGCAGCAAAATTCAACCTTCGCAGTTGATTTTTTCGAGTATGCTGGGGCCGCGAAGGAATGCCATTACGCTGCAGGTCTCCTATTCGCTGGTGTTCAGCGCGATTAGTCTCATTGTGGCTTTGCCGCTAATGTTGATTACCGCACTGGCTGTAAAGCTGACTTCGAAGGGTCCAGTGCTTTACCGGCAGCGTCGGGTGGGATTGAACGGGCGCGTTTTTACCGTCTATAAGTTCCGCTCGATGTATGTGGATGCGGAGGCACGCACGGGCGCCGTTTGGGCGTCGAAAGACGATCCGAGAATCACGCCGTTGGGCAAGTGGCTACGTAAGCTGCGCCTCGACGAATTGCCCCAATTGTGGAATGTGTTGAAGGGCGATATGTCGATGGTAGGGCCGCGTCCGGAACGTCCGGAATTTGTGGAGATGCTCGCCCAGCAGATTCCTTATTACCGGCAGCGGCTGGCCGTTAAACCCGGCATTACGGGTTGGGCGCAGATCAACCACAAATATGGGGATACGCTGGTAGATTCGATGATTAAGTTAGAGTACGATCTCTACTACATCAAACACCTGGCGCCGGCGCTCGATTTTTATATCATCTTCCACACCATTAAAGTGATGCTGATGAGCAAAGGCGCACAGTAATCAGTCAGAATGCTATTCAAAACCCGTCAAAACGTAGGGAGGATTCAGAGGCGTAGCGATGATAGTTCGAAAAGCTCATGCGGTTCCACTCGCGCCGTTTCGATTCGCCATAAGTGACAGAATACGCGGCCTCGGTGGGTACGAGCCACTTCTTGCCGTTCAGATCTACCGCCGACATCGCGACATCCCAATCGATTTCGGAGATGCGGGTTTCCAATGGAATCGCAAGGGATTTCCTGGCGATCTTGAGTATTTCACCGGTTGCGATCGAGATCCAGACGTCGGTGGAGAACGGGATTAGATAGTGCTGCGCACCGACCACAAGATCCCAAGGGCTTTCATGTTCGGGTACTTCGAAGCGGTAGATCGCCGTGGGCGTGTCGGCAAGATCGACGAAGGCCACGAAAGCCACCGGATATACGTTCAACAACTTATCCGTTTGCTGTAAGAGCGTGCCGAATTCTCCTTCGGACCATGCGCCCGAAATCGCCGACATGCTTGCGCGCTTGTTTTTGTTCTGTAGCACATCGAAATACTGCTCTATGCCGTTTTCAAAAGAGAGGTTCGCGGAGACATGATCGATGACACGTTTCTTGGAGCCCCCCAGGTCGCCTTTATAGCGTTCGATCTCTTCGTGGCAAACAAATGACTTGAGGGTGGAATAGATGCCGGTGTTGGCGGCGCGCGCTTTTTCGAGAGGTTGACGTTCTGGCTGGATTTTTGAAGAAGCCGCTGGAGCTTTGTCGCCATCCTCGGATAAATCCGACGGAAAACCAAAAGCTCCCAGCGTTGATAAGGAAAACAGTAAAGCCACACGATAAGACATGAAAACCTGACCCGGCGGGACTCATGTCGACATATCCTCGCGTGTCTTTAGTTCCAAGCGCCGCGATTGCGTCTCTGAAGAGTTGCCCGTCAAAGAATTCATCGACGAAACGCTTGGCTATGTTAGGGAATTCGTGCGGGAAATGCGGCTGCTACTGGCGGGACGCGCGGCGGTAGTCGGCTACGGCTTTTTCATGGTCGGCTAAGGTTGAGGTGAAATGATGGCCGCCGGAACCATCGGCACGCGCCACGAAATAAAGATAAGCGGCACTGGCAGGGCGCAGCGCGGCTCGCAGCGATTGGGCGCCGGGATTGGCAATGGGGCCAGGCGGCAAACCGCTGTGGGTGTAGGTGTTATAGGGGTTCGTGCTGGCCAGGTCGGATTTGTGAATGACTCCGCTATAGCGGTTGTCCAATAGGGCGGCGTAAACGGTGGTGGGGTCGCATTGCAGGGGCATATTGAGGCGCAGACGGTTGCTGAAGACGCTGGCCACCATCGGCCGTTCGCTACTCAAACCAGACTCTTTCTCGACCAACGAGGCCAACGTGACCACGCGGTGCAACTCACTGCCGGCAAGCGGCGGTCCGGGCATCAGGGCATGCCACTGTTTGCGGAATTCGGTAGTCATCATATGGCACAGCTGAACCGCGGTAGTGCTGTGCGTCACTTCATAACTGGAAGGAAATAGATAGCCTTCCAGATTTGGAGCACTAGGGTCGAGATCGCGAATGGATTCAGGATTAGCGGCAGCTTTTAGAAAGTCGCTTGCTGCGATGGCGGTCGTTTTTTCCAGGATAGAAGCAATGTCAAACATATTGCTTCCTTCTGGAACGGTGACGACGACGAAATAGATTTGGCCGCGGCGGATTTTGTCGAAGATTTCGAAAGCGCTTTGTTCAGGGCCAAAGCGGTACTCGCCTGCTTGCAGCTTGGCGCGTGGATGTAGCGCTCGCGCCGCTAAGAAGGCCCAGTTGGAACGAACGAGCCCGTCGCGCGCCAGCATTTCCGCAATTGTTCGCGTGGACATACCGTGTTCGATTTCGATAAACGTCTCGTCTTGTGGAGCACGCACGGGGCCGAGATACCATAAGGCGGCCCCACCCGCGCCCACGAGAATGACAAGAAGGACGAAAGCGCCAAAAAAACGGCGCACGAGACGACTAGCCAATGATTTCTCCTGATTCGAACTGCGACTCGTTTTTGAGGAAGCCGAGATAACTTTCTAAGATTAGAACTGCTGACATACGGTCGACTGCCTGACGACTTTGCATTAGGGAGGCGCCGCCTTCACGTAGTAGACGTTCCGCCTCTCTTGAGGTTAACCGTTCGTCCCAGTAAACAACCGGCAGGTGCAGTAATTTCGCGAGGCGTTCGGCAAACTCGCGGGTGTATGCGCTTTGCCGGCTTTCGTCGCCGCTCATATGCAGAGGCTTGCCTACCAGCAGCGTGTGAACGTTCCACTCAGTGGCGACGCGCTGCAAGGCGGCGAGATCATCGCGAATACGCGTACGCGCGAGGGTTTCGATTCCCTGTGCGGTGAAGCCGAGTTCGTCGCTGACTGCCAATCCAATGCGCTTCTTGCCGACATCGAGAGCGAGTATGCGGCCGTCTGCTCGCTGACTATTTCTTTCTGTCAATTCCGAATTATAGAGGGTGCGAAACTGATAGGAGAAGCGTACTGGACGAACTTCTTCGCTTTGGCAGTCTTCAATCCTGAAAAACGCACCACGGATAGCACGGTAAGGCTGGCGATTTCCGTGATCGCATTTGCGGCCACGGTGGCACTCCTGTATTTTGGCAAAGACTTTTTTATCACGATGATCGTGGCGGCGGTGTTTGCCTTCCTTCTCGATCCGCTGGTGATTTTGGTGATGAAGGTGCGTGTGCCGCGACCGGCAGCGACGGGGATTGTGATTCTGGTCGCGTTGGTGGCGGTGTATCTACTCAGTGTAGTGATCTGGGCGCAGATTGTGACCTTGAGTGAAGATCTGCCCACCTACAGCTCGCGCATTAATGAGTTAGTAGACAAAGCCAACGACAAGTTAGACGATTTTGAAAAGAAGACGGTGGATACTATTGTGCCCAGCAGTCTTCGGCAACAAGAACAGCAAATTCAACAGAAGCCGCAAGAAGCCGCCAAAGCCCGCCGACGCAGGCTATCGGTGCCCGTTCCGGTGCAGTCTACGGAACCCTTGATCCAGGAAGTTCGTATTCACACTGAGCCGAAGCCGCTGATTACTACGGTTTATAGTTATGCAGCAAGATACTTTCACCTGATTGTAATGGCGTCGTTCGTGCCGTTTCTGGTGTATTTTATGTTGAGTTGGCGCGATCACATCAGCCAAACTTTTCAAAAGTTGTTTCAGGGAGAGGCGCGTTACGTGGTGGGCCGCAGTTGGTCGGGCATCGGCGAATCGACGCGCGGCTACGTATTGGGCAATTTTCTATTGTGGGTTTTTGTCAGCAGTGTGAGTGCGATTGCATTCTTTCTTTTGCAGGTGCCCTATTGGCCGCTGATCGGGCCGGTGAGCGCGTTCTTTAGCTTGGTGCCGTATGTGGGATTACCGCTTTCGCTCATTCCCCCGGTCCTGGCAGCGCTGGCGATTCCGAATAAGTTCAAAGTAGTTGTACTGGTGGTGGTGATTACTGCGCTCCTGCATTTGATTGCTATGAACTTTCTATACGCAAAGATCATTGGACGGCGTGTGCGGCTGAATCCTTTTATCGTTACGGTGGCGCTGATGTTCTGGGGGATGCTTTGGGGTGGAGCTGGGCTGCTGCTGGCGGTGCCGGTTACCGCGGGGATCAAGGCTGTTTGCGACAACGTTGAATCGCTGCAGGATTATGGAAGACTGCTAGGTGACGATTAGGGCCAGTAAGCGGCGAACCTATACGACCTCGGGATAGATAGCTTGGCTTGGCGGCACTAGTTTGCCGGCCCTGCAAACAGCAGCAGATTTCCATCCGGATCCTTGACGATAAAGTTTTTGGCTCCCCAAGGTTGTTTTTTCAGCTTCTGGTGAAAGGCAACACCAGCGGAGTCAAATTCAAGAAAGAGTAGCTTGATCTCGTCCGCGGTCGCGACGGTCATCGATACCGATAAAAGTTCCTCCCGATCGCGGATTTTCGCCTCGATCAATGTTCGCTCGACACACCTTAGATTGAGGCGTGCTGCATCGCGACTCACCTGTGCATAGTAGGGAGGGCTGCCATAACTGAAGACGAGAGTGAAGCCTAACTTCTCACAGAGAAATTCGCATGATCTCTTGATATCCGTGACTAACAACTGCGGCTCTGCACCTACAATCGTTACTTTGGATGGCGATGGTTTCACCTCGAGCGGCGGGGTGGACAATCCAGTTTTCAGGTCCCGCCAACTCGCGAAGCCGTGCTGTCTGGCGACCATTTCTTGCGCATCGCTAAGTTTAAAGCTCGCCGCCAGAATCTCGGAATCGGGCATATTCAGGAAACGAGGCAAATGGCTGCGGATTTGTGCGGCGACAGGATAGTGGCGTTCGCGATGCCACCGCAATATGAGCTTCGCTTGTTTTTTCAGGTTCTCTAGATTGGGCATGTACGTCTCCACGATGAGATCGTAGGTGGGCATTGCCCTTCGGCGAGATACCGTTGCATCCTACATGCGAAGACTACATTATGAGCGACGGTGACAGCAGTTGTCAATTTTTGACAACAAGCTGGAAGTTGATTGAACGTAGGGCGTTTGTCAGTGAGTCTATTCCGAGCCACTCGAGAAAGCGAACTATTCATTAACCTTCATGACGATGAAGGTGAGGTCGTCGTGCTGTGGGGCATCGGCAATCCATTGGCGTAACGCTTGTGAGACTTGCGCGGTGATCTCTGCGATAGATAAGTGCGCGACGCCGCGGACGAGTTCTTTCAAGCGGTCTTCGCCGAATTCTTCTTCGGCGGGATTTAACGCTTCCGTCACACCGTCAGTGAAGGCGATTAGAACATCTCCTTTGTGGAGGTCCACGACAGCTTCTTCATAAATGGCTATGGGGAACATGCCGATGACGATGCCACCCGTGGAGAGTTCTTCGATAGGAGCGTTGGCAGCGGCGCGAACCAGATAAGGCGGATTATGTCCTGCGTTGACGTAATGGAGTTGGTGTTTGCTTTCGTCGAGGTGGGCGTAGAAGAAAGTGGCATAGCTGTTGAAGCCGGTGGAACCGTGCAGAAAGCGGTTCATCTTGGCAGCGAGCTGAGGCAACGAAACGTTCTCTTCGGAGGCGATGATGCGGAGAGACGCTTGCACGACAGCCATGATAAGCGCCGCGGCAATGCCTTTGCCCGCAACATCGGCGAGAGCGATTCCGAGCGTGTGCTCGCCTATTTTGAGGAAATCATAATAATCGCCGCCGACGTTGCGGGCTGCGAGCGTGTAAGCGCCAAGCGAGGTGGCCGCGGATTGTGGTGAACTTTCGGGTAGCAGACGTCTTTGCACCTCAGTGGCAAGGGCGATGTCGCGGCGAACGTTTTCTTGTTCGAGGACTCGTTGGTTAAGACGGGCGTTCTCCATAGTAAGCGCGAATTGTTCGGCACAGACGGCGATTAATTGCTTCTCTGACGGGCTGTACGCGGGTGCGTTTTCGCGATCCGCGAAGAGTAAGAGCCCAATGAGATCCTTGTTGGTTCGCAGGGGCGCGGCCAGACGAAGGTTGATGGACTTAAGCAGTTCGAGCTCGGCGGATTGCTGCGGCTTCTGCTCGGTCGCCCAGCGAAGTGAGGTTTGGAGATCAGCGGCGCTGAAACTGAGCGGAGAGCCGTAGAACTTGAGGCGGTTGAGAAGAAAGCCGGTTTCAGGAATGGCGAAGGTTCTAGCGGCGGGATTGGGAACTGCGCCAACGCAGCGAAATTCGCCAGCGGATAACCTTTCGAGAAGCAATATTGATCGGGCATGAACCTTGGTGCGCAGATCGCCTAATACGGTGGCCAGCAAGTCTGCGAAAGATTCCGCACGGCGGCTGGCTTCGATGAACTCGCTGAGAAGAGTGGGATCAACGGTAGCTGTGAGAGGCTTCTCGCGAATTTCGGTGAAGGCACGACGAGCGGAGGTCCAGATCGAGTCGTCTTCGTTGCGAATAGCAACCATGGGAGAGAGAAGACTGGCGCGCCAAGCGGGTATAAGGGAAGCTACCAAAGCGAGAAGCACGACGGAGAAAATCGAAAGGATGTAAGGCACTGGGCTCAGGTGTTTGAGCTCGAAGTAATGCACCACAATAGCGGTTGCGCCAGCTACGGCAACGAGGCCGACGGCCAATCCGTAGAGTGAAAGGCGCATGCCGCTCCAGGCAATGAGCTGCAGCAATTGAGTTCCGGTGGAACCGAGGGCCATGCGAGTACCCATTTCCGTGATGCGCTGGCGCACGGAATAGGAGATCAGGCCATAGATGCCAAGGCCAGCCAGCAAGAGCGCGGCGAGAGCGAAAAAGCCGATGACGATCCACTCGATGCGCTGAACCGCGAGAGAGCCGTTCACGATCCGCTCAAAGGATTGGAGAGCATAGATTGGTTGAGATGGGTCCGACTGGGCGACAGCACGGCGCACGGCACTCGCAACAGCAGCCTCAGTCAGCGACGAGCGCACCACAAAGTTCATGTCCTGAAACAGAATTGCGTTTGAAGAGATAAAGAGTTCGGGTCGTGGCGGTTTGCCCAGTCCATTATTTCGAACAGTACCGACGATGCCAACAACTTGCACGGGAGAACCATCTTTGCCTCGTTCATGCAGGTGGGCTAATTCGCCAATAGCGCTGCGACCAGGCCAGTAGAGCTTAGCCGCGGCTTCGTCGATAACGACTGGGAGCAACTTGTCATTGGTGTCGTGAGCATTAAGAATCCGGCCCGACAGCAGGGGAATGCCTAACGTTTTGAAATAGCCGGGGCTGACCTCCATTAAACTTACGCTGTCGTGTAAATCTTCGCCGCGTGACGGGTAGTCGGGGAACAGCGAACTTACGAAACAACAGCCGGCAAGCGGGATCTGATTAGTGACGGCGGCGTTCGTGATGCCGGGAGTAGCTTCCAGAGCTTCGACCACCCTCTGAATGTAAGCGGCGGATTGTTCTGCTTTGGCGTTTTCGGTTCCCGCGCGGATTAGTTTGAATGTGAAAAGACCGTTAGGGTTGAAGCCAGGAGACGTTTGAGTGAGACTGTAAAATTCCCAAAGCAAGAGTGAGGCCACTGCAATAAGAGTAAAGGCGAGCGCAATCTCTCCAACGAGAAGGCTCTGGGAGAGTTTGCGACTTCGAACTCCGGCCGATGCGCGCACTCCATCGCTCAGAACTTCATTCGGCTGGATGCGAAGGGCCTGCCAGAGTGGCGCCATCGCGGCTAAGGTTGCCGTAAGCAACGCCAGGACGACAGCGAAGACGCCGACCTGCCAATTGATCGATACCTCATCGGCGCGAGGAATGTAGTCGGCGGCGAGTGAAACGAGAGTTCTTACGAAAAACATGCTGGCGAGAATGCCAGCGATGGCTGCGGCTAGTGATACCCATAAAATCTCAAAGAAGTATTGGGAAGCCAACTGATTTTGGCTCGCACCTAACGCGACTCGGATTGCTGTTTCTCGAGCCCTGCCGACTGACCGGCTGACCAGGAGGCCAGCCACATTGGCACATGTAATAAGCAGCAAAAGACCGGCGGCGCTCAGGAGCATGAGGAGGACAGGGCGAACGGTTTTGACCACGCTATCTTGCAAACTGAATAGCGCGGAGGTGTAGTTTGGGTTGGTGGAATGGTACTCCTGCCGATTGCGAGAGGCCACTCGTTTCGCTTCAGCCGCAGCTTGCTCCACGGTTATGCCCGGCTTCAGCTTGCCGTAAGCTGAGTAATATTCGTAGTTGCGGAGGTGGTCCTCGTCGGCCGGGCGCTGAAGTGGGAGCCACACATCATTCTTGGAATCCTGGTCGTAGACGGTGGAAAGAGGAAGCCGGAACCATCCGGGCATCGCGCCGACGACGGTGTAAGACTTGCCGTCGAGTGTGATGGATTTGCCGAGAATGCTGGGGCCGAGAATTGTGAGTAGCCGGTGGGAGATGACAGCGGCGCTGGGACCGTCTGACTCCGTAAAGAACCGGCCAGCTACCGGCATGGCGCCGGTATGAGCCAGGAGAGTGGGCGAGACTTCAATGCCTTCGATATGGCGGGGCTCCCCAGGGAACGTTAGATTGTAATCGCCGCCGACAGGAAACCAGCCAAAGACGTCGTAGCTATGCAGTCGTTCCTGATAGTCGAGCAGTTCCGCGAAGCTGAGACCCGCGAGTTCTCTGGGGTTGCGAGTATCGCCTCCGAAGAGAGCGACCCAACGATCACCTTGCGAATAAGGGAGGGGTTTGAGGAGGACCGTATCGACGACTGTAAAGATCGCGGTTGCTGAACCAATGCCAATAGAGAGAGCAAGAACTGCGAGCAGGGCCAAACCTTTCTCGCGTTTCCAGGAACCCCAACTGCGGCGAATCAGAGTCAGCATCCAATAGCGATACTATATATCGTCAAACATGAGCAGCAATCTCGGGGGACGAACCGGCGATTACCATCAGAGGTTTGTCGTGCAAAGCTTCCCGCCGCACGTAGGCGAGCGCGACCACTTCTCCGAGGGCCTCGGAGTAGGCAGCGGAAGTAATCTCCGCCACTGGATTACCTGCCGCCGTTAGTTTGGTGCCGGATGCGGGAGGTTGCGTCCCCGCAATACGTACCGGAGACAGTAGGCGATGCACCTGACCTTGAGCGCGGACCCGCTCGACGATTTCCTGTCCTAGATAGCAGCCTTTGTTGGAATGAACGGCGTGCGCGAGTTGAGTTTCTTGGGCCAGGTAGCGATTGGTAATGTCTTCTCCAAAGCGCGGCGTTCCGTGTTCCAGTCGAACGACCTTGACTTCTGTGGCGTGTGCTTCAGGAATGCCCGCTTGCTGTAGACGAGTTGTCAAAGAAGGCATGTCAGCCAGTGGCAGAAAAATTCGCAGTCCCGGGGCGCCGGTAACGGAGGTGCGCGCCACAAAGCCATTCTGCCAGGAGGCGGTAGCGTTGGGAACGGCGGGGATGGGCACACCGAACGCCGCAGCTGATTCGAAACTGCTGGGGCCTTCGATTGCGATGGCAGCGAGCAAGGCAGTGTCGTCTTCGAGAGTGACATCGTCGGCGATGATGTAGTGTTCGAGATGTTCGAACAAGACTTTAGCGGCCTCGGGTTCGGTGTCGAGAAGCAGATCTTGGCCGCGGCGGTAGATATACGAGTCAGCGAGGATGCGTCCTTTGTCTGTAAGAAAGAATGCGTAGACGCCCGCACCGTCGGCGAGATTTTTGACGTCGTTAGTGCTCATAGCGTGCAAAAGCCGCGCGTTGTCTTCGCCCGTAGCGCGAATCTTGCCGCGTGCCGAGACGTCAAACCAAGCGGCTTTCGAACGCAGAGCTTCATATCCGGTCATAACCTTTTGGATGCTACTCAGGCCCTAAAAGGCGCGTTAGAACCCCGGCATGCTTAACGATCGCAGGTAGGCCGAAATCAACACAACGATAATCCCGGCAATCACGATACCAGTAAGGCGCCGTTTGTGTTTGCCCGATACGTCGACATCGCCATAAGGTGAGGTGCCCCAGAGTATGGCGGTCGCGTAGATATGCAGCACCGCGAGCATCTTAATGCCAAAGGCCATTTCGTATTGGCGGGAGTGATGCACTTGCAAAAAGTTGTAAATACCGGAAAGAAGGCTGAGGGCAACGATGGTAAAGAGCGTGCCGCGGTACTTCAATTGAGCGCCGGCGGCAGCGGCAAGACGTTGGTCTTCAGGCAAAACGTTCAGCACCGGAACTAGCACGCGGCGGGCATAGAACGCCCCGCCCAGTATCAAAATGGCGGAAAGTATATGAATAAAGCGCGCAAGCACGTGCAGGAGGAGCTCGAATTCGGTCACTTAACGAGTATATATTCAGGGACGGTTATGCAGAGGGGATATGATGTTGGCGTCATGTTAACAAGAAGAACTTTTGGAAAACTCACGCTGGCGAGCCTGCCTTTGGCGAACGCCTGGGGGGCGAAGATCAACTCGAAAATAGACGGCGTACAGTTGGGCGTGCAGTCCTACAGCTTTCGCGATCTCTCGTTTGATGATGCGCTGAAAGCAATGGTCGCCGACGGCTTGGGCGATTGCGAATTATTTGCGCCGCATATTGAAGAGGGTCATACAGATACGCCACCGATGTTAGGGGGACGCCGATTAACTCCCGAGGAGCGGCAGGCGAAGCGCGAAGAGTTGCGCAAATGGCGACTCTCCGTATCGCTTGATTACTTTAAGGATATTCGCAAGAAATTCGATGCAGCAGGCGTGAATCTGTATGGCTACAACTACAGCTTCAATAAGGATTTCACGGACGATGAGATCGAGCGCGGGTTTGAGTTTGCCAAAGCGCTGGGCATTCACCTGCTGACGGCTTCTACGACCCTTTCCGTGGCGAAGCGGGTTGTGCCGTTTGCAGATAAACACAAGATACTGGTGGCGATGCACGGGCACTCGGATCTGAAAGATCCGGAACAATTTGCCAAGCCGGAAAGTTTCGCCGCTGCGCTTGAGATGAGCAAGCAATACCGGATCAATTTAGATATCGGGCATTTCACGGCAGCGAATTTTGACGCAGTGGATTACATCACGAAGAACCACGAAAATATTGTGTTGCTCCACTTAAAAGATCGCAAAAAGGACGAAGGACCCAATACAGTTTGGGGTGAGGGCGATACGCCAATAAAGCAAGTATTGACGTTGCTGAAAGAGAAAAAATGGCCAATTCCTGCGTTTATTGAATACGAATATAAGGGAACAGGAACGTCGCCGGAAGAAGTGAAGAAATGCTTCGATTACTGTAAGCAAGTGCTAGCTTAGTCTCCGTTGAAAGAAACTGCATTTGGGCGCAACCGGGCACCTGTCGCACTTAGGGTTGGTTCGCTTGCAGATCTGCTGCCCGTGATGTTTTAAGAGTAAGTAGGCCCTTGTTCTGGCATCGAACGTTGCGGGCAATCCGTCCTCAACCATGGTTTGGGCTTCCTGGTATGTCCGGTTATAGTTATCCCTCTCAGGGCCGGTTTGGATTCGAACGAGCACATGCGGACAATTTGACGGAACCGCTGCTATGGGTGAAACTGCGGCAAAGAGGAGAATGCGATCGGCGCCGGGATTGCCAATATTTGGAAACTGTTTGAGCGCGGCGCGAGCTTTAGGAACAGACAGACGTTTGAGAGCTGCCGGCAGGTCGCTTCCATGTTGTTTAAGAACGCGTTCTGCTATTTCTTTCAGCCGCAGGGCTCTCAGTTCGGGTACCATGCCGCCCGGCTTCAGTGCTTGCGCTAACTTGGCAGGCGCGGCTGCGAGGATATTCTCCGGCTGCGTGCCGATTTGCTTCGTCAACGCTAACCAGCCCTTGCTGCAGGCCGCGTTGCTCGCCGGATATCCGCAATGCCACCAAACTAGAAACAAATAGGGATCGGTTGGCCAGTCCGGCTGTTTCTCACCGTGGAACTCGGCCAAGACATCGAGAAGTTGTGCCAAAGTCAGCCGCATCTTGTGGCAGACAAACCCATCGTTCATTTTAGCCACCCTCCGTCACGAAGTATTTGCGGCATAGTAGGACCAGGACGATATGAACCTTGCAGTAAACCCGCCCGTTCTGCCGATGCTTGCCAAGAGAGTGGACGCGCTCCCGTCTGGCGACGAGTGGATTTTTGAACCCAAATGGGACGGTTTTCGCGCGCTGATTTTTCGAGAAGACGATGAGATCTATATCCAAAGTCGCGATGGGAAACCGCTTAATCGCTACTTCCCCGAGTTGCTTGATCCCATGAAATCATCTTTACCTGGACGCTGCGTGCTCGACGGTGAAATTGTCATCGTCAAGAGCGACGGGTTGGATTTCGATGAACTGCAACTCCGGCTGCATCCTGCCGCTTCACGCGTTCGTTTGCTCTCAGCCCGGAATCCAGCTTCCGTGGTGTTCTTTGATTTGCTTTGCCACGGTGCTGACGATCTACGGGAAATGAAGTTCCAAGTACGCCGCGAGCGATTGGTGAAGTTGCTGTCGTCGGCAGCGCCGCCGCTTCATCTTACGCCGGCGACGACGGATTTGCAGGTGGCTACCGATTGGTTTCGGCGCTTTGAAGGTGCAGGGCTGGATGGCGTGATTGCCAAGCCGCTCGATGGCGTGTATGAACCCAACAAACGCGTGATGTTGAAAGTGAAACACGAGCGCGATTGCGATTGCGTGGTGGCGGGTTTTCGCTGGCATAAGAAGGGAGAGGGTGAGGTCGGTTCGCTGCTGCTTGGTCTGTATGATGTTGTCGGGCGCCCTGCAGCATATTGGCGTTTGTTCCAGTTTCAGCGCCGAGAAACGCCGGGAATTGGCCGGGCTTTTGGAACCTTATCGGAAAGATGCTCTAGCTCATCATCCATGGAAAGAATGGGCGGCGGGAGACGCGCCGCAGCGGATTCCTGGAGGCCAAAGTCGTTGGAGCCAGGGCAAGGATCTCTCGTGGGAACCCCTGCGGCCGGAACTTGTTTGTGAGGTTGCTTACGATCATATGCAAGGCGATCGGTTTCGACACATCGCACACTTCAGCAGATGGCGGCCGGATAAGCAGCCGGCCGACTGCACTTATGCGCAGCTCGAATTGGTTCCGCCGCATGAGATCAAACAGATTTTCGGGTAGTGCGCGACCCTTTCCAAGCGCGCGTTGGGTCGTCGTCAGGATCGGGCGTTTGCTGCTCCGGCCTGAGATTCTCGGGAACGTTTCGGAGGTTCACGCGAATGCGTGTCCAGGTGGAAGATCGTCCGCGCATGGAGTCGATCAGTACATCTTCAACGCCTAAGTATGCTGCTGCAGCGGCGTGCTTAGTCTTCCATCGATCAAGCCCAGCTAGAGCGGCGGCCTTATCTGGGGAGTTGGCGATAGTAAGTAGCGGCATCTTCTGGCGGGAAGGGGCTACGCGTTTTCCTTCTGATTCTGTTTTTCGAAAGTGTGGAGGCCACGGAGCATCGCCCAAGCCTGCCGCTTCGTCTTCTGCTGAGAGCGTTAGCAGTTTTTCCAGCGATCCTGCCGCATCATCCATGTGCGCATGTGGGTCTCCTATTTTTGCGAAGCGCGTAGGTACGGTAAAGATGGTGAATTCAGCCGGCTCGCTTGCTGGAACTTCGTGCCATTCGAGAGGAGTAGAGACACGAGCATCGGGCAGCGGACGCACTGAGTAGGCCGAGCAAGTGGTTCGGTCTTTGGCGTTTTGATTGTAGTCAAGAAAGACGCCGTGACGCTCTTCCTTCCACCATTTCGAAGTGGCTAAATCTGGTATGCGCTTTTCGATGGCACGCGATAGTGCAAGGGCGGCGCGTCGAACCTCCGTGAAACTCCAACGCGGTTCGATTCTGACGTTGACGTGCATGCCGCGCGAACCGCTGGTTTTGGGCCAACCGCGCAGGCCCATTTCTTCGAGGAATGACTTAACCTCGAGTGCCACGCTACAAACATCCGCCCAGCTCACTCCAGGACCCGGATCAAGGTCAATGCGCAATTCATCGGGATGCTCCAAATCAGTCGAACGTACGGCATGCGGATGCAGCTCGATACAACCTAGATTGACCAGCCAGGCGAGGCCGGCCGCATCGTCGACGATTAGTTCTTCGGCAGTGCGGCCTGAAGGAAATGAGAGTGTCACCGCGCGCAGCCACGACGGCCGCTCCGTTGGGACGCGCTTTTGGAAGAACGCTTCCCCTTCAGCGCCATTTACAAAGCGCTTGAGAACCAATGGACGGTCACGGATGCCGTTGAGAGCAGCGGGTGCAACGGACAGATAGTACTTCACCAGATCGAGCTTTGCAACCTGCGCCAGCTTTGAGAAATAGAGCTTCTGGGGATGGGTGACTCGAACCTCTCGACCTTCAATTGATAATATTTCTGCGGACTCTTCTTTTGCCACCAAAGAATAGGCTACCCGAATCTTCGCGCGGAGATGTTCCCGGATTTTTACCTGCCGCTTTGATCGCTGAATTAGAGACGCTTTTCCATACGGACAATGGGCAGCGATAACTCACCCATGGGAACTTGCAAATTCTCTAGGGCTGTGTAGCCGCGTGCTCGGTAGAGCGGAACGCCAGTCAATGTAGCGCCCATTTCGAAGCGTCTAAAGCCGGCGGCCATGGCGGCGTTCTCACAGGCTTCCAGAATCAGTGTGCCAATTCCGCGCCGCGCCCAATTGGGGTGAATGAAAAAAGCGCGGATCTTGGCGGCGTCTTTTGCCGGATCGAGCAAGGAGTCTTGGCGAGCCGTCCAAACATCGCCGCCATATAGTGTTTTGCGCTTGCTCCAGCCGCCACAGCCGACAATTTCCGCTTTAGTCGTTTCAGCAATAAAATACGTACCGTCGGCAATGAGTTGGCTGTCGACGCCGAAAACCTTTTGCAGCGCGGCTTCGATTTGCGCGGGTGAGTAGTCACCTGTTTGCAGACCGCGGACGGAGGTGTCTATGAGAGCGCCGAGTGCGGGAACGTCGGTTTCTTGCGCAATGCGGATCGAGAAGGATTGGCCCAACGATCTAAGCCTTCAACGGCCAAACCACCCTCTCGTTCTTACGCATTGCCATGTTGGCTAAATGTCCGGCACGCGCCGCCGCAACGCCAGTCTCTACGGGCGCATTCGGTTCTTTGCGGCTGCGGACACAATCGAAGAAATTGCCAACGTGGGTGATCGTGCCGTCCTCCACGCTGCGTTCTTTCAAAACTGGGTTTTCGCCTTTCACCATTTCGCGATAAATCGCGAAGCCGCCCCGATCAAGTTTTAAAGTGCCGAGCGTTCCACGGAATTCCAGGCCGCCATCGTCAATAGAAGAAACCATGGTGCCGTCATAGCTAACTTCGAAATCTTTGTAGCGCGAGATGGATTGCACCGTGTCGGGACAATCCCACGTATCGAAGAAATACTTATCGCCCATCGCTTGTGTGAGCTTAGGCGCATCGTCTTTCATGGCCCAATGCACGACGTCAATCCAGTGAGTGAACAGATCGGTAAACGCGCCGCCGCCGAAACTCCAGAACCAGCGCCAATGGCGGTATTTTTCTTCGTCAAATGCCTGGTCGGGGGCTCCGCCAAGCCAGCGTTTCCAATCGAGCAACTGTGGATCGATGTGTTTCTTAGGTGGGCGGCCCTGATAGTTTTGATACCAGAATGTGCGCACGCGCGTAATGCGCCCGATGCTGCCGCTCTGAATGAGATCGACGGAGTCGGCAAAGTGCGGCCAACTGCGCTGCTGCATGCCGCATTGCACGATGCGTTTAGAATCGCGCACGGCTTTGATGAGCGTCGCGCCTTCTTCGAGGGTATGCGTGACGGGCTTTTCTAAATAGACATCTTTACCCGCCGCGACCGCATCGGCAGCCATGCGAACGTGCCAGTGGTCGGGCGACGCGATGGCGACGGCATCAATATCCTTCTTGTCCAGCAGTTCGCGATAGTCCAGATGGGTGCTGGCCAGATCAGCGGAGCGGGTACGAAACTCATCGCGCCGAGGTTCGTAAACATCGCAGCCCGCCACCAGTTCAAAGCCGCCGTTTTTATCGGCCGAATCCAGAATATTGTGCATGCGGCCGCCGTAGCCGATGACGCCCAGGCGAATGGTGTCGTTCGCTCCTACCGCTTTGGAAGCGGCGAGCGCGGAAAGTCCCGTAGCAACTAAGAAACTGCGGCGATTGGTTTTCATAAGAGTTGTCGTTGGTATCGTATCTCATGTTATGACGCGCCGCGAGTTTTTCCCCACCCCACTTTCCCTTTTTGCGATTCCTGCGCTGGCTGGTAATTCTGAACTGGATGCCGATATTGCCATCATTGGCGGCGGTGTGGGCGGTTGTGCGGCGGCTTTGGCGGCACTGCGGCGTGGGTTGCGGGTGATTTTAACGGAAGAAACAACGTGGATTGGCGGCCAGTTGACGAGTCAGGCAGTTCCGCCCGATGAGCATCCGTGGATCGAGATGTTTGGCTGTACGCGCAGCTATCGGGATTACCGTAACGCCGTCCGCGATTACTATCGCACCCATTACAAGTTGACCGCGGAGGCGCGGGCGCGGGTGGCCCTGAACCCTGGGAACGGAACCGTTTCGCGGCTAACTCATGAACCCCGCGTTTCGCTCGCTGTCCTGGAAGCGCTGCTGCTTCCTTATGTGAAAGCCGGTAAGCTGCGGCTCTTGTTGCAGCATGTACCGCTGAGTGCGGCGACGGATGGCGATCAGGTGGCCAGCGTCACGTTGCACGATTCACACCTGAACGTGACCCGAACCGTGACCGCTAAATATTTTCTGGATGCGACCGAGACTGGCGAACTGCTTCCGCTAACGAAGACTGAGTTTGTCACCGGCGCGGAATCTCAATCGCAGACGCAAGAGCTGCATGCGCAGCAAGACTCGTCGCCATCGAACAATCAGTCTTTTACGTTCTGTTTTGCGATCGATTATTTGCAGAACGAAGACCACACGATTGACAAGCCGCGCGATTATGACCGTTGGCGCACTTACGTACCGGCGCTCGATCCCCCCTGGACGGGCCCATTACTCAGTTGGACGATGTGCGATCCGAAAACGCTGGGCAAACGCGCCGCTTACTTTACGCCTAATCCGACGGGCGTGGAACCGGCCGGCTTGAATCTTTGGACCTATCGCCGTATTCTGGCGCGCGCGAATTTTGAACCCGGCGTGTATGCGAGTGATATTTCGCTCGTGAACTGGCCGCAGAACGATTATTGGTTAGGGGATTTGTTGACAGCCACTCCAGAACAGAAGCGCGAGTTTTTGCGGCAGGGCAGGGAATTGAGTCTTTCGCTTCTTTATTGGATGCAAACCGAGGCGCCGCGCAAAGATGGCAAGCAGGGTTGGAAAGGTTTGCGGCTGCGCAAGGATGTGGTGGGCACAGAGGACGGTTTAGCGAAAGCGCCCTATATCCGCGAGTCGCGGCGCATTAAAGCGGAATTTACGATTTTAGAGCAGCACGTTGGCACGGACATGCGCGCGACTTCAGAGAGTGCCGCCCAGCAAACTTCGGCCGCCTACTTCGAGGACTCTGTCGGCGTTGGTTGTTATCGCATCGACCTGCATCCAGCGGTGGGTGGGACAAACTATATTGACGTGAGTTCGTTGCCGTTTCAGATCCCCTTGGGCGCACTGCTGCCGCAACGTATGGAAAATCTTTTGCCGGCCTGCAAGAACATAGGTACAACACACATTACTAACGGCTGTTACCGGCTGCATCCTGTGGAGTGGAATATCGGGGAAGCCGCGGGAGCTTTGTCCGCGCACGCGATTCTTACACGTCAATCGCCGCGAGCCATCCGCAAGAACAAGAAGCTATTGGAAGATTTTCAGACTCTGCTTCGTGAACAGGGTTTTGAATTAGAGTGGCCGCGCCTTCATGCGGTTTAACGGTTGAATTTTTCTTCTTGACATATTCCCATACAGGAATATACTGTGATTGATGCCACGTGCGGCAACAACCACAGACGTTTTCAACGCCATCGCCGAGCCCCGCCGGCGCGAAATTATCGATATCCTCTTCGACGGACAAGCCCGCCCTGTCGGCGAGATTATGCACAGCCTGGGCCTTCCTCAACCCTCCGTCTCGAAACATTTAAGCGTGCTGCGCAAAGTGGGCATCGTGTCTGTTACGAAACGCGGACAAATCCGTCTCTACCGGCTTGAACCCGCGGAACTGAAGCCGATAGCGGACTGGGTGAAGCGCTACGAACAATTCTGGACACATCAGCTCAATCGCATTAAAGAGCGTGCTGAGCGTAAAGTCCAAACCAATCAACAAACCAAAGATAAGGAGAAATGATTTATGGCAACAACAACCGTTTCCATGCAGGCGGTTCAGCAGTTTGAAATCGTGAAAGACGAACTGATTGCAGCGCCGATCGACATTGTTTTTGAAACTCTGCTTGAGCAGATGGGGCCCGAGAATGAAACCCCGGATGGCAAGTCGCTACAGATGAAACTCGAGGCGTGGCCGGGCGGCCGCTGGTACCGTGATTTGGGCAATAATATGGGCCATTGCTGGGGCCATGTGCAAGCGATCAAAGCGCCAGAGTTACTCGAGATACAAGGACCCATGTTCATGTCTTTCCCAGTGGCTTCGCACCTGATCTATCGGGCCGAAGCGGGATGACCTGACGCGCGCGGCATTCGGTGATGGCGCACGGGGGCTGATCACCCAACATCACCGGACGCGGGCGCGGGAATGAGGTGCTGGATTCTGCATGTCCTTCATTACGAACACTAAAGTTGTTCTCTGCTGCAAACGCGGCCGACACAGACTGATCGTCTCCCGTTGCCTTCGCCAGCTTCAGCACGGTCCGGTACCGGTAGTTGAAATCATGTACCAGCAGATCGCCGCTCACCTCCACAAAGGCGGGTTTCCCCGCAGCCGCTTTTGCTTCATGCAGCGCCCCACTCAGCAGCGCATAGGGCGAATCCATCAATAGCTTCGCCTTCTTGCCTTGCACGCTTCCTGCACGGCGGCAAATTCCTTTGCCTGATCCGGGGAATCCGCGCTCTTCAGGATCGCGTCCCACTGCTCGACCGGCGCCGTCAGCAGTTGAGCTGTCTTTGCCGGGTCATGGAATGGATCGAAATGCAGGTCGCTCAACAGCGCCACCGGCACAGTCGCCGCCCGCGGAGCCGTCTGCCGCGACAAAAAATCCGTCCATCGCGAGGAACTCCTCGAGCACCAGATCGAGAACAATGAGCGCGTGCTGTTCAAGACCGGAACTCCGACCAAGCTGGAACAACGACCAGTTCGACGAAGACTTCATCTTCATTTCGCGGGACGGCGCGCGACATCTGGCAGAGCGGGGCGTCCGGTCGGTGGGCGTGGATTATCTGTCGGTGGGTGGATTTCGCGAAGACGCCGTCGAGACGCACCAGGCTCTGCTGGACGCCGGTATCTGGATTATCGAAGGCTTGAATCTGAACGGCGTCGAACCCGGCCTGTACGAGTTGATTTGTCTGCCGCTGAAACTGATCGGCTCCGAGGCGCGCCCGGCGCGGGCTATCTTGAGGAGATCTAATGAAAGCCGCCGCTGTTTATCCCGATAAGAAGTCGCTGGGCATCGTCGCCGATTTTCCCGAGCCGAAGATGGAAAGCCCCACCGCCGTCAAACTCCGCATCCTGAATGTAGGGGTCTGCGGCACGGATCGCGAGATCGCTTCGTTCCATTACGGCACTCCGCCCGAGGGCTCCGATTATCTGGTGATCGGCCACGAATGCCTTGGCGAAGTTATCGAAGTGGGCCCGGAAGTGGAAGACTATCAAGCCAGGCGATCTCGCCATCCCTATGGTGCGCCGCCCCTGCGACCATCCCGAATGCATCGCCTGCCGCGCCGGCCGTCACGACTTCTGTTACACCGGCGATTACCGCGAGCGCGGCATCATGAAGATGCATGGCTTCATGACCGAGTGGTGGTCGACGAAGCGCGCTACATGAACTCGGTGCCGGCGGCGATTCGCGATGTGGCCGTCCTCGTCGAACCGCTGACCATCGCCGAAAAGGCTCTTGCTTGCAGGCGACTCCAAATCCAGCAGCGCCTCCCCTGGGTCGCCGTCACCGCAACGCCATCGTCCTCGGCGCGGGCCCGGTCGGCCTGCTGGGCGCCATGACCCTGGCCACTCACGGCTTCGCCGTCACGGTCTATTCGCGCGATCGCGAGCCCAACGCCTCGGCCGACATCGTCAAAGCCATCGGCGGCAAATACATCTCCTCGCTCGACTGCACCATCGAGCAGATGGCGGCCGCGATCGGCGAAATCGATCTGGTCTACGAAGCCACCGGCGCTTCACAGCTGCCTTCGACGTTCTCATGTGCTCGGCCACAACGGCCTCTTCGTCCTCACCGGCGTGCCCGGCAACCACGGCCCGCGCGATTCGATACCGACGCCATCATGCGCAATCATGGTGCTGAAAAACCAATGCCTGCTCGGCACCGTCAACGCCGGTAAAGACGCCTTTGAGCACGCCGTCGCCGACCTCGGGTTCCACGCCAAATGGCCGGCCGCGGTGCAGCGGCCTCATCACCGGCCGCTTTCCCATCGAACAGTTCACCGAGCCGATCCGGCACCAGACGGGCATCAAGAACATCATCGAGATCGGCCAAATGAATCCCGAGCAGGTCCGGCTCGGCGAAGACGCCCGCCGCGAAAAGGACTGGAAACGCTGGGGCCCCTATCTTTCCGAACGCCAGTGGGGCACGGTCCGCGAAGACTATTCCGCGACCGGCGACTGCTGGATCTATTTCCCGCACGATCATGCCCGCAGCCGGGCCTACCGCTGGGGCGAAGACGGCCTGCTGGGATTTGCGACCGCCAAGGCCGCATGTGTTTCGCCCTGGCGCTCTGGAACGGCCCGATCCATTCTCAAAGAGCGGCTCTTCGGCCTGACCGGCGAAGAAGGCAACCACGGCGAAGACGTCAAGGAATGCTACTTCTACCTCGACTCCACGCCCACCCACTCCTACATGAAGGCGCTCTATAAGTATCCGCAGCGTGAATTCCCCTTACCAGCAGCTGGTCGAAGAAAACCGGCGCCGCGGAAGCAGGAACGCGAATTCGAACTCATCGATACCGGCATCTTCGACGAGAGCCGCTACTTCGACGTCTAGATGGAATATGCCAAAGCTGCGCCCAACGACATTCTGATTCGCGTTCGCATCGACAACCGCGGCCCGAAGCCGTGGACGCTGCACATGCTGCCGACACTCTGGTTTCGCAACGGATGGTCGTGGGGCCGCACCGGCGAAGGCTACTGGCCGGAGCCGGCAATCCGGCGAGTCGACGACACGCATCTCGCCTGCGAACAGGAGTCCTGGGCAAATTCACTTTCGAAGCCATCACAGACCGCGAGCGATTTCTATTCACCGAGAACGAGACCAATTCGGAGCGCCTGTTCCACACGCCGAACGGGACCCTTATGTGAAGGATGCCTTCGATCGCTACGTTGTGCATGGCGAGCGGGAAGCGGTCAATCCGCAGCAGATGGGAACCAAAGCCGCCGCGTATTACCGCGAGGAAATCCCGCCGGGAAAAGGCATCGAACTGCGCTTCCGGCTGAACGCGGACAGCGAAGGCGGGGAAGTCGATTTCGACGCCGTTTTCGCGCAGCGCATCCGCGAAGCGAATCTTTTTTACGGATGCGAGGAAAGACGCGCCCGCCGCAGGTTCAAATCGTGCGCCAGGCGTACGCCAGCCTTTTGTGGTCGAAGCAGTTCTATCATTTCGGGGTGCTGGAATGGCTGGAGGGCGATCCCGCTTTTCCGCGCCGCCGCCGATCGATGGCAGGGCCGCGACTGCCACTGGCGGCATCTCTACAACCGCGATGTCGATCTCGATCCCGGACAACTGGGAGTTCCCCTGGTACGCATCGTGGGACCTTGCGTTCCACATGGTTGCGTTCGCCGAGATCGATCCCGATTTCGCCAAGGAGCAGCTCCTTCTGCTGCTGCGCGAATGGTACACGAATCCGAGCGGGCAGATTCCGGCCTACGAATTTGCGTTCGGCGACGTGAATCCGCCGGTGCATGCGTGGGCGGCGTGGCGCGTCTACAAAATCTCCGCGCCCCGGGGCAACGCGACCGCGCTTTCCTCGAGCGCGTTTCCAAAAGCTGCTGATCAATTTCACCTGGTGGGTCAACCGCAAGGATGTCGAAGGCAAACAGGTATTTTCGGGCGGCTTTCTGGGGCTCGATAACATCGGCGTATTCGATCGCTCGAAGCCTCTGCCCGACGGCGCCGTGCTGGAACAGGCCGATGGCTCTGCGTGGATGGCCTTCTATTGCACACGATGCTCGCCATCGCGCTCGAACTATCCTTCGAAGACCCGGCCTATGAAGACATCGCATCCAAGTTCTTCGAGCACTTCGTGGCCATTGCCGACGCCATGAACACCCTCGGCGGCCACGGCCTCTGGGACGACCAAGACGGCTTCTATTACGATCAGCTGCGCACCGACGGCACCACCACCCCGCTTAAACTTCGTTCCATGGTGGGGCTGATTCCGCTCCTCGCGGTGGACCGTGCTCGAAGAAGACGCGATCCACCGCCTGCCGGGCTTCCGCAAGCGCCTGCTCTGGTTTTTGCGCAATCGCGGCGATCTGTACCACCAGATCTCCTGATGCTGAAGTCCGCCGAGGACGCGACCATCAGCACCGGCTGCTCGCCATCCCGTCGCAGGATCGGCTGGTGCGCGTGCTGCACCGCGTGCTCGACGAGCGCGAGTTCCTTTCGCCCTTCGGCATCCGCTCACTCTCGGCCGAATATGGCGAGCACCCCTTACGCTCCATGTGGATGGCAGCGGCGCACCGTTGCCTACGATCCGGGCGAATCCACCACGGAACTTTTCGGCGGCAACTCAAACTGGCGCGGCCCCGTTGGATGCCCGATGAATTATCTGTTGATGGAAGCGCTCGAACGCTATCACCACTTCTACGGTGACGACTTCAAGGTCGAATGCCCGGCCGGCTCGGGCCATTACATGACGCTGCGGCAGGTGGCGCGAGAAATCAACCGCCGCCTGTGCTCGCTCTTCCTGCCCGACGCGAGATGGAGGCGCGCCCTGGCAGGGAGACGATGCATCTTCACGGAAGATCCCCACTGGCGCGGCCTGAAGTGCTTCAACGAATACTTCCACGCCGATACCGGGCGCGGCTGCGGGGCCACCATCAAACCGGCTGGACGGCGCTGATCGCGCGCTGCATGCGCGACCGCTGACCGGCGAGTTCAGCGAAGATTCACCATCCAGTACGGAATCCAGATAACCGCCAGCACGATGTCGAACAGATAAGCCCGCCGGTTGACAGGCTCGCGCCAGGCCTTGACGGCGGCCGCGATTCCGAAACCCGCGAAGACGAAGACGGAGGCCAGAAACCAGTAATAAAACGGCGCCACCATCAACACGGGCAATCGGCCCCCGGAAACGCGCCCGAGAAACATTACGAGCAGTGTGAACGCCACCAGAGCGCGAAAAACGATTCGGGCGGATAAGCCGATTATCCCTTGTGGCGGGAAAATCAGGAAGGTTGCCTGACGTAAATTTCGACAACGCGCGAGGCGGTGCCGCTGGCAACGTTGTTGTAGATCAGCAGAACGCTCGGTGGGGCTAGTGGGCAGCGTGACGGCGTCGCTCGGGATGGTGACGTTAATCTGCCATACTCCCACCAGCGTTGGCGCGAGGCCGGAGTACTGAATGGCGCTGCCGGTCTGCACCTGGTAGCCGATAAAAACTTCGGGAAGCTGAGGGGTTGAGAGCGCGGTACCCGAAACCGAACCATCCGCCGGCGCTCCGGCGATGTAGCCCTGACCCGTACAGTAAAGCGTAATGACATGTCCGGCGATGGCCGGATTGGTTTGAGTGTTCAGGGTCCCGTCTTCATTGGTGGCTATCGCCGAACCACTGCCGTTGGCCGCCTGTGTGAAAATGCCCGGAAGCGCCGTCGTCATATTAACGGTAATGTCTCCCAGGATGCGCCCGGTGGCAACCTCGGTCACCTGCAGATCGGCAGTGCCAGTCTGCGGAGCGCCGATGGGCACCTGAAAGTTGATCTGCAGAGGCCCGGCGTAGAACAGGGGAACGGGCGCTCCGTTGAAAAGCACCTGCACGCCGTTGAGTTGGGTGGGCAGAGGAAGACTGCTGCTCGATTCGCCCGGAAGGCCAAACTGTTGATAATTGCCATAGGAGTACAGGGCGGTGATCATTCCCGGCGCGAGTATATTTTGGCCGAGATAGTTGGCCGCGTTCATGGCCGAAAGGGCCGGGTAGTGCACGACCACGCGGTTGGCGAAATCGGCCACATAGAGGTTGCCCCATCCATCTTCGGTGACAGCCAGCGGACCATATTCGGTCAGGATGGCATTATAAGCGTAGTTGGCTACCTCCAGAGCATTGAAGGCCGGATAGCGGATGGCCGCGTTGTCACCGAAGTCGGTAACCCACAGGTCACCGCTCTGCGCATCGACAAAGACGCCGGAGGGGCTGGTGAGGTTTTGGGTCAGGACTACGGCGGCCTGCGGATCGGGCCCCGCCGAGGTGCGCGGTTAAAAATAAGCACACGGCCGTTGCCGGTGTCGGCGACATAAAGGCGATCGTCGGAATCGGTGGCAATATGATGCGGCGCGTTCATCTGATCGTTGCCGCTTCCGGCGCCGAATGAGGTGAAATCCTTCTGGCCGAATACCAGCGTGGCCGCTTGTCCGTTGGTAAAGGTCGCGGACGTCCCTTCGAAAAAAAGCACACGGCAATGCTCGACGTCGAGAGCACCAGAATCCCCGGAAATAAGGTCATCGCGAGGCCGTACGGCGCAGCCATGGTGGAGGCGGTGGCATCGGTGATCGTGGTGGTGAAATCGGGCTGCCCGAGCACCAGGTCCGCCGGTTCCATAACGCCGGCCGTGTAGTTCGTGAACGGCGTGGGGAAGCGCAGGACTCTTCCGTTTCCGGTATCGGCGACGTATAGATTACCGCTCCCGTCAACCAGCAGCCCGGTGGGAGCGGACAGGCTCGACTGACTCAGCCCGGTGGAGATTCCAGTGGGATAGTTAGCGAGCGAATGCTGGAAATCCGGCTGCCCGATCACGATATCGGCTTTGGCGCCGGACTGAAAATTCCGCAGATCGTTGTATCCGAGGACTCTGTTGTTGTAGGTGTCCGCCACGTAGAGATGGGGCGGATTCGAGTTGAGATCGATGGCGATGCCGCTATCGCCGTTATCCGGGCTGTTGGCGGTGAAATTGAATTCGCGCCCTTCGATCAGATTCTCCGTATTCAGGTTGAGTGCGTCCTGCCCCAACACCCGGGTGGCGGCGCTGAAGCCCATTCCGTTCCCTGGAAGGACCACGGCCCGATGATTGAGTGCGTCGGCGACGAACAGCTCAGTGCCCGAATATACCGCCGCGGCGGGACCCGAGAACGTGGCCGGCCCCGCCAGGGGTTGACCCTGATTGCTTTTTCCACTATTGAAATCCGGTTGCCCAACCACCGTACTCGCCGCCTGGTAAAGAGTATTCGAGGTCCATCCGGAGAACGAGGGCCCGGCCGAGGGAAAGATCAACAGGCGATGGTTGATCGAATCGGCGATCCCCACCTGGTTACCGACGGTGAACAGGTCCCCGGAACCGGGGCCAATCTGGAACTGATTGACGGGCGGAGGCGCGGGTGGAGAGTTATCCACTCCCAGCAGCCTTGAGGCGTATTGGCCCAGCACAAAGGGCGGCGTGTATACAAGGATGCGGCCGATTGATTACTAACCGATTCCGAGACGTACAGATTACCGAACGCGCCTCGACGCCATCACCGAGGGGCCGCACGACGCGATGAGCGTCACGGACACCATCCTGCAGCTCCAGGATGGCATCCCGCAACGCCACCTCGCGCTGAAGGTGGACATCCACGCGCGGACCTGGAGACGCGATCAAGCCGCTGGAGAAGTACCACGCGACTCTCCAGGCTTATGAGATCCAGCATCCTCGGGCTGCGCGCGGGGCGCCAGCAGGCGGAGCAAGCGGGAGTGGCGCGCGGGCGAGCGCGCAGGCGGCAGAGGGGAGCGCGGAGTGGCGCGCGCGTGTACGCGCTGGAGGAGGACGACGACGACGCGTCCTGGGAAGGTGCGGGGCAGGACCCCGGGTATTGGGTAGAGGCGCCCGAGCTGTACGCAGCAGGCGCGAGTGGGGCGCCGCGTGGGCGCTGGCAAGGCCGCGGCAGAGGTCGTGGGCCTCCCCAAGGCGCGCGAGGGCGCGCGGGGCCTGACGCGCAGAGGCGCGGATCAGGTGCCAATGGGCGGGGTGGGGCGCGCGGGGGCGCGCCAGTGCCACCGCGCCCGTCCCAGAGCAAGTGCTCGCATGGCGCCGAGATGGCGTGTGTGTAGGTTGCGGGTCCGCGGACCACTGGGTCCACGCGTGTCCCGCGCTAGCGGCGCGGCGCGGTGCATCCCGAGTGGCCGCGCTGGAGGAGGAGTTGGCCGCGGCGCGTGTGTTTGAGGAAAACGCCTAAGGCCCTGCGGGGGTCTTCCGGCCGCGCAGGCGCCGCGGGTTACCGAGGCAGAGCACCGGGAGCTACCGGTCGCGCGTGAAGCGCCATCTTGCCAAGGAGTGGCAGCGGATGAGGTATGTGAGCAATCGGGTTGCAAACCGGTTAATGCGCTGTCTCTGATGTGAAAATTCCTGTTAAACAGAGTGTTAGGAGGGATACCCGACCGACGCGTTGGGCTGGGGTTAGGAGGGTAGGGACCGCGCGTCCCACTCCTGGTGCATTACACCTGCACGGTCGCATCTTCGCACAGATGCACGCGCCAGGCGCACCGCTCACGAGTGAGCTGTATGTACCCCAGGGAAGCGGGGCTTTCCCACCTTGTCACCTGTTTAGATGGCCGCGCTGATACGGTTAGAGAGCGGCTCGAGCCGAAGTCCCACGTGCTAGGGGTAGGCTATCATTCCGCCTTGAACCTATGCTGCGATGATCCGTCGCGCCCGCCGCGGTACCCTCTATCCACTGTACCCTGGTGATTCCGCACTCGCCTTTGGCGAAGTGGTGGAAGTTGCTGCCAGGTAGCATGGTGAAGGAGTACCCGCGGGTAGCGAGATCTTCGCAGACAAGGCTGGTAATCCTATGGCTGTATCCTATGCGGTGGTGGTTTTCTCGACATGCGCACCGCGCGCGGAGGGCGCTGAAGGCGCTGAGGGCGCAGAAAGGTCAGTCGATCAGGCACCCGACTTAGGGGTGGTGCCACCATGCAGCGATAGCGCGCAGGGAGAGGCGCGGACTCGGGGCTGACAGGGCCGAACCGGAGTTGAGAGGTGCGAGTGCAGGGGGCTACGCGGCTTCGGCCAGCGTGACAGAGGGCCCCATTCTGCCCGATCTCTCCAAGGTGCTCATCACATTCACCGCGCAAGTCAATGGGCATGATGTCATCGCCCTCCTGGATACGGGCGCCAATGAGGACTTTGTAGATAGGCAGTGGGCGACTAGCCATGACCTAGTACGCAGAGTCGAGAAGGCAAGCGCTATGTGAAGCTTGCCAATGGCACCCGCCAGGATGCATCCTATTTCCTATCTGCTGCGCAGTGTGCATTGGTGGCTGGACTGACCAGCGCGATCACCGTGACACCGCTAGGCCAGTACGGTCTGATCTTGGGGAAACCGTGGCTCACCGCCCATGACCCCAATATCGACTGGAAAACCAACGAAGTCACCTGGGAGTGCGCAGGAGTCCAGTACTCAATCCAAGGGCGAGTGCGCAAGCCTTCAAAGGCAGGACCCT
>CAVVLT010000006.1:0-186646 GCA_963749105.1 Bryobacterales bacterium | reverse complement strand
GATGCCATTATCCAAAGATTGGCTCCCTCCGGTCTGGCAACTCCAGAAAGCGGCGTCATCACCAGCATTCGCCACGCGGCATTGCTTACAGAGAGTCTCGCTGCTTTGGAGAATGCCCGCCGCGCCGTCGCTTTGGCCTGCCTCATGAGATGCTGCTATTGGATCTTTACGCCACTCTTCGTCCTATCGATGCTGTGACGGGCGCTACGACCGCCGACGATATTCTTAACCGCATCTTCTCCACATTCTGTATCGGCAAGTGAAACCTCGCTAGTAAACCTGCACACTCTGCGAGTCAGCTAGCCGCCAGCCTCACCGGCTTGCCAATCCGGCTCAGCATCTCAACCAGCGTATTGATCGTAAACTTTGCCGTTTTCCTGTTAACCACGTCCGACACACGCGGGCGCGAAACCATCAAAATCTCGGCAGCATCGGCCTGCTTCAAGTGATGTGCCCGAATCCAGCTAGACAACTCTTCCATCAGTTGCTGCTTCAGCAGCCGCGTGTCATTGATTTGCTTGCGCGAGACGCGGCCTGTAGCCGCTTCGCCTCCTCCGGTGCGAACCCCAGCGTGTCGGAGCCTACAACGTCAAACGTCTTCCAATCCGAAGGCTCTAGTCCGGCTTGGACCTTCCCCAACTGGAAGCCCGCTTCCTTGCGGGCGTCTTTCGGAAATGCCAGGAGATTTTCGTAGGCCGACCCTACCCACCGAATCTCTTTTTCTTTCTCCAAAGAAACTCTACGTATAAAGTCTTATACGCGCTTGGCGCACGAAGTCAAATAGCGTCAAGCTCGCTTACAAACTTTCTGGAGCGAGAGGGTGCGTGTAAGGGGTTGGCATCGTCACACCCGGGGGCAAGTTCATGTGAAACTTTTCGTGGGCTAGCATGGCACGAGTGGCTGACAATCAACTCGGCGAGGCGAGTTTCGGTGTCGAGACGTCGTGACGACGTAAACACGTGTCGAAGTGCCGGCAAGCGCCCCGTTTTGCCACACCTCAAAAGGGGAGAACCACGAGATTGCGTCCCGAAGCCGCGACTAACCGCTTGATATCGTGCTCGTCGCCTGTCAGAATCAAAGCTCTTTGCCGGAGGGCTGTGGTCACGACAACAGCGTCGACAACATCCGCGGTTCTAGTCTTGCCTAGCAGTCGTCCGGCCTGGTGCGCCTCCCACTCGCCAAGAGAAACGACCTCGCACCCGGTCAGGAAGCGTCGGAGTTGCGCCTGTTGTGGTGACCGGCTGACCTGAGCGACGACCGGCGCGGGAACCAAGGGAAGAACGCCAAATTCCAACCGCGCTTTGTGTTCTGCCCATATACGCCGCTTGTTTCTGTCCGCCGCCACGAGAACGGCGGCATCGTAGACAACATTGTTCATGCCGGGCGCCGGACAGATCGCGAAGTCCCCAGTTGCGCCCGCACATTGAGGCGAGCTTCTTCCATCTCTTCCGCCGTGAAAAATCCGCGCTGTTTTTCCCACTCGGCTACTGCCGCTAAACCGGCCCGCCGCTGCAGTGCTTCCCGGGCTGCCCGGGTCATCCAGGCCGAGACGCTCACTTTGTCGCGGATGGCGGCTGCAAGAATCTTTTTGTGAACTTCCGGGTCGATCGTTATCGCAAGTTTCGGTGACGGATTTCCGCGCGGCATACAAAGTATCCTACTACAGTATAATACCGAGTAGCCCGCCACAGCCTCAAAAACTCAGGTTTGCGCGTATACGGCCAAGCGGCAGTTCTCAGCACCCGTTACGGAGTCCGACCCTAACGTGCCTATAAAAATCTGAGGATCTCCTGCATCAGCCGCTCTCCCTGATCAGTCTGAAAAATGAACTGGGCATGTGCCGACCCTTCGAGAATTACCAACTCTTTTGGGTCGGGCGCCTTTTCGTACCGCGCGCGGATCTTAGCTAACCGCGGCTTGTCGCCCGAGCCAAGGTCATCCCGACTCACGATGAACAGCTTGCGGCCCTTCAGCCTTTCGGGTGGGCCGTACGCTCCATGTGCCAATAGCACAACCGATTCGATTTCATCGGGCTTTTTTTGCGCGGCCTGCTGTCCTTCCTTGGACAAACCGAATCCGCGGAGATCAATGGCCAAAGCACAAAATCCAGCCTTCACTAATGCACGCGCCTGCTTCTCCCAACTACCCTTTTCGAACCGGCCTCCGTGAGCTAGCACCACACAACGATCACTTGTTCCGTATAGGTCTGCGTAGATCGTCCATCCGTCCGAGGTTGAAAACGACACCTGATTCTGTGCCCAGGTCAGTCCGGCCAAAACCACTGCGGCCAAAAGTGCTCGCACGGCAAGCATAAGGCCAGTGTACTGCGAATTCCGATCTCCAGATTCCTACCTCCTAAAGCCTCAGCTCGGTTCAGATGGACGGTTTTTCGGCTCTGGTGAGAACGGCGAGTCTCCCGAAAATAGCTCCACCCTTAGCGGAAAGCATTTAAGAATCGCCGGCCATCATTTCCTTTCGGTACGAGACTACTTAGCCATTGAATCGGTCAGTTCTCTTCGGGAGCGCACGCGCCGGTTCATCGGCATCGTCCTCCACGAGTCACCAATCTTGCCCACAATCCATAAATATTCTTAACCCTATCCCCACCAATAGCTTCCCGCCATTCAGCCCACCCAAAACCTCCTTTTCCATCTCAACTCGTCCGCGCTGAGCGTTATTTCTAATATCGGAAAGGTCTCTTCAAAGATGAACAGAACTCAACGCCGCGCTGCTATGCGCCAAAACCATTTCGCACCAACCAACGACCCACCTCCCCCCTCCGCCGCTCAACTCGCCGCGAACCGTGCCAATTCTCAACACTCAACCGGTCCCGTTACCCCCGAAGGTCGCGCTCGCTCTTCCCAAAATCGCACTACCCACGGTCTCGCCCGTCACAACAAGCACTTCCAAGTCCTCGGCTCCGAAGACCAAAATGGCTTTGAAGCGCTAAAACAATCCCTGGCCGCCGACTATGAACCTACTTCCGAACCCGAATTCCAACTCATCAACGAAACCGCCGAAAACCTCTGGCTCGTGCAGCGCGCCAGAAACTTCCAAAACACCTGCTTCGACCCCGTCACTAGCGAGATCATTGACGCAAAAAAATTCGACCTGTACCTCCGCTACGAAACCACGCACGCGAATCAGTACCACAAATGCCTCAACGCCCTCCTAAAGATCAGCGCGCAGAGAGAGAAGCGTGACAATGGCTTTGAAGCGCAGCGGCGCAAAGACGAAGAGCTCCGCATCAAAACCGAGCGCCACGAAATCAAGAAACAAGCCAAAGAAACCGAAACGCCGCAAGAACAAACCCCACCCCCGTCCCCTAAAACGATCGAATTCCTCAATTTCATGAAATCCACTGCCTGCGACCCCAAGTTAGCGACGGATATTGCAGCCTATCTCAAGAAACTGGGCCATCAGGAGGCAGCCTAACGCAACAATCCAACCCCATTACTCTCGATCGGAAATTGGCAACGCTTCGGTCTGAAGCGGAACCTCGCTAGACTAGAGTCAAGATGCGCAGGATTTTATTCGGTTCTCTGGCAGCTGCGGCTGGCTCACTTGCGATCTCTCTTCTGTGCTTCTATCTGTTCCATAGCAATGCGACCGTCGCCGCTCTCTTTCTTTTGTTGGGTGTTTTGCTGGTCGGCGCGTACGCATCACGCAGCGAAGCGATCGCCGCATCCATCGCGTCGACGCTTTGCTTGGACTTTTTTTTCATCCCGCCGGTATGGCAGATCAGTATCGCCGACCCGCAAGGATGGGTTGCTCTTGGCGTCTTCCTCACGGTCTCCATCGTCGCCACTAATCTTTCCACCCGTCTCCGCAAGCAAAGAGATGAAATGGCGATTCGCCAATCCGAGTCCGAAAAGCTGCATGCTTTAAATCGCGCTATTCTCCTCAGCGATGGCGGCGCACAAGCTGTGCAACGCATTCTTGTCAACAAGTGTATAGAGCTCTTCGCGCTGGACGAGGCTGCGTTATTCGAAAGTGCGACCGGCGAAGTTTATCGCTCGGCGCAAGGGGGCACCATTGCCGAAGTCGATTTGCGAAAAGCCGCGCGCTATGGTTCGATTGAGAAAAACGAACGTCTCACCACGATTCCCATTTCGCTCGGCAATAAGATTTATGGAAGCTTCGCCTTTGTCGGCGACCCGTTGTCTGTCAGTTTGATTCAGTCGCTGGGCAGCACGATTGCCGTAGGTTTAGCCCAGGCGCAAACGCAACAGGCCACCAGCCGCGCCGAAGCTGTTCGGCGCAGCGAAGAACTGAAATCGGTCATGATCGACGCCCTTGCACACGAACTGAAAACCCCCCTCACTGCCATCGAAGCCGCCGCCGACATGCTGCACTCCGGTCGCGTATCGCCAGAGCAGCGCGACGATCTTATCGATATCGTGCAGCAAGAATCGCAGCGCCTGCGGCGTCTTATGGGCGAAGCTATTCACTTGGCTCGCATTGAAGCAAAACGTTTCAAACTGCAGCGCCAAGCCGCTCCCGTGGAAATGCTGATCCAATCGGCCATTGACGCCTTAGGACAACGCACTGCCTCCCATCCAATTAAGCTTGCGATTGCTGGCGAAAATCCTACCGTCTTCGCTGATCCAGAACTGATTACCGAATTAATAAAGCAGTTATTGGATAACGCCCTTAAGTACAGCGCAGCCGATAAGCCCATCACGATTTCGGCTAGTGAGGAAAATGGCTTAGTGAGCATCACTGTTCGCGACGAAGGTCAAGGTTTGAACGAACTCGAACAGCGCCGCGTTTTCGACAAGTTCTATCGCGGCCGCCGCGACCACACCGGCGTCCAGGGAACGGGTATGGGTTTGGCCATCGCCCGCGAAATTGCCGAAGCACATGGCGGCACTGTTCTTGTCGAAAGCCAATTGGGCCAAGGGTCGCGTTTCACTGCCACGCTGCCGGCCGCTCCGGTTCTCGCCGAATCGAGCGCAACTCCATGAACACCGCCGAACGCGTTTTAATTGTCGATGACGAACCGCAAATCCGCCGCGTAATGAAAACCGCACTCGCTTCCAACGGCTATGAAGCATTCGAGGCGCGGACCGGCGAAGAAGCGCTCGAATCGCTCCGCGCCAACAATCCCGATTTGATTCTGCTCGACATGAACATGCCGGGCATGGGTGGCATGGCGGCCTGCCGCGAGATCCGCGCCGTCTGTGAAGTTCCGATTATTATTCTTTCCGTCCGCGATAGCGAACAAGACAAAATCTCCGCCCTTGACGCCGGCGCAGATGACTACATCACCAAGCCGTTCAGCGTCAACGAACTGCTCGCACGCATCCGCGCCAACCTTCGCCGTCTTGGAGGGCCGGCCGGTGCCTCCGAAGAATCAATTGTCATTTCCGACGATTTCTCCGTCAACATTGCGGCGCGTCAAGTCACCATCCACGGCAAAATCGTGCGCCTGACTCCGAAAGAGTTCGATCTGCTACGCTATCTGCTGGCTAACGCTAACAAGCCCATTCCTCACCGCAAACTTTTACAAACCATCTGGGGTCCTGACTATGGCGACGAAGTAGAATATTTGAGGGTCTTCGTGAGCCAGCTCCGCAAAAAAATTGAGCCTGATCATGCCCACCCGCGTTACATTGTTACGGAGCCCTGGATCGGCTACCGTTTTGTGCTACCTCAACCAAATGCAAAGTCTATCAGTGAATCGGCACTATGAGTAGTCCCGGAAAACTGAAAATATTTCTTGGCTACGCCGCCGGCGTGGGAAAGACCTATCAAATGTTGGACGAGGCCCAGAGCCTCAAAAACAAAGGGGTAGATGTCGTTATCGGCTACTTCGAGCCGCATGGCCGAAAAGACACCATTGCCAAGACAGAGGGCCTGGAAACCGTTCCGCGCAGGAAGGTCGACTACCGCGGCGCAACGTTTGAAGAAATGGATACCGAAGCCATTATCGCGCGCCATCCGAAGGTCGCCGTGGTTGACGAATTTCCGCATACCAACGTTCCGGGTTCCGCGCGCGAAAAGCGTTGGGAAGATGTCCTGTTTATCATCGAGCATGGCATTGACGTTCTCACGACGATGAACGTTCAGCATCTGGAGAGTTTGAACGATCACATGGCGCACGTTACTGGGGTGAAGGTGCGCGAGACTATTCCCGACTGGGTTGTAAAACAAGCCGTCGAAGTAGTGATGGTCGATCTAACGCCGCGCGCTCTTCTTAATCGTCTCGAACGCGGTGTGGTGTATCCGCAGGACAAAGCCAAACGCGCGATGGAGAATTTCTTTAAGGAATCCACCCTCGTCGCGCTTCGGGAAATGGCTTTGCGCCAAACTGCGATGGAGGTAGAGGAGCGGCTGGAAGCGAGTGACGCGGCCATTTCCCCCGCCGCCTCCAACGGGCAACCGAGCGACTCCAAACTGCATGATGCCGTTGTCATCTACATTAGCGACGATCCTTCCACGGCTATGTTGATCCGCCGCGGCAAGCGTGTGGCGGACGTCATCCATGCCGATTGCTTTGCCTTATTCGTAGCCGAGCACAGCGATTTGAAATCTCTCCCCGCCGCGAAACGGGAAGCCGTTGAACGCCACTTGAATTTTGCGCGCAACCTGCACATCGAAACCCGCGTGCTCGAAGGCACCGATCACGCCAAGACCATTGTTGAGTTTGCCCGTCTTCACAATGCGCGCCAGATCTTTTTGCCACGGCTCGTCGGCAAGGGCATGGACCGTATCATGGGCAAGAGTTTGGTCCATCAAGTTGTCGGCATGGCTAACGATATTGAAGTTACAATCGTTGCCGACCGCAAGCAGGAACGCCCTGCAGGCTGATGTTTTTGGCAAGTACGCTAAAATGAAGAAGTTTCGGGCTGTGGCGCAGCCTGGCTAGCGCGCTTGCTTGGGGTGCAAGAGGTCCCGGGTTCAAATCCCGGCAGCCCGACCAATAACCCCGGCCTCATTCAGACAGATAGCTTGTCTACACCTGCGAGTTGCATTGACGCAATCGAGGCTGATTGCAATACTGGTGTATCAACCAAGAATCTACAACTTTAACAGTCCCTCGCGCCGTTGGAGGGATTAGTACCTTCGGTGCGTCCTGTTTCATCGTCCTGGGTATTTTTTTCGTGCTGCGCGTCGGCTTGACCTACCTTCCCTGCGAGTCCTGGGGGCCGAGCGGATTCCTCTGTGCCGCGCATGATTTGTTGAGCCAACATGACCATCCTGTCGCTTGTATCGCCCAGTATGCTTTTGGCGAAGGCACCCGGCTTGGCAACAGGTTTGACTTTCTGAACTTTCGATCCGAGAAATTCACCGTCGACAAATTGGGCTACCGCAATCCTCCTTTTCCAGTTACTCCGCAGGTACTTCTCGTCGGATCATCCTTCAGTCTGGGTATGTCGCTGAATGATCAGGACACCTTCAGCGCTCAGCTCAATCGGGAATTGGGGCCGGCCGTTTACAACGCGTCTACCTGGATCGAGGTAACGCTAACCTCGTCGCGTATCAAACGCGTTGCCCAAACTGTGGGCATGCAGCGAGGTTGGGTTCTTCTAGAGCTTATAAATCGGGTTTCTTATGGCTACGAACCGTCCGCGCCCTTGCCCACTCCAAACAAACTCGCCTTGCTTCGCGCGTCCCTAATAGGCGCCGTCTCGTCTCTTCATCACCCGTTCGCCCTCGTTCGCATATCTAGCCTGCTCAACATGCGCCTCCACAACGACATCTTGTTTCCCAACATGTACAAGAATCTATATCCGGAAGAAGAATTGGAAACGGGCCGTCGCGTCCTCTATTTCAGCGAAGACGAAAAGTTTTCGCAAGAAGCTAGAAGCGCTGTAGAGACTGCGGCCGCCGTAGCTCACTTGCGTGATGACCTGAATCGTTCCGGTCTCAAACTCGCTGTGGTTCTGGTACCAACAGGCTACTCTGCCTATTACCCTCTACTCAAAAGAACACCCGGTCCCGATTACGCGAAGCAGTACATGGCAGACCTCTCTTCACTTCTAACGAAGAATCAAGTCCCCGTTTGGAATGGTCTGCCCGTGATGCGGGAAGCGGCTGCAACGCAGTTAGCGGCGGGTCGCCTAGTGTACTGGCCGGACGACGCGCACTGGAATTCGTTGGGAGTTGCCACTGCCGCACAGAGCGTGGCTCCCTGGCTTCGCGCTTTGACTCAAAACCCACCCCATGCTCTTCAATAGCGAAATCTTCCTTTTCCTCTTTCTGCCAATTGCATATTTGGTGTTCTGGTTACTTCGCAACAAACGCCAGAGCTACATTTGGCTGACCGTAACCGGCTATGTCTTTTACGCCGGCTGGAACTGGAAATTTTGCTTTCTAATGCTTTTTTCTACGCTGGTCGCCTACTCGGCCGGCTTGTTCTTTCTGCGGCCTGGTTGGACTGAAAAACAACGCAAGTACATACTTGCCATTCCCATTACAGTTGACTTACTCTTACTCGGTTTCTTTAAATATGCAGACTTCGCGGTAACAAGCACCGCGTCTTTCCTCTCGTGGTTGGGTCATCCAGTTGCGATTCGCCATCTCAACATCATCCTCCCTATCGGCATCTCGTTTTACACATTCCACACTATTTCATACGTGGTCGACAGCTATCGAGGCGTTATAAAGCCGACGAAAGACTTCTGGGAGTTTGCCAGCTACGTATCGCTCTTTTCGCAACTTGTTGCAGGGCCAATCGTTCGCTTCCGCCAAATTGAAGGCGACCTCGAAAACGTCGGCACGTCCAAACGCGGCGCTTTGGACCACATCGGCTGGTCGTTCTTCATCATCGGGCTCTGTCAAAAAGTGCTGGTGGCCGATCTGATCGCTGTCATTATCGACCCGGCTCTAGCCAACTACCGCCAACTCGGAACACTAACGGCGTGGGCATGTATGCTCGGCTATACGTACCAACTCTATTTCGATTTCGCCGGTTACAGCAACATGGCCGTGGGCCTCGGTTGTATGTTCGGGATCAGAATTCCTCAGAACTTCAACACACCTTATAAAGCCGATGGCATCGCCGATTTCTGGCGGCGCTGGCACATGTCTCTCTCCTCATGCCTGCGCGACTATCTCTACATTCCATTCGGAGGAAGTCGTGCGGGAACCGTAATGCTCTATCGCAACCTCATGCTAACGATGCTCATCGGCGGTCTCTGGCATGGCGCGAACTGGACCTTCGTCGCCTGGGGAGCCTATCACGGTATCCTGCTCTGCCTGAATCGCGCATTCAGCAGTGCATGGGAAAAGATCTGGCAACCCGCCAGACTAATCATCACCTTCTTATTGGTTGTGATCGGCTGGGTCTTCTTTCGTTCCACCGACTTCAGCATGGCTTCTTACATCTTCCAAAAGATGTTCTTTTTTACTCCCTCCACGGCCATCACTTCTCTAACGACTTTGCTCGCCCTACTGCTAATCGCCTTCGCGTTCGCTCATTGGGGTAAGAACACCTTCGAGATGAGACATAGCTGGAGCTTTGGCATGCGCGCTCTTTTACTTTGTACCTTCGCTATTTGCGTGGTGCGGATACTGACTGGCCCAAGCACGCCTTTTCTGTATTTTCAGTTCTGAACAGGGTCTTCAGCTAGCGCCGCCGGCCAAATCCGCGCCCACTCGGTGCGCGAAAGCCACCACCCTGGCGACCGAATCGCTGCCCTGAAGGCGCACTTCCGGGCTGTCTCCCAAACCTCTTCCCCGCGCCGTTGTTTTCGAAGCCTGAACTGCTCCGCGGCGTCTGCGAACTTCCAAAGCTACTGCTCGGACTTCCCCCTCGCGAGGCATAAGCCGAACCATTGAAGCCGCCTGACTGCACATAACGGCTGTTCGCATAATGCGTCTGCGTGAACGTGCCATGGCTGCCATACTTTGGCGGGCTGGCCGGGGTCTGCTGGCCGTAGTAACTAGTCCCATTCCGCTGCGCCATCCGGTAAGCGCCGTAATCGCCTACCATCACCGGATGGTAATCGTGATTCCACAGCAACTCGCGCAGGATCAAATACTCGGGCAACCAAGCCCAAACACTGTGGCCGCCATTGTCGTGAGTCCAGTAACCATATTGGTTAGATCCTTGCTCTGGCGTGGCAATATATGAGTAGCCCGGCGGCTGGGGTACGGTCTGCGCTTCCGAATCGAAGTGCCCGACGTCTTTGTGCGCTATCGCCATGCCCATGTCGTTTTTGACGGCTTCAAACGAAGCCTCAGAAACGTTGGTCCAATGCTCTTCGCTGTGGGTCTCGCTCTTCTTCGCAGCAACGTCGGTAAAATGCGTGCGGACAGTTTTGATTCGTTCGCGATAGAGCGAGTCCTCACCATAGTGAGACTCATCCAGGTCGGTGAGGATCTTGTCCCATGAGTCATACAGTTGGCCGCTGAGGCCTGACAACTCAGCCGGCGCGGCAGCCAACGTCTTGGCTTCTTGCGACAGAACGTCTTCTGTCTCAATCAACGTGGCAACTTGCTTACCGCTAGCTTTACCGGCCGCCGCATCTTGCCGAGCCGCAGCCGTGGCAGTCCATTGCGTCTCCGCTGTCTGTGGAATGGCCCGGAGCGCAGCCAAACGGCCATCTAAATAGGAAGTCTTTGCCGGCCAATCCTTTTCAGCTTGCGCCACTGTCTTCGCAACGGGCGCTAGATCTGCTGCGCGAATCTCTTTATATTCGCGATTCATCCGCTCCAAAGACGCCGGCAAATCTTGCTTGAACGCCAACCACTTATCAGCCGCCCCCACTGTTGTCTGTGCGCTGGTCGCCGCCGCTTCCCGCAAGCCGCGTTCTTCTGTTAGCAGACGGCGCACTCGGCCTTCTAGATTGTCGCCTCGCTCGTGGGCTAGTCTTGCAAGCTCCTCCCCATCGCGTTTAGCGGAAGCAAGCTTCGCCCGCGCTGTGCCGAAGTCTGACTCCCACTGCGCTGGCTCCGCTGCCCCGGCAAATAACTCCGGCGCTTGCGCCAAGTCCTGCTTGACGCGATCTTGTGAACGCTGAATTTCTTGCTGCGCGCTCAGCAGTCTTGCATTCTCGTCCCCAATCTCTCTTTGCAACGAAGGCGGCAAGCCTCCAGCGCACGAGATCAGCAGTACAACTCCAACAAGGGACAACGCGCCTGAAAGGCGTTTCATTTTATGTGCTCCGATAAACGGTCACGTCAGTCGGTTGAATCTTTGTCCAGATGGCGGCGGCGAAAGGCTCGCCTTCGTACTTTCTGATATTCAGAAATCGTTTGCCGTCTTGTTCCTGGAATTGCCAGGCGTAAAATCCACGCCCTGTCGCATTACCTTGAGTGAACAGACCAATCTCACGGCTAAAACGGTACAGCCAAAACTTCCCCTCGAAATCGAGGAAATCCGCCGGATTTTGGCGCGAATCAATCTCACCCAAGTCGGCTTCTGCCAGGCCCAGTTCATCTAACGTAATGCGCCGCCCATCGAAATTGCCGAACACCTCCGGCGTATCTTCGTTGTGGACCTCGAGATAAACCCGGTGATCGCGCCACGGTCCCGTCAATTCCACCCAACGGCGGCTGCCCGCTTCCAACTGATCCGCGCGATCCACCGTAAAGTCGAGATCGCTAAAATCCGGCGCAGCCCCTGCGACAGACAGAACATCCCCCAACCGGGCATCCGTCACCTTCAGATTGGCCAGATCTTGTTGCGGCCCTGCCGGCTTCGGCTTATGATCGAAAAACATAATTAGCGGTTGCTCGCGGGCGGTAGTTCCTTCGGTAGCTCCACTCTCTGCAATCGTTCCCGCTTCAATGCTTCAAGGTCTGCATCCACGGTGTGCCCCTGCAACTTTGCAAACTCAGCTTCGAGGCCCGTATCTTTGCCCGCACTCGCCAGTTGATCGAACGCTTTCGCGGTGGCTTCTTCCTTCGCTACCGATTGTTCAAAACTCGAGAGCTGCGCAAACGCATTGTCAGCTTTGCCCACGCCCGCCAATGCTTCCGACACTTTGCGCTGCGCCATCGCCGCATTCTTACGCGCTACCAACGTAGTCGCCGTCCGCTCGCCCTCTTCAATCTTGTGTTTCAGATCGATTACTTGCTGCTTAAGCGATTCACTCGCTCCGCGCGCCGAATCCACCGCTGTCTGCAAGGAAGTAATCTGCTTGTCGGACTCCGCTTTCTTCGCCAGCGCCTTCTTAGCCAGGTCTTCATTGCCGGCATCCAGCGCCTGTCCCGCGCGATCTTTCCACTCCTGCGATTGCCGTACATACTTCTGATACTCGGCGTCGAGTTGGTTGTAGTTACTCATCGCCATGGCAGACGATTGCACCACTTTGTTCAACTCCGTCTTCATATCAAGCACGGTCTGCCGTACCGTCGCTTCGAATGTGGCGTCTTCAATCTGGCTCAAGCCTTGGTTGACCTGTCCGCGAGCCACCCGGCCCGTACGCGAGAAAATGTCTGAAAAGAATGCCATGATTTGTCTCTTTGCCTTTCCTATGCCGAATGCAGATCGGCGCCAATTAACTGTTTGGCATGCACCACATCCGCCAACAGAAAACTTACGCAGGAGAGAATATCGTCCTCATCCTCCGGCCCAAAATCGAGCAGCTTGCAGAAATTGTTGAGCGTTATGGATACGCTGCCCTCGCCGCCCTCGTACAGTTGAAAATGAGATGTCGAAATACCATTATCCGCCGCCAACAGCTTGCGCATCAGCGGCGCTGTGATCTGTGCCGCCGGCACTGTCACACAGACGAGCGAAAAAAATAGGATGTCTCCTTCCAGAACCGCGCTCAACGAAATGCCGCTTTCCAGTTCCTGGATCTTGAGTACACTATCGTTCAAATCTGTCACAGAGTAACGTTTATTTGCTAATAGGGCGTGAATTTGCCCAAGGTGAGAAGTTGCGGTTTGCGCCATGATGTCTTCCTTTGTTTAGTACGTATGCTTGAAGAATTTTGTTCGATCGTTCGGGTTTGCTACTTTAGCGGATTAGCACTACTTCCGCAATCCGTGCTGTTTCGTCGCGCCCGGCTTCACTTCCAGCACAACTAATGCGTTCGGTCCTAATTCTATATCCAATTGCTTGGCCTTCAACGGTCGCACGTTCGGTGGTTCCAGAGCAGTCATCGTGTTCAGTTTCTTGACCTGCTCTTCAGTCGGATAGCGTGGACTGCCCATGCTCCGGTATGCCTTCAGTGTATTGCTGTGGTCTTCGTCGACTCGGTTTTCGCTAACCTCCGCTCCTGCCAGCGGCAAATCCTCGAACACTAGCCGGTACTTCTTCACAGTACCTTTTTGTCCCGGATCGACATAGTTCCACAGGGCGATCACCAGCTTGCCGTCCTTGCGCTTAGTCACAATCGTACTTGGATTGTCGTTCGCAAGTCGAGTTTCACCCAATCTGTGAAGCAGCGCGAAATCATAGTAACTCGGCTTGTTGATCCCGTATTCAGCCCGCAAGCCAAAATGCCCTTCAAAGGGTTTCTCAATCGGGCCGCCTTCCTCGAATACGTCGGAAAAAGTCCAAAACGAGAGCGCCTGCGCCAAGCCATCGCAACCACGAATCGTGTGTGCCAAAGCGGGCCCGACGAAAGCCGTGTCGCGCGCCTCCTCCATTCCCGGCACATTCCATTCCGTCCACAACAATGGTAATTCCGATTTGCCCGCCGCGCTCATCTGTCCTTTGACTTTGCTGACTGCCCGGCAAACCCGATCATTCATGGGAATGTCTTCATTCGAGCCAAAGAGATCGTCTACGGTATCGTCCGCATAGCCATGGCTCGAAACAAAATCAACCGGCACCTTCTGTTCGGTTGTGTGCTTGAGAAACGTGTCCACCCAAGCGGCTGCGGCCGTCGCTGGTCCTCCCACTCGTATGCGCAAGCTCACGCTCTTCAACGCCCGTGCCGTGTGATCGTATAGGTCGAAGTAACTCTTTTCTCGTGGAATTCCACCCCAGAAATCAATATTGGGCTCGTTCCATACCTCGAAGTACCATTGCGCGACCTCATCTTCCCCGTAGCGTTCGACCAAGTGTTTGGCAAACGCGACGATGAGGCCGTCCCAACGCTCCATACTCTTCGGCGGCGAGACGTTTGGCTTGTACCAGAATGGATGCAGCGCGTCGGGATTAAACGCCAGCTTCTTCGGCATGAAGCTAATCTCCACCAGCGGACGCACGCCGTTCTTTAGAAGCCCATCGTAAATCTGGTCCACATAAGCAAAGTTGTAAACCGGATTGCCATGCTCGTCTTCGTTATAAACGCCTACTTCGTCCTGAAAAATTGCGTGAAAGCGCACATAACGGATATCGGTAACCTGTTTGACGGCGCGCAAATCGTCGCGGTAACTCTCGCGCAAAGACAGAATGGCGCGGCCCGAACCGAACATCTGTTCCCAGAAATGCGGAAAGGGTGTGCTTTTGGCCAAGCTATCGATTTTGATTTCTTCCTGCGCAAAACACGGCACTGCCAACAGGGCGGCCAATAGCCCATAGCGAAGCTTCCTTAAAGTCATGACGCTTACTTACCCTCCACTGCATGCAACGCAGCCTGCACTTGCGGGTCGCGCTGTGCCAGCACTTCTTCGCCCTTATCCACTCCGCGCGCTTGCGTAATGATCTCTTCCTTCAGCCGCGATTTCACCCAGTGCGATTCCTGAATCCACTCGCCGACGCCTGGCTGAATATTCTGCGCCGCCAGCTCCACTTTGAGTTCATCCAGCAAATCCGCACTTACTTCGAAGTTTTCGGCCAGAGGCGAATGGTTCGCTAGATAGTGAGTTGCATAGGAAGTTAGAACTCCGCTGTTATCCAAGATGCTCTCCAAGCGCGTTGGCTGCGCTGGGGACACCAGTATATCCGGCTGAATCCCACCGCCGCCGGTAACTGTTCTGCCCTTATCCGTTTTAAACGTGGGCAAAGAGCTGGCAGGCCTTTCAGCGAATGTTTCCGACAGCGCCGAATTGCGCAGCGGCCTTTGAATCGTGCGCCCACTCGGCGTGTAGTAGAACGCCGTCGTAATGGCTAGTCCCGCGCCTCCCGATAAAGGCATCACACTCTGCACCAACCCTTTGCCATACGTCGGTTCACCCACGATAACGGCCCGATCATGGTCTTGGAGCGCTCCCGAGAGAATTTCCGAAGCGCTCGCTGTCCTCTCGTTCACAATCAACGCCATCGCAAAATGATACGGTGTGGCATTCGGCGGCACATCCGCGCTGTCCACTTCTTTCGATCTGCCGCGCGCCGTCAAGATTCTTTGCCCCGGTTCCAGAAACAGCGAGGCGCCATCCAGCGCTGCCTTCACCACGCCACCGGGATTATTCCGCAAATCCAAAACCAACCCTTTCAAATGTTCGGGCGAAAGTTTCTCAATCGCGTCACGCAGTTCTTTGGCAGTATTCAAATCCCAACTGGCCACCCGCACATAACCGTAGCCAGGCTTCAATATAAACGCCCGATCCACACTTGGCGAATCCACCAACTCGGGCGTCAGAGTGAACTGAAACAGCCGCGAGAAGCCTTGTCGCCGAATGTAAGCCGTAATCTTCTGCTGCCGCGCCTCGGTCAGCAATTGCACGATTTGCTGCGGATCCAACGATTGGATTGAATAATTATTGATTGCGATCAACTCATCGCCAGCCTGGATGCCCGCTTTGTTTGACGGCGTCCCTGGCAGCGTCTGCAAAAAGATGACTTGTCCCGGCAGCACGGACACCACACTGCCAAAACCCTTCTGTTCGGATTCCTGCATTTGCTTCAATTGCTGAAACTGCAACGCATCAAAGAACTGAGTATGCGGATCAAGCTGCCGCAACATCGATGGGATGGCACCTTCGTAAACCGTTTTCTCGGCTGGCGCGGCATCGGCGGAGTTCGCGTTCACCGTCGACAGCACATCTATAAACTGCTTAAGAAATGGCGCTACTTCTTGCGGGTTAGCAGGCTCAGTCTGGGCAAATCCCAAGCACGCGGCCAAGACGAAAAGGCAAACCGTCTTCATCGGGTGTATTGCGTCGCTTGGCGGGTCTGCGCACGCTGCAAAGCCAGGGCAATCAGCGTGTCTAACAACTGGGAATAGCCAATACCGGCGTATTCAAACATTTTGGGATACATACTAATAGACGTAAAGCCGGGGATGGTGTTTATTTCGTTGATGTAAAACTGGCCGGTGGCGTTTTCCAGCAAGAAATCCACGCGGCCCATGCCTTCGCAACCCACTGCCTCGAAACACGCCAGCGCCAGTCGCTGCATTTCTTTCGTTTGCGCCTCGGTAAGCTTGGCGGGCATTTCAATGCGCGCTTGATCGAGCAGATATTTGTCTTCGTAAGTATAGAATTCCTGCGACGGAATAATCTCGCACGGCGTCGAAGCGCGCGGCGGATCGCCGCCCAGCACCCCGCACTCAAATTCACGCCCGGTCACGCCGCGTTCGACCACGATTTTATGGTCATACTGCGCCGCTGTCTCCAGCGCCTCTTCAAACTGCGCGCGACTCTTGGCCTTCGTAATGCCGACCGACGATCCGAGATTTGCCGGCTTTACAAATACCGGAAAGCCGAAAGGCAGTTTCAATGTTTTCGGATCGAACTCGCCGCGCGTCAGACTCAGATGCTCTACGACAGGCAAACCCGCCTGCAGGCACAACTTTTTCGTCATCGCCTTGTCCATCGACACCGCCGACCCGAGTACTCCTGCACCCAGGTAAGGCAAACCGGCAAGTTCCAGTAAGCCTTGCACGGTGCCGTCTTCGCCGAAAGTTCCGTGAAGCAAGGGAAACACGACATCGATTTCACCGTTGCCGCCAGGTTCCGGCACGATCGGCTTTGGATGCCACTTACCCGCTTTATCAATGAAGAAGTCGCTGACTTCATACTTGGCCGGGTCGAGGGCTTTCTTGACGGACTCAGCCGAACGGACTGAGATTTCATGTTCGCCGGAGCGACCGCCGTAGATCAGAGCGAGGCGGATTTTGTCGGTCGGTTTGGTCAAAAACCATTGTCGCTCTTAGACGCTCGGGGAACCACAAGCGCTTTTTGATTTTCAGTCTTAGCGTTACATTTGGCGCCGGAATGGATGGTCAAAGAGCGGCCTTCGCTTCCAGGTGGATTTCGGACGTATATGGTTGAAAGGATGGGAGAAGAAAAAGGTGGCAGTTTCGGAACTGGGAGGCTTTTGGGCGGTGCGTCGGGCGTGTGGGCAGCGATTGGCTTTCTTTAGTAAGTGCAGGATGTTGTTGAAAACAGTGAGTTTTGAGTAAGTAATGTTAGCTTCATCCGGGTTAGGTATAAAAATAATAAAGTAAGTGAGTGAACAACAATTAATAACATGTGTCGATAATTGAGGGATGCCGGTGCCGATTGACGTCAGTTTTGAAAGGGCACCCCAGGACGGCGACTGGATGACTCTATATCACGGAGGGCATCTAGAAATGTACATCAACGCGACAGCCACCGTGCCGGGATACTGGGTAGTAAGATCCGCCTATGTCACTAGAGTATGCAATAAGACCCCAATATATTAAATTCACCTTGCGACTATTTTAAATATTGATTTTGATCGGGTTAGTTCAGCAGAGTGGCTGGAGTGAATCAATCGATCATCTCTACTGAGTCGCGGCCGCCTTTTACGATAGCTGGCCTTCACGACTCTATCAAGTGACCCCCGGGCGAAAATTGCGTACGATGTTTGAAATCGGATATGTATCGGTTCGTCTACGTTGACGGGATTCCCGGTGGCGCAACACTTTTGCGGTATGTGTTCGGTGCGGTTCATGCGGACGGACTGTACATCAAAGTGGGGAAGGAAGAGATCGCATTGGATATTAAGGCGCCATTAGGCTTTGCCCCGGACTTGCGCCTGGCTAATAAGCCGCGGCGGGCACGGCGGTTTGCGAAAAGCGACGTGCTGGCCGTTCCAGTGTGACAATTTTATAGAGCGAGGGATCGGACATGATCTGGTTGACCAGTTGCACGTGCAAAGCGTGTCCGGCTTTTTCCGCAACCACGCAGCCTAATAAAGGCCGCCCGATCAGTGCCAAATCGCCGATCAGGTCCAATGCTTTATGGCGGCAACATTCGTCGCGAAAACGCAAACCACCCGGATTGGCCACGCCGTCGCGGGTGAAGCAGATCGCGTTATCGAGCGAAGCACCGCGGATCAACCCTTGATCGCGCATCTGATCAAGTTCATATTCGAAGCCGAACGTGCGCGCTGGGGCGATCTCGCGCGCATAAACTTCGGGTGTAATGTCCATCTCCAGACATTGCTCGCCGACGAGCGGATGTTTGAAGAAATTATGGCAGCGCAAACTGAACTGATTGGCCGGCAAAATAGCCACCGACTTGCCACCCGATTCAATCCGCACTTCCTTAATGATCTTCATATAACGGCGCGGACGTCGCGACTCTTTGCGACCCGCCTTCTGAAGCAGCTGCACAAAAGGGAGACCACTGCCGTCGAGAATCGGCAATTCCAAATTGTCCAGTTCGACAAAGGCGTTATCGATGCCCATGCTGTAGAGCACGCTCAGTAAATGCTCGGTGGTGGAAATGAAGATGCCTTTGGGGTGCATCAGGCTGGTCGCATAGCTGACGCGCTCGACGTATTTCCAACTGGCCGGAATCGGCGTGTTGTCCAGATCGGTTCGAATGAACACAATGCCGGTCGCAGGCGGAGCGGGCTTGATTTTCAGATGCACGGGAGCGCCATGGTGTAGGCCGATCCCTTGTACTTCTACGGGTTTGGCAAGCGTAGTTTCGTAGGGCATGCGATGCTCTAACAGTCTATCAGCAACGGGTTCTGGAAAGGCTAATTATTTGATTCGAAAGAAGTTGTATCGGCAGTGGTGTGGTATTTGTGATACAGTTTTGGTCGGGAAACAGTGAAAACTGTGGCGCCTTCGCCGCATAGTGGGCAATCGGTGTAACGGCTAACACGTCTCCGAGTTGCGCATCAGCGCGCGGTTGTCAGGGCTTTGAGGTATCGGTAATAAAACTCAACGCCATCGTAGAAGGAACTCACGCGCACACGCTCATCTTTACCGTGGGCTCGAACGTCGTCCTGGTCGATGGCTATGCCGTTAATACCATAACTCGGCAGGCCAGCCGCCATCGTATAAATGCTGTCGGAAGCGCCGGTTTCCATTTCCGGAATGACTGGCACTCCGTTCCACATCTCGTCGGCGATCTTTGCTAGTGGCTTCAACACTTCAGCTGGCGGCAGAATTGGCGGAAACGCATTCTTCTCGGGAGTGTGGTCGTAGACGTTCCGCGCATCGTCTACATACCGGACTAAGACTTTCGGATCGGCAAAGATGCGCACCAAGTCCAGCCTGATCTGTTCAGCGGAACGCCCAGGTAAGATGCGGCAGTTTACGTTAGCCTGCGCCAGTTGGGGCAGCGCATTGGGCGCATGTCCCGCTTCCATCATAGTGGCGACGCAAGTGGTCCGCATTAGCGAGTTAAAACGCGCATCGGCAGACAAACGAGCAATCGCGGCTTCATCGGCGGGCGTCTGGAGAATGGCCTTCATGTCGGCTGCTGTCTTACCGGTTTCCAAAACGGCGCGCCGCTCAAAATAGACGCGCGTTACAGCATTCAGTTCGAAGGGAAAGGGCGCGCGCTCCAAGCGTCCCAGGGCGTCGGCAACATGATAAATGGCGTTGTCAGGAACGGGCAGGGAACTGTGGCCACCGGGATTGGTCACACTGAGTTGATAATCCGCGTAAAGCTTTTCGTTCGCCTCCACGTCCACGTTCACGGGCTTTCCCTTCGCGGTGGTGACCCCGCCCGAATCGGCATTGAGGACGAATTCGGCGTCGATCAGGTCGCGATGGTTCTTCAGCAGCCAGTCAACGCCGTTCGATTTACCGCCTTCTTCGTCAGCGGTCAGAGCAAGAATGATGTCGCGGTCGGGCCGGTAGTTCTCGCGATGAAGGCGAATGAAGTCAGTGACCAGAACGGCGTCGCTGACCTTCATGTCCTGTGTGCCACGTCCATAAAAATAGCCATCCTTCTCGATGAATTGAAAAGGGTCGGTGGTCCAGTCCGAGCGCCGCGCCTCGACAACATCAAGATGTCCAATGATCAGAATCGGCTTACGCGCTCCTGCGCCCCGAAACCTTGCAACCATGTTGCCCTTGCGGCTGTTCGGACCGAGCACTTTGACGTCTGCGGCGGGGAACCCAGCGTCGAGGAGTCGCTTGGCCATAGCGTCCGCCGCGAGCGTGGTGCTTCCCACGGAATCGGTTGTGTTGATTTCGATGAGTTGCTGAAAGATGTCGCGCGCCAAGTGCTGGGTCGCCTCGTCGAGCGTTGCGGCGGGAAGCGATTGTGGGAGGGCTAAGGCTGAGAGAATCGCGAGACGGAGCAGAGTGGCCGGTTTCATTTAGTAATTCTAGCCGGACCGAAGAACGAGCTGCTCAGTCACCTGTTATGCCGTGTTGTACAGCATACAGATCTTATCTGAGAGATACCGCGGAAAACACTTTTAATATCGCTGGCCATTACCTACAGAGATTACGATCGAAATTTTTTCAAAGCTTTCTCAGATAGATATTCGGCAGACTCTTCTAGAAACGCTCCCATTGCGAAACCGCCAGCTGAGAGGAGGACACCCATCCGTGTGATGTGCTCGGCAGTCAAGTCAAAAGGATTTTGCTTGTATATGCCGGCACCAGCGAAGCACAAGATCAGATAGACAAACGCGATTAGAAAACCGGCAAGCAAATCGGCTCCTACATCGTCAAGGGAGATCAGTTCGGCCGGTTTCTTGAGGTATGATCGCACGGTTCGGAAAATCACACCGGCAGTTGTGCTGATCCAAAGGAGGGCTGCCAATTTTGCGATTCCCAACGGAGCGATAGGCGTAAATGGTCGCTGGACAGTAGCTTGAACCGCCGTCGGCCAAACAAAATGGTTGTCCATCCGCAACGAGGAAAACCGTAAAGCCCAGCAAAAAAATTAAACTCATGACTGAAGAGAGGTTTGCGTCGACTGTCCTTAACGAGAGCTTCACAGAGTACTAAGATCCCACCAGAAGAACCTTCATGCCTTAACCTGTGTAAGGGAAGCGTCATAGCATTGCCGGGCACGAAACATGCTGATGAGTATAAAATAGGCGTCCGAAGGGATTTGCGAGAACGCCATGGAATCCGCGGCCGGAGAGGTGACACGCTTGCTCCGTGCTTGGGGCGAGGGTGACCGGAGCGTGGAGCAACGATTATTTGAAATTGTCGTTCCCGACTTGCGTCGTTTCGCGCATGGCCTGATGCGGCGAGAGCGCCCCGGAAATGCCCTGCAAACCAGTTCCTTGCTCAATGAAGCCTACTTGCGCCTCTGTGACGCGCGCGAACTCGATTGGCAGAGCCGCACACATTTCTATGCCCTCTGCGCCCGCATCATGCGGCGTTTATTGATTGACAAAGCCCGTGGGCGCAAACCGGTGGTGCCGATCGATGGATTGGAGGAACTGCTGGCAGGGCGTCAACCGCAAATAGAACAAGCGCTTGCTATCGATGGACTGCTGGAAGAGCTCGAGCGCCTGCACCCGACATGGTGCCAGATCCTGGAACTGCGATTTTTTGTGGGGTTGAACGAACAGGAGACGGCCGAGGCTTTGAACTTGCCCTTGCGTTCTGCCCAGCGTCAGTATGCGGAAGCGCGTCGCTGGCTATATAAGAAATTGGAGTAAGAATGACGCCAGGGGAAGCCGAGCACGACGAACTCGTGATGAAGATGGTTGAATCGGCGTTGGCTTTACCCGAGGCCGAGCGCGAGGGCTTTCTGCGCGCCCAGTCTGAACTGGATGCCGCCACCATCGAAGAGATTCGCACCTTAATGGAGTGGGAGGAGCGCATGCGGGGTTTTCTCAGCGAGCCGCTGCTTTCCGCGCGCGAACTGGTGGACCGACCTTTCGAGCCGGGACAAACGATGGCTGGCCGCTTTCGCATCGTCCGGCAGGTGGGCGATGGCGGCATGGGCATCGTTTACCAAGCTGTCGATGAAAAGCTGGATCGCACCGTGGCGTTGAAGTGCGCGCGCCTGGGCTACTCCACGCGTCTGCCGCCAGAGGCGCGGGCCGCCCGCGAGGTAAGCCACTACAACGTCTGCAAGGTGCATGACCTGCATACCGTGAAGACCGTCAGCGGTGAAGTAGAAGTGATCAGCATGGAGTACGTGGAAGGAGAAACGCTGGCGGCGCGGCTGCGAACGCGGGGCCCGCTGGGTGATTCGGATATGCGCGACATCGCCGCACAGATTTGCGCGGGCGTGGCGCAAGCGCACCGGCAGGGCGTGATTCACGGAGATCTCAAACCGTCGAATATCATTTTGGCGCGCTCGGCGGAGGGTGGCTTGCGGGCGGTGGTCACAGACTTTGGCCTGGCCAGTCTGTCGCAGACGGCGGTTCGGGCGTTGGGTGGCACCAAGGGCTACATGGCGCCCGAACTGCTCCAGCGGGCGCCGGCGACGGTGGCTTCCGATCTGTATGCATTGGGCGTCATGCTGTACGAAATGTGCACCGGTACGCAGCCCAAGCCGCGCTGGGCAGACAGTACGACGCGCAGCAAAGGCGATCCGGAAGCGGAGTCTTCCGCTCTGGAACTGGCGGAACTGCACGCGCCTTGGCATTCCATTGTGACGCGCTGCTTAAGAACCAATCCGGCAGAGCGTTATGCATCGGCCCTGGAAATCTTGCAGGAGCTCGAGCCGAAAAAATTCTCGGCTTGGTGGATCGCAGCACCCTTGACGATAACGGCTCTTGCTTCTTTGCTGTATGTACGTTGGCACGAGCCTCCCGAACCGCCGAAAGTGCGCTTGGCTGTGATGCCAGTGCAGGTACAAGGACCGGCCATCGTCTCGGCCAATGGTGTGTTGCGCGATGTTGTGAGCCGGTTAGAACGAGCCAAAGCCAATGTCATTGTGATCTCTCCCGAAGCGCTGCTCGCGAACAAAGTGGATAGTCCGGCAAAAGCGCGAGCGGTGCTGGGGGCAACGCACGCTTTGACAACTACGCTGCGCCGCGAGGATGATCGGGTGCAAGTGGAAAGCTCACTCAGCGAAATTGCTTCGGATCGCAATTTGGAAACCTTAAAGAGCGTCTACCCTCTTGCCGAGCCGCAAGCAATTTCAAAGGCTCTCTTAGCCACGGTGACGGGCGGCTTGCGTCTTCGCACCGAACTGGCGATTGAATCGGTGAATGCTGCTGCCTATGGCGATTACATACAGGGGACAGCCCTGTCGCGTGCTCGCAAGTGGGACGAGGCGTTGCCGTTCCTGCGGCGCGCTCAGGACCTGGACCGGCACTCCGCTCTGCCGCTGGTGGGCGTAGCAGAAGCGCAGCTGCAAAAATTCGATAACGGCGACGGCCGCAAGTGGCTCGATTCAGCGGGTGTGTTGATAGACCGAGCTATCGCCATTAATCCCGATAGCGTGCCGGTATTGCTGGCGGCGGGTAAGTACCACAAACTGCGCGGCAGCTATGAAGAGGCGGCGCGCGAATTCACTCGCGCCAGCGAACTGGAGCCAAGCAACTCGGAGACTTGGGGAGGGCTTGCTGCGTTGTATGGTGAAATCAATCGGCCCGACGAGGCCGTGGCTGCCTTTCAGAAAGCGATTGCCGCTCAGCCTGACTACTACGCCCACTACATTGGGCTAGGCAGCTTCTATCTTTATCGCGCGCAGTATCAGGACGCGGCCGATGCGTATCGCCGGCTGCTTAAGATTGCGCCCGACAATTCATCTGCACGCATCGGCTTAGGCATCGCGCTGCTGCTGCAAGGTCAGTTCCAGCAGGCTGAGACCGAGTTGACGGCGGGCTATCGTTTGGACCCAAGTCCGCTAGCGGCGCTGAATCTTGGCGTTCTCTATTACAGCGAAGAACGTTATCCGGATGCCTTGCGATTCCTCCAGCAAGGCCTCACCAAGGAACCAGATGCAGTCACTTACAAAGATTTGGGCGATGTGTACCGCAAGCTGGGCCGCAAGGCGGACTCGCAGCGGGCTTACCAAAACGCTCTGGCAACCGCCGAACGGGAAGTGGCGCTGAGCCCGCGTAACTCCTATTCGCGCGCCATGATTGGCGAAGTTTCCGCCTTCCTCGGCAATCGCAGGCGCGCCGAATTCGAACTCGCCCAAGCGCTGGCTCTCAACCCTGGCAATGCTTTGGTGAAATTTGAGGCGGCCATTGCATATGAGCAAATGGGCGAGCGCGACCGGTCTCTCAACCTGCTTGCCAACGCGCCTTCTTATTTGCTCGGCCAAATCAGCCGCAGCCCGGATGCCAAACAGTTGCGGCAGGACCCGCGTTTTCAAGACCTGCTGCGTAAACCTTAATCCACCAACAGAAAGAGAGCTTCCCGATGGCAGATTATCAAGTGAACATAACGTGGGAAAACGGTTCGATCCAGCCGGACCCGCAGCCCGTCCTCGCCCAAGCGGGCGATACGATTCAATTCGTCCTGGTGCAACCACCCGATGGCGAACTAACGATTCAGTTCGACGAGCCGGCGCTTTTCTCCGCTCCCGTATTCAAGCTCGGCGATGAGCCGGTGAAAGTAGGGCAGCTGGTACACGAAACGTTTTACAAATGCAATGTCATGATCGCCGGCCAATCCGTCGCGCAGGGGCAACCAGGAGGATCGGTCAAGCCTCCTAAGGGCTGATCATGAGATCCGTCCTCGCTTAGCCGTTCGCCAGCATTTCGCTTACGCGCCGCGCATGAAACGGCATGCCGATCAATTCATATATCGCCAGCGCCTCACTTAACAAACCGCGCGCTTTGGCAGCGGTAGCGCCATCTTTCCTGTCGAGCAGCATCCTCGCATACCATTCCCGCGCCATCGGCTGAGAAACCCGAAACGAAGCTGTATCCATCTGCTGAATGGCAGTCAGATGATGCTGCTCAGCGGCCGAATAATCGCCGGCGCAAGCGGCCGCAATCCCAGCAGCGGTACGGAACGGAGAAGGGTCCCAAGCCGCCCAGACTCCCATCAGCAGCACGTCCTCAGTCAGTGGCCTTAACGCAGCAACGTCCTCCTTCCTGCCCAAAGCTGCCAGTCCAATCACCGAGCGTTCCAAAGCTAGCCACGCGCCAATGGGATTCGGCTGCCCGATGCGTGGCAGCTTCCAGCCGCCCTTGTTACAGGAATCCCATGCGTGGTCGGCGCCCTTTGATTCCGCCTGGAACGCAAACAAACAGGCGTTCCTGTATCCTGCCCAATGCGTCTGCTCTTCGATCTCGGTTCGATCAGAATAGTAACGCTCCGCCTCTGCAAAATTCCCACGCAGAAAGGCCAGCGTACCCAGCGAAATGGAATTCAAAAACGGATACGGGAGCTGGTGCAATTCGCCGTACTTGCGGGCTTCTTCCATCTCGTGCTCAGCGGCAAGCAGATCGCCGCGCCCCATGTTCAGCGTTCCCAACGTTGTCCTGTTCATCCAGACTGCACCGTGATGTCCCACCCGCTCCGCCAATCGCAGCGCCCCCGGCAACTGTCCAGCCGCTTCCGCCGTCCGGCCGCAAGCTAGCTCGCAAACAATGTTGAAGCACTCCGCCTCAGCGACGCCCCATAAATCGCCTGCTGCCCGCGGTGTCTCCACCAGGCTCGGTCCCGCCGTCTTCAGCAACTGTTCGAATCGCATGGAATGATAAAGGCAAATCATCTCCACCCATTCGATGAAGAAATTGCGCGGCCGCCCTGCCACGGCGTCCCATTGCGCTCTTATTTCTGCTATGAGGTCAGCGGCGCCGGCAGCATCGCCTTCGTTCGATATTACGCCAGCACGCGCAGCCAGCAGACTCATTTTTAGCTGCGGTTCAGTCGACCCAAGAATTCCAAGCGCGTGGTCGATGGTCCGGCGAGCCGCAACCAGTTCCAGGTGCCATCCCTTATCCACGGCCAACGTAAGGCTGATCCGTGCGGCCCTTGCTAACTCGCCCGCACTTTCAAACAACCCAATGGCTTTCTGGTAGCCCGTGACTGCTTCCTCCCAGCGTCCGATGCTCCGCAACGCCGCCGCTCGCTGCGCCGTTAACTCGGCTACGCGGACACCTTGTTCGTCCTCCCACAACGAAAGAGCGTTTTCTAAATGCAGCAGCGCTTCTTCGTGTGCCGCACCGGCAGCGGCATTCTTCGCCGCCATCATCAGATAGGTGGTGGTTTTGTCTAGATTGGACGCCGCCCCAGCTTGATAAAGGTGATGCGCCAAGGGCGACGCCTGCGCTTCCAGACTCCCCTCATACACTCGTTCGATCGCCGCAGCCACGCGCGCATGCAGCCTTTGCCTGCGAGGCAGCGATAAAGTTTCTGAAAGCGTTTGCCGCACTAGTTCATGAACGAAGCGATAGCGCGTGTCGCGGCCTGGCGGTTCGGCGGCAACCAGATGCGCGCGCTCCGCCTCTTCGATGGCATCGAGCACCGCATCGGGATGCTGATTTTCGAGCTCTTCCAGCAGCCGAATGCTGAAGGTGCGTCCGACTACGGCGGCAGTGGCGAGCACGCGCTGAGCCTCCGCACCTAGCCGGTCCAGCCTTCGGCCCAACACTAATCGAACGCCTTCCGGCACTTGCAACTGATCCACCCGTAAGCTCGGCCGCCATTGACCCGCTTCGTCGAACAACTTCCCCTCTTCGGAAAGATGGCGAAACACTTCCTCTACAAAGAACGGATTACCTTCGGTCTCTTCGAAGACCACGCGCGCCAAGGAAGGTGGCGGCTTTTGTCCGCTCATCGCCGCCAGCATGCTTTCCACCCCGCCCACACTCAACCGCCGAAGCGAGATGCGCGTGGCCAGTCTCTGCCGCAGCAGTGTTTCGAGCGTCTTAGCGAATGGTCGCGAGACGTCCAACTCCACATCGCGATAAGTGCCGATCACCAGCAGGGGCGTGGTGGAGAGCGTCTGCGCAATATGCTGCAACAGCAGCAGCGTAGGCTCGTCGGCCCAATGCAGATCTTCAAATACGTGCACAATCGGCGTAGTCTTGGCAGCTCGATCGATAAACTCGCGATAGGAATTGAACAAAAATCGGCGCTGCTGTGCGGGCGGCAATTGAATAGCCGGCGGAATATCCGGATACATGCGGCGCAACTCCGGCATCAGTTTTGCGATTTCCGAAGCCGAATCGCCCAGCGCGTAGCGAAATCCTTCTTTGGGTGCGACCCGCGCCGTGTGCTCCAACATTTCAACGAACGGCACATAGGGTGGCGAACCTTCCATCTCATAGCAGTGCCCGATATTGGCATAGGCGCCGCGCCGCCGCGCTTCTTCCAGAATGGCGGTGATGAGGTGTGTCTTGCCGATGCCTGGCTCACCACCGATCATGACCATAGAGCCGCGGCCCGCTAGCGCTTCCTCAAGCTGCCGCCACAAATCCTTTCGTTCGGCTTCGCGCCCGATGAGCGGGATGCGTGGTTCCCAATCTTTCTGCGGCTCCGCCGTCACCACCCCCGCGATCAGCCGGCCCAGATCAGCCCGCACTTCCGTCATCGATTGATAGCGGTCTTCGCGCGATTTATTAAGCAGTCGCCTGATCAGCAGCATCAGCCCTTGCGGCAGATCGCCGGTCAGATTCGGCGGATCGCGCAGGATCGCGGCCATCGTCTCACTCTGCGAAACGCGCTGAAACGGATGCTGGCCGCCCAACAATTCGCACAGTAAAATGCCAAATGAAAAAAGGTCGGAACGCTGGTCAAGCGGCTCGCCCCTAACTTGCTCGGGCGACATGTAGTCGGGTGTGCCGATGGCCACGCCGAATTGCGTCAAAGCGGGACCGACGCTGATCAAAGTGGCTGCCGATTCCGAGATCGGATTGCGCTTCTCAATTTGCTTAGCGAGGCCAAAATCCATCACTTTGACGTGATCGTGCGCGATCATGACATTGGCCGGCTTCAGATCGCGATGCACGAAGCCCTGGCTGTGCGCTTTCTCCAGCGCTTCCGCTACTTCGCCCGCAAAACGCAAAGCTTCCGTCTGCGTTAAACGCCCGGCATCCAGCCGCTCATCGAGGGTTTCTCCTTCAATGAGTTCCATCGCCAGAAAAAGCGTTTCGCGATCTTCGCCGATCTCGAAAACCTTGCAGATGAAAGGATGGTCTAACGCAGCCGCAGCCGCTGCTTCGCGGCGCAGTCGCTCTCGGGCCGACTCATTGGCCGCCAAGTGGCCCGGCAGAACTTTAATGGCAACCTGCCGACCCAGTTTACTGTCTCGGGCGCGGTACACCTCGCTCATGCCGCCCGATCCTATCGGCGCAATGATTTCGTACACTGCAAGTTTATCGCCGGCAGAAAGGGACATGAGCTTTCCCACAAGTTTATATGGTCAATGCGCTATCAGTGTCATGACAGCAGGACATTGGACATGTGAATGGAGTTGGGCCAGAATGAGAGAAGAGGCGTTGCCAGTGTCCGAGATTGTATTCCGCATTTTTCAGCCGCAAGATCGCCAGGCATTCCGCACCCTAAATGAAGCTTGGATCGAAAAACACTTCAGTCTGGAAGAGAAAGATCGCGAGACGCTGGGCGATCCGGATCGACACATCCTCGCTAAAGGCGGCCACATCTTAATGGCAGAACGCGACGGTCGTCAGGTTGGTTGCTGTGCACTGATTGCCTTAAGCGACGGTCGTTTTGAAGTGGCAAAGATGACAATAGCGGAAAGCGAACGCGGCCAAGGCTTGGGGCGGCAACTGCTCCAGCATGTGGTTGATTTCGCGCGCGAGAAATCCATCGAGCATCTGTATTTGGAAACGAATACCAAACTGTCAAATGCCATTCGCATCTATGAGGCCGTTGGGTTCAGCCATCTGCCAGCCGAGCAAGTGCGGCCCTCGCCTTACACGCGCTCGAACGTTTACATGCAAATGACGTTACGGTGAGATTTCTCCGTTTTCCGCGATTACAGAGTCACCTTCTTCGCGCAGCGTTGACATCGGATGTAACCGCGCCGCCTGGCGCGCTGGTACGAAGGCCGCCGACAGTCCTATCGCCGTCATCGCAAGACACCCGAGTAGCAGTGAGAAAGGATCCAGCGGCGAAACTTCAAACAGAAAGCTGGTCAATATCCGCGTCAGCCCATAAGCACCAGCGAGTCCCAGCATCAGCCCAACGCCCACCATCGCTAAAGCGCCCCGCAAAACTTCCATGAGAACGGTTCCAGGCCGGGCGCCCAAAGCCACTCGAATCCCAAATTCTTTTCGCCTCTGCGTTAGCTGTGACAAAACCCATAATCCTGCCGACCTGGACCCATCATATCTTACGCGGATATCTTTCTTAAGCTCTTGATTCTTGGTTCATCGCAAATCTGAATGAAACGAGGATTGGACTCATAAGTCTGCCGGGAGTGCGAATTGCCCCCCATAATCTTGCCGGGAGCACAAAATGCCTCGGCCCCGCTGTTGCATTAGCCATGCCAGAGAACATCAAGACAAACAGAAAGCTTGCAAAATGTTTGGTATGTGTGTATAGTGCCACCTATACGATGTCAAAAAATGAAACGCCTGATGAAGTGAAGCGTTGGTTCGTGAGGGAGATCCAGAAACTTTGGCCCGTAGCCACTGGTTCGCTGTCGTTGCGGAAGAGTCCTTGTATTCAAGAAACTGCCCCGCTTGTAAGGCCGGTGATGGACATCTGAGCTATTCCTTTTATGGACGGTTGGGCAAGCGCCGATTCTCCATTTACATTCCCGAGGATCTAACCGGGGAGATTCAACACGCCGTCAGCAATGGGCGCAATCTACAGGAACTGATCGTGGAGGCGGGTGAAAAGACTCCACTTCGGGCGTTGAAGAATCAGCGCAATCGAAAGCTTGCTGACGGATGACTGGAGGCGCTAGATGCTGAGTCGACAGGGTTTCGAGGATTGGTTTAGACGGCAAGGATTATCTCAACAGACGGGTGCTTTAATCCAAAAGATCCGCGCTGTGGGGCCCAATCACCGGTCGGTGGGGGCAAGCACAATGTGCACGGGACTTACCCAAGTCGAAAGATGGGGACGCTCGTTCAATTCGAAAGTCACCGAGTCGAACTGGCCGCAGTTTACGAAATGGAACATGATCCCGACGTGCTTGAATACTTCGATCAACCGCCAAGTATTCAACTTCGTTATCAGAGCAAAAGTGGAATGAATCTAAGTGTAGATCACACCGCTGACTTTTTTGTGGTCCGCATGGCCGGGGCTGGCTGGGAAGAATGCAAGACGGAGGAGGAACTCGTAAAGCTCGCCGACAGCTCTCCTTATCGATTCGCACGTGCCGACAGCGGTCTGTGGCGTTGTCCCCCAGGCGAGGCCTACGCGACACAGCTCGGACTGCAATACGGAGTCCGGTCTTCCTTGCAGATCAACTGGGTTCTACAGAGAAACATTCAGTTTTTGGACGATTACTTCCGCGCCGGCGACGCCACTGTCAAAGCAGAATCGAGAGCAGCCGTGCTGTCGAAGTTATCAGTGCAGCCGGGAATGCTTTTGGCTGATCTTCTTTCGGAGGCTGGAGGAATCTTCCTGAAAGATGACGTTTATGCGCTGATTGCTGCTGGCGGGATTTACGCAGACCTTGCGAAAGATCCGATTTGGGAGCCAAACAAAGCGCGGCTGTTCGCGACGCAAGAAGTAGCAGCGGCCTACGCCCGAATCGCGGAAGCCAAACCGCCAGTTGACTTCGGCAAGGTAAAGTCCTTCGACGCCGCTGTCGGCAGCAATGTGTCATGGGACAGCAGAACCTGGAAGGTCGTCAACATCGGAGAAAGAACGGTTGCGCTCCTCGGAGAGAACCATACCCTCACGGAACTGCCGCTCAGCGTAGCCGAGAGTTTGGTACGGCAGGATCGACTACGATGCCTTTGAGTCCCGAAGCGTCACGCCGGGAAGAATCCGCCAGCTCTCTTTCGGGAGCGAGGGAGGCGGATCTTCGAGTAGCGAATCGCCGTTGGGACATATTGAAACACGGTCTGCATGGGCGATCGGGTGCTGTGGAAGAGCGAGTCTCCGAACGGACGTTACGTTCGTCGGCGGCGCACTATAAGCAGGCGGAGGCGAAGTTTGGGTACGGCTATGGTGGGCTTTTGCCACGTACCAGCCAGCGCGGAAACCGCACGAGTCGATTGTCGGAGGAGGTATTAAAGCTGATGACGGAGTCTATTGAGAATGACTATGAGACCCCAAAGCAAAAATCGAAGTACTCTTCGTGGATAACTTTTGCGAAGGCTTGCGAAGACCATGGTCACAAGGCTCCGAGCTACCAAGCGTACCGGCGCGCCATCGGAAAACGGGAGCAGTTTCGTCAGGTGCTCAAGCGCCAAGGGCATCGCGCGGCATATCAGCACGAATCATTTTATTGGCAGCTTCAACAAAAGACTCCCCGACACGGCGATCGGCCTTTCGAAATTGCGCACATCGATCATACCGAGCTCGACATTGAAGTCGTTTGCTCGCAGACCGGCCGAGTGCTGGGACGCCCATGGATGACGATTCTCACAGACGCCTACTCTCGGCGCGCTCTGGCAGTTTACCTCACCTTCGACGCCCCAAGTTATCGCTCGTGCATGATGGTCCTTCGCGAGTGTGTACGTCGTCATGGCCGTCTTCCACAGATCGTAGTGGTAGATGGAGGAGCCGAGTTTCGAAGCACCTATTTCGAAAGCTTATTGGCACGTTACGAATGCATACGAAAGACAAGACCACCGACAAAGGCTCGCTTCGGCTCGGTATGCGAACGGATGTTCGGCACCGCTAATTCACAGTTCGTTCACAATCTGCGAGGGAACACTCAGATTACGCGAAACGTACGTCAGGTCACGAAGGCGGTCGATCCAAAAGGCCACGCGATCTGGCCCATCGCGGAACTGAATGCCAGGCTTTGCGAGTATTTGTATGAGATCTACGACACGATTGCGCATCCCGCACTCGGGCAAAGTCCGCGGGACGCTTTTCAGAGCGGATTCGAGAGCACAGGTTGTCGACTGAGCCGGCTGATCCCTTACGATCAGGACTTCCTACTGTGGACGCTGCCCACGACCTCGAAAGGCACCGCGCGCCTATCGGCCGGGCGAGGTGTAAAGATCAACTACGTATATTATTGGTCCGATCATTTCCTCGATCCCGAAATCCAGCTTCAGCTGATTCCAGTGCGATACGACCCATTCGACGCAGGCAGGGCATATGCTTTTGTGGGAACTCAATGGGTCCAGTGTTGCTCGGAGCATTTCACCGCGCTTGAAGGTCGGACGGAAAAGGAAATGACGATGGCTTCAAAGGAGTTGCACAGGTTGCGTCAATGTCATTCACGCCAGTCCGGAGTGACAGCAAGGAAGCTTGCAAACTTCTTGCAATCCATCGAAGCGGAGGAGGTGTTGTTGCTGCAGCGGTTGCGTGATCGGGAAACCAAGAGAATGCGTAATGGCAAGGCAGGCAGTTCGAGCACCAGCGCGGGAAGCCCGCCGTGCGAAGGCAAACAACGGGCTCGAAGCGATGCATGTGACGTAAGCTCACCAAGCGACATTAGCAGCATTCTGGAACATGGAGAGATCTACGGAGAGTTCTAATGACGACCCCGCATCGAGGCTTCCCGCGTGCGCTCCTCGAAGAATCACTGCCGTCGCGCCTGCAGTATTTCAGGACTCTTACGGTAGCGCACCCGCATCTCGTGCAAGCCAACGAAAAACTGCTGGAGGCGATTCTTGAGTCTCCGCCTAACTCGGTGGTCCTCGTGTACGGGCCGACAGGGGTCGGGAAGACCACCCTGTGCGTCAAGGTACAACAAATGTTGACAAACCGATTTCTGAGTGATCTGCCCAAGGATGCTGGACGGATTCCGGTTGTAAGTGTAGAAGCCGTAGCGCCGGAGTCGGGGAATTTTTCTTGGAAGGACCATTTCAAGCGGCTTCTCTCCCAAATGGACGAGCCTCTGATCAAATACAAAATCGCGGCGGCCGGCGGTCAGGAACACACCACTTACCAGCGGTTCACACCGGCCGCCAAAGCTGTCGGATCGGAATATCGGTACGCCGTCGAACAAGCTCTTTGTTTTCGGAGCCCTTTGGCTGTTCTAATCGACGAAGCGCAGCATTTAGCTAAGATGGCCTCTGGGCGGCAACTACTGGATCAACTGGACGTAATCAAATCGATTGCTAATCGATCCAGTACTGTGCATGTATTGTTTGGCACCTACGAGCTGTTGGCGTTTCGGAATCTCAGTGGCCAGTTGAGTCGCCGCAGCATCGACCTTCATTTCCGGCGCTACCTTGCCGACGACGACAAGGAAAGACAGATATTCGTGAACGTGTTGCGCTCATTCGAGCAGCATTTGCCGTTTCCAGAACCACCGGAACTAGCCAAGCATTGGGAATTTCTGTATGAACGTAGTGTCGGGTGCATCGGCATTCTGAAAGAATGGCTGACGAAAGCTCTGTCAGCAGCACTGAGGAACGATGAAACCTCGCTAAGTCTGAGGCATCTGGAGGACCACGCAGCCTCGGTTGCGCAATGTCAGAAAGTGCTGTCGGAGATTGTAGAGGGAGAGCGAAGGTTAACCGAGACAGCTGAAGGACGAGCTAGCCTGAGAATGCATCTTGGCCTCCCCCGCAGCAGTATTGAGCGGGTTGATCCGTCAAAAGCTGCGGGCGAAACTGACTCAAGAGCTAGCGTCTCAACGGAGCGCCGAACAGCACGGCGTCCCGGAGTTCGCTTGCCAGTGCGGGATGCAATTGGAAAACCGGAGTTCGCGAATGTCGGCGACTGAAACATTTGACACTTGGCCACTTACGCCTCTCTGCTTATTGCCGCGCAGTCGCCTCTACCGATTGGAGCCGATAGGGATCGGGACGAGATCTGTTGAGGGGCTAACCAGCTACGTGATGCGGTTAGCTGCAGCCCACGCGGTGCGTGTCGGAGATTTGGTGGGGCACGAGTTGTTCCCTGGTGACTCTCCTGGGATTCGAAAATCTGTGAGGACGAAGCGAGTATATTCACATGGCTTTCCAGGTGCGTCATATTGGATGGGCGGTGCGGGTGCATGTCCGGTCGCTTGGGTTGCGGCCTTGCAAAGGAGCACTCTCCAGAACAACCTCCACTTTCTGACATTGCTGCCCTTCGCTACGGTTCTGTCGGAGCGGTTGCTGTTTCGGCAGCGGCGCGCGTGGTGTCCGGCTTGCCTCGAAGAACAGCGGACCGCCGGCCAAGCTGTACATGAATTCCTGGTCTGGGGACTTCGTATAGTGAGCGTGTGTGCCCATCACAAAAGACCGTTAGAGGAGATTTGCCCACACTGCGCTCGATCGATGCAGCCCTTGGCGATTTACTCCCGACCCGGCCGCTGCTCAGTGTGTACTGGATGGCTCGGCGTCGTGCAGCCAATGGTGTCGATACCAGACGTGTCGGACTATGACCTGTGGTCAGCTGCCGCAGTGGGCGATCTGCTCGCGCGTGTCCACAACTTGAAAACTGATTTGCTGGGCACTACCTTCACGCTGAATCTATCGGTAATGATCAAGAAGTTGGCTGGTGGCAACCGAGCAGCCTTCGCGTATGCCGCCGATTGCTCTCTAACGGTAGTGGGAGATTGGTTACGGGGAACCACACCACCGCGGCTGGATATTGTTCTGCCGATGTGCTATCGGCTAAATATCGTACCAGCGGATCTTTTCGGAGACGTGTTTCCAGCTACGACCGCGTCTCTCCAACCGGTGGTCATGACCGATCGGAAAGTCCGGTCACTTCGCCGTCGTGCGGAAGTGAACACCACACTGAAGGAAGCTTTGATAGAAGACCCACCGCCAACTCTACTTGGATTGGCACGGCGTATCGGATACCGGTCGACAAGCTGGCTTTGCAAAATAGACCCCGCAACCTGCAAAGAGATCATGGCAAGGAATCGACATTGGAATCGCAAACACTTGGGTAGGAGCGATAGAAGGGTTTGTCGCGACTTGGGTGAAATTAAGATGGCTCTGGAGACCGCCTTGACTCAAAGGCAGGCGATCCCACTGTGTGAGGTCACCGGGAAGTTGGGGTATGTATCCCCTCAGTGGGTGCAGAAGAAATTTCCGGCAATGTGCCACGCCATCAGCGACCGATTTACGAAAGAACGGCACGCGCGAACGGATCTGGTCTTGCGTCGAGCACTTGAGGAAGACCCGCCTCCGACGATGTTTAAGATGGTCCAGCGGGTACGCTTTGCTAGTGCAGCAGCTTTGCGGAGAAGTTTTGGGGATGTGTGTGATCAGCTTTTAGATCGGAGAGCCGCATTTCGGGAGGCGCGGGCAGCGAAGTTACGGAAATTGTTGGAGGCGGCGCTGACAGAGGATCCTGCGCCATCGATTCGAACGCTTTGCCAGCGGCTGGACCTACATACAGTAATGTTTGCAAAGATGTTTCCAGATTTGTGGACTGCGATCAGCGCAAGGTTTCGCCAAGCCATTAAAGAGAGAGCAGGAATACGCCGCGACCACCTTCGGGAAGAAGTGCGCCAGATCGTAATCGAAATGTGGAGACAAGGCGTCTACCCCGGCGTTGATCGAGTATTGGCTGCCTTGAGCCAGACTTCATTGAAGGACTGGACTGTGCTCATTCCGGCGTGCGAACAAACGAAAGAAGAGCTGGGGATCAATTAGGGAATTGAGGCGACCTTAGGTGGCGTCACCCCTGGCGTTACCCCCAAGTGAGAACGTTCAAAGCTCCCGCCAGCGTCGCTCCGCAGCCACTGTCCGGTAACGACGTCTTTCGGCTAAAGGGCATCGTCAGGAATCGAGGCGGATTCCGCGAGTATTGTTATCAGTTTAGGATCATCAGGTACATCGACACCAAGCACCTTAAGTGCCTTCAGAATCTTGTCAGCGGCACGAGGTTTGAGACCTGGAAGAACGGCGTAAGTTCTGCCGCTGGCCGTGAAGCATAGGCCGTATACCGCTCCTCCTCTGGCACAAGCAACTAGGCCATATTTCATCCTTCTGATTTCTTCCAGCGCGTAGGAGTGAGTATCCCAATCCTGGTTATGAATATCGAGCCAACGCACTATCGAAATCGTTAACATAGACCGGTCACAAGAAAAGGTCTGGTCTGACGGATTAGCTGCCACCCAGTATTCCCAGGAAGTGAGAGTGAACAAGGCAGAGACGCCCAACATTGAAAGCAGCATAAAAAGGAAGATTCCTGAATCGACGGGAGCGGACGAGAGGCGATGCCAGAAAGTGGTGCCGTTCTTGCTGGGGATGAAGAGGTTCAAACAGAGTGCAAGCACTAGCCAGACTAGGTTGCTGAAGAATGCGTAAAACCTTCCCCCGAGGGGATCCTTCGGAGGCAATCAGCCGGACATTAACCGACTGATCGTTTAGTTCGATATTGAAGACGGGGCGGGCCATTATTTGGGAACTGCAATGCAAATGGCGCGGAGTTTCCGCCGCGCTCAGGCTTTCGTCACTCTCTCAGGGAGCCGGAGCGGTGATTTCCGGTTTTGATTCGCCGCTGTTACGTGGACCACACTAGGCATATCGGCCGACGGACTGCGGTCGGTAGGAAAATATCTTTGGCGCATAGCGTGGAATGCGAAGGGTGGAAACAGTGCCTCTCTGTTTCCTTGCCCGGTATGGTTTGTGGCGGCGCATGCTGGCCGTGATATTACAGTGAATTTAACAACTTGCGTGGCATTCCGATCGTGTAGTGGCGTTATCGGACTTAAGAAAATTGCCACGTCCTTCCTGCCGGTTGGACCCAAAAAGCTGCCGCAGCGGCAATGATATGGGTATAGTCACATTAGCGAAAACGAAATCACGCCGTACAAACCCATGCCTGCCAGCAGCACAGCCACTCCTGCAAACTCAGCGATTAGTCCAGCAGGCCGGCTCACTCCGGAAAGCGTCGCCGCCTTGACTTCCTCCATCGTCGCAACCTCGCCCAGCGGCAAATTCCGATCCACATCTCGAACGGCCTGCCGAATTCCCGGCACCACCGCGTCGAATCCTTCCTGTGTACGAATGGGGAGTTTCAAATTCGGACGTGGTACTTGCGCCAGCGGCACATACAAACGAACAACGGCGCCCACCGGCTTTTGCATGTTTGCCACATCGGCTAGTCTCTTCGCCAGTGCTTGATTAATGAGCATCACGCGCGGCCCTCCTAACTAACCGGTCTCGCTCCCCAATGCCGCGGCCCGCCAGCAGCGGAATATCCAGCGTCGACAGGAATATCCGTTTGCTGTTTCGACATGTCGATAGACGACAGCTACAATATGCGCCGGGTTTCGTTTTGTTGGCAAACGGAAACTGCGTTACTTGGCAAGCATGATCACCTAGTTGCAGATTAAAAGGCGCAGCCGAAGCTACTTTTCGCATCCAGTCTGTTGTAATGCTCCGTATGCAAACCATCCTCCACGAAAAGCATCAATTCCGGCTGTTCCTCTTTGGCCACAAGGGTGTGGAAGCGGGAGCGGTTTGCCTACTGCTAATGGTCCAAGGGCATCTGTTCGACCTGACAGCAGCGCACTTCGTCATTGCCGGCAAGACGGGTGCGCTCGCCGTTCTTCCCGCCCTCGGGCTGTCCTTTACGCGCTATGCGCGTCATTTTGTGAATAGGTGGACCTCGTCCGCTTTCTTGGGGATTTGCACGTTTCTAGCGGACTCTTTCGTGCATGCGTCGCACTATCCCGGTGAATACACGGAAGCAGCGCTCACTGGCAGCGGAGCGTTTTTGTTTTCCCTTGCCGTGTCCTACACTCCGCTGGGCGGCCGCATCGAGCGTCTCGCCGATTCGTTCCTGGCCAAGGCCCATACTGGCGTTGACTCGTAGCGCTCGACGCTCGGCGGTCCGCTCACCGAACCGCGGAAATGGCGCCTTGCAGGAAATGCTCGACGAACTTCTGTTGGTCTGTCTTAGGCAGAATCTCCTCAGCAATGAGAACCGCGCCGACCCATTCCTTTGTATGCCACGTGCCTGATGCCAGCGCCGGCAATGAAGCCACATCCGGATAAGGAAATGGTGAAACATAAAAGTAGGGCTGTTGATAATTGCCGTCGCCGGGCGACATTCCTACTCCGATCGAACGATCACCAGATCCGATTTGCGTGGCAATATCAAAGTGATGAGGCCAGCAGCGAATCGGCGACGATAGGGCCTCGAGACACAGCGCCGCATTGCCATACCACTTTGCCAATTCCTCGAACAGGGGTTCCATTCCACGTAAGCGAAAGGGCGCACCGTGTAGCAGCGGATGATCGTCCAGTGTAAAGTGAATTGGCTGCGACAGAGGAGCCGGATCAAGACCGCTTGCCCGCAAGTGCTCGCTCACCCAGCCGAGTGCATCTTGAACTGTATGCCCGTCCAACGAAAAGCTTGCGATTTCCTCAGTCGCCGGACCAAGTAGCAATAGCGTCAGATTCGCGATCCGCAGCCCCAGCCGGAACGGAGCAAGCGGCTGACCGACGAGCGCCTCTGTCCGCGCATCCCATGACAAACTGGTGTGACTATCGTCGTCTTTCGCTGTTAGAAATCCTCTTGCCAGACGTGTGTTGATCTGCACAGCGTGATGGCACTCGAGTCGCGCTTCTAAGAGGTTCGTTCCTGGAATCGACAGCCGTACCCAGCTTGGTGTCTGCATCTATTTTGGATTTTACCGAGTGTGCTCTCAGCTTCGGAAAAAGTCTGGGGTTCGGACCTTTTTCGGTGAATGATGTCCTAAAAAAGTTATGGTTGGCAAGATGCGGGATTGGGAGCGAGAACGGCGATGTGCGTCTGGAATCTGCTCGGACTTGTTGGCCGATGAACCGCAGAATGGGGGCGTTCAAATCGACCAACCAGTGCGTCAAATGTACAATCGATGGGCAAGCTTCCCCCAACGCCGTTTCGCGGGCGTCACCGGTTCGGAAGGGCAGATGTCACGATAACCAACTATGCGTCATGTGAAAACGCCTGCGAGGCAACCTTGGGGGCGAACGGTCGATCCCGGGACAAACTGCGGCAGCTCATTACGAGGGCAATTTGCAACGGCAAGAATTCTGTTGGTTGTGCAATCGAGGGGCATCACGTAGATTGATAGGCCTACAAAGCAAGTACACTGCAAGCTTTCGTCTGGGAACCGTTATTGAATGTATAAACTAAGTGAGATGACAAGGGTCTTACTCAGTGGAGGACTGGATTCGACAGCATGCGTGTGTTTAGCCAAAGATCAGGGACAGTCGGTGAGCGCGATTTTTGTGGATTACGGTCAGGAGGCTGCCGTAAACGAGCGCGCCGCAGCGGTCAAACTTTGTGCGTACCTAACAGTCCCACTCCAACAGGTTGTCTGCCGAGCAAATGGGCCCTTCGGGTCTGGTGAGATTTTCGGTCGGAACGGATTTCTCGTAATGGCAGCTCTGATGTATGGCGGCAAGCGTCGCGGTAGGATTGGACTCGGTATTCATGCGGGAACACCGTACTACGACTGCACGCCAGCCTTCGCCGAATCCATAAACAGAGTCATAAGCGAATACGGTGATGGCGCGGTGGAGCTATGGACGCCGTTTTTGTGCGAGCCGAAAACTACGATCTACCGCTACCTTAAGACAACGGGAATTCCGCTGGAAATCACATACAGCTGCGAAGCGGGCAAAAAGCCACCATGTCAAGTCTGCCTTTCATGCCTGGATAGGAAAGCATTAGCATGCTTTTGAGCGAGCGTAGAGAATTGCTCTTTGGAACGAATGTGCGGGTTCGCACACCTCTCCTCGTGCCCTCCTTCTCTAGTAGAGTTCGCGAAATCGAAAAACCATTCCGCGCGAGTGAAGAACTCATTGATGGGCCTTTTTTGATCAGTGCTTTCGATATTCGGAAGGGCTACATAAACACTCCGTACGACTTCTCTGAACCCGTTTTCTTGGACAGCGGCGGCTACGAAATTTCGAAAGACGCTGACCTCTCGGACGTGGGGGACGAGAATGCGTCACCGATCGATTGGACCGAATCCGATCATTCGTCCGTGTTGGCCGAGTGGACCTCAAATGTTCCGACGGTGATCATCACGTATGATCATCCGACAATCCGCATTCCGATACCCGAGCAGATCGAAAAAGGGAAACGCTTGCATCTCCCATCTCAAAACTCCCTAAGGGAGATACTCCTTAAGCCCGAAACGCGGGATCAGAATTTCCTCCCGATAGAGAGCGTCAAAACAAACATACGAGACTTGGCGCCGTTCGGCGCAATAGGGGTTACCGAAAAAGAGATAGGCAACTCGATTTTTGATCGAATGCTCAACATTGCGAAATTGAGACACGCACTTACAACCATTGGTCTTAACACTCCAATCCACGTGTTCGGCAGCCTGGACTCGACAACTACTTTCTTCTATTTCGCTGCTGGTGCCGACATTTTCGATGGGCTTACTTGGTTACGATACGCGTTTAAGAACGGCAGAACCTATTACCGGCAAGACTTCGGTGTTACGGAATTTGGTATCAAACAGAAATCTCCAAGAGTAGAGGCGCTGTGTTGGTCTAGGAATTACCAATATATTACTGAAATGCAACTTGCAATGAGGCGATTTCTCGGTACCCGCAACTATGCAGAGTTTGGCGATCACGCCAAAATCAAGGATGCGGTTAAGAATGTAGAAGAGGAGATCGGATCATAAATGGGGGGGAGCGGCGGCAGCTCATATAGCAATTGGCAGACATCGAGTATCAGGGACATCGTAAAGCAAGACGCCGATGTTGCTGCGGCAGAATACGAATTCGAGCTTTCAGGTTTACTGGGCGATCTGCTTGCGAAATATAACGATCGTGATGTCGAATCGGTCGCGCGCAGAATTACACAATGCAAGGACATCCTGGGAGATGCTGCGGAAGCATCGCTCGATCAATTGTTCGGTGGATCTGTAGCGAAGCACACGTTCGTCGACGGATTGAGCGACATCGACTCCCTTGTGGTTGTAAGTGGCTCGGCATTGGAAGACCAATCCCCAGCTGACATTCTTGAGTATATGAAAAGGGTCCTTACGGGGGGCCTCGAGGCAGAGGCGGAGGTAACACATGGGAAGCTAGCGGTGTCCATTAGATACCCAGATGGAATGGAGATCCAACTTCTCCCGGCGCTTAGGGCTGGAGACGTTTTAAAAATCCCAGCGGCAAGCAACCAGGGGTGGTCTGCGATCAACCCTAGTACATTTCGGAAGCGCTGAGCCGAAGAAACGCAGAATGTGGTGGAAAGCTGGTACCGACCATAAAGTTGGCAAAAGCTGTAATAGCGAATTTCCCGGAGCCATTTAGGCTGTCGGGGTACCACGTCGAAAGCATCGCAATATCGGCGTTTAAAGAATACGCTGGCAAGAAAACGACGGCGGCGATGCTTCCGGTACTGTTCGAGAAAGCAAAAGAACTTGTGTTAGCTCCAATCCGCGACTCTACCGGCCAGTCGGTCCACGTCGATGAATACCTAGGTGAAGCGGACAGCCAGGAGAGGCGAAATGTCAGCCATCTATTGAACCGCACGTTCAAGCGGATGAGAAACGCCAGCGCAGCACAGTCAGATTCCCAATGGCGTGAGCTTTTTTCGACCAGGAACGATAACGATGGCGGAAGATCTCGAGATTTCTGATGAGCTTAAGCGCATCAAGCGGGTTTCCGATATGTTGGCGAGCGCCCACGCGCAGTTGCGAGATCGCTATTCAAGAAGTGCGGTAGCGTTAGACGTCGCGATCCTCGCCGCTTCGACCTGGATTGTCGGTTTGGTGTTCGTGGATCCGAAGATTGGGGTAAGATTGACACCGCCAGGCATCGAGTCGCAAATTTGGATCGGTATGCTCTCGATCACGACGTTTTTTCTGTCCGTCATTCAGCTTCGGGTGGATTGGAAAGGTCGGTCTGATGCACACAAACGCTCTTTTGACATTTATGCTCAAGTCAAGCGCGAATGTGGTTACCTCTTAGCCGGCGAAAGACCGATAAATAGAGAAAGCTGCGGGCGAGTTCTCGCCAGATATGACTTGGCCGCGGAGGTGGGTGTGCCCATTGCCGAATCCGAATTTTTGCGTCGTAAGGCGTACCACCTTCGAAAGGTGGAAATCAGTAAGTGCCTCGACCAAGCTCCTAACATGTCGATTCTTCTCTTTCGCGTTCGCATGTGGTGGAGAGATAATCGTTCCGTATTACAGGGGAAGATTTGATGCTTCACGGACGGTGCATTGAGCTTTATGCGGTCGCGCGACAATTCGTATCTCAGAATTTCCATCGCGAGTTGCAATGGCAATTATCAAGGGACTTCGAGTCCGCAACCGAGACCGACCTGCTTCGGGAATGTGCCTGGACGATACTATGCAGCGGATTCAGAGCGTCTGTACTCGACCGGCTCTTCGGACGATTGTCCCTTTGTTTCTGTGATTGGGACTCAGCAGAAGAGATATGCAGCCATGGCCGGGAGTGCAAAACTACTGCGATGGCAATCTTTCGGAATGAACGAAAAATCGACGCGATCCTGGAATCTGCTGGGCATATCCACAGCATTGGATTCGCACGGTTTAAGGAGGCTGTCGCGAGCGATCCAATTGTAACCTTGCAGCGACTCCCTATGCTCGGGCCGATTACATCCCATCACTTGGCAAAGAACTTGGGATTGCAGGCAGCGAAATCCGACAGGCATTTGCAGAGAATCGCGGACGCCCTCGGATTCGGTGGTGTTAAACAGATGTGTCAAGTACTGTCCGAGTATTCAGGGGACCCAATAAGTGTAGTCGATATCGTTCTCTGGAGATTTGCTGAGCAACATTTCGGACTTGGCGCCAAAACGATGATTGAGGGGGAAGAGTTCCTCGGGGTGATTCTCGCAACTCTACGCACACGAGAGAGTCAGGCAGTCATCACTGCCCGACAACAACCTCCGCTCGAGATGCGCGCCGTCGCCGCTGTTTGATGGAGCGAAATATTTGCAATCGCGACGCTTTCGTTTGCAGCAATTTACGCTTAAATGGGGATCCTCTTAACCACTGTTACTTGCAGGCCGTAGCTCCGGTTCTAATAACGACCGTCTGGAAGCTTAGGCCACTAGGCGGCCGTACCTTCTGATTCGGGCTTACACTTGCCGAATAACGGACAACTTACCGATTTCACTTCCGACCTGGACCGTTTGTCTGATTACGGGAGATCATGCTGTCCGCCCGCCTAACGGAATACATGGCATTTTCTGCCCAACGCCGTCCGCGAAACGAAGCCCAAGCTATGATAGAGTTCTTGTGCCTCGCAATCACCCTGTCGGACAAAATCAATTCGAGAATGGATACGCATATCTTTTGGCAGACGGAGACTGCGTGGGTGATCGGATCGAGCTCCTCCTTCTGGACGGAGACGTCGAGGGCGCCGCTGAGCTTAGCGCCCGACTACAGCAGGCGCTCGACACGCTGGGGAACACTCTCAAATGTGACTTCGGAGGCCACATCATCTTTGCTGGAGGCGACGATCTCCTTGCCCAAGTTCCTTTAGTACGGGCCTCGGTGGAGTTTTCCGATATGCTCCGGAAACTCTACCAGAGGATCTGCGGGTGTACCTTGAGCATCGGGTTCGGACAAAGCCCGGAGCGAGCAGTGGATGCGCTTCGAAGAGCCAAGTTGTCTGGTAAGAATCAAGCAGTCACATCACAGAGGTCATAATGCCGCCGAGGCACTTGGTACTGTTTGCCACATCGGATGCACCTGATCCATACATAAACTCAATTACCCACGCCATTGTGCACGTGGGCGTCACAAGTGTCGAAATAGTCGTCATTTCCGAACATGACTACCCTGCCGAGCTTTCAGGAACGGCGTGGGCAACACGTATATCCGAGCGCGTGGCCGCGCAGCTTGAGGCCCTAGCAGCGAACACTTATATCGATTTTGGACTAGACAAGAGTGGCAACACTCGTCAACAACTTACGGCGGCGGAATCGAACAGCGTGTACAGCAACGTGTTGGCTGCGGTCAACGAGGGCGGGCTTGGAGCGAAAGTCGTACCGCTTGGGAACCTTTATTCGGAGCTCATCAGGTGGGTGGATGGGCGCAGGAGTTGCGTTTTTGATGTCACCGCTCTGAAGAAGAATCTGCTAATAGACGTTGCGGTTGCGTTGCTCGCACTTGACCGTGACGAAGTGTTCGCCTTCGAGTTGAAGAGGCCGCCGTCGTTCGGGCAGTCCGATCTTTATCATCGGCTGTCGAATCCTACGGACTACACCTACCGAAACCTATTGGACAGCGAACCCGTCGCCACAGGCGTTTCTCGACTACGGAGATTGGCCTTGCGCAGTAGGACCTTCGCAATGCTCGCCGTAGGCTTGTTGATCGTTGCCCTTGCGCTCTTCGCATGGAGGCCGGACAGCAGGTTACTCGCCGCCATCGGCGTTATCTCCGGAGTTGCAAGTATACTCTCTGCCATTTATCCATTTGTTATCCGTTTGAGGGAGTGATGATGGCGATGACCCGCAATTTGCAGGTGGTCCAAACGCGCTATCCACTAGTCTCATTGTGGGAAGCGTCGCACTGCGCTCTGGGCGAATCACGCTACTTGGAGAATGCTCGACCGAAACGCCTGCGCCGAAAAAGCTCCGTACGCATCCCTGACCAACCTGGAACTAATCCACTCGCGATTCTCCTGCAGTTCAAGTTCTGCCGCCGTCTCAGCAATCGTTGCCATTGTTTGGGCGCACGACGATTACCGACTTGAGGTGAATTTCAAAGACTAGATTATTGGGAGCCCGGTGTTACTCCGTTTTCAGATGACTGCGGAATCGGCACAGGTTTATTCTCGCCATATTGCGCCGCGAGGTAATCAATAAGCAACTGCCGATCAGGTACTGTTGCACCCCACCCCACCATTTTGTCGATTTCTTTTCCCCAGGCTGCGGCGGAAAGCCGCTGTGAGTGAATCAGCCGCAAGCTGTGGCACGCGATGCAGGCGCTCTGTTCTTGTTTTTTGGCGCTCTCCACTGACTGACCATCGGCCGAACAACAAAGAAAAATGAAGCCGAATACACCGCCGACTTTGACTAAAGATCTTTTCATGCGCTCTCCACCATAACGCCAATTCGATCTATGGCGTTGAACAAATACCCGGACGGATTCCAAGCTGCAACAATTGGTTGAACACGACCTGAGGAGTCGGTTGCGCGCGAAAGCACGGTGAAGTATCCATGGCTGGACGGCCTCCATTCCTGCGTCCAAAGGCGCCAGGTGAAAGGGAGACTTTTCGGCGAAAGCTGAGCTTCAGTCCAACTGCTTCCGCCATCGGTGGAAATCTCAACCTTCGCGATGCGCTCCTCGCCTGCCCAAGCCATGCCGCGAAGCGTGAGGGGAGCAAGCGGGACCTTGTCTCCGTCGGCAGGTGAAGTGATATATGACTTTACCGGCATTCCTTCAACTACCACAAGATCAGCGCGGTCGACAGGTGTTCCCGGTGCTCCAGGATGTTTGGGGAAGCGATAAGCAGGGTTCATGAAAAACCCTTGATCGGGTTCGTTAGCAACGATTAGGGAGTTCACCCATTTAACCCAGCTGGTACCATCCCAGCCTGGCACGATCATGCGTAGGGGAAAACCGTGCAATGCTGGAAGGGCTTCGCCATTCATCTGGAGCGCCAGAAGCGTATCAGGGTGAATTGCTTTCCGCATTGGCAATGAACGAATAAAATCGGGTGTCTTAGCCACGCCGACATCCAATCCATTTGCCGTGACAAAAGCAGCTTGGAGATCCGCGCCAGCCATCTTGAGAACGTCGATCAACCGAGGACCGCTCCATTCAGCATTACCGACTGCGCCTCTGCCCCACTGTATGCCAGGAACGCGAGGCCGGTAAAAGCCTCTGCCGTTACCGGTACATTCGAGAACGGCTGGTAGCGTGCGTTGAGCAAGTTTTCGTAGGTCCGTCAACGTGAATTGGATCTCACGGTCCGTTCGGCCAGCAACTTTCAGCCGGAAGTCAGCTTCACGGATCTCGGGTCGAGGCAGATGTTGCCGGACGAAAAAAGCGTCGTTGGGAGTGATCCATTGATCGAAATAGTTCAGCGGGGTTTCGAGATCTTCTGGTCGATCATTGTGCAAGATCATGGCACGCTTGCCTGGGACCGTAACTCTTTCGTCGGTCTGTGCTTGCGCCAGAGTTGTCGCCGTAAGCATGGCAAGCAGTTCGCGCCTATTGGCGAGTCCCATCGGTCTGCCATCAATCCGATTGTCGTTCATGAACCTTTTCCCCAATCAACATATCGATTTCCCATGCACCATTCTCCAGAGTCTCAGATTACAGATCGTAAGGTTGCCTGAACGGTATCCATGCCCGTAAACCAAAGGCGTGACGGATCTTCTTGTTCTTCCGTAGATGACCTTGTTAGATTCGATTGTGCAACGCAATTCAGTGCGGTCCGTGACACTCTTCGCCGGGGCAATCGGCTCATACAAAAATTCTCACTCTCACCGTGAAGTCAATTTAGACCATCCGGCGGAAGCCGTCGAGATCATCCTCCTTGCAAATCACCTGCTGCGCATCGTCGCTCGGCCTTTCTTGTTAATGGGGAGAGCGCCGAACCATTTCTCGAAACCTTTACCGCCAATGACAGCAATACGACGTACGGCGGCCTGTACAAAGCGGCTGCACGCTCGCTTAAGATTTTGCTTTGGGCACAAGCAACTGACCTTTTTCACCTGCATGAAATCGCCCGCGTACAAGGCACACTTTGCTCCCTCCAAGCCGCATTCACCGCCCGATCAAATAAACTTACCGCCCTCCTATCAACCACTTGCCCATTCTTTGTCCTCACCTCGGAATTGCCAAAACCGTATCCTATGAGTCGAGACGCAGCTAATTTGTTTCCTGAATTATCGACACATGTTACTAACATCCAACAAACAAACCAAATCCGCCGACACCCGCAAGCCGCTACTAATAATTTTCGTAACTTCCTCCAAATAGCAGGACGAAATGCAAACCACTTACCTAGCCCCTTTGTTTACCACAATTCGAAACAAAGTAACTTCGTACCACTTAGCATACCCACCCCAATCCCCCCCGCGTTTTTCGCCTTCGATATGCTAAATCCTGTTTCCTGTATTCTTCTTCAAGACGTACAATTTATTCGGAAGGCTCATCCATGTCTCAACCGCACAGAACATTTAGTCAGAAACTCTCCCTCCCTCTAGCCCTGTTGCTGTCCGGAGCCCTCATCACAGCGCAAGATAAACCCGATCTCAGCGCCCTCAACCGCATCAAAGCCGAATCGCTTTCGAACTCGAAAGTGATGGACACCATGTTCTATCTCACCGACGTCTATGGCCCGCGCCTCACCAACTCGCCTAATCATTACGCCGCTGGCGAATGGGCCGTCAAACGCTTGCAGGAGTTCGGCCTCGTCAACGTCCACATGGAAAAATGGGGTCCGTTCGGCCGCGCTTGGTCCAACAAATATTACGAGGGCCACATGCTGGAACCGCGCTTCTCTTCGCTCGTCGGAATTCCGCTCGCCTGGACCAGCGGCACCGGCGGCAGCATCACTGGCGAACCGATCATGGCCACCATCCGCAGCGAAGCGGATATGGAGAAATTCAAAGGCAAGCTAAAGGGCAAAATCATCATGTCCTCGGCCGCCCGCGACCTCCCGTTCCCGGTCACGGCCGAAGCCCGCCGCTATTCCGATAGCGACCTTGCCTCGGAAGCCGCCGCGCCCGAACCCGGCGTCCGTCCCATGTTTGGGGGTCCACCCGCCCCCGCTGGTCAACGCGCTGCTGCCGCCTACACGCCGCAAAGCCGCGAAGAACGTATGCGTCTACAGGAAAAGATCACCCAATTCATGAAAGAGGAAGGCGCGCTATTGATCCTTTCGGAAAGCCCGCAAGGCGACGGGGGAACGATCTTCGCTGCATCGGGCGGATCGTATGATCCCAAGAAACCAATCGGTCTTCCGGCAGTCGCTCTGATGCCGGAACAATACAACCGCATCGCCCGCCTCTTAGAGCACAACATCCCGGTCAAGCTCGAATTCAACATCGATAACGATATCGATGAAAGCCATCCCGATTGCTTCAACGTCGTCGGCGAAATCCCCGGCACCGGCAAGCACAAAGACGAGCTCGTCATGCTGGGTGCACACTTCGATTCCTGGCACGGGGGCACCGGCGCTACCGATAATGCAGCCGGCAGCGCTGTCATGATGGAAGCCGTCCGCGTGCTCAAAGCCACCAACCTGCCGCTTGACCGCACCATCCGCATCGCTCTCTGGGGTGGTGAAGAAGAAGGCTTGCTGGGTTCACGCGCTTACGTCACCGAACATTTTGGCGACCGCGCCACCATGAAACTCACTGCTGAACAACCCAAAATTTCCGGCTATTTCAACTACGACAACGGCACTGGCAAAATTCGCGGCGTCTATCTGCAGGGCAACGACATGATGCGGCCTATCTTCGAATCTTGGTTCGAGCCCTTCAAAGACATGGGCGCATCCACCATTTCGATTCGCAACACCGGCGGCACCGACCACTTGTCTTTTGACGCCGTCGGCATCCCCGGTTTCCAGTTCATTCAGGACCCGATGGATTACGAAACCCGCACGCACCACTCGAATATGGATGTCTATGATCGCATCCAGGCCGGCGACCTGATGCAAGCGTCCACTATCATCGCGGACTTCGTCTACAACACTGCCAATCGCCCCGAAATGCTGCCACGGAAACCGCTGCCTAAACCTCAACCGGAACGTCCAGCCCCCGCAGCCGCACCCGCAACTGCTCCGGCTCCCGCTGGACCTACGGCGAGTCGCTGAGTAGCCAAGCCGTGACCGTGAGCGAGGCGTCTTCCAGGCTACTGTGATGAAATGAGAATTCGCTTGGCCCGTCAACAAGGATCCGGGCCAAGCGGGAGTCTGTCTGTTCCCATGAGTAAAAGAATCCGGTCGACCACGATCTTGTGCGTCCGCCGTAATGGTAAGGTTGTGCTGGCCGGTGATGGCCAGGTCACAATGGGTAGCGAAGTTTTAAAGAGTGGCGCCAAGAAACTGCGTCGTCTTTTCAACGGGAAAATCATTGCAGGATTCGCCGGCTCTACCGCCGATGCGTTCGCCCTGTTTGCCCGCTTCGAAGGGAAGCTGGAGCAGCATAGTGGCAACCTTTCCCGCAGTGTTGTGGAATTGGCGAAGGAATGGCGCACCGATAGAATGTTGCGCCATTTGGAAGCTCTTTTGCTTGTAGCTGATACCGAGAACATGTATATTGTCAGCGGTACCGGCGACGTAATTGAACCCGATACCCCCATCGCAGCCATCGGTTCCGGTGGTCCATTCGCCAAATGCGCTGCCATCGCGCTGCTGGAAAACACCACGCTGGGCGCACGCGAAGTTGTTGAGAAGGCCATGAAGATTGCCAGCGATACCTGTATCTACACGAACGACAATGTGGCTTTCGAGGAGTTGTCGTAAATGGTGATCTACTTGCCGCAGCAGTCCTCCGGCGAAGCCCCGCTGCTCGATGAACTCACTCCGCGCGAAATCGTCGCCGAACTCGACAAGCACGTTGTCGGCCAGGCCGAGGCCAAGCGCTCCGTCGCCATCGCTTTGCGTAATCGCGTCCGCCGCCAGAAACTCGATCCCGAAATGGCCGAAGAGGTCATGCCCAAGAACATCCTCATGATCGGGCCAACCGGCGTGGGCAAAACCGAAATTGCGCGCCGCCTGGCCAAGCTTGCCAATTCGCCTTTTCTCAAAGTCGAGGCTAGCAAGTTCACAGAAGTCGGTTATGTTGGCCGAGATGTTGAGTCCATGATTCGCGACCTGGTGGATGTTGCGATTGACATGGTGCGCGAAGAGCGGCTCGATCAAGTGGCCGACCGCGCCGAGCAGCAAGCCGAAGAGCGCCTGTTGGATCTCTTAATGCCGCCTCCGCCTGAGGCCAACGAAAGCGTCGAACGCACCCGTGAAAAGTTGCGTGAGAAATTGCGTGCCGGCAAACTCGACGATCGTCAAGTCGAAGTCGACGTCAAGGAACGCGGCCCCACGTTCGAAGTTTCCACAAACGGCAATATCGAAGAGATGGACATCAATTTGAAAGATGTCATCCCCGGCCTTTTTGGTCCCCGCACCAGGAAGCGCAATATGCGCGTTTCGGAAGCGCTCGAGTATCTGATTCAGGAAGAAGAGCAAAAACTCGTCGACATGGATCAAGTCACGCGCATCGCTTTGGAGCGGGTTGAGCGTAACGGCATCATCTTTCTGGATGAGATCGACAAGATCGCCGGTCGCGAGGGTGGCCACGGGCCCGATGTCAGCCGGGAAGGCGTCCAGCGCGATATTCTGCCTATCGTCGAAGGTACAACCGTCAACACGCGCCACGGCTTCGTACGCACCGATCACATTCTCTTCGTAGCCGCCGGCGCTTTCCACGTTTCCAAACCGTCCGATTTAATTCCCGAACTGCAAGGCCGCTTCCCCATCCGTGTTGAGCTGAAATCTCTCACCGAAGCCGATTTTATTCGCATTCTGAAAGAGCCCAAGTCGGCGCTCATCAAGCAGTACATGGCGCTGCTCGAAACGGAGGGCATCAAGCTTACCTTCACTGAGGATGCGCTCATCGAGATCGCGAAAGTCGCTGCCCAGGTTAACGAAAATACCGAGAATATCGGCGCCCGCCGGCTGCACACCATTATGGAGAAGCTGCTGGAAGAGATTTCTTTCGAAGGCCCCGACCTCAAGAAAAAAACGATTCGCTTGGACGCTGCTTATGTTCGCAAACAGCTGAGTGAGATTGTCAAAGATCAGGACCTCAGCAGGTATATTCTCTAAGTGCGCGCAGCTGCCTTCGCGGTTCTCTCTGCCTTTACATTGTCGTTGGTTGGATGCGGTTACGTTGGACCCATTATGCCGCCGTCTCCAGAGATTCCGACGCCGGTCATAGATCTGGTAGCAGTCGAAAGCGGCAACAAGATCGAGATTTCGTTTCACACTCCGGCGCGCACTACGGACAATTTGGCGATCAAGCAATTCTCTGAAATCGACCTAAGAATCGGCCCCGAAATGGTTCCGTTTGACTTCGATAGTTGGGCGGAGAGCGCGCAGAGCTATCCGCTAAACCTGCCGCCCGCCGGCGACGCATTCGATCCTAAGCCGATCCCTATGGCAACCTCTATTCCTTTACAAGGCCTTCTCGGCAAGCGCGTTGCCGTCGCTGTCAGAACCGCGATCAAACGCGGTGATCACTACTCTGCATGGTCTAATCGCGTTGTCTTGGATGTACGTGCGCCGCTAACTCCGCCCAGCAAAATCGATGCTCGGGCAAGCGAGCAGGGGGTCGTCCTCGAGTGGCAGAGCGTTGAGCATGCCACGGGCTACCGCATCCTTCGGAAGGCAGACGGCGAAAAGAGCATGCTCGAAATTGGCACTTCCACTGAGCCGCACTTTGTCGATACCACGGCGCAATTCGACGTCAACTATGCGTACCAAGTCATTGCCACCAATGGAAGCGCTCAAAGCTTACCTCTTGAGGTTGATAACGTCAAGCCTATCGACACCTTCCCTCCCTCCGTACCGTCAGGCGTTACTGCTCTTGCCGGACCCAACTCGATTGAAGTCTCCTGGCAAAGAAGTCCTGAAACCGATGTGGCTGGTTATTTTGTCTATCGTTCCGTGAACGCTGGCCCTTTTGAGCGGCAGGGCGAAATGGTCACACTCCCCGCCTTCAGCGACACCAAGGTGGAGAGCGGCAAGACCTATCGCTACGAAATCAGCTCGAGTAGACAAGAAAAACAATGAAAGCGCCAAGTCGGCCGTCGCGGAGGTCGTGTTCTAGCCAAGGCGCGGAGTGGCTCATCGGGCGGCCGGTGAGATTACCCGATTGGCCTTTGAGCGTGGAAAATAGCCGCGCTTTCTGCAACTTGTCCCAGCATGCTCTTCGACTGGCTTCGGGTCGTACCGTTTTGGCAGCCGCTGCGGCACGGGGAGCTTCCATATAGTTGTGCAGATCGGCGTCTAGCTTGTGACGGCTGGGCATTTCGTGACGTTCGCCATCTTTCTCGTGGAATCGGATCCAGGTGCGGCGGCCCTGCAACGTGGACGCCTTCGACGCGCATCTTGCAGGCTGCGGCGCCTACGCGGGCGAAAGTGATGGTTTAGTGTCACTTAGTTTCTCCACTTTACAGCGAAAACTGAGACAGAACCAAGTCTATAAGCTCAGGCGGGATGTTTCGCTGATTCAGAGCCTTTCTAATCTCATTACCATCTTTTGTTACACTTAGCAACATTTCAACTAAAGCTCGAACAGTGTTCATCTGGTAGTTCTTTACCTCCGGGTTACAGGTGTACACGGAGTCTAGTTTAACTCGGTTAGAGGTTCGAGGTGAAAAGCCGCCAACCATGAGCTTTGAGCGCTCATATGTTGTCTTGCGGTCATTGATCCACTGACCGCCGTTCTGGTGGTAGATAGAAATCATGGTTCCCACGCGCCAAGTTAGAGTGGCACCTATAACGGCATCCAAACTCGCCGCTACTAGGCCTCCGATGAAAGGTACGAAACTTAGAATACTACTAGGCCATGCCTCAGAGATTACCTCCCCGATAATTTCGGATAAAAATTCAGAGAGAAGCTCGCCGCCTACGTCGACAACTGCATTCAATGCAAGACCCTCATTTACGATTTTGTCCACCGATGCAGGCACAGCCCTATAGACCGCGGAGAGATCCGCAGCCATCGGCTTATAGATAACAGGTCCCTGCGCTAGGATCGCTACCCCCAGAGCAGCAACAGCCGCCCCTGGGATCGGAATCAGCCCGGCTAAACCGAATCCAACGTCCATCAGTGCGTGATTTTCGGCATAGCCTTCGATAATCGTTTCGGCGGCTCGGTTGCGTTCCTTCAATCCCTGGACCACGATTTCCGGTGAAGCAATGTTGGCTACCGTCTGAGGAGTTCCATTTTCGGCTGGGCGCTCTCCTCTTCGGAGTGCGGACTTTGCCGCCGTGGATGCCTTCATGTCCTCAAGCAACTGCTTCTGCAGGTTCGTCATTGTGAATGGTCTTTCTATGGGTTAAGTTGTCCGATACCCCGGTGGGCTCGGAACGTTTGTACATGGAGTACGTCTACCTACTTGTGAGTGTTTTGAAATCAGGGGATCATTCAGGAATTATCTCTGCACCTGGAGAAGCGCGGCATGCGGCAACAGCGAACCGGTTTCCGGAAGTTCACAAATGGAGGCATCCTGATCGTGTTGCCATCAAACATCGGCGATGACGTCGTACTGTTCCACCACTTAAAGTGAAATGTATAGTGGGCATTGACCTTAATGTTCTTGTGATCCCGCAAAATAGGCAAGTTCCAGTACGGCTACTCCCCAGCGACGCGGGTGTGGGAATCGGATCGGTCGGTTGTTTTATCAAGGGCGCTCGCATTATCGACAGCTCGATTGTGCAAGACAGATCTTTACTGAACGAATTAAGGAGTCATTCCTCCGGCCGAAGTTGTTCCCAAGGCCAGCCCATCGACCACTCGCCCTTCCAACAACAGCACGTCCAAGCCCAGCGCTTGGTGCGTCAAACGACAGAGCTTCAGCCTCAGTCGGTCCAACTCCCTACGTGCTAGCGGTGCGCGGGGAACCGACCAAAGCATCTATTTACAACCCGCGAAAGGATTCGGGGCCGCTCCCTCCAGGCTAAGCCGGACCGGGCATTGCGCAGCAGCGATCTGAGATCTCACAACTATGTTAGGATCGAGCAATGAGAGCGAGGTTAAACGGGGGGGGTCCTAGTTGCTCGACTTCCTGAAGACGTTGATCGCGTCCTTCCAGGATTTTCTCTTCCTCGCTGGCCGTTCCTTCCTCAACATCGTACGACGCCCGCATTACTACGATGACGTATTCATGCAGATGGATATCATCGGCGTTGGAAGTCTACCCATCGTAATTCTAATCGGAGCGTTCAGCGGTGCCATTATCGCCCTTCAAATGGCTCGCGCGCTGAGCACTTATGGGGCCAGCAGCCAGGTAGGAACGATCGTCTCCCTCACGCTGGTGCGCGAACTTGGCCCAGTGTTAAGCGCTGTCATGGTCGCCGGGAGAAACGCCTCCGGCATCGCCAGTGAACTCGGCTCCATGAAGGTCACCGAACAAATTGACGCCATGCGCGCACTGGGCACCGATCCCGTTCAAAAACTCGTTACGCCCCGCCTCATCGCCACCACGCTAATGCTGCCATGCCTGACCGTGATTGCCGATGCCATTGGTTTGGTCGGCGCGTATTTGATTGCCGTTCCTCTGCTGAGGATTATTTCGGCCGGTGAATATTGGTCTACCTCCTGGCGCGCGCTAGTCTTGAACGATCTCGCCCAAGGCTTACTCAAGCCGCTCATTTTTGGCATGATTATCACCCTGGTCGGATGTTTCTATGGCCTGCGAACCAGCGGCGGCACGCAGGGTGTTGGACGCGCCGTTACCCAAGCCGTCGTTTCGGCCATGGTTTGGATCTTTGTGGTAACACTGCTCATCGACAAGATTTTTGTGGGTCTATAAATGGACGCGCCCCAAGAACCGATCCTGGAATTTAAAGATGTCAGCCTGAAATTTGGCGACACCTGGGCGCTCCGCAAGGTGTCTTTAAGCCTCAAACCCGGCGAAACGCGCATCGTTTTGGGAGTCGCGGGTTGCGGAAAAACAACCTTGCTCAAAGCTGTTATAGGCTTGGTGGCAGTGGATGAAGGGGCCATTAATTTGTTTGGCGAGGATGTGACTGCGGCGGCAGAGAGCGCACTGTTTCCTTTACGCGCGCGGGCGGGAGTTCTTTTTCAAGAAGGTGGTTTGTTCGATTCTCTTTCTGTCGGAGAAAATGTCCAGTACCCCCTCTTGAATCAAAAAACCAATGGCTCGGGACCAGTTTCCGCCGCTGATGCAGCAAGCCGCGCTAAAGATGCCCTGCGCTTTGTTGAACTCGAACATACCTTCGACCAATTCCCGTCCGAACTTTCCGGCGGTATGCGCCGTCGAGTAGGCATCGCGCGCGCCATTGTGACCGAGCCGCCGCTCTTGCTTTACGATTCTCCAACCGCTGGCCTTGACCCCATCACCGCCAACACGATTATGGCGCTGGTGGCGAAAGAGCGCGATGTGCGGAATAGCGCTTCGCTGATTGTCACTTATCGCTATCAGGACGGCGAAATCATGTCCGACTTTCGCTACGATCAAGGACAAGAAGAACTGATGGCGCTTAAAGATGGTCAGCGCGCGTCGGCTAGCGACCGCACCAAGTTCATTGTTATGAAAGAAGGCGAAATTGTCTTTTTTGGATCGAAGTTCGAATTGGAAGCTTCCGGCGACGAGTACGTTAAAAGATTTGTGAGACACGGCGATGAGTAGCTCGAAAACGAGAGGTAGACATGCCTAGTAAAGAAAGAGTCAGCTTTGCACAATTGAAGGTCGGCATTCTGGGGATCGTAGCGCTCACCTGCGTAGCGTTGCTGGTTTTTTTGCTCACCGGCAATATGCAATGGTTCAAGAAAGAAATACCTCTCCATGTCTTCACATCCGATGCCGCTGGCCTCGCCAAGAGTTCTCCCGTCAGGATCAACGGTATTCAAGCCGGGACCGTGACCGATGTTGAACTCTCCGGCGAAACAGATCCGGACCGCGTGATCCGTATTGATCTTTTGATCGACGAAGACATGATGAAGCAGATTCCAGCAGATTCAATCGCCCGCATTTCTTCCGACAACTTACTCGGCAGTACCAAATTTCTGCAAATTACCAAGGGTACCAGCCATTCGCTCATTCAGGCGAATGCCACCCTTCATTCAATTAGTAATCCGGACTTTGACAAACTCATAGAACAGGGTTATAACATTTTCAACTCGCTGCAATTATTGTTAGATAAGGTACAGCAAATTGTCGGCCAAGTCGAAGTCGGCAAAGGGACCATCGGCAAACTTTTGGTGGACGAAACTCTATACAACAGCTTGCAGGCGACAGTCAACCAGGTTCAACTCCTGGCCACAACCCTAAACTCGAAAAACGGGACTATTGGACACCTTATTAACGATAGCCAGCTTTATGACCAGCTTCAACAAGTCATAACTAAAATCGACAGTCTCGCGGACGGACTACAGAAAGGCGAGGGTACCGCCGGTATGCTGCTCAAAGATCCCAAGTTATACAACGACGTCAATAAAACTGTCGATCAATTAAACACCATGCTGGCCGACCTGAACGCGGGCAAAGGCAGCGCTGGGGAATTGTTGAAAGATGACAAACTAGCGAAGCAGTTCTCCCAGACGCTGGACAAGGTCAATGTGACCATCGAAAAGCTGAACTCCGGCCAGGGAACACTCGGCCAATTGATGGTCAACCCGGCGTTGTACGACAGCGCGACCGGTGCAACGCGCGAACTGCATGAGTTGCTTAAGGACTTCCGCGCGAATCCGAAAAAATTCCTTTCGATCAAGCTCCACATTTTTTAAATTGCGGCGTCTGATTATTAACGCTGACGATTTCGGTTTCACCAGAGACGTGAACGCGGGCATTGTTGATGCGCATCGTCAGGGCGTGCTTACGTCCACCACGCTGATGGCAAACGGCGAGGCTTTCGATGACGCGGTGCGACTGGCCAAGGAAACACCAACGCTCGATATCGGCGCGCACCTCGTTCTTGTCCAAGGCTGTTCTCTGTTGGACGGTAGACCGTTGCCCGAAGGTCCCAGACAATTGTTGCCAGTATTAGCAAAGCGCGGCTTGGACGTATACGGAGAACTCAAAGCGCAGATAGAGAAGATCTTGGCAACTGGTATTCGTCTTTCGCATCTCGATACCCATAAACATACTCACTTAGTACCGCTGGTATTTCGGACCGTGGTTAAACTCGCAGGCGAGTTCGGCATTCACTGGGTGCGATTGCCGCTTGATTCCACAGTGAGGCTCGGCGCCCTCTCATGCGCCATGGGTAATCGCTATTATCGCCGCTTTGCCGCTGGTAAGAACATTCGTCTGACGGATCATTTCCTGGGCTTCAGGTTAACGGGTAAACTCACAGAAAACACCTTCGGACAAGCTTTAGACAAGCTGGAAGAAGGCACAACCGAATTCATGTGTCATCCCGGCTACCTGGGCGATGAACTGAAACAAGCCCGCACGCGCCTCAAAGAGTCGCGACTCCGAGAACTCGAAGCGCTTACCTCACCGCGCATCCGGCAACTCATTTCCGACCAAGCGATTCTGCTGGGACCGTTCTAAAAGCCGACGTATTGCACTTCTTCTTCGAGCTCAAAACCGAAGCGATCCGCTACTCGCTGCTTGCATTCCTTCACCACAGTGACTAAGTCCGCGGCTGTGCCCGCGCCATCGTTGTAAATCAAGTTAGCATGGTAGGTGGCTACTTGAATGTCGCCAATCCGTAAGCCCATAACTCCGGCTTGCTCTAGAAACCAAGCCGACGGCACTTTCCCTTCTCGCACCAGCTTCGGAGGCACTTTCGCTTGCACATCGAAAGGCAGGTGGGCCAGAAAAAGGTTTTTGAAAATGCTTCCGGCGCACTTCATAGCCGGCGGATACTTCTTATCGCGAATCTCACGAATCTCGCGTGATGCCTTCTGAAGTTCCGCTACGTCGCCTTCCTCGAATCGCAAATCAGCCGACAGAATCAGCCACTCCTTGTGACTCTTGAACCAGCTATCGCGATATTGAAACTCGCACTCGGCGTTCGTGAACGACAAAGTGTGCTGGCCATCGGTGGCTAAAACACTTTCGACGCGTTCTTGAATCGACTGTCCGTAAGCGCCCGCGTTGCCATACAGCGCACCTCCTAAGAAGCCCGGAATGCCTGTCATCGTCTGCATGCCGCTCAGTCCAAGCGAAACACTCAGATCCACCACCACTTGCAAATATGCGCCCGCTTCTGCCGAAAGCCGCAGCCCTGTCTGATTAATTTTCTTACCCGAATAGCGCAGCACAATTCCATCGAATCCCAAGTCCGCGACAATCAGATTCGTCCCACCGCCGATCACTACATGCGGCAAACCCGATTCCTTCAGCGCTTGCAGCGCCGCCACGCACGAATTTCCGTCCGTTGCATCGCAAAACAGTTTTGCAGGGCCGCCTATGCCGAATCTGGTATGGCGCGCCAGCGGCTCATCGGCCGTAACGCGCAAGTTAGGGATAGCGGCAAGCAGATGTCTCACCGCAGGAGCCTCAATCATTCTTCCTGATTATAGAGTCTGCGCCAGTTTTTCCAGATTCTCACCCGTTACACAGTACATGGTCCACTCGTCTTTTGGGACGGCGCCTAGTTTCTTATAGAACTTAATGGACGGTTCATTCCAATCGAGCACCGACCACTCCAACCGGCCGCAGCCGCGTTCGCGAGCTAACTTTGCCAGATGCACCAGCAGCGCTTTGCCCACACCATAGCCGCGAAATTTAGGCTCCACAAAAAGGTCTTCCAGATAGATGCCTGGGCGCGCCAGGAAGGTTGAATACGTTGAGAAGAACAACGCAAAGCCCACTGGCTGTGCGCCAAGATAAGCGATCACGGTCTCCGCCGCAGGCTTATCACCGAACAGGGTTTCTTCAATACGCGCCTGGTCCGCCTCCACTTTGTCGAGCAGCTTTTCATACTCGGCCAGCTGGCGAATAAAACTCAGAATCAACGGCGCCTGGTTCTTAACCGCACGCTCAATTCGGATGATTCCTTGCGGATTTTGCATTTCTTGATACTATCGAGCTAGCGCACATGAAGTTTTTCCTTGATTCAGCCAATCTTTCCGAGTTGAAAACCGCCGCTGAATTGGGCATCATCGATGGTGTAACCACCAACCCCAGTCTCATTGCAAAGGAAGGAGTTCCCGTCGAAGAGCAGGTTCGTAAAATCTGCGACATCATCGACGGCGACATCAGCGCCGAAGTAGTTTCCACGACTGCCAAAGAAATGATCGAGGAAGGCCGCCGCCTCGCCAAGATTCACAAGAACGTTGTGGTCAAAGTTCCTATGATCGCCGACGGGATCAAAGCGGTCGGCGCGCTTGCGCAGGAAGGAATTCGTACTAACGTTACGCTTTGCTTCAGTGCCGCCCAAGCCTTAGTCGCCGCTAAAGCCGGTGCTTATATTATCAGCCCGTTCGTGGGACGCGTCGACGACATCGGTTGGCCCGGTATTGAACTAATCGACAACATCATGAAGATCTACGGCAACTACAACTACAAAACGCAGGTGTTGGCCGCATCGGTGCGTGGACCGCTGCATGTGATTGAGATCGCCAAATCGGGCGTACATATTGTCACGTTGACGTATAAAGTGCTCGAACAACTCTTCCATCATCCGCTCACCGATAAAGGCTTAGAGCAATTTCTCAGCGATCATCGCAAAGCGTTTGAGATGGCAAACGTCTAAGCTACTGTTTGACACTGCTGGCGCGGCGCAGACGATCTCGAATACCCGCCCATTCAGGTTTGTCGGGCGGTTCGTTGATACCGATCCAATCCCAACCTTCTTCATCGGCGGCGTGCAGTGCTGAATAGAGGTTCGCAGCATAGGCAACGGCATCCGGAGGCAAGTTGATCACAACGCCCCGTCCGGGCGGCAGTTCTCCTCGCGTCTGAAACAAAAAAAGCGGCGTACGCGGAGCGTAGTGGCGGGCATGTTGTCCTGGCGATTCCATCACCTCGGGCAAGTCTTGCTCGCGCTCCCACGAAACTCCCGTCGCCTCCTCTAATTGCTCCTGCGAAATCATTCCCGGCCGCAGCACCATTGGCGGATCTCTATGAAGAGAAGCGACGGTCGATTCAATTCCAACCTGCGTTGGACCAGCATCAAGAATCATATCTACCGTATCGCCCAAACTGGCGCGGACGTGAGCCGCCGTTGTGGGGGAAATTTCCATAAAGCGATTGGCACTGGGCGCAGCGATCGGAACACCCGCTCGCCGGATGAGTTCCAGCGCTACCGGATGCGAAGGGACGCGCACGCCAACCGAATCCAGACCCGCTGTCACCAGATCGGGCACAATCTCAGCTTTTTTCAGTACAAGAGTAAGCGGCCCCGGCCAAAATCGTGCGGCTAATTTGTGGGCGCGTTCCGGCCAATCAGCTGTGAGAGTACGCGCCATCGTCTCGCTGTCCACATGCACAATGATGGGGCTCGCCAAAGGGCGGTGTTTTGCCGCAAAAATGCGCGCCACCGCGTCCCGATCCAGCGCATTCGCACCTAAGCCATAAACCGTTTCTGTGGGAAAGGCCACCAAACCGCCCCTTCTGATAATCTCCGCGGCGCGCTTCAGTTCTTCCTTAGTCGGGCAGATCATCTTTCGTATCCTCACCCGCCACCTTACCCGTCTTTTTCCAGACAAGGTACGCGTGAATCAACGCATCGATATCGCCGTCCAATACTCGATCCACATCGCCTATCGCCAGCTTCGACCGCAAATCCTTCGCCATGCGGTACGGGGCCAGCACATAGTTTCGAATCTGGCTCCCAAAGCCGGTGGTCTCCTTCGAGTCTTCCAGCTTCTTTTCAGCGGCGCGCTTCTTCTCCATCTCAAACTCGTAGAGCTTAGCCCGCAACTGTTTCATGGCACTGGCGCGGTTCTTGTGTTGTGAACGCTCGTTCTGACACTGCACTACAATCCCCGTAGGTAAGTGCGTAAACCGTACCGCGGATTCGGTTCGGTTCACGTGTTGACCACCGGCGCCACTCGCGCGAAAGACGTCGATCTTCAAGTCGTCCGGTTTGATTTCTATGTTGATGTCGTCGTCGATTTGCGGCAGCACGAACACCGACGCGAATGAGGTATGCCGCCGCGCGTTGGCATCGAACGGCGAAATGCGGACTAAGCGATGCACGCCGATTTCCGACTGCAACTGGCCGTAAACATTCTCGCCATTGACTTCGAACGTGACGGATTTAATGCCTGCGCCTTCACCCTCCAGCCGGTCGGTGACAGTCACTTGATACTTGTGACGCTCCGCCCAGCGCAGGTACATGCGCAGCAGCATCTCGGCCCAATCCTGACTCTCGGTACCGCCGGCTCCCGGGTGGATAGTGACAATGGCATCGCGCGCGTCATTCTCACCTGAAAGCAGCATCGCGCTTTCTAGTTCTTCCAACTTGGCGGCAAACGTTTTGAGTTCACGTTCCAACTCAGGCGCCACGTTTTCGCCTTCGCGGCCCAACTCGAACAAGGTGTCGATATCGGAAGCCACACTCGCCACCGCATTGGAGCTTTGAATAGCTTCTTCCAGGCGTTTGCGCTGCTGCATCACTCGCTGGCTTTTTTCCGGCTGGTTCCAGAAGGCGGGATCATTGATCTCCGCTTCGGTTTTGCTCAACTCTCTTTGCTTGGCAGGCGCGTCAAAGATAGCTCCGCACAGCTTCACCTTGCTGACGGAGCGCAACATACTCTCTTTCTAGCTCTTCTAAGGTCATTCAATAGTAGTGTACTGTGTAGGCGCCGCCGCGTTCCGACGACATCGTGGTAAACTTCTTTCACTCCCCCTCTTCCCCCTGAAAGCACAGGTCTGTCCGCAAGTCTCATGGAACGCGCTGCTCGGCTCATTCAGAACAATAAGCTGTCGAAAAAAGTTTTCAGCGAAGAAGATCTCACGCGTGCCGTTTGGCCGGCCGCCGTTGGTAAAGCGATTGCCTCTCACACATTGCGACTCACACTCGTCCGCACCACTCTGGTGGTCGAAGTGGAAGATGCCATTTGGCAAAAACAGCTATTCACCCTGCGCGGCCAGATTCTCGATCGCCTTCGCAAGGTCACGGGCAGCGACGTTGTGCAAGACCTGGAATTTCGCACCGCGCCTAAGCGCCGCCAGCCGCAACGGGCCGAAACCAGGCAAAGTCCCGCGACTCAAACCGACCTAACGCACGACGAAGCCGATTCCATCCAGGATGCTGTGCTAAAGAAGGTATATCGACTTTCTCGTAAGAAGGCCACCGCTTGAACCTATCCGAAAAAGAAGTACGCTATGTCGCCGATCTGGCGAACCTCCGCCTGTCTGATGACGAGGTGCTGGCGATGTCACACAATCTCGGGCAGATTTTGACGCATATTGAGCAACTGAACGCGCTGGATACGTCGAACGTGGAGCCCATGGCGCAAGTTTTGTTCGACGCCGACGAAACCGCAACGCTGCGTGAAGACATTCCGCATACGCCGCTCAGCAATAAAGACGCGCTCGCCAACGCGATTTCCTCCGGCGCAGGCTATTACAAAGTTCCGAAAGTGATTGATCGGACATGAGCGTCCCTTCATCTCTGCCTTCGCTCACCGTCGGAGCCGTTCGCGAAGGACTGTTAAAGAAGGAGTTCTCGGCGAAGGAACTCACCGAGGCGGCGCTGGCTTTTGCGCAAACGGAGAATCCAAAGACAAACGCTTATCTAACGTTTTCGCCAGAGCGGGCTCTCGCGTCAGCGGCCAAAGTCGATTCCGAAATAGCCAAAGGTCTACCCATCGGTGCATTGGCGGGCGTTCCTCTTGGCGTGAAGGACGTCATTATTACTAAGGGCTTGCGCACGACCTGCGGTTCGCGCATTTTGGAACACTACATTCCACCGTATGATGCCACTGCCGTGATGCGCTTGGAAGATGAAGGAGCTATTGTTATCGGCAAACTGAATTGCGATGAGTTCGCGATGGGTTCGTCGAACGAAAACTCGGCGTTTGGCCCGGTGCGCAATCCGCGGGCGCTGGATCGTGTACCTGGTGGGTCGAGCGGCGGCTCGGCTGCGGCGGTAGCACAGGGTACGGCAGTCATTACGCTGGGCTCCGATACCGGCGGCTCGATTCGCCAGCCTGCCAGCTTCTGCGGCGTGGTCGGGGTAACTCCCACATATGGGCGTGTGTCCCGCTATGGACTCGTCGCTTTTGCAAGCTCGCTTGATCACATTGGGCCGTTCGCGCGCAATGTGGAAGACTGCGCGACTGTGTTGCACGCGATGGCTGGCCGAGACGAGCTGGATTCTACCTCGGCGTTCGCGCCCGTTGACGACTACAACACGCTAATGAAGCATCCCGTTAAAGGCCTTAAACTTGGCCTACCCGCTGAATATTTCGAGGGCCTGACGTCTGAGACGGGCGCCGTCATAGAGACGGCGGTGAAGAAGTTGGAAAGCCTCGGCTGCGAGATTCGTAAAATCAGCTTGCCGCATACGAAATACGCGCTCTCCTGTTACTACATCATTGCGACCGCCGAGGCAAGTTCCAATCTCGCCCGCTACGACGGCGTGCGTTATACGATTCGCTCAGAAGGCGGAACACTGGCCGACATGTACCGCAATACCCGCGGCGCAGGATTTGGCGCCGAAGTAAAACGCCGTATCATGCTCGGGACTTATGTGCTCAGTGCCGGTTATTACGACGCGTATTACAAGAAAGCGCAACAAGTACGCACCCTGATTGCGCGCGATTTTAGCGAAGCCTTCAAAGATATCGACGGCATCCTCGCGCCGGTATCGCCCTTTCCCGCCTTCAAGATTGGCGAGAAGGTGGATGACCCACTGACCATGTACTTGTCAGACATCTACACGCTCACAGGCGATTTAGCGGGGGTACCTTGTATGAGTTTGCCTTGCGGGCAATCTAAGGACGGCTTGCCCATCGGCTTACAAATCTTCGCCAAGCATTTTGACGAAGCGACTATGTTTCGCGTCGCTTATAACTACCAACAAGCCACGTCGCGCTGAGTTGTCTTGACACGCATTGGACCAGCCGGTTGGGCGTACAAAGATTGGTGGGGCGTAGTTTATCCGGCCAAGAAACCGCGCGGATTTTCGGAAGTCGCGTATCTGGCACAATATTTCGACACCATCGAAATCAATGTCACGTTTTATCGACCCCTCTCCGCAAAGACGGCTGTTGCTTGGCTACAGAAGATAGAAACGTATCCACGCTTCCGCTTTACGGCCAAGCTGTGGCGCGGGTTTACGCATGATCGCAATGCCACGGCCACCGACGAGCAGGAGTTCAAGGATGGCTTTGCGCCCGTGCTAGAGCAAGGCAAGCTGGGTGCGCTGTTGATGCAGTTCCCTTGGTCGTTTCGCAACACTCCGGCGAACCGTGATTACCTGGCGCGATTGTGTGCGCGTTTTGCGGAGTTCCCGCTGGTGCTCGAAGTTCGGCATGCAAGTTGGAGCGAGCCGGGTGTGCTCGCAATGCTGGAGCAACTGAACCTGGGTTTGTGCAATATCGATCAGCCCTTGTTCGGTAAGTCTGTCGGGCCCAGTGCGATTGTTACTTCAACACTTGGCTACGTTCGCCTTCACGGGCGGAATTACGATAGCTGGTGGCGCGATCAGAAATATTACGGCGAACGGTACGACTATCTTTACTCCGTCGCGGAGCTTGATCCGTGGGTGGATCGGATCAAGACGGTGGAGCACTCCGTCAAGGACACCTACGTAGTTACTAACAATCATTACATCGGCAAAGCCGTTGTGAACGCGTTTGAGATATCGTCGATTCTGAAGAACGAACCTTTGCCAATGCCGCCGGAGCTTGTGGAGCGGTATCCGGAGTTGGAGCCTTTCGCCAGAAAGACACAAAAGCAAAGCGGGCTATTCGACTAGCTTCTTCATCTCCGCCATACTTTTGCTTTTCCAATAGCGGTTAAAATTGTCAACGGTCATCAAAGTTCGCGGATACATTCTATCGATATAAACCGTCCCATTCAGGTGATCGATCTCATGCTGCAAAATGCGTGCGAACCAACCGGAAGCCTCAATCGTTTTCGGATTGCCTTTGTGGTCCAGACACTCCACCTTCACTTTTTTGGCGCGCGGGACCATCGCCGTGAAACCGGCGAGACTTAGACAACCTTCGAAAAACTCTAAGTCAGCCGGGCTCTCCAGTGTGATCTTCGGATTAATAACCACTTGAAACGGAACAGGCTTTCGTTCGCGCTCTTTGATTAAATCAGCCGGGGCGTCTTTCATGTTTTCGGGCTTATCCTCGATTACCGCCAGTTGCAAACCCAAGCCAATCTGGGGCGAGGCTAGGCCGACTCCAGGCGCGTCATGCATGGTTTCGCGCATCCATTCGATCAGTTCCTGCGTTTCGCGGCTGCGAATTTCCTCGACCGTCAACGCTTTCGCTTTCTGCCGCAAGACAGCTTCGCCAACTTGCACAATCTTCAAACGCATACTTCTATGATCGTCGTACACTTGACAAAGCATGGATACGAAACAAGCACAGGTACCCGAAATCACCCAAAATCTGGAACCGGAACCGCGCTGGCCTGCCCTACTTGCCGTTCTGGTCACGAGCTCTCTCTTTTTGTTCATGCCGGAACGATTGACATTTGGCCCGAACTGGCTGTTGCTCGCTGTTGTCGGTGTGCTCACCGTTCCTACGGTACTCAGCCGCCGGTTGGGCAACTCGACGGTTAACTATGCCTTCGGCATGTCTCTCTCAGCGGTCATTACCTGCGCGTTGGTATGGTCGCTCGGAATGTTGATCGCGGGACTACCGGCCAAAAAAGAAAATCCCGAAGAGTTGCTTCGTGCCGCAGTTGCGCTGTGGATTTCGAATATACTCGTTTTTGCCTGCTGGTACTGGCGTCTCGATGCGGGAGGCCCCCGCGCGCGTGACTTGCGACACTTCCATACGGACGGAGCGTTCCTCTTTCCGCAGATGACGCTACCCGCGAATTCGAAGCTATTGAAAGCTCACTGGCGGCCGGGCTTTGTCGATTACCTCTTCCTGGCATTCAATACGTCCACGGCCTTTTCGCCGACCGATGTGCCAGTGCTCTCTCGCTGGGCCAAACTGCTCATGATGGTCCAAAGCAGCGTTTCCCTTGGTACGCTAGCGATTCTTGCAGCACGCGCAATTAATATTTTGTAGGGTCATGGAACTTTCCTCGTTGCTTTGTCATTAGACGTCTTGAGAGTCAGATGACCAGCGACGAAGATCTGATGCTGCAATTCCAGAATGGCTCGCGGGAAGCCTTTGAAGAGCTATTCGCGCGTTACCGGTGACGAACCAAGACGTGATGGCTTATCTGGACGGCGAACTCTCGCCTGAAGCTGCGGCTCAAATGACCGCTCAGCTAACTCAATGCAGGGCCTGCCAGGATGTTGCGGCCGGCCTGCAAGTGGTCTCGCGGCAACTGTCCGGGTGGACTGTCGAGGGTCCCAAAGCTGACAGCGGTCTACCCGCGAATGTGGCGGCCACCCTCGAAGCGCGTGGGCGAGAACTAAGAAGCTCGCTTCGTTTTGGAGTTGGCACTTTCTTTCTCAGCACCGTTGGGCGGCGATCAGTTTCCCGTTGGTCTTAGTTCTATTGTTCACATGGGTAAGTGGACGGCGTGGCCAAAGATTATCGGCAGACTTCCAAAGGACACGAACTCTGGCGGATATCACGATGATGAAGTCTGCGTCGGAACCAGCGCGCGTGCTTGGAACTCTGCTTGTGGTCCGTACTGCCGAAATCCGCCTAACCGCGCGCAATTTCGACCCCTGCGCAGCGATCTCGATCGCATCCTGCTTATCGAAAGTGAATCACAAGGCGGCGAAGAAGTGACTCACCAGTCCGTGGATCTCGATGCGCGCCTCCATAACGCGCGCCACACCGAAGAACGGCTGACTCAGATCCTCGCGACACGCACGGGCAAGCTCTCAGAGGTTCTTGAACTTGAAGAGAAGTTGCGCAAGTTCGAGGCCAAATCGAACAGGCGGAAGCCCAGCAAAAGAGCTTACAGAACCGCATCGGTTTCGCGACGGTCTCATTCCTGGCGAACGAAGATGGGGAAAGGTCCTCTCAGGACGTCAACAGCGCCTTAAGAAAGGGACATACAGCGTTCGCTACGCTCATCGGGCTGGTCGAAGCTGCGCCAAGTCTACTGCTCTGGGTCGGCGTGCTCGGCTTACCGGCTTACTTCCTGTGGAAGAAGTTCCGGCACTGAGCCGCCACGACTCCTTCGTTTTTGGAAGACTAACCGATCCAAATAGACATATATGACTGGTGTGATGTAAAGAGTCAGTAACTGGGAAACGACTAAGCCGCCAACTACGGCAATACCAAGAGGACGGCGGGCTTCGCCACCAGCTCCGGTGCCGAATGCGATCGGAAGAGTGCCGAGGAGAGCCGCCATCGTGGTCATCATGATCGGTCGGAAACGCTGCAAACAACCTTCAAAAATGGCATCTTCGGGAGACTTACCTTCTTTGCGCTGGGCGGCCAAGGCGAAATCGATCATCATGATCGCATTCTTCTTGACGATTCCGATGAGCAGGATGATCCCGACGAACGAGTATAAGTTGAGGTTTTCGCCAAATATCAGCAGAGTGATTAAGGCGCCCAGTCCGGCTGCGGGCAGGCCCGACAAGATGGTAATTGGGTGGATGAAGCTTTCGTACAAAACGCCTAAGACGAGATAGATGACTAATACGGCAATCAGCAGGAGAATGCCAAGTCCTCGCAGGGAGCTTTGGAAAGCGGCAGTCGTGCCCTGGTAACTGAAGCTAACGGTGTTCGGCAGATTGATCGAGGCTGCGGCTTTGTCTATTAGGGCGGTGGCCTCACTGAGCGCGACACCCGGCTTTACGTCGAATTGGAAATTGATCGCGGGAAGCTGGCCGATGTGACTGACCGACAAGGGCGCAACGGTCTGTTTTAGGTCACTAACGGCAGCCAAGGGAACCATCTTACCCCCGCTTCCGCGAATGTAGAGTTCGCGCAACGCAGCCGGATCACGCTGATACTGGGGTAACACCTCTAGGACGACGTCGTATTGATCGGATGCAGCAGTGATGGTGGTGACCCGCCGGTTTCCATAAGCGTCGTACAAAGTATTGGCAATTGTGTCGGGCGTGATACCCATCGCCAGCGCCAGGTTCCGATTGATGTGTACGTCGAGCCGCGGACTGGCGAGCCGCAAATCGCTGAATACGTTCATCAGTTCAGGAATCGCGTGAAGTTTGGCCTCAAGCTTAGGAGCCCATTGATAGAGTTCGTCGAGGTCGGCGTCCTGTAGAGCCAGAGAATATTGGCTGCGGCCCTCATTCTGGCCAAGAGTGATGAGCGGGGGGGATTGCAGGAAAACCATAAGGCCGGGGATTTTGGCGAATTCCTGCTGTAATTGGGTGATTATTTCCGTGATGCGAGGACGGTGAGGTATCGGCTTCACAACAAAGAAGCAAAAGCCTGAATTTTGACCGCCGGCTAAACCGCCGACGCCCGAACCGAAATACTGAACCCATTTATTCTTTTTTAGTATGTCGTTTACTTGCAGTTGGAGGCGCAACATCTCATCAAATGAGGTATCCTGGGCGGCCTCGTCACCGCCGAAAGCGAAGCCTTGGTCAACGACGGGCATGAAGCCTTTGGGCATGACGGCAAACAGCCACATGGTGACGACCGTTAGCACGATACTGGCAATTAAAGTGACCAAACGGTGACGTAAAACAACCAGTAGCGTGCGCTTGTAGAGGTTATTCAACCACACGAAGAACCCTTCGGACCAGCGGTAGAATGCCCCAGTAGGGTGGCTTTCGTGATGCAGGAAGCGGCTGCAAAGCATCGGCGTGAGCGTAAGAGAAATGACGCCGGAAATAAGAACGGCCACGGCGATGGTGATGGAAAACTCACGCAACAACCGGCCAATAATTCCGCCCATGAACAGAACCGGAATGAAAACGGCAACCAAAGAAACTGTCATGGAAACGATGGTGAAACCGACTTCGCGCGCGCCGGCGATGGCCGCTTCCATACGAGTCTTGCCCATTTCCATGTGGCGGACAATATTTTCGAGCATGACGATGGCGTCGTCGACAACGAAGCCAACGGAAAGCGTCATGGCCATCATGGAAAGCATGTCGACGGTAAAATCGAGCAGCTTCATGGCAGCGAATGTGCCAAGCAAAGAAAGAGGAACGGCAAGGCTCGGGATTAAGGTGGCGGAGAAATTACGGAGAAAGAAAAAGATGACGCCGATGACGAGCGCAATGGTCAGCAGCAGGGTAAACTTTACGTCGGCGATGGAGTCGCGAATGTTTTGCGAGGCGTCAAAGGAGCGATCGATCTGCACGCCCGCGGGAATCGATTGCTTCAGAATTGGCAGAAGGGCCTTGACGGCGTTTGCTACTTCGACTGTATTGACGCCGGGTTGCTTTTGAACCGCAAGCACAATGCTGCGAACGCCGTTGTTCCAGAATCTCGATTTTTCGTCGGAGACACTATCGTAAACATGCGCGACTTCGTTCAGGTAAACGGGGCTACCGTTTTTGTATGTGACGATGAGCTGGCCGAATTGGGCGGCGTTAGTTAATTGGCTATCGGACTGGACCGTGTATGCCTTTGAATAACCGGACAGCGAACCGGCGGGCAAGTTAACGCTGCCGGAGGACAAAGCGCTGCGGACCTGCTCTAAATCGATTTGTTTCGTGGCCATCTTGGCCGGGTCCGCTTGCACGCGGACGGCGTATTTAGCGGCTCCGAACACGCGCACACGAGCCACGCCGCTGACCATGGAGATGCGGCGAGCCATCAAGGTCTCGGCGTAATTATCTAGCTGCGAGAGCGTCATGGTATCGGAATGGGTGGCGATGTACATGATGGGCTGCTCGGCGGGATTTACTTTCGAGTACGATGGCGGCGCGGGCATGTTGGTGGGGAGATTGCCTTGAGCGCGCGAAATAGCGGCCTGCACGTCTTGTGCGGCTGCATCAATGTTGCGGCTGAGATCGAATTGCAGAGTGACGGACGAGGAGCCAAGCGAACTTGACGACGACATGCTGTTGAGGCCCGCTATGGTAGAAAATTCGGCTTCAAGCGGCGTGGCCACGGAGGAAGCCATCACGTCCGGATTGGCGCCAGGTAATGAGGCGTCAACTTCGATAGTGGGATATTCAACTGCGGGAAGATTGCTGACCGGCAGCGAAAGATAACTGATTAGGCCGAAAACAAGAATGGCGGCCATCACCAAGGTGGTTGTGATGGAGCGGCGAATGAAGAAATCAGTGAAGAACATGGGAAATCTCCTTTTCGCCTTCCGGCTTTAGTAAACGTACTTTGCCGCCCGGCATTAAGCGCATCTGACCTTCGGAAATAACTTGTTCGCCCGGTTTTAAGCCGGAATTAATCACTGACTCTTCAGGCGCATTTTCGGACTTATAAAGCCGAGCGACTTCTACCGGGCGAATAGAGACGGTTTCGTCGGACGGATTTAGTACCCACACATACTTTCCTTGCGGGCCAGTTTGGACAACACGGCTCGGAATCACCAAGCGATCGCGGTCGAGACTGAGGCGCGCTTGTACGTTGACGTATTCGCCAGGCCACAAGGTGTGATCGGGATTTTCGAATTTGGCTTTGATCTTGATGGTTCCGGTGCTGGCATCCACCGAATTATCAATGAATTGCAGGACGCCGATTTTGGAAGCGGCCATGATTTGCAAGCCCTGATGGAGTTGGGGCAGAAGCTGTTCGGGAAGGCCGAAGGTCACGTAGATCGGCGACATCTGCAGCAGGGTGACCATGACGGCGTCGTTGTCTTTGATTAAGTTTCCCGCCTTTACGCTGATCGCGCCGGCGCGGCCAGTTATGGGAGCGGTAATGCTGGTGTAGTTGAGTTGAAGTTGCGTTTGGGCGAGGCGCGCGCGATCGGCTTTCAGCGAAGCTTCGGCACTCGTGATGGCGGCTTTATCAGCTTCAAGAGCAGCTTGCGCGCTGTCGTTTGTTGCGACTACCTGCTCGGTTTGCTCTTTGGAAAAAATTCCTTCCTTAGCGAGTTGTAAGCCACGGTCGGCCGCTGCGGCAGTTTGCTTAATTTGCGCTTCGTCTTTGCTGACGTTCGCTTTGGCTTGCTCTTCTAAAGCGATGTCTTTACTGAGGTTTGCCTGGATTTCTGCGAGTTGGCGATGAATGGGTTCGGGGTCGATTTCAAATAGCAATTGACCCTTCGTAACGTTTTGCCCCTCTTCGAAAGCGACGCGTAATACTTGGCCGGCCACGCGAGATTTCACATCGACACTGGCCATGCTTTCGACGTTGCCGACCGCAGAGACATCAAGAGGTACGTCCGATTGAGTCACGGAAACGGCGCGTACAGCAGCGGGTTCCATCATCATGCCGCTCATTGCGTTGTCTTGCTTTTTGGAAGCACAACTTGAGAGGCAGACAAGGCTAGAGAACAGAAAAAGTTTTGAAGTGTATTGCACAGGAGGATTCATTCCATGGTCCCATAGAACATGCGTGTGAGCGTTCCGGGGAGGGTGAACCTAATTGGTGAGCACATTGATTACCACAATCGGGCGGTGCTGCCGATGGCAATTCAACGGCGGATTTGTATTGAATATAAAGGACTAGATGACGGTTTGGTTAGAGCGGGGTCGGCCAGCTATGGGGTAGTGGAGGTGGCGCTTGAAGGTGAATTGAAACCGGGGGTCGCGGGGGATTGGAGTAACTACATTAAAGCTGCGGTCCAGGCGGTCCGGGGACGATGGAAAGTGTTGCAAGGTATTGAAGCGACAGTGACTTCGGATCTGCCGGCGGCAGCAGGGTTGTCGTCTTCATCGGCTCTGTTGACCGGGTTCACGATTGCGCTGTTACGGGCGAATGGCATTGAGCCAACGGTCGCCGAATTGATGGAGGTATTGCCGGACGGAGAGCAGTTTGTCGGTACGCGCGGAGGTGGGATGGATCATGCGGCGGTGCTGGGAAGCAAGCAGGGATGCGCGCTACTGGTCGAATTCGCACCATTGCGGCTGATAAACGTCCCAATACCGGACAGGTGGAGCTTTTATTGTGGCTCACAGTTTGAAGACGGCGGAGAAGTCGGGCGCGCTGCGGGAGGAATTTAATTCGCGGCGAGTGGCAGGGCAAAATGCGATGGATAAATTGCGTTCGGGCATAGAGCTGACGACGGCAGAAAAGCGGGTGTACCGGCATGTGGAAAGCGAGACGCGCCGGGTGCATGATGCGGTTGAGGCGATGAGGCGTGGGGACAAAGAATTGTTTGGGAGTTTGTTGTGGGAGTCGCACAAAAGTTTGCGGGATGATTTGCGAGTAAGTTGTGCGGAGTTAGACGAGTTAGTCGAAGTGGCGATGAAGAATGGAGCATTTGGTGCGCGGCTAACAGGTGCAGGTTTTGGCGGATGTGCGATTGTGTTTTGCGATGTGGATGATAAGGAGCGGATGGCGCGGGCGTTGAGGGAGAAGTTTCTGATGTTTGCAGAGCCGTCGTCGGGAGCATTGTCGCTGTGATTGAAAAGGCGGTGCTGTTGGCGGCAGGGCGCGGGACCAGAATGGGGGCAATTACGTTGGAGATTCCGAAGCCGATGCTGCCGGCGCGGGGAAAGCCGATGATGGAACACATCATGGATGGTTTGGCAGAGGTGGGGATTCGAAGGTTCTTGATTGTGGTGGGGTATCAGGGTGAATTCATAACGAAGCATTTTTCGGAGTGGCAATTTCCGGTGGAGTTCGCGGTGCAAGATCCGGTGAATGGGATGGGCGCGGCGGCATTGCTGACGCAGGAGTTTGTGGTTGGTGAGCCTTTTCTGCTGAGCTTTGGAGACTGTCTGTGTAATGCGAGTGAGTATGTGAAGATTCGCGAGGTATTAGGAGCGAATCCGAATTGTGGGGCGGTGTTGGCGGCAAAGGAGATTGACGATCCTTGGCAGGGTGCGGCGATTTATGAGACGGATGCGCGGATCTCCCGCATAATTGAAAAACCTCGCAAGGGATCATCGACGACGAGATGGGGGAGTGCGGGATTTTACGGGTTTAGGCCAGTGATCTTCGACTATCTGGCGAGGCTCACACCGAGTGTGAGGGGTGAGTTTGAGATTACGACGGCGTTCGAGATGATGTTGAGAGACGGGTTGGAGTTAAGGATCTCGCCAGTTGAGGGTAACTGGCGAGATGTGGGGAGGCCGGAGGATTGGGAGGCAGTGAGGTAGGGTTATCAAATTAGTTAGCTAGTTTTCGTCTTTGTGCATTGGCCTACGGCGGGCTTGCCCGTTTTGTCGGGAGTTAGTGGTAGAGGATATAGATAGCCGGGCGTCAACTAGTAGTACACAGGCCATTGCTTTCTGCCATCGAAGGACAGCACCACGTTGGCCGTGGTCACCACGCCCCGCAATTCGTAGGTGTCGTCCAACACGATGTCGAGCGTAAGCGTGATCAGGTCCGATGGAGGTCCGACACTGATCGTGAAAGATCCGGTGCAATCCTTATTCATGCTGTAAGTGCCCGTGCCGGAATCGTGTTGCAAGACATTTCCGTTGTCATTCAGGGAACGGGTGGTCTGCACACCCCCGACCCCATCAAAAGTAATTTTGCCTACCGCTACAAATGGACCGGCGACTAACGGCCCAACATTTTTCACGATGTTGCCCGTGACTGTGTAACCAAAGCTTCCCTTCAGGCTCTGGTTACTGCAGGTCTGAGCGCTGGCTGACGATGAACATGCGAGTGCGATGACACCCCCTGCGAACGTAAAGAACAGCTTGGCGAATTTCGACATGATAGCTTTATCTCCTTTTAATTTGTCCTGTGTGGCACAGAGAACAGGTAGTGGGTTGGCCCGGAGCGCGACATCTCCCCGGGCATGAAAATAGAAAATTGTTCAAAGCCCCTTGACGATGAACGTCGCGGTGCCGGTATCGGTAATCGAACCGGAGGCCCCGGTAAACGTCACCGTATAGCTGCCGGGTGGCGTGTTGAGCGGGAAGAAAATAGCAGAGACCGCCAGCGCCTTACCGTTCAAGAAGGAGACGGTCATCGGGAAATTCGTACAGTACGATCCCGCCGGTCCCGCGCAACTGAGCGTCACCTTGCCCGTGAAGCCGCTGGCCTGCTGGAGTTGCAGCGTGAAGGCTCCCAATGTGCCTACCAGGACTGTTTCGCTCGGGGGTGTCGGCGTGATGGTGAATGCCGCGATCACGGTGAGGCTCTCGGAGACGGCTGGTGCTGCTGCATAGATGGCATTGCCCGCTTGCGAAGCTTGGATCGTGCAGGTTCCGGGATGGGCGAGTGTCGCGGTGGTGCCGGAGATCGTGCAGATTGCCGGCGTCAGCGAGGTGAAGCTTACCGGCAGAACTGAGGTGGCCATCGCTGTGAGCGTCAACGGCGTGCCTTGTAACTGGCTCGCCGGAAGTTTGAAGGTGATGGTCTGAGTTTTCTGAATCACCGTGACACTCTGCTGTGCCGAAGCGCTCTGATAGGTGGCGTTGGCAGGAACCGACGCGGTAAGTACGCACGTTCCGCCCGTCAGGAAATTGGCTACGCTGCCCGAAACCGTGCAAATGGCTGGTGTGCTTGAAGCGAAGGCAATGACGCCTTTCGATGGCGATGTCGCGCTTAAGGTTGCAGTTGTGCCCGCTGTCTGTGTGCTAAGTGCCGTGAAGGTGACGGACTGCGGGGCAAGGGTCACCGTAAACGATTGCGTGGCGGTGGCGCTCTGGTAAGTCGCGTTGGCCGGTACCGAAGCGGTGAGCATGCAGGTTCCGGCAATCAGGAAAGTGGCTGTTGTGCCCGACACTGTGCAGACTGATGGCGTGGTGGAGGCGAAAGCGACCGCACCGTTCGATGGCGAGGTAGCGTGCAAAGCGGCGCTGGAAAGCGCCGTCTGCGAACCGACGGCCGTGAAGCTGATGGTCTCCGCGGCCAAGGCAACAGTGACATTTTGCGAAGTGGCGGTGCCCTGGTAAGTCGCGTTAGCCGGCACCGAAGCGGTGAGCGTGCAGGTTCCGGCAATCAGGAAACTGGCCGTTGTGCCGGATACTGTGCAGACGGTTGGTGTGGTGGAGGCGAAAGTGATGACGCCGTTCGACGGGGAACTAGCGTGCAGCGTGGCGGACGTTGTCGCCGTCTGCGGACCGAGAGCAGGGAAAGTGACCGCCTCGGGAGCCAGATTTACGGTAATCGTTTGCGAGGCAGTGGCGCTTTGGTAAGTCGCGTTGCCCGGTACGGAAGCAGTCAGAGTGCAGGCTCCGGCAGTTATGAAACTGGCCGTTGTGCCGGAGACCGTGCAAACTGCTGGCGTGCTGGAAGCGAAAGTGATCGTCCCGTTCGATGGGGAGGTGGCGGTCAAGAGTGCAGAAGATGTTGCCGTGTGATTACCTAGAGGCCCGAAGTTGATCGTGTCCGGAGCCAGATTGACGGTGATGGTTTGCGACGCCGTGGCGCTCTGGTAGACCGCCGTTGCCGGTACCGAAGCTGTAACCGTACAGGTTCCGGCAATCAGGAAAGTTGCGGCAGTACCCACAACGGTACAGACCGTGGGCGTGCTGGAAGCGAAGGTGATTGCGCCGTTCGAAGGGGAGGAACTAGCGCGCAGCGCGACCGAAGATGCCGCCGTTTGCGGGCCTAGAGGCGAAAAATTAATGGTCTCGGACGCCAGATTGACGGTTACACTTTGCGAGGATGTAGCGGCCTGGTAAGTCGCTGTTGCCGCTACCGATGCGGTGAGCGTGCAGGTTCCTGCGGTCAGGAAACTGGCCGTTGTGCCGGATACCACGCAGACGGCTGGCGTGCTGGAAGTGAAGGTGATTGCGCCGTTCGATGGCGAACTGGCGTTTAGGCTCGCGTTTCCGAGAGCAGTCTGTGGGCCGAGGGGCGTGAAACTGATGGTTTCCGCCGCCAGGCTAACCGTTACGCTCTGCGACGCGCTCGCAGCCTGGTAGACGCCAGTCGCCGGTACCGATGCTGTGAGTGTGCAGGTTCCAGCAATCAGGAAACTCGCCGTTGTCCCGGATACCGTGCAGACGCTTGGGGTAGTGGAAGCAAAAGTAATTTGACCGCTTGGTGTGGAGGTGGCGCTCAACACCGCGGTTGAGAGGGCCGTCTGTGGACTCAGAGCTGGGAAATTAATCGTTGGGGTTGCCGGGTTAACGGTGACATTCTGTGAAGCAACCCCGCTGTTGTACAGCGAAGTTCCCGGCACTGAGGCGGTGAGGGTGCAGGTTCCTGCTGTCAAGAAAGTAGCAGTTGTGCCGGACACTGTGCAGACGCTTGATGTAGTGGAAGCAAAAGTGATTGGGCCGTTCGACGGCGCTGTGGCACTCAGCGTTGCGGTTGTCAGCGCAGTCTGTGGGCCTAGGGCTGTGAAGTTGATGGTCTGGGTTGCTAGTGTCACGGTTGTCGACTTGGTGGCGCTTGCTGCGGTTAAGTAGGAGGAATACGCAGGTTGATTGGCCGTAACCGTACACGTGCCAGGCATCAGAAAATAAACCGAACTTCCGTCGGTCGAGCAGATGCTGGGTGTAGAAACCGAAATAGATCCGTTGAAATTCAACGGCAGGGATCCATCCTCTCCGTCAGTCATGAGTTCTACCCGAGGCCTGAGGGAACTCAGAGCCGGTACACTGCTTGGAAGCTGGAGGATGACGACTTGGGGGAAGTTAACGCCTGTCCCGCTGAGATAGATCACTTGAGTGGCCGGACTCGCGTTCAGCGAGTTGTTGGTCAGCGTCGCTTGACCGCCGAACATTCCGGGATCTTCGGGGTTGAAATAGATGCTCACATTGCAGCCCGCACCCGGCGGCAAAGAGGTTGTGGCAGCACAATCCGACGGAATGCCACTGCCGGTGGTGATCACAAAATCGTGGAGGATGAAGTGTATGCCCGAAAACGGTCCGAGATATTGGGTGTCAGCCGTGAGGCCAGCCTCGATTAGTTCTGCATTGCCGACATTCGCAATTGTGACCGATTGAGCGTTGCTACAGCATCCGGCCTGGTCCCCGAAGGTGAAGGAGGGCGGCTGGGAAAAATTCTCTTCGAAGACTTGCCCAGTGACGTAGTCGGCGACGTAGACATTGCCAGCCGAATCCACCGCTACGCCATAGGGTGAACTGAATCCGCTGCCGATAGTGGTCTGCGCGCTGCCGTCCGCCGGCACCTTATACACTTTTTGAGCGCCGGCATCGGCAATGTAGACATCGCCGGCGGCATCCACCGCCACTCCGGTGGGACCTGTGAATCCGCTGCCAACGATGGTCTGCGCGCTACCGTTCGCCGGCACCTTGTAAACTTTGGCGGTGTTATCGACGATAAAAACGTTTCCTGCCGAGTCGACCGCTACGGCTTGAGGAGCACTAAAACCGCTGCCGACGATGGTTTGTGCGCTACCATTCGCCGGCACTTTGTACACATTGCCCGAACGAGTGTCGGCGACGAGGATATCTCCCGCTCCATTTACCGCAACGCCCTGGGGATTGGTAAATCCGCTGCCGATGGTCGTCTGTGCGCCGCCAGCGAGCACTCTGTATACCTTGCCTGCGGCGTCGGCTACCACGAGATTGCCTGCGCCGTCCACCGCCACGCCAGAAGCAGCATTGAATCCGCTGGCGACGGTAATCTGTGTGCCGCCGCCGGCTGGTATTTTGTAGACCGCCGTAGCAGCGGCGACGTAGACATCACCCGCCGCATCCGCTGCCAGGGCGGTGGGAATTGGCAACGAACTGGTGGAAACAACACTTTGTACGCCCGGACTAAAGGCAATCTGCGGTGCAACGCCGGTACCATAAATCAGCGTGGTGGCCAGAATGTTTCCGCTGCCGTCCACAAGCTGCACGGCACCGGGCCGTAAACCCGGAAAGCTCGGTGCAAACGTTATATTGAGGGAACATGTTCCGCTCGCCGTGACGCTGCCGGTGCAAGTACTGCCGCTGGCAAGAGTGAAATCCAGATTCGGCGCGCCAAGTGTGAGTACGTTCGGCGTGCCCAGAGTTCCGCTGGCGGTGACATTGAAATTGAGCGTGAGCGTTTGACTGCAGGGCGAGGGCGAGGTCTGGCCAGACGGACACACATTCAGCGTTCCGAAGTTGACAGAGTTGGCCTGCACTTCCACCACGCGGCCGTTGCCTGTGTCGGCGATATAAACGTTGCCGGCCGCATCCACCGCCACGCCATAGGGCGCCGCTAAATTGGAGCCGATGGTGGTGGGCGCGCTTCCATTGGCGGGCAGTTCGACGACTCGGTTGTTACCGGTATCGCCGATAAAGACGTTGCCGGCCCCATCCACCGCGACGCCGAAGGGCCCGTTCAAGTTTTGGTAGATGACACAGAGCGGCCCCGATTCGCCGCATCCCCCGGGCAGCTGCCTCGCGACTGCGTTGAAGCCATTATCGACAACGAAAACATTGCCTGCCGCGTTCACCGCGACGCCGGTGGGATTAAACAGGTTGATGAAGTCGACGCCCGCGCCGCCAATTTCCACTACTTGGTGGTGACCGCTATCAGCTACGTACACATTGCCGGAGGAATCCACCGCCACGGCGGCGGGACCGCTGAATGATCCGGGAAGCACGCTTTGCGCTCCGCCCGCCGTCACTTCCACTACCCGGTTGTTGCCGGTGTCGGCAATGTAGACGTTGCCCGCCGCATCCACTGCTACGCCTGTAGGCGCTGTTAAATTGGAACCAATTGCGGGGCAAACGGCCGCTGGACAGCCGCCTACTGGCACCTCGACCACCCGGTTGTTGCCGGTATCGGCTATGAAGACATCGCCTGCGGCATCCACCGCCACGGCTTCGGGACCGTTCAGACCGCTTAGGATGGTGGTCTGCGCACCCGCGAAGTTTACCGATTGGGCGAGAGTGTCATACGGCGCTGCCGCTAATAGCGCGCCAGCGAGCAGGGAAAAAAAAGTGGTACGAGTACATCCGATTGATTTCATGAGTCTTCCTCTTTCTTCACAACCTGGCGTGTTGCGCTGCCCGGTAAAGTGGCAGGATTTGGACGCATTCATCCGCAAGAACGCTCTCTTTTTCGCAAGCGAAACATTGAACCTACAGATCGTAGAGGAGGCGTTTAATGACTTTGCGAAACGCCCGAATAACCGAATTGATCGTTCATCTAGTAGATCCTTTATGTCTTGTTGTGTATCTTGGCCGCCGGTCCGATGCCCATTCGTGGGGTAAAGCGCAAAAATCCGTCGTCAGGGATCATCCGATCAGAATAATTTCTTGAAAAGCCGCGTGATACCGTTTCAAGAATTTTTGCGCTTTACGGGTTGACGGGGAACAGATTGATTGCCGTTGACGGAATCTCAAGATCACGGAGACGCGTTTGATTCGCTAAATAAGGGCTTAGAATGATGAGAACTAATTTATTATTGGCAGGCCTAGGTGTGATTGAGCGCGCCATCGACGGAAGCCCACGAGTGAAGCATCGATTGCGCTCAAAACCCTTCAATACTCCAAACGTTGGCAGAAACGGAGGGAATCATCAGGGCTACGCGTTTCCCATCGGGAGAAGGAATCGCGTAGCCGGCTCCTTCAAGAAGCGGTGTCACGTGGCCGGCGCGGTCAACGTGTACCAGTCCTCTGCCAACGGTGGTAGTCACCGCTACGAACCATCCTTTACCACCAGCGGTCCAATTCAAGCCTGCAATGTTGGTCAAACCGCCGATAGAAAGCTCATTCTCTCGTTTGTTATTGGTTGCGTCCAACGCGAGCAGCCGAATTTTCGCCGACTTAGCGTCGTGATTTGGGATGGCCACCTCGGTACCTTGCGGCGACAGGGCCCAGGCGCCATAGAAGTTTGGCAGCCAGGCGGTTCGGGCCAGTTCGCGGCCGACCCCGCCAAACGGGTCAAGCTCATAGAAGACGTAAAACTTCTGTGCCTCCGTTTTGCGCGCCACGCAGCGTTTGCCGCCCGGGAGGGCACAGCGAAACTCATCGACCACGCCAGTGGCGAGAACCTGTTCTGGGGTGCCTCCTTCTATGGGAACACGCATGAGGGCCGCGTTCGGCATGATTGTTTTGGTCTGCATGAACAGCAGCCAGTGACCATCGGGAGTCAAATTCGGGTGGAAGTTGTCAGCGGGCGCCGCCATAATGTTCTGCGCCACACGGCTGTCCACTTGCTGCAGAAACAGATCGTTGTTCCCCCGCCGGTCCGATTCGAAGATCACGGCCTTGCTATCGGAAGTCCAACTGTGTGGAAAGTTGCTGCTGGCATCGAGCGTGAGCCGGCGCAGGTTGCTGAGAGCGGGCGGATTAGGCGAATAAGCCGCGACGTGCACGGCGGGCGAGGCGGTCAACCGGGTGGCCACGGCTCGCGTGCCGCCGACCGAGACGCTGATGTCTCTGAGCGAATCCATCTTCACCGGTATACGGCGGGGCGTCCCCGTCACGCGGGCTGTTCGAGCATCGGTTTGCATCTCCCAGAGGGCGTTGCCGCTTTCGGGATGGATCCGATCAATGGCCAAAAAAAGCACTCGCGCGCCTCCGGCCGATGCGGCAGATACTAATTCCAGATGCGACATATTTCTTTCCAGCCGGCGAGTCGCAACGTCCACGGATTGGAATTCGCTGGGGCCCTGGGCGTGGGGAGCGGAATGCGCGCCGAGCCCCTCGGAGGTGGGATCGGTCTCGGCCGTAAAAGCCGAGCGCGCAAAAGCCAAATGGCTGGCATCCTGCGACCAAAAGAGAGGTTTGAGCCGGTAACCTTCGGCGACCACAATTTGGCGAGGTTCTTCTCCGCTCAAGCCGGAAAGCCAAATTTCCGATCGTGCAGCGTTGGTGTACGCAATGCTGGAGCCTTCTTGGTTGGGCTCAGGATCGCGGGCGTTGGCGCGGAGCAGAACCGGGTTACTCCCCATTATGGAAACGAGCCAAATAGCAGGCTGTAAGGAACTTCGCGAAAAACCTCCGATGGCAAGTTTGTCGCCATCGGCGAACCAACGGATGCGGTCGACCCAGAAGTTCGGAGGCGAGCGAAGCAAGTGCGTTTCACGGGTGCGAATCACCTCGAGAAAAACCCCATCCACAGTGGCATACGCAAGAAAATTACCATTAGGGGAAATGGCTCCAGTTGTTACACGGTCGTCCGAGCTTTGATTGGTGAGTTGCTGCATCACAAGAGTTTTCGATTGGCTGAAGCGCCGCCATCCTACCCAGGCGGAAATCCACACCAGCAAAGTCAACGCTGCCAGTGCAACGCCCCAGCGGCTCCTCGGGTTGGTCGGCCTCCTATGCTTTCGGAAACTCACCCCATCGCCTTTGAGCCTCCAAGCGGCATCGCGTAAGTCCTGAATCATTTCTGCCGCGTTGGCGTACCGGCGCGCGGGCTGCTTGGCGAGGGCCTTCGACACAATCCGGTCTAGCTCTTTCGGAATGCCCGGCCGCAGCTTGCTTGGCGCTTGCGGCTCAAGGTGGGCGATCGCGTTCAAAACGACGCTGTCGGTCGCGCCGCGAAACGGCTTTTGACCGGCCAGCATTTCGAAGAGAATCACGCCCAACGACCACAAATCCGTTCGTCGATCGACGGCGGCTCCCGCGACTCGTTCGGGCGACATGTACGAGATGGTTCCTGCCAGCCATCTTTCGCTGGTGTTGTGAGACAGGTCCATCATTTGCGCTAGACCGAAGTCGATCAGGGTAACGTGATTTTGCTGGTCGCTGCGGGGCGTGATCATCAAATTGGCGGGCTTGACATCGTGATGAACAATGCCCTTGGCATGCGCCGCATCGAGACCGGTTGCTATCTCGAGCGCGAGCGCTACGGCTTCTCGCACCGCAATGGGCCCTGCGGCAATTCGTTGAGCGAGAGTTTCTCCTTCGAGAAGGGCCATGACGATGTAGGCGCGGCCATCCGCGTCACCAATCTCATAGACCGGGCACACGTTGGGATGGCGGAGCGCCGCCGCGGCCTGGGCTTCCTTCACGAATCGCTCCCGATTCTGACCGTAGCCGACCAAATGTGGCGCCAGAAATTTCAAAGCGATTCGCCGGTTCAACCGGTGGTCTTCGGCAGCGTACACCATACCCATGCCACCGCTGCCTAATAAGGAGAGAATTCGATAGTGACCGACGATGTCTCCCGGCGAGACGTCGTTAGCCCTCGGCCGGAAAGGGCTGAGAGGAGGGTCTTCCAGAAAGCCTTCGAGGGCATGCTCTTCGTGAAGCATTCGCTCGAGTTCGGCCGCCAAGTCCGGATCGGATGCGCGCGTTTCTTCGATGATCGGGGCGCGCTCGGCTTCGCGTTTTTCATGAAGCTGGTGGAAAAGCGTGACGAGCTTCCGGAAGCGCTCAGGCTCCGTACCTTCACTCTGCTTCATAGCAAGCGGTCTCTCAGATCACATCTGAGTCTGACTCCTCGATCCAGGAACTTTATGGTAAAGGGCTTATTTTATCACGCAATTCGAGGTGGCCCCAACTCTCAGGAGCTTGTTAACAAACGCCAGGCCAGCCTGATATTCTGACCATCAACGATATGCCAAACGGAGAAGAGCTTTCGCAGCCAGAGTCAGGAGAAGTGACGCGCCTGCTGAAGCTGATGAAGGAGGGCGAGCCATCGGCGGCTGACCGTCTGGTACCGATGGTACTGGGAGAGTTGCATAGCTTGGCCCGTCATTATTTGCGTGCCGAGCGCCAAGGACACACTTTGCAGGCGACTGCCTTGGTGAACGAAGCATATCTGCGCTTAGTAGGCTCGCCAGGTCCCGATTGGCAAAACCGCGCTCACTTTGTGGGTGTCGCCGCTTCACTGATGCGCCGCATTCTCGTCGATCACGCCCGACGCCGCGGCGCAGAACGCAGAGGAGGTCATTTGCGACTTGTTCCCTTGGACGAAGAGGTGCCCGGTCTGGTGGCGGAACAAGCGGAGGAGTTGCTCGCACTGGATGCAGCGTTGAAGGAACTCGGCCGGCTTAATTCGCGGCACAGTCGGGTGGTCGAATTGCGCTACTTCGGCGGCTTGTCGGCGTCCGAGACTGCCTGTTGTCTTGGCGTGTCGGAGATTACCGTAAAACGGGACTGGCTGGCCGCTCGCGCCTGGCTAAAGGGCAGGCTGCGCCCGGAGACGGCACAGGGGCTTTGACCGGAACGACTTCCCCCCAAAGCCGACTCGTGGCGCCGGTCGAAGAGCTAGACCATTGATTAGTACTCAAGCGGCGGCTCGTTGTGCAAAATACATGGTCAGAGCTTGACGTAGTTAACCACCAAGAGATGGCTTGTTGCCAAGAATGAGCGCGAGGTCCAACTTCCCCATTGGTCGTCCGATGGGGGCTGCGCTATTTTTGTTCGAAGCGAGGGCAAACGCGAGCCAGTAATTTAGCTTAGCGCCAGAGTTTGCGTACGACGCTGATGAGAACAAGACCGCTGACGACGGAGATGGCGAGGAGACCGAAGCCGTAGTTTAGACGGCCGTAGAGGAAGTTTCCGACAGTAAAGAGGGCGGACCAGATCAGGACCGTTCCGGTGACCCAGCCGAGCATGGCGAGGGGGATGTTGTCGGTCTTTTCCCAGGCGGCGACTTCGACATCGGACACACCGGAGATGAGGCGGATGGCTTTCCAGCCGGGGCCGAAGGGCTGTACCTTTTTGTAGAAATCGATGAGGGTTTGTTTGTCGGTTTGAGGACCGAGATAGGCGGTGGCGACCCAACAAATGGTGGTGAGGAGAACAGTGAAGAGGAGTTGCTGATCGGTGGTGAATTCGGTGCCTTGGCGTTTTAGGATGAAGAAGACGAGTGAGATAAAGAACGAGCTGAGCATGGCGGCGACTTCGCACCAACCATTGATACGCCACCAGAACCAGCGCAGCAGATAGAGTAAGCCAGTGCCTGCGCCAACCTGCAGGATGAGATAGAAAGCTTCCTGTGCGGTTTGCAGAACAAAGACTAATGAAGAAGACAGGACGAATAACAGAACTGTGGCGAGGCGGGCCATGAGGACGTAGTGCTTCTCGGTTTCAGTGCGTCGGAGAAAGCGGCGGTAGAAATCGTGAACGAGATAAGATGCGCCCCAGTTGAGGTGACTCAGGATGGTTGAGGAATTGGCGGCGATGAGACCACCGACCATGAGACCAATCCAGCCGGCGGGGAGGAAGCGCAGCATGGCGGGAAAAGCGATGTCGGGACCGATGAGAGAGGGGTCGACGTTGGGGAAGGCTTTGTGGATGTCTTCGAGAGTGGGATAGACGATCAGAGACGCGAGGGCGACTAAGATCCAGGGCCAAGGCCGGAGGATATAGTGAGCGAGGTTGAAGAAGAGCACGCCGCCGAGTGAGTCCTTTTCCGATTTAGAAGCGAGCATGCGTTGGGCAACGTAACTGCCACCGCCGGGTTCGGCGCCGGGATACCAGACAGACCACCATTGCACAGTGAGCGGAATGATGAAGACGGCGACGGCGAGAGACCAGTTGTTGGTGAAATCGGGCAAAACGTTGAGATAGTGCAAACCGCCGGGACCGTGCATGGCGGAGACTTTGGTGACCAGGCCACTGAGTCCACCAACTTGTGGGAGTTCGACGGCAAAAAAGGCAGCAGCGATGACGGCAGCCATTTTTATGAAGAACTGAACCATGTCGATGACGAGGACACCCCAGAGGCCGGAGTGGGCGGCGAAGACGACGTTGAGCGTGCCGACGATGGCGAGGGTTTGCCAGCGATTCATGCCGAAGAGCACGCTGGCGATTTTGCAGGCGGCGAGATTGACGGTCGCCATAATCATGCAATTGAAGAGCAGGCCCAGGTAGACGGCGCGGAAGCCACGAACGGCGGTGGCGGATCTGCCGGAGTAGCGGAGTTCGTAGAACTCGAGGTCGGTGAGAACGCCGGACCGACGCCAGAGGCGGGCGTAGAAAAAGACGGTGGATACGCCGGTGAGCGTGAATGCCCACCATTGCCAATTGCCGGCCACGCCTTGAGTGCGAACTATGTTGGCGACGAGATTGGGGGTGTCGCTGGAGAAGGTCGTGGCGACGAGCGAGATGCCGGCGAGCCACCAAGGCACGGAACGGCCGGACGCAAAGAACTCAGACGTGCTCTTGCCGGATCGCTTGCCGAACGCCAGGGCGGGTAGGAAACAGATGAGAAGACAGACGACGGCGATGATCCAATCGATTGTATGAAGAACCATGAATAGAAGAATACAGAAGAGAGAAAAAAGCATAATGTCGAATGCAGAATAGAGAAGACAGAAAACTTTGGGCGAGCGGCGGTTGGGAGTGGTCAGTGATGTTACTTTTTACCTTCTATAAAGGAACGTGATTTTGGTACCTGATTTTGATCGGCAACGTCGATCAGCTGCCTTCTGTCGGCCCGGTTAATGTGCTAGGTGACATTATCGATAGTGAAACGGTGCTGGTGGTCCGGAGACGCTGGGCAAAAGGAGAATCTAATTTCTACTTTTTGGGGCGAACTGAACCGGAAGAAATCCGGCACTTCGTGATCTGAACTGGTCGCGAGCCTGATTCAGCAGAAATTCAGTTTAGATGCCATCGCCGATGTGCAGGTACTCTGCGCGATGAACCGTGGTCCGTCAGGCTAATAGAGCTAGAATCGCCTTTCGCCTGGCGTCAAAAACCCAAACTGATTCAAAATTCAGGAGGTTGACAATCGAATGCATTTCAGGTCGCTTCCCGTCGATAAGGTTGAACGAGCGATGTTGATCTGGCGGTCGAGATTGTGGAGAAGGAAGCGAATTCCGACCGTGCCGCAGGGAAAATGATCGAGTTGACGAGTTGACTGCCGCTGGAAACAAATTCAGGAACGTTGTCGAGATCGCAGCCTTTGGCATTCCGAGGGGTTCAGGTTCTTGAAGGGACGGAGCCGTGTCATAGCCTTCGTCTCAGTCTTACCGCATGGATTTCTAATTGGAAAGCCAGAACAGATGACTGACAGCTGGGAGACGTTCAGCTCCGTCTTGATGAAGAAAGCTGGGTAATATCATCAGGATGCCGAGCCACTTTCTCTTCTTCTTATTTCGATCAAGGCGAGTCATTATGGGAGATCTTAGGACCTGTCTACGAGCATGTGGCCTTTTAGCTTGTGGTTTGCGCTATTCCCGCTCGCTATTCGGCTGTTTCGTTTAGCCACGAACGTAAAAGAACCGGCGCTTCGGTGGTTTGCCGACCTTGCCACCGTGTGGATGGATTCCGGGTTGCCGACGACACTGGAAAACGATTCGTCAATAATTTGGATGTAAATCTCGAGTTGATCATCAAAGGAGACTTACGCGCGATGAGTAGACATACATTTTTGACGAGGGTTCTTGCTGGCAGTGCGGCAACACTTATGCCGAGCGGGCGAGGCAGCAGCGGCGCGGATCGAGACCGGAAGCCTCTTGGAAAAGCGGCACAGCCTCTAGCGGGTCGGCACCGTCCTTATTGACTATAGGCAAGCCGCGATCATATGGCGTGGTAGCTGCCGCCATCAGGGCCTCGGCATTCAGTTTTCCTTCTAACCCGAGACCGGCAGAAACCATTGAGGCAGCAGAGATGGCACAATCGAGTTCCTGGGATTCTCGATCATTTTCCGGGGGTATCTGTAAGTTAGCTCACGCAAAGTGGCTCTGATGGCCATTCTTCGTTCCATTGATCCCCAAGACCCCAAGAATTGCGGGCCTGATTTGTTTTGCCGTAAGGCAACTAAGGGCGTATACTAATTTTGCAGGAGGGGCGTAACTTCCATGAAAGCAGTTATTGAAAAGCTCGGTCCATCAATGCTCATAACCGCGATGGTTCTGTCTCCTATGGTGGCACGAGCTACGACCGTCACTATGTCGGCCACTTACTACACGATCGCTGAAAGCGATCATGATATGAATAGCCTCGCGTTTGGTGTCTTTGCTAATGAGGTGCAAAACACTTTGGGCCCGAACGGCCTACCCGTTCTCAACACGGCAGCGTTTGGCTGCACGTCGAACTGTTTTACGGCTACTCCTCTGCCGGCGGATGTGACCGCCAGCGGAGAGATTACCTGGTGGAGTCCCAGTTTGAACAAGGGAGGAAGCGGCGGCGTCTCCGACGTGGTCCAAACGGGAACCTCAACAATATCCCTGCCCTATAGCAACGGGACTTTTTACCCGCCGAATGGGACCGGGCCTAACGATGCCAACGGCTTTCAAGCGGCTGTATTTTCCACTACTTTGAACGTTCCTACGTCAGAGACAATTAGTTTCAATGTCGGCGCCGACGATGTGGCGTTCGTTTATTTGGACGGGAACATAGTCTGCGACTTAGGTGGTGTGCATGGCGACAGCCCGGGCACCTGCACGTCGAGTATGCTTACAGCGGGAAATCACACGCTCGAATTGTTTTATGCCGATCTCTATGAGACACAGGCGCAACTAACGTTCGATGTCACGACATCTGGTGTTACAGGTACCACGACCCCAGAGCCGGCGGAGTGGTCACTATTAGGTGTGGCACTTGTGGTTTTCGGCCTGATTCAGCGTAAGCGGCAAGGCCGTGCTGCGCGCATTCCAGCGGCTTCAGGAATTCGGGCCGCCATTTGCCGACTGGGAGACGTGCTGGGCTCCGTCGTCTGAAGGGCCGTCGGCGAATTCTGACCTAAGCTCACGTTGGGTTAGTTTCCACAACTTTGTGTAATCGATCAGCGCCGGCATGGTAACCACAATAGATTCGAACGCTATTTGCCGACCTGTTCAAGCTACCGATTGTTGCTGGGTCGTGCCGTCCGCGTCCCTGTTTTAGCGCCTTTGACGGCATACCGGCGTTTGCTGCGATTCGAACACAACGCTGTGCAAGTCGACAACGTTTGCAAAGCGGTAATGTCCACTTTCGCGTAAGTCGCCGTCGCGTTTCGGATTTGAGGGCGCACTAGTTCGCCAATCTCACCCAGTGACCCTTCCTGTCGAAGAAGGCTGGTGGCCAGCGAATGACCAAGAATATGGGCGCGCCGACCCGGAGTTTCACGAGCAATATGTTGGGGCGGTGCTGTTTCCGACTACCAGCGCAACTGCAGATCCGCCTCCATCCGTTCCGTCGATTTCATCATTTCGTCCCAGGTAACCAGCCGCTCTTGGTAAGCGGCCATTCTGCCCAGGATCGCGGTAAGGTTTGAATCCACTGCCTGGCCGGCATTGTTGATGCGCTGGCCGGTTTTGATGCTTTCAACGAACGCCCTCACATTGGCCCTTGCGCCGGAACGGAAGGTATCGTCTTTTTCAGTTCCGAACCAAGCATTCTGCCCAGTGATGCGAACCAACCCTCCATAGTGCGTATCCGCTGTCCCGTTGATTCCCGTCAGCCGCACGCAAAGGTCGGCGATGCTCTCGTCCAGCTGATGAGAACTGAACGTGGCATGAACCTCACCTGGGTACCAATAGTGCACCAGAAAGTGGTCGTAGGCATCTCCGGCATCAAAGCCCGTGCCGGTCCAATCGGTACGTCCGCCCGTGCCACTCGCCTGAATCGGATGCCCTCCGATATACCAGTTGGCCATATCGATAACATGAATGTTCTGCTCGACAATAATGTCACCGCCAATGGCCTTGTCCATGAAAAAATTCATGACGCGCCGCTGCCCCGGGTCCATGCCCGGCTTGCCTTTGTCTTTGGAAGGGCGTCCGGCGAAATAGAAAATCTGTGCAAAAACAGGCTTGCCAATGTCTCCCCGCTGAATGCGTGTGACCGCTTCCTGAAAGACAGGCTGCGCACGCGACTGGAAATCAACCAGAAACGTACGATCACGAGCCGCGGCCATCTTGCCGCTCTCGACGATGCTGAAACAGCCGGGAACATCGACGGCCACCGGTTTGGCGAGGTAGACGTGCTTGCCCGCCTCCACCGCTTCGCGCGCGTGCTGGGGATGGAAATACGGTGGAGTTTCAATCACCACGGCATCGAGTTTTGAATGCGCCAACTCCCGATAAGCGTCCGGCCCATAGTAAGCCCGGCTTTCGGCCACCTGAAAGGCATTGCGAGTCCGGTCCAGATTTTGGCGAATGACATCCGCCAGTGCCACAACCCGGGCCCCGGTGAGTTCAGGAAAGAACTTACCGATCCAATTTCCACGGTTGCCGCATCCCACGATTCCCACTTCGACAGTCGAGTTCGCCTGTGAGCCGAATACCGTGCGCGGCTTGAGGATCAACATGGAACTCGCTGCCGCTGTCAAGAACTTCCGCCGTTCATTCATACCGTCTCCTTATTAAATCCGGCCCGCCGACCATAGCACCGCCCGGTGTACAAGCTGCCGATACCACGGCATCTCGCAAGTCTCGCGGTTATGGCCCAGTTGGATGTACACTATTTTCGATTTCGGATACGGACTCACCCACGCTATCTCGCGATCGCTGGTCGGATTATTGGTAGTCAGCAAGACAGTGACGCCGGGCGCATGCCACACCAGTTTGTATGTCTCATCGAAGACGCGCATCTGCGGCAGCCACTTCACGATAGGGTGCTGCGTTTGCGGCGTAACCACTTCTTCCACATTGTGCAGATATTGCGAAGCGGCGAGAGGCGCTTCAGCCTTCAAGAGATAACGGCCGCCCACCACTTCTTTCCACCACCACTCCCAATCCTGAAAATCGGCGAGGGCGTGATGCAGTACGACCACTCCCTTTCCTGATTCCACGAAATCCTGCAGATTCTGCAGTTGCGTCGCGCTGAGTTGCTCTCGCTGAATAGTGTCATACAGAACCAGCACGTCGTAGTTCTTGCGGAGATCGTTGCGGAAGGCCGCCGGGTGCGGGTCAACATTGAGGCGAATGTCGTGCAGTCCATCCAGTACAGAGTAGAACTGCGCATCGTGATCATGGCCGCCCGTCACCAGTAGCACCCGCACGGCGTCGCTGTTCTTCTCATCCATGTCGAGCCGTGGGCCGATCGTCACCGCGTTACGAGCGGCCCATTCTACGCCGCGCGCATAACTGACTGTGAAACCTGGCGATTGCATGGCGTCCAGATCGTGTCCCAAAGCCGTATGGAAAACCCGTCCCCTGCCATAGGAATTGGTCCAGAGCAGCGGCTCGTCCTTGCCATTGCCTCCGTTCGCGGTCGAGTCGATGGCCGAAGCCAAAACATGAATATCCGACTCGATACGAAAGTTGTGATAAAGCTCGTCACTAATCAGAAACGTGGCCGGCAGCCCGGCGCCGATGGGGTGCGCTGGGTCTCGCCAGCTTACTTCATAGGCATGCCGCGGCGCGTGCCCGGTCTTTGGTTCGGCGTCTGACCACACGGCGCCCACCAGGCGGCCCCATTCCGCCCAAGGCTGTTGGAAAACGCCCGTGAGGCTCATTTTCTCGCCAAAAACCTCTGGTTCGCCAAAAGCGTAACTGGCCGCATGAATCACCACCAGTCCTTTGCCTGCGTCCACAAATTTCTCAAGTGCCTGTTCCGTGCCGGCGCTCCAACGCGGCCCGCAATAGTTCGCAACCAGCACATCATAAGGCGCCAAAGTTTCAGCGCTCAGCGCTCCAGGTTCCTCGGTCACGCGAACATCGAATTTGCCAGTATTTTCCAATACACGCCGCAAGTAAGGAGTGGTCGAGCGCCAATCGTGATTGTTGCGGCCGGTAAGAATCAGTACTCTGATTTTGCCAGTCTCAAAAAAGAATTTCTCCGGCACGGACTGCGCTGACGCCGCCGCCGCTAGGAGCAGGGTGAGACACATTCTAAGCATGCGCTAGAACCTCTTTCAAGTGCGCCAGAGAGCGTTCCGCTTGCACAGAGGTGCCACATTCGACAGACAGTACGCCAGCATAGCCTGCACCCGCCAAAATTCCGACCACGCGACGCCAATCGATCACACCGTCCCCACACGCGCACCCTACCGGCGTTCCCGTCACTTTACCTTTTTCCGCTTCCGCGTGTTCGAGGGAAATGTCCTTGGCATGCACGTGAACCACGCGATCGGCGACGGCCTTGAGCCCCGCGTAGGGATCTTCGCCTCCCAAGAACGCGTTGCCCGTGTCGTAGTTGACGCGCAGCATCGGCGAATCGACCAAGTTGACAATCCGTAAGAGTCCGGCAGTCGTCTTTGAAATAGATTGATGCGGCTCAATTCCCAAATAGATGCGGTGCCGCTCGGCAGTGCGCAGGACGGACTTCAAGGTGTAGCGCATCACCTCGAAACACTCGCTATCGCTCAGCCACGCCGGTCGTATACCCTCGTCGGTGTTCACTACCGGAGCGCCCAGCACGTCCGCAAAACGGATGGCTTTTTCCAGATAAGGAACACTGATCTCGGGCCGCATCAGCGGACAATGCGCAGACAAGCCAGAACATTTCACGCCATTTGCGTCACAAATATCTTTGGTCCAAAGCGCATCGTCGTCCATCGAAAGCGAGTGGAAATAACCCGCCTCGCTGAGCAATTCGCGCCCATTGTGCACCATTGGTTCGATGTAGCGGTAGCCAATGCCAGCGGCTCGTTCCACACCTGCCGCGAAGCCCTTGTCTTCAGAGCGGATGAATTCCATATTGATGCCGGGGTTCATCATACATCCCACTCGCTTCTCCAAGGGGTCACTTGTCCCGTCTGATAAGCGATGTTGCCGATGTGACAGGCCATGGCGCCATAGTGCCCGTCAACTGCATTCGCGTTGGGCTGTTTTCGAGAGCGCACGCAATCAAGGAAGTTGGCCATATGCGCGGGTTCCATGCCGCCCTTTGCAATCACGGCGTCCCCACCGCCGGCCGGCAAAAATCGATAACCGCTCCGAAAGATATTCAGCCGCCCTTTTTCACCGAAGAAAACAATGTCAGCGGACTCCTTCGGATTCAGGTCGGTAATGGTCGCCTCAAACGTCACATTCAAGCGCTGCGGATAGTTCAGGATTAAGTTGATATTGTCCGGCGTGTCGCGGCCGTCGTTGTACTGGTAAATGCCGCCCAATGCCACGGCGGACAGCGGCTTCGTCAGTCCCAGGTACCAGTGCACAACATCCACCATGTGTACAAACAGACCGCCGGTCTGGCCGCCGGAGGAGAATTCCCAATAAGCAAAGCGGTTGAAGTACATCTTGGGATTCCAGGGCCGTTGCGGGAGCCAGCCGAGGACTGCCGGCCAATCCAATCCCTCCGGTTTGCTTTCCATGCCCGCAGGTACTGGCGTTAAGTAACCGCTATTGGCATTCCAGTAGGTGCGCACTAAGTGCACCGGTCCGATGACCCCGCTATCGAAAAACCTCTGCTTCGCTTCAATGAAGTGGTCGATGGACCGCTGTTGCACTCCCACTTGGACCAGTTTTCCGGTGTTGCGAACGGCCTTCACCACATCCAGGCCTTGCTCCGGCAACGAGGTCATAGGCTTTTCACAGAAGACGTCCTTGCCGGCGTGCAATGCGTCCACTGTCATGCGCGAGTGCCAGTGGTCGGTTGAGGCGACAATGACAGCATCGACGTCGGTGCGCTCCAGCACCTTACGGTAATCCGCATACTGCTCGACCTTGGGGCCCGGCAGTTCTTTCTCCAGATACGCAGCACCTTCGCGCCGGCGCACGTCCCAAGCGTCACAAACGGCCACGAATTCAGTGCCGCCCGCTAGTTTCGCCATGCGCATCAAATGCTGGCCTCGGCCGCCGCAACCGATCAAGGCCACGCGGACTCGGTTGTTCGCTCCAAAGACTCGGGTCGCGGCAATTGCGGTGAAAGCCAAAGTTCGCCGCGTCATCGTCTGCATTGGATGTCCTCCAAGAGAAGTCTAGATCCGTAATTCGTGAGATTCAAGCAAATAACGAATGCAATCCAATTCGAGCGGCGTCTAATGATCAGCAACAGTGACGCAGTTCACAATTGCGATGGAGTTCAGCTAATAGCACGTCGGAAAACAGCAGACAGCGTGTCCTTGATGCGCTGGCACTCGGAGCGATCTTATCCCTGTTTAGAGAGTACAGCGGACAATCAAAACGAATGGAAGATCAAACGTTTTGCAATATAGGGGCGCAAATTGCGAACGCAGTTGTTGCAGCTTGCGAAGCCGACTAGGAATGCCTCAAACGGAACTGTAGCGCATTCGTTAAAGCTGTCGCCGGCGCACGGACGCGCAAACAGAAGGCTGGATCAAAAAAGACCACCTGACGACTCCCGCTGAAGAAGCCCGCGCCTGCCACACGAAAGGAGCCCCCTGGCTGGATTTCGCCAGCGTTGGCCGACTGCGACCGAGATCGGCCGTATTAGATCGGCTTCCCTTAGGTGGCCCGGTGGTAAAGACTCCCGCGCCCTGAACGGCCACAAGAGCGCCAGCAAACCCTGATGCGGCGCCCACCCCAAGCGCCCAGCGCGGGCCGAATCAATTGGCGACCCAGCCGACGATGGGTGCGCTGATCGGGATACCGATCCCGCTCACCAGAACCAGCATCTTGCAGCGTCGCGTTGATGGAACTCATCGATTGAAGACGTATCCCCTCTGCGCGGGCCAGGCCCGACACCGTGGCGGCACCATCCTTCTCAAGTCGCAGGAGGACGGAGACCTGAGATGACGTCAGATCTGCTCGCCCTCCCTGCTCACGCAGCCGACGCTTCAGCCTGCTCACGACTGTCCGAAGTTTTGCAGCGAGATCCGCAGCGGTCTCGTACTCAGGGACGGGAGATCTCTTGCTCATGACGTAAGCACGCCATATATGAAGTTTATCTGTACAATTTAGCTGTATTTAAATATAGGTTGCCTGAATGGCTCGACTCAGGTATGCGTATAGTCCATGTTGTCCAAGTCGGCAATCAGCCCGGGCCCGGTCGGCTTCCAGTTCAGCGTCCGTTGCGTGAGCGTGCTGGAGGAGGGCATATCGTGCACGGCGAACCGGGCAAGCCAGCCGAAATGGGCTTCCGCCTGCTCGGGCTTAATGCTGATCACCGGCACCTTCAGCCCGCGGCCGTGCGCCTCGACGATTGCCTTCATCGTCACTGCCTCCTCGTCGACTGCGTGATAGATTGCGCCCGGTTTCGCCTTCTCAAACACCAGGCGATAAAGCCGAGCCACGTCGGAGACATGCGCCGCCGGCCAGCGATTGCCGCCGTCAGCGATGTACGCTGAGACGCCCTTCTCGCGCGACACTGCGAGAAGGTATGGAACCAATCCCTGCTTCCGCTTGTCGTGAACCTGCGGCAGCCGCACCACGGAGGTGTTTACGCCACGCGCCGTTAACTCCCTCACCGCCGCTTCCGATCCCGCGCGCGGGTTCCATGTAGCGACAGCGCTGTCTTCGGTCGAGGGCTTGCCGTCCACATTGGCTGCGATCGCCGTCCCTGAGGTGACAACGAACGGCCGGCCGGAACCCAGCAGTACTTCGCCTATCGCCTCGATCGCCTTGCGGTCGTTCTCAACATTCTTCTCGAATTGCGAAAAGTCGTGGTTGAAGGCCAGGTGGATGGTGCCGTCCGAGCCGGCAGCGCCTCGGCGTAGGCTGTCGAGGTCCTCAATGTTGCCGTGAAGTACCTCCGCCCCTGCCGCCCGCAGCTTGTCGGCGCCCGCCTCCGAGCGCGTCAGCCCCAGAACCTGATGCCCAGCCTGAAGTAACTCCGGAACGAGCGCCGAACCGATGAACCCCGGTGCGCCGGTCACAAAAATACGCATGATGTCTCCTTTACTTCTCATTAATACGCGGCAGATTTGCGCCATCGATTACTGGATGAAATCCTTGCTACATACGATCTATAGTGAAAGTCCGTATGATCGGCCCAATCGTCCCGCCGCCTCTTAACCTTGAGACTCAGAGATCCGAGACGCTGCCACTTTGACGAGGTCTCGTCCACTGGTCTGTACCTCGTTGAACAAGCGCTACGGAGCATCTGCTGTCCAACGTCAACTATTGGAAGATGGGACCCTCGTGAATGGCAATCCCAGCTAATACATTGGCGCTGCCATTGTTAACATCCACCAAATTAAGAACCTCCGTATTAGCGTCTACCTGGATGTCGAAGGTCCATCCGCAGCCTGGCCCAAAGGTGAGGCCCGAGTGCCTTGGGTATTCAACGATATTATCTTGAACGTCTGAGTGCTGCTGCTTGTGCCGCATCCACTGGCCTCAGTGAGAGTGCCGACAGCCGTGCCACTGCTATTCAGAGTTCCACTGAATAGCATGGACGTCTGACCACACTGGGTGTTCCCGCCGATAGCAATCTTCCACGGCCCGGCCAATTGGCCAGGCTTCACTTAGGCGCGAATCTTCAGATCCCTTTGGCACTTCCACCACAACCAGGCTCTCGCGCGGCAGTTCGTCCTGCGCGTTACTTACAAGCAAGGCCAACAGAAAGGGAGTCAATCGCCAGAACGCCACCCGCATATATTACATCCGATGTTGCATCGCTGACAATACATAAGTGTAATTGTTAGTCAGCACAATAAACGAATGCTCTGACTTACCAGTGCGCCGATCGAACAAGTGGTTCAGAAGAAGGTGATGAGCTTGGCTATTGTCAGTGAGCCGCAAACATCGCCTCTACGTCTTTCAATAAGTCCTTCTGGCTACCCGGCCTTGTGTAGAACATATGACCGCCTGGGTACTCATGCACCGAGACGCGTTGCTGATCGCCCATCAGCGGCATTTCATCGACAGTGAGAACCGAACCCATGAATGGACAGCTCAAATCATCCCACCCATGGGTAATGAGGACGCGCAGTTTCGGATCGGCTGAAACGGCCTCGCGCAGGTCAGCTGTAGAGCCTCGCTCGAGAACGCGGTCGCGATCCCACTGGCGGTTCACGTCAAAGGAAAGCGCGTTGTAACGGGCACTCGTCTTCCAACCAACGACGCGAGTCACCCAATCGACCATCGCGGTTGTGGTGGGTGCTATGGCGGCTTCGAGAATCGGGTCACCTGACAGTTGGTCCGGCGAGAAGGGAAACGGATCGGGCGCAGTGACGTTCGAATCATAGACTGAACCAATTTCCTGTCTTTCGCGATGGACTTCCCGTAGGTACGCGCCGATTTCGATACGCCCCCCCGAATGCTTGACAAAGACCGGATCGAGGCCAGTAAGTTCAGTCACCTTCTTGACAATGCGAGGTGTCGCTTCCGGATCGGAGCGGCCGGCCAGCAGGTCTGTGACATACTGCCCTCGCGTGTACGCAATGACTTCCTTCATTCGGTCGGCAGTCAGTTGATGTTCACGTTCCAAATGAGCAGCTGTGATGGATGGCAGCGTCATCATCCAAGGCAGCGGCGAAATTTCTCCATTGCCTCCAATCCAAGGATTCAAATAGGGTGAAACCAAAACAACCCCGCTCATGGCCACACCAAGCTGTGACTGCAGGTAGTGCGTAATGCGCGGACCACGATAACCTCCATAACTCTCGCCGACGAGATACTTGCGAGATTGCAGCCTGCCATTCTTCACAAGCCAGTCATAGACGACACGCGAAAGATATTCGATATCGGGAGTGGTCGAGTAGAAAAACTTCTTTGTTTCGGCGGACGGCACCAAGGATCGCGAAAAGCCGGTGCCAATCGGATCGATAAACACTAGATCGGAAAACGGCAGCCATGTTCCCGGATTGTCGGTGAGGCGTGCCGGATCGGAGGGGCTATCGCCCTGTTCGGCGAATTGAATATGCTTCGGCCCGATTGCACCGAAATTGAGGTAAACCGAGGCCGCACCGGGTCCGCCGTTCAGAGCGAACGTCACCGGGCGATCAGCCTTATCGGCGACGCCATCAAGGATGTATGACGTGCAAACAACTTCTCCAGACTTTGTTTCCAGCCTGTTCGGTTCTGTCTGATTGTAAACAGGAATCACGCCCACTGTCGCAGTGTAGTGAAGGGTCTTCCCATCAACGGTGATGGTCTGCGCAACCGAAGCGTCAGCGGGCAGCGGAGGCACCGGCTCGGTTTTTTCCTCGGCACTGGAACCGGACGGCTTGGACGAGGATGAACTCGCTTGACGGCCTGGTTCGGGACGATCCTGAGCGGCAAGACTAGAGATACCTGTATTAAATAAAACTACCAGCAACGCCAGGATGAACAGGCGGCAAAGATGCAAAGAATAGCTCATTTGCTGAACATACCGCAGGCGGCTAGCGGCGCTTGGCCTTCTGGCGTTGAATGTTGGGAGTAAACAAGCCGCTTTGCGGGACGCACCATGCGTTTTGCCGATTATCACGAGCGTAGAACCGCAAGGCCCAGGCGCAGCACGGCGATCCAACTTCTTGGCTTTAGCGTATCCAGGCCGGCTCGCCGGCTAGCTTGGATTGTGCCCTGCGATTTGAACGATCATCAGCCCTCCTCGTCGGGATCAGGCGAAGGGGTTGTCTATAAGGGCTGTAGTGGCCGTTCTTCGTCTTTTTCGAACCAGAGCATCAATTTCCCGGTCGTGGAATCTAGCTTCTTCGCCAATCGGACCGTGGAGATTTACGTCGTCAGGTATCCTTATCTGCTCGCTTTCAAACCGAACGACGCCTCCGGCTGCGCGAGATGACAACTGCCACCATTCCTATTGCAGCCAGCAAGACCGTTCCTGGTTCAGGAGCTACCGGCGATGCTCCATAAATGGCGGTGGCACTCGGATCAACATCGGCTACAAAGCCGGTGGCGCCAGTCGCTAGGTTCAGCGTGAACACTTCAGCATCCGACGCGCAAGGAACCGGGGCCGGCCCCACGCACGTTGGATCAGCGAGTCCTTCTTTGAATGCGTAGAAGGCGCCGTTCGCATCCACAGATGCGCTGAGATTGAGCAGGGTGGACGCGACCTCGGTGGCAACTCCCGTCGAGGTATTAATCTGATAGAGAGCTGGTGGAGTAACCAACGTTGGGCTCGAGAGGGGGAGATTGAAGTTGTCGAAAGTCGCGTACAGTTTTCCACCCACGCCATAGAGACTCTCGTCGCTCAGAGTTGGAGGAACTGCGAAGGCGGGAATTCCAGTAGAGCCGATCAGATGTGTCGCGCCGGTGGTAGCGTTCACAGTGTATAAGTTGTTGTTGCCGTCCGTGGCATACAAGACTCCGCCAACTTCAGCCAGATCGCCCACGTTGAAGGCCCCAAAACCTGTGGGGCCGATTACAGTAGTCGCGCCAGTCGAGGTGTTAATCGACTCCAGATTTCCTGACAAGGTGAGGCTGAACAGAAATCCATTGGGCCCAGGCACTAAGTTGAATTGTTGCTCAGGGGTATCAGAACCGATTTGGTGAAACGCCCCGCTATTGAGGTCTACGGTTCCGAATTGCTGCGAATCGGTTACGACATAGACTAAAGAATCCGCGCTCGCGGAAGCGACGAATAAAACAAGCGCTAATGAGACGATCAGTCTTTGTTGAGTGGCCATCTGGCGAATTTTCTCCTACGAAAATCAGACTTGTCAGGGCCAACAGTATCTCGAGTGCGCTTCCCAATCCATGCTTGGTATGTCATCTCGACGTCATTCGGTAACTTATTGAGGACAGGCGCGATCCGCATGTGAATCATTTTCCCCGGGTGGGCAGAATCTGAGGGCTTTGGCGAATTCCGCAGCATGAGTTTTGACCACGCCGAGTTGCTTTGCTATAGACCGCATATCGTCGGGAGAGAATGGGATGATTGTCACCGCGGCGCGCTGCCAGTCGCTTTCGGTCCAGATAGCTTTCATAAGGCCGGTTTTCTCATGCAGCTCGGACCTTAGAAGAACGTGGCCAAGCTCATGAACAAGGGCATGCGCCAGCACCCTGTAGAAACTCGCATGAGAAGTCCGGCTTACGGATTCGACGCGATCCTCAAAAAGCGTGACCTGCATACCTCGTTCCGCGCACGGCAACGAAAACCCGAGCGCTTGGGGCAGTACCCCGTTGGGTGCATGCGAGAGAACCTGAACGTGTAGAACGGCAGGCAAAGGTGCGGCACATCCTCCGGGACCTGTTGGGCTGAAATCCAGCATTAGGTTTTTTGTCTCCGAGAGCGACCCTGCGTTCCAATGTGCATCAATTCTCGCAAGCGCGAAAATGCGTGTCGCCAGTTGCTCACTTTGCGCCACCGTCTTGAGACCGATGTGAGCGAAATCGTAAACCGAGACGATGATCTGGCCGTCGGAAGGCGCGGCAAAAGCTGGTGCGCTTAAAGTTGTGACCAATGTGCCCACGATCCAAAATCGTATTCCTTTCATTTCACCTACCTCGTTGAAGTGAGGCAAGTATCCTGGCAGCAGGCAGGTGCCTCCATACCCGGCGGCTCATCAGGAGAGACTCCAGTTGTCATTTGGTAACTCGCTGCCAGAAAACAACATCGACCCGCAGATAACTTCCGACATCCCGATTCGGAAGGTGCTGATTTTCTGATACACTCCTGCAGAGGGGAACCGAATGCCCGTCGGCTCTGCACTTGTGCGCTTTGGTCTTTTCGAACTGGACCTGAAAACCGGTGAGTTACGCCGGAACGGGCGAAAACTCAAGTTGCAAGAGCAGCCCTTTCAGGTGCTGAGCCTCTTGCTCGATCAGCCTGGCCAAGTGGTTCCGCGCGACAAGCTAAGAGATTCGCTATGGCCGGCCGATACATTCGTCGATTTCGATCACAGCCTTAACGCCGCGATTGCCAAACTTCGGCAAGCGTTAGGCGACTCGGCTGAGAACCCGCGCTTTATTGAGACTCTCGCGCGGCGGGGCTACCGGTTCATCGCCCCGGTGGAGTTTGTCGGTGGCTCGAACGCGAACGGCAACGGCGTCGAATCTGACATCACGGCAAACGGGGTACATCGTGAAAATGAGGCGGCGAGCGGCTTCGTCACAGCAGTGTTGGCTGTCCCAGCGAAAAAGCGGATTGGTATTGTTGTAGCCGCTAGCGCCGCCGTCGTACTGGCGCTCCTGCTTGTGGTCGTTTGGCCGCGCCAAGGAAAACAATCGGCTAACAATGAACTGGTTGAGCTGACCGACGGTAATGGCCTAACCGCCGACCCGGCGATCTCAGCCGACGGTAAACTCATAGCGTACGCTTCCGATCGAGGATCCCTTGGAAATCTGAATATCTGGATTCAGCAGTTGGGACCTGGGGGGAGCGCGGTACAACTGACACACGACGACCTAGACGCGGACGGTCCCACGTTCTCACCCGATGGCACTAAAATCGCGTTTCGTTCCAAAAAGGATGGTGGCGGCATTTATCTCATCCCTGTTATTGGCGGCGAGGCCTCTCGCTTGACCGAGTCTGGCCGAAGCCCACGGTTTTCCCCAGACGGGCATTGGATCGCATACTGGTCTGGCGGAAGTGATGCGATTGTTCCAACTGTCAGAGGAGCGGGCGCGGTTTACATAGTCGCGTCAGCGGGTGGCGAGCCGAAGCGTCTGGGATTGGATCTATCGACCGCTGGAAACCCAGTTTGGAGTCCGGACGGCAGGCACCTGCTCGTTTACGTTTCCCCGAAGAAAGGCTATGCGTGGGATACCGCTGATTGGTGGTTAGTTGCGCTTGATGGAAGTGCGTCCAAGAGAACCGGTGACTTCAGTACGCTGACACGGCAAGGTTTTTCGCTTGGGTACGACCGAATTCCCCGCCTCTCGCAATGGTCGCGAGGCTTCATCACTTTCTCGGCCGGATTCGGCGATGCTGTTAATGCATGGAGAGCACCTGTATCCGCGGACGGACGCATCAGTGGTCCCGCTGAACGACTCACTTCCGGAACGACTCTGGAGATCTCGCCTACCCTGACGGCCGATGGCGAACTGCTTTTCGCTAGTCTGAACCGAAATGCCGCCGTTTGGAGTTTGCCGGCAGATCCTGACCAAGCTAAGCTGCGTGGAGAGCCCGCGAAAATCACCGAAGGCCTCGCTGAAATTTTGCCCTCCATTTCGGCCGACGGCAGAAAGCTCGCGTTTACCGCCGCTTACAGCCGCGACCAAGCTGGAATTGGCACGGTGGGATTCGAACCAATCGGCAGCGCGCAGGAGCCGATCAAGGTTCCCCGCGAAGCAGCCCAGCTGCTGACCCTGGTGAGAGATCTCTCCACGGGCAAAGAAGCGGCGATCTCCAGCGGTGCGGTCCCTCAGTGGCATCCACAGATCTCACGTGACGGGACCATGGTGGCGTATACGTCTGGTAAACCGGGCCAGCTATTTGCAGCCCCAGCAAGCGGCGGAACTCCGAGGATGATTCTTGGGGGGTCTAACAAGATGATCTGGGATTGGTCGCTGGACAAGAGCAGATTGCTCTTCAACGGCCTCGACGATCAGGTTCACTCTCTCGATGTGAAGTCAGGCCGTGACAAGCTCTTCCTGAACAAAGCAGGTATGTATCTCTTCCAGACCAAATTTTCGCCTGACGACCAATGGATCGCTGTAGAGGGTGCCATCGAACCCGATGAGGGACGGTGGCAATCTCAGATCTTTCTTGTTCCGGTCGAGGATGGGGCGCCAGCTTCTCCAGATCGTTGGACCGCGATAGATCATCGTCCTAATGGGTGGGACGATAAGCCGCGATGGTCACCGAATGGCAACTTGCTTTACTTCATTTCCGATAGGGACGGTCACCTCTGCTTGTGGGCACAGAGGCTGGCGAATCGCGCGAAGGCGCTCGCCGGCACACCCTTCCCCGTGTACCACTTTCACCATGCCCGGCGGTCCATGGCCAACCTGGACACGGGGATACTCGAGATTGGTGTGGCGAAGGACAAGATTATATTCGGCGTTGGCGAACTGACAGGTAATATCTGGAGTCTGAAGCGAAGCAGTAAATGAATCATTGCTAACCGTCCTTCAGATTGTCGTTCACTGTAGCGGGATTACGGCCCGGTCACGTTTCTCCGTAATGATCGATTTTATTCTGTTGAAGACGCTTAGAATCGAAAGCCTTTCAAACTCATAAAATCGCATCGAGGGAGCAGACGGGCGAGGATCGGTTTTCGAACTGAAGAGAATGGACGTCGTTGATCAAAGGCGTAATAGGCGCGGTGGTGACCGAGAGAAGTGAATTCGGCTTCGGGATCGAGATGACGGGCGGCGCTGGTAAGTTCGTAGGAATCGACAAGGCCACCTTGGGCGGTGGTGAATTGGAACGTTTCCCAATTCGAGTCGGTTTTGGCGAATTCGAAGCGATCGTAAAAGTGATTGCGGCCTTTGGGAGTGCCGATGAAGAGGGCGCGGCCTTTGCGGTCGGCGAGGGCGGGACGGAAAACGTCGGTGCAGGCTTCGGGGCGGTGGGAGGCGACTTCGTCGAGGACGAGGAAATCGACGCCGTCGCCGTGAAGGGAGTGGGGGTTGAAAGCGCCGCTGACGAACAAGGAGGACCCGAAGGTGACGTCGATCGGGAGATCTGTGGGCGGGAGCGGTACCGGTGGGGGAGAGTGCGGGGAGCCGCTGACAAAACCACAACGTGTTTTGGCCCAGAAGATGGCAGCCGCAGTGTTGCCGGAAGTGGCTATTTTATGGAGGCACTCAATCACTTGGAGATTGCGAACATACCGGCTTGGGAGAGTTCTTTTCGGTGATGTCGGCGAAGAGTTTTCACCGCGAGGTCGAATATTTTGGCGATTTGAAATTGAGGGATGCTCATGTTCGCCATGCGTGAGACCTTGGCGCGGTCGGCCGCAGTTGGGTTGTGGGAGGACGACCGATGCGTTTGGCAGCCTTTCGGTGCAGGAACGGGCGATTGTTCGATGTTCTCGGTGAGATCGGGAGAATCCATATTCTTGAATCTCTTTTCGCGCTAAGGATAGAAGAACGGCCTGCGAGACACGTTGGCGGAGAGGGGCTAAGTGATTGGAAAGAAGGGTTGAAGATTTTTCTGTGCGGGCTGTGACTGAAGGATCGGGCCCGCTTAAGGGTCAGGGTTTCGAAGGGGAGTTGCACTTCACGGATTTTTCTTGACGTTTGGAGGGAGATTGAGAGCGGTGGCAGCACACATTTCTATTGAAAGCCACTGCTCATGCTGCGAATTAGCAAAGCGATTCGTTTCGCCGCCTTATTACCGATATTAACGTTGCCCGTTTCGTTTGCCGATCAAAGAACGGTGAATTGGGATGGAGATTTTTCGCCATGTAATCAGCGGTACGAGCTGTTGAAGCACGACTCGATGAGTCTTGGGGTAAAGATCTCGACATCGAATCCGGTGCTGGCGCATGAATTCCGGCAAGCGTTGGATTTCTGGTCGCAAGTGGTTGACATGCACTGGCATGAGGACGATTCGAATGCGTGTTCGATGCAACTGGTGGATGGGACGCCGGCGATTTTGAAGACGAGTATTGTGGCGCGTTCGCAATTCACCGAGTGGGATAACTTTCAGGGTTGGATAGCCTTTAACCCGCGCGCGCCTTTAACAAATTCGGAACTTTACTTAACGGCAGTGCATGAGATCGGGCACATGCTGGGGTTGCGGCATAATCCGAACGCGCATTCGGTGATGTATTATCTGGACCTGGAAGGCAGCGAGGTGCTGGACAGGACGGATCTGGTGATGCTGGCGGGACGGCACAAGTTACGAGTAGGTTCGATGAACGAGCCGATTTTGGTAAGCCAGTAGCAATTGTCTCATTTCGCGATAGCAAAATGCTTCCTGGCAGAAGTATAATCATTGCTTAACGTGGATGGATAACTCTCGCTGGCGGCGTGTCGAAGAGCTGTATCGAGCTGTTCTCGATCACCCGCCCGAAAAGCGTGACGATTTTCTAGCTTCCGCCTGCAGGGAGGATTTGGAATTGCGGCGGGAAGTGGAATCGATGCTGCGGCATGACAAAACCAACCGCATGTTCGATGAGCCCGAGCGGGCGCGCGCAGAAGACTCGGAACAATTTGCTGAGAATGAAAAAGCGTCTCTCAGCAAGGGGACAATTTTAGGTCCCTACGAGATCCTCACGCTCATTGGCAAAGGCGGGATGGGGGAAGTCTACAAAGCTCGCGATACGCGGCTGAACCGTGAAGTTGCGATAAAGACGTCTAGCGAAAAGTTCTCGGAGCGTTTTGCGCGCGAGGCACGCACGGTGGCGGCGCTGAATCACTCCAATATCTGCCGCCTGTACGATGTTGGCGAAAATTATCTCGTGATGGAACTGGTGCGGGGCAAGCCGCTGCGAGGTCCGCTGCCGCTCGATCTAGCGCTGCGGTACGCCATTCAGATTTGCGATGCGCTGGATGCCGCTCACCGCGAAGGCATCGTCCATCGGGATTTAAAGCCGGATAATATCCTCGTTACAAAGTCCGATGTCAAAGTCCTCGATTTTGGACTTGCCAAGCGATCTATGCCGTTAGCTGCGCAAGATAGGACGAAGAGCATAACGGCCGAAGGGACGCTCGTCGGCACGCTGCACTACATGTCGCCGGAGCAGTTGCAAGGGAAAGATGTGGACTCGCGCAGCGACATCTTCTCGTTCGGTGTGGTGCTGTACGCGATGGTGACGGGCAAGCGGGCGTTTGACGGCGAGTCATCGGCGAGCATAGTAGCAGCTATTTTAGAGCGGCCGGCGCCATCGATCGAGACGGTGGCCCCTTTGGAATTAGATCGCTTGTTAAAAAGGTGTCTCGCTAAAGATCCAGACGACCGCTGGCAGAGTGTACGAGACCTGAAGATCGAGTTGGAATGGATCGCCAGCCGGGCTTTGCAACAGGAGCCTAAGTCGAAATCGGCGACGCGGAGGCTTACCAGCTATCTGCCCTGGGCGCTGGCAGGGGCTTCGCTGATCGGTCTGGTGGTGGTAACCGCAATAGCGACGAGGCCGACGCGCTGGTTGGGGTCCATGCATCCGGTGACTTACTCGACGATTACGGCGCCGGGCAACAACTCTTTCGCGCCGGTTGTTTCGCGTGACGGCACACGGCTGCTTTATGTCAAGCAGGACATTCCGTCGCGTTTATGGCTGAAGATGATGGATCAGTTCGAAGGGCATCCAATCGCGGGCACGGAGAGCGGGGAGTACGGCTCCTTTTCGCCGGACGGACAATGGATTGTTTTTCTGAAAGGGCCACGTCCGTATAAGCTCGCCAAAATTTCGGTGAATGGCGGCATTCCCATTATCCTGTCCAGCCAAGTAGGCTTTTTCACAACGCCATTTTGGAATGAGGATGGGACGATTCTGGCTGGTTCGGATAAAGGCTTGGTGCGTGTACCTGAAGCGGGCGGCCCCCTGGAGATTCTCACGAAGATTGATCGAGAGAAAGGCGAGCTTGGTCATTTCGAGCCAATGCTGCTAGCCGGCGGCCGCGGAATTCTTTTCTCGATCGGGTCAGGATCTTCGCGCGAGCATTTGCGGGACACGTCGCGTATCGCGGTGCTCGATTTGAAGAGTCACAAATATCAAGTGCTTCCATACCCCGGTTCGACGCCGAGCTACGTGCCGACAGGCCACTTGGTTTATCGGCGCGGATCGACTTTATTTGCGGTTCCTTTCGATGTGGACCGGTTAAGCGTGACTGGCGCGGAAGTGCCAGTGCTTCAGGGCCTTTCTCAAGGCCAGCTGGCGGGTGCGGTCCCCTATTCGTGGTCGTCGTCGGACCTGCTGGTGTACCGTCCCGAGAGCGAATCGCGAGAAAGCGCTCGCTTAACATGGGTAGATCGAAACGGCGTGGCGCAAGACGCACCTGAGCCGGCTCATCAATGGCAGACGATACCGCTTTCGCCGGACGGGCAAAAAATCGCCGGTGACCTTCCAGACGAAAGCGATCCAGAAGACAACTCGCGCATTTGGATCTACCACATGGATCGCCGGTTGCTGACACCATTGACGTCGGGGGAACGGGACTTCGCGCCGATCTGGACACCCGATGGCCGGTCGATTACGTTCTCTTCGAACCATGACGGCAATTATGGAATCTACCAAACGCCAGCGAACTCAGGCGGGGTGCCGCAACTGCTGCTCGCTACCGAGACTCTTCCTCGTCCAAGCTCTTGGGCGCCGGACGGCAAGACATTGGTGTTTGAGCAAATCGACCACGCGAAGACGCAGATTTTCTTGTTGCCGATCGGTACCGATGGCAAGCCGGGACAGCCCAGCCGGTTCCACCCGGAGGCGTCTTCCGCAGAGCTACAGCCGGCGGTTTCGCCGGATGGAAAATGGCTCGCGTACACAGGTAACGATTCGGGAAGGTTCGAGATTTATGTGTCGCCGTTCAAAGGTCCTGGTGGCAGGGTGCAGATCTCGACCGAAGGAGGAAGGCTTCCGAAATGGTCGCCGAACGGGCGCGAGCTTTTTTATATCGAATTGAATCCGCGCCGGCTTATGGTCAGTGAAATCTCAACGAGACCGACTTTTAGCTCAGCCGCTCCACGACGCTTGATTACGATCCGGAACGACAATGGGCCTACCTATTACGACGTTGCTTCTGATGGCAAGAGATTTTTGACTCTGACGCCGCAAGAGGGAACGAAACCGATTTCAAGTGGGACGACGTTTGTGCTGGTGACAGGGTGGTTTGAGGAAGTAGCGAGTCGGGCACAGATCAGAAGGTGAGCAAGGCCTTCGGATAGTCAGAGGTGTACGAGATGGCCGTTTGAAGGGGCGCTGGCATCGCACTCAATTAGGGATATAATGGCCGAATCGTTATGCCTACCAAAAACGAAGAAATTCCAATTGAAGCGGCCGGCTTTGCCAGTGATCTCGCGGGTATTCCGAGTTTTTTCATCGATCCGGAAGGCGCGGCCAAGAGAGTGCACAGCAAGTGGTTTTGGATTGTACCTTTTGTGATCGCTAGCGTGATTGGTGTGGTGGTCAGCATTTACATGACGCCTATCGCGCTCCGTGCAGCATCCGTTTCTCCTCTGCCCGATGGTGTGACGGCGGAACAATACACCAAAGGTGTGGCAATGAGCATGAAGTTCACTACCTACCTCAGTCCTGTTTTGACGCTTGCATTTTGGGCTGTAACAGCAGGGATTTTGCTGGGATTGGCGGTGGTGACCGGAGTGGCTGCACGATTTGGCGCGATCTTCAATCTAGTGGCCGGATGTTCACCGATTCAATCTCTCGGGGCGATTGCCGCGGCAACGATTCTGCATTTCAAAGGAGAGGTTTCCAGTATGGCTGAGTTGCGGCCGGCAATGGGACTGGACATATTTATGCCCGAAGGGACAAACAAATACCTGGTGGCGGTCGGCGCTTCTTTTTCTATCTTTCAGATCTGGTGGGTGGTCATGATGGCCTTGATCTTCGCCGTGGCGTTTCGGGTCAGCAAAGGAAAGGGCTTCGCGGTCGTCATACCTTTGTGGGTCGTCGGAGTGTGCTTAGGATTACTCGGCGCGGTGTTTCAAAAGTGAGTCGTATCACGCCCTACGCCGCAAAAAGGAACCCCCGCGATCACTGAGTCGCGGGGGTTCCTTTTGCAGCGATGTCGCAGAAAACTACTTCTTAACTTTGGGCGGCACGATTGCGTCTTTCACACTCTTGGCCAAGCGGAATTTCACTACCTTCTTGGCGGGAATCTTGATCGCTTCACCCGTAGCCGGGTTGCGGCCCACGCGGGCTTTGCGCTCGGCGCGCACTAACCGTCCAATGCCAGGCACGATAAATACGCCGTTCTTCTTCGTTTCGCGAACTGCTAAGTCAGCCAGCGATTCAAGATACTGCTTTGAAACCTTATTATTGACGCCCGTGATTTCGGCCAATTCTCTTACAATTGCGGTCTGCGTCATCTTTTTCACTTCAGCCATGTAGAACCTCCCTATATCCTCTTTTTGATCTGGGAAGAAAACTGTACATTCGCCCGCTTGCACCGAATGGTTTCAAAAAACAAAACGCTGCGAAAATGTTCGATCTCTTCTTTTGTCAATCCGATCATACGAGACAAACGAAGCGCTTGTAAAGGAAAAAATCGCAAAAAACCGTGTTTTTGTGGACTTTTTCTGAAGTTCGTGCGGCAAATGGCCGTTTCATGGGGTTTTTGCGTGTTCTCTACGCCCTAAACGAGCTATTGGGGCGTGCACCTGCGCGCCGCGGAACTGGGCTGAACCCTACGCCTGTGCGTGTCCGAACGCGATGCGCGTAAACTGTTGTGGTGAACCGACGTCACTTTATCCGATCCACCGGCGCCACGCTTGCCGCCGGAGTTTCTCTTGAAAGAGCAAGCGCGCATGTAGCATCCGCGGTCTTTGACGAAGCCAAAAAGCGCCGTGTGGGATTGATCGGTTGTGGTTGGTACGGCAAAATCGACCTACTCCGCCTGATTCAGGTCTCCCCGGTCGAAGTTGTTTCGCTGTGCGATGTAGATAAGCGCATGCTAAGCGAGGCTGCCGACATTGTCGCGGGTCGTCAGGCATCTAAGAAGACGCCGCGCACTTATAGCGATTACCGCAAGATGCTGGCGGAAAAGGACCTCGATATCGTGCTGGTGGCGACTCCCGATCATTGGCACGCGCTCGCCATGATTGAAGCCGTCAAGTCGGGCGCAGACATCTATGTACAGAAGCCCATAAGCGTTGACGTGATGGAGGGAGCGGCCATGCTCGATGCTGCGCGCAAGCACGAGCGCGTAGTGCAGGTGGGCATGCAGCGCCGCAGTACTCCGCATATCGCGGAAGCCAAGGAGCGCTTCATCAAGGAGGGGAGACTGGGCAAGATCGCCATGGTGGACATCTGCTGTTATTACCATATGCGCGCTACTGATAACCCGCCCGATACAGCGCCACCGGATTATTTTGACTACGAAATGTGGACCGGGCCCGCGCCGATGCGTCCTTACAACCGGCTCGTTCATCCTCGCAGCTGGCGCGCGTTCATGGAATATGGCAATGGCATAGTGGGCGATATGTGCGTGCACATGCTGGATATGACGCGCTGGATGATGGGGCTCGGCTGGCCTACGAATATTTCCTCGTCGGGCGGAATCTTTGTAGATAAGGCGAGTAAGGCGAACATCACCGACACACAAACGGCCACTTTCGACTTTCCCGATTTGCGTGTGGTTTGGCAGCATCGCAGTTGGGGCGAGGCGGCCGATCCCAAGTTGCCATGGGGCGCGACATTTTATGGCGATAAAGGCACTTTGAAAGTCGATGTCTACGGGTATGAGTTCGTACCACTCGATGGTGGTGAAACAATTCGGCGCAATGTGACGTATGAATACGTGCAGTATCCGGAAGACCGCACCGAGAAGGATCTCGAGCGGCATGTGGCGCCGGCTGTGCGGTATCACATGAAGAATTTCCTTACCGCCATTGATGCCCGTTCGCGACCAGTTTCCGATATTGAGGAAGGTTATATTTCGGCGGCCTCTTGCATTTTGGCCAACAATTCGATGAAGCTGGGACGCACGCTGCAATGGGACCCAAAAGAGCGGCGGGTAGTAGGTGATGAGGAAGCGAACAAGATGCTGGCGCGTGCGTACAGAGGGCCTTGGGTGCGTCCGGAGGTTTGAGACGTTAGACTGTTACCAACTTGTCGCGTAATTGGATGCGATCAAGGGCGAATTCAATCAGCCCTAGCCCGCCGCTTAAGTCGAGCAACAAATCGTCAACTTTGGGGGCACCGATCGACGCATCGAACGCGGCGTGCACTTGCTGCAGGGTGGCGCCACTCAACCACAACTGCTCGAGACCTTTTTCGGCGATGGAATCTCGGGCGGATTGCCTGATCGCCAAGCGCCGAACGCGCGCGCCGACGCTATCGCCAACATCGCTCCAAGGCGGCTTGTCCGTACCGACCAAAGGTGGGTTAGTTCGTGAGTGCTGATCCACTTTCTAGTCCCTCCTTAGATTGTGATTGATGGTTTGCTTTATAGGCAATACGAATTCTGTCGGTTGCAAAGGTCTTGCCGCTGAACGAGGATCGAGCCACAGAGACGGCATCGTGTCAGTTGACATACAATACCCGCATGGTCTCAAATCAAAGGCTGCGCCGCCGCAGATTCTTAGGAGCAGCCGCGGGCGCTCTCGGTTTGTCGTTCTGGGATGAAAGAACGTTGGAAGCGTCCATGGCCCATGTTAATGGTGCATCGAAACCTTCCGAATTGAAGATCACGGATTTGCGTGTGGCCACCATTAAGGGTGCGCCAATGACAGATCCGATCATCCGCATCGACACCAACCAGGGTATTTATGGATTGGGTGAAGTGCGCGACGGCGCGAGCAAGACTTACGCGCTCATTTTGAAGAGCCGGTTGCTAGGCGAGAATCCGTGCAACGTCGACAAAATTTTTCGCAAGATCAAACAGTTTGGCGGCGAATCGCGGCAGGCGGGCGGCGTGTGCGGCATCGAGATGGCGTTGTGGGATTTGGCGGGCAAGGCGTATAACGTGCCTGTTTACGCCATGCTTGGCGGCAAGTTTCGCGACAAAATCCGCTGCTATGCCGACACCACCGAATCCGACGATCCAAAGATCTATGGCGACCGCTTGAAGAAACGCAAAGAGCAGGGATTCACCTGGCTCAAAATGGACCTTGGCATCGATCTGATGAAAGATGTGCCGGGCACCATTACGTCACCGGCGGGAGTTTCTATCGGCGGCACTGCGAACGTGGAACACATGTTTACCGGCATCGAGCTAACGCCCAAAGGCATTGAGACGATGGCGAATTTTGTCGCCACTGTGCGCGAGTATGTTGGCGACGAAGTTCCACTCTCCTGCGATCATTTCGGCCATATCGGAGTGAACTCCTGCATTCGACTCGGCCGTGCGCTTGAGAAATACAACATTGCGTGGCTGGAAGACATGGTGCCGTGGTACTACCCGGATCTGTTGAAAGAGATCAAGCAGGCTGTGAATATACCCTTGTTGACTGGCGAAGATATCTACTTGAAGGAGGGCTTCTTGAAACTCGCGTCGGAGCACGCGGTCGATATTTTGCACCCGGATTTAGCAACCTCCGGCGGCATATTGGAAACGAAGAAAATCGGCGACGCCATTCAGTCTTTTGGCGTACCAATGGCGATGCACTTCGCTGGATCGCCCATTTCTTGCATGGCGAATGTGCATTGCGCGGCCGCCACTGAAAACTTCCTGGTGCTCGAAAACCACTCTGTGGATGTGCCCTGGTGGAGCGACTTAGTGGAAGGCGTCGAGAAGCCGATTGTGAACCACGGCTTCGTGGCAGTCCCGAATGGCCCTGGCTTAGGCGTTACGCTCAACGATGAGGTGGTGAAGCAACATCTGTTGGAACCGGGTTATTTTGAACCGACGCCGGAGTGGGATAAGGAGCATTCGCACGACCGCTTGTGGAGCTGACCGCGTTCTGTCGCTTCGAACCAATGCGTTAGGTTTGGTGTTTCTCGCCGATCGCCTGGCAATGAAAATTTCACTCTATGCTCTCCGCCCGATCCTCTCAACTTTAAGGAATGCCTCCATAACATGGTGAAGCATTCCGGCTGCAGCGCAGCTTGGGCCACGTTCACCCTCTGCAAGAAAGAAGAGGCGATGACGATTTCACACGACGGCGCGGGCTTGAATCGGCATGGACGCAGCAACGGCGTGGGTGCGTCCGGGGGTGGGCAATGGTAAGGTGATCTCGACTGGGCTAACCATTTTGGCTCCAGTTCGCTAGATGGACACAATTGGCGTCGGCATTATCGAGGACCAGAAAGACCTGCGCGAGCGAGGAATCGCGACGATTGTGGGACCAAGGATGTCAGAACGGACGGGCGTTGCTGGACGCGATTCGCAAGCTGGGCTATGTCGGCAGCGACAGGTCCCTCACTCGATTCTTGCAGCCGTGGCGTGAGGAAGAGCGCGCAGCCAGGCGGGTGGCCGCCCGAGCCGCCGCAACGGATACAGTCGGCGATATCGGCAGTTCGGCATATTTCAGCGCCAGAGGCGCGTCGGCGTTAGGTAAACCAAGACCGATGCTATACCAAGGGCAATTCAAGATTGGGGACTTTTGAAACGGACTCCGGACTTGGCCACCGTGCATTACTTGGTGCTGAGCTTTCGCAGCGTTCTGCCGCGGATTACTCCACTGGCAACACTCTGACCATCAATTTGAATCTGGCGGTCGGCAAGGCACACAAAGTATCCTTAATATACTCCGGTTGGGCCGCCACGGCGCGCGTCGAAACAGTGACGATTCTGGATGCAGAATCGAACGCTGTGCTGAACACCCAAGGTTTCTCCAGCTTCCATCGGTGAATGCGCTTCCTGGACCATCACCGGCAACGTGGTGATTCAGGTGAGTAAGACCGCCGGTATCAACGCGGTCGTCTCCGGCATCTTCATCGACTAAGCAGCCGCACGAGCAGGGCAGCCTTATGCGCTGCCCTGCCGTTCCCGCTGCACGAAAGTGTCAAGCATCTTGTCCTCGTGAGACATCAGGCGGTCAACCGATGCAAGTCGCCAACAACATCCTGAGCCAATGGGGACCTGCGCTTTTGGTCTGCTTCTCGGTAGTATTGGGTTTGTTTTACCAGAACGGCCGCATGAACGACTTGGGTAAGCGAGTCGATGATTTTAAAGGGTCACTGGATAAGAGGATTGACGACCTCAAGAGTTCGGTGGATAAGCGTTGACGATTTAAAGGACTTCCTAAAGTCTGAGTTCAAGCGCGTAGACGAACGAATTGATCGCCTGGAAGTCCGCTCGGCCGCAAGTAAAATCAGCAGTTTAGCCGCCCCCACTCCAACCAAAGCCCTATTCCCCGTTAATTTGTGCTTTAATAATAAAGGAATGTCGAAAACCAAAGTGGGCTAAGCGCCCACTTTTTTATTGAGTGGAACCTTATTATGGCGGCCGTTGAAAACAAAGAATTACTCGAAAGGATCACCGAACTCGGTGAGCGCTCCGCCATGGGCACAGATATCGAAATTGCCGAGATCCAGCTAAAAGGTGCGGGCAAGGCGCGCTTGTTACGGGTCTACATCGACAAACCAGGCGGCGTGACTCATGGCGATTGCGAGCTCATCTCGGAACGCTTTGGAAAACTGCTGGATGAAGAGGATCCAATTCCCGAGAACAGCTACACATTAGAAGTCAGTTCTCCGGGAATTGAACGCAGGCTCTCGAAGCCGCGCGATTTTGAACGAGTGATCGGCCAGAAAATCCGCCTTGCCGTTCAGCCTCCCGGTGAAAACAGACGCCAGTTAGAAGGCCGTCTCGCCCAGTTCGCCGACGGGGCTCTTGAAGTGGAAGTGGCGCCCGGTAATTTGGTTCGCGTTCCCCTGGAAACGGTGCAAAAAGCGAACCTGAAGTTTGAGTGGTAGCATTCAGGCGCTTACTCGCACCGGCTAAAAGAAAAAAGAAATCAGTTATTGAATGAAGAGGTTTTGACGTGGCTTCGATCTATCAGTCCATCGAAATATTGAGCAAAGAGAAAGGCATTGACCCGCAAATCGTCCTCGACGCGGTCAAGGATGCCATGCTAGCGGCCGCCCGTAAACAGTTCCGTACCCAAGAAGACCTGGTCGCCGATCTGGACGAAAAAACTGGCAATTTGCAGATCTATAGCATCAAGCGCGTTGTCGAAGCGGTGGAAGATCCAGCGAAACAAATTACCTTGTCCGCGGCCCTCAAGCTGGATGAAAAAGCCGAGGTCGGCGGCGACGTGCGCGAACAGAAGCCCATGGATGTCCTGGGCCGTATCTCCGCGCAAACCGCCAAGCAGGTCATTCTGCAAAAAGTACGCGAAGCCGAGCGCGATAGCGTCTTCTCCGAATTTCAAGGCCGCCAAGGTGAACTGGTCAATTGCGTAGTCAAACGCATCGAAGGCCAGGACTATATCGTCGACATGGGCAAGACCGAAGCCCGTCTTATCAAAAAAGAACAATCGCGCGTCGAAAGCTTCAGCGTCGGCGATCGGGTTCGCTGCGTGATCAAAGGTGTCGAGCGCGGCGGTAAGAATTCCGGTGTCGTTGTTTCGCGGGCGGCTCCCGAACTTGTCATTCGCCTGTTCGAACAAGAAGTCCCCGAAATTTACGACAACACCGTTTCCATCAAAGCTTGTGCCCGCGAAGCCGGCGAGCGCACAAAAATTGCCGTGTTTAGCCGTGATCGCGATGTCGATAGCGTGGGCGCCTGCGTCGGCATGAAGGGCATGCGCGTGCAATCGATCATCCGCGAACTGCGCGGCGAAAAAATCGACATCATCGAATTCTCGGACGACCCGGTCCTCTACGTGACCAAGGCGCTCAGCCCGGCTAAGATTTCGCGCGTGACCATCTTGGATGCAACCGAAAAGCATATGGAAGTGGTGGTGGATGACCTTCAACTTTCCCTCGCAATTGGCAAACGCGGCCAAAACGTGCGCCTTGCCGCCAAACTGATCGGCTGGAAAATCGATATCAAGAGCGAAGAAGAAAAACGCCGCGAAAGCGAGTCCCGCATGGGCGACCTGGTCATGTCCGGTGCGCCCGTTTCCGTTCTCATGGATCATGGCATGACCGAAGCGGTGGTTGAGAAATTAGTCGGTGCCGGTATCGGGACCGTCGAACGTCTCGGCTCGATGACGCCGGAAGAGCTCGAAGCGATTCCCGGCGTTGACGAAGAACTCGTCACCCGCATCCAAACATCCGTCGTCGCCTTCTATGGGCAGTATGATGAAGCACAGAGTGAAGAAGCGCCGGTCGATCCCGAGGCCATTGAGGCCGCTATCGACCGCGAGGCGACTTCTGTCGATGGTGTCGACCACGAACATCATCAACCGTTTAAGAACCTTGAGACCGGCGTGCTCGAACACGATCTGGCGAAGCACGAACAGGTGCTGCTCGAGGAAACCGATGAAGGCGAAGTCCTTGATCTAGGCAAGGTGGAAGGCCTCTCAGCCGCGCCGTCTCAATTGCGCGGATTAGGTCATTCCCATAGCGTTGCGGTCCCTGACACGGTGGAATCTGATACCATTGGTAAGATCGATTAATCCGCCACAAACTAGGGTTTTGCAAGGAGATATTGCGCAGTCTCTTCTATGAAGAAAATCAGAATTAACGAGTTGGCTCGGGAACTTGAGGTCAAGCCCGGCGTCATCATCGACATGCTGCCCGAACTGGGTGTGCAGGAGAAAAAGACGCATTCCAGCTCCATAGACGAAGAGGTTGCCATCGAACTCAAGCGCCGCCTCAACGGCCCTGATTCTGGTCCGTTACGCACCGGCAGCGAATCTGCCAACGGGCTTAGCCACGAATATGACGAAGCAACGGAGCATGAGGACGAGCATGAAGCCGAACGTCATCATGAGCCCGAAATCGCCGTCGAACATGTCGCCGAGCGAACTCAGGCGGTGGGCCACGTTCCTACGGCGCCTGTCGAGCAACCTAAGACTCCGCCCGCATTGCCGTTGCGTCCTCCCGCAATTCCTTTGAGACCCGTGCGTGATTTTCAAACATCACGCGCTCCCCAAGGTTTTGTCAGGCAAACGCCACCACCTCCTCCGCCTGCTCCTAAAGAGGAGATACCCGGAGGCGCCATTTCAGAACAGGTCGCCAGTCCAGAAACAACTGAATCCGAGAAGCCTATTCCCATTTTTCGTCCTTTGCGTCCGCCCATCGGTGGCGGCGCCGCCGTTCATCCGCCTTTGGCTCCCCAGGGGCATGCCCGCGGCATTTCTATTCCGGCGCGTCCTGTTCCACCTTCGCCGAAAGTAAATCCGTCCGGTTCATCCACGCCGCTGGCTGGTCCACGTCAGCCTTTGCCTGCGGAATTACCACGCGCAAATTTTGCGCCATCGATGCCGAGCGAACGTCCAGCGCGTCCTGCTCCGCAGATTCCTCCGCCTGCCACGCCACAGCCACCTTCGCGTTTGCACCAAGTGCCCACGCATTTAGTGGCTCCAGGGCCTTCCTCGTCACAGCCCCTGCCGGCTTCCTTGGCCACTCCTGCCGGTCCGGTGGCCACGCCACCACCGCCGACGCCAAACGCGGTTCCGGGTTCGCCTATTCCTGCCCGGCCGACACCGCCGCGCCCGACTGGATCTGGTCTCACGCCTGGTGCGCCCATCGCGCCGCGCCCGCAAGGTACGCGTCCGCTGGCGGGTCAACCCCAAGCGCGCCCCATTGTTCCGCCGCGCCCTGATCTGGTTCAGCGTCTGAAGCAGCAAGCTCGGCCCATGCCGGGTACCGCTCAACCCCCGGCTCCTCGGCCCGGTGCCCCATCTCGTCCCTCCGCTCCCGGCCAACCCATCTATCGCGGTCCTGTTCGTCCAGGTCAGCCGCTCATGCGCCCCCCAGGCCAACCCGGTGCTTACACGCCCGGCCAGCCTGGTCAACAAGCACGCCGTCCCGGTCCCGGGATTCGGCCCATGCATCCTACCAGTCTGCGCCCCGATAGCGCGCAGCCGATGCCTACGCCCGATACACGCAGGCATCAGGCCAAGCCCGGTAGCCGTCAGCCGCTGCGCAAGCGTGAGGATCAAGAAGGAAATCTCCGCGACCGTGGTCCGAAGCGCCAAGCGATCTTTGAACCACCGCCTATCGATCGCGAAATCACCGTTGCCGAAGGCGTCACTGTTAAGGAGCTGTCCGAAAAGCTTGGCGTCAAAGCCAATCTCGTCATCAAGAAACTGCTTGAAAAGAAAATCTTCGCGACGATTAACCAGACTCTGGACGTCAAACTGGCCGAAGATCTGGCCCGCGAATTCGGCGCATCCACTAACAAAGTTACCTACGAACAGGAGAGCACACAGGATATCGAAGAGGCCGAAGAGGATACAGATCTCGTCCGCCGCGCTCCCGTCGTCACCATCATGGGTCACGTCGATCACGGTAAAACCTCTCTGCTCGATGCCATTCGCCAAACCAGCGTGGCCAGCCGCGAAGCCGGCGGCATTACTCAGCACATCGGTGCTTACCACGTCGAAAAGAATGGTCGCAAGATTGTCTTTATCGATACCCCAGGCCACCAAGCCTTCACCCGTATGCGTGCCCGTGGCGCTAAGGTCACCGACATCGTGGTTCTCGTAGTCTCTGCGGACGATGGCGTCATGCCTCAAACGCTCGAAGCCATCGATCATGCTCGCGCCGCCAAAGTGCCCATGATTGTCGCTATCAACAAGATCGACAAACCCGACGCTCAACCTGAACGCGTTAAACAGCAGCTGGCAGATCGCGGCATGCTAGCCGAAGATTGGGGCGGCGACGTGGTCATGGTACCCGTCTCCGCAAAAGCTAAACAGAATCTCGATCTTTTGCTCGAGATGATTCTGCTGGTCGCCGACATCCAGGATCTTAAAGCGAATCCCGGCCGGCCGGCAGTTGGTACGGTGCTCGAAGCCAAACTCGACAAAGGCCGCGGTCCGGTGGCAACCATGCTCGTTCGCAACGGTACGTTGCGCGTGGGCGATCAGTTCATCTGCGGTTCGCTCTTCAGCAAAGTGCGCGCCATGTTCGACGATCGCGGCAATCCTACTCGTGAAGCCGAGCCTTCCATGCCGGTCGAAGTTATCGGTTTGGAAAGCGTGCCCGAAGTGGGCGACAACTTCCAGGTCGTCACCGATACTTCCAAAGCCAAGCAGATCGTTGTCTATCGCGAAGCCAAAGCCCGCGATGCCGCCATGCTCAAAGGCGCGCGTGTTGCTACGCTCGATTCGCTCCACCAGCAGTTCAAAGAGGGCGACCTCAAAGATCTCAATCTCGTCATCAAAGCCGACGTCGGCGGTACCGCCGAAGTTCTTTCCGATACCTTGCAACAGCTTTCTACCGACAAAATCCGCGTCCGCATCCTGCGCGCCGGTGTCGGCGCCATTACCGAAGACGATGTGCTGCTCGCATCCGCCTCCGAAGCGCTCATCATCGGGTTTAACGTCAAGGCCGAAAAGAGCGCCGAAGCCACTGCCGATCAGCAGAAAATTGCGATCCGGCTGCACAGCATTATCTACGAATTGATAGACGAAGTTCGCCTGGCCATGACTGGCCTGCTCGATCCCGTCTACAAAGAAACAATCTTGGGCCACGCCGAAGTGCGCGAGATCTTCAAGATTAGTAAAGTCGGCACGGTGGCCGGCTGCTACGTATCTGATGGTGTCATCCGCCGCGATAGTCAGGTTCGCCTCAAACGCGACGGTGAACTGATTCACACCGGCAAAATCGATGCTCTTAAGCGCTTCAAGAACGACGCCAGCGAAGTGAAAAATGGGGTTGAGTGCGGTATTTCACTCGTCAACTTCAACAATATCAACGCTGGCGATATTATTGAAGCCTTTACTATGGAACGGATCGCGCCGCAACTGCCGCCGGCGGCCGCTTCACGCTAATCTAAACAGTGCCCGTCATCGGCGTACTTACCCTCGACATCGTCGTGGAAACATCGCATTCTCTGAAAGAGAAGCGGCATGTCGTAAAAAGTTTGAAAGATCGTCTGCGCGAGCGTTTTAACGTCGCAGTGGCTGAGATCGACGGTTTAGATTCCTGGCAGCACGCTGTTATCGCTGCCGTAACGGTCTCCAGCGATAAGATTTTCGCTGAAAAAGTTTTAAGCGCCGTTGAAGCGCATGCGGAAAATGTCCTGGGCGGTTCGCTTACCGGGACATCGATTGAATGGCTATAAGATGTAGAGGGGAGGGTTTTATGACCTTCGAGTTTAAAGCTGCTGTATCACCTACCGGGCAGATCGCTCTGCCCTCCGACGTCGCCGGGCAAATTCCTGCCGGCAAAGAATTACACGTGGTTCTCACATGGGAGTCGCCTGTCGGAACCAGTTCCTATAGCGCGTTAGGAAAAAAACTTAGTGAGTCTTCATACGTGTCTGCCGAAGAAACTGTTTACGATTCGCTGGCCTAACCGTAACTTAGGGCTTCGCGGCGAGCGAAAGTATTGATTTGACGCGCATGAAATACTTTTGGCTCGCCGCAGTTCCTATTCTCGCCTGCGCCCAAGTTGCCACGGGTCCCGCCGTTGGGGCGCATGTACCGGAGTTCCAGGCGCTTGATGGCGATGGCCGCACCCAAACTCTCGAATCGCTCATGGGTCCGAAGGGTGCGCTAATAGTCTTCTTTCGTTCAGCCGATTGGTGACCGTTCTGCAAAGCGCAACTGGTCGAGTTGCAAGACAATTACGCTAAGATTCAAGCGGCGGGATTAGGACTCGCGGCCATCAGCTATGATAGTCCAGCCGTCCTCAAGACGTTTGCCCAGCGGAAGGGCATCACGTTTCCACTGTTGTCCGATCCACACTCGAAAATCATCCGCGAGTATGGAATCTTCAATACCTCGGTGGAAAAGACCTCGCCCGCCTATGGCGTCCCGAATCCCGGCATTTATTTCCTCGACGAACAAGGCATTGTCAAAGCCAAGTACTTCGAAGACGACTACAAGGAACGGCAAACGGCGGCCGTCATTCTGATGCGCGAGCTCGGCATCCAACCCGACACAAAGCACACATCGGTTACCGCCAAGCATCTGACATTGAGCGCCAGCGCTTCCACCGGCAATGCGCACATGGGACAGCACGTCTCCTTACTTCTCGATATCGATTTGCCCGCTCGCGTTCACGTCTATGCACCCGGCGTGAAGGGTTACATTGCCATCGATTGGAAACAGTCCGACACTCCGATAGCCAAACAAAGCGCCGCCATGTTTCCACCTGCCAAGCTTTTATTCCTCAACGCAATCAAAGAAGAAGTTCCGGTCTATCAAGGTCACTTCCGACTGACCCGGGACATCATTTTTGCCAGCGACAAAGAAATTGCCCCGTTGGTGGACAAAGACGGCAACTTTACCCTGCAAGGCACCCTGCGCTACCAGGCCTGCGACGATGAAAAATGTTTCTTACCCGAAACTGTGCCGGTCGCTTGGACTTTCCACTTCGAGCCGCTCGACCGTATTCGGGCGAAGTAGCCTCTTGTTAGCTCTGTGGCAGTATTCAAAATGGTATAACCAAGAGTATGAAGACTGCCATCTCCGTCGAAGACTCGCTCATGGAGCAGGCCGACTCCGCCGCCCGAGATTTAGGTCTGAGCCGGAGCGCTCTCATTGCCGAAGCTCTCCGCGATTATCTCCATCGCCGCCGCCAGTTGCGGATATCAGAGCAACTGAATCAGGCGTATGCCGATCAACCCGACCCGGCCCAACGTCGACTTGTCCGCAAGTTTAAAAATAAACTCCCAATCCAAGACCGATGGTGACGAAAGAAGTCTGTCAAGGCGATGTCTATTGGCTCGACTTTGGCGCCTCGTCGGGCTCCGCGCCGGCAGAACGCCACCCTTGCGTCGTGGTGCAAAGTGACGTCTTCAACCGCACCCGCATCTTGACAACGGTTGTCTGCCTGATCACTTCCAACATGAATCGCGCGATGGCACCTGGGAATGTGCCTCTGAAAAAGGGCGATGCACGTCTTCCCAAACCAAGTGTCGTCAACGTCTCTCAGGTGGTCACCGTAGACAAGCTCGACCTTGAAGAACGCATCGGCAGTCTCCCGAGCGCGGCACTTTCCTCTGTCTTGCAAGGTCTTCGAATTCTCTTCGAAGGTGGCTCGAAGGGTCAGGATTTGACAGCAACCACTTTTACATCTCTCGCCATAGTGACTCCTCCTCAACTGTAGCCAGGGAACTGTCTGCGGCCTCTCTCGCACTCTTTCAATCGTGATATCGTTTCTGTGTAGCGTAGTGCGGTTTGTCACAAAACCGCCACCAAAAAGGAGCATCGAATGGCAGCTGTATTAACCTCCCCGACTGAGAACAAAGTCCCTGTAACGGCGACAAAGCTGTTGATCAACGGTCAATGGGTGAATAGCGAATCCGGCAAGACTTTCGCCACCATCAACCCAGCCACCGGCGAAGAAATCTGCCAAGTGGCTGAGGCCGATGCGGCCGACGTGAACAAAGCCGTTAAAGCGGCGCGCGCCGCCTTCGAAGGCGCCGCTTGGCGTAAGATGGCAATCTCCGAACGTGGCCGCTTACTCAACAAGCTGGCCGATCTCATCGAAAAAAATGCGGACGAACTCGCTCGCCTCGAGTCTCTTGATAACGGCAAGCCCTACTCTGTGGCGAAAGCCGCCGACCTCTCGCTGACGATCGCCTGCTATCGCTACTACGCTGGTTGGGCCGATAAATTACAAGGCAAAACCGTGCCCGTCAATGGCGATTATTTCTGCTATACGCGCCATGAGCCTGTCGGCGTTTGTGGCCAGATCATTCCGTGGAACTTCCCGCTCCTGATGCAGGCCTGGAAGCTTGGCCCCGCACTCTCCACCGGCAACACGGTTGTGATGAAGCCCGCCGAACAAACCCCGCTCACCGCCCTGCGCGTAGGCGAATTAATCATGGAAGCCGGCTTCCCGCCTGGCGTTGTCAACCTTCTCCCTGGCTACGGTCCCACCGCCGGCGCCGCCATCGCCAAGCATATGGATGTCGATAAAGTTGCTTTCACCGGCTCAACCGAAGTCGGCCATCTGGTGATGGAAGCCGCAGCTAAATCGAACCTCAAGCGTGTCACGCTCGAACTCGGCGGCAAGAGTCCCAACATTGTCTTCGCCGACGCCAATCTCGATGAAGCCATCGAAGGCTCGCACTTCGCCCTGTTTTTCAACCAAGGCCAATGCTGTTGCGCAGGCTCGCGTCTGTTCGTCGAAGAGAAAGCGTATGACGAGTTCGTCGAAAAGAGCGTGGCTCGCGCCGCCAAGCGCGTCGTCGGTGATCCTTTCCACCCTCACACCGAACAGGGTCCGCAAGTCGATCGAGACCAATTCGACAAAGTGATGGGATATATTGAGTCCGGCAAGTCGGAAGGCGCTAAGCTTGCGCACGGCGGTAATCGCGTCGGTGACAAAGGCTACTTCATCCAACCGACGGTTTTCACCGATGTCAAAGACAACATGAAGATCGCCGAGGAAGAGATCTTTGGACCCGTCATGAGCATCATCAAGTTTAAAGACATGGACGAAGTCATCGAACGCGCCAACCGCACGATTTATGGCCTCGCTGCAGCTGTTTGGACTCGTGATATCGGCAAAGCCCACGCCATCGCCAACAACGTCCGCGCGGGCACCGTCTGGGTCAATTGCTACGACGTGTTCGATGCCGCCGCGCCATTTGGCGGTTTTAAGCAGTCCGGCATCGGTCGCGAACTTGGCGAGTACGGTCTCCACAACTACACCGAAGTAAAAACCGTTACTGTTAAACTCTAACGAATGAGAGGGCTTGCACGCACAACCTGCGAGCCCTTCTTCTTTGAGCCGGCGAGGAATACTTGAGGATTACCGGCTCTTATTTCCTGCCCTTTAATTGCGAAAAAACGTACACCGCGTTGCAAGATCCAGCAGTCGCCATACGCTGCCTGCCCGATTTCGAAACTCTCGAAAGAGTTGGACCGGATGAGTATGCCGTCACCATGCGGCTCACCTTCGCGACACTCCCTGGAGCTTTCACTGGTTCCATCAAAATCGTCGAACCCGACCCTCCAAACAGTTTCAAAATCCTGGTCGCCGGCGATGTGATGCTCGACTTCTTTAAAGGCGAAGGAATCATGCGCCTCAAGCCTGCGCGCGAAGGCACCGAACTGACTTACGATGGCGACGTTCAGGTGGGCGGTATCCTCGCCCGACTCGGCCAGCGTGTTATCGATAACACCGCTAAACTGATGATTCGCAGGTTCTTCGACAAGTTTGTACAGGAGGTAAAAGGCCACCTCTAGCAGCTTTTTGAAAGCGACGCCGTACACTCTATAAAGGGAGGCGTCATGGATAGTCACCGGGCTGGGCGGGTATCCGAGGCTTTACGCGAGGAACTCGGTGAGATGATCGCTTACGAGCTTTCCGATCCGCGGATCGGCGATGCCGTTGTGACAGAAGTATTGGTTTCACCCGATATGCGGCACGCGCAAGTGCGTTTGCACATGAGCGCCGATCTCACAGAGCAGAAAGCCACCATCGCGGCGCTCGAGGGTGCACGTCGCTTTTTGCGTCATCAGCTGGCCGAACGGCTGAATCTGTTTCGCATTCCCGAACTGCACTTCGAGGCAGACGTGAAGCTGGCCGTAAACGCTCGCATGGACCAGCTCATGAAGCGCGTCCGCCGCGGCCGCCCGCGCGATCAGGAACAACCGAAAAGCTGACCCTTGCCAGTCATACTCATGCGCAGCGCGTTCGTACTCTTGTGGTGTCTCCTCGCCTACGGAGATCAACAGAAACCAATCCGCCTGGAACGGTCAGCCCCTGCCATGGGCACGACCTACACAGTGGATCTCTATGGCGATAATCCGGGCACATTGCAAGCCGCTGCCGGCGCTGCTCTCGAAGAAGCGCAGCGGCTCGATCGGATGCTCTCCGACTATCTGCCTGACAGTGAACTCAGCCAGGTAAACCTCCACGCCGCCGAATACCCGGTGAAAGTCTCGCGCGAGTTTTTCGAACTGCTTTCCGCCTGCCTCGATTACAGCCGCCGCAGCGAAGGCACGTTCGATATAACCGTTGGCGCATTGATGCGCGTATGGGGCTTCTATAAAGGCACTGGCCGCTTGCCGCACCGCGCCGAAGTCGCAGCGGCCTTGCAGCACGTCGGCTATCGTCATGTGATTCTCGATCCCGACGAGCAGACTGTGCGGTTCAACATCAGCGGTCTTGCCCTTGATGCGGGTGGGGTTGGCAAAGGCTACGCGGTCGATAAGATGGTCGGGGTACTCAGAGAGTATGGAATCGCCAGCGCGCTGGTCTCAGGCGGAGGCAGCAGCATCTATGCTCTGGGCGCGCCGCCTGACGAACCTCGCGGTTGGTTTGTGAATATTCGCAACCCCAAGGAAACGCAACGGCACGCTGCTGAACTATACCTGAGGGACCAATCGCTCTCCACGTCAGGCAACTATGAGAAATTCTTTTGGGCAGAAGGCAAACTCTACAGCCATATCATGGACCCACGCAGTGGTTATCCAGCTGAAGGCGTGCTGGCGGTTTCCGTACTCTCTCCGAAAACGCTGGACAGCGAAGTCTGGGCAAAACCGTATTACATTCTGGGTCGGCCGTGGACCGAGATCCACAAATCGAAGGATTTTCGTGTTCTGATGTGCGAAAACAAAGTGGGGGTTGAATGCGCGTGGGTCAAGTGAGCGGCGGGCGGTTTTTGGATGCGTGTCGCCGCAGAAGTACCGACGTTCGACCGGTGTGGTTCATGCGGCAGGCAGGCCGTTACATGAAATCGTACCGCGATATCCGTGCCAAGCACAGCATTCTTGAAATCTGTAAGAAGCCGGAACTGGCGGCGGAGGTTACCCTTCAGCCGGTGGAAATCTTAGACGTAGACGCTGCCATCATCTTTGCCGATCTCCTGCTGCCTGTCGAGCCCATGGGTCTCAAGCTTTCTTTCATTAGCGGCGAAGGTCCTTGCATTGAGAATCCTGTCACCGAGCCCGAGGATATTGACGGTCTCTCCACGAATCGGACAGACGAACTAGGTTATGTCGCCGAGTCGATTCAAGTCGTCACGCGTGCATTAGCCGGCCGCGTGCCTGTGATCGGTTTCGTTGGCGCGCCATTTACCCTGGCCAGCTATATGATCGAAGGCGGCCCTTCGAAAACATTTCTAAAAACCAAAAAGCTTATGTACGCCGACGAAACCATGTGGCGTCGCCTGATGGGTAAATTGGTTGATGTGCTCGGCGATTTCGCCAACCTGCAAGTGGGCGGGGGCGCCAAAGCGATGCAGGTTTTCGATAGTTGGGTGGGTGCGCTCAGCCCGGAAGATTACGTGCGCTACGTGCAGCCTTATTCGCGCGCACTGATTGAACGCATTCGCGCGGCCGGTGTTCCCGTCATTCATTTCGGCACTGGAACGGCAGGCTTCTTCAAGGAACTGCACGCTGCCGGCGGTGATGTCATTGGCGTTGACTGGCGCGTGAATATCGATCAGGCGTGGATGGATATCGGCTACCGTTCCGGCATTCAAGGGAATCTCGATCCGGTCGCGTTGTTCGCGCCGCTCGCGGAACTAAAGACGAAAGTGAACGACCTGTTGCGTCGCACCGGCAACCGGCCTGGACATATCGTGAATTTGGGCCATGGCATTCTTCCCGAAACGCCTGTTGAAAATGTGAAGGCTGTGGTGCAGTTGGTGCGCGACTTTCAACGATAAAGATTATGCCAGTAGACAGAGTTCTCATTGTAGGCGGCGGTGTGTCAGGACTGGCGACCGCTTATTTTTTATCCCGTTACGCAATCCCTTCCACGATTATTGAAAAGAGCGGCCGCACCGGTGGTCTGATAAAGACCGACTTGATCGAAGGCTGCCGGCTCGAAGCAGGCCCGGATAGCTATATAGCCACCAAGCCCGCAGTAACTGAATTGGCCGAAGAACTACCCGGTTTGAAAGAACAGATTATTGGTTCCAACGATGCCGGTCGTCGCATTTTTGTGGTGCGAGACGGCAAACTATTGCCCATGCCACACGGCATGGTGATGATGGTGCCGGGCGAATGGGAACCTTTACAGCAATCGAAACTAATCAGCGATGAGGCGAAACGTTCGATCCATCAGGAGACCAAGTTTAAGCCGCTTGTGCGCCACGAGGACATTTCGGTTGGGCAGTTTGTTGACGAACATTTCGATGACGAAGTTTTGGAATATCTGACTGAGCCTCTTCTCTGCGGTGTGTACGGCGGCGATTCCGAAAACCTGAGTGCTGAAAGTGTTTTGCCCCGGTTTGTCGCATACGAGCGCAAGTATGGAAGCTTAGTAAAAGGGGTTCGTCAGGAGCTGCACGATCGGCCGAAAGGCGGTTCCCTCTTTCTTTCTTTCCGCGATGGGATGCAAACGTTGACCGATTCTTTAGCGAGTTCGTTGGGCGACCGCGTGAATATCCTGCACAGAGAAGTGACCAACATCACGCGCAATGGTAATAGCTGGCAAGTGCACGCCGGCGATGAAACACTTTCAACTTCCAATCTCGCGATTTGTTGTCCCGCCCACGTGAATGCTCGTCTGCTTGAAACGAGTGCCGCGCCTTTGGCTGAACAGCTTGCCGGCATCCCTTATTCATCGGCTATTTTGGTGATGCAGGTTTATGATCGCGCCACACTTGGCCATCCGCTCAACGGCTTTGGTTTTCTTGTGCCTCGCGGGGAACGCAAAACAATGGCAGCAGCGACGTGGGTTAACACCAAGTGGCCGTTGCGGACTCCAGCGAACCTGTCGGCAATACGAGCATTCATTGTGGGTCACCGCGCAGTTGAGTTAGCCAACGCGAGCGAAGAAGAAATTCTTTCGCTGGTTCGCGAAGATTTACAAACCTTCATGGGCATCGCTGCACAGCCTTTATTTCATACGTTTTACCGTTGGCCCAATTCCATGCCTCAATATATTGTGGGTCACGGCAAACGGATCCAGAACATCTCCGAGCACCTTAAAGAATTCCCGGGACTATTTCTAGTGGGCAACGCATACGACGGTGTCGGAATACCCGATTGCATCCGCCACGCACGTGAGATCGCGCAACAGATCTGCGCAAGAAGCGTCTAACTGGGCATGAGATTCTTGTCAGGACTTCTGCTGGCGGCGCTGATTAGCGTTCCCGCATTTGCACAGAAAACTGCCGAACAGCGTTTGACGGCTGCAACGGATGATTTAAAAGAAATGATGAATGCCTCCGACAAAGGGATTCCTCAAGATTTACTGAACAAGGCTTCTTGCTTGGTCATTGTTCCGAACCTGAAGGCGGGCGGATTTATCGGTGGCGCCCAGTACGGTAAAGGATTTTTTACGTGCCGTAAAGCCAGTGGCGTGGGTTGGCATGCGCCGGGCGCCATCAAAGTGACGGGTGGGAAATTTGGGTTGTTGATCGGCGTTAAGGAAACTGACGTTATCATGCTGGTGATGAACAAGTCAGGTATGGAGCATTTGCTCAGCGACAAGTTCCAAATCGGTGGTGAAGCTTCTGGGGCCGCAGGTCCGGTGGGCCGCGATTCATCGGCCATGACGGACGCGGAGATGCATGCCGAGATTCTCTCGTACTCCCGTTCGCGCGGCGTCTTCGGTGGCCTCGATATCGAAGGCTCTGCCATTACCTCTGATACCGAAACGAATCAGGAACTCTACGGCAAGCCCTTAACTAATAAAGAAGTGGCGGAATCAAAGCTTCCTATTCCCGCCATCGCTCATCCGCTAATTCACGAATTGGATATGCTTTCCTCGCGCAAGTAGCGTTTGGGCTCCTCCCAAAGGGGACAGCCTGAAGTGAGCACTTCGTTTTTCGTCGAAGGAACGCACACAGGACTGTCCCTATCGAGATTTCGCAAGAACAACGATCTTTTTCGTGTCCCCTGTCTGATTCTCCTTTCGGGTTTGGTCTGCGGGTTTTAAGCAAAACCCCTGCCGAGGGCGCACCGTATCAAATGCACTTGAACACCGCTCGTCAAGCGTAGCCGTTATCCCGCCAGAGGACACCCAAGCAGTTGCCAAGGTGGTGGCAAGATTTGAGGCGAAAGTTCCCGCCTGGAAGCTCAACGATCAACAAATCGCCAACTCGGTCCGCTGAAGGGTACCGCTTGCGAACCTCGCGCAAACCGTGCCATTCCGCTTTTTTTGCAACCTTGTACCAGAGGCCCTTGCATCGAGAGCGTTTCCGGATGCCTCGCTACCTAAAGTCTGCGATAGCTTCGCTGTCTTCTAACGGGCAGGCGCTATCAGCAAATCGAAGGCGCGGCCGAGGATGTCGACCGTCTGTTGTGCCGAAATGCGTTTCGGATCGTAAGCGTGCTCTAGAACAAGGCCTGCCAGCACCACTTCCAAAAGAACCTTGTCGAGTTCGTTGCGATCAGGGGCGGCGTGATCGGGGAGCAACTTAACCAGCGCTTCGTAATTTAACGACGCGCGGATGCGGCGATGGGCGGCGGCGAGACGGGCGCGCATTTTGGGGTGACGCAGCGCGAAGAGCTTGAACTCCAGCGTGAGCAGCATGGATTGGCGATCCGCCGCCCGTTCCAAATAGAAGGCGCGGAGCGTGCTTAAGCGATCTGGCATGCTGCCATGTTCTTCCAGTCGACGCTGTAGGTCCTTCAGCCGTTCGCTGGATTTCTGTTCTATGAGCGCAAAGAACAAATCCTCTTTCGTCTCGAAGTTGGCATAAAAGGCGCCGCGGGTGTGGCCCGATTCCTTGGCGATGTCTTCCAGACGGGCGGCTTCGAAACCGTCGCGGGCAAAGATGCGCTGAGCTGCTACTAGCAGTTTGCGGCGGGTCTCCTCGGATTTCTGCTGGTGCTTGTTAACCGCCATGTCGCACCTTCAATTATATACACGGATGTATGCAATATGGTACATTTGTGTATAAATTGTTCCTCATGAGACGCGCGCGCGCTTTTTTCCTTGTCCTTCTTAGTTGTGGCGGATTCCCTGCTGTCGCTCAGACAGCGAGCGGTGGTGCGATGCCGAGCACGCGCGCGACGCCGCTGCCTTTATCGGGGCAAAGCGGTCAAACAGGCGCTGTGACGACGCAGCAAACACCCCTGGCGGGTAGTGGGCCGGCCACGATTGACAGCAGTATTCAGGTGAGCGGAAATTTCTCGGGCAGTGTGCTGGGGAAGGAATTGCCGGCGGGACCGGTCGCATTGACGCTGGCCGATGCGGTGAAGCGCGGATTGGCGGCGAACTTAGGGCCGATTACCGCCGACAATGCGGCGCGTGCATCCAGAGCGGAGCGGATAGAAGCACTGAGTTCGCTGCTGCCGAATATTGTGGCGAATGCCAGCGATACCGTCACGCAAGTAAATCTGGCGGCGTTTGGGTTCCAATTTAATGTGCCGGCTTCCGTGGGATTTTCGATTCCTTCGGTGGTGGGGCCGTATAACTATTCATCGCTGCAAGGAACTATGAGCCAATCGATTTATGACGCCGTAGCGCGGCGTAACTGGCGGGCGTCGCAAGAGACGGAAAAAGCTTCGCAATTGAATGCCAAGGACGCGCGCGAGTTGGTGGTGCTGGCGGTGGGCGGAAGTTATTTGCAGGTGGCGGCGACGGCGGCGCGCGTGGCTTCGCAGCGGGCGCAAGTGGCGAACGCGGAAGCGATTAACCGGCAAGCGGAAGTGCGCAGAGAAGCTGGGACCAACGCGCGCATCGATGTGACGCGCAGCGCCGTAGAATTGCAGACAGAACAGCAAAGACTTAGTTCCTTGGAAGCTGAGCTGCGCAAAGAAAATATTGCACTCGCGAGGCTGATCGGGTTGCCGCAAGATCGCGAACTGATGCTAACTGAGCCACTAGCGGCTCAGCCGAGCAGTTTGCCCGACACGGAGCAAACGATTCAATTGGCCTGGCAGCGTCGGACCGACTTAAAGGCGCTGGAGGCGGGTGTGAAGGCGGCGGAGATTGCCTTGTCTGCGGCACGCGGCGAGCGTTTGCCCTCGGCTTCGCTGAATGGCAATTACGGAGTCATCGGGCCGAATCCGGCAAAGACGCATGGAGCCTTTGCGGTCACGGCTTCGGTGAATGTACCGATCTGGCAGGGCGGTCGAGTGAAGGGCGATATTCTGCAAGCTGAGGCTACGCTCGATCAACGGCGCGCGGAACTGGCGAATGAGCGCGGCAAAGTAGAACAAGATGTACGAACCGCGCTGATTGAAATGCAAGCGGCGCAAGGGCAAGTGCGACTGGCCGAATCGAGCCGCAATTTGGCTAATGAAACGCTGGGGCAGGCGCGCGATCGTTTTGGAGCGGGCGTAGCCACCACGCTGGAAGTGGTGCAGGCACAGCAACAAGTGGCCAGCGCGGAGAGCGACTCGATCTCCAGTCTGTTTTCTTATCAGTTAGCAAAATTGGCGTTGGCGCGCGCCACGGGAGAGGCCGAAGAGACTCTAACGGGTCAGCAGAGCGAGGGTCACAAATGAGCAGCACATTACAGAAGGATTCCGAAACGCCAGCAGGGACGCCGGGTATTACGGGAGCCCCGCCACCATCCGCAACGAAAGGCCGCGCAAAAGCCTTCATCATTTTTTTCATAGTATTGGCGATCGCAGCAATCGCGGGCACATTTTATTGGCTGCACGAGCGGCAATTTGAAACCACTGACGACGCGCAGGTAGATGGTCACTTAAACCCGATCAGTTCGCGCGTTGAGGGTACGGTGGCGCGTGTCTACGTTGACGATAATCAAGCGGTCAAGGCAAATGATCCACTGGTAGACCTTGATCCGCGCGATTACCAGGTTGCCTTGGATCAGGCGGAAGCGCAACTGGCTCAAGCGCGCACAATGATATTCGCGCAACAGCCAAACATACCGATAACGCAAGTGCAAAACAGCACCAACATTTCCGGCAGTGAGGCGGATATGGAGAACGCACAGGCCGCATTGGCGACTGCTGAGCGCGACGTGGAAACGGCTCGCGCAAAGCTGATGGAGGCGCAGGCCAACAACGAAAAAGCGCAGTCCGATTTAGCGCGCTATAAAACGCTGATCGCCAAAGAAGAAGTTTCCAAGCAGGAGTACGATGCGGCGGTTTCGACAGCTAAAGCGCAGGCTGCCGCGGTTGCCGCAGCGCAGGGTACGGTGGAAGCCGATCTGCAAATTGTGAATCAAAAACGGGCGCAAGTGGCACAGGCGCAGAGCAGGTTGCAGCAATATCAGCGGAATGCTCCGGCGCAACTCGCGGTGCGTAAAGCTGCAGTGGTTTCAGAAGAAGCAGCTGCCAAGACCGAAGAGGTTGCGGTCGAAAAAGCCAAGCTGAATCTTGACTACACAAAGATCACGGCGCCCATTAGCGGCATTGTGATGAAGCGGTCGGCTGAGGTGGGGATGCACGTGGCTGCTGGCCAACAGTTGCTCACGATTGCGCAGCTTGACGATCTTTGGGTCACGGCCAACTTCAAAGAAACACAGTTGCGCAGCATTCGGCCCAAGCAAAAAGCACTGCTGCATGTGGATGCGCTGAACAGAGATTTTCAGGGCTATGTGGATGATATCGGCGGAGCGACTGGATCTATCACCAGCGTGCTGCCCCCTGAGAACGCCACCGGCAATTTCGTAAAGGTGGTGCAGCGGATTCCTATTCGCTTGCGCTTCAACAAAAATCAAACGGGCCTGGATCTGCTTCGTCCGGGCATGTCAGTGGAACCGGAAGTCCGGGTAATGGATTAGAGCGTATGGCTTTATCCGCGCCCCCGCAGTATCGCAATTGGAAGCCTGCGCACAATCCGTGGGTGGTGGCTATGACGGTTACGCTAGCCACCTTCATGGAAGTGCTGGATTCTTCGATTGCTAACGTCGCGTTGAATAAAATCGCTGGCTCAGTGGGAGCCACTTACGAAGAAGCAACATGGGTATTAACGAGCTATTTAGTTTCTGCGGCGATCGTGCTGCCCATTTCCGGCTGGCTTTCAACGGTTTTGGGCCGCAAGCGTTTCTACATGCTGTGCGTCTTTCTATTCACGGCAAGTTCGTTCCTGTGCGGCATTGCGCCTAGTCTGCCCATTCTGATTTTTGCGCGCGTGCTGCAAGGTGCGGGCGGCGGCGGCTTGCAGCCGTCGGAACAAGCGATCCTCGCCGACACGTTTCCGATTGAAAAGCGCGGCCAAGCTTTTGCGATGTATGGCATGGCCGTCGTGGTCGCACCGGCGATTGGACCCACACTCGGCGGCTGGATTACCGACAATTTCAACTGGCATTGGATCTTCTTCATTAATATTCCGATTGGCATTCTTTCGTTGTTTTTAACGAGCCGGCTGGTGGAAGATCCACCATGGCTGAAAGAAGAGAAAAAAGCGGGAATCAAGGTCGATTATATTGGCTTGGGCCTGATCGTTATCGGCCTCGGTTGTTTGCAAATGGTGCTCGATAAAGGGCAGGAGGACGATTGGTTTTCCTCGCACTTCATTACGACGCTTTTCTGCCTGGCGGTGCCAATACTGGCAGCATTCTTTATATGGGAGTGGTATCACGATCACCCGATCGTGGACGTGCGCCTGCTCAAGAATAGAAATTTTGGCACGGCGGTTTTTCTTTCGTTTGTCCTGGGGATGGTGCTGTTCGGAACGACCGTGCTGATCCCACAGTTTTTACAGAGCAGTCTCGGCTATACCGCGGAACGCGCAGGCATGGCGCTTTCGCCGGCGGGAATGGTTCTGGTGGTGATGATGCCGCTCGTGGGCATGCTGCTATCGACTAAGATCGACCCGCGATTGCTCGTGACCATCGGGTTCCTGGGAACGGCTGTCACGCTGCATATGATGACCATCATCAACCTGCAGATTCCGTTCCAGACAATGATGCGATTGCGCATGATTCAAGTCGTTTTCATGCCGTTTATTTTCATTCCCATCAGCACGCTTAACTATGTTGGCGTGCCGCGCGAGAAGAGCAATCAGATCTCGGGCATGTCGAACTTTGCGCGCAATTTGGGCGGCAGTATCGGTACGTCGCTGTTGGCCACCTATTTATCGCGCGAGAATCAAAACAATCTGAACAACATGGGAAGCCACACGGATTACAGCAATGCGAATTTCAAGCGGATGATGGACGGGCTGGTTTCGATGTTCCTGGGACAGGGCTACGATGCGGTCACGGCTTCCAAAAAGGCGCTGGCGATGATGTATGGAGTCGTCCAGAGCCAGGCTGGCGTGATCAGCTTCATGAATGTGTTTTGGATTATGTCGCTAGTGGTGGCTTGCCTGGCGCCCTTGCCGTGGATTATGCGGCGCGCCAAGACGGGCCCAAAACCGGCGCTCGACGCGGCTCATTAGTTTACCCGCACGGCGTGCCATACTCGGATTTTGTCCGAATCTAATGAGCATCAAACGAATTATTGTTGCGATCGACGGTCCGGCGGGCGTAGGCAAGAGCACGTTGGCGAAGCGCATCGCGGATAAGCTAGGTTTCGTTTATGTCAACAGTGGAGCCATGTATCGCGCAGTAGCATTGTGGGCGCTGCGTTTGGGCGTGGCCACAAGCGACATGCACAAGCTCGAGCAACTCGCGAACGAGGCCAGTATTGAGTTGCTGCCAGGTGAAGACAACAAGGTTTTATTGAATGGCGAGGATGTGAGCGAAGAAATTCGCGAACTCAGAGTTTCCCAGGCGGCTTCGCAGATTTCGGTGATTCCAGCGGTGCGGCGTGCCCTGCTGCAGATGCAGCGCGATATGGCGAAGAAGGGCAGCATCGTGATGGAGGGGCGCGATATCGGATCGGTCGTATTTCCAGAAGCGCAAGTCAAGATTTTCTTGGACGCTCATCCAGAAGAGCGCGCGAGGCGTCGCGCAATCGAGTTGCACGGCCACGAGGGCGAAGTCGAGTCGATAGCGAAAGAATTGCACAAGCGGGACCACCGCGATCGAACGCGCGCGGAAGCTCCTTTGGTACAGGCACCCGATGCCCAGTTGGTGGATACCACGGGATTGTCGGTAGACGAGGTGGAAGAGATTGTGCTGCGGTTAGTAAGGGCGCGGGTTTCGAATGGCAAGGCAGCGACGGGGTAGGAAGGGCGTTAGTCTGGAGGAAAAAACGCATCGTGACTATTGAAATCTCACCTGAAATTGGCAGTCGTTTGGCCAAGGAGGCGGTAAAACTCGGCATTTAGCAACGATGCCGCTGAGCATGGTGAATCACGCGCACTTTTCGAGGCATCTCGCACCCGCGACACCGTCCTGTATGTAAGTTCGCAGATCCTGGTTAAGACGCCCTAACCGTTTGCCGCCAAGTCCACCTATGTAGTATGCTACTTTCATGCTCGAAGTACGCTCCCTCACCAAGACGTACAGCACCATTCCAGCCCTCGAAAACGTCAGCTTCACTATCTCCCCGGGGCAGGTCCTCGGCTACCTCGGCCCAAACGGTTCAGGCAAAAGCACGACAGTCAAAATCATCACAGGCTTGCTCGAACCCTCATCCGGCAGCGTATTCTTTAACGGCGTTAATATCCGAAATGACCTCGCGGCCTACAAGCGCATCGTGGGTTATGTACCCGAAGAGGCAAATCTCTATCCTTTTCTGACCGGTCTCGAATATCTCGAACTCATCGGACGTCTGCGCGGTTTGAAAGGGAGCGTCATCGCACGGCGAACGGGCGAAATGCTCGAAATCTTCTCCATGACGACGCACCGTCATTCGACCATCGGCACCTATTCAAAAGGCATGCGGCAACGCATTCTGTTGATCGCTGCCCTGATGCACAATCCCGAACTGATTATCTTCGACGAACCGCTTTCCGGGCTCGATGTCACGTCCGCGCTCATCTTCCGGGAGTTGGTCAAAGCCCTTAGCCGCGCGGGGAAACTGATCTTTTATTGCTCGCACGTCCTGGAAGTCGTCGAGCGAGTTTGCTCGCACATCATCATCTTGCAAAACGGTAAACAACTGGCTTATGGAACCGTGGAAGATCTGAAAACCTTCCAGCAGATGCCCTCCTTAGAGGCAGCATTCGCACATCTGGTACAAGAGCGAGACGCTCCCGCTTCGGCGGCGGCCTTGGTTGAGGCGGTGAGCCATTGAGTGAAGAACTCAAATCCCCATTCGTGTGGCTGCCGCGCACGCCTTTCGGCACGTTAGTTGCGTATTTCATTAAACGGATCTTCGCTTCAGAAGACGAACAGCGCGACGAGGAGATGAGCCTGGGTTTGGGCGTGATCCTGGCAATGCTGGCGTCGCCGGGTGCTTTCGCGTCGTTGTTCTTACTCGACAAATATTCCACTCTCTTGCAATGGCTGCGCGGGCAAAGACATTTTGATTTCTACCGAGCGTCGGCGGCAGACGAGTATTTCTTCATTGTGCTTTCGATGACAATCACCGGGTTAGTAATGCTCATGCGCTGGAATCGCCTGTTCCCGGACCGCCGCGATTTCGCAAACCTGGCGTCATTGCCCATTCCGATTCACCACATCTTTCTGGCGAACTTCGCCGCGCTCGCCGGGTTGGCTGGCGTGTTCGCTATCGATGTCAACTTTGTCTCATCGTTCTTCTTCCCTGCCTTCGTTACTAGCAGCGATGGGCGCTGGAACGCACTCGCCACAATCGCCATCGGCCACGTGACCGCGGTATTGAGCGCCACGATCTTTAGTTTCTTCGGCCTGTTCGCTCTGGTAGGACTTATGACGTTGATCTTGCCTGCGCGTCTATTGCGCCCTATCTCGGTCGCCGTGCGGATCTTGCTAGCCGTCGGTTTGGTAGTTGAATTCTTTTCGAATCTATTTCTGCAACTCTTCCTGGGACGGCTGCCCGCGTATGCAGGCTCCTATTTGAGGTTGCTGCCCTCATTCTGGTTCTTAGGTATTTACGAAAACACCATCGGCATTGCTAGACCGGCTATGCAGCAAATGGCGCATTGGGCATGGTCGGCAGTGGCCGTCTCGATTCTTGTGATGGTCGCATGCTATGCCCTTTGCTACCGGCGGCATTTCTTACGTCTCGCCGAATCGTTCGACAACCTGGCCGGCAATCAACACGGCGCTTGGTTCAAAATACCTGAGTGGCTAACAAACCTTGTTTTCCGGTCACCGTTTGAAGAAGCATGCATTCTGTTTACCTTTCGAGTGCTGAGCCGCAGCGAACGTCACGTTATGTTTCTGGGTGGATATTTGGGTGTCGGGCTGGTTATCGTCGCGCAGTCGGCGCAAGTTGATCGCGCACAGATTCCATTGCTGCTAGCGTTCTTCCTCATCACCGGGCTCAGACTCGCGTTCGACATCCCGGCTGCGGGTTCGGCGAACTGGGCCTTCCGTTTTTCTGCCAATGACCCGGTGCCAAGTCCGACCTCAGTGGCCAGGCGGTGCCTGCTATTCGTCGTGCTGCCCTGGCAGCTTCTCTCGGGATCGTTGACGACCGCAGTCCTCAATATCGGCTTTAGTGTATTCGGCATCGACTTCGTGCTGTTAACCTTTCAGCGGATTCCCTTCACATATACGGTGCAAGCAGACTCCAGAAAAATGGTCATGCGTTTCGTATTTGCGTTGATCGGTCTGTTGTTCCTGGTGCCGCTCCTCGTTTGGCTGGAGAGCTGGGCCGCCAAGTCGTGGTGGCGCTTGGCAATTACCGGTTTTGTAATGGCAATCGCCTGGTGGGACCTGCGCCGCCGAAAAACTGCGAACGAAAACGAACAATTGTGCGTCAGTTTTGAAGAACGGGCGCCGAGCGAGTTTGAACTTCTGAAGCTCTTGTAAAAGGCGTAGAATTTTAGATAAGGATCTATGAGTGATTTAGCTAAACTTTCGCACACGGCCGCCATGATTCTTCAAACAGTAGATAACGGCTGCAGTTACGGTTTCGACATTATGGACGAAACCGGGTTGCCGAGCGGAACCGTTTACCCGGCGCTGAGGCGCATGGAAAAAGAAGGCTGGATCGCATCAACTTGGGAACCCGAGAAAAAGGCGCTAGCCGAACAGAGGCCAGCCCGCAAATATTATCGTATGACCCGCGCCGGAGCGCAAGTTCTGGAGCAGTCGCAAAGGCGTTATCCTTTGCTTGGGAAACTTAGTCAGAAATCTCGCCGCTAGGAGGCGAATTATGCCGGATGAACCCAAACAGCCGTGGGTGATCTCTTTCAGCCAGATGCTGATTCGAGCAGCCGCGCCGCTTGTGCCAAGGGAGCAGCGGGAAGACTGGCTTCGCGAGTGGCACGCGGAAATTTGGCATCGCTGGCAGTTTCTGTTTCATACCGGTGAGTGGAACCGCCGGGAGCAATTCCTCTTGCTGCGTAACGCGCTGGGAGCATTCGCTGATGGAGCGTGGCTGCTAGCTTCGCAAGACGCAGTTCGTTCGCGCATCGACGGCATTGCGCGGTCGCCGTTTACCTGTCTTTCGGTCTTAGCTGCCGTACTAATTGCGATTGCTGCCCTGACTTCCGGGTTGCAAGCTACCCGCGAGATGCTATTCAGCCAGATGCCGAGTCCTGCCGGAACACTCACTTTCATTTGGTTGCATCACCCATTGGGCGGTGGTGACAGGGGTTTACCCGCCGATGTGGTGCCAGCCTGGGAAGAAGGCAGTAAGTTACTGAATGGCGTAGCCGGGATAGAAACGCGCCATCTTCCGGTCAGCTGGCATGGATACAAGCTGCAAGAAAATCCGTTGGTGGTGGCAGCCAGCCCGGCGTTATTCAAAGTGTTGGGAGTTAGGCCGGAAGCCGGTCAGTTTCCGACAGAAAATGGCGTGGTTCTCGATCATAGGACCTGGGTAGCGCTCACAAACCGCAGGGCCGGCGTGGTCGGCTCGGAAATAAAGATCGACGGCCAAGCCTTTCGGGTGGCGGCTGTCTTGCCGGGAGGCTTTGAATTTCTCACGCGCCAGCCAACCGTCTATCGAATGGAGCGCTTAACCTACCTACAGAAAGCTTTTGTGGTAGCGCGGGTCAAGCCGGGTGTCACTGACGCAAGGCTACGCAAGGAATTGAGCCGCATCGCCGCGGAAGTGACGGCGTACTATAACCTGGAGCCCCAAATGCGTTTTTCCACTTGGCGGGGAGCGCTCTTGACGCCGCTGGTGAGTTTCGGGCCCGCCACGCTGTTAGCGAGTTTGTTCGCGTGGCTGGCATTCCGGGGGAGTTTCGCCCAAATAAAGCGAGCGTTCGCACCGGATCATCGCAGAGCGGCCGCTCGACGGCTGGCATTCTTTCTAGCAAAAACTGGTCTTGGGCTAGCCTGCGTGTTTACAGCCTGCCTGGAGTGGGCAAGATCCGAATCTTCAGTATTACTCGCCTCGCGCGACCCGGGAAGTGGTCCACTTTTACTGTGGCTGTACGTCCTCGGCACGATGGGAGTACTTTTTTGGTCCGGAGCAGATCAGCGCGCCCGCTGCCGAGTTTGCCTCCGTTTGATGGCATTTCCCGTTCGCATTGGCTGTCCTGGCTGCCTTTTATTGGATTGGTCGGGAACGGAACTGTTTTGCAGTGAAGGACATGGCCTACTTCACGTCCCCCTTATGGCTCCGAGTTGGGACGAAGATGCCGACCGTTGGGTCTCGCTAGACGACTCATGGAAGGGCCTTTTTGCCCATCACAAATAAATCCGTAGAATTCCTCAGTCTCTTTGCTCAGCGAATAGGGAGATAATCCAGTACAGAACAATTAATAGATTATAATTTTTCAGTTTAGGCTTAATCCTAACTGAAATAACGTAACTTTGTACTGGTAGTTTAAGTACCGATGATCTAAGCTGGGCGTAGAGATTATGGTTGCAACAAAGACATTGAATATGGAAACTTCTACTCCGATTTCGCTAGAAACGGCGTATACCCTTCCCAAGAGTGTTTCGGCGATCCAGATTCTGCCTAGTGAAGATGGTGAGCGGACAAGGTTAGGGTTGATCACCCAGCTACCAGCCGGTGCCGAAATCGAAATCGGCGGTCCAGGCTTCAGCGACCGTACGATCAGTGTCCGGTGCTTTGGTGCGTCGTATTTTGTTTTTCTTGACGATTTGGAAGCCGTTAGGAAGCACGCCACAGCTGCGTACGCGTAGATTCAGTGGCTTAAATCCACCGCACTTGGTGGAAAACATCAAGTCTAAACAGTTCTTTGCGTATTTTTTCAATCAGTTAGCGTTGGCACACCGTTTGCATGATAGGTGGCGAGGAATTGATATGAAAACCAAAGTTCTCGCCCTTCTATTGTTGGCTGGTAGCTGCGTATTCGCCGGACCCAGAGTTTTCGTTGGAATTGGATTCGGCTCGCCTGGTTATGGCTACGGATATTACGCTCCAGCACCACCTCCTGTTCCCTACGCCTATGGCTATGCGGCGCCCGTTTATGCAGCTCCAGGTTATGGGTACACTTGGGTGCCCGGTTACTATGATTGGGTTGGCCCTCGATATGCTTGGCGTGCTGGGTATTGGGCCTATCCGCCTTTTCGGGGTGCCTATTGGTACGCCCCACGCTACTACGGCGGCCGTTACTACCGTGGTTATTGGGGCCGACGGTAAGCCGATCAACAGTTCAATTGTGAATCACCTTTTTGTTGATCGCGGGTGGGCCGGTAGACTGGCGAATGATCAGGTGAGTGCCGAGCCGGTACTCACGCCCCGCCAATTCCGCATCGGCCCACATGGTCCAAAGTGCTTCGAAAGCGATTTTGCCAATTTCCGCGCGCGGCACGGCAACCGTTGTTAGCGCAGGTTGAGCATATTCGGCGAAAAGAATATCATCGAAACCAACGACCGACAGATCTTCCGGCACACGCAAGCCGTTGTCGTAAGCGCAATGGAGAACGCCAATCGCTGTCAGATCGTTACCAGCCACAATCGCGGTGGGTGGTTCGTTGACCAGCAGATTGGAACAGGCCAAGTAACCGCCTTTGACGGAGAAATCGGAATCTACAGTAACGCTTGCATCGAGTCCAAGGCGGGTCGCCGTATCGACGAAGGACTGCTTGCGGCGCTGGATGGAATGCAGCTTAGCTGGACCGCCGATGTAGCCAATGCGGGAATGGCCGATGCTGGTCAAGTATTCCAACGCTTTGGCAATGCCGCCTTCATAATCCAAGACGATGTTACTGACGGCGCGCGAAACCTTGCCAAGATCGAGATAGACAGCGGCGACCCTGCGTTCGGCGAGGATATCTACCACCGACGGCTCAATTTGCGAAGTAAAGATGGCAACACCGGGCACCTGTAATCCAATAAGACGGCGAACAGAGTGAAGGGTACGTTGCGCGTCGTAATTGGTGTTCAACATAATGGCATCCATCTCGTGCGCGAGAGCTTGATCCTGGAAGGCGGCGGTAATTTCAGGAAAGAACGGATTGCGGACGTCCGAAACGATTAGTCCTAACAGAGAGCTGGTGCCGCGGGCGAGATTGCGGGCAGCTTGGTTTTGCGAATAGCCAAGTTCGCGCACAGCCGCCAGAACCCGATCGCGCGTGCGCGGTCGCGTAACACGTGTGCCATTCAAAACGTGAGAAACTGTCGCGATGGACACTGCCGCTTTTGCAGCGACATCTTTAATGCTTACGGCCAACTTAGTTGTCCCTTCCGAGGCGCATTAAAAAGCCGTCCGGTGATGTTACTGAAGCCAGTTTAAACGTTTACGGTTGCTGGTTCAATAGTACTGCCAGTTAATTTTTCAGTGTGTCATGGCATAAACGATATTGTTGATGCCTAGCCGGATACCGAGCGCGGAATACTTTTCGGGATAAGTGGGTGAATCCGCCCACTCCCACGAATCGCCAATATCGGAGTTGAACGAGGCGATCACCAGAAGACGGTGCTTGTCGTCGTAGATGCCGCGCCAGCGTGCCACGTACCCGTTCGAGTTTGTGTCCTTCGGCCAAATGCTCGTTGCCGACAATCTGATAGCGGTCGTCCAGATCGTAAACGGTATGAAAGACGGCGTCCGAGTCGGGAATATCGACAATGGAGCGATCTGGAAACACGCGGTGCATGCTTTCCTCAAACACGCTCCACTCCTGAGTGCCGTGAAAGTCGTCGGCCATGAAGAAGCCGCCGCGGAGGAGATAGTCGCGCAGCTTTTTGGCCTGATCGTCGGTGATGCCCCATTCGCCAACCTGCACGGCGTACAGCCAGGGCCAATTGTAGACATCGTCACCATCGTCAAGATTGACAGCTTGTTCCACGCTCCGGACATGAATGCGAGTAAGACGGCGCACCGCGAGCGAAAAGTGACGGTCGGCGCGTGGAAAGTCCTGCGACCAAAGCGCGACGCCAGTGTGCCAATCCAGTTCGCGGCCACGATAGCCGTCAAGCCAACCACCTGGGAACATCATGCGGGCGAAGGCCCATTCAGTCTTCTCTTGCGCGTCGGGCGGCAAAGGAACTTCGCCGAGGCTGTATTCAATGCCGGGATACTCGCGGAACGGGCGCGGCAGGGTGCGATCTAAGGCGAACGCCGCGCCAACGAAAAGGATGGCGCAGACAGCGATTGCGAGGATCTTGCCGCGTTTCATGAGCTGTCTCGTTATGAGGATAACACCGAAAAAGGGAGCGCGCCCGCGATACTCTAAAGTACAACAATGACGAAGATTCTGTTGCTCACCCTTTTAAGCGCGATCCTATGTGTTTCCTGCGCGCCGCCCCAGTCGAGTTCTTCGCAAACCGCCAGCGTGAGCCCTACAGCCGTGCCGCAAGAGATGCAGGCCACGGGCGCATTCGATTACTATCTGTTGACCCTTTCCTGGGCTCCTGAGTTCTGTTACAGCAAGCCCAACAATCCGGAGTGCAGCGGACATTTCGGTTTCATCGTGCACGGCTTGTGGCCGCAGTACAACCGCGGCGGCTATCCGGAAAATTGCGGACAGCAGCCGGGACCGACGAATCCGTCGGCTATGTTGGACCTGATGCCGGACTCGCACCTCATTCAGCACGAATGGACAACGCACGGGACATGCACTGGGTTGGCGGCCGACAACTACTTTGCCTTGATTCGCCGCCTTCGCAATTCGGTTAAAATTCCACAGGCGTTTGTCGCACCCGCGCAGCAGTTCAGCATGAGTCCGCAGGAATTAAAGCAGGACTTCGAACAAGCGAATCCCGGGTTAACGGATGCCGATATGGCCGTAAGTTGCGGCAGCGGGCCTTATCTGGTGGCGGTGGAGATTTGTTTTTCGAAGGATGGCCGGCTGACCCAGTGCGGTGGCGATATTCGCGATTGCAACCGGCCCCAGCTCCGCGTGCCAAAGGTGCAATGAAGTGAAGCAGTTCGTCCGAGGCAATTTGCTGGCGAGCCATTTGGGCAATCGCATCCCACTTCCTTTGGGACCGACGAAGGCAACTTTAACGACGGCCAACTTTCCCCATCATCCTTCAAATTGGCTTTGTTGCGCAGAACGAGCACCTGATCGATTGAATCGTTTTTCGATTGGCTTCGCTCCTCTTCGCTCCGCGAATCGTAAGGTTCAAACCCTCACTTTCCGGTATCGCGACTTTTTGACCGCTTATCGGAAATGGGGCTCCAAATTTCTCCGCTGCAAAGTGAACACCTCGTGTCGTACGTGACTAACGTTAATTCTTAAGGTGAGGAAGATCGTCGCCCTCCCGAAATATGAGAAGCAAGTGAAACGGTTGCTAACGGACGAGGAAAGAGGCGCAATGAAGGCGACCATAGCTGCTGACCCATTGGCATATCCGATGATTCGCGGCACGGGCGGATTTCGAAAGGCCCGCTGGAGTCGCGGCGCTAGCGGCAAGAGCGGTGGTGTCCGCGTTATCTTTTACTGTGTTGTATTGGCCGACACGGTTTTCTTTACACGCTTTATGCAAAGAACGAATTGGAGAATTTGACCCATGATCAAGAAAAAGAGCTCAAGCGTCTTGCGCAAGCCATCGAAAGCCGCGAATAAAGAGACGAAGTTCGGGCGTGATTTGATTGCGGGAGCCAAACAAAGTCGCGCTCACGTCGAAGGGCGAAGAGTGATGAAAGAATACGCGCTGCCAACTCCCATTGACGTGAAGAGAATCCGCGCGAAAGTGGGAATGTCGCAGGCTCAATTTGCCGAGGCTTTCTGCCTGAATCGCCGCACGCTGCAGCAATGGGAACAAGGAAAAGCCTCACCTGACTTGGCGGTTCGCGCGTACTTGACGGCGATCGAACGAAATCCAGACGTGGTGAGAGCCGCCCTTCGTTAGTAATCCATGTGGCAGCTACGTTGTTTGTCGAGCGGGATGGGTACACAGCATGTGCCTTTAGTGCTTTCGTAAGCGCTGGCCCCGTGGGAATAATGGCGATGACACATTATTCTTATGAACGACGCAGACTGTGAGAGAGGCTGGCGGACCGGTCAAGAAGCCCTTTCCAGTGAAGAAGAGTCAGACGAACCGACATACTTTGAATACTCGGCCACGCTCCGCATCTTTCACGTACCGGCGCACCGCTGCGGCGCAAGAAGTTTGGAGGAGCTTTTGCCTACGCCTCGCATTTTCAGCGAGTCACAACTCTCGCAGAAATTCTTGTGTCATCTATTCGCCTCACCCTCAGTCACTTACGAACTCTTCAACGTACAACCTTCATGCATTCCGTTCCCAGCCGTTCTATCTTTAAGCCGGAAACGGCACCCTGTGCCCACAAACAAACTTATGAAACCGAGAAAAACCCACAGCAACCAAAACTGGCTTCGTTTCGCAAATTCCTCAATCATTTCCCGTAACTTGCGCTCTTTCTTCGCGTCCAAATTGGTTTCGTTTCGCAAAACCGGCCCCCCACCCGGAGGAAAATGACTTTTTTTCGATTGGCTTCGTTCGGTAAAATGGCTCAACGGGAATCGCGATTTCCTCTTTCGCGTGACAGCAGAAAAAACGCCATGCCCGGGGCGCCAGAAAGATCGAGCCATACATCACATCGACGTCTGCATTAATGGTCTTGCTGGCTTCGACGATGGCCAAGAGTCTGCTCAAACATTAAAACCTTCCACCATGATGCGCGGCGCTTCTCCGCGCGTGTCCGCATCCTGCAATTCCGTGACTATGGACTCGCGAGCGCCGGGAAGCACGGAAAAATAGTTGTCGCTGTAAAGGACAGGCAAAATGCGATCGGCCGTTTTTTCGCGTACCGCTTTCAGCCGAACCATAAGTGCGGGGATGCTGGACGGATTGTTCAACTCGGTCCTCAAGATCCAACGATTGCCTTGCCGTTCAACGCTCGTCTTGGAAATCAGCTGAGCTTTCGGCAATTGCCGAATCGCGCGCAAATTTCCCGGCTCATTGGCGCGCAGATAGAAATTAGTGGACACGGTTCTGCCACCTTGGGCGAGACGAAGCTGGATAAAATGGACCGCACTCAGGCCGGATGGGTACTTCAACTCTAAACACGTCAGTACGCTGTCTTCCTTGCTGTCCAGCGAAATCGCCTTCTCCAGTACGCCTGTGCCGTCCATGTTGAAGACTTCTACTGACGCGGCTAAGCCTCGAACGTAGCCCGCGCTGTGATTCACCACTTCGATGGTTTCATGCGCGCGGTTCCATTGAATATGCAGCGGTTCGCATGCTTTCTTGCAGCCGAAGTACCCAGCGGAAGGGTCAAGAAAATAATCGTAAGTCTGCCAAACGAACGAGGGCCAACAAGGATGGCTCATCCACAACAACAGACCCATACGGTATTGGCTTTGGCCTTCGAACATGGCGCGATAGCCTTCGTAGTTTAGGAACTGCGCGAGCGTGACCCACTCTTCGACACTACTCGCTCCGCCATAGCCTGCTTCAATCGTGCGCAGGAACGATTCGCCCCCTTGCGCGCCTTCGAGGCAGAAGTCATGCAAACCCCACGTGAGCCCTTGGGGCCAAAGATTGGCTGCGGGCATCATGGCACGTACGCTATCTATCGTTGGAATATTGGGCATGCCCATTTCGCTATGAAACTTGTCCGCAGCCCCGCCGGTGAAATAGAACTCAAGCGGCATGGCGCGGTAAGGACCTTCGCCGCTGACAACACCGTGCGCCGAATCGGGAATGTAGTGAATATCCGGATGCAACTCGGCGAGAGCTTTTCGCAGCCCGCTTTCAAGCGGCGCGGGCGGCATGCCTTCGTTGCGGCCGCAGTAAAGTCCGATGCTGGCGTGATGGCGGATTCGCTGAATGTAATCGCGCGCATTCTGCATGAACATCTCGTCGTTTGCAGGCTCAGGCCCGTCCCACGGATTGGCCAGCCAGAAATCCTGCCAAACCATAATGCCGTGACGGTCGCATGCTTCGAAGAATTCGTCCTGCCCGGTTTGCGCCACCCAGTTGCGAATGATGGTGAAGTTCATATCGCGGTGGTAGCGCACGGCTGCGTCGAATTCGCGTGCGCGATAGCGCAGCATCGATTCGCTGAATCCCCAATTACCACCTTTAGGAATTAGTCGGCGACCGTTAACGTAAATGTTGAGTGCGCCGCCATCCTCGGTGTAGGTCATGTGGCGGAGACCAGCCTGAAAAGTCTTCTGGTCGGAGTTCTCAAAGCTCAATTCCACTGGATACAGATGGGGCTCGCCATAACCGGCGGGCCACCAGAGTTTTGGATCTTGAACATGAAGATCAAATTTGACGGCTTGCGTAGCCGAAGCCGGGATCGTAACGCGCTGCTCGAAAGGTATGTCACCCAATCGGCCGCGCAAGGTTCCGGTCACGGGATTGGGTTGATGATTGACGGCATCGATCTGGATCGTCACGTCCGCCTTCGATGTGTCTGGCAAGGGCAGCGTTGTCGTGACAAACGGATTCTCTAACGTGACTGCACCACTACGGCTCAGATTCACGGGACCCCAAATGCCAGTGTTGCGTCCGCGAACGGTTGGAATCCAGTCCCAGCCTATCGACGCATGATAAGTCGGATTATCAAGGCCGAGTGCGCCACCGTTCATGCCAGGACTTCGATAGGTCTTCTGCTTTGCGCTGCCCGGAGTAGCGTTTTTCATCACGCGGACGGCGAGGGCGTTCTTCTGATTACTGGACAAATGCTTTGTCACATCGAAGCGTGCACGCATGAAGCCGCCGTCAATCTGGCCGAGTGGTTCGCCGTTGAGAAACACTTCGGCTTTCCAGTTGATGCCGTCGAAACGAAGCCAGGCAATTTCCCCGTCCTTGATCACGGCGGAATTGAATTCAGTCCGGTACCAGAAATCGGCGTAGAAGAATGAGTCGGAAATCAGTAGTTGGTTGTCGCCGTAGTTCGGGTCGGGAATTGCGCTAATGTTCAAGTAAGAAGAAAGAACGGTGCCAGGGACGGTAGCGACAACCCAGTCGTCGTCGCGATATCCGTGTTTCGATAGCGCCACGCCGTCGCCCTTAACAAGCGATTCTCGCTGCAAACGCCAGATGGTTTCGACCCTTGGCTTTGCAACGAAACCTCCGCGCCCATAAACTTCTAATTCGCTCAAGATGTAGCCGTGTGGCGAGGTCGGCCGGAGCATGAGCACGCGCACGTAACGTCCGCGGGCGGGTCGAGCAAGTTTGATGTCGTCGGTTGAACTGTTCGTGGTTGACAGCGTTTGAAGGTCGCGCCAATTCGTGGCATCGTCCGATACTTGAATCGTGCCCTCGGCCGCGCGCGCGATCCAGCAGAGGACGACGCGATCAAATTCGCAGGAAGCGCCGAGATCAACGTAAACCCACTCTTCTCCTGAGTCCGCGCTCATCCAAGCGCTGGTGAAATGATATGGACCGCCCGCTTCAACCGCGGTATTTCCCTTGAAGAATGAAACTTCTCCCACAAGCCAGGGACCATCGCTGCCAATCAAATGAATACGGTAATGAGAACTGCGCGAAATCTCGCTGAGCGGGATAGCCGCAATGAACAGTTGTCCGGGCCGCGCGAAACCGTTGGGAAAACCTGTGACGGGCGCGGGATCTACGCCCATGACGCTTCCCACTTTCTTCCAGTCGCGTCCATCGTCGGAAACAGAGACGGCGAAACTGACGCTTGCCGGATCAACCTGGCCCCGCGCGACGGCCAACACCTGAACCTTATCGATTTCGGGAGGGTCGGTGCCACCGCAGAATTGCACGCCAACCCAAGGTTCCGGGCCGGTCGCCTCGACGCCCGCCACAAGATTGTGATCGAGAAGAAGTTCGCGCTCGTGCTTCGGCAGAATCCCCCGAGACGCCTCTGATGTCACGACCCAGTTGGGCAAGCGGCTGTCTTTGATGCCGTCGGTAACGAGTTGCGCGGTGAGATTGTAATCGTAGCTGCTCGACTGGTACGCCGGACGAAGCAGGGCCAAGTTCCGGTACGCGGACGGATCGGCCGGAACGAGTTCGGGCGCGAAGTCCTCGCGCGGGTCGCCAGGATAGACTCCAAGTCCGCGTGTGTAGATCGGATTGTTAGCAGACGGAGTTTGAGAGCCGGCAGACAGATACTCTGACTTTTCCAAAACAACACTTACTCCCAAAACTGTGCTTTTTAGGAAACTGCGCCGGGAATTTGTTATGAGGTCCACGAACGAATATATCTCTTATTTGCCTGCAAAATTTAATCGGTGATGAGTGATACGTTGTTCTGTAATGAAGACAAGTTTTGGTTTCTTGCTCCTGGCTCTTTCTTTGACATCGGCAAGCGGAGTAGAGCCAGCCAGCGCCACAATTTCGAATGGCCAGATCCAGGCGAAGATCTATCTGCCGGAAGTGAAGAGCGGCTTTTATCAGGGAACTCGTTTCGATTGGTCCGGGGTGATCTATAGCCTGAAAGCTGCCGGACACGATTACTACGGGCCTTGGTTCACCAAGACCGACCCATCTATTCACGATTTCATCTATCAAGGTTCGGATATTATCGCCGGACCCTGCAGCGCGATTACCGGCCCAGTGAATGAGTTTGATCCGCTTGGTTGGGAAAACGCCAAGCCTGGCGGAACATTCATAAAAATAGGCGTCGGTGCGCTTCGCAAAACAGATGCTGCCAAATATGACAAGTTTCAACTTTATCAAATCGCCGATCCCGGTAAGTGGAGCATCAAGAAGAAAAAGGACGCTGTTGATTTCACACAAACGCTAAGCGGCAATTTGTCGGGCTTTGGTTATGTTTACCGAAAGGTAGTACAACTCAGCGCGGGAAAGCAGGAAATGGTGCTGCGGCAAAGCCTCAAGAACACCGGGACACGGGCGATTGAGACCACGGTTTACAACCATAACTTCCTGGTTCTTGATGGACAGGGGCCAACCGCCGACGTGACGATCACGGTTCCATTCCAGATCAAAACACCGCAGCCTCCGCCATCCGGCTTGGCTGAAATCCGCGGGAAGCAAATCGTTTACCTCAAGCCGTTGAAGGACCGCGATACCGTCACGACGACTCTCGAAGGATTTAGCAGTAACCCGGACGACAATCAAATTCGTATCGAGAACAGTGCGTTAAAAGCAGGTATGACGATAAAGACGGATCGTCCGCTGTTGCGAGAACCGTTGTGGTCTATCCGTAGTGTGATGGCGATGGAGCCGTATGTGGCAATCTCCATCGCTCCGGGGCAGGAGTTCACGTGGACTTCCACCTACGAGTACTACGCGCTGCCTGTCGCCGGAAAGTAGAGCCTTTCTTTGCCGCCATCGTCCAATTTCTATCTGTTGTAATTGGCTTTGGCGACCTCAAGCATTCCGGGTAAGCGGATGGTTATTCTCGCTTTTCTCTGCGCAGCGCTGACCGCGCAGAATCCAACTGAGCCTCTTGAAGCAGTCGGCAAAATTGCCTTATCGAGCGTGCATGGCCGAATCGATCATCTCGCCGCCGATTTCTACCACGGACGTCTCTTTATCGCCGCGCTGGGAAACGACAGCGTGGAAGTTATCGATGTGCGTAATAACGCATCGCTGGCTTCCATAACGGGTGTAGTGGAGCCGCAAGGTGTCGCATACAGCAAGTCTCCCAATCGGCTTTTTGTTACCAACGGCGGCGATGGCACTTTGCGGATCTTCAACGGAATGACTCTCAAGCCGCTGAACAGCCTTCACCTCGGCCAAGACGCCGACAATATCCGCTTGGACGCCGCTCATAAGCGCATCTATGTGGGCTATGGAGATGGCGCGATTGCGGTGCTGGATCTCACCGGCAAACAACTCGCCGATATTCCGTTGAAGGCCCACCCCGAGTCTTTTCAACTTGCTGAGAAAGCGCCGCGCCTTTACGTCAATGTGCCCGCTGCGCACTCGATTGGCGTAGTGAATACCAATACTCTCAAGGTCATTGCAGAGTGGCCTATCAAAGAAGGCCAAGACAATTTCCCAATGGCGTTGGACGAAGCGAACCGGCGGATTTTCGTGGGTTGCCGCCGGCCGTCGCGCTTGCTCGTGCTGGATATGGATTCAGGAATAGTGCTGACGCAACTGGTAACTGTGGGCGATGCCGACGATTTGTTCTACGATCCGATCCACGCGCGCATCTACGTGATTGGCGGCCAGGGACAAATCGCAATTTATGCGCAACAGACGCCCGACCGGTACGTGGCGATGGATTCGGTGGGTACGGTTGCCGGCGCGCGCACGGGATTGTTTGTCCCCGAATGGAATCGTTTGTTCGTCGCCGTGCGCCAGTTCGCCGCGCACCCTGCCGAGATCCGCGTCTACCAGCCGAGGTGAATGCCTCGCAAAGCGCTGGCCGCTTTCAGTAAGATTTAGGAATGCTCGCCAAGTGCTTTTTTGCCGCCGCCCTTCTAGTTTTCCCGATCCATTTGCCCCGCAGCCATTCAGCGGATGTTGTAAAAGCGTTGGCCGCTGCCGTCCTGCCAGATCTAGAGGGTCCAATCGCACACATGGCCGTCGATGTAATCGGTCAGCGTATTTTTGTGGCCGCTACCGGTAACAACTCTATCGAGATCTTCGACGCACAAACGCTGCGCCATCTGAACAGCATCACCGGTTTGTCGCAGCCGCAGGACTTGGTATTCACGCCGGAGAGCGGCAACCTGTTGGTATCGAATGCGGCGGACGGCAGTTTGCGCACGTACGACACGAAAACGCTTAAGCTGCTCGACAGCAAGTTGATGGGCGGCGATGCCGATCATGTTCGCATCGCGAATGGCGGCAAGAGCGTGCTCGTGGGTTGGGGGGTTGGCTCGCTCGCGGTTTTGGATACGAAAACGGGGCGTCGATCCGATATCCAACTTCGGTCTCACCCTGATTCTTTCCAAGTCGATTCGATCGGCAATCACATTTTTGTGAACTTGCCGGGAGTGGGAGAGATTTCGGTAATCGACCGGCGCAGTCAAACGATCGTCGAATCATGGCCCATTCGCCAGCATGAGAACGCGCCGATGGCCCTTGACGAGCCGAACCGCAGAGTGTTCGTGGTTTGCCGCAAACCGGCCCGGCTGTTGGTTCTCAACATGGACGATGGCGCGATAACGGCCTCTATGTCCACTGTTGCGGACGCCGATGACATCTTCTACGATCGCGAGCACAAGCGTATCTATGTTGTCGGCGGAGAAGGATCGCTGGCGATTTACCGGCAGAAAGGTCCCGACGAGTATTTCGCGCTTTCACGCGTCGACACAGTCGAGGAAGCGCGCACCGGGCTCTTCGTTCCCGAATGGAAGCGGCTCTACGTTGTGGCCCGCAATCGCCCGCCTCTTTTTCCGGCAGAGTTGATGAGCTTCGCGATTTTAGAAGATCAAGAACACTAAGCGGGAATCGGCGTTCCTTGCGATGCCAAGAAAGCGTCCATATTTCTGAAGACCACCTCAGCCGCGACTTTTCCAGAGATGCGCTGTAGTTGACACGAAGCCGTAATCAGAATCAGCACGGATCGATGGTCGGCCTCGAAATTCTTTTCCAGACGCAGGGCGGCCGCTTGGTTGGCGCGGGTTTCGGCTTGAGCAAAGTTCACAGACGCGTCGAAAACCGCGACGAAGGCAGGTCCACTCCAGCGGAATAAGCTCGTCCCACTCAGTTTCTGTGCGAGGGCCTGAGCACCCGTGACCAGAATATCGTCACCGACTAAACGGCCAAAGCGCCCATTGATCGAAGCTAAACGGTCCAACACAAAAAACGCCGTCAGGAAATCTTTTCCGGCGGCGATCTTGTTGCTAATCGCCTCTTCTGCGGCGCTGCGGCCGGGCAGACCGGTGACAGGATCGAGCGCATCCTCGGTCGATGCCGCTTTCAAACGGCTGGATAGGCATTCCACGTCGTTTTTGAGAGTGTTAATTTTCGTGCGCGCCTCTGCCTGCATACGAATACTCTCATTGCGCACCAGATTGAGGCAATCCACCATGAACGCTTTCACTTGCCTGGTGTCTTCGAGCGTGCTTGCCCGCTGCAGTTTCGATTCGATGACACTCAATTGCTTGACGCTAGTTTCGCTTGAAGACGTGATAAACCTGACGGTTGCCGTCATGGTGACGAGCATCCCGCGAAGTTCCTCGGCTTGCCCTTTGAAGATCACAGCCGCGCCCCGATTGTATTCCTCCAGCGCACGCAACGTTTTACCGATACCGACGAGGAGGTCATCCGGTACGCTCTCAACGCTAAGCGTTTCGGCGATTTTAGACATGCGCTGCTGCAGCCGCTTCAGATCTTCGGGATCGCCTTCGATCGCGGTGAGGGCGATTCCGCGGATCAGAACTTGCAAGTTATCGATGATTTCGGCGGGCATCAAAAAGCGCTTTGCCGAATTGTCTTTGGTGTCGATTCCCAAAAAGAAGATGTCAACGTGAGCAAGGAAAAATCTCTAGAATAGCTTTAGATAGTTGACGGAAAAGCGCTTCTTCTCGGGAGAAACTGTAGGGCGTTTTACACGTTTGCCGCTAAACCCACTCTCCTTGGCGCATCAAAGGCCGCGATTGTCCGTTAGCGAACATCCCGTCGACATCTAAGTGCCCGGAGCCAATCATCCAATCCACGTGAATTAAACTTTCGTTTGCGCCTTTCGCGGAAAGTTCGTCTTTGCTCAACGTGTCGCCCTTAACCAGGCATGTGCTGTACGACTGTCCCAAGGCAATGTGGCTGGCGGCGTTTTCATCGAACAGAGTGTTCCAGAACAGCAGCCCGCTTTGCGCGATAGGAGACGAGTGCGGAACCAAGGCGACTTCGCCCAGGCAACGCGCCCCTTCGTCGGTACTAATCATGCTTTGCAAGATCGCCTCCCCTTGCTTGGCGGTGGCTTGGATAATGCGGCCACCTTTGAACTCTACCGAGATGCCGTCGATCAGCGTGCCTTGATAAGAGAGCGGCTTCGTGCTTGTCACCTTACCATCGACTCGGTCTTTGTGCGGTGTAGTGAATACTTCCTCGGTTGGCATGTTCGGAAAACCAAAGATGCCGTTCTTGGCAGTCGAACCACCGCCGCACCAAAGGTGATCGTCGGCCAATCCGATGGTGAGATCTGTTCCAGGACCTTTGTAACGTAAGGCATAGAAGCGTTGGTCGTTGAGAAGTTTTACGCGGCTTTGCAGTTGTGCGCCGTGAGCGCGCCAATTGGCCACAGGATCGGGCACATCGATGCGCGTAGTGCGGAAGATGGCTTCCCACAATTGCGTCATGGCTTCGTCTTCCGGCAGTTCAGGAAATACCAATTTGGCCCAGGCGGGTGTGGCGGCGGCGACAATGGTCCAATTGATTTCGTGGCGCGTGATCAACTCGAGAGCGGGACGCATGGCTTTAGAAAGAGCCACGTTGGCGCGTGATACTTTGCCGGAATCCTGCCCGGCGAGCAGGGCTGGATTGGCTCCCGTTATGGCTAAGCGCGCAGAGCCGGAACGATAGGCGGCAGCTAAACCATCTTGCAGCCAGCAGGCGGCCCGGTCAAAGCTTTCGTCAGGCGCATATTGGTAGCGTGCGAGCGTCGCTTCGTCGTCGGTAAAGAGAGTGCTCACCAGCGAAGCTCCAGCCCGATAAGCCTGCTCGGTGATTCGTCGAACGAGCGGTAAAGCCTCCAGCGGAGCGGTGATCACCAGTTCCTGTCCGCGCGCCAGAGCAAGGCCCACGTTGACGGCGACTTCAGCCAAGCGGTCCAATTTCGCATCCCAGGCCGCCGCTTGCGTGGGAGGATTCATTTGCAAAACTTCCATCAAGCTAATTATCGGATGCGCGGATCAGAGGACTTGTGATCAGCCCTATCTTGTTCGCTACTATATCCTGCGATGTGCCGGGCAAGTTCAAGGACAGATTGGTGCGCATCTTTCGCACTGATTGGGGGCACTCCTGGATCGGGTGTTAGGGTTTGCACAGCTTCCAGAATGCGCTCGGCGGAAATGCCTGGCAGGGTCGTACTCTTTGCCAAGTTGCGGAGTAGCTTATACATGGGCTTGGTGGTCGAGCGGCTCAGGATCATCACGAAGATCCCGGCAAGGATAACAAAGCTTGATGAAAAGACGAAGGCATACCAGCCGCGGGCTTCGAATTCGCTGTTGCGCGCATCCAGCAGGAAGTTTAGGTCTGAGGCAGCGCTATTCCAATATTCGAGACTGGCCTTCTGCAAGCCGGCTGCCTGCATAGCTAGCGCGGTAGCGCTCACTTGCGAAGAGTTCGTACCGATGGCTTTCAGAGTCTCCAGATAAGCGCCAGTACTTGATTGATATCGGAAGAGCGCGGGGCGCAGTTTCTGCCCCAGGTTGCCGATCCTGCCCTTATAGTTATCATGGCCGTCGATGGCTGATTCGTTGCTTGCAGCGATGCGGTCAACGGATTCCTGGAGCCGAACGATCTCACTTCCAAGCAGCGCTTGTTCTGCCACCGCGCCGGAGCCAGCGATAAGTTGATTACCAAGAGCCGCGGTCCTGGCAATTCTGTCGAGGGTATCAGGCATGTCGAGTAAAGTTACGTCGACAAGATAGTAGCTATCAAGATCGGGATCGAGGATCAAGTGCGAGCTGTCGCCTACGTAACTGATGAGCCACTTGATGTGTTGAGCCAGCCGTTCGTAGCCCAGCGTTAATTCAACTCGGTTGGCTGGATTCGAGAGGTCTGCGCGCGTATCGGCGAGTTCTCTCCAACGCTTCTTCAAATTTTCGACAGCTAATTCTTCGCGGTTCTTTTTCGCCAAATCTTGGCGGTTAGTCTTAAGCTCCGTGGCATGCAACTCATTTTGATCGGACACATTCAGCAGGCTGGCGCTGATCAGAGAAGCTTGGTTTGCCGCCTCCTTTCCACAATTGGCAGCGGCGCAGGCTTGGAGGGCATTTTCAGCGATCCGCACTTGGGCGAGAGATTCCAGCAAAGGCTTCTGCATTGAGTTTCCGGCTCGCTCCAAATTCGTTATATCTATTTGCGCGATGTAGGCCGAAATCAGCAAATATGTCAACACTCCGATAGGCAGCGAGAACGCCGCCACGATGAGGAACCATGCCCCTTCGACGAATTTGGCAAGAATTGCCCCGATGATTATGTCAGTGGAGTTTTTTGAGGAGATCGGATTGTCTAGAGTTGCCGGAGCCTGGTTCATGTGTCATTACTGCTTTCCATCTGAAACTTTCGCCTGACGATATCGCCCTGCACTAATATCGGCCCATTATTCCGGGTACTTTAGCCCCGTCCTACAAACGACGCGCGATTTGTTCTTTGCAACCCGCTGCGCTTATATAATGGCTCCCAGTATGAAATATTTTTTAGCTGGACTGATGCTAGTTTCCACACTGAGCCTTCCGGCGTTAGCGAAGAAGAACGGATTTATCGGGCGCTGGGATTTTGACTCCGCGTCGGGACAAGCCGTTGGCGCGAATTGGCTGAGCGTTGAGCCCAAAGGTGCAAACGATTATGAGATCTGGTTTCAGCCAACCGGCGGCCACGTTTATCAGGTGAAGGATTACAAACTGGAAGGGGACCACCTGACTCTCAATTTCGGGGCGGACAATGCTTGGGATTTGACGGCCGCTGGTGGCCGCTTGACCGGCACCGAAAAGCACGGAGACAAAACCAGAGAGCTGACCGGTGTGCCTGCGCCCGCCTTGAAACGCAAAGCGCCCAAAGCTTGGTCGGAACCGGAAGCGCTTTTCAACGGCAAAAATCTGGATGGCTGGGAACCAATTGGCGATCCTGCCAAGAGCCACTGGGTTGTGAAAGACGGACTGCTGGTGAATGAAGCGCATGGGGCAAATCTGAAATCCACCCGCGCCTTTGAGGATTTCAAATTGCATTTTGAAGTAAATTGTCCCGAGGGCGCGAACAGCGGCTTTTATCTGCGCGGCCGCTATGAAGTGCAACTCGAATACGAAAAAACGAAAGAGCCGCCGGAACGGGCGATGGGTTCCATTTATGGGCGACTCGGGCCCAGCACGGAGCTGCCGCAAACACCTGGGAAATGGGAAACGTTCGATGTAACTTTAGTGGGACGAACAGTGACGGTGGTGCGGAATGGAGTGACGGTCATCGACGGTAAAGAAATCGCCGGCATCACGGGCGGCGCGCTGAACGCCGACGAGGGTCAGCCTGGACCGTTCTATATTCAAGGCGACCACACTGGCGGTTTGATGTTCCGCAACATCACCGTTGCGACGCCGAAGAAGTAGCAACGTTGCGCCGCGAGCAGACAAGGTTCTGCTCTTGGGTGCTCTTCAATGAGTGCATCGCTGGACCATTAGAAGCTTAGAAATCGCTGAATGATGAAGTCTATTGAACCGTTTGTTGCGGCCCGATTGGAAAGGTAGCTTTGCGCAACCGCTCGATCTCGCCGACAAGATCCACGATTTTAATGGGCTTTGTCACATATCCATCCATTCCCACCGCCAAAAAGCGCTCGCGGTCTCCAGACATCGCATGCGCCGTTAAGGCAATGATCGGGACGTGCCCACCACTATTCCGTTCCTTTTCGCGAATCGCAATCGTAGCTTCGATCCCATCCATCTCTGGCATCTGTATGTCCATGAGAATCAGGTCGAAGGCTTCGCCCTCAAAAGCTCGCAAAGCCTCATGCCCATTGCCGACCACCGTGACAGTGTGGCGCTCCCGTTCCAGCATGCGACCAGCCACCTTTTGATTCACCAGATTGTCTTCAGCCAGCAATATGCGCAACGAACTCAGCTTCGCCGGTAGGGTATGCCGGGTGATGAGTTCCCGCGGCGCAGTTCGCTCGGCTTTGCGTCCCAGAGCCAACTTCATAGCTTCCAGCAATTGAACCTGAAGCACCGGCTTGGTTAGATACGCCGCAATACCTAGAGATCGGCAGCGCGCTCCGTCGCCACGCTGCCCGGCTGAGGTAAGCATGAGCAACGTGGTTTTGGCAAGCGCATCCTTTTCGCGGATCTGTTCCACCAGCGCGAATCCGTCTACGTCGGGCATTTGGCAGTCGAGCAGTGCCAATTCAAAAGGCGCTTCGCTGCCGGCAGCGGCCTGCAACTCTTGGAGTGCAGCCGCGGCACTTGGGGCGCGCGTCGGCTTCATACCCTCCGCTGCCACCATCTCCGACAAAATACGGAGGTTAGTGGAATTGTCATCGACTATGAGCACGCGCAAGCCATGCAAACTCACGCTCTTGATAGGTTCAACGTTTTCCTCGGGATGTGCGATGGGCGCATTCATCGTGAAGTGGAAGCAACTGCCTTCGCCTGGTTCGCTTTCGACCCAAATCTGCCCTCCCATCATTCGCACAAGCCGGGTGGAAATCGTCAGCCCTAAGCCGGTACCGCCAAATTTGCGGGTTGTGGCGGAATCGGCTTGCGAAAAAGCTTCAAAGATCGATTTCTGCTTGTCCTTAGGAATGCCGATGCCCGTATCGCGTACTGAAAAATGCAAACGAGCCAGGTCATTTTCAATGCTATCCAGCCCTACAGACAACTCAACCTCGCCCACACTGGTGAACTTGAGTGCGTTCCCGACAAGATTGATAATGATTTGCGTGAGCCGGGTGGGGTCGGCAATGATTTGCTCGGGGAGTTCGGGGCGCACATTACAGAGCAATTCCAAGCCCTTTTCGCCGGCGCGAAAGGCGAGCGGTTTCATGATTCGCGCCACCGTATCTCGCAGGCGGAACGGTATGGGATCAAGCTCTAGCTTGCCCGCTTCAATTTTAGAGAAATCGAGAATATCGTTTATGACCGTGAGCAGAGCGTTTGCCGAAGCCTTAGTAGTCTCAATCAATTCGCGCTGCTCGCCGGTCAACTCCGTATCCAGCGCCAATTCCGTCATACCCAGCACACCGTTCATCGGCGTGCGAATCTCGTGACTCATGTTGGCGAGAAACTCGCTTTTCGCGCGGTTAGCCGTTTCGGCCTGATCCTTTAACAGAGCCGCCTGTTCGAGTTGAGCCTGAATAGTGGCAGTTTGCGCCTTGACGCGGCGTCGCAAGCCCAAAATCCACGAAAACGCCGCTAAGACGGCCACGCCACTAAAAGCGAACGCATATAGCGTGTGCTCGATAGTCCACCACGACGGTCGGCTAAGCACCGTCACATCATGCGCGGAGCGCAGTAAGATTTGAAATGCTTTTGCCACGCGAAAGTGACGCACCGCCTGAGTATCCGAAATCATGCAGACACCCGTTAGGCGAAGGCGACTTCCATCGCGCAAGCCCTCCAATCCGCTAGCCGCATTTTCCTGCGGCAGAATAGCCGAAAACAACGTTCCGCCCGCATCGAGCAGCAGTGTATATTGATCGGTCCCTCGCTGCTGCTCAATGAGCCGCGCGTCGATCTGCACTAGACTGCCTTCGAAATCGCCAGACAGTACCTTCTTGGCATCGATAGTTCGCGTGGGCGGGAGTGGCGCCGTACCAAGTTTCTTGAAGATGGCGTTGTCGATGGATTGTGAGAAATTGCCTAACACGGGAAATCCGACCACATCCACTAAATCGCCTGGCTGCAAAAATGTCTCTCGATCGCTAAGTACGCTAGCGCCTTGGATCCCATCGCTAATGAACACAGTTTTTCCCCAGCGTCCAGCTACAATTCCGTGGATACGAATGCGGTGGTCAGGCGCAGCACCCGGATGGTATTCAAAAACATTTCTGATTCCCCTTACCGGCAATGAAAAAGGGTTCACCGATGGTTGCTCCAGAACTCGAACATAATCCAAATTAGGGGAATAGATATTGACGGCGATAATCTGCCCACGTTGATTGAAAACGGGGCCTGCCGTTCCGCGAACCTGCACACGAGCGTCAATCAGCTTACGGTAATCGACGCGGCTTTCCTGGCTGGTCATCAATTCGACTTGCAAACGGCCCGATGCCACTGTCAGAACGAGCATCGATTCTCTGATCTCCGCAGACCTCACGGTACCCTCAAACGAGATCCATTGACCGTCCTCAATACCAGTCGAAAGGCGATCGAGGCTGACGGCCCGAGCCGGCGGTACGACAGCCTCTCCTAAAACCTGCAATGAACTCTGATCGACGATTGGCGCAAATTCACCTGATCCAGTGATTCCGTTTATGTCAAGAATAGTCCCAGCATGAATTGCCGCTGTCAAAAGAACTTGATTCTTAGTCTCAACATAAACCCCCGAGCTGCCGTCGTGCACGAAGAACCCATGCCACCCCGTGAAGCAGACGACGCAAACAGCCCGTATATGGACTGGATAGTGCCGTTTTGCTTCAAGCGCGGTAAGTCCGTGGACCGCAGCCGCAGTGGTAAGCGTTGGGAGTACGGGCAATCGCTCAGCTACCGGTTCGGCAATAAGCGAGCTGGCAAAAAGGCATAACGCCAGCGTCCCCCCAGCCGAACTCAAGAGCATTAGGTGAAGTGTCCTCTTGCCCATATCGACGGATTGATGCTCTGAGGAGATATCCCGCCTTTCTAGAGAGCTTTAAGGTGTGGTAAGAATTCCCTCGTCCCTTGGTTCCCAATCATGACTATCGGCTAGTGTCTTGGCCGCGTGGATTTCATTTTGATGACAATCGGTAGCGCGCTGAGATCGGCTTCAGTTCCCCCGGCAGGGGCTGGTTTGAGGCGAATACGCTGAGAATCTTGCCTCAGCTTAGCGATTAGTGAGAAACTCTTGGGCAAGTGCTAGCGTCAGCAATGGGACCCTAGTCTAAGTACCAGCGCTGTTTGTTAAGTTCCCTTAAGGGTTATTCATGGTCAACCTAAAACGGTCTTTTTTCCTGTCCGCGTGTGCGATCAGCCTGGTCTCTGGCGATTTCGCGAAGGCGGCTCAAGCCCCAACCTTAGTTACATCGGCGATTAACGAAGGGCAAATGGTCGAGGTGAAGCGTAGCGTTCACCCGGCAGCCAGAACCGAATTCGATCAAGGCGCTGCCCCAGACAACCTCCCGCTGGAACGGATGCTGCTGGTCCTGAAGCGCAGTCCCGAACGACAGGCGGCGCTCGATCAATTCCTCAATGAAGTGCAACAGCCTTCGTCACCGAGTTATCACAAGTTTCTGACGCCGCAACAGTTCGGGGAACAGTTTGGCGCAGCCGATAGTGATATCCAAGTCGTTAGGTCATGGTTACAGAGTCATGGGTTTGCAGTGCAGCCCGTCGCGCCGGGCCGGAGCTTTCTGGAATTCTCAGGTACCGCTCGCCAAGTGAGGCGAGCCTTCCACACGTCCATTCACCAATACAACGTCAACGGCGTGAATCACTGGGCGAATGCCGATACCCAGCAAATTCCCCTGGCGCTAGCCGACGCAGTTGCCGGTATCTCCACGCTTCACAACTTCGGCGCAACTCCGCAATCATCGATCATCGCCACCCAAGTTTCGCCGAATCCGGAATTCAGCACAGGCTCAGGCAGCCATTACCTAGCGCCGCGCGACTACGCCACAATTTACAACGCGAATCCCATTTACCCCGGAATTACCGGCGCGGGCGTCACCATCGCCGTCGTGGGTAGAACGAATATCAACATTCAAGACGTAGTTTCCTTTAGGAGCTTATTCGGTCTCCCCGCCAATCCGCCAAACATCATCGTCAATGGGACTGATCCTGGCGACCTCGGCGGCGGAGAGGAAGCGGAGGCCGTACTGGATACCAGTTGGGCGGGCGCGTTAGCCACAGGCGCGACGGTAGATCTAGTTGTTTCCCAAACCACAAATACCACGGATGGGGTGGATCTTTCGGAACTTTACATCATCAATAACAACCTTGCAAACGTCATGACCGAGAGCTTCGGCTCCTGCGAAGCGTCGATCGGTCAGCCGCAAGAAATTTTGATCGCGTCGAATGCTCAACAAGCCGCAGCCCAAGGCATCAGCTACACAGTGTCGGCGGGCGATTCCGGATCAGCCGGGTGCGATAACTTCAACAGCGAAACTTCGGCTACCGGTCCGATCTCAGTCAATGGACTGGCGTCCACTCCCTACAACATCGCCGTTGGTGGCACGCAATTCAACGAAAATGGAGCGCCCTCTGTTTACTGGAGCTCGATTAATGGCCCTTATGACAGTTCCGCTCTCTCTTACATTCCGGAAGATGTTTGGAATGTCAACTGTACCGGCTCCGTTTGCGGCAGCGGCAGCATTGTGGCCGGGGGAGGTGGCGCGAGCGCTTATTTTTCGAAGCCATCCTGGCAAACGGGCGTCGCTGGCATTCCCGCCGACGGTGCCAGAGATCTGCCCGACGTTTCGTTGACCGCGGCTGCTCATGACGCGTATTTGCTATGTTTGGCTGGCTCCTGTTCGAGTTCGCCGGCCGGGCTCGTCGCGATCTATGGAACGTCGGCTTCTGCTCCCTCGTTCGCTGGTATTATCGCTCTGTTAAATCAAAAAGCAGGAACGCGCCTCGGCCAATTGACTCCGCGGCTTTACGCACTCGCTGCCAGCGAGAACCTGACAAATTGCAACGCGTCTAATACCGCCGGTCTGCCGTCCACTAATTGTATTTTTAACGATGTTACAGTTGGCACCAATGCCGTTCCCGGCGAAGCGAACTATAACACTGGCAGCGAGACCTATCTGGCTGGCATTGGCTTCGACCAGGCTAGCGGACTGGGTTCGGTGAACGTAGCCAATCTTGTTAACAACTGGAATGCGATTAATGCAGGCGCACCGAGCGCCTCGGTTTCTCCCGCTTCGCTCACTTTCACAACGCAAACCGTGGGCACCAGCAGCAGCTCGCAAAGCATAACTCTCAGTAACACGGGGTCGACCGTACTAAGCATCGCCAGTATTAGTGTAAGCGGGGCGAATTCGTCGGATTTTGCAGCTTCCAACAACTGCGGCTCGTCTCTGGGTGCGGGTACAACTTGCAGCATCTTCGTGACCTTCACGCCGGGTGGTGCGGGAAGCCGTATCGCGAGCGTGGTGGTAACTGATAACTCCGGCAATGTAGCCGGCTCCACGCAAACTGTGCCGTTGACTGGCACTGGCGCAACCGGATCAAGCGGAGCCTCGGCCACTTATACGGGATCTGACTCAACTACGGTTGGCAATTGGGTCGGCCAATACGGAGCGGACGGCCAACTGATCGCCAACGGCCTGACCAATGTACCGGCTTACGCAGCGGTTTCGTTCAGCGGAGATCTTACTTTCACGTGGGACGGAGCATCCACTGACCCTCGAGCGTTGCAAACGTCGGGCGGTTCTTCGACGCGTCTTGCTTCCACCTATTACAATTTCTCCAGCTTCACCATCGACGTAAACCTGACTGACGGCAACACACACAAGGTTTCGCTCTATCTATGCGATTGGGATAACCAAGGCCGCCGTGAGACAGTGACTGTCGTCGACGCTTCCAGCCAAGCTGTGCTTTCCACGCAGAACTTTTCTTCCTTCTACGGCGGAGTCTATGAGTCGTGGAACATCAAGGGACATGTGCAAATCCAAGTCGTTCTGACAGGGGGTTTGAACGCCATTGTCAACGCGCTATTCTTCGACACAAACGGTGCCCCCACGGGCGCTGCGACTTACCTTGGAGCTGACACCACTACGATCGGCAATTGGACGGGCAAGTACGGCGCCGACGGTCAGTTGATCGCAAATGATCTGACCAATGCACCCGGTTACGCCGCGGTATCTTTCAGCGGCGATCAAACCTATACCTGGGACGGAGCGCCGAGCGATCCGCGGGCGCTGCAAGTTTCCAGCGGCTCGTCTGCGCGCATTGCCTCCACTTACTACGCCAATAGCTTTACCATAGACGTGAACCTGACCGACGGCATCACCCACCAGGTCTCATTGTATTTGTGCGATTGGGACAACGGCAGCAGGAATGAAACTATCACCATCGTCGACGCTGCCACCAAAGCTGTGCTTTCCACGCAGACTTTCTCTTCCTTCTACGGCGGCGTCTACGAATCGTGGAACATCAAGGGCCATGTGCAGTTCGAGGTCGTTCTCAACGGCGGTTACAACGCTGTTGTCAACGCGATCTTCTTCGACAGCACCGGTTCCACTGGCACGTCTGCCTCGGCCCAATACACTGGTGCCGATACCGCTACGCAAGGGAACTGGACCGGTAAATACGGCGCCGATGGACAATTGATTGCCAACGATTTGACCAATGCCCCTAGTTATGCAGCCGTCAACTTCACGGGTGACTCTACTTACACGTGGAACCAATCGACAACCGATGTACGCGCGCTGCAAATTTCCAGCGGCTCGTCTAGCCGTATCGCGTCCACTTACTACTCGAACGGCTTCACCATCGACCTTAACTTGACTGACGGTAACACGCACAAAGTTTCGCTGTATCTGTGCGATTGGGATAACAGTGGCCGCGCTGAAACAATCACAATTGTCGATGCTGCCAGTCAAGTTGTGCTCTCCACCCTATCTTTTGCGAATTTCACTGCGGGTGTTTATGAAAGCTGGAACATCAAGGGCCACGTGCAAATCAAAGTCATTTACCAAAGCGGCGACAACGCCATCGTAAACGCGGTCTTTTTCAATTGACGTAAAGCGGCGCTTTTTCACGGCAGCATCGTTGCTCTTGCGCTCCCGTAGTAAAGCCCGTTAAACAGTAGCTTAAACGTGCCGTGAGGCTGCCCGCGAAACGTTACTTCCGGTCCAAGAGCGATGACTTTCCCTTCGCCTACAGAGGCTTCCGCAACGGCAACGCCGTCTTTCAGATACTGCTGTCCCCAAGCCCAGCCGCTATCTAACGGCCTAGCGCTATCGAACCAAGCTACTGGCTGCGTATGTTTTAACGACGCTTCGGGCAGCAAGTTAAACACTGGACTATTTTCGAAAAAGACATCCGCCTCAGCGGGCATCCCATACGCGAGCGGGTCATTGTTGTTGATGCGCACCTTAAGTAGCGAACCGGGCACGTAATACTTGTCGCGCGGCAAAGGATGCAGTTTTCCATCTTTGCCCATTTCAGTCAGGTGACTCTCGACCGGCACGCCCAACAACTCCGCCATGCTGGTTGAACTGCCAATAGTTACCACCGAACCGCCGGCCGCCAAGAACTTCTGAATCTGCGGAATCGTCTTCTCTTCCGTCAAACGGCCTAGCCACGTGCGGTACTTCTCGGGAATCTCTTCCGGGCGCGGCGGACGGCCTCCGAACATCCCGCCCCGCTCCGCTCCGCCACGGCGAAACGCCCCATCGCTAAAAACCAGCACGTCGAAGCGTGCGCGTAAATCGCCTGCGTCGACAGTCTGCGGGTAAACGACGTCAAAAGGAAACTCGTATTGTTCAAACAACCAGCGATTCCAACCTGCTGTCATCAATCCGCCGTATTCATCCAACAATCCGATGTGAACGGGCTTAAGTTTGAGCGCTTCGCCTGTCGGCGTTTTCGCTAAGGCATATGCCGCTACGCCCAACTGCTTCGCCGCCGTCTCCAGAATTGGTTTCGCGGCGGCGGAGGCTTGCACCCAAATGGCGCCGCTTCCAAAATCGCGTCCCTCCAAGGCGATGGGCTTAGCCAGCCAGTACACCGCACAGCCCGCCTTCAATAACCTATTCACCACAATGAACGAATTATTTACACGATGATCGAGCACATAGCCAACAGCCTTCGCCGTGCTCGTCACTAACGCCTTCGGAGGATCGAGCAAACCGTCCACTTTCACAAACGGCCCATCGAAGCCATCCAGCACGCGGTCGAACTTCACGCCCATTTGAAACGCCAGCGTCCAGCCAGCGCTATCGTACGGGGGCACGGGCGGCCCGCCGGGATATAAAAAATCGTTCGGATGATCCTGTGGTTCAAACATGTCCAACACGTGCGGTCGAAACGCCTGCGCTGTTTTCACCACCAATGAACCCGCTGGATAATTCTTGTCATTAACTGTAAACGACTGCGACGCCCTCAGGACAGTGATCCCGGTCTTCAACAACGCGTTTGCGAACTCGGTCGCGGTCGCAAAATCCGCCTGCTCGGACGGAATAATATATCCGCGCGCATCGCGAAACTTCGGATCGTGCAGAATCGTTTGATACAACTCTGCCTTCAGCGTTGGCGCACGTAAGCCACCCACCGAAAGACCGGCCGGCATTTCGTCCGGATTCGCCGCTCCAGCGCCGCGCCGCGGACTCGCTTCATTCGTTTCCCCGGCTGCCTTCAGCGCCTCAATGCGGTTGGGCGTAATGGTCCAGTGATCTTCCGATCCGTTCTGAATAGAATGCTTGCCCATCAGGTACAAATCGTAGAGCAGCGTTTCGCGATTGCGCGACGCATAGTCCAGCACCGCCCGATTGTTGCTCATCTCATAATCGATCGATTGCCGGTAGTGCCACGTCTGCGGCGCAACGGGCAGCGGCCAGTCGCCTGTCGGCAACTGTTTGTCGGCCACCAACGGAATCTGCATCGGCGTCGGATTGCCGATAATCTCTGTCAGCAAGCCGATCATGTTGTGGAAATAACAAATCGTGCGCAGTCCACCATTCCACCAAGTCGAGTAATTCGCACCCGAACGCTGGGCAGACCCACCCTTGCCCTCGGCCACCAAACGTTGATGCATAGCGGTCCCCACAGCCTCCACATCGAGCGGCATGAGCGGATCGAAGTTATAGTTGAACGGATCGCGGAACGGCGGCATAAAAATCACTGCGCCCGCCGGACCCGTTTGGTGATGGTTGTAAACAATCTGCGGGAACCATTCAATGAACAACTGCCGGTTCATGTTCGTACTCTCCGGCATGTTCGACATATAAAAATCGCGGTTGTTGTCGTGGCCAATATAGTGTTGGAACAAAACCGGCAAGTTGCTCAAACTGCGCTTGAGCGGGTCGGCTTCACGCATGTACCAATTCGCCACCAGTTCCTGGCCGTCTGGATTCGCGAGTACGCACAAAACAATCGTGTCATCCAGAAAACGCAGCGTCTCCGGATCGGTGCGGCTCACCATCTGGTAAACCTCTTCCATCTCCTGCTGCGAACCTACCGTCTCGCTCGCATGCAGACCGCCGTCGATCCAAACAATCGCCTTGCCCTCGTGAGCCAGCGCACGCGCTTCGTCATCGCTCAAACCTTCGGCATGCGCCAGCTTCTGCGAAATCTGTTTATAGTGGTCGAGATTCTTGATATTGGCCGGGGAACTGATGATCGCCATGTATTGGCGGCGATTTTCTGCCGTTGGCCCAATATCCACCAACTTCATGCGGTCCGATTCCAAAGCTAGCTTATGCCAATAGGCATCAAGCTGCGTGTAGTTGGCAATATGGTAATCGTCGCCCAAGTTGAAGCCCAGGGCTTCCTTGGGCGTGGTAATGGCAGATGCCGTTTGCCCGGCCGCCTGCATCGCTAAAAGGATCAAGACAGCACCGAACAAACGGCATCTAGGAAATGTCATTTTCCTATATTAGTGCTGAGGAGGTGGCGGACCGCCCGGACCCGGACCTGGCGGACGTTGCGCCTCACGTTCGGCAGCTTCTTTAGCGGCCCGTGCTTTGGCGGCTTCAATCTCATCCGGGAAAAGCTGGTGCGTAAGCGGATGGCCGTTGCCCTCATGGCAAGTAAAGCAGCGCACTTCCGGCTTGTTTTCGAAATTATGCTCGTCGATGGCGGCAACCATATCGATCATCTGGCGTGCTGTCTTCTTTTCCTTCTTATCGTCCGAATCAAACTTGCGCTGCACGTGGCAGAATTCACAATTCTTGCCCAGCGACCACGAGAAGTAGTGCATCGTATCGATAAATTGCGATGCGGGCAAACCCTTCAAGGCATCCGTTTTCACATTCTTGAAGTGCGCTCCCGCCAATTCTTCAGGCTTGCGCAATGGCTCGGCGGCGGCCTCATCCTGCTTCTCAAGAACGATGGTGTTGTGCATCGGGTGGCCCTCGTTCGAGCCTGCTTCATCCATCGTCAACGTTTTACCGTCGGCGGAAAGCTCGTAAGTCCGCGTGAAGTTGTTAGGACTTCCCGCAACTTCGCCTTTCACTACCACCTTGCTGCCTTCCACCGCGCCAGTCAACTCGGTCGGTACTCCCAGATAAGAACCCACCTTCGGCTTACCGTTGACGAAGAACGCCAGCACCTCGCGCTGTTCGCCGCGTTGTCCCCATGTGCCGGTTGTCTCGGTAATCTGTAGCGCCTCTTCCTTGGTGCGGTTATTGAAAACGGCGTTCTTCTGTTCAATGATGACGAGATAAGTGACGATCGGTGGGCCCATACGTTTGCTCTTCTGCAGGTCTGCTCTCCAGACGCCGGAAAGGTCGGGAGTCTGACTCAACAGAACGGAGCCCGCGCATACAGCTAATGCGAGTAGTCTTTTCATCGGAATGCCGAGAATTATATCACTCGGCACGCGCCTGGAAACTCACGGTCAATTAGATTGGAGCGCATCCAGACCAACTCAGGATCGTTCATGAAGAGCACGCTTACCGTCACCGGCCAACCGCGGTGAGAGGCTTGACCTCGGCGCCATTCCAGGTAAAGTGGCTGCGCCCATCGTCAGTTCGCGGATTAAACGTCTGGTTAGTTCTCTCGTATCTTGGTGTATCCCCGCAATGTTGGGGCCTTTGTACCGATTGCAGTGAATACATACAAACGCAAGGTTGCGTCACGGCCGTGCACCCCAATATACCGTGCAATCGTCGATATCCGCCCGATAACGATAAGAACTCGGCAATCCGAGCCGGTCCATCTCGGGATCGGAACAGGATTGGACACTCGCAAATTCGTGTCGTGCGAACAGCTCTTTCAACTCAGCTTCCGACACCAGATGCTGCTTCCTTTCTTCTGCCGGCGGAAGGGGCACGACATGCGTGTAAGAACACTCCATACCCGATGGTGGAGAGATCTGCAGGATGAAGTAAACCAGTTCGTCGGCAAAGATACGGCTGCCCTTCGGCGAGACTTCGGCCACTTTCTGCGCCACCTTTTCGTATTCTTCCCAAGTGGTCTGATCTGACGATTGGACCCCAAAACTAGTGAACATCAATGCCATGAGAACGGCGGCAATCCCGGCTGGCCATTTCGGCCTTTCGCGATAACCCATGCTCGAAGCGATCCCATACAAGCCGGCCATTGCCAAGATCGTCATGAACGGCGTAAGCAAAATGAAATAACGGCTAAACGTAGGCCGCGGTGTGCACAGATACAAGCCCTCCGCCAAGCTGATCCAGGCGGCCAGATAAAATTCGCCGCGTTGTGCACGCAACCAATCGGATTGTCTCGCGATAAAAAACACGCCAGCAAAGCCGAGCACGAACAAGGTCAAAGCTTGGGTGGAATCAACCAGGCTTGTGAAAACGAGCAGGTTGTGATGGACGGTCATGGGCGTCGTCCAATCCATGCTGCGATACAACGTGTGGTACTTCAAGACGTTAAAGAAGGTCCGGTCTGGGTCTTTGATGTAAAGCCAGAGCACCGGTAGAAACGCGCTGCCGGCACCAATCGCGAACGCAAGCGCTTTCCGCCAGGGCAAACCAACGCGATCATAAAACCAAATCCAGATCAACAAAACTGGCAGCATTGGCGCACTAAGCAACGAGGAACCTGCGGCGATACCGGCCATCATTCCGCAGACGAGCGGGAGCACGACACTGACGCGCGCTGTCGTAGCAAGCGCAAGTCGATAAGCGGCCACCGTGCAAAACAAGCAAATGCCATAGGCCTGCCCTATGGTGCCGAATTGAATGACGACTTCGTTCAGACCTACAAAAATCGCGGCACACAACGCGCACGCCACACGCCAGCGGCGCGCCGGAAAGCTTGTCAACACGTACTGCCCGGTCAGCAGCATGGATCCCATCGAAAACAAGGTCGCACCAATATGTACTGGACGCCAATGCTGCCCGAAAACCTTAAGAATGCCCGCATTAAGAAAAGCATTCAGCGGCGTTTGCGGAAAACAGAAATCGATGTAAGGCAGCTTGCCACGCGAAATCAATTGCGCCGCAATTAAGTGATAGCCTTCATCCCAAACAAATGCCCGTGTCACGGCGTATAGCAGCGCAAAAGCAGTGATCGCCGCAATGAGAAGCCAAAAAGCTATGCTCCCGCGGATGTCGCTTACTGTGTCTTCTACTGCCGTTGCTGCCGCATCCGCTGTTTGGTCCATACGAAAGATCCCTTTTTTCAAATGTAGCGAATCTCATAGAAACTTTCTTGCATCTTCCCTCTTGACTCAATGAGTAAGTTGCAGTTATCATTGAAACTCGGAAGGTAATCACTCTGATGCCAATCACATGTCAAAAGTCGAGGCTCGAATCCCTCACTGGTACGGCTCCTATTGGGTCGCCGGATACCGGCATGCGTTTGGTCTTCCGGCTCAACGATATAACTCACTCGTAGAGCTGCAGACTCTTAAGCTGTAGGTACGGTTCGATTCTATATCGTCTCTAAGCCCTGTAAAGGCTTACACCCTGATCCGGTTCTGCTCCGCAAGCCACGCGCTTTTCCCTGTGTTTTACACATGAGAACAGCGCACCAATCGCGGCGCCCTGCAAGAGACTCAAACTGCCCGGTCCCTGTCCAAGTATGTCTTGCTTCAGTCAGTCGGCTCGAGTTTTCTTCCGCGCTTCGATTGTAGGTCAAGAGTAGTATCGGGTTAATTATTAACTGCTCATGAAACGTAGTAACTAGGAGGTGCACTATGTTATGGAAGCGAATTATTGTTGGCGATCAGGAACGCGCGCTGATTACGAAGAATGGCTGCTTTGGCGGAATTCTGGCGCCCGGTGAATACCGCCTGTTCGTGCCGCCAGGCGTGTCTCTGGACGTTGAGAAATACAACGTGCGAGACCTCGTCTTCCAGAGCACCTGGGCAGACTATCTGGCGAAAGAACGTCCAGAAGTGGCCGAACGTCACTTCACGCGCATCGAAACGAACAACTTCCAGGTCGCCATGATCTATGTAGATGGCGAGCTGTTCAAGGTCATGCTGCCTGCGAAACGCTTGCTGTTCTGGCGCGGCGCGATGCAAGTGACCGCTGAAGTCGTGAATGTGATCGACGACCCTCAGCTCCCGGCCCAGAAGCTGCCGGCGTTAGAACGCTTGGGGAAGGAATCCTTTGATTCCTTTCTGCCTGGTCGAGGAAGCAAAAATCCGTTTGTTGAATATCGACAATCGATTTGCGCGCAATCTTTCACCCGGCAAATACGGCTTCTGGGCCGTGACCGGATCTCTGCGGGTCGAAGTATCGAACCTCATTCGCCGGTGCGAGGGACGCTGTGAAAACTGGTCGACAAGGTCGACTGGATCACCTTATCTGGAGGCGTCGAAGGAGCATTGTGTGGAGTTTGGACGGCGAACCACTTGGCCGCTCAAACTCCAATATCTTCATTCCACAGATTCGGTTTATCCGCAATAAACTTCCTCATCAACTCGATGCACTCCTCATCCTGCAACACGTCCACCTGCACGCCATTCGCACGCAGGTGGTCTTCGGCGCCCAGGAACGTATGGTTCTCGCCGGCAATGACGCGCGGAATCTTGTAAAGCAGAATCGCTCCGCTGCACATGGGACACGGGGATAACGTCGTATAAATCATGCAGCGTTGATACACCTTCGCCGGCAAACGCCCCGAATTTTCAAGACAGTCCATCTCTCCATGCAGGATCGCACTGCCGTTCTGTACCCGCCGGTTATGCCCCCGCCCAATAATCGAACCGTCGCACACCAGCACGGATCCGATCGGAATGCCGCCCTCCGCCAGACCGAGGCGGGCTTCTTCAATCGCGGCAGCAAGGAATTTGTCGGAACTCATTCAGATCCTATCGTAACGTTTACGCGTTTGTCGAACCATTGGACGACCGGCCTTAACTCAAAGGGCAACCACAGGCACAGTAAACACTGTCGTATTCACCGTTCCACTCCGCTGAAATTGCGTCCAAATTCTGTAGAGGCCGGGTCGCGGGAAGATGATGTTGAACTGAATCTCACCCCGGTTTACCAGAAACGGATGGATATGCAGCAGATCGATCAAATCGCTGCTGGCGGCCAGCATATGGCCCCAGGCGCCGAGATAGGTCTGCAAATTGTCGGCAGGATTGAGCGAAAACGTTAGTCTGCTCTCCAAACCCGCCAAAAGTTGTTCCGGCTCTGTTCGTAGCGTCGCGGTCAAGTTTGTCGATCGGCAAGGAGTGAGCGAGGGTGTCAGCCTCGCAGGCGTCGCACGGCCCGCGACGAAAATTGTGCTTACCGCAAGCTGCGGCACTGCACCTGCAGGATAGAAGTCGGCTAGCATGCGATACATACCACCGTAAGGGAACCTTAAGGGCAAGGTGAAGCGGCCGTCGCTTTGCAATGTCGGATGCACGTGGGCGAAGTACTCCAGGTTTTCACTGACGACAAACACATGCATCAACTTCTCATGAACAATTTCAAACTGGCTCACGATCTTTCCGGTGTTAGGGTCACGTACACTCAACGTGAGCATTAGCGGTTCGTTCGGCCTGGAGGGTTGGGGCCTACAAACCACCTCCATCGGGTACTCGACACGCTCCGGAATCTGAATAACCAGACTCATTCCGCAACGCGGACAACGCCCCGGTTTGTCGGAGCGCACTTCGGGGTCCATCGGACAGACCCAATCCTTATTAGTAATCGCTTCACTTGAGCCAGCATTTTGCTGTGCGCGCAACGCAAAGCCACTGGCAACAGAGAGGAGCCAGCAGCGGCGATTCACGTAACCGATTCTCCTCACACGGTGATTATAGCTGCGACGGAACCGTTGAAGTCTATCCTTCCAAACACCATGAATCAGACAAATCTTAGCCTTGACCTGACCTTCTGCTAGCAGCCATCCGTCTGATACTGCCGAAGTAAGGAGCAGATGAGGGTTTCAAATATGTTTTTCAAGTCCCTAAGACAAACTGTTCTTTGGAGCGGATGTTGCCTGCTCGGATTATCTCTTACCGGCGTCTCCACAGCTCGCGCTCAGACTGCTTCAGATCCGACCCCGTCAAACGACGCTATCAAGCAGTTGATAGACCGTTTGGCCGCGGCTGAAGCGCGAATTCAACAGCTGGAAGCGCAGACAATCAAAGGCGTTGCGAAAGAACCGGCTGCCACGCCGCAATCCGTTGTAGCCGCGGTACCAACTCCTGCTGACCAAGCGGCGCCCGTGCCTGCGCCTGAACCTGAGCCCGTTGCGGCCCCGGCTGAAGAAACACACGACCACATGATGGAGATTCCTGGCGGACCAGTTCTTCATTTTCGAGGTTTCTTTGATTTCAATTTCGATGCCGGTTCAGTGGCCCAGCAACTTCAATACCCTCTGGGAATACCGGCGAAAAGTACGTTTCGTGCCGGTGAGTTCGACCTTTTTATGACGTCGCAGCTGTCGGAAAAGCTGAGCTTCGTCAGCGAGTTGGTTTTAGCCACCGACCCGGGCAATTCGTTCGGCCTCGATATAGAACGGTTTCAGTTGACTTATCGGCCCACCAAATACTTTGAAGTCAGCGCAGGTCGTTTCCATACGGCCATCGGTTATTACAACACTGCCTTTCACCATGGAAATTGGTTCTCCACGGCCACCGGCAGACCGTTCATGTATTACTTCGAGGACGCAGGCGGCGTGCTGCCAGTTCACGAGGTTGGCGTAACTACTACCGGATACATACCTTCAGGTAAGTTCAATTTGCACTGGATCGCAGAAGTCGGCAACGGCAGTTCGGAATTTGGAACCGCGTCGTTCGGCGATGGCGTTGAAAACTTTGCCTCGGACCGCAATCGCAAAGACATTAATTTCGCCGCTTATATAAAACCCGAGTGGCTGTCTGGCCTTCAGATTGGCGGTTCGTTTCTTGCGGGAGATCTAATCCCAGCGAGCGGTTTGCCGGCCGTGAATCAGACGATTTCCAGCGCTTACGCGGTGCTCATCAATCCGAAATGGGAATTCATGAACGAAGCAGTGTTGCTGCATCACCAAATCACAGATGGCGGCCGATCGTACAACTCCCCCCTCGGTTATACACAACTTGCTTACCACATAAACAAATATCGTCCCTACTTCCGGTTCCAGGAAGTCAATATCCCTAACAACGATCCCGTCACTTCCTTTAAAGGCAGATATGAAGGTCCGTCCGTCGGAGTAAGAGTGGACTTCTTCGATTATGCCGCTTTCAAACTGCAGTACAACCGGGTGTTCCTCCGCGACGCGGCTGCACAAAATGGCTTCGAAGCGCAAATCGCCTTTACTTTCTAAGGAATACGACATGGACAATCTAAAACGTTCGACCCAAAATCGATTTCTTGTCCCCGCCATCGCAATCGCCAGCTTCCTTACTGGGAGCTTACCTGCCTTCGGCTTCGCCGACGACTACGTGGTGATCGTGAACAAAGCTAACCCGGCTGATTCCATCAGCTCAAGCGACCTCCGAAAAATGTTTATGGGCGAAAAGGCCGCTTGGGCTAATGGCGCCAAAGTTGTGGCCATCACGCCCGGCGCGGACCGGCCCGAATATGGACCTGCCATCAAACGGGCAACCGGCATGTCGGGTGCCGATTTCAAACGCTACTTCATTCAATTAAGCTTTCTGGGAAAGACTGTTCCGCTTCCCAAAACACTGGATTCACCGGCCGCGATAGCGCGTTTCGTTGGCAGTTCACCGGGCGCAGTCAGTTGCGTCCCCGCTGCAGATGCTGGATCTGCAGTCAAGATCTTGAAAGTTGAGTAGTTAAGAACATGATTCTAGAAACATGCATTTCCCTGTTGGCGTGGTACAACGATCTCAAAATTACCGTTAAACTAAGGCTGGCATTCGCGATCATGGCCGTGTTGACCGCCTTCGTGGGACTGGGCGGTTTCTGGACAATGTCGAGCCTCGACGGGCGCGTTGCCGCCGCTTACGAACAAGATCTCCCAGCGGTCTCCGCGGTAAAAGAGGCCGGACTATCCCAGTTGAAAGCCATGCGCGTTCTGTTGGGCGTAGTCCTCTCGGCCGGCGACACGGAAGAAATCGAAAAACAGAATGGCGAACTGACGAAAAGTCTCGCCGACGAGCGCAAGCAAATTAGTATTTGCAATTCTAAGCTGCGATCTAGCGAAGGCCAGCAACGTCTGGCGGTAGCGCTTAAGGCTCTTCCTCAATTCGAGAAGGGCGCCAACGACATCGTGACTGCGGCGAAAGCCGGCGATATCGTCGGCTTCCGTAACACGATTAAAGAGCTAATTCCGCTTAGTGACCAGATCCAACATTCTTTCGACGAAGTCAGTCAAATTACCCAAGCACAGGCCGCCAGGTCGAAAGCGCTTTCAAGAGCAGCCTATCTGGCTGCTCTCGCCATGATGCTGCCGCTGGTGGGCTTCGCTGCCTTTCTTGCCGGCCCGATGAGTTATGTCTTCAGTTGCGTGATCGCCGGACCGCTGGTGCGCATGGTAACCGTACTGGAATCCGTTGCTAAGGGCGATCTGACGCAAAAACTCCCGGTCAACTCGGCGGACGAAACTGGACAATTGGCGAAATGCTTGAACCGCGCACTCGAATCTTTGCGCGAAACACTTCTTGAAGTGAGCTTATCCTCGAACGAACTGAAGTCAACGTCCAACGACTTGGCGACGACCGCTTATTCTTTGGCGGAAAACGCGTCGACACAGGCCGACGGCATTCAATCCACCACCTCAAGCCTGGAAGAAATTTCCGTCACCATCCGTAACAACGCCGCGCATACTGAGCGCGCCAATGAACTTGGTTCGTCTGCCCGCAAAGCCGCGGAAAGAGGTGATTCTTCCGTCCAACTGGCTATCGGTGCAATGGAGGAAATCAGAAAGTCCTCCAGTGAGATTTCAAAGATCCTGGAAGCGATCAACGAACTTGCTTTCCAGAGCAACCTGCTGGCGGTAAACGCCTCCATCGAAGCGGCACACGCCGGCGATAGCGGTCGCAGTTTCGCAGTTGTTGCCGTCGAGATCCGCCACTTGGCTCAGCGTAGTACCGAATCAGCCAGGGAAATCGAGCGCTTAATTGCCTCCTCGCTCGAACGCGTTAGCAACGGTGCGCAATTGGTTAATCGCTCCGGCGAAGCGCTAGCCGAGATCATCAATTCTGTGAAGAACGTGAGCGAAATCGTCGATGAAATCGCTATTGCCTCCAAACAGCAAAGCCAGGGAGTCGAACTCGTTACTTCATCGATGAGTCGCGTAGATTCCGCTGTTCACGCGAACAACTCAAAGACGCAAGGACTCTCGACCACCGCTCAACAGCTCGCGGCGCTGGCCACCGGCTTGAACAAAAGTCTCAAGCACTTTACTTTTGCCTCTGATTCTAATCACGTTGATTCTGGACCGAACGATCTGAACGCAGCGCTTACATCTATCCGGACCTGGATTGATACCCATTATCAAAAAGCTCGCCGACGGACCAAACGAATGCAATCCGTCTAAATCGGCCCGACCTATTTCTCCACACGATTTTGCAATTCGCTAAACTTAAGGCTTACGACTTTCAAGGAGTTTCATGGCTGACGACAAACAGACGAAAAGTAAGCCGGCACACGCCAGCTCGCCCAACCTTAAGCAAAAAGAAGTCCTTTACCAAGCCGAATATTTGGGCAGCGGAACCTTTCGCATTTCTAAACCCAAACGCAAAAACGGCAAGCGGCGTCAATCCGCACTTAAAGGCACTACCCGCGGTTCGCGCAAATAGCGCGACCTCAAATTGTCAGCGTGACTTTGCTCAGAGTACGGGGCTGATCCGGATTAAGGCCCTTAGCCACAGCCAGACTAGCGGCGAACAGCTGCCCAGGGACGATATAAGGAATTGGAGTAAAAACCTCTTCTGGCAGCTGGGATTTCCTTGCCAGTTCAGCAGGAATGGTAAGTGTCACCTTCGCAACATCTTTCGCACACGCCGCTTTGTTGCTAAGATCCGTAATCGCCAGCGTTCCCGCCTGAATCGAGCGCAGCTTCAGCAGTAATTCCTTGGTAGCTTTCCAAGTCACGCCCGGCGGGCAAAAAACAAAAGCCGGAAACGCCGCTTCGAGCATGGCGATGGGCCCGTGCAAAAGATCAGCCGACGAAAACCGCTCGGCAACAACATAGCAGGTTTCCATCAGCTTCAGGGCGAACTCAAATGAGTTGCCATAGTTCAAACCGCGCCCTACACAAACCGCATGCTTCATGAAGCAATAGCGCTGCGATTTCTCCACGATCTCCGCTTCCAGCTTGAGCGCGGCCTCAGTCCAATCTGCGATGCGCTGTAGATCCGTCAATTCCAGCGGCGCGCCAAGAGCGTACGCCAGCAGGTAAAAGCACAGCAGTTGACCAGTATAAGTTTTGGTTGCCGCTACGCTGCGTTCTTTGCCGGCGCGCACCAAAAACGTATGCTGAGCCAGTTTGGCCAACGAACTTTCGGCCTCGTTTGTGATACCGGCCGTGAACGCCCCGCTCGCCTTGGCTTTCTCCAGAACGATGTTCGTGTCAGTCGATTCGCCCGATTGTGAAATAGCAACCACAACTGCGTCCTGCAAATTCACCTTGCCGTCGTAAAGGGTGAAGACCGAAGGTGCCGCCAGCGACACCGGGATGCCGGTGGAGATCTCCAGCAGATACCTTCCGAACTGCGCAGCATTATCGGAAGTGCCGCGCGCTGCCAAAACAATCAATCGAACCGGGTGATGCGCAAAATATTCGCGCAGCTTTACCGCGTTTCGCCATTCAGCTTTAAGGGTTTTTTCGATGGTTCCCGGCTGTTGGCGAATTTCCGCCGCCATAGTGGACATGTTGTCGAAGATAGCAGTTCGCCAAGAACGCGTTAGAGCAGAACTTTTATTCCGCGTACCGGACCGAACAGAAATTGCGGACTGATTGTCGCCGACATCGGCAACCGCGTCACGTGTGGCTTAATCAAAACCAGCGTCTGGCTGGTGGCATCGTCCCGCAAATTTTCGCTCAAGATTTGATTCAGCCCCGGAATTTCGGTAAGGCCCGGGATACCGTCCCTGCTTTTGCTAAGCGTTTTCTGCTCCAAACCCGCCAACACCGCCCATTCGCCCTCGCGCAGAACCACGTTCCCGGTGAATTTCCGCTGGCTCACCGAAGGAACCGAATTCAGCGTAATCGTACCTAGCGCCTTATATTCCGCATCGACATCAAGAGCCACGTCTCCTTGCCCATTAATATGCGGCGTCATCTTCAGCGCCAGCCCAAGGTCCTCTTGCTGGATCTGCGGAACTGGAGTATAGATGCTCGAAGAGCTCTGCGCAAAGCCGGTATAGAGGCTCTGCGGAATCGGATATTTTTCGCCATAATGCGTGGTCGCAGCCTGTCCGTCCGTTGTCACCACGGTGGCATCATAGCGGCTCGTGGCAACCGATTTGGAGTACGATGCAAACAAACTCGCTTCCCCGATACCGAGACCGAACAAACTCATCCCCCCACCAAAAGTGAAAAGATGCGCGAAGGCACTAATACTCGTCAATGCCGAACTGAGGTTTAGATTACTGTAATTGAATAGCGACGCGTTCGTCGGCGGAGAGATGCCGTAATGATAATTTGTGTCGGCGTCCAAAGTTAAAACCTCCACTTCCAATTCGACCTGGGCTTTGGGAAGCAGCAAGGCCTCGAGAAGTGAACGCGCCGTGAGCGCCCGCGTCACGCGATCGCGAATGAATACCGTGCGGCTGACCGAATCCCAGCCAAACTGCCGCAAGTTCAAGACACCCCGCACGGCGTTCGCCACATCGATCAAATCTTTCTCACTCATCGACTCCGGCAGCGGAACCGTCAATAAAATCATCGGCTCAAGCTCGTTGCGTTTGGCTTCCGAATCGCGGGCAAAATAAAGAGTATTCGTCGAAATGGGGAAAACGAAAGTGTTGGTGACCTCTGTTAGAGCGTCCATCGCGGTGCGAAAATCAGCGTCGGTGATTTGCATCCGAAGATTGTTCTTGACGTCAAGCTGAGGATCCCACGACGCGCGCACGCCGTAGGCAGAAGCGACTTGTTGAATCAGCGAAACTTCATCGCCGCGGATGTCAAAATCGCGGCGAATATCCTTCGGTTGAACATGCGGAAACGAAGCCAAACTCTGCTGCAGTTCTTCGCTGCCGGGCGGTGGCGGATTCGCCTTAGCTTCCGCTTCCGTTTCTTCTCTCTCAATGGCAGCGATATCGGCAGCCACCACTGGCTCCTCAAGCTGCGTTTTCATCAGAAGATTGGCCGCCGGCGCCAGTCCGTCGCGACTTGCGGCGTACGATGCAGTCGATGGATCGCGGCGTGCAGCTTCGTTATAAAGCATGTACGCGCGCACTACGTCGCCCACGTCGCGCGCCGATCGAGCCCGCTCGGCAAGGCGTTTGGCAATACTCGCACTGCTAGGCGCGCTCCACGCCAAAATCGCCACAAAAAAAAGGAGCAAAAGCCGCAGCACCATACTCTTAAGACGCATTTCTGCGCCGGTCTGTGGGAATGGCTGCTGCATATTGTCGCCTAATGTCCGGGAGCGACGTACCCTGGGGGATGAGCCGCGCCTTCCCCAAAAAAATACTCCTCCATCTGCTTCAACAGAAACTCCTGCGCTTCGGTAGTACCCAGATTCAAACGGTATTCGTTCATAATCATCTTCATCTGTTCGACCCACATTCCCCAAGCCTGCTTGGAAACGGTGTCGTAGATGCGTTGTCCCAGCGGGTGACCGTCAAACGGTACCTCGCTCAACCCTGGCAAATCCTTATCTAATTTGACGCAGTGGACAATTCGCTCAGTCTGGGGGCTTTGCCCGGTAGTAGTGCCCATCGGCTGATCTCCTCGTTGTCTTCAACTTGAGGATAGCCCACTTGCTACTGGGAAGCGCCTCCGGTAGCGGCCGCCCGCCGGGAGGCAGTCTCCTGCAGGAAAGTCGAAAAGCGAGGTGGTTCTTCGGCGCTCTTTGTCTGCGAAAGTTGTACCACCCGCAAGTAGCGCCGCAGAGCATCGATCCGCGACGCTTTGCGAAGCTTCGAGTTCTGTAGATCAAGCAGCAGGTCAAGTTCCCATCGCGTAAACAGATTGCGGTGGACAGTACCGCTCACAAGCTCCTGAATTAATTGCGTGAAGGATGTCCACTCTGCCGGTGTTGTAATCAATCTTTGAAGTGCATGAAACCAGCAAAAAATCTTTAATATTCTGCGCAAGGATGGCAGAAAACGAGCCACTTTACTGTTTAGGCTCAATTTGCACACTTCTCTGGATCTCTGCCTTCTGCCTGCTTGCATTTACCCTGCTATTGAGCGGAATGGACGATCTGATTCCGCTTGGCATTTTGCTAGCTCACCACCTGCGAACTCGGCTGGGTCGCAAGCCGTCAGCAACGAAACAGGTCAACCCGCCCGAGCGCCGGATCGCGATTTTTGTTCCCTGCTGGCAGGAATCCGCCGTAATCGGTAATATGGTGCGGCATAATCTAACCGCTATTCGCTACCGTAATTTCCACATCTTCCTGGGCGTGTATCCAAACGACGAAGCGACACTCGGGGTGGCTAAACAGCTAGCGGAATCCTTCGCCAACGTACAGTGCGCCATCTGCCCCGACCCCGGTCCTACCTCGAAAGCCGATTGTCTCAATTCAATCTATCGCGCTATGCAGCGGTTCGAAGGGGAACAATCCGTTCGGTTTAATACGGTTGTCCTGCACGATGCGGAAGATCTGATCCACCCGGCTGCGCTTGCCCTGATTAACCGCGAGCGTGCGGCGTACGACATGGTGCAAGTGCCAGTGCTGCCGCTGCCCACCCCGTTCTTCGAATTGACGCATGGGGTGTACTGCGACGAGTTTGCAGAGTTTCAAATTATCGACATGCCCGCACGCCAATTCAGCGGATCGTTCGTGCCTTCGAATGGCGTCGGAACGGGGTTTGCGCGCGAGATTCTCGAACGTCTGGAGCAGGAGCGCGGACACGTGTTCGACGCGGAAAGTTTGACCGAAGACTACGAGATCGGGGTGTACATTCACGACAAAGGCTACCGCCAACTGTTTGCGCCCATCACCCGCGGCGAAAACGGTTTTGTCGCCACACGTGAATATTTTCCACGGACGACGACTACGGCCATTCGGCAGCGCTGCCGCTGGGTCACGGGCATCGCATTACAGTGCTGGGAACGGCGTGGCTGGGCTGGGCCGTTGCGCACACGCTACTGGTTTTGGCGCGACCGTAAAGGGCTCGTCGCGAATCCACTCAGCCTGCTCACCAATTTCCTGTTCATCACGGGTGTGATCGATTTAGGCTTGAGCGTCTTACAACACCGGCCCTGGACATTTGCGGTCGACAATCCGCGGGTAATCGCACTCTGCGGAATGACTACGACGCTGCAGTGCTTTCGTCTGAGCCTGCGTATGTTGTGCGTGGGGCGAATTTTTGGACCGACATTCGCCCTGGGCGTGCCGCTGCGGTCGTTTCTGACCAATCTAATCAACTGCTTCGCTTCGCTGCGGGCGACTTGGCGTTATTTCCATGCCAAACGCGATAAGCGAAAGCTGGTCTGGCAGAAAACGGAGCACGCTTATCCAACGCATTCGGGTTTGGCCGAGCACCGGCGCGATTTTGACGAAATTCTGGTCGATCAGGGCTTTATTTCACACGAAGATTTGGCTTTTGCCAAGCAGGAGATGCCTGTCAACGCGGCGCTTGGAGAGTATCTGTTTAACCAAGGGATGATCTCGGACGAAGATCTTTGCCGGGCGCTCAGTCTATTTACCGGCGCACCCATGGGTCGGTTCGCAGCGGAGAACGTGAAGAAGGGCGTCCGTTGGAGTCTGCCAGCGCATATCGCGCGGCGCCTTGATATTGTTCCCGTCGCTTTACAAGGCGGACGACTTGTGGTGGCCGGTCGGCAAGGATTGTCGCCCGAACAGTTGGAAACCATCAAGGGATTCACCTCCCTCGCCGTCGACTTTCACTTGACTACCCAGCAGAACTTCGCCGAACTGCAAAAGTTACTTTGAGGAGCGGAGTTCGGGGTTAAAGAAGTCGAGCGGAGAAATGCTGACGATTTGCCAAGCGAACTTCTTCAAGCTGAGTTTGATCGTCAAGTCTTGCGTGCGCGTTTCGCTTAAATCGCTCTTCAGATCGCTCAAGGTGAGTATCCAGTGCACTGTCAATGTCGCTTCTTGGTTGACAATTTGTTCGTCAGTCACCTCCAGGTCGTTCGTCATGTTGTAGGCGTTAGTAAGCGCGGTAAAGTAGTCGCGCAGTGTGGCGTAACCAGGGCAGGCTTTGTCAATCGGGCCCAAGGCTTCTTCGGGATTGCCGGAGGTGAGCGCGGTGGCGACGCGGGAGATCTGCTGGTAGATCGCTTTGTTTTGCTGCGCCGCAAGTCCGCCCGCAAAAAACAGCAGCAGAACCAGACGTCTAGGTACGATAGCTGCCATTAATTTGTATATAGCCTTCCGTGAGATCGCAGGTGAAGAAACGCGCCTCGCCTTTGCCTCCTTTTTTGTTGACGATGCGAATGCGCACTTCCGATTCATCGAGTTTGTGCTTGAGTTCGTCTTCATCGTAGTTCGCCGCGAGTCCACCACGGCAAACTGGGACGCGTTGCAGTTCGATATCGATGAAATCGGGATCGAAGTCCACACCCGCGTAACCGGCGGCGCACAAGATGCGTCCCCAGTTCGGATCGCTCCCGGCAATGGCGGTTTTGACGAGCGGCGAATTCGCGACTGCGCGGGCGATTTTGCGGGCATCTTCGCGCGTCTTGAAACCGAGAGCGCGCACAATAATGAGTTTTCGCGCTCCTTCGCCGTCGGCGGCGATTTGCTCGGCCAGGCTCTCCATCACCCAAGTCACCACTTCTTGCAACACCTTGCGTTCTTTCCCGGAAGGGCGCACATTGGAAGCACCACTCGCCAGCAGCAGAACGGTATCGTTCGTGGACATGTCGCCATCCACACTAAGTGAATTGAAGGAGCGCTCGGTCGCAGGCCGAAGAATATCTTCCAGGTCTCCAGCATCGGCAACCACGTCAGTCATGACAAAGCCCAGCGTGGTCGCCATATTCGGATGAATCATGCCAGAGCCTTTTGTCATGCCGGCAACGCGAACTGTGCCGTCCGCGAACTGTACTTCTTCGGAAGCAGTCTTGGGTCGTGTATCGGTGGTCATAATCGCTTCGGCCACGGCTTGGAAGTTGCCGGCATCCAAATGCTCCACCAAGCCGGGGAGCGGCGCGGTGAGGAGTTTGGCATCCAGTTCAACACCGATAACTCCCGTGGATGCCGGGAAAATATATTCGGGACGGCTCTTGAGCGCCTTTGCCAAAGCCTTGCAGGAGGCCAGCGCCACTCGTTCACCCGTTCGCGTAGCGCAGTTGGCATTGCCTGCGTTGATCAAAACACCGGTCACTTTGCCCTTGGAGATTTTCAAATTCTGCTTAGCAAGCCTAACGGGCGCGGCTTGCACGATATTGCGAGTAAACACCGCGGCGGCTCGCGCAGGTTGATCGGGCACGATCAAGGCAACGTCGTCTTTTTCGACTTTGCGAATGCCAGCGTAGGCAGCTGAGTATTTGAATCCCAAAGGAAGCTTCAAGGCTTTTCTCCCAACATTTCGTTTGACGCTAAACGGTAGCCATGCAGGAACGCTTCGGCATTCATACGCTTCTTGCCGGCCAGTTGAATTTCCAGGCATTCAATCGCGCTGCCGTCGCCGCAGCCCACATAGAGCTGGTGTTTTTCAACGTGCAGGCGCCCGGGCGGGTCTAAGGTTCGTTCCGGCAAACGCATGCCGGTGATGGATATCTGCTGGCCGCGAAACAGCGTGTACGCGCCGGGCCAGGGATTGAAGCCGCGCCAGCGATTAAAGATTTCGTGCGCCGGACGATGCCATTCGACGAGGCCGTCTTCTTTTCTAAGAATAGGCGCAAAGGTACGCATCCTCGCTGCGCTGTTTTTCGCGCCGCACAGTACCAGCCTCGATCTGGCGTATCGTTTCTAGCAAGAGTTCCGCACCGACCATAGCTAGCCGCACGCTCAACTCAGGCGCGGTCTCTGAACGACCGATGGGCAGACTCTCCTTCAGCAGCATGTCGCCCGTGTCAAGACCCGCATCGATCTGCATAATGGTTACGCCTGTTTCGGTTTCGCCATTGGCGATAGCCCACTGAATCGGCGCGGCGCCCCGATATTGAGGCAACAGTGAGGCGTGTACGTTCAAGATGCCATGACGCGGCATATCGATGATGTTTTGGGGGATGATCTGACCGTAGCCAACCACCACCATGATTTCGGCCGCCCAGGCTTTCAGCGGCTCCAGATTTTCGGCGCGACGGATGCGTTCCGGTTGGCAGACCTCCAGGCCCAGTCGCTTGGCGGCGAGTTTCACTGCTGATTCAGCGACTTGATTGCCACGACCCTTGGGGCGATCAGGCTGGGTATAAACCGCGGCTACCTGATGCTGCGCGGCTAACGCATTGAGCGAAGGCACGGCGAACTCAGGCGTGCCGAGAAAGACTACACGCATAGTGGCCGCTTAACCCCACTCGCCGGCTTTTTGCATCTTCTTGATCTTGCGGCGGATGATATCGCGCTTCAGGGCGCTCAGGTGGTTGATGAAGAGCTTGCCATTGAGATGATCGATCTCATGTTGAAAGGCGCGCGCCAGCAGTTCTTCGCCGGACAGTTCAAGCACTTCGCCTTTTTCGTTGTGCGCCTTCACGGTGACTTTATTGGCGCGCGTCACCGGCTCACGAAAGCCAGGTATGCTCAGACACCCTTCTTCGCCCACTTGCGTTCCCTCCCGTGTAACGATTTCCGGATTAACCAGCACGAGCTTCTTCGTTTCGTCTTCGCCGACGCTGATATCAATCACAGTAACTCGTTTACTAATGCCGATCTGCGGCGCCGCCAGACCGACTCCTTTGGCGGCGTACATCGTTTCAAACATGTTTTCGACAAGTTCAAGCAGTTCAGGAGTATTGAAATCGGAAACGTGATCGGCCGGTTGCTCCAGGACCGGTTCGCCGTATTTTAGAATTTTTAGAACCATGTGAATAAATAGGCTGTTTGCCAACGCGCGCCATTCTGAAAAACGATCAGAAGCTCCTCACCTGCGCGGCGTAACCCTCAAAGTTACGCTTTGTTTCCAGTAGCGAATCACCGCCAAATTTCTCAATAAAGGCGCTCGCCAACACCAGCGCCACCATAGCCTCGCCAATGACACCGGCGGCTGGAACCACTGCGACATCGCTGCGTTCATAAGCTGCCAGGGCTGGTTCGCGCGTAGCCAAATCCACCGATTCCAAAGGGCGGCGCAAAGTGGAGATAGGCTTTAGGAAGCCTCGCACGATCAGATTTTCGCCGTTGGTGATACCGCCTTCGAGTCCGCCCGCGCGATTGGAACCGCGATGGAAGCCTTGGGCCTCCTTGTCGTAATGTATCGTATCTTGAACGGCGCTGCCATAAGATTGCGCTCCTTGTTCGGCCTGACCGATCTCGACGCCTTTAACAGCCTGAATGGAAACAATAGCTTGCGCGAGGCGGCCGTCCAGACGGGTGTCCCAAGTGATGTGTGAACCGATGCCTGGAGGCAGACCGTGCGCGACCACTTCAAAGACGCCGCCGACGGTGTCGCCAGTGCGATAGGCGTGATCGACAGCCTCTTTCATACGCGCTTCCGTAGCAGCGTCGACGCAGCCGAGCAGAACGTCGTCGCGCTGGCTGAGCGCGACGATTTCGGACCACTCGCGCGGGACGTTCGAGACGCACCGGTCCAACGCCGACGACGTGGCTCAAAACCTCAATGCCAAACTGACTCAAAAACGTTTTGGCGAGCGCACCGATGGCGACGCGGGCCGTTGTTTCACGGGCGCTGGCGCGTTCTAGAATGTAGCGCGCGTCCGCATAGTTGTACTTGATGGCGCCGGGGAGATCGGCATGGCCAGGACGAGGGCGGATGACGGGTTTGTCCTTGCTGGGATCGGCGTTCTTAGCCTCAACGGGCAAGATGGTCTGCCAGTTTTTCCAATCTTTATTTTCGATGAGCAGGGCGATGGGCGAGCCGATGGTTTGGGAATGCCGGACGCCTGCGACGATGCGCGCCTGATCGGTTTCGATTTTCATGCGGCCGCCGCGGCCAAACCCTTGCTGACGACGCCAAAGTTGCCGGTCGAGGTAGTCGACAGAGACGGGAACGCCGGAGGGCAAGCCGGTGAGTGTGGCTACGAGGCACTCCCCATGAGATTCTCCAGCGGTTTCGAAACGAAGCATTAAGTGACCTTTATCGTAGCAATCAAGTAACATTGCAGCATGCCGGATTGGCTTGGGATTTTTACCGACTTTTGGCACCTCTGCGTGGCGTTCCTGCTAGCTGGGATGATTGGCTGGAATCGCGAAGAGGAGGAACACAATGTCGGCGTGCGGTCGTTTCCGATTGTGGCGATGGCGAGTTGCACCTTCGTGATGATTGCGACTTTTCATGGGGATTCGGCAGCGCAGTCGAGGGTGTTGCAAGGGTTGGTGGCAGGGATTGGGTTTGTGGGCGGCGGGGCGATTATGAAGGACGGGTTGAGTATTAAGGGGACGGCGACGGCGGCCAGTGTGTTGAGTGCGGCGGCTCTTGGAGCGGCGGTGGCGATGGGCCGGTTCGGGATTGCCGTGAGTTTGACGGCTTTGAATCTGGTCGCGCTACGGGCGTTGATGCCGATTAAGAATAAGTTGGACCGCGGGAAAGGGCGGAAGGATGATTAGTTTTGGGTTAGGCTCCCAAGTTCGGTGCACCACCTTGTAGACATTCAAACATGGCTTTGACACCTCGCTGCTCGTAATTCGCTGCGTCGCGTCGTTTATTTCACGGATCACGCGCAGCGCTGGCAAGACTACCGGGTGCAAGCACTCGCTTCTTCCGATGCCGTGACTTCGCTTGACAGCAGAATACTCTCACGCTGGCTGAAACGGATGATTTCGCGATGTCACTTAGATATCGACTGATCACATCAACGGTCGGCCAGACTAAACGAAAGGAGAACAACCGTGAAAGAATTAGAGTCCCTAGAAGAGCCGGTCGCATCGGCAACGCTTAGTTTCGATTGGGGAGAAGTCGTCTTTGTGGCCTTTCTCATCGCGTTCTAACCGCGAGAGAAAAAAGGTCGTCCTGAATGACGCGCAGGTCAAGAAGCTCCATCCGGTGCCACGAGATCTGCGCGCAATGAAAAGGTCTACCGCGTGGAGCCGGGATTCCTTTAACACTAGTCGTTGTGCCGAATCGTTAGAAAGATACAAAACACATGTCATCGAATTCACTGCCGCTTAGTAACACGCTTCAGCAAAGACTCAACGCAAATGTTAAACTTAAAGTCTTTTTGAGGGAAGCGGAGGATTTAATTCAGGCGAATCCGCAGAGCGGTTTCGCCGAGTGCGGCTGTCTCCTCGAAGCAGTTTGCCGCAAGGGAACGTTTACAGGACTTGTGAATTATGAGTTAGAGTGTCTCCTGCGCGAGCCAAATTACGCACTTGAGGGAAGTTCCGACCTCGATATGCTGGTCTTGCGATCCCGCTTTTTCAATCTCAAATTGAAGATGGCAGGCCCCACGGCTCAAACGAATAGATTGATCGGACTGGCGGCTGACATGATTCTCGTGCCGCTCAGCGCTTCGGGCGTAACCATGACGTGCTATCGTGAGCCGCCGAACCCGGCTACCGAAACTTTAGACCGCTCAGGACCGGCTCGAAAAGCTGCCGAATGTGACCTTGCCCTTTGGCCAGAGTTATTATTTCGAAGCGGGCCACGACATCTTCGTGGTGCAAAACGGCATGGCATCGACCAATCTAATCGCTTGCCTTTCCACTACCGCTCTCTTAACGACACGATGGGAGTACGACGCAACTACCGGCGCACGAACTAGAGTTGTGGCTGCGGATCATTCCGTTTCCCGTCTGCAACTACTCGCTTCCGTACTGGCCGAAATGCGAAATCCGTGCGCCTTGACCGCGTTGGCTGGGCTAATGGAACATCCAGCTCACTACGTGCGCTGGGCGGCGCTACAGGCAATATTTTGCCTGGACCGTGAATATGGAATATCTCTGCTGAAAAAAGCGGCAAATGACACTCACCAACATGTTAGAGCGGCGGCCACACGGTCTTTGATGAAATTGAACATACCCTCCGATACGCTGCGGGCTTAGTAAAAAGGAATATATGGCACTTACCATAGATAGTCAGACAACAGAAGTCATATCTCTCGAAGACTACAGAGAGCACGTGATTCATCGAGTAAATGTCCGCGATCTTGACTCTGTATGCGCTTCTGCGAGTAAGCTCAGAGCGCTGGCCAACAACAAGACATTTCTAATTGAACACTTCAATCAATCGTTACGCGACTGGCGCAATTTCCAAGTTGCTAATTCCTACACGGCGCAGACACTAATCTTAGGCAGCGGTCCAGATTTCGTTATTAGGGCTAACATCTGGACCCCTCCGACAGAGGACACCAATTTGCGAAACGAACAGAAGAACTTATTCGTTTACGACGTGCCCCACGACCATAATTTCTCATTTCTGACCATCGGTTATTTTGGGCCGGGATATGAGACGACGATTTATGAGTATGATCCGAAAAGTGTAACTGGAAAGATCGGGGAAAAAGTCGACCTTCGCTTCTTAGAGACCACTACGCTGCCGACCGGCAAAATGATGCTATACCGCATGTCCAGGGATATTCATTCCCAAAATTACCCGACCAGCCTCTCGATTTCGTTGAACTTGTTGCTTGCCCCGCCGGAGACGAACCAACGCGAGCAATTCCTATTCGATCTGGAATCTTCGCGAATTGCTCAATATGCCAGGAACTCGGCGTCGACGCGCTTGACGATGTGCCGCATCGCTCGACACATTGGAGATGCGCGCACGGCAAGCCTCCTCGATGAGTTGTCACGCAAGCACGGTTCTCCGCGAGTGCGGACTCGCCGCTGCTGAATCGCTTAGCATACTGGAACCTTCGTCCAGGATCAAGATCTGGGCTCGCTCAAGCGAAGATGCGAGTTCGCTGGTCAAGGACCACGCCATAAGACAACTTGAGAGGGACGATTAAGATTAAGCTGCGGTTTCGACCATCGATGACCGGATGATTCTTGCTTTCGGCAAACAGCCTCGACGTCGGTCCGATAAATGATTGATAGCGGGTCACGCTGGGATTTGAGTATTGCGAGCACGGGGGTGGTGTGTCATTTCTTCGCGGAGCGCACGTTCGTTCATCAAGTCTCCAAGTGAGGCCCTCTTCGCGAATTGCTTGCTGCGGTATCGCGGCGGAAGACCAAACCACACTGCTCCCAGCCAAGTAAAGACGGCGCAAGAGACCGAAATCTGCAGTTGGAGGGCACTTTCACTATCTCTCGCTCCAGGTTGGCAGCGCGACGATTTGAGTATGGTGGGCAGGAATCCTTTATTTGCGAGGCAGCGCGGCGCGATTCGGCAACAAGGGGTTGAGCTCTCGGCGTCGTGCCTATGTGCCTGAGTACTTCGGCAAGGTTGATCAAGGCGGAAGCGCGAAGAGCCGGATCGGCGAGGGTGTTAATTTCCTTTTCAGCGGCGGGGAGATCCAATAGAGGGCGAGCGCGTTGATGAGCGCAAACGGCGCAGCGGTTGTGTGGCCGAAACGCGAACGGACTCGCTCAGGTAGCCGCTGCGGGCGTAGAGGCGTGCAGCCCATTCGAGCGGACGACGGCGTCGTCGAGGAGAAGCGGGGCTCGCTTGGAAGATGCATCGGCGGATTGGATAAGAGCGTGGGCTTCGGGATAGCGGTCTTTGGGCCGCTGTTATCGGGCAGTTAGGCTAAACGAAAGAGTAATGAGTAAGACGCCGGGGCATGCTTCATCGGCGAGTCACTAGCGGCGGAAGACCATGGGCGTGACGGATATCTGGATATCGCTGCTGATCGGCTGCGAGTCTGTCATCACGCTCGGGATATCGGGCACCTCAATGTTTTGATGTTGCAGCCACGAGGCATCGCCCTGCACCGAGTGCAAGTCGCTGCGAAAGGCGTAATCGGTGATGCGGCCGTTGCCGTCCAGGCTCAT
>CAVVLT010000005.1:0-380879 GCA_963749105.1 Bryobacterales bacterium | reverse complement strand
CCACGGCGAAATTCCAGGTCGGCACGGCGTTTCCGCTCTTCGCGTACCAGGTCGGCGAGATGTAGCCCTGTGGTCCGCGGAAAACCATCACCCCGGTTTGCCTTCCGTCGAATGTTCCACATGCTGCGGATTCTGGCGGGAAATGTGGCCGTGAGATCGTTGCCATAGGGCCGGCGGCGCGGTCAAGCCAGACCGGGATGTGAGTGATCCGCAGGGTCGGCGCGACGGTCACCAGTTCGACGAAAGCGAACTCCTCCATGAAATCATGGAGGAAACGGCGGTCTTCCACCAGTTGCGGTTTCGGGATGTAAACAAGGCACCGTTATTGTCAGTGCCGGCGCTGATACCGTATTGGTTCAACTGGCCGTTCAACGAACTCAACACGCTGGTCAAGCTGGACCCGGTCGTGCTGGCGGCGACGGTGGCGGTGACTGTCTGGGCGTTGCCGCCCGAGAATACGTTGAAAGTGAACGTCTGATCGTCGACACCAGCCGTCCCTGTCACAAACGTGGCGCCCGGGGCATCGATGCGTTGGCTGTTCCCTGTGATGCCCACGCCGCCGCCCAATACGTTGGTTGATGCGATGCCAAGGCTGCTAGCGTCTACCGCGTTGGTGGCACCACTGAGGTCGATGTTAACGGAAGCGTTGGACTGGGTGGCACCCGCGCCACCGATATACACGCTGAGATTCGTGTTGAACGTTCCACCAGCAAGTTCAGATTGATGTTCGCCGCCTGGCGATTGACTTCCGTTATTCAGCCCGGTACTCTTGGTTCAGCGTGGCGCGACTACCAGTGAACGTCCCCGAAGCCGATTGAGTGGCCAGCGTCTTCATACGATCAAGAATCGTCGAAATATTGCTCAAGCCACCGTCAATAATTTGCATTTGGCTGGTGCCGTCGTTGGCGTTCGCGACGCCCTGCGTCAGTTCCGAGACGCTCGAACGATAGCCATTGGCAATGGCCAAACCAGCAGCATCGTCGCCGCTGGAGTTAATCCGATAGCCGGAGGTTAGTTTCTTGAATCGTTTTGCTTTGAAAGGCGTTATCAGTGTTTAGATTCTGCTGAGCCATCAAAGAAGTGACGTTCGTTTGTAGTGAAATCATGATTGCGGTTCCTTTACCGGCCTATCCTCAGTGGGCTCGCAGCCGGGTTTCTCGTGAGTCCAAGAAGCACGCGGTCTGCCAAACCCTATTCGGCAAGAGTGGCGAGAGTCTAGGGTATGCTTAATCCGATAGTTGGCAGAGGCTTAGCCACTCCCTGGCGGTGGTCGGTTTATGAAAGCCATCGAGGATTCCACCCTTTTCGGAACCGCGCACCGCAGTAAGCGGCGCTGGTCTAACAGGGTCCTGTCGGAGCAGCGATTAAATCCCCAAACTGACTGGGTCTGTTGTCTGACGCCAGCTTTGCAACGCTGCGCTCATCTCTTGGACAACCGTCTCCCGAGTCGCCCGGTGTTTTCTGCCGAAAGAGACGCATACTGGGATACCAAGGTGAATCGGGGCGGCCTAACAGCCAGCGCCAATCTGGCGCAAACGGCAGTAACAGCCACACGGGCTTGCCGAGCGATCCCGCCAGGTGAGCAACGGCCGTATCCACACTAATAACCAAATCCATGAGTGAAAGCGCCGCCGCAGCCGTCTCGGCGAAATCGCTTAACAAGGGTGAGAGATCGCGAATGCGATGACCGAGTTCGCCGCTATTCAGTTCGCCGGCTGGCTTTCCCACTTGCAGACTGAAGAAGTCCATGTGGTTATTAGCGAGAAGTGGAAGGAGCAGACGCAAGGGAAGAGACCGATTTCGGTTGTTGGAGTGTTAGGATTCCCAGCCCAGATCAAGGCGACTTTGGGCTTGCCGCTTGCAATGCGTTGCGCCCAACTTTCTCGAATGCTGGGGGCGACAAAGGAAGCTGGCGGCGGAACAGATTCAAGGTCGGTTCCGCACAGTAGCGGTAGACTCAACAACGGACAATGCGCAACAAAACCGCCTACCGTTGAATCTGCTGGTGCAACGATGGGTCCGCCCGGAAGAAAGCCCATGAGTCGGCAGAGGGACTGGGGAACAGTCAGGACAATCTGGCCGCCGAGTTTCTCGACCAATGGTAGATAGCGGACAAGTTGGATCGTGTCGCCAAGACCCTGTTCCGAGTACAGCAGAATGCCTTTGCCAGCTAAGGAACTGCCGTCCCACAAAGGTTGAAGGAAATTTCGATGCTGATCCTTCATGGCTTTGCTCTGCCAGCGCCATTCATACTCGCGAAATCCTTTGCGATATTGTCCGCTTAAGAGCAGGGCCAATGCTAGGTTGTAGTGTGCCTCGGCGTTTTCCGGATCGAGACGGCACGCGCGTCTGTGCGCGTCCTCCGCTTCCTTTATGCGCCCGAGCGCCTTCAGGATAGTGCCCGTGTTGTGCCAAGCGTGCGCAGTATCCGGCGAGAGTTCCAGTTGCATGCGGCCATACGCGAGCGCTTCGTCTAACTGGCCCAGAAGGTACAGTATTACCGATTTATTACCTAAAAGAGCGCTCTTCTCTTGACAGGCCGTCAAGCCAAGGTCGCAGACCTGCAACGCCTCCTCCTCACGCCTAAGGCCTGCCAACAGCGAGGCCAGACTGCAAAATACCTGCGGGCTGCCCGATCCGAGTTCGATCGCGGCTCGAAAGTGCGAGATGGCTTCGCCGGGATTCTCTGGCATCAGGGCGTGCGCCAGTGCAGCATGATAAAGCGCGTTTTTGGGGGCTGCCTGCACCGCTTTCTCAAGGTGCAAGATGGCGGCGGTGAAGTTGCCGGTCTTCGTCTGGGACTCGCCAAGAAGGTAGCGCGCCCGCACGTTGAACGGCACCCGAAGAACGACTTTCTCCAGCAGGGGGATCGCCGCTTCGTGCCCTCCGCTGCCCATCAGTCGAGCAGCCTCCTCGACACTGCGATCTGGCGCTTGATGTGACGATTTACGTGCCTTAATCCGTGATCCCAAAAGCTGCGCTTCCTGTTTGCTGAAATTTCCCCAATTAAATAAGTGTCTGGTAGGGAATGGGATCTCAGAAAAATGGCGGAAAATCTGTTTAGGAGCGCGGACGCACTTCGGCACGCAACGGCAACTCGCTGACAATCACGATCTCGACTCGACGGTTGCGACGCCGGCCTTGTTCCGTTTCATTGGAATCGATAGACGCCGTATCTGCATAGCCGACAATCGCCATGCGCTGCCGCACCACCGCGAAGCGTTCGCCGAAACACTCGATACAAGTAGGGGCGGCCTTGCCACTTGGGCCACGGAAGCCTTAAGCGGCAACGACACGCCAAGCCCACGGTGAGATCACAGCAAACGAAACACAGGCTCAACGGCAATCTCACCGATCAGGGGATGAGAAGTAATCCTGTGCATGGCCTGCACTCCCTTTGGATGAGCGCGATCATGAACAAACAGCGTTTGTTTTTTCGGATTAACGACCCAAACTTGCAAGACACCATGGTCAAGATACAGGTCTACTTTCTGCTCAACACGACGGGGACGGTTGGCGCGTGAAATCACTTCGACGGCAAGTGCGGGCGGGTTGACTAGATAAACATCATTTTCACAGGCGGCGAGCCAATCCTTCTTCAGGACCACAAAAACATCAGGCGCTGGCATGCTGTTCACTTTGGCGAACTTGATATTTGAGTTCTGCCTGGCGACATATTGACTATCCTCGCCTAGAGCGTTATCCAGTAAACGCTCAATATTCCGTGCGGTTTGTTGATGGAGCGGTTTGGGCTGTGGTGACATTACGATTTCCCCGTAAATGAGTTCGTCGCGTAATCCGGGATAGCCCTCGAAGTGTTCGTATTGCTCAATCGTGATTGGCGGAACTTTGGGAGATGTAGCCATTGAGTTTGCTGTTTCATTTTAGCGTTCATTGGCCTCGTGTGGAGGTAGGAGGAGCCAGGAGCTAGTGGCGGAATGTGCAACGCGCCCGCGCATGGCGCCACCCAACAAGCGCGCACGATAAGCTTGCAACTCAGTTTCGGACTGAGAAGCGCACCGATCTTTCCAGGCTTCGCAACTCTGCGCACATCCCTTGGACAACTGTTTCCCAGTCGCCCGGTGTTTTCTGGTGAAAGAGCAGCATACTGGGATACCAGGGTGAATCGTTGCGGTCGAGAAGCCAGCGCCAGTCTGGAGCAAATGGCACCAACATCCACACAGGCCTTCCGAGGGATGCCGCCAGATGAGCGGCGGCGGTATCCACACTGATCACCAAATCCATGTACGAGAGCGCGGCGGCGGTCTCGGCGAAGTCGCTTAAAAGGGGCGAGAGATCACGAACGCGATCACGCAGTCCGGCACTTGCCAATTCTTCGGCTGGCGGTCCCAATTGAAGACTAAAGAGGTCTACATCGTTAGCGACAAGAAGTGGGAGGAACGGTCGCAAGGGAACAGACCGGCTCCTATTGTTAGTATGTTCGGCACGGCCGGCCCGGATCAAGGCAATCTTGAGTTGGCCGCCTCCTGTGCGCTGCGCCCAACTCGCGCGGAGACCGGCGGGAACGACAAAGGAAGCCGGTGGGGGGATGGATTCGAGATCCGTGCCAAACATCAGGGACAGACTAAACAAAGGACAGTGGGTAGCAAAGTCGCTCACCGTTGCCCCTTCCGGTAGGACGAAATGTCCGCCCGGAAGAGAGCTCATGAGTTGGCCAAGGGAGCCGGGAACTGACAGCACAATCCGGCCACCCAACTTCTCCACCAAAGGCAGATAGCGGGCCAGTTGGATCGTGTCGCCCAGCCCTTGCTCGGCGTGAAGCAAGATACATTTGCCGGCTAAGAAGCTCCCGTCCCACAAAGGCTGGTGGATCTTCGGCTGCTGGCCTTCGATGTACGCGCTCTTCCAGCGCCACTCATATTCGCGAAATCCCTCGCGATATTGACCTGCCAACAACAGCTCACATGCTAGGTCGAAGTGTACGGTAGCGTTTTCAGGAGCATGACGACAAGCACTCCGGAGCACATCTTCCGCTTCCGCGAGTGTCTGGTAGGGAATGGGATCTCAGAAAAATGCGGAAAATCTGTTTAGGAGCGCGGACGCACTTCGGCACGCAACGGCAACTCGCTGACAATCACGATCTCGACTCGACGGTTGCGACGCCGGCCCTCCTCCGTTTCATTGGAATCGATAGACGCCGTATCTGCATAGCCGACAATCGCCATGCGCTGCCGCACCACCGCGAAGCGTTCGTTAAGCAAGCGCAACATAGCGATGCTGCGAGCCGCCGACAGTTCCCAGTTGCTCCGAAAGCGCGCGTTGCTAATCGGTAATGAATCGGTGTGGCCCTCCAGCCGAAGGGTGTTAGGTAAGCGATTGAGGATCGTCGCAACCTTGTCAAGCGTAGGATACACGCCTGGATCGATTGTATCTAAGCCGGTCGAAAAGAAGACAGCTGAATTTAAGCCGATGATTACGCCCCGCTCTTCCACGCGCACATCAACCGAGCCATTCGTAATCTCTTTTTGCAGGACGCTACGCAGCAGAGCAGCGGCAGCACCTAGGTTTTCGAGTGGCGGCTCAGGTGGGCCGAGCGGAGGCTCTGCCGCAGTGACCGGACGTGGCGACGGGCCTTTGGACAACTCGCTCCCGCGACCCCTATCGTCCACCGTTCCGCCTAGAATTGCGGCGATCCTCGGGGGGGTAACGCCAGATTTCAGCGCCTTCTGAACCCCCTCCGAGATCTGTTTGGCCCGTGCGTGATCGGTTTGCGTGGAAGCAAACATCACTACGAAAAATGCAAACAACAATGTCACTAGATCCGCATACGAAACGAGCCAGCGTTCGTGATTCTCTTTGACAGGTGCTTTGCGGCGGGCCATAAGGGTAAATCTCCGCTAAGCGCTAGGCAAAGGTTGCGAAGCGGGCTGTTTGCGGCCTGTGTTCAGTGGAACTTCTTCTTCCAAGAACGCGCCCAGCTTGCTTTCGAGCAGTTTCGGATTCATCCCCTCGGCGATGCCAATCACACCTTCGAGCACCAGTTCCTTATCTTCCAGCGATTGTTCTAAGCGTGCTTTCATCTTTGCGCCGACGGGTAAAAGCACAATGTTCGCTAACGCGACGCCATACACGGTCGCTACGAAAGCGACGGCAATGCCGTGACCTACTCTTTCCATGTCCTCCAAGTGCTTCATGACCTGAATCAGGCCGAGCACCGCGCCGATGATGCCGATAGTGGGCGCATAGCCGCCCGCTGTTTCGAACACTTTGGCTTCCGCTTCGCCACGGCGCGACGCCGCTTCGATTTCCAGTTCCATAATGCTGCGCAGATCCTGTAAGTCTGTCCCGTCAACTGCCAGCAGCAGCGCCTTTTTCAGGAAAGGATGGTCCGCCATGTCGTTGGCTTCGTCTTCCAGGGAAACGATGCCAGCACGGCGGGCTTGACGGGCGAAATGCAGCAGTTTTTCAATCAAGGCGGCGCGCGGCGGAGCGGTGTCCCACAGAACATCTTTGAGACGCCGGAGCGCCGCCAGAATTAAGGCATGGGGCGTGGTCACCATTACCGCGCCGGCAGTACCTGCGCCGACGATGAGCGCCGCCGTGTACTGCGCGACGTCGCTGAATTGGCCACCTTCGAGAATAAGGCCGCCTAAAATGCCGGCGGCGGCGATCGCTAACCCCGCTAGTGTGGCGAAATCGATTCTGCGTCGAGCCCCTACAGCCGATTTTTCACGAGCCATCGCGGGGTCCTGGCGCACGCGTTGTGACGCTCGTCAACGCCGTCAACAAGGGTAGCCCTTCCAGCAGGCTGCGCCGGAAGAGAACCACTTTAGCGATGATTTCGTTGGCGGTTTCGCGCACTAGGATCTTCTGCCCGGTGGTGAGCACGATAACCGTGTCGGGAGTCATTTCAATAAGCTCGATTAAATCCGCGTTGACCACCAGAGGGGCTTGATTCAGACGAGTCAGATGGATCATAAAAGGCCGTCCTCTATCTCATCGGCACGTTTTTTCGGTACAACCACTGCCGCGTTGTCGCAGCTCCGTCCCGACTTGCCTTTAGGCCGCCGCTCGCTGCCGAAGATGTTCAAGCAAGCTAAATCCAGCATTCAAACTTTGCGCAGTGCAACGATCTTCCGCCATCGCTGAACCACTGCGTTGCGGACGAATCAGCCGCAATCTCTCCACTACACTTTCCAACACCTCGCGCTTTTCCGTTTCAAAGTAGTTGGCTGGCTCGGCCCGCTGGCAACACTGCAGCGCCTCATTGAGTTCTTGCTCAAAACTCGCCGGGTCGGCCCGTTTCCAAGCGGCCAGGATCTGCTCGGCGTGCTGCGCTACGTTCATCTCTTCAATCTCCCTGCGCTCTCTATCGCAAGCCACGGGGGATTTTCGAGCCTTTTTTAAAACTTTTTAGACGACAAACGGGACCTGGCGCAGTCGGCCGGCAGTACTACGGCACCGTCAGCTTCAACGTACCCACCGTCGCACTCCCAATCGTGATCGCGATCGAGTAGGCCGTCGTGCTGATCTTTACCGTGGAGTTGACATACACAACCAACAACGCGCTTTTATTAGTCACGTTAACGAATTCATAGCCGATCGCACCATTGCTGCCACCCAGACTAAATTGGCAGCCCGCCACGTTGACGCAAGAGGTACCGCCCAAACCTAACGTGCCCGGCGCACTGCTCAGACCCGCGATGGCCAGCGTAACCGTGCCGCCGCTCCCCGGTGCAATGCTCAGGGTTGCACCCGTCACGCTGATTGAAGATGCGATGACCGTAAAGGTTTGCGACACCGCTGTGGCTGCCGCATAAATGCTGTTGCCAGGCTGAGACGCCGTAACGGTACAGTTACCGCTCGCCACAAAAGTTGCCGTGTTACCCGAGACTGCACAAACGCTGGTGGTCGAGGAGGCAAAACCCACCGCCAGTCCCGAACTCGCCGTTGCGCTCAAACTCAACGGCGTACCGACCGTTTGCGTCGCAATCGCACCAAAGGTGATCGTCTGTGGTTTGAACGTCACGCTAAAGCTCTGCGCTACCGAAGGAGCTGCCGAATAGGTAACGTTCCCCGCTTGCGAGGCCGTGATGGTGCAGGTTCCAGCCGCCGCGAAGGTCGCCGTGTTACCCGAGACCGTACAAACGCCGGTAGTAGACGATGCAAAACTCACCGCCAGTCCCGAACTCGCCGTTGCGCTCAAAGTCAGCGGCGTGCCGACCGTTTGCGTCGCGATCGCACCAAGAGTGATCGTTTGTGGCTTTAGCGTCACGCTGAAGCTCTGCGTCACCGAAGGAGCTGTCGAATAAGCGCCGTTACCCGCTTGCGAGGCCGTGATGATGCAGGTTCCCGCCGCGACGAAGCTTGCCGTTGCCCCAGAAACTGTGCATACAGCAGTAGTCCCCGAAGCGTAGCTCACCGGCAAACCGGAGCTAGCCGCAGCAGTTAGCATGAGTGGTGTGCCCACCACCTGTGTCGCCAGCGCGCCGAACGTAATCGTTTGTGCCGTAAAAGGAACCGTGAGTTTTAAAGTGCCCACCACCGCGCTGCCAATTGTGATCGGAATGGAATAAGCTGTCGTGCTTGCTTGCACTGACGGAGTTAGGTAAACCGCCAGCAACGCGCCCGTATTGGTCACGTTTAGAAACTCAAAGCCAATGCTCCCGTTGCTGCCGCCCAAAGTATACGTACAGCCAGCAACATTCACGCAGGCCGTGCCGCCGAGGCCCAAGGTCGTTGGCGAGTTGCTCAGGCCGGAGATATTTGCGCCCACGCTGGTGCCGTTCCCCGGCGTTACGCTGATCGGCGCGATGCTCACAGTGGCCGCTGTATTCACGGTGAAGCTTTGCGTCACCACCGCAGCCGCCGAATAAGTGCTATTACCCGCTTGCGAGGCGGTAATCGTGCAAGTTCCCGCACTTAGCAACGACACCGTCGTTCCCGAAACCGCACAAACGCCGCCGGTGGCCGATGCGAACGTCACCACCAAGCCCGACGTTGACGTCCCACTCAACGCAACCGTACCACCGGCAGTCTGCGCGCCAAGCAAAGCAAACGTGATCGTCTGGGCTTTGCCATTCACCGCGAAACTCTGCGCCACCGTCGGCGCCGCCGCGTACGACGCGTTGCCCGCTTGCGATGCCACGATCGTGCAAGTTCCCGAGGTCAACAGTGTGGCAGTGCCCCCAGCCACCGTACAAACTCCCGTCGTAGAAGAAGCAAATGCCAGCGGCAGGCCGGACGTCGAAGAACCACTCAGCGAAACCGTACCCCCTGCCGTCTGCGCCGCAATCGTTGAGAACGTGATGGTCTGCGATTGAGCATTCACCGCAAAGGTCTGGGATACGTTGGGCGCCGCCGCATAGCTGCTGTTGCCGGCTTGCGCCGCGATGATCGTGCAGTTCCCCGCGGCCAACAGGGACGCAGTGCTACCTGAAACCGCACAAACGCCGCTGGTGGACGATGTGTACGTCACACTCAAGCCCGAACTCGCTATCGCATTCAAAGTCAACGGCGTGCCTACCGTTTGCGCCGCAATCGAATTAAAGGTAATCGTCTGCGATCCTCCGTTCACCGTAAAGCTTTGCGAAACTGGCATAGCCGGCGCATAGGAAGCATTGCCCGCCTGCGAAGCTGTCAGCATACACGTGCCCGCCGCGATCGGCGTTGCCGTGTTACCCGCCACGGTACAAATGCCCGTCGTTGAAGAAGCGAAACTCACCGTCAGTCCCGAACTCGCGGTCGCGCTCAGACCAAGCGGCGCGCCTACCGTCTGCGCCGCAATGGCACTGAACGTAATCGTCTGGCCTTGTGCATTCACCACAAAACTTTGCGCCACTGCCGGAGCTGCCGCGTACGTAGCGTTCCCCGGCTGCGAAGCCGTAATCGTACAGGTGCCTTCCGCGACAAACGTCGCACTCGTACCCGACACAGTACACACACTCGCCGTCGACGAAGCAAAGCTCACCGCCAAAGCCGAACTCGTTGTCGCGCTCAAAGTCAACGGGGTGCCTACCGTCTGCGCCGCGATCGCAGCAAACGTAATCGTCTGCGATTCTGCACTCACCGTAAAACTCTGCGACAGCGGCGTTGCTGCGTTATAACTGCCATTGCCCGCCTGTGAAGCGATGATGGTACACGTGCCGGCCGCAAGTAGCGTTGCCGTGTTACCTGCCACTGTACAAATGCCCGTCGTCGAGGAAGCGAAGCTCACCGGCAACGCAGAGGTCGCCGTCGCACTCAAAGATATCGTTATCCCGGCAGACTGGCTCGCAATAGCCGGAAACGTAATCGTCTGTCCCGAAGGAGTGCTGTTCACAATCACAATTTGTCCAACTTGTGGCGCCGGACCGTAACTGCTGTTGCCAACCTGATTGGCCAGCACGCCGCAGTTCCCCGTATTTAGGAAAGTCACCACATTGGCCGACACACTACAATTGCCGTTCGGTACAACAGTGAACGTAACGGGCAGTCCCGAAGTTGCCGTTGCGCTGACCGTAAGCGACGTGCCCACGACCTGCGGCGGAATGGCATTAAACGTGATGAGCTGGGAAACAACAGTTAGCGTTAGCGGGGTAGTGATCGTGATCGACCCCGACGTTCCCGTCACCACAATGTTGTAAGTTCCTAATGCTGTCCCAGCAGGCAGAGAAATCGTCACCGCGCTGGTGTTGTTCGCCAACGCTGTGAACACCGCGCTCGCCCCGCTGGGCAAGCCCGACGACACCGCCAGATTCACCGTGCCACTAAACAGGTTCAGCGGTGTAACGGTTATGCTCGTAGCCGCAGTTCCTCCCGGAACAGCACTTAGCGATGCCGAAGATGCCCCCAAAGCAAAAGTCTGGGCCGGCGCGAACACGCCCACTTCGTAGCTGTTCGTGACGGATTCTGTGCCACCGCCGTCTACCGCCGAGACAACATAGTAGTACGTTGTGTTACCCACTACGGTCGTATCCGTGTAAGTCTGTTCAAAGTTAGTAGAGACCAGGTTCGTCGTGTTCGTTACCCGCGCAATTGTCGTGTACGGGCCGCCCGAAACCGTGGAGCGTTTCACATTGTAATAGGACGCGCCATTCGCACTCATCCAATTCAAAGCGCTCCCGTTATTCCAACTTCCTTGAAACCCTGCCGGCGAGTCAATCGGAGTCGTAACGTTTATCACGCTAGCAGCGCTGCCGCCCCCCTGATTCACCGCTTGCACCCAGTAAGTAATGGCAGACTTGCCGAAAAGAATCCGCGTATCGCTATAGCTCGCGCCTGAGACATTGTTCGCGATGATGCGCTGGTTCTGAAAGACGTTGTAGGCCGAAGCTGTAGGCGAAGGCGACCAGGAGAGATTGACCTGATATGGACTCACCACCGTGGCGGTCAAATTGGCCGGCTGCGCAGGCGCGGCGGGATTTTCCAGACCTCCCTTATAGGAGATCACTAAATAGTTCAGCTCCGGCGCCGCCGTCGCTCCTGCCGGCACGCTCAGTTGCACAATATTGCCACCGGTGTTCAAGGGAACGTTGACAGTGGTTGTGCTCCAGGTGGAATAAATCCCGGTAGACGGGAACGGGATCTGAGGCTGCGCCACACCGTTTACCGTCAAGTTCATCAACAATGGGCCATTGCTGCCATTCGAGTATCCGAAGATCAAGCCATGGGTATCGGTTGTAGCCGATCCCACGTGCGAGAAAGTGAGTGATCCATTCGCGAGATGATTGGCGTTAAAATCCACCGCCCCCACGCCCTGATAACCTGGGTAAGCCACGGTCCAAGTCGCGGTGTCATTGAAACCGAGCACCCCATCCGCCTCTACCGCTGGATAATAATTCGCCGAAGCCGGATAAGACTGGTCTCCCGTGCCATTGCTGTAAGACGCCTCATACAAATAGCCGATGTCCGGGTTATCTCCGTAGCCGTAGTAGCCATTGATATGGCCGTTTCCGTCTAGCGTATCGGGGACATTGAAACCATAGCCACCGTTGTAGTTGCCGCGGTCTCTCAGAATGAACAGCCCGCTCGCGTCCACTTGAATCCCGTCGTTCGTGTTGAAGTCGGTGATGGAATCTTGAAACGTGACATTGAGATTACCTTGACTCAAAATGCCCAATCCATTGTTGGATGAAAACTCCGACTTGGTAATGGTCGTATTGATTCCGCCAAAGTCGATGTGCAAACCGTCGCCGAGATGCGACGCGTTGAACCGCGAATGAATAATGTTCACGTTGTTGCAGGCCACCAAGTACGCGTTGTGGGAAAAATTTCCGGGGTTATTGTCGTGAACGTAGACCGTGTCGATGGTGACGCCGTTCACCGTACCCATAAAGATGCCGATGCCGAAGTTGCGGATTTCGAGATTTTTGAGAGTAACGGCCGCTTCCGCGTTGTTCGTCGAGTACATGTTCACGCCCGAGCTCTCATACGGGTTCGATGTTGTGCCCGTCGTGAGAAACGCACCTCTGGGAATGCCGCCATCCATTACAAAGTTTTGAATGGTCATATTCGCCCCGCCGTACGAGGTGAACATCGCGATCCCGTTAGGCGACGAGGGCAGTTGCAAAGTGGTGGCAGGCGTGCCATCCAGGTTCACTGAGCCTGTGACAGTCACATTGCTAGTCAGCGCCATCGATTGGGTAATCACATAGGCGCCCGGATCGACAATCACTGTACCTCCACCAACGGAGTTGATAATGTTCACCGCGCTCGGAACGTCTCCCACTTGCGAAGGAACTCGCACTATGTTCTGGGCATCCACGCTCAAGCCAAAACAGAAGCATGCCATCGCCGCGAAGAAACGGCTTTTCTTTAGAACTTTCAACGACGCTAAAAGAGCGGGGAAGGAGGCGATCATCATGCTAGTAGTCGCACTAGAATCACATGATGGCTACTAGTTTGTCAGTTTGGTTTGCTTAGAAAAACGAGTTAGGAAGTACTGGTTAAGCAAGTTCGCGTTTCGCCGCCCTAAACTGCTCCGCCGCAAATTCAATTTCTTCCTCCGTATGCCCCGCCGACAACTGCACCCGAATCCGCGCCTTCCCCTGCGGCACCACAGGATACGAGAATCCCACCACATACACCCCGCGCTCCAACAACGCCTCAGACATCTTCGCCGCCAGAAAGGCATCCCCAAACATCACCGGCACAATCGGATGCTCACCTGCCAAAACGTTAAACTCATTCGCCGTCATCAAGTGCCGAAAGCGCACAGTGTTTACGAACAGCCGATCGCGCAATTCCGTCGAACCCTGCAACAACTCCAGCACCTTCAACGAAGCCGCTACAATCGGCGGCGCCACTGAATTCGAAAATAAATAAGGCCGCGACCGCTGGCGCAACAAATCGATAATCTCCTTGCGCCCACTCGTGTAGCCGCCACTTGCCCCGCCCAACGCCTTACCCAACGTGCCCGTAATGATGTCAATCCGGCCCATCACACCGTGGTGCTCATGCGTGCCTCGCCCTGTCTTCCCCATGAAGCCCACTGCATGCGAGTCGTCAACCATAACCATCGCCTGATATTTGTCGGCCAGATCGCAAATCTCCGGAAGTTTGGCGATATACCCATCCATCGAAAACACGCCATCCGTGGCAATCAGCTTGTGGCGCGCCGCGCCCGCCTCCTGCAACTTCGCCTCCAGATCCGCCATATCGCCATTCTTATAACGAAAGCGCGCCGCCTTACACAAACGAATTCCGTCGATGATGCTGGCGTGATTCAGTTCGTCCGAAATGACCGCATCGTTTTCTTCGAGCAGCGTTTCGAACAAGCCGCCGTTGGCATCGAAGCATGAACCGTAGAGAATCGTATCCTCGGTCCCCAGAAACTCACTCAGCCTGGCCTCAAGCTCTTTGTGAATCGATTGCGTGCCACAGATAAAGCGCACGCTCGCCAAACCGTAGCCCCACTTATCTAGCGCCTCGCGCGCGGCATTCACCACCGCCGGATGATTCGCCAACCCCAAATAATTGTTGGCGCACATATTCAAAACCGACGGCTTTCCCGCCACGCCCACTTCCGCCTGCTGCGGACTGGTAATCTGCCGCTCGCGCTTAAACAGACCCGCTTCTTGAATCCCCGCAATCTTCTGTGCCAGAAACGGCGCCACATTCTTATACATGATTCAGCAATCCTTCACATTCACCGCCAGCCCTGCCAGCGCCGTTTCTTTGTACCGCGACTGCATATCCAAACCCGTCTGATACATCGTGCGAATCACCTGATCCAACGACACTTTATGCCCGCCGCTCTCCTGCATCGCCATCCTACAAGCATTGATCGCCTTCACCGCACCAATGGCATTCCGTTCGATACACGGAATCTGCACCAAGCCGCCGATGGGATCGCACGTCATCCCCAAGTGGTGCTCCATGCCAATCTCCGCCGCATGTTCCACCTCATCGTTCGACGCACCCAGCGCCCCCGCTAAGCCGCCGGCCGCCATCGAACACGCCACACCCACTTCTCCCTGGCAGCCCACTTCCGCGCCCGAAATCGAAGCGTTCTCCTTATACAAAATCCCTATCGCTCCCGCCGTCAGCAGATAACGCAGCAACCCTTCTTCCGACGCGCCCGCGTGAAACTGGCGATAATACCGCCCAACTGCCGGCACCAATCCCGCCGCACCGTTGGTAGGCGCGGTCACGACTCGCCCCCCCGCCGCATTCTCCTCGTTCACCGCCATGGCAAACGCATTCACCCAATCCATGGCCACCAACGGGTCGTTCTCACCACTATGCGCCTTAATGCGAGCCAGCAATCGCGGTGCTCGTCGACGCACTTTCAAACCGCCTGGCAGAATGCCTTCCGTCGCCAAACCGCGTTCGATGCAGGCATTCATGACATCCCAAATCGCCATCAGCCGTGTGCGCACTTCCCGCTCCGGCCTAAGCGCGCATTCATTTTCCAGAATGAGCTGCCACACTGGCACCGCGCGTCCGTTCGCCAGCGCCAGCAACTCCGCCGCATTTGAAAACGGATTCGGTACTGCCAGCGCATCGTCGGCTGACACCCGAGCCTCGACTCCCTCGCGAACGATGAAGCCGCCGCCAATTGAATAGTAAATCGCCGTCCCCAGGACCAGCCCCACTTTGTCGAATGCCGTAAACCGCATCGCATTCGGATGCCCAGGCAGCTTCTCGTTATTAAGGAACAACAGATCGCGCGCTTCCAAGAACCGCACACGCTGCTTTCCCAAAAGCATTAAGCTCTCTTGCGCGCGAATCGTCTCAACAATCTGTTCAATCGCCGCCGGATCGACCTTCTCGGGCTCCTCACCTGACAAACCCAACAGAATTGCCCGATCCGTGCCGTGCCCAATCCCCGTAAGCGCCAGCGAGCCGAACAACTCCGTCTTAATCCGTTCCGTTCTGCCGAGCGCCTGTTCCTGATCCAGCCCCGCCGCAAATTGCCGCGCCGCCCGCATCGGCCCCATCGTGTGCGAACTCGAAGGCCCTATACCGATCTTGAATAAATCGAAAACGCTGGTCCTCATACCTGCCAACTCAGAATCACTTTGCCCGAGTTGCCCGAGCGCATCACTTCAAACCCTTTTTCGAAATCGGTATAAGGAAAGCGCTGCGTGATCACCGGCGAAATATCCAGACCCGATTCCAACATCACCGTCATCTTGTACCAAGTCTCATACATCTCGCGGCCGTAGATACCCTTGATCGTCAGCATGTTGAAAATCACCTGACGCCAGTCAATCGCCATCTCCTTCGCCGGAATCCCTAGCATCGCAATCTTCGCGCCGTGACTCATGTTGCCCAGCATCTCGCGAAACGCCAGCGGACTGCCCGACATCTCCAAGCCAATATCGAACCCTTCGTGCATCCCGAGTTGCTTCTGCGCGTCCGCCACCGAAGTTTGCCGCGGGTCCACGGCCAGCGTCGCCCCCATCTTGCGCGCCAGTTCCAAACGGTAAGGATTCAGATCCGTCACCAGCACAAACCGCGCGCCCGCATGTTTCACCACCGGAATCGCCATCAACCCAATCGGCCCGGCACCGGTGATCAAAACATCTTCGCCAAGCACGGGAAACGACAATGCGGTATGCACGGCATTCCCAAACGGATCGAAAATCGCCGCGATCTCCCGATTCACCGTCGGTTCGTGCCGCCAGATATTGCTCATGGGCAGCGCAATGTATTCCGCAAACGCTCCCGGCCGGTTCACGCCCACGCCTTGCGTATGCGCGCACAGGTGCCGGCGGCCCGCCAGGCAATTGCGGCAGCGCCCGCACACCACGTGCCCTTCCCCGCTGACCACCTCGCCCGGATGAAAATCGTTGACGTTCGTACCGATGGCTACAATCTCACCGACAAACTCATGCCCTATCGCCATGGGCACTGGAATGGTCGCCCGCGCCCATTCATCCCACTCGTAGATGTGCAAATCCGTGCCGCAAATCCCCGTGTGCGTCACGCGAATCAACACATCGTTGATGCCAATCGCCGGCTCCGGCACATCCATCAACGTGAGGCCAGGGGCACTCTGCGCTTTAACAAGAGCTTTCACATTCGTATGGTAAAACGCTACCCCAAATAGAAAAGAGCCCGGATCTCTCCGAGCTCTTTTCATCCAACGTTTTGTTGTGGTCTAGCTTACCAGCAAATGCTCTTTTTCACGCCGGCAACCGTATAGTTTTGCGTGCCATGAGGGCAGACGGCGGAATATTTGCCGCAACCCTTATGATCGCAACCATAGTCTTCGCAATGGCTGCAATCGCCAGCCTTGCACTTCGCGCAGGTGCATTCGCATTTCACAGGCTGTAAGCAAATATGCGCTACCGGATTGTTGCAAACCGGTTGCGCGCAACCATTCAGCGTTACGCACACACTCGCCTTGGCATGCACAATCGTGGTGCAACCGCAAACCGTAGCCGTCAGCCACGCCGTGCTGGTCACCTTGCTGCCCACAATCTTCGGGCAATAAGAAACCGCCTTTGCGTAACCACACTTGCCACCGAAAGCAATCTCGGACGTGGTCAGGTAGTTCGTGATACCCACCGAGTTTGGACCGATACCGCACAGACCGAAGATGCCGTCGCTCACGGTCACCTTGTAGCCGGAAATCGTCTGCCAGTTGGCATCGCCCACCGGAGAATTTGTCTCGTCGCTGTAAAACTTCGTGTAGCCGTTCAGATTGTCTGCCAGCGTCGAACTCGCGGAACTGATGTACTTGCCGTTGCCATAATTAACCTGATAAACATTCGCGCCGTAGCCCGAAGGTAGCGTGCTGCTCACTCCATAGTGATAAATGAAGTTCGCGTCAAAGTCGGAAACTCTGATGCCGCCGCGGTCAGACAGCGACCATTGGAGGTGGTTGCCTTCTTCTTGCGCGAACGTGTGGACTCCATTGCCTGCCCAGCCGGCAGAAGCGCCCGTGCCGTAGGTATTATCTGTAACATCCTCATCGATCAAATAGGTCAGTTCGAGCGAAGCCATTGTGCTGCCCGAAGCCGGAATTGCCTGCGGAATCAGTGTGTCGAACGCCGAGGCGGAACCGACCTGATAGAAATAAGAAATCGGCAGGTAAGCAGTGTTAGTGAAGGTTGCCATGGCGCCAGGCGCCAAGCTAGCCAGCGTCCCAACGGTTACATCGTCTCCTGTATAGTTCGGAGTGCCGTTATCGTCAACAACCACCAGATTCGACAAAGTCGTGGCGCCCGTGTTGTGAACTACATAGGTGTAAGTGATGATCTCGAAAGCATTCGCATTCGTTACGCTCGCCGTTTTCGTGAGAGTGGCGGATCCGGTCGACGTGCAAGTTGTGGGCACCGGGATGGGAACGAGGAAGCCTTGATAAGGAGTGGCCGAGCTGCCCGGAGTCGTCGGAACCAGCAAAACCGCTACCAAGCCGCCTGCGCCAGGAATGAAATCGGTATGAGTAAGCGCATCGTTATAAAGTACCGCCGCCTGTGCCGTCAGAAGTGAACCGGCAACGCCATTCGTCGCCACATAGTTCAAACCGCTTTCCGGATGCAACAGCTGCCAAATTGCGTGTTGTTCGTCCGTCGGTGAAGGGCTGTCGCTCGAACCGAAGTTCAGAATCCAGTTCACCGCATTCCACTCTTTGTCCAAGGTCAGCGGCGCCAACGTGAACAGACCAGTTGTGGTGTTCAGCAGCGGGTAACCACCAACGCCAAAACTGCCCCCCGACTGAGTGATGTAACTCGAATAGTTGTATGGAGTGTAAAAAGTTAGTCCACCATTAGGCCCGACTGACGGAATTAGACCGCCGCCCGGCATAGTTCCACCTCCAGGCACTACACCTGTCGGCAGCGTACACCAGACGGGATATTTGGTCCCAACCGTCCAAACCGTTCCACTTGACGGGCTCACGCCCATCAACGAAAAACTGTACGAACCGTTTGCGTTTTGCGTTTGAATACCGGTTACGCCGACTCCGATATCGGGCGCCCCAGGTGTTGAGCCGCCGCCCGCACAAGTCCCACCTTGCAAAACTAAGGCGGGGACGAGAAGTGCGCTCAACAAGTAGTTAGATTTCTTCACTAAAGTCCTCCTAAAAGACCGAATTAAAATTTCAGAGCGATTTTTCTCACTCTTGAGCCAAGGTTTTTTAGCTTGGGTGTACTTTCAACGATAATCCGCTGTAGGGGAAATTGGAACAGGGTTCGGTACTTTGCCGCTAATCGATTGTTAGTACCATTACTAAACTCCGACAACGACACTAGCAGCTAGAACTCTGCGAACAAAATGCAAAGAGCGTATCGGACTATTAACAGCTGGTAGTTTCTGGCTGAACCACAAGGAGGGGTTCGTCCAGTTCTAAGGCAGCGAATCGCGGGTTCCTCTTGTTCTATGGCGCGGCCGAACGTGCGCCACTTTTGCGTTTGCAGCAATAAAATCAACATCTTAGTTTCAAACGGATGCCCGTGACTCGCAACTTTGTGGCAACCATATTAATAGGTGGCGAAGCGCAGCCTATTTCCGCGCTCTAAAAAGGCACTACTCCGCACGGGTACGCACAGTACCGCGACTTGAGATTGACCGTTGACTAAGGCATCGGTTGCCGTTATTCTGGAGGGGCGTTAAAGAAATTCCAGATCGATTCATTTTGGGCAATATCGGAGGATATTAGCATTGAGTATAAATAATAAAAGCTTTCGCAGCACATTAGTGGCTCTCACCTTTGGTGCCCTTGTGACTGCTCTTCCCGTAGCAGCGGATTCTGTGTCATTCACAACATCCAGTAATCCAGCATCATTCGGCGTTGGGTCTTATGCTTTCAGTTTTAACGATGCGACTGTCACCAACGAAACTGTTGGTCTCACTCCGACCGTCCTGAACGGCACGACGACTACTACTTCTTTCGGTGGTTTCACTGTGAGTGGCGCGCCTGGTCAAGCGGCTAGCCAAGTCGTCGACGTGTTTGTCAAGCCGACTAATATCGACGGCACTCCTGTTACTACTGCTTCGCCACTCCAGTTCGACGGTAAGATCGTTGACACGGCTGGTGTCTATTCTCTGGTGTTCTCCGCTGGTAATGGCGCAACTGCTGGAACCGGCGCCTACTCGGGGGATATCATTCAAACTCAAGGCAATCTGATCTACGCGGTGAAAGCGACCACCACGCTGAATACCGGCAAATCCTTCTTCGTCACTGGCCTTATTGGTACAGCTGCTGCAGTCGTCCCGGAACCGGCCACTTTCGCCACCACTGGACTGGCAGTTGCTCTAGTCGGCATGTTCCTGCGCCGCAGAGCAAAGCTGAATAGCTAATTTTTTCGTTTGGGTTCGTTTCGTAAAACGGGCGGCGCGAGGATTCCTCGTACCGCCCGTTTACCATTTAGATAGGTCCTTCCTTTGCAAGCCATCACCATCCTGCCCGGTCAAGCTCAATCCGTATCTTTAACGAACGTTCCCGAACCCCAGTCAAATGAAGGTAGCCTCCTTGTCCAAGCCCAGCAACTCGGCGTGTGCGGCACCGACTTCGATCTGATCGCCGGTGAATATGGCTGGGCACCCGAACGATCGACACATCTCATTCTCGGACACGAATCACTCGGCAAAGTGCAGCAGGCGCCTCCAGAAAGCAATTTCGCAGCAGGCGATTGGGTGGTCGGCATCGTTCGCCGCCCCGACCCGGAACCATGTATTGCCTGCGCAGCCGGCGAATGGGACATGTGCCGCAATGGCCGCTACACCGAACGCGGGATCAAAGAGAAGCACGGCTTCGGCGCCGAGCGCTGGCGCATTGAACCGGAGTACGCCATCAAGATTGAACCGTCCCTAAGCGAAGTAGCGATCCTAGTCGAGCCGGGAAGCGTCATCGCCAAAGCTTGGGAGCATATCGAACACATCGGCAAGCGTGCTTACTGGCGTCCGCAAACCATGCTCGTGACCGGCGCCGGTCCCATCGGTTTACTTGCCGCACTCGTCGGTCGCCAACATGGTCTCGCCGTTCACGTTCTCGATCAGGTTACCGACGGTCCAAAGCCCCGTTTAGTCGAAGCTCTCGGCGCAAAATACTACACCGGCAGAGTTGACCAGCTCGGGTTCACTCCCGATATCGTTATCGAATGCAGCGGCGCAGCCACTCTCATGCGCGACGGTATGCTCTCTCTCGCTAACGACGGCATCTTCTGTATGGTCGGATCATCCGCCCATTCGCAAGACGTGACATTAGATGTGAGCCGCCTCAACCGCCTCATGGTGCTGGGAAACGCGGTTGCTTTCGGTGTGGTGAACGCCAACCGTCGCCACTACGAACAGTCCGCCGACACCCTCCGCCGCGCCGACCGTTCCTGGCTGCAATCCCTCATCACTCGCCGCGAACCTCTCGCCAACTGGCGCGCCGCCTTCCAACGGCAGCCCAACGATGTCAAAGTCGTTATCGATCTTGCGTAGCGCGATCACTCCATCTGCGCCACTTCGATCGCATTTACTTCGGCGTAATTGCGCAGCGGAACAAATTCCAGCACAATGTTCCCCTGGGCATTCGGCTCCACATTTTCGAATGTCTTCACAGTAGCGCGATTTGGGCCGCCCGCCTCTTTACACACGTCAAAATCCCGCAGCAGCGCCACTCCATTGGCGAACACATTAAAGAGTCGCGCTCCTGTCGGTTCACCACCGGAGTATGGCAGCTTGCTACCAAAAAACGTCTCAGCAAAATAGAGCTTCACTCGATAGCGCCCCGGCGGCACCGGCACGCGGTACGAAAAATTGCCAAAATGCTCGCCAGCGAATAACATCTTCAACCGCGCGTCCTGGATGCTATCGTGACGCTCGACCAAAACGCCGCCCACGGCATCTTGATCAGCCATCCAAACGGAGCCGTCCGAATCCACTACCGACGATTTGGCCGCCACGATCCGCACTGGCCGTACCCTGCCCGGCTCTGACGACAACACTTCAATCGCGTTCACAAAAGCATTCGTCGTGATCCCTTGAAACGCCAAGTGAATCTTGCCGTCCGCCGCCGGAGATACGTCGCGAATCACCCGTGAATGCAAACGGTAGAAGCCGCCCGCCTCCGAGATCGGATCAAAGCCGTCAAAGACAGCCTGGTTGTTAATCGAAACTCGAAATGAAGCCAGAGAAGTGGGATCGGAAGGATCGCCTTGCGTAGTCCCAACAAAGTAAAGGTGCACTTCGTAGCTGCCCTGACGTGCCGGTATGGAATAGCGGAAACTGCCTTCGCGCCGGCTCTTGACAAACTTAGGGTCGGGCACGCCCTCCACCTGCCGTCCGCCAAGCAGGGGAATCGACACGCCGCCTTGGAAATAAGCGTCTGGCTGCCAAATTCGTCCTTGGCGATCCGTAAAAGCATCGCCGTGATAGCCAGCCAGGAACCGGAACTCGCCCGGAACCGGATCAGTGAAACTTCCCCGCCAAACTTCCGATGCCTCGGAAGCCATAGTCCGATGCGAACGCGTTCGCGCCACGACAAAAACGAGCAGCAGCGCCAGACCCAGTAAGATGAACGAATAGGCTCCCCGCCACCGCTGCGGCTGTTTAACGACGCCAGCGAGTTCGATTTCTGAGGCCGCCTCTGAAACAATGAGCCGCTCCTCAACCGGTGGTGCTTCCGAGGCTAGTTCCGCCGGTTGAGTTTTGAGGACGAACTTCGGCGTATATTGACCGCTGGGAATTTCAATATGGATCGCGTGAGATGAACCCGCACCTTCGTAGTAACCAGCCAGCCTCTTTCTAAGCCGGTGCGCCTCTACTCTGACGATTGAGTCCTTCTTCGGGTCGAAATCCGCCGGGCGATTCAGGGCTTCAACGGCGATGCAATACTCTTTGACGCTATCCGTATCGCCTTCAAAATGCCGCTCACAAATGTATTTAAGGAAGCGCGCGAGGTTCGGCGCGCGGCTGAAAATACCTGAACGTAGGACCGTTTCTAGTTCAGCTCGCTCTTGGCTAACCTGCTCTCGGACGGGGAACATAACCTCTGGAAGCTTGAATCGACTATATCAAACTGCTGCGAAACCATCTCGACCCGCCGTTAACGTGACTGAGAATATTGGAGTTATAGCGTTAACCCCGGGCGTTAGCTGGTGATTAACCCTGTGCCCCTTCCTCTCCACCTTTCGATCTACTTATACTCAACTAGTTTCCAATTAGTCCAAGTTTGATAGGGGTCTCCCATCCATGTCTCGAATTTCAAATTCCGTAATGCGATCAGTCGCGCTCGCACTGGTCCTGTTTTCTTCACTCTTGATCCTTCCCGAAACCTTGACCGCCCAGTCGCTCTTCGCGACGTTGACCGGGATCGTTTCTGATCCCTCGGGAGCGGTTATCCCTGGCGCCACCGTTACGTTGCGCGAGGAGAAATCCAACTCACTCCGCACGAGTGTCACAGATTCGTCCGGATACTTCACCTTTGCTTCCGTTTCGGTTGGCGATTTCACCTATGAGCTTACCGTGGAAGCCAAGGGTTTCCAGATTGATAAGTTGCCCGGCATCGTCTTACTTGGCGGTGAAAACCGCAATGTAAACGTCTCTATGCAGGTTGGCAACACCAATCAGACCATCACCATTGAGGGTACCGCCGACCAGATTGTTCCGGTCGATTCCGGCGAGAAGTCAGTGACCTTTACCGAAAAAGAGTTGCAGAACTTTGTACAGGTCGGCAGCAACGCCGCCGAATATATCAAGATTGCGCCCGGCTTCGGCATTTCGAACGGAACATCGAACAAGGCTGGATATACCGGCCAAGTGATGGGCATCAACGGAAATGGCGATGGTGGCAGTCAGAGTCCGCTGAACGGCAACTTCGCCTACAACGGGCTTCCGGGGAATTCATTGGACATCGTTTCCGACGGAGCGCACGTTTCGGACCCGGGCTGCAACTGCGCGACTCCGGTCAATCCCAACCCCGATTTCATTTCTGAGTTCAAGATTTTGACGTCCAACTTTGCGGCCGAGGACCAAAAAGGTCCGGCCGTCATTAGTTCAGTTACCAAATCCGGCGGTACGCAATTCCATGGCTCGGCCTTCTTTTCGGCTCGGAACTACGACCTCAATTCTAATGACGCATTGCTGAACGCCAATGGGCTTTCGCGTCCCCAAAACAAGTATTACTATCCAGGCGGCTCTATTGGCGGCCCGGTGATTATTCCGAAAACTGGCTTTAACCGCAATCACGACAAGCTGTTCTTCTTTACCGGATACGAATACTACTATCAAGTGCTGGACACCGGCCTGTTACGCGCGACCGTTCCGACGGCGGGTGAACTGACCGGTAACTTCTCCCCTGCCGAAATTGCGAAGGAAGGTGCAATCACTGCTACCGGCGGCCCTCCCGGCATGGTTAGCAGTACTCTGTTCCCCAATTACCAGATTCCCGCAAGCCAGATAGATAAGAATATGGTGGCGTTAGCAAAGCTCTATCCTGCACCGAACGCCGATCCAAACGCCACCGGCGGCTATAATTATGTCCAGGCGGAAACCTTCAACCAAAACAGCTATCAGTGGACCACTCGCGTCGACTACAACATCAGCGACAACACTAAACTTTTCGTCCGCTACAACTTGCAAAAGGAAGTCCAACAGTTTCCGGTAGGACTTTGGTGGCGGCAAACCGATCAGGTTCCCTATCCATCTGCCGTGGAAGGTAAGAACCAATCGCAGGCCATCACCGCATCGCTCACCCACGTGTTTAGCCCCACGATGACGAACGAATTCGTCTTCGCTTATGGCTATGTGGGCTTTCCAAACGTCTTCGACAGTACCACCAAAGTGGCGCGCAGCACGGTCGGGTACAGCTACGGGGGGATTTTCAACAACGGCGTAGCACAAATTCCATCTTTCGGCGGCTATGGTTGGAACAATAGCGAAGCGGCCCTCGTGTTCATGCCCGGCGGTTTTGAAGCGGGCGGTGCTTCCCAAGGTCTTTACGCCGATAAGTGGCTCCCTAGCGTCAGCGACACGGTGACGAAAGTTTGGGGTACTCATACCGTCAAAGCCGGGTTCTTCTGGGAATGGATTCGCAACTCTCAACCGGGCAACGACGATACCAACGGTTATTTGCAGTTCGACCCAAGCAAATCCACAAGTTACGGCAACGCTTACGCCGACTTGATAACGGGAAACCTCACCGGCGGTTACACTGAGTCCAATTTCAACCGCATTAACGATATCTCCTATTCAACCTGGGAGGGATTTGTCCAGGACTCGTGGAAGGTCTCGAAGAAACTCACGGTAAACTACGGCCTGCGCATCACCCACTTCACGCCTTGGACAGATCGAACCGGCGCCGGTTATGCGATCTTTAATCAATCGGCCTTCAGCCCGAGCTGCGCCAGTACTACATTTTGCGGATTTGAATGGCACAAGATCGACCCAAGCGTTCCAGCCAGCGGATTTCCTAGCAGAGCGGCGTTTTGGCAGCCGCGTTTCGGCTTAGCTTACGATATCTTCGGTTCAGGGAAGACGGTACTGAGAGGCGGATGGGGCCGGTTCTACTATCACTCAGCGCAGTTCACCAGCGGCTTGGACGTAACGGCCGGTGTCAAAACCATCAACCTCGGTAACATCAACAACGGCGTCCAATTGTTCGCCAACGAACTGAGCACCTTGAACGTAAATGCAGTCTCTTCTACGCCAACAGGAGTAGATTCCAAAGACGATCGGCAGCCATACACCGACAGCTACAGCTTCACGATCGCCCAGCGCTTGCCCTGGTCGAGTTTGTTGGAAGTCGCCTACGTCGGCAATTCCAGCCACGATCTACCGAACACCGGCACGGGCGCCGGCAACGACATCAATCTCGTGCCGGTAGGAGCTTTGCTCGCCTCAAGAAACGGCGGTGTCGATCCAAACAGTCTGACTGCTAATAACTTCCGTCCCCTTCTTGGTTACGGCGAACTGGGCCTGGCAACCAATAATTTTTATGCGAATTACAACGCTCTCCAAATGACTTGGGTGCGAACCAAGGGCCGTTACACGATCAACATGAACTACGCCTACGGCAAAGCACTTGGCATCGTGAGCAACACCATCGATTACTACAACCTAAATAACGATTACGGCGTACAGGCAGGCAACCGCAAGCACATCTTTAACGCAGCGTACTCGTTCGACCTCGGCAGCAAATGGACAACAAGCAAGATCGCCGGCGGCTTCGTGAACGGTTGGCAACTCTCTGGCATCACGCAGATCCAGAGCGGCTCTAACCTTACTGCGAATATAGGCAACGATAACTTCAGCATGAACCTAAATGGGGCCATTCTGCCGGGCAGCATAAGTGCGCTCAATCCTAAGGGCATCGTCATCAGTAATGTTTCCCTGTTGGGTACACCTGACATTCAGTTGAATCCAGTACTAACCTGTAATCCAACTTCTGGGCTTGCCGCTCATCAGTACATCAATCCGAATTGCTTCGCTGCACCAACACAAGTCGGGCAAAATGGCGGCGTTCTCCCGGCAATCTACGGACCGGCGTTTTTCAACTCCGATCTTGGCTTATTTAAGAACTTCATGATCAAAGAGAGTATGAAATTGCAATTCCGCTTCGATGCGTTCAATTTCCTGAACCATCCGCTATGGTCGTTCAACGGCAGCAACCTCGGCCTGGGATTTGATCAAAACACCCTCAAGGTCAACACTCCACTCTTTGGAACGACTACCCAGAAACAGGGGAACCGAATCGTACAATTGGCGGTAAAGTTCTACTTCTAAATGAACGAGGGCTCCTCGCTAAGAGCGGGCCCTTGTTTCCCCTATAATAAGCAGTAGTCGTGACGTATAGAGTCGCATTACCTCTGCTGTTGCTATCTTGTCTTCCAGCGCAGACCCCTACGTCACCGCAGGAACTCCTAAAGCAGGCGGTTGAGCTTCATCAAGCTGGCCACTTTGACGAAGCCATCCAAGACTACCGTCACATCTTGGACACTTATCCGCAGATGGAGCAAGTGCGCTCGAACCTGGGTGCTGCCCTTGCCGCCAGCGGCCGGTATTCCGAAGCCATCGTCGAATACAACCGCGCACTAACTCAACGGCCCGATCCGCGCGTCAGGCTAAATTTGGCTTTAGCCTATTACAAAACTTCGCAGTTTCCGAAAGCGATCCAGACGCTTCTCAAAGTTCGCAACGAACAACCAGGCGAACTTCAACCCATCCTCCTGTTAGCTGATTGTTATCTGCGGCTGGGCCGAAACAAAGATGTGATTGAATTGCTGACGCCTCTGCAGCGAGCTGACCCGACGAATTTGGGAATCACATACATGTTGGGAACCGCCCTGATTCGCGACGGTCAGACGGCTCGCGGACAGATTGTGATCGATCAGATTCTGAAAAACGGCGATTCAGCGGAAGCCAGATTCCTGATGGGCACGACAAAGTTTGTGGTGAATGATTTGGCCGGCGCCGTGCTCGATCTGCAAAAGGCCGTCGAGTTGAATCCAGATTTGCCAGATGTTTACGCCTACTACGGAATGGCTCTGTTATCGACAGGCGACCCGGCCGGCGCGCGCAAGGCGTTTGAAAAGGAATTGACGCTCGACCCCAACAACTTTGAGGCGAATCTCAGAACGGGAGTGCTGCTGCGTCAGGATGACGATTACAGCAACGCGCTAAAGTATTTTGAACACGCACTGAAAATTCGGCCTGGCGACATAGGCGTGCGCTACCAGATGGCTGCCACGGAACTGGCAATGGGGCAAGTTGAAGATGCTCGCCGCGACCTTGAAGCCATGTTGAAAGAATCGCCTAACTTCACGGAAGCGCATGTTACTTTGGCAACCGCCTACTATCGCGAAAAGCGTAAAGCAGACGGGGATCGCGAGCGCGCCATTGTTTCTAAGTTGAATGCGCAAAAGCAGGCGGGTGAGCCGGGCTCCCAGGCGGTGAAATGATCTGGTTGGTGATTGGCATCCTGCACACGATGTTGGCTGCCCAAACTGCTCCCAGTTTCGACACGCTCGTACAACGAGCGAACACGGCGCGCGATGCCGGTAAAACAGATGAAGCCGTTAGTCTCTATGGAAAGGCTTTGCATCTAAAGCCCGACTGGAAAGAAGGCTGGTGGGTACTGGGATCTGTGTTGTACGATGCGAACCGTTATCGAGAGGGCGAAGCGGCCTTTCTTGCCCTCACTAAGCTCGATCCAAACAAGTCACCGGGTTGGGCGATGGCCGGCCTTTGTGAGTTTGAGATCAAGCGCTATGCGGATTCACTTCGCAATCTGGAGCGAGCCGATAAGTTGGGATTGCCGACCAGCCTGTACGATGTGAATCAATATCACATCATTTTGATTCTGATCCGCGGCGGGCAGTTCGATACAGCCATTGAAATGATCTCGCGCTACGCCTCTGGCGGCAAGGATAATCCAGCGCTGGTGGAAGCAATGGGAATCGCCGCTCTTCGACGGCCAGTTTTGCCGGGCGATTTAGCGCCTGCAGATCGCGAATTAACAATGTCCTTGGGGCGCGCGATGTGCGATGCAGCAGCCGGACGAATCAAAGAATCGACCGCCGAATTCGACACGCTGCTGGCGAACTATCCGAATCTTCCGGAAATTCACTATTTAAATGGCATGGTACTGCTGCAAGGCGATCCAGATAAAGCGCTCGCCGCGTTTAACCAGGAACTTGTCATATCGCCTAAGCATGCGCGGTCGCTGATCAGCATCGCGGCGGAATATGTGAAGCGCGACGACTACAAAGCAGCCCTGACCTATGCGGAACGAGCGACGGCGGCCGATCCTGGGTACTTTGCCACCCACGCTACGCTTGGCAAAATATTGGTGGAGGGCGACTTGGATCTGGCACGCGGCACAAGCGAACTGGAGCGGGCGGTGGAAATGGCGCCTGAAAACCCGCAGAGCCGGTTGGCTTTGGCGGCCGCATACGCAAAGACGGGTCGCAAGAGCGACGCCGCCAAACAGCGCGATGAGTTCCGCCGGATACGCGCACAGATCGATGCCAGCGCAATGGGGCAAAAGTGAATCGCCTCTTGCTACTCACACTCGCTGCAACGGCACTTTTTGCGGCCTCGCCCCCCGATACTTCGCGCGCTGTCAGGCCCTGTGCCCAATGTCATCCAAAACAATCCCAATATCATCCGGCTAGCTCCATGGCCCATGCTATGGAACTGGTGCCCGAATGCACAATTTTGAAAGAACACCCTGTTCTCACGTTCAAGAACGGCGACTACTCTTATCGCATTGAGCAAAAAGATACAGGCGCGATTTATTCGGTATCCGACGGGCAGCAGACACTCACGTTCCCGATCGGCTGGGCATTCGGCCAGGGTCTGGCGGGCCAAACATATGTGTTTGAGAAAGACGGCGAGTATTATCAAACTCGCGCCAGCTACTATCGAACGATCGATGGGTTAGACCTGACTATGGGGGCGGAAAACATGAAGCCCCGAAATATCAATGAAGCGATCGGAATTCGTATGGCTCGCCAGGAGCAGGCCCAGTGCTTTGGCTGTCATGCGACAAACGCGGTGGAAGCGAAGCAGCTTGTTACCGAAAAACTGATTGCCGGCGTGCAGTGCGAACGCTGCCACGGACCGGCTGAAAATCACCTCAAAGGGATCAGGGAAGGAAACCCCACGTTAGCGGCGATGCCGAAACTTAGCGCTTTCTCGACCGAACAGATTTCATCCTTTTGCGGTGGCTGTCACCGCACGTGGGAGGACATTGCAGCGAGCGGTAAAACCGGTGTCACGAACGTGCGCTTTCAACCGTATCGCTTAACCAATAGCAAGTGCTATGACACCGAAGACCGGCGCATTAGTTGTGTGGCCTGCCACGATCCGCACCAGGAAATCGATCACACCGTGGCCCATTACGATGCCAAGTGCATGGCATGCCACGGCGGCGGGAAGCCGGCAGCCCGGATGTGCAAAACAGCCAAGAACAACTGTGCCGGATGCCATATGCCAAAGATCGAAATCCCGGGCTCGCATCACAGGTTCTCGGATCATGAAATTCGAATTGTGAAAGCCAATGTATATCCCGACTAGCCTCGCGTTGATTATGGCGCTATCTATGCAGGCGGCGGATGATCCTGCGGCCATCGTCCAACGTGCTTATCAACTCCAACAGAGCGGAGACTATGCGGCGGCCGCCGATGCGTATCGCGAATTCTTGAAATTACGTCCTGAGGAAGTGGGCGCGCATTCCAATCTGGGCGTAGTGCTCACCAGGTTGGGGCGCTTCGACGAAGCCATCCACGAATATGAGTTGGCGGAAAAGCTAAGGCCGGGCGATTCGCGGATTTCGGTCAATTTGGCTCTCGCTTATGAAAAGAGCGGACGTCTTCCAGAGGCCAAGCGAAAACTAGAGTCTCTTCATACTGAAGCGCCGCAAGAGCAGCAGATCACTTTGCTGCTCGCCGATGCATACTTGCAGGCTGGGGAAAACACTCACGTCATTGATTTGTTGCAGCTATCGGAAAAACAACAGCCAGACGATTTGGCCATCGCGTATATGCTCGGGACGGCACTCATGCGTTCACAACGCATCGCCGAGGGCCAAGTGCTGCTTGACCGAATTCTGCGGAACGGAGACAGTGCCGAATCGCGATTTTTGTTGGGAACGCAAATGTATGAGTCCGGGGACTATCCCGCAGCGGTCAAGCAATTTGCTTCAGCCAGCCAAGCCAATCCAGATGTGCCCGATTTGCAGGCGTACTATGGTCAAGCGCTTCTAACGACCGGCGATCCGGATGGCGCTGCCGCGGCCTTTCGGCGGGAATTGCAGCACAACCCTAATAACTTTGCGGCCAATCTTGGCTTAGGCCAAATTCTGACAGTTCGCAAGAGTCTGCTGGAAGCCGAGAATTACTTAAAGCAAGCTTTGCGGATGCGTCCGCAATCCGGCGAAGCTCTGCTCTCGCTTGGCGATTGCCTGCTAGCCGAAGAGAAGTGGCGAGAGGCGCGCCAACCTTTGCAGGCAGCTCTGAAGACAATGCCGGATTCAGCCCAAGGGCACGAGGAGTTATCGACAGTCTATGCGCATTTGCATCTGCCTGGCGAGGCGGGCCGCGAACGGGCGCTGGCCAACCGGCTTCGTAAATCGGTGGCGGAAGCTGGTCCTAAGCTCAACGAACAAGCGCCTGATTTTAGTCTGCCGGATGTCAGCACGGGAAAGACTGTCAGCCTGAGCGACTTTCGGGGGAAGAACCCGGTTGTCGTTGTTTTCGGAAGCTACACATGTCCGAATTTTCGTTCATCCGCGGATGCTTTGAAGGCTCTTCAAACAAAGTATGGCTCGCAAGCGCACTTTCTGCTGGTCTACATTCGCGAAGCGCACGCTTCCGACAGTTGGCAGAGTACCCGCAACGAACGGGAAGGCGTTGTTCTTGGGCAAAGCAACGGAATAGCGGAGAAGCAGGAGCACGCGCTGATGTGTACGCGTACTCTGCATCTACCGTTTCAGGCGCTCGTCGATGGTCTCGATAATAAAGTGGAGAGCGCTTTTGCCGCTTGGCCGAGCCGGGCGTTTGTGATTGGGCGGGACGGGCGCATCCGTTACAGTACCCGTTTGACCGAGCTCGATTTTTCACCTCGGGACATGGAATCGGCTTTACAGAGCGCCGTGCGTTAGGAAAGATCGAGTTTCCAGGGTTTGCGCATAGGGCGAGACAGCATCTCGTTAGCTTTGTCGTCGCCGATGAATTTCTCTTCTTTAGGATCCCAGCGAAGATCGCGGCCCAGACGCAAGCTGATGTTGCCCAAGTGCGCGATGCTGATCGAGCGGTGCGCTTGCTCGATCGGGGCAATCGGTTCGGCACGCGAGATGACACAGTCGATGAAATTGCGCTGGTGGTTGTCGGACCGGTACAGATGGATTTCGTTAGGGCCCGGTTCGTACTCGAGTAACGAGTTGGGACTGGCTTCAATGGCGCCGCGATTTACCCACACCCAGCCATCGGTGCCTTCGAAAGTGACGCCGGATCGCACGCGGCTCGAGACCACCAATTTGACTCCGGTTTCGTAGTGAGCCTCGAAATAGAAGTCGGTGGCGGTATTCCATAACTTTTCGTGCGCCCATTCGGCTTGGCCGTTCTTGATGGCGATGGGTCCGGTGAGTTCGGTGCCCATGCCCCATTGCGCGATGTCGGGGTGATGGCCGCCCCAATCGGTGATTTGGCCGCCGGAGTAGTCGAGGATCCAACGGAAGTTCACGAAGCAGCGGGCGGGGGCGTAGACAGCTTCGGGTGCTGGGCCGAGCCAAAAATCGTAATTGAAGCCTTCCGGGATGGGTTCGGGATCTTGGCGGTCGGCATCTTTGCCTAAATCGGGAGTACCGCCCGGGAGACCGCAGAGGACGCGCTGGAGCTTACCGATGCGTCCGTTGCGGACGATTTCGCAGGCTTTGCGGAAGCGCGGATCAGAACGCTGTTGACTGCCGCATTGGAAGACGCGCTGGTTGGCTTTGACGGCATTGCTCATCGCGCGGCCTTCGGCGATGGTGAGGGACAGAGGCTTTTCGCCGTAGATGTCTTTCCCGGCGTGGGCGGCCATGACGACAGGTATGGAGTGCCAGTGGTCGGGGACGGCGATCAGCAGGGCGTCGATATCTTTGCGGGCGATGACTTCGCGGAAATCTTCGTAGGCGGTGCAGCCTTTGTAGGCGCCGGCATGCTTGGCGCGGGCGTACTGCCATTCGACCAGAACGCGCGCGGGTTCACGACCGGCAATGGCGCCATCCCAATAGCCAGGCGTCTCTTTATTGACGTCGCAGACGGCGATCACCTGAACGCGTTCGTCGCGCAGGAAGCCTTTCATGTCCCCAGTGCCTTGGTTGCCGGTGCCGATGACGCCCATGGTGATGCGGTTGCTGGGCGCCACGTGTCCATCACGGCCGAGAGCGGAGGCTGGAATAAACAATGGGGCCGCAGTCATTCCGGTTGCCCCGGCTTTTAGAAAATTCCGCCGATTCATGCGTTCTCCTCCCCAAGCGGACAGCCTGAAGTGAGCACTTCGTTTTTGCACGAAGGAGCCATACGGCTCCGTCCCAAAGTAGAAATTCCCGATATTGGCTCGATGATTAGGCAGTGCGTCATTGGTATAGCCTATCAAGAGGTTAATTAGCCAATGATGCCAGTCGCCAGCGAATCGTGGACGCGGCTGATCTCACGAATGAGATCGTCGATGCGAATTGGTTTCGTGACAAAACCGTCCATGCCGACGGCTAAACAGGCATCTCGGTCGCCTGTCATGGCGTGAGCAGTGAGCGCAATGATGGGGATGTGCACGGCTGCGGCACTGGCGCGCTCCTGCTGGCGAATGGCTAGAGCGGCTTCCAGTCCATCCATTTCGGGCATTTGGACGTCCATCAGAATCAGATCGAACGTTTGCTGTTCCCATGCATTTAGGGCATCGCGGCCATTGCCGGCGACGGTCACCGTATGACCATGCTTCTGAAGCATACGCGAGGCTACCTTCTGATTCACCAGATTGTCTTCGGCCAACAAAATGCGCAGGGGCGTATCCGATTCCGTCACTACCGGCGCAAACCTATCGCTGGCTGGCCCAAGATTTTGCAGCGTCCGGCGGTCCCTTAACACCTCCTGTATTGCTGCGTTAAATTGCGAATGGGAGACGGGCTTCGTGAGCGATGCCAGGTTCAGACCACGGCAGCGCGCGGCATCCTGGGGTCTTCCTGGCGTCGTTAGCATGAGCACTGGCAGGTCGGCCTTGGACGCTCTCAACTGTTCCTGCAAGCGAAATCCATCCGCATCCGCCATATGCGAATCGATGAGAGCTAGGGCAAACCGCTGGTTTTCCAACAGGATAAGGGCATCCGCAGCACTCGCTGAAAGTATCGGCGTCATCCCTTCTCTCACTGCCAAGCCGGCAAGAATTCGTCGGCTGGTGGCGTTGTCATCGACGATCAAGACTGGTATCCCAAGGGGCTCGCGCACAGTCCTCGAGGCAGCAGATCCAACCACGGAAGCTTTAATTGTGAAATGAAAATAACTACCTTGTCCCAGTTGGCTTTCCACCCAAATGCGACCGCCCATCAGCCGCACCAGCCTGGCACAAATTGTCAGCCCAAGGCCGGTCCCACCGAACCGCCGAGTCGTTGAAGTATCGGCTTGGGAAAAGGCTTCAAAGATCGCTAAATGTCTTTCGGGAGGGATGCCAATCCCCGTATCGCGCACTGCAAAGTGAAGCGTGGCACAGCCTTCTTCAAAGGCATCGACCGACACCGCTAGCTCCACTTCGCCTTTGCTGGTGAATTTGATGGCGTTGCCGATCAAATTAACCAAAATCTGCCCAAGTCGGATGGAGTCAACGAGGACCTCGTCCGGCACATCGGGGTGTACATCGCAGGCGAGTTCGAGGTCTTTTAGATCAGCCCGCATCGCCAGCGGTTTCATGATTCTGGGCAGACCGTCGCCGAGCTGAAAGGGCTGGAGATCAAGTTCGAGCTTACCCGCTTCGATCTTGGAGAAGTCCAGGATATCGTTGACAATGGTGAGCAACGAGTCAGCGGAGGTGTGGGCAGTTTCAAGGAGCTCACGCTGCTCGGCAGTGAGGTCTGTTTGCAGAGCGAGTTCCGTCATTCCCATCACACCGTTCATGGGTGTGCGGATTTCGTGACTCATGTTGGCTACAAAGTCGCTCTTGGCGCGGTTCGCTGCTTCTGCCTCCTCTCTTAAACGCGAGGCCTCTTGCAATTGCTTACGTATTACAGCCGTCTGTTCATGAACGCGGCCACGTAAAGCGATAGCCCAAAAGAGGGCAGCCAAGGTCATGGCGAGGACGCCGGCGAGCACAACTAACATGTGACTGGCCGTCCACCAAGAAGGATTTTTCAATACAACAATGTCGTTCTGCGACCGCAATAGGATTTTGAAGGATGAAGGTACCGAGAATCCCTCACCGGAAACCGTGGAATCATGGTCCGCCTGCACTGAGCAGATGCCGGTGATTCGCAAAACGCTACCCTCCTTGAGACTCGGCACGGAAGACAGTACTTGCTGCGGTAAAACAACCGGGAAGAGAGATTTGCCTACAGATAGCAGCAATGTAGGATCGGCGGCAGCTTGGTCTTTGCCGATCAACTTGCCTTCAATCTGCACTAACTGTGCATCATCGTCACCACTAAAAGCCTGCTCGACTGTAATCAGCTTTGTCTTTTCGGGTTGGGATTTACCGTTAGGACGAAAAGCCGCGTCTGCCAGGGTTGGCCTGAAATCGCCAGCTATGGGAAAACCCAGAATGTCTACCATTTCGCCGGGACGAAGCGGCGAGTCTTGCGATGTTTGTCCACAAACTGCTTGGAACACGCCCTGAACACATAGCAGTCTGCCCGGCCAGAAGAGTGTCACGCGTCCCCGAACGTGCACACGGTGGCGAAACGAAATGTTCGGTTCATAGCGCAATAGGTTGCTTATCTTTTGGAGAGGAACATCAAAAGGTTTGTCGGCCGCGGGCTCCTCCACGCGAATCGCCTCCATACCGGGAAATAGGAGATGCGTGCCCGTCATCTGCTGGCTGCGGTTGAAGACCGGACCATCATCGCCGCGTAGCCTCACTTTCGCATCAACTAACGATTCGTAATTGGTTCCCAGTTCCCGGGTTGTCAGAGCACTGATCGAGCCCTCGCTCGTCGCCACGTTCAAAATATTGTTCCACTTCGTCTGGTGGACCGAGCGCACAACCCCTTCGATTTCGACCCACTGACCGTCCTCCGCCCCCGTAAGCAGATGCGAGATACTCACCAAGGGCGCGCTTGCCGGCAGTGGCGCCTCACCCAATACCTTGATTTGGCCGCGATCGACAATCGGCGCAAAATCGCCCGCCCCGCTTACGCCTGAAACCTCAACAACGGAACCTGTATGCACGGGAAAGACAGGAATGCCGGTAAGGGCCACAAAGATTCCGCCGCTATCATCATGCACAAAAAGCGCGGGACGCCTGGGATCAATATAGGGATCGTAATAGGTCACCACTGCATGGAGAAGTACGGGATAAGACCGCCTAGCCTCTGTAAGGATAAGGGAGTGCGCTTCCCGCGCAGTCGTCAGAGTGCGAAGCTCCTTTGATGCCGTCTCAGCCGCTGCACAGCGCACCACGAGAAGCAAAACCAGACAAAAAAGCGCCTTTGTTTCCGCAAGAGGAAAGCTCCAGTTCCAGCGTAGCGATGGCGTGTTCGTCCTAGTGGGCATCTAAATACTGATCGGCGCGACTCCAATAGATTCATCGGCTCGATAGAAGATGACCTTTATGAGCAACCATTCAGCTTGCTCGAAATGATTTAGTCTCCGCTCGCTTGGAAGGCCTTTTCAGGGAAAAAGCCCAATGTTTTCTTCAGGCGGCAAATCTCGATGAGCAAATCATCGCTGCGAATCGGCTTGGTCACGAAGCCATCCATGCCCGCCGCCAGACAGGTTTCCCGGTCGCCAGACATGGCGTTCGCGGTCAAAGCAATGATCGGAATATGCGTACCGGCAGCCCGTTCCCCTTGCCGGATGGCAGCGGCGGCTTCCAATCCGTCCATCTCGGGCATCTGGATATCCATTAAGATCAGATCGAACCTCTGCCGTTCCCATTGGCTCAGCGCATCCTTGCCGTTGACAGCAACGACTATCGAATGGCCTTGCTTTTCGAGCATGTGGGCCGCCAGCTTTTGATTGATAAGATTGTCTTCGGCCAAAAGAATGTGCAACGCTGACTGACCGTCCCCAGCCGAAACCGGCCTGATGGATTTTGGAACGCTTGGTGTCTCACCGCCGAGACCTAGAGCAAGTTCGATTTTCGCGCGCAGTTCTGGGTAAAATACGGGCTTTGACAGTGCTGTCAGATTCAGCTGGCGAGACTTTTTCTTGTGCTGAGAATTGCTCGGGCCGGTGAGCATCACGATTCGAAGCGCGACGTTATACTGAAGAACCTTCATTCGGCTAGCCAAACTAAAGCCATCCACGCCCGGCATCTGAACGTCGATCAGCACAAGCTTGAAAAGGGCACTCTTCGCCAGTTCATCAAGTGCCTCATGCGCATCGGCGGCAACCACTGGTTCTACGCCGAGTTGCGTCAGCATCTTGGACAGAATACGGCGGCTGGAAGCGTTGTCATCCACAACTAACGCCTGCGATCGGGCAGGGATCTCTGTTCTTACGGGCCCACTCGACGAGGCTACGGAAAGCGTAGGAGTTTCCAGCGCGAAATGAAAACAGCTGCCTTTGTGTGGTTGACTCTCTACCCAAATCCGCCCCCCAATCATTTCAGCCAAACGCAATGAAATGGTTAGCCCCAAGCCAGTGCCGCCAAACTCGCGGGTGGTTGAAGTGTCCACTTGAGAAAAGGCATCAAAAATGGCCGCATGTCTCTGCTCAGGAATGCCAATACCGGTGTCCCGCACCAGGAAATGTAAACTGGCACGCCCGTCATTGAATCCATCCAGACCGACACGCAACTCAACTTCACCTTCATTGGTGAATTTAATTGCGTTGCCAATCAAATTCACAAGAATCTGCCCAAGCCGAACAGCATCGACGACAATTTCATCTGGAACGGCCGGGTCAATGTCACACAAAAATTCCAAATCCTTCTGATCGGCACGCAACGCGAGCGGTTTCAGAATGCCAGGAAGCGCCTCACGCAAACGAAAGGGAACGGCGTGGAGTTCGACTTTGCCCGCTTCGATCTTAGAGAAGTCGAGAACGTCGTCGACAATTGCCAGCAAGATATCGGCGGACGTCTTGGCACACTCCAAAAGGTCGCGTTGTTCCGCCGAAAGGTCGGTCTGTAAGGCGAGTTCCGTCATGCCGAGTACGCCGTTCATCGGGGTGCGGATTTCATGACTCATGTTGGCGACAAAGGCACTCTTGGCCCGGTTTGCCGCTTCAGCTTCTTCTTTTAAGCGAGATGCCTCTTGCAGTTGGCGGTGAATGACTGCGCTTTGTTCTCGAATCCGTCGCTGTAAAAGCATGCTGCGGAAGAGAACGCCTAACGTAAGAGCGAGAACGCCCGCCAGGATCAGCAGCGTGTGGTCCGCAGTCCACCAGGAAGGTTCCCGCACTACGACTATGTCTTGCGGAGAACGCAGCAAAATTCGAAAAGAGGATGGCACCGAGAAACCAGCGCCGGACACGGTGAGATCATGATCGGCCAATACTGAGCAGATGCCGGTGATACGCAAACTGCTGCCCAGCGGGAGATTAGGCAAACCGTTCCATTCTTTCGCAGGCAAAATGGTGGGAAAGACAAATTTTCCAACCGACAGGAGTAGCGTGGGATCGGTCGCGGCTTGGTCTTTGCCGATTAGCTTACCTTCCAATTGGACCAGTTGAGCATCGCGGTCGCCGCGGAATGCCTCCTCGACACTAATCAGTGGCGGCTGTTGCGGTTGCCATTCGCCCACCCGCCGGAAATCGGAATCTGTTAGCGTGGGTCTAAAATCACCGGCGAGTGGGAAGCCGAGAAGATCGACCATTTGCCCGGAGCGAACCGGCGAGGTTTGAGTCGTTTGTGCGCATAGGCCCTGGGCATTGCTCTCAATGCAAAGCATGCGCCCTGGCCAAAACATGGTGACTCGCCCACGCAAGTGGACGCGATGCCGAAAGGCAACATTCGGATCAAAACGAAGCAAGTTGCTTACGCTTTGAACCGGCGAGCTAAACGGATCGGGAGATGCTGCTTCCTCAACGTGGATGGTTTCTATTCCTGGAAAGAAGATGTGAGTGCCGGTCATCTGCCGCATGCGGTTGAAAACCGGACCATCGTTGCCATGCAACCTCACCGTTGCATCAACGAGGGAGTCATAGTTGACGCCGGGATGCCTTGTGGTTAGTGCGCTGACGTTGCCCTCGCTGGTAGCCACGTCCAGAATTGTGTTCCATTTTGTGTTGTGAACAGAGCGGACCACTCCCTCGATTTCCACCCATTGACCATCCTCGGCACCGGTCAGCAGGTGCGACAGACTTACCAGAGGAGCCGCTTCGGGAACAACCGATTGACCTACGAATCCTAGATGGCCGTGATCGACAATTGGCGCAAAATCGCCGGAACCGCTCACGCCTTCCACATCCACCAAGTCTCCCGCATGTACCGCGAAATCTGGCATTTGCGAAAGCGCGACGAAGACTGATCCGGTCTGATCATGAACAAAGAGCGCCGGACGCCGCAGATCGATGTTGGGATCGAAGTAGGTGGCAACGGCGCGCAGATGAACCGGATAGGCGCGGGCCGATTCGGCAAAAGTGAGACTATGCACAGCGCGAGCGGTTTTAAGCACCGGCAAGCCGTCGCTGTGCTTTTGAGCTGCTCCGCCGGCGGAAGAAAGGAGAACAACTATGCAGAAGTTAAAGCCTCGCCTAAGCGATTGGTGTAGTCGCGAGTTGGCAGAGATCAGCATGAACTACAACGCGAACCGCTTTCTCTGTTGCTGTCAGAAACTTCGGCTCGCAGCTTTCTGCGGCACTTCGGGCGGATGCAGCAAAACCACTCGCATTATGCTACATCGAAACTGGAGGTTTGGAAAGCGAAATTCGACCGTACCGTCTAGCGATCGTTCAGCCCGCCATCGACGGCCAAGATCTGCCCCGTGATGAAAGTGGGCGCGGTCAGAAAGAAGTGAACAGCATCGGCAATCTCTTCGGGCTTCCCGGCCCTTTGCATCGGAGTCGCATCGATCATCGCTTGCACGCGAGCGTCGACGTCATTGAACGAAATCACCCCGGGCGCCACGGAATTGACGGTGATTTTCGGCGCAAACGCTTTCGACAGAGCCTTGGTGAGCATGATGACACCAGCTTTCGAAGCACAGTAATGGGCGTGCTCGGCCCAGGGGCGAATACCGCCCAGCGAGCTGATATTCACAATGCGCCCAGCACCACGCGGCAGCATTTGGCGAGCTGCCTCCTGGCAACAGAAGAAGGTTGCCTTTAGGTTGATTTCGTGAATGAAGTCCCAATCGGCTTCGGTGATGTCCATGGGGTCGAAACGAGTGAAACGCGCGGCGTTGTTAACGAGGCAATCGAGGGGACCGAAGGAATCGTTGATCTCACTGAAGAGGCGGCGGATTTCAGGGACCTTGGATAAGTCGGCTTGAAAGATCGGGGCACCGCCGCACGCCCGCGAAACTTCTTCTGCTTCGGTGCGCGAGTGATTGCAGTGAATCGCGACTTGAAATCCGCGGCGTGAGAGCTCGATGGCGATGACACGGCCAATGCGTTTGGCTGCGCCAGTGACCAGGACTCGCGGATTACTGAGCTGAGAACTCACGGATGGCCTGAACGGTGTGGTCTATGTCAGCCGCTGAATGCGCGGCGGAAACGAAAAGCGCTTCGTATTGGGACGGCGGGAAATAAACGTTACGCTCCAGAAGATGATGAAAAAACTTCGCAAAGAGCGCGGTGTCAGAACGGCGCGCATCATCGGCGTTGCGGACCGGTCCATATTGAAAGAAGAACGTAGCCATCGATCCGACGCGATTGACGAACATTCCAGCCGGCGGGTTAGCCGTTAAGGCCGCAGTACGTTGTTCGAGTATGTCGTACGTTTCAGGATGGTCTTCTATATAACGCAACATCGCAATGCCCGCGCTCACGGCGAGCGGGTTGCCTGACAAAGTGCCCGCCTGATAGACCGGCCCTGCTGGCGCGACTTTGTTCATGATGTCTGCCCGGCCGCCGTAGGCCGCAATCGGCAAACCGCCGCCAATGATTTTACCCAGCGTAGTGAGATCGGGCTTGATGTCGAACAGTTGCTGTGCGCCGCCGCGCGCGAGGCGGAACCCAGTCATGACTTCATCGAAGATCAGCAGCGCGCCGTATTTTTGAGTGATGTGGCGTAGACCTTCAAGGAAACCCGGTGCCGGTGGAATGCAACCCATGTTGCCGACAACCGGTTCGATGATCACACATGCGATGGAATCGCCGCGTTGCTTGAACACAGTCTCGACTGGATCGAGATCATTCAACGGAAGGGCAATTGTGGTGTCCGAGAACGCTTTCGGAACGCCGACCGAGTCGGGCAGGCTAAGCGTGGCAACACCGGAGCCGGCTTTCACCAGAAGTGAATCCACATGCCCGTGGTAACAGCCGTCGAACTTAACCGTCAGGTCTCGACCGGTAAAGCCGCGCGCCAGTCGAATGGCGCTCATGCATGCCTCCGTACCACTGTTGACCAGGCGCACCAATTCAATCGAAGGAACGGCATCGATAATAAGTTGCGCGAGTTCGACCTCGCGACCAGTCGGAGCACCGAAGCTGGTACCGAGTTCGAGCACTGCGGTCAGCGCATCGAGTACTGGTTTCGGACGATGTCCAAATAGCAACGGGCCCCAGGAGCCGATGTAATCTACGTATTCGTTATTATCGACGTCAAAGAAGTGAGATCCTTCACCGCGCAGGATGAAGCGGGGTGTCCCGCCAACGCCACGGAACGCGCGCACGGGTGAATTGACACCTCCGGGGATGACTTCTTTGGCACGGGCAAACAGCGCTTCCGACTGCGAGACGTTCATACCCGAGTTTCGCCGAGGATCAACTTGCGGAACAAAAAGCTCATGAAAATTTCGTGAAGCGTGGTATTCACGTTTCGCAAGAGACGGCTTTTGAGTTCGAGGTAAGGTTGAGTGCCGGCAAAGAGATCCTGAATGATTTCGCAGAATTTGGGGCTGCGCCGCATGAAGTCGATCATACGGCTCGGCACTGCGCCAAAGCAGATAGCACCGCAGAAGAGGCGTTTGGCCAGACACGAGCCGTACGTGAGGTCGAGACCGAAATCGCGCGTAATGAGCTGGCGATAGGCGTCAGCGTTTTTTAAAGGGTCCAAATCGTTCAGGAGAATTTGGCTGGCGAGGTCGCCCGAGCGAATGGCGTAATAGAGTCCTTCACCGGTAATGGGGTCGACCAGACCGCCAGCATCGCCCACAGCGATCCAACCATCGCCAGCGAGGCGATTATTTCGCCAGCCGCGCGATTCCAGCGCGGGCAGCATATGACCGTAAAACTTGGCGTCGCGCCGCGAGATGCCCTTTTCAGCCATGTAGCGTTCCAGGCGAGCGCGCAAGCATTGGGCCGATTCGCCCTTGCCACAAATGCCTACCGAGAGATGGCCTGCGCGCGGGAATACCCAGATGTAGCCTTCCAGATTGGGCAGGAATTGAATATCGATGTGCGCCTGGTCAGACGGCACCCAATAGCCGAGTGCGTACATGGTGTCTTCAGCGGTGTATTGTGTGCCTACATCGCGCAAGGGGTTGCGTGCACCCGTAGCCACCACGCAGTAATCGGCATCAATTGTGCCGGAGCGCGTGCGAATGCGCCAATTGTTGGCGCCGCGATCCAGGCCCAGCACACGTTCTTTTTCCAACTCAGCACCGGCCGCTTCCGCGCGATTGAGCAACATGCGGTTCAGATCAATGCGTGCGTAGATGAGCAGCGGGTGTGTGAGCTGCATTTTGAAAGCGCCGGATTTTGGAGCAGCAAGCGTGGTATCTGTGACGATTTTCTTAGGGGTGTCGTTTTCGAGTAGATACGGATATTGCGAATAGGCCTTGTAGGTAATTCCACCGCCGCATGGTTTTTCCCACGCGAGCTTTTCATCCAGCACAATCGTCCTGAGACCTGAACGGGCCAGCCGTTCCGCAGCCGTCGCGCCAGCCGGCCCTCCTCCTAAAACAGCAACTGTTTTCATTGAGTTGGCGCCGGGACGGGTGGGTTCGCCGGACTCGCTCCTTGCTCTAAGGATGGGTGTCCCGGCGGCAGCGAACCACCGACGCCGCCTGGCGTTGGATTAGACGCGGAATGTCCAGTTGAATCGCCAACTTTGGTGACTATCCACTGGCCGTCGCGCGCTTCGAGAGTGTATTTCATCGACATGCCGCTCTTCAAATTCGGATCGCCTTTGGGATGAAAGGACACCGTAGCGTATGCCAGATTGTTGTCGAATGAGACATTCGTCGTAGCGACGTCCATGCTCTTGAGGTCCAGGCCGGAATGGTTTTGCAGGCGATCCAGAATGGCGGCCTGCACTTTTTCCTTAGTTTTCATGCCGTTACCGCAGGCGGTGAGGAGGAGAAGGCAAGTCACGCAAGATGATAAAAGCCGGGACACCCTCTGATTATAACCACCTCGGATACGCGGACAAGCATCAGTAAGGTTTAATCAACTATGCACTCATCCAACGAAAAGCAGAGTTTTCTTGCACTTTTCAGAAGCGACCATCGCTATAAGTACCTGGATGCCTTTATCACGCTGTTCGTGGTGATCCTGGTCATCACGAACGTGATTGCGCCGAAGTTTTTTGTGCTGCCTTTTTTCGGCTTGAGCTTGCGCGTGAGCGTCGCGCAATTGCTGTTCCCCATCACGTATGTGTTTGGTGATATTTTCACCGAAGTGTACGGTTACTCGGCATCGCGGCGGGCCATCTGGTATGGCTTTTTCTCGCTGACACTGTTTGCGATTTTGAGTTCCATTGCGGTCATTATTCCGCCTGCGCCGGAGTACAAAGATCAACCCGCTTTCTACGCCATCTTTCATCAGGTTGGCCGAATCGTGGCGGGGAGCATTCTGGCTTATTGGTGCGGCGAGTTTGCGAACTCGTTTACGCTGGCGAGGTTGAAGATTTTCACCCATGGCAAGCGCTTGTGGACGCGCACAATTGGGTCGACGGTGGTGGGTCAGGCGGTGGATACGACGGTCGTAATCTTTTTCATCTTTTACGATCAGCCGCTACCCATCATCTTCAACTTGATTTTGTCGGGCTATATTTTTAAGGTGATTTGGGAGACACTGATGACGCCGGTGACGTATAAGATTGTGGGCTTCTTGAAGAGAACAGAGGGTGTGGATTATTTCGACTACGGGACGAATTTCAACCCGTTCGCAACGAAAGAGGCGGTGGAGGAGGATGGTGTTGTCACACCAAGCGGGAGATAAGCATCACACTGCGCGATTACGTTTCTGAACGAAGCGAATTTCCAAGCGCTGCCCCAACGCCGCTGCAATTCTTTGTAGCATTGTAAGCGAATGGCCCTCGTAGTCGGCATCTTCGAGTCTCGCGATTACCGGTTGCGCATTTTGATAAAGCCGGCCCTGACGACGCACCAGGCCGCAGCTTTCCGCAACCTTCGGAAATTTTTGTAAGGGTAGAAATGTCCTTGTCGTTCTCTTAACGGAGACTCTGCGGCGGAATGTGGTCGATCAGGCTACCGATGGCTCCAACCAGGTCGTCGACCTTTGTAGCCATAGTGTCCACCTTTTCTGTCAGCAGGTTCACTCGGGCGTCTGCACGGTCCATGCGATCTGCTTGCGCTTGTTGAACGCTCAGAATCCCCGCAAGGTTTCGCCCTTGCAAGGTCTGTACTTCCAGAATGGCTTCCAGCGTTTTCTCCATGCGTTCGAAGCGTGATGGATAGTCGCCGTTTCCGTTGGCCATTTCAGTCCCCGTCTCTCATGATAGCGGGTGGTTTCACGCACGATTTCAGCAACGTTCACAAAAGACCTCTCATCTGTGTCGTCACCGAATTATCGAAGGACTTACCCTACATCTGCCGGCGGACGCATCAACTTCAGCGGAATATTGAGAGCCGCTCCATTTCGGTAAACGGTTAGATTGATCGTATCGCCAACCCGCTTCTGTGAAATGGCGCGCACCAAGGCATCTTCGCGGTCCACCGCCTTACCGTCGATGGCGACGATCAAATCTCCGCCTACGCCCAATTCCACGTTGCCAATGGCCACCACCTGATTCGCCGGGTGGATGCCCGCCGCCTCTTCGGAAGTGCCTCGGTACAGTTGCTGCACCAGCAAACCGCCACGCCTAGGCAAACCAAGCGCTTCCGCTAAATCGCCTGCCACGTACTCGGTCGTGATTCCAACTTTGGGCCGTTCCGTCACGCGGCCAGCTTTGTAATCGTCCAGCAGCGCTTTGGCGCGGTTAATGGGAAGGGCAAAACCAATACCCATGTTCGTGCGGCCCAGAATCGCAGTATTAATGCCGATGACATTGCCGTTCGAATCGAGCAAGGGTCCACCGCTATTGCCGCCGTTGATGGCCGCGTCGGTCTGAATCATGCCCTCCAAACGCTGTTCGTTCTCGCCATCGATCGCGCGTCCGATGGAACTGACAACGCCCACGGTGAGTGTGCCTTCCAAACCAAACGGATTGCCGATCGCGAGGACTTTTTGGCCGACCTGAATGCGATCGGAATCGCCTAGTTTGAGAGACGGACCTTTCTTCTTTAGACTAATCTTGATAATGGCAAGATCGTCCGAACGGTCTGTTTCAAGCAAAGTTGCGTAGTACTGGCTTTGGTCCGACAGAGTAACTTGGACCTTGCTGCTCCCGGAGATGACGTGCGCGTTGGTCAGGATGAAGCCTTCATCGTTGATCAAAAAGCCGGAACCAAGACTCTGCGAAGCCACCGGCTGGTAAAAGAAATCGCGCCGCACGGTTGTGCTGGTGATGTAAACGGTAGCGGGTTGCGCGGCCCGGTAAATATCGATGTTATTCTGCTCTTCCGGAGTAAGTCCGGCGCTGTGCACCGCAGTTGGTTCACTCCATTTCAAAGCCTGCCGGAAAACGGGAGCGGAGAACCGCCGCAAACTCCAATCGGCGCGGGCAGTCAGCCAGAAAAAAACTCCAGCAAACAACAGGGCGAACGTCAGCACTCGACGCTTCACTAGTTAACCGCCTCTGCCGCTTGCTGCAAAGCGCTGAATACTTGCTGCGTTTGTGTCACAGTGTCTTCTTTATCGCCGCTTGTGTCAATCACAAAATCCGCGTACCGTTTCTTTTCTTCTAACGACAACTGTTTGCTGAGACGAGCAAGTATAGCTTCGCGCGTAGCGCCGTCCCGTTTCATACCGCGGGCAATTTGCGTTTCCTGGTCGCAAGCGGTCACAATCAGCTTGTCGCATTGGGCGTATCGACCCGTCTCTACCAGGATAGCCGCCTCTAAAATCACAATGCCCCGCGGATCGCGCGCGGCCAAATCGGCCAACATCTTCTCTTCTAACTCAAACACGGCAGGGTGCACGATCGCATTTAGTTGCGCGAGCAAATCGGGCGAGTTGAAGACAATAGACGCGAGCTTCTTGCGATTGATAGTAGAGTCGGGTAGCAGGACGTCCCGTCCAAAAAGTTGCACGGTGGGCGCGTAAGCCGCACCGTCAGGCCGTAGTGCCGCATGGCCCAACTGGTCGGCGAAAATGAGGTGGCAGCCCAGACGCGCTAGTTCCTCGGCAACGAACGTTTTTCCGGTCGCGTAACCGCCGGTAAGTCCAACTTTCAGCATGGCGGGAGATCAGTGCATCTCGGCCAGGTCGACGGTATTCACCATCAGCATGGCAATGGTGAGCGGTCCGACCCCGCCGGGCACGGGCGTATAAGCAGAACTGAGTTCTTGCATCGCAAGCGGGTCAACGTCGCCTACCAAGACCGACCCGTTCTTTTCGAAGGCAGCTAAGCGCGCGGCGTCGTGCGCGAAAAGCGCTGCCACTTGCGCCCGGTCCGTAATGCGGTTCATGCCAACGTCAATCACTACGGCGCCAGGCTTGATGAAGTCCCTGGTAATCGCCGCAGGCCTACCCATGGCCGCCACCAGAATATCGGCACGGCGGCACTCTTCCGCCAAATTGCGCGTGTGCGAATGGCAAATCGTCACGGTGGCATTCTCGTGAAGCAGCATGAGCGCCATGGGCTTGCCCACAATATCGCTCCGCCCCACGACAACCGCATGCTTGCCCGCTACCGGAATCTTCGAGCGGTGCAGCAATTCCATGATGCCTGCGGGCGTACAGGCGCGCGGTGCAAAGCGGTTCACCACCAAGGAACCTAAGCTGTGAATGCCAAACCCATCTACATCGCGAAACGGATCAACGATGTACGGAATGACTTCTTCAGCGCGCAGTTGCTTGGGAAGAGGCATCTGCACTAGGATCGCGTCGATTGTTTTGTCCCTGATGATCGGGTCGACGGCTTGAAACAGATCGTCCGTAGAAATGTTGGCTGGCGGCCTTAATTCGACGTTCCGGATGCCGAGATCCTGACTAGCTTTGATTTTGTTGCGGACGTAAATTTGCGACGCTGGGTCATCGCCTACCAGAATCACCGCCAGTGAAGGGGGACGTCCGCGTCTCTTGGTGAGTTCCTTTACGCGCGGCTTCAGTTCCGCGAGAATCTCCTGGCTAACTTTCTTTCCGTCAAGAACTACCCCGGCCATGCATCCGTGAGGATAACAGAGAAGCCGAAGCGGGACGGGCGCAAGTGGAGAGTTGGATGGATTCCGCGTAGACGCGGTACACAGATTCGAATACGGCGTCCCAAGACTGCCGTGCTCCATATTCAAGCGCTGCCCGTCGCATGCTTGCATGAAGGATTGAATCACGCAGGATTTTATCGACGAAGGCGATGAATTCAGCATCGGTAGACGCGACAAAGCCGCTCGATCCTGACTCCACCAAAAACTTAGGGCCGCCGTGGTTCGTAACCACGCAAGGCACACCCGAAGCGAGGGCTTCCAACACTACGTTGCCAAACGTATCCGTGTTCGATGGGAATACGAACAGATCCATATTGGCGTAGGCCTCCGCCAGCGCCTCACCGCGCAGAACGCCGGTCAAAGTTGCGTTGGGAACATGCGCACGCAGCCAAGGTTCCTCGCTGCCTTCGCCGACGATAACAAACTCGAAATTGGCATGACCCTTAGCACGCAGGGCAGCGCCAAGAGCGGAGAGAAATCGCACATTTTTTTCGGGCGTGAGACGGCCCACGTATCCGATCCGAAAGACGTTGCTAGTGCGATTGCGGCGTGAAGGATTGAAAAGCAGGGCATCGACACCACGCCGCATCAGGTAAGACGGCCGCCCGGTCAGAGAACGAGTGAGGTCAACCAATTCCTGATTCGGGGCCATCGTGACTGCGGCAAGCCGGTAAAACAAGCGCAACACCGCAAGAGACAGTTTCTCGGCGACAGTCCCCGCTGTACAACTGGCATTGGCGCCTGAGAAGCTCAGCAATTTTTTCAAACGGACGCCGGCGTACTCATGCAAGCTGGTGTGCCAGGAAATGACTAGGGGCAATTTTAGACACCAGGAAACGTACGCGCCTACCGCACCCATATCTCCTGGACCGGTTATATGGATCAAGTCAGCACCGAATTCTCGCGTTTCTTTTACTACTCGGTCCGCATAACGGCAGAGCAACACATCATAGTCTAAGTTGGCGTCTAAACCGATTCGGACGGGACCGCGCTCGAGTTGGAGGATGGAAACAACGCCGTCAGAGGATTTCTCGAACCTGGGGCCGCAATGAACACTCAAAAAGGGAATCTGCTGCCGCCGCGCGAAACCCTCCAGATGTCGCGCTGTATGGGCTACGCCGTTCACTTCGAAAAAAGTGTCCGGCATGAACGCCACACGCGGGTGAGTCGTCAAACGGCAGCCTCCTGATCGGACCAGACGGCAGAGCGGTCGTTGAGCGCAAGCCGCAGAGCCGAACGGAAAGGAGTCCATTCAATGAGACGCATGGCGGCTACGAATTGCTTTACGATGGCCGGTCCGCCGTCGGGCCAGAGATCGGCCATTGACACCGTGACTTTTGTTTCGGGATCGCGGTAATAGACGCGGTCTGCCCAGGTGCGGCGTCCAGCGAAGTTTTCGGGATATTCGCGAACTACATCCACCATCGTTTGCAAAACACGCATTCTTAGAGGTTCGCGATATTGCGGCATGAAAATCACGTGGCTGCACCGCTCTTGGCGGATTTCAGCTACAAAGTCGACAAACGTAGTGGCGCGGGAAAGATTCAAGATCGCGTTGGGTTCCCGGCCATGCCGATCGCCACCCGCCACGACTGGCAAATTCAGCGCGCCACCCATAGCGATCACTTCCTTGTTTTCATTCCAAGAACGAAGGCCATTGAGTTCAAGAGCATGAAAGAATTCACCATAATTGGCGAGCAACGATTTGAGGATTTCTCGATGGGCCTGAAGACCGATCCCCTTTTCATCCCAGAGCGGGTGGTTAAGAACGAGCAGGACTTCGGGGTAAGCATGCAGCTTGGCGAGCAAATGCCTCAGTTGATCGAGGTCCGGCTGCGCCGTGAATGCCTCGAACTCATTCATCCAGTGAACCGCTTCCGCCGACGGCATGTTGTGCACGCCAAGGTGGAAGAAGGTGTTGTTAAACGGTATGGTCCACTCGGTTGAGATGGGAATGTTTTTGAACCTGTCCAGCACGTGAAGCTGCTGACCTGCACGAATGTCGTCATGGTCGGTCAACGAAATCAACGCCGGTAATTTGAACTTTCTCTTAATCTGCTTTTCCTCCAGCCGGTAAGCTTGGCGCGGCGCCAAGGGCGGTGTCCAGAAGGCATCCCCAAAGCTGAAGTGTTTAGAATTGAGCCGGTGATATTCCAATTCCTGGTTGCGGATCGCACGGCCTAAGTACGGCACTTTTCCTGTATAGCGAGGCACCATGTCCAGGCTTTCCTCGGAATACATTGTGTGGCTGTGAAGTGAAACCCCAGACCGAAATCCGGCCGGGATGTTGGGGGATTGCCAAAAGAGCTGGAACGAATTTTTGCTGAGGACGGTCATAGAAGTTCGCCTTTGATTCCACTGTCACGGAATCGTGTTGCTGGCAGATTTTTTTGGTGTGAATATGCAATGAAAACAAACAGAAAGAGAAATGTTTGATGCTGCAAAATGGTAACAGGGCGATTCAGACAAACGTTGGGCCCAAAACGAAAGGTCTATTCCCGTGTGGCCTAATCACTGCTAAAGTATTCAGTAAAATTGGAAGTACCGCACCAAACAAGCCAAGCGATGAAACGAGCGGCAGCGGAAGTATCGAGTAGCGATGCGGTGATAAGCGAGGCTGAACGGGAGCCCGCCGAAACTAGAGGTCCGAGCGTGGCCAAGCTGGAAGCCACGATTGCCGATCTGCGCGCCTTGGTGAGGGCCTATGAAGGCGTTTTTTATGGCAATCCGAATCCGGCCGTCATCTTTGCCCAGGACGATTTCCGTATTCTCGAAGCCAATAAAAATGCGGTAGAACTCTACGGTTACACACGCAAGCAGATGTGCGAAATGAGCTTGTTAGATTTGTTTTCCCTTGAAGGGGGCGAGCGGTGGCGCAGTTTACTGGAAGCGGAGTTGCGAAAACCTCATAACACGCTGGGACCTTTCATCCATCGGGGGGCGGCAGGACGGGAGCTTGTGGTGAGCATGGTATTTTCCAGTTTTGCCATTAAGGGCCGCGATGCGCGCATCATGCAGATTCAGGACGAGACGTCCCGCCGGACTGCGGAAGACGCCGTTCGCGCCAGTGAGGAACGCTTTCGTGAGTTGTTCGAAAACGCCAACGACGTAATTTTCCTGCACGACTTAAAAGGCCGGCTAATGGCGATTAACCGTGCTGCCGAAAGTTTCACCGGCTATGGGCGAAGCGAGGTTCTGGGTAGAAGTATTGAGGAGTTGATTGCCCCCGAATCGCGTCATTTAAACCAGGACAGCATTCGAGCGCACTTAGGAGGAAGCCCCACGCAGCATTTCGAACTGCGTATGCTTCCTAAGTCCGGCGGTGTCCGCTTTCTGGAGATCGGTACGCGCGTGATCTACCGGAAAGGTTTGGCGGTTGCGATCCAAGGCATTGGGCGTGACATTACAGAGCGTAAAGTAGCTGAGCAGAAGCTGAGAGAATCTGCGCGCGAGATGCAGGTAAAGAATGAGGAACTGAGTAAAGCTCTGCATCTGGCGCGCGAAGCGACTCAGCTCAAAGAACAATTCCTGGCTAACACTTCGCACGAACTGCGAACTCCGCTGAACGGAATTATGGGCATGATCAATCTCATGAAGACGACAGATCTAACGACAGATCAGCGTGAGTATGCCGATGCCATCAGCCAGTGCGCCAACGATTTACTTACGATTATCAACGACCTGCTCGACCTCTCGCAGATTGGCGCGGGCCACCTTCCGGTTGAATACCGGCCCTTCGATCCGGCAGAGAGTCTGCGATCCGTGGTCAAGATGCTGAGTCTGCGCGCGATTACGAAAGGCTTGACGCTTACGCATGAAATCGATCCTCGGGTGCCATCGATCATTGAAGGCGATAGCGTCCGTTTTAGGCAAATTCTCACAAATCTGATCGCGAACGCGGTAAAGTTCACCTCCGCAGGCGGAGTTCATGTTGTGCTGACCACCAGTACAGATGGCTCAAGAATCCGCTGTGACGTGATCGATACAGGGATTGGCGTAGATGAAACGATGCGGGACCGAATCTTTGAAGCGTTCTTCCAGGCCGATGGAACAAACCGCCGCCGTTTTGGTGGGACAGGTTTGGGATTAACGATTAGCCGGCAGCTCGTCGAACTGATGGGCGGACAAATTGGCATGTTCAACAACAGCGCGACTAGCGGGGCAACCTTTTGGTTTGCGTTGCCCTTGCGGCCCAAGACTGCCGCAGCGCTTTAACCCATGGGGCCAAACACCGCCTTTTGTCTGGTTATTTTTGGTGTTTTGGGTATCTATTGCGAGTTTATCTGGCCGGGTCGCGTTTGGCAGGGAGTCGCTGGCGCCGCGGCGGCCGTAACAGGCGCCTATTTCCTTTGGCGATTAAAGCCTTTGGCGATCGGCTTGGAACTACTCGCTTTGGCCGCAGTGTTGTTGATACTGGATGCCTTCGTCGAGACATGCTGGATTGCCGGCTTAACGGGCACAATTGCGATAGTATTCGGTTTTGGAAAACTCTTGCCGGGAGCGCACGGAATTCACTTGGCGTTAGCGGTTCCGTGGTGCATTGTTTTTGGGATAGTCACAATAGCGCTAAACTGGCGGAGCCGTCGTGCCCGCCGCAATAAGCGCGCCGATCTGTGAAAAAAACCTCAGACGGCCCAGCTAAAATCCCGCACCGTCGGATTGGCCGTCTTGTCTTTTTCCGCGAGTCTCATCAATTCCAACCGCAGCGCATCCACTAGCGCCCGCCAGCTCGCATCGATGACGTTATCGGAGATCCCGACCGTGGCCCAGCTCTGGCTGTGGTCGGTCCACTCCACCAATACGCGAACCTTCGATTCCGTGCCGCCTTTGGCGCCGAGTACACGTACTTTGTAATCCGTTAGCCGCACCTGCGTAATTGCCGGATAAATTGACGACAGACATTGACGTAAACAGATGTCTAAAGCGTGCACCGGGCCGCTTCCAGTGGCCGTCGACGAGTGCACGGCCTCGCCCACTTTGAGCGTTACACTCGCTGTCGTCAGCGTGTCTCCACTATTCTGCAATTTCGTTCCCACTTCGTAATTGACGACGTCGAAGGGATGAAACCCGGGGTGTGCCGCTTCCCGTACCAGCAATTCAAACGTGCCTTCCGATGCTTCAAAATCGTAGCCCTGGTGTTCCATCTGCTTGATGCGTTGCAGAATTTCTCGGCGGGCTGTTTCAGCTAGATTCTCGTCCTTCAGCCCCAGTTGCTTTAACTTATACGCTACGTTGCCGCGCCCCGAAAGATCGCTCAGCAAAACACGTTGGCGGTTGCCGACCATCTCAGGCTGGACATGTTCATAGGTCGCGGAATCCTTCAACACTGCGCTAACATGAATGCCGCCTTTGTGGGCGAAAGCGCTTGGGCCAACGTAGGCCTGCTCACGGCGCAGTGGCAAATTTGCCAGTTCTGCGACAAAACGCGCAACATTGGTTAGTTTCGTCAAGTTCTCCGGGCCGATCGTAGTATGCCCCAGCTTCAACTCCAAATTAGCCAAAATTGAGCAGAGGTTCGCGTTGCCGCAGCGTTCCCCATAGCCATTGATACATCCCTGTACGTGGGTTACACCGGCTTCCACCGCAACCAGGGTATTGGCAACGGCAAGTTCCGCATCATTGTGGGTGTGAATGCCCAGCACGCCATCGAACCGGGCGCGCACATCCGCGACAATTTCCGCTAAGCGCATCGGCATCGTTCCGCCGTTCGTATCGCACATGCAGAGCACGTCGGCGCCGGCATTCTTAGCCGCTTCCAAAGTCTGCAGAGCGTAGGATGGATTGGCATGATAGCCATCGAAAAAATGCTCCGCATCATAAACAACCTCGCGGCCATGCGCCTTTAGAAAACGCACAGTGTCGGCGATCAACTCGAGATTCTCTTCTTCGCTAATGCCCAACGCGCGCCGGACATGGAAGTCCCAGGTTTTGCCAAACACCGACACGACAGGTGTCCCGGCTGCGATCAACTCGCCGACGCTGGCATCGTCTTGCACGCGGTTCTTTGCTAAGCGAGTAGAACCAAATGCAGTCAGCTTGGCGTGGTTCCACTTCAGCCCGCGCGCGCGTTCGAAGAATTCCTTGTCCTTCGGATTCGAGCCCGGCCAGCCACCCTCAATGTAGTCAATCCCCAAATCGTCGAGCTTCTGCGCAATAAGCAGCTTGTCTTCAGCGGAGAAGGAGACGGACTCGCCTTGAGTACCGTCACGAAGCGTTGTGTCGAATGTCGCGATTTTCATGTAAAACTCTATTCCCCTGGAAAAGTAAAAAGCCACCGGCTGGATTTCTCCCCGCCGGTGGCCTCTTAACAAATCAACTAGACGAGGTCTCAGGCAGGGCCGATAATGGCCACGCTAATAAGGATTTCGCCCTGAAGGAGACTCAACATATCTACGCCTTTATAGTACAACACTCTTCTAATGCATTATGGACCGAAAGAATCCGCACACCTTCGTATTCCTTCACAGCGAGCACCCCAGCATCGCCCGAAACGACCAATGCGGCTTTGGCTGCCAGTGCAGTCCCAATTACGACATCGTCATCGGGATCGGAGACGATGCGGGGAACGTCCTTCGGGACCACTACCGAAACGAATTCCACATACAGGTCGATAATTTTATAGAGGGAAAGCTGCGAAGCAGAGATCTTCTTTTCGAATTTCTTTCGTGAAAGTATTTCGGTCAGTTCGCTGATTAGGGGCAAGCTGGTGAAGAACTTCAGGGTACCGCCGCGTCCCAGTTGCAGCAGCTTTCTGGGTTTGCCGTTCCACAATAAAGCTGAGGCGACCACGTTGGTGTCGAGCACCAAGTGCATTAACTTGGTTTGACTGCGCGCCGTTCTGCACGCATCGCGGCGATTTCCGCTGCCACTGCCTCGGGGGATAGGATAGAGGGTTCGTCTACGGCGGACATACGGTCCATCGCCTGGAACAGTTGGTCGACCCGCTGTGCCTTTAGTTGCTCGCGCAACCACTGTTCCACGGCCTCAGAAGAAAGTAATCCTGCCTGCTGTGCTTCTTGTGCCAGCCGCTTCGGCAAGCAAATGTCGATGCTAGTCATCTCTTTACTTATCGGATTAGCAGCATTATCATTTAACGGATCTTTGGCTGGTCCCGGTGCTTGCATCGCCTACCTCTGACCAAAATTATACCTTTTGCCGCGCATTGTAGTCACTTACCCGTCCAGGGTACGAGGCATAAGATCTTCCTGTAAACCCTGCATCATCAATGAGTAGCACTCACCCCTTGCCCGCTGCCCACCGCTTGTTTCCCTGTTAAATCTTTCATCTGCGGCAGCGTCGCCGGATCCCATCCGCCGCCCAATGCCAAAACTAACTGCACGCTGGCTGACAATCTGCGAAGTTCCGAAGACACCTGTGATTCCCGGTTTGAAAGCAGCGAATTTTGCGCCGTAATAACATTCAAATAACTGTCCACACCCGTTTTAAAACGGATCAAAGCTAAGTCCAAATAGCGCTGCGAGGAGTTAATCGCCGTTTGCTGCTGTCCGATCTCAAGCGACAAAATCCGCAAGCTCGAAAGTTGATCTTCCACCGCCTGGAACGAAGTCAGCACGGTTTGACGATAATTGGCGACCGCCGCGTCGTATTGCGCCTGCGCCTGCTCGTTTTGTCCACGCCTCGCGCCTCCATCGAACAGAGTCTGCGAAAGGCCAGGCCCTAGAGACCAAAAACGACTTGGGGAATTGAACCAATGCACAAAGCTGTAAGACTCTATGCCAGCGCTGGCCGACAACGTCAGCGTGGGATAGTAAGCTGCCCGCGTAACGCCGATTTCCGCATTGGCAGCGGCGATCGTCCGTTCCTGTGCCGCAATGTCGGGGCGCCGTTCGAGCAAGGTGGACGGAACAGCTACGGGTATGGGCGGGGGTTCAGGGTTAAACGTGCCAACCGCAATAGACAACTCGGAAGGCGGCTTGCCGGTCAACGTTGCAATGGCGTGTTCATACTCGGCCCGCGCCACTCCTAAGTCCGTAGCTTGCGCAATCGCGGTATCCAATTGATTCTGGGCTTGCACCAATTCCTGTTCGGAATTAATGCCGGTCTTGTAAAGAGTAGTTGTCAGATCCACATTCTGCCGGTAATTCTCCATGGTGTCGGTCAGAATCTTGATCTGCATGTCGGTAGCGCGCAGTTCAAAATAATCGGTCGCCAAATCGGCTTGGGTCGTGAGTAGCGCCGTCGCGACATCGGCAGCGCTCGCTTGGGCGCTGTACGCTTCGACCGCGATATTGTTTCGGATGCGATGCCAAAAATCGGGTGTGTAAGAGACGCTAAATGGCAAAGCATACTCAGTGTTGTTACCGCCATTTAGAATGCGGCCGAGAGTAGAAGACCCCCGGGAGTTAGTCAGAGTAGGCGTGCTACCCAAAGTGGGATAAAGGGCGGAGTGAGCAATCACCACCAAGGCACGAGCAGCGCGAAAGTTCGCTTCCGACGCCTTCAGACTTTGATTGGAAACGGCCACCTGCTCTTCGAGCGCATTTAGCTGCGGATCGTTGTAGATTTCCCACCACTTCCCGCGCAGTTTGTCATCGCCGGGCTGCGCCAGTTTCCAACCTGCCTTTTCCTGATCTCCCGGCGCCTCTTTGTAGGCGGCCGGTGTGGGCGCGGGAGGTCTAACGTACTTAGGCGCAGGATTGCAAGCGCATAGGAGAAGCAAAGCGACAGCAGCTATCAAAAAACATTTATTGTTCGATGTCATCACTAACCTGATTAATCCAGCGCCGCAAATAGATGGGGCAATTCACCACCTTCACGTCTTGTGCGGTTTGCGCGGAGATATATTGCACTGCTTTTCTATCCACTAGCGTCACTTCACTCAAATCGATATACACTCGCCTTTTCGACTCGCGCGCCTCCACGATGGAATGTTCCAATTCCGGAATCGCTTCTTCGCTCAACTTGCCGTTGAGCAGCAGCGTCACCGATGGCTCGCTCGGATGCTCCGCGCTAACAATTTTGTAATGCGGCTGCAAAGTTCTTTAGTCTCCCGCCGGCGCCGGGGCTGGTGTCAACAGAGGTGCTCCACCGCGCAGTCTGCGCAAGAATCGCGCCAGGCGATCCATATAAAGGTAAATCACGGGTGTTGTGAACAGTGTCAGCGCTTGACTCACAATGAGTCCTCCCACAATGGTGATGCCGAGCGGTCGCCTTAATTCGGCGCCTGTGCCTGTACCCAGCGCAAGTGGCAGACCACCCAATAAAGCGGCCATGGTGGTCATCATAATAGGCCGAAAGCGTAGCATGCACGCCTGGAAGACAGCTTCCTCGGGCGGCTTATGTTCAATGCGCTCCGCGGACAGCGCGAAGTCAATCATCATGATGGCGTTTTTCTTGACGAGGCCTATGAGCAGGATGATGCCGATCAGCGCAATCACGCTGAGGTCATTCTTCGTGATCAGCAGAGCCAGCAGGGCGCCGACTCCAGCCGAAGGCAGCGTGGAAAGAATGGTAATCGGGTGGATCAGACTCTCGTACAAAATCCCCAGCACAATGTAGACCGCCGCCAGCGCTGACGCAATCAAAATCGGTTGCGAGTCAAGCGATGCTTGGAATGCCTGCGCCGTGCCGGTGAAATTCGTGTTGATGGTAGTGGGCACGCCGGCCTGCTGGCCCGTCTGCTGAATCGCAATGACCGCATCTCCCAAAGCGACGCCGGGCGCCAGATTAAAGGAAATCGTAACCGATGGGAAAACGCCCGAGTGATTTACCGTTAGCGACGCGGTGGAAGGCCGCATACTGGTAAACGCCGCTAGTGGGACCGGAGCGCCGGACGTTGACGGAACATACACTTGGTTGAGACCTTCGGGGGTTTGCCAGAATGTGGGATTCACCTCCATGACAACGTAATACTGGTTCATAGGAGAGAATGTGCGCGCCACCTCGCGTTCGCCGAACGCGTCATACAAAGTGTTATCTATGGCGCTTGGAGTGATGCCTAAGCGCGAAGCAGTCGGTCGATCGATATTCAAACCCGCTTCCAGACCACTGTTTTGCTGGTCGCTAACCACATCCGTCAGTTGCGGCATGCGACGCATCAGATTTGTCAAAACTGGAGCCCAGCGCGTGAGATCTTCCAGTTTGTCGCTTTGCAGTGTGTATTGATATTGAGCCGCGCTTTGGCGTCCGCCCACACGCAAATCTTGCGCAGCCTGCAGAAAAAGCGTGATCCCCGGAATGGAGTTGAGCTTTGGACGCAACCGCCCAATCACTTGATCGGCGGTGGCTTTGCGTACACCCCACGGCCGCAACGTAATGAAACAGCGGCCCGTGTTCATCGTGGTGCCACCGCCACCTCCGCTAAAGGCCTGTATGGTTGCCACGTCGGGATCTTTTCCGGCGATCAATGAGAGCGCTCTGATTTTGGCCTGCATCGCTTGAAAGGAGATGCTTTGGTCGCCGATGAAATTGCCATTGAGCCTCCCTGTATCCTGCTGCGGGAAAAAGCCCTTTGGCACGATCACAAACAGATAAATATTGAATGCCAGCGTTGCAATGGCGATGGCCAGCACGATTGCCGAATGACGCAGCACCCAGCGCAGCATGTGCTCGTAAACGCTGAGGATGAATACAAAAAATCGTTCGGTCTTGCGGTACAGCCAACCATGTTCAGATGAATCTTTCAGGATCCGCGCACACATGGTGGGCGTTGCCGTGAGCGATATGATCATCGACAACACAATCGTTACCGAGAGCGTAATCGCAAACTGCCGGAAGAGACGGCCCACGACTCCACCCATCAGCAAAATGGGAATGAATACGGCCACCAGCGAAATGCTGATAGAAAGCACGGTTGGCCCAATTTCGGCGGCCCCTTTCAGCGCGGCTTCCATGGGTCCGAGGCCCTTCTCCCGAAGGCGCGTGATGTTTTCCAATACGACAATGGCGTCGTCAACCACGAAACCGCTCGAAATCGTCAACGCCATCAGTGACAAGTTGTCGATGCTGAAGCCGAAAAGATACATCACGCCGCAGGTTCCGATAATCGACACCGGAACTGCCACGCTCGGAATTAGCGTGGCGCGCGCTTCCCGGAGGAATAGAAAAACCACCATCACGACCAGCATCACGGATATCATTAAGGACCGCTCGACATCGTGAACCGAAGCGCGAATAGTGATCGTTTGATCAAGCGTTACCGTGAGCCGAATCGATGGGTCAATGGCAGCGTTGAGATTCGGCAGAGCTTTTCTGATGCCATCCACCGTGTCTATGATGTTAGCGCCCGGCTGCCGGAAAATAATAAGCAGCGCCGCCGGTTTACCGTTCGCCAGACCGAGCGACCTGACGGTTTGGACCGAATCGCTGACAGTTGCCACATCGCTCAACCGGACGGCCGCGCCATTTTGATATTTCAGCAGAATGGGCCGGTAGTCAACCGCATGCAAAATCTGATCGTTGGCGCCGATCAGCCAGTTGTGCTTATCGTCTGAGAACGTTCCTTTAGCCAAATTGGAAGTTTGCTGGGATAAGACAGTCCTCACGGCCTCCAGGCTCAAACCGTAATGGTTGACCTGTGTTGGATTCAGATCCACGCGCACGGCCGGGGCCGAACTACCGCCGACAATCACTTGACCCACACCGCGTATCTGGGAGATCCGTTGCAGCAAGATGGTGGACGCGGCATCGTAAAGCTGCGGCGGACTGAGCTTATCCGAGGTGAGCGCCAGAATCATAATCGGCGCGTCAGCCGGATTTACTTTTCTGTAGGTCGGGTTGCCGGGGAGATTCGCCGGCAGATAACCGCGCGCGGCATTAATGGCCGCTTCTACGTCACGGGCCGCGGCGTCGATGCTGCGGTTTAAATCGAACTGCAAAGTGATACTGGTCTGCCCAAGGGAACTGGACGAGGTCATTTCAGTCACTCCCGCAATACGTCCAAATTGACGCTCCAGCGGAGTAGCGACTGAAGAAGCCATGATCTCGGGACTTGCTCCGGGCAGCGAGGCCTGTACTGACACAGTTGGAAAATCCACCTGTGGCAAGGGCGACACGGGCAGTAGATTGAATGCGACAAAACCCGATAATCCAATAGCGATGGTGAGCAGCGTGGTCGCCACCGGCCGGTGAATGAAGGGAGAAGAGAGGCTCATGGTGGTTTCCCTTAGTCTCCGTGACTTGGAGCCGGTTCGCGGCTTGGCGGTAATCTCACTGGCTCATCCGCCGACTCGTTTGTTCCTGAGAATCGACGCGCGATGCCGTCGAAGAACAGGTAAATCACGGGGGTGGTGTACAGGGTCAGCAACTGGCTCAACAGCAACCCTCCGATAATCGTGATGCCCAGCGGCCGCCGCAACTCAGAACCGGTACCATGGCCAAATGCCAGCGGAACTGCACCCAGCAGAGCCGCCATGGTCGTCATCATAATGGGGCGGAATCTCAACAGGCACGCTTGATAAATCGAGTCGTAAGGAGATTTGCCCTCTTTTCGCTCTGCCTCCAGCGCAAAATCGATCATCATGATGGCGTTCTTCTTCACAATGCCGATAAGCAGTACGATCCCGATAATCGCCACCACCGTGAGTTCCTGCCGGCAAACCATCAGCGCTAAGAGAGCTCCCACGCCCGCCGATGGCAGCGTCGAAAGAATCGTGATCGGGTGAATGTAGCTTTCGTACAACACGCCGAGCACGATGTACACGGTCACCAGCGCCGCCAGAATCAAGAGCGGTTCGTTTGTCAAAGAGGCCACAAACGCCTCTGCCGTTCCCTGGAAAGACGACTGCATCGCAGGTGGCGTTGGAAGTTCTTTCTCAATCTGTTTTATTGCATCAACCGCCTCTCCTAAGGAAGCACTCGGCGCCAGGTTGAACGAAACAGTGGTAGCAGGAAATTGTCCTATATGGCTGATCAGAATGGGCGCAGATACGTTCTTATAACTCGCAAACGCACTCATCGGAACTGGCGTTCCCGACACCGACTTCAAATAGATATTGCGCAAGTTCTCCGGATTGACTCGAAAGGCCGGCGGCACTTCCAGAATGACGTGATACTGGTTCAGTTGCGTAAAGAGCGTCGAGATCTGGCGCTGGCCAAAGGCGTCGTATAGGGTGTTATCGATCGTCTGCGGCGTGATACCCAAGCGGCTAGCTGTTTGCCTATCGAAGTCTAAAGCAATCTCCGAACCATGTGTTTGGAGATCATTCGCCACATCGGCCAGCTCCGGCAGCTCTTTGAGACGTTCTGTAAACTTGGCCGCATAGGAGGACAATTCGTTAGGGTCTGGATCTTCGATGCTGTACTGAAACTGCGTCCGGCTCACAATATCTTCCACTGTCAAATCCTGCACCGGCTGCATGTAGAGCGTGATGCCCTCGATCTTCGCCAACTGTGGTTGCAAACGCCTAATGATGTCCGAAGCACTCCCATCGCGGTCCTCAACTGGCTTTAGATTGATTTGAATGCGACCGGAGTTTAGGGTTGTGTTGGTACCATCCACCCCTATGAACGACGAGAGACTATCGACTGCCGGGTCCTTGAGAATGACCGTCGCCAGACGTTGCTGCAGGTTTGTCATCTCCTTAAAAGACACGCTCTGATCGGCTTCCGAAACGCCCTGAATCTGACCGGTGTCCTGGACGGGGAAGAATCCCTTGGGAATGATCACGTAGAGATAGACGGTAAGGGCCAGTGTGGCGGCGGCCACCAGCAGCGTAACTCCCCGGAACCGCAGTACGAATTCAAGCGTTGTTCCATAGAACGAGATGGTTTTTTCAAAAACTGCTTCCGAGGCTCGATAAAGCCGGCCTTCCTTGGCTTTCTCCCTGTGTCGCAGCAGCTTCGCGCACAGCATTGGGGTTAGCGTCAGTGAGACCACGGCGGACAGGATGATCGTCACTGCCAGAGTAACGGCGAACTCACGAAAGAGCCGGCCCGTAATATCGCCCATAAACAGTAACGGAATCAAAACTGCGATGAGTGACACCGTGAGCGAGATAATTGTAAAACCGATTTGCTCGGCGCCCTTCAACGCGGCCTGCAGGGGTGCTTCCCCTTCTTCCACGTAGCGCATGATGTTTTCGATCATGACGATTGCGTCATCTACCACGAAGCCCGTGGAAATGGTGAGCGCCATGAGTGTGAGGTTGTTGAGGCTATAACCGAGCAGGTACATCACCGCGAACGTGCCCACCAGAGACAGCGGCACCGCCACACTCGGTATAAAAGTGGCAGCCAAATTCCGCAAAAATACGAAAATCACCATCACTACGAGCGCAATACAAACCAGCAATTCAAACTCAACGTCCTCCACCGACGCGCGCACCGTGATTGTCCGGTCTGTCAGCGTTTTTACGTCGATCGCCGCAGGTATAGTGTTCTTTAGTTTCGGCAGCAGCGCATTGATGCGATCTACCACCTGGATAATATTCGCGCCCGGTTGCCTTTGTATGTTGACGATCACAGCAGCCGTCTCATTCCGCCAAGCCGCCAGTTTCTCGTTCTCAATGCCATCCACTATGCTGGCCACATCCTTGAGCATCACGGGCGAGCCGTTCTTATAGGCAACCACTACCTCGGTGTAATCCTTCGCCGACAATAACTGATCGTTGGCGTTGATTTGGAAATCCTGGCGGGGCCCGTCGAAGCTTCCCTTGGCCGCATCGAGACTCGTGTTCGCCAACGCAGTGCGTAGGTCTTCCAAGCCTAAGTCGTAGGAGGCGAGCTGCGCCGGATTTACTTGAATTCGCACGGCTGGCTTGCGGCCGCCGCTAATCGTTACCGCGCCCACACCAGAAAGCTGCGCAATTTTCTGTGCCAGGCGAGTATCCGCATAATCCTCCAATTGCGGCAATGGAATGTCTTTGGCCGTAAGAGCGAGCGTGAGGATGGGCGCATCAGCCGGATTGGTTTTACTGTAAATAGGAGGCAGTGGGAGGTCGGCTGGGAGGAATGTTTGCGCCGCGTTGATGGCAGCCTGCACTTCCTGCTCCGCGACGTCGATGTTCAGACTCAGTGCGAACTGCAACGTGATCACCGACGCGCCCTCGGAACTCGTAGAGCGCATCTGATTCAATCCCGGCACCTCGCCCAACTGTCTTTCGAGCGGTGCGGTAATGGCCGAAGCCGTGACGTCCGGACTCGCGCCCGGATAGAAGGTCACAATCTGCATGGTGGGGTAATCCACCTCGGGCAGAGCTGAAACCGGCAGCTGCTTGTAAGCTACGATCCCGACCAGCAGAATCGCTGCCATCAGCAGCGACGTGGCGACAGGCCGCAGAATAAACGGCCGTGACGGACTCATTGCTTGTGCCCCTTGTGCGCCGCCGCAGGAGCAGCATCGCCACCACTTTGTGGAGCACGCGGCTGACGTATCGCTACCTTCGTCTTATCCTGCAACTTGTCGAAGCCATCCGTCACCACGATTTCGCCCGCCTGCACTCCACCCACGGCCGATTGCAATCCATCCGTATTGATAATCGTTACCGGACGGGACATAACGGTGTTGCTAGCCGGGTCTACAACATACACGTAGGACGCGTCGTTGTTTCGTTGCAGCGCTGCCGATGGGACGATATTTACGTCATGCAAAGTCCTCACCAGCAAGCGCGCATTTACAAATTCGTTCGGGAACAGACGATTGTCCGCGTTCGTGAAGATTCCCTTCACTTTCACCGTCCCGGTACCGGTATCGATCTGGTTGTCGAGCGTCAGCAATGTTCCCTTCGCCAGCAAAGTACTGTTGTCACGTGTATATGCGCCGACTTCCAATTTGTGACCCGCGCGCATTTGCGCAGCTACTTCGGCGATGTAATCTTCCGCCATCGGAAAAATGACGGTAATCGGCTGTAGCTGCGTAATCGTCAACAAGGGCGCGGTCCCATTGGCCGGCACAATATTGCCTGGATCCACCTGCCGCAACCCGACACGTCCGTCAATCGGCGATGTGATTTTGGTGTATTCAATGTTCACCTTCGCCGCGTCTACGTTCCCTTGATCCAACTTGACCGTGCCCTCGTCCTGATTCACCGTGGCCTCTTGCGTCGCCAGCGTCTGCTCCGGAATCGCATGCTGCGCATAAGCCGTCTGATAACGAGTAAGATCGGTGCGCGCATTTTTCAGTAAGGCTTGATCTCGTTGTAACTGCCCCTCTGCTTGCTCCAGTGCGGCCTCGTAAGGCCGTGGATCAATCACCGCCAGCAAATCTCCTTTATGCACAAGCTGGCCTTCCCGATAGCTCACCTGCATCAGTTGCCCGGCTACTCGGCTCGTGATCGAAACCGTATATACCGGTGTGACCGTGCCCAGAATGTCGCTGATGTAAACGCCCATGTCTCCCTGCTTCACTTTTTCGGCAGAAACAGGGATGGGCCCGCCTGCACCCCGGCCGCCCTTCTTGCCAGTAGCTTTGGGAGCGTTGTCCGCACTGGTCGCCGGTGTGCTCCGCTTCGACAAATAGTAACCGCCGGCCGCCAGCGCGCACAGCACGATTACCCAAACGATCCAACCGCGTTTGGGCTTCTCCTCCGTGGGTCCGCTTCCAAGGTTGAGCGGTGCGTTGTCACGAGTGGATGTAATCTTCGATTCGGAAATCATAAGCAGCCATTCCTGACTATGCGCTAAACGTGGGCATTAGTTCTACTGCCGAAAGAACGATTACCCTCTATGCCATTTGGCATAGTACGATCCACAATCCACGCTCCGTGAGACACTATTTGGTTTGTTGAGAAACCTGCCATGAGTCAATTCGTAAATGCTTTGCCCGGCGTTCCAGATGTTGAATCGCCTTTGTTTGAACTGATTTTTCGCGAAAAGGACGTGTCGGAAGAAACCCGCAATGTGGCGCAAACCCTGCGCCGAGATGGTTACGCGATCATCGATTTCCCAGACCCGGAGTTCCTGCAAGTAGCTGACACGATCGTCAGGAAACTGGATGACCGTTATGACTGGACTGGCTGGCGCAACGGCAGCAACACAAATCTTCGAGTGCAAGACGCTTGGAAAGATGTCCCGGCAGTCCACCGCCTCGCTTGCAATCAGACCGTTTTGCAACTCCTGTCGGACCTCTACGGCCGGCGGGCGTTTCCTTTTCAAACTCTAAACTTCCCTGTAGGCACGCAGCAGCACTATCACACCGATAGCATCCACTTCAGCTCCTGCCCCGAGCGCTTCATGGTCGGTGTCTGGGTCGCTTTAGAAGATATCGATTCCGACAACGGTCCGCTGATCTACTACCCCGGATCGCACGCTCTTCCGATCTACACCAACGAACAACTTGGCGTAAATCCTAACTTCGCCGGCTCCGATCCGTCAGGTCATTATGGAGCTTTCTTAGGCGCCTGGGAGCAAATCGTAGAAGCCTTGAATTTGAAGCCAATGCAGTTCCACGCCAAGAAGGGTCAAGCTCTGATCTGGTCGGCCAATCTCCTGCACGGCGGCGCAGCTCAGAAAGACCTTAAGCGCACTCGCTATAGCCAAGTCACTCACTACTTTTTCGAAAACTGTAGCTACTACACACCGCTACACTCGGTTCCCTTCTTGGGTCCCATTTACTACCGCGACATTGTGGATATCTCCAATAGCCAAAAAATGCCGAACACAATATCAGGCCAGCGCGTGTCTCAGGGGCAACTCGATCATGCCAAGAAAATGCTTAACTCGCAACCACAATTACCAAAAGACTTCGACGTCAAAGCTTATCTCAAAGCCAATCCCGACGTGAAACTCGCCAAAGTCGACCCAATTCAACACTGGCTCACTTATGGCTATAAAGAAGGACGTCCGCTGCGTTAGCAGGCAGCAAAAATGACGTCGAAGTCCCGTGATTTAGTGCCTGCTTCGTCGGTGCCGCGAGCATCCCCCTACAGGTCAGGCAAAATCTGCATCGAGACAACACGATAATAAGGCTTGATAGCCTTAGAAGTTCGCAATTCGCAGACTAAAATGCAGACCAACTCACTCGAGATCGTTGCCGGCGTCGACCTCGGCGGCACAGCAGTCAACTACACTTTCTTCAATGGCTCCGACTTTCTGATCGAAGGTCTCTGCGAACATCCATCGCTCGCCACCCAAGGCCCCGACATTTGCTTGCAACAAATGGCCGACGGTTTGCAGATCGCCGCCGAGCGCCACGCCGTTCCGTATAAGCAAGTCAGCGTTATCGGCCTCGGCACACCGGGACCAGCTTCCGCAACGGGCGTTCTGAGCGCGACCGGTTCAACGAATTTTGTCCACCCGGCCTGGAAGGGTTTCGACATTCGCGCGGCCCTTGAACACAAACTCGGCGTTCCCGTCGTCTACATCAACGACGGTAATGCCGGTGCGCTCTGGGGACATTACGTTCTATTCGGAACGGAGAACAGCGCGACTTCCATTTCAGCCATCATCGGCACCGGGCTGGGCGGCGGGGTCATTATTGAGAACCACGTCCTCAAAGGACGTCATGGCTTTGGTGGCGAACTCGGCCACGTTACGCTGCCCTACCAGTGCATTCCGGGCCTCGAAAAGGCTCGGCCTGCGTGCAATTGCGGACGCTTTGGCGATCTCGAATCCGTCTGTTCGCTGACCGCTCTTGAAAGAACCTTGCTGCCGGCTTATTTGCCCCTGTATCCCAACCACGAACTGGCAAAGATGGGCGACCTCCGTAAAGCCGCTCGTCTAGTCCGCGGGCTGGCCGAAAAAGGCGATCCCCTTGGCCGCCAACTCTTTGGCGCTCAAGCTCATGCACTGGGATTATTCTTCGATCAGATGATCAGCACTTTTGACCCCGATGCCCTCATCGTCGGTGGCGGTGCGATTGAAACGGGACCCGAATTCCAGCAATGGTTTATTTCCCAGATTCGGGCTGGGATGCCGGGTCAATGGAAAGAAACTGGAGGCATTCCGATACACATTATGCCTAATGGCGATACGGCAGGTGCGCGCGGCGCGGCAATTGAGGCTCACAAGGCACGTGTCGCTCTTTCGAGCACGTAACCTCCTGATCCAAACGGACTCATACAGTTTCTGGAGAAATCGCCGATATTCTTATCACTATGTCTTCGACGATGCGAGACCAGCGAGACCACTCGAAGAGCTTCTTGGTACCGAAGTACTACCCCTTACCAGTGCAGCCTGATGGCAGCTTAAATGGCGTGCTATCCTACAGCAAACGCTACGTTTGGCTGACTCGCCTGGGCGAAACACTCGTTGCAGATTTGTCCCGATGCGAAGAATTCTAATTTTTGGGCTCTTTGCGGGCCTAACCATCGCCGCCACCCCCGGAAACTCTCCGGCCCCGCCGTTCAGCGCGGTCGCCATCGAGGGTGATGGGGCGCTTAACAGCCTTCCCTCCCGGGTCGCCCACGAACCCGTCATAAAGGTTGCCGACGCTTCTGGTAAACCCACTGCAGGCGCGCGCGTAGAGTTTGATACTCCAAAGGCTGGACCGGGGGCCACTTTTTCAGGCGGTTCCACCCACTACACCACAACCACGGACGCTGAAGGGGTCGCTAAAGCGGCCGGACTTCACAATAACGGCGTCGCCGGCGGGTTTGCCTTGCTTGTGCACGTATCGTACCAAGGCCAATCAGTAGCGGACATGACGCTTCATCAGACAAACGTCGGCAAAGAGATCGCTCATGTCGCTCACAGCACACGCGCTCAGCAGGAGCCTTACCCTGACGCCTCTATGTCCAGTGCAGTAGTCGGCATTGCCATGGGTGATCAGTTCGCGGTCAACGGTGCGCCTACTCCCACTAACGCCAATCTCGCTCCTGGTAATCGAATTCAAACCCAAGGGACGCCCGTCACCATCTACATTCACGATCATTGTGAATTCTTAGTTGGCCCGCATTCCTCGGTCATCGTTCAACCGCACGTTCTGTCGGTGATGAACGGCGCAGTACGCGCTAAGCACTTCGGCGATTGCAAGTTTGGCTACGGCGGACTGTGGGTGACAAGTCCTTCTCCGACGGGTGATGCGGTTGTCGCGCTCTCGAGTGAACACATGGAAGTCGGTTCGGTCAGCGGTCCGGTTGAGATTTCAAACGCCGTGAAAGTCGTGAGTACCGTTCAGCCCGGCACCGTCTCCGCTATCAACTTCGGCAGTTCCGCCGGTGCCAGCGGTGCCTCGGCGGCAGCGCCTACTACCGCCAAAGTTGCCTTCATGTTGGGGGCGGGCACGGGCGCATCTCTACTCGGCTTAGGTTTAGCTATCGATGCGATCGCACAGCCATCCAGCACTGCCTCTACTAGTCCGTAAGCCCTAAAAATTTCGCCCTTTCGCCAGCCGTGGGTATCGGGCATACATCATATCGTCCCGCCAGCCTGTAACGGTTTTGAGCCACCAATGTGTAGCCCGCATCCCTGATGAATCGTGGCAGCATCCGCAAGCAATAGCCAAGCAATTTCCACTTGCCGCCCAAGCTCAATAACGCTTGCACTGTCACGTCGGATCGTTGCAGCAGCCTCTCCGAGCTTGATCCCAGGTCCATCACCAGATAGACACTGTTGCTCTTAAGCATCGCCTGCCGGTCGATACCATGCCTCAGCAAAACGTCCCCGGCCAGGGTCGACTGCTGCGGCGCAAACCGAAAACGATCGAATTTATCGCGTTTCAACAGCCACTGAACAGAGCTGTTGCAGAACCCGCACAGCCCGTCGTAGAGCATCAACACTGGGGCAGACACTTTTCATCATCCCAGACCGGTTGCCACGGGATACAGCCCCGGTCAGCCCAGTACTCTTCCGCGGCGTCACCCGCCAAACACGTTCCGCTTCAGGAACTCATTCCGAAACTTTCCTTGCGGGTCGTACTTCTTCGCTAACTCCAAGAAATCGGGCAGCCGATCATATCTCGACCGCAAATCCGCTGGCGCCATCGAAAACAGCTTTCCCCAATGCGGCCGATATTGATACGCTCCCAACTCCCGTTCAATCACCGGCAAAACCTTCTGCACTGAGGGCCAATCCGGTTTCCAGGTGAAGTGCAGCGTCACACTCGGCCGCTGATAGCAAGTGCTCATCCAAAGATCGTCCGCGGCAATTGTGCGGATCTCGGAAATCAGCAAATGTGGCGATACCCGATCGCGCAGCCGTTCGACCGCCAGAATCGCATCAACCGCTTGACTGCGCGGCACAAAATACTCCGTCTGCAGTTCCTTGCCAGCACTCGGCGTAAAGCCCATCTTGAAGTGTGGTAATCGCTCGTACCACGGACCTGGCAAACCCATCTGCTCGGTGCAGTTCTCTGCCGATATTTCCGCGATTGGGTGTAAATTTTTCGTCGCCAGCTTCGCACCGAAAAATTCAGCCGGTGCCGCAAACTCCGGCCCACTCCCCACACGGCTCTTGACCCACACTTCGTTCAACCGCTGATTTTGCCAATCGGTAAACAGACTAACGCTATAACCGCTCCCCTGGATCTCATCGAAATGGTTCTTCATCTGCGCGAGCGGCATGTTCTCGTACACGTACTGCCGCACTTGGAATGTCGGTTGAACCGCGAGCGTCACTTTCGTAATCGCTCCCAACGCACCCAATCCCACCACTGCTCCGTGGAACAAATCGCCATCGGCGCGCGAAACGTTTACCAAATCTCCCGCCGCCGTTACCATCTCCAAACCAACCACGGCGGTCGCCAAATTTCCATTCTTTTCGCCTGACCCATGGGTAGCCGTGCTGCACGCTCCTGCTACCGAAATGTGCGGCAGCGATGCCAAATTGTGCAGCGCCCAGCCCTTTTCGTCGAGATAAGGACTTAGCTGACCGTACGAAATCCCCGCATCCACCGTGACGGTCCGGGCAGTGGTATCCAGCGCCACTATTTCATGCATCGGTTTCAGCGACAGCAGATTGTCCCGGCTGTCTGCAATGTTGTTGAAGCAATGCCGCGTCCCCAGCACCTTTAACTTCTGCTGCGATCTCACAAACGCCCGCACGTCATTCACCGACGTCGCGTCGTGCAGGCGATCCGTCCCATACGTCAGGTTCCCCGCCCAATTCGTCAACTTCTGTTTTTCCGCCATCGCCCGAGCCACCAACGGCGCCGCCGACATCAATTTGAGAAATGTTCTTTTATTCACGACTCAGCGCGCATAATATCAGAAACGCTCCTAGTAAGCTTTACGCATCGCTTTCAGCCGGCTCGCAATGCGCAGAAATGCGTCCGCCTTGGTTCCGTCGTACTTTGAAACGTGATTTGCCGAGCGTGCCAGATCATCCGGCGCCCTGGCCCACACGCGGCCATTCCTGAGTTCCCCAAGCTTTACGATTTGAAAAAATCGCCGCTGCCGACGTAGGTCTATCCTTGTCTTCATGCGACTGTTGACGACACACCTCGTCCATCATTTTGCTCTCGCTATGTTCTTGGCGAGGCAGGTCCATCCTCGTGATACCCCTCTGCTGTCTCAGTCAAACCAGAACCGGGTCTGACGGATATTTTGAAGGTTCCAGCAATTAACTGTTTTTCGTGAACGGGGAAAATATCTTCGACCCTAAAAGCAACCCACTGCTCGATTGGTACCCCCTCCTCAATTCGCTGCTGAAATCGTGTTCATACCTATCAAGTACGGGCAGACAAATTTGTCGCGCTTTTTAATCGCCACTGGTTCAAGGGGCATTAAATGAGAGCGATAGACAAAACCATCGCGGTCATCATTCTGCTCATCGTAGCTGTCATCGTCTGGGTGCGGTAATGAGAAAGGTTGGGACGTTCGGTGGATAAATTTAAAGAACTCTTGAAGACGGTTGAAGAGTCACGGAACCTCATTGCCGTCGCGATCCTGCTCATCGCTGGTGGTCTCGCTCTCGCTGGTGCCAAGGATGTCGCCCTGGCTATCGCGGGCGCTGGCACCGCACTGTTGAATTCGAAATAGAAAGAGCCGTTTTACATAAACACGAAGTCAATTGAAGGCTCAAACGCAATAGTTCACCATTGCGAACGGCGGCGACTGTTGGCGGGAAGCTTCGACCGTTCTCTCTTATGCTCTGCGTAAGCGGTTGTTTCGAAGTCAGTCTTGTGAATTTCGCAGCGGTAGAGTCCAGGAGTGCTCAGTTTAGTAAGGGGAATGATCTGTCGATTGCTTCCCCAACAATCTTTACAGTACGGGACATCCTTCCCTTGATCTCGTTCCGAATTGCGAATGTAGAACGACCCATCATTGACAAACTCTAGGTCGCTTTCCAGGCGCTCAAGCTTTTCTCGGTCAGCTAGTTTGTGATTAAGTTCCAGGATTACAGTTTGTGCTTCAACCAGGGAAATGTGGGCGTTGGTGACATGCTCGAACAATTGGCCAATGTGGTTGCGAATAGCGTCCCGATCAACTTCTGGACGATTCAGCATGTCCCGTAGGAGCTTGACAACCTCAATTGACGCTTTTGTTGCGGAGATGCCGCTCGTGATTTCCATGAGCACCACTCGTATTATCGCACCCAGAGCAACCGTGCAAAAATTATATTATGTCAATTGAGTCAGCCCAGGAATTTTTCGACAAGAAGCAACGTGAAAAGGAAGAGCGAGAACGTCAGGGTAAAGAGCACCAAGCGAAACAGCAAGAAAGGCAAACGGAGTTGGCGGCTGTAAAATCCGAACTACCTTCGTTGTTTGTGAAAATCATTGATCAACTCAAAGAAGATGCCGAATTGCTTGCCAAGATGGAACCGCCGATACAGATTACGATTGACATACCCACTCCTGAAGTCGTGACGCTGAGGCGGACCTTTGATGGACAATTACACATCCTTCAGATTGAAATGGGGTACCACGATGCATGGCAAGCCCACACAATCGTAAAAAGTCTGATTACCGATCTAAACGGTACTAGGGATGAGCTTCAAATAAGGCGGCAAGGAAGCGACACGGTTCTTCAGATTGGCACCAACAGTTATTCATTCAATGATCCAAAGCAATTGGCGCGGGCGGTCGGTTATCTCACAGCACCGTTGCGAGGTAAATAAACAATTCATTCCAGCCCTCTTCCAAATGGCAGTTCTGGCGTGGTTCGGTCGCCGCCTACTTTGACTCTTCCAGTCGCTTTCGGAAGTCGTCAATACACCTTTTCGTTGCGCTCTTTCTGAAAGGTGCGGCTCGTTCGGTTTCAGAAAAGAACGGATCTTGACTCCCATTCAGTATGAAAGAGGTTGTTACGTCCAACACTCTGTTTTCGCTGACAGAGGTTGAATTCCCATAGCTGTATGCAGACGCGCCAACTGAGTGTCTTTCTTTTTCGATCACAAGCGTAATGTCCGCCTTCGATGCGTCCTCAATGATGGTGAATCGTCCCCATTTTTGAAGTTCTTCATATGCCCGATCAAGGAAGAGTTGCTTTCCCGTATGGTTCAGAATCGCGATGGTCTTCGCGGTGTACGCGGCTGCTGGTAGCGGAGCATGGATGGGCTTCGCGAACATAGATAAACAAAAGAACCACGCAAGGGCGGGCACCCCGATAAATCGCATGGCAGTGAGCATACCACAAAACGAGGTATCCTTGTCGTTATTGGCACGGCACTCGTGGCAACCTTATCTTGAGGGCGGCGCGACAACGGCTTTCAATTGCTCCGTATAAGCTGGCGGCGGCGAGGGCATGTCTATATGGCTTTAAATTTCCCACTTGTGTGTCGAGCGGTGTGACACGATTCTGTCACAGAAATTGTTACAGCCTTCGCACCACGACAAATCCGCAAATCATTGGTAAAATTGAGGGCATGAATCCCTCACAATGCCCAATTTCACCGGGCAAAAACAACGTTTTCTCTTTTAATCTCAACCACTTGAACGAGGTTATGGCGGAGAGAGTGGGATTCGAACCCACGTTAGAGTTTCCCCTAAACACGCTTTCCAAGCGTGCGCCTTCAACCACTCGGCCATCTCTCCCTGGGAATCGTGTTGCCGCTGTCCGCCGCAAGACGTTTTTAGTGTAGCAGCCACCCGCAGCCCGCCCACTCAGCCTAGGTCGAACTTTTCGTGATGCAAAGTCGGATCGCTCTTCACCAGTACGGGACGCGCTAAAATCTCTTCCAGCTCTTCCAAAAATTGGTTATCCTTGGCCTTCAGAACCTTCGCCACGTCCGGATGCACCCGGAGCATCACGTCCTTACCTTCCAGAGCTTTGGAAATCTTCTGCGCCTCCACCAGGATTTCGCCAATCACCGTCTGCACGCTCTTCACATAACCGGCGCCTTCACAATGCGGGCACGGCGAACACAGCGTCCTTTCCAAACTCTGCTTCACCCGTTTGCGGGTAATCGCAACCAGGCCAAAATCGTTAAACTGCAGGATTTTGTAAGGCGCTTTGTCCGAACGCATCGCCTCTTCCAACGCCTGCATCACACGCGCGCGGTTCTTGCGCTCATCCATGTCGATGAAGTCAACCACAATAATGCCGCCCAGATCGCGCAGCCGGATCTGCCGCACGATCTCTTTCACTGCTTCGATATTCGTCTTGACAATAGTATCTTCCAACCGGTTCGACTTACCGACGAACTTACCGGTGTTGATATCGATCGCCACCAGCGCTTCCGTCTGGTTGATCACAATGTAGCCGCCGGACTTGAGCCAGACCTTTGGCCGCAGAGCCTTCTCGAGTTCCTGGGTAATGTTGAAAGCATCAAAAACCGGCGCACTGCGCGTATACATCTTCACGCGGTTGACCAAAGCCGGCTGGTGGCGTTGCATAAAGTTCACAACGCTCTCATACAGGTCCTCGTTGTCCACCCAGATCGCCTTGAACTCTTCCGTCACCTGATCGCGTAAAATCCGCTGCACAATGTCAAGGTCATAGTGCAAGAGCACCGGCGCGGGCTTCTTCTCGGCTTTCTGGCGGATATCCAACCAGAGGCTATATAGAAAACTCATATCCGCCGCAATCTCTTCTTCCGGCACACCCTCGCCCGCCGTTCGCACGATGAAACCGCCCGACGTGCCTTCGCGATGAGTTTGCAGAATACGCTTCAGACGCAGCCGCTCTTCCTCACTCGAAACCTTGCGCGAAACACCTAAGTGCGCGACGCTCGGCATAAACACTACGTAGCGCCCTGGAAGAGCGATGTGCGAGGTAATGCGCGCACCCTTTTGACCCAGCGGCTCCTTAGCGATTTGCACGATGATCTCCTGGCCAGGCTTGAGGAGCTCCGAAATCGAGGGCATCACTCGGTCGGGCCGTTCCGTTGATCGCTCTTCCACGGGGGATACTTCCCGCGCCAGCGGCTCTCGCCGCTGATCGCCACGCACCTCGCTTTGCGGAGCAGCGGCAGTTCCGGCAGCCGCAGTTTGCCCCTCACGCTGTCCACCTTGATTGAAGCGCCCAGCGCCTCCCCTCCGTCTTCGCATGCGGCGCGGCCCACGATGCATAGCGCGATTGCCCTGGTCTCGCACAACCGCTGATTGCGGCGCGGTCGAACTGGCTTCCGTCTCGGGTGCGTCTTCGGCCAAGGTCACATATGGTTCGTCGATACCGTTCTCTAACGCCTCTTCGATCTCCGGCGCAATGTCTTCCAGGTCAGGCAGCGCTTCTTCGGCCAGAAGCAGTTCACGTTCGTCGGCTTCGGGAAGTTCGACGGGCTCGTGCGCCGGAGCGGGATCACTCAAGAATTTTTCGACACGCAACTGCTCTTCGTCGCGCTCGGTTACGGCAGCCGCCCGATCTATTCCAAGGTATGAAGCTGCGCGGCCTATCGCCTCATCATCGCCGACGAGATCCGGTGCGGGATGAGCGAAGACTTGGTCGCTCAACGTGATCTCGGCCGCTTCTTGCGCGATCTCAGCTTCCGCCTCCCGCGCTTCGGCGCTCTCCCCCACCGGCTCGGGTGTCACCGCAGCAAATCCCGTAAACGCCGGTGTTACCGCAGCAGGAGGCGCAGCACTCTGCACAACAGGGCGCGAGCGATACTTGGCCAGCGATTCGCCCGGCAGCACTATGACCTCTTCGCGGGAGGTCTCATAGGCTGCCGCAGATTCGGCTGGCTGGTGTGGTTCCACACGCGACACTTCCTCAACCGGCGAAGAGCCTACCGCACTCGGCCGCGCGTACTTGTTTTCCGGAAAATCCCGCCCTCCACGGCGCCGGCGTCGAGAACGTCTGCTACGCTGATCTCCGCCTCGATCCTCCCCTTTATTGGAAGTTGGGGGTCGATGCGCCGCTTCCACGGGCCGCACTTCGCTCACCGGTGTCGAAGCCGGTAATGTCGGTAATGCAAGTGGTTCTTCCTCGCCCTCTTCGTGGTCGCTCTCAATTTCGTCCGCTTCGTGGCCTTCGACTCGCGCTTCGACAGCGGCCGCAATTTCCTGGGGGGCACGCTCCGCACCTCCGCGATCGCGTCGTTCACCGCCTCGCTCTCCGCGGCCACTCCGTTCGCTGCGGCTGGGCACTTTGTCGTCCGTCAACGTATCGATGTCGTCGTGTTCTTCGAAAAAGTCGGAAACGTAAAGGAATGTATCCCGTTCCAGACCTAAATCCACAAAAGCGGACTGCATGCCCGGTAGCACGCGCGTCACTCGGCCTTTATGGATGCTGCCAGCCAGCGAATACTCGTTAGCCCGCTGAAAATAGACCTCGACGAGTTGATCCTCTTCGAGAATCGCTACTTTCGTCTCGTGGCGATTGGACCCAATCACCAGTTCCTTACTCATCTCTACACCGCCTTCCGAGGGCCGATGAGAGAACTCTAGAACTCCGGATAAAAATGGCGCTTCTTATCTCTCGACAAGGAAGATAAGGGCAAAAAACTTAGATCGTCAACGCAAATGGAGACTTGCTCGCTAACATTCGCGCTGTCCTAACTCACAAATCCTGCGGCCTAATCCGAAAATCTTTCGTCTCCCAGTTCGACTCCTCTGCCGAACCGGCTCCAATCTATGGAGCCGCTCATCAATTCACAAACCTACGCAACCTGACACCGTTTACTAAACCCAGCATCAAGAAAATCGACCATGTATTGGATCCGCCCGAACTCATCAGCGGAAGCGGAATCCCGGTGATAGGCATCTTCCCCACCACCATCCCCACGTTTACCAACACGTGGAATAAGAGCAAAGCAGCTACACCCATGCAAACGTACAGTCCGGCTCGATCGTTCGCCGTTTGCGCGTTCTGCACGACCTGCATAATCAGCAGGAAATATAAAACCAGCGCGATCACAATCCCCACAAAACCGTGTTCTTCCGCAAATGAAGAAAAGATGAAATCCGTATGCGGCACCGGAAGAAATCCTAGGTGCGTCTGAGAACTCTCCTTAGTACCACGGCCCCACATACCGCCGTTGCCGACGGCGATGCGTGACTGGATCACCTGAAAACCTGTCCCTTTAGGATCGCGGTCGGGATACTTAAAACTGACCAGCCGATCCTTCTGATAAGGCTTAAGGAAATGATAGCCGATCGGCAAAGTGACACCCAGCACACAACTGATTATCAGGATCTGTTTCCATCGCAAACCCGCCATCAAAACGCCCGAAACGAGTATCGGAATATAGGTCAAAGACGTTCCCAAGTCCGGCTGCTTCATGACTAACGCCATCGGGAATCCCACCATAACACCGAGTTTTGCTAAGTCGCCCCAACTGAGCGTACTGTTAGGCTTTACGAACTCGACCAAGTAACGGGCAATCGCCAAAATTAGCACGATCTTCACGAATTCGGAGGGCTGCAGCGTGAAGCCGCTGAGTTTGATCCATCGGGTCGACCCGAAGATCTTATTGCCAATCAGCGTCGTCGCGAACAACAAGCCAATCACGCCCGCGTAAAGATACAGCACTTTGCCCATAAGCGATTGATAGCCGATGACGGCAGTGCCCCACATCATTACAAGTCCCGTCAAAACCCAAATAATTTGTTTTTCCCACGCACCGTCCCACTTGGTGCCGTTGGTGGCGCTGTAAACCTGTATGACGCCCAAACCCGAAAGAATGAGAGTAACGATGATCAGCGGCCAGTCTAGTTCTCGGAACGCGCGGTAACCCATTACTGTTTTGGCTTTGCCTCCACATATTGGACAGGCAAAAGACTAGTGGCGGAAAGATGCTCTTGCATCTCAGTCTGAAGTTCCAAACCTTTTGCTTTGCGCTCCTTCTTATCGAAGTAGGCCTTTAGCACGTCGCGCACGATCCAGGAAGCACGGTCGCCGTGCTCGCCGTTTTCGAAAAGAGCAACCACGATAATTTCGGGCGCCTCCATCGGCGCATAGCCGACAAACCAGGCGTTATCCTTCATGGCCCGGCCCGCGGCTGTTCCTTTCAAGAACTTGTTTGACGCTAACTGCGAAGTTCCCGTCTTGCCGCAAACTTTGACGCCCGGTATGGCGGCAGTCGTGCCCGTGCCGTGAGGTTCGTTGACCACGGCGTACATTCCGAAGACGACTCTCTCTACATTTTCCGGGTTGAAGTGGCCGACCCGCAAAACTTTGGGCGTCACGCCCGCCAACAGATGTGGTTGCATCCAAGTACCGCGGTTGGCTATCCCGCCAAGAGCCGAAGCCAGTTCCAACGGCGAAACAGTGATGGCGCCCTGGCCGATGCCGACCGAGATGGTCTCGCCCGCATACCACTTCTGGCGGGACAAGTGAAGCTTCCATTTGGTAGAGGGCATGGTACTTTCGCGCTCATTCGGCAGGTCAATTCCTGTCTTGTGGCCTATGCCGGCAATGTCGCCATATTCAGCCAGACGATCAATACCCAACTTATTGGCTACGTTATAAAAGAAAACATCGCAGCTCTCCCTAATGGCCCTGTGCAGCGAAATATTACCGTGGCCCGGGTATTGCGGAGGGTGCCGCCAGCAAGAGTAGTAGTTGCCGTAAAACGACGCGCCCCCTGGGCAGTGAAACTCGGTGTCTTCGTCAATCGTGCCGGTTTCCAAACCAGCCAGCGCCACAATCGGCTTGAACGTCGAGCCGGGAGCGAATTCAGCCTGAATGGCTCGGTTCAGCAATGGCTTGTACGGATCGTTCATGATCTGGTTCCAATCCGTACGGCTGATCCGGCCTGTAAACTTGTTCGGATCGAAGGTGGGCGCGCTCATCATGGCCAGCACTTCACCGTTGCGCGGATCCATTGCCACTACACCGCCGCGCTTGCCTTGCATGGCCAGTTCGGCCACCGATTGCAGATCGAGATCCAGCGTCGTTTTCAGATCGTTCCCGGACACGGCCGGCTGAGTCGTCTCCATATGGCGTTCGTGACCGAAATTATCCACCTGCACGCGCTGCTGACCGTCAACGCCGCGAAGGATTTTGTCGTACTGCTTTTCTAATCCGTCTTTGCCAACGATATCGCCCTGGTGGTATTCGCTGAATTGCGCTAAATTCAAATCGTTTTCGCTAATTTCACCGACGTAACCTGTCACATGAGCGGCAAACCCGCCTTGCGGATATTGCCGGCGCCACGACTGGATGAGTTGCATTTCTGGATACGCGCTCTCATCCTGATGCGCTTCAATCCAGGCGATCTCGTCTCGCGATAACTGATCTTTTATGATGATCTGCGGTCGCGTGTTGCGGCGAATTGCCGCCGAAAGTTCCCCATATTCGAGTTGTAGCGCCGCTGCAATCGCCGGCAGATGTTCTGCCTTCGTCTGCTCGCGATTCAAAAGCAGCGAATAAGACGTGTGATTATCGACGATAACCCGCCCATCCCGATCGAGAATCTTACCGCGCGCCGCCAGCAATGGCGTACTCTTGATCCGATTTCTCTCCGCGGCTTCCACATATTTTTCCGGATCTTGCACCTGTAACTGCCAGAACCCGGACACCAAAAAGACGAAGACCAGAACGGTCAGATATTGGAAGACAGCTATTTTGCCTGCCGCATCGCGCGGATCGTCCCGATAACCAATCTCGGGTGCGGAACTTTGCAAACGCCCTTTGTCGCTTTGTTGTGTCACTTATGCCTTAAGACTCTTCAGGTAACTTCATTCTATCGAGGATGAGATAGAGCGGCAGCGCGACCGCCACATTAAACGCGCCATGCAGCAGCGTCTTCTGCGTGTCAAACGGAACCAGTTGCTGCAAAAGCGCCCGCTGCATAACCCAATAAAAAAAAGAATGAAAACAGTAAAAGAAAAAACAAAGGATTAACCGGATCAGCGAGTTTCCCACGTTGAACCGCTGGCTGACCGACGCAGAAAAATACCCCACGAGCGTCTTAGTGATCCCATTCATCCCAATGGGCAGATTGGCTGGCGATAATGAATCTTCCGCAATACCCACGAAAGCGCCAAACAAAAGCGCCGGCACCGGGTCTGGCCGCATCAGGCCGAAATAAATGGTCAGCAAGAGCGGCACTTCGAGCCAGACCGCACTCGGAATCAGTCGCGGAAGGTAGAACTTACTGATAATGGCAATGAGCGTTAAAACAATTAGACCCAGCACCTGAAAGCGGCTAAACAGGCTTTCAGAGCCACGGCGCGAGCGGAGAAGGTGATCGCTACTTTCGTTCATTGCGGCTGTGTGGTAGACGGCGAAGTGATGGACTGCTGGATGACCGGCGGTTTCGTGGAAACAGTCGGCCGCGGCGATCCCAACGGAAGATTCGGTCTTACGCTTAGCGGTTGTGGCTTTGCTGGCGGAATGATTGGCTTGGTGGCCGCTGCCTTCACAACACCGCTGCCGATCGGCGATCCTAACACTGGCGGGCTCTTAGGCGCTACGGTTGCCCCCCCGGGCGGAGCTGCTACCGGTTTAGGCGCAGGCTTCACCACGAAATTGGGCATGTTCGAATATATGGCGCCGTACACGTGGTCCTGCTCCTTCCCCAGTTGCTCATATTTCTGTAACATCCTGTCCGCTTCCGTTTGCGAAGTTCCAGATTGAACGCCCGTCTCTTTTCCATCGGGCGGAGGAGGAGGAAGGGGCGGAGCCATCTTCTCTTCCGGAACAGCCCCGATCGGAATCGGTTGATGCACTCCATCGAGCACTACCAGTACTTCTTCCGCGCCCCCCGGCGCTCCGCTCAAGTTGAGCCGCACATCTTTCATGCCATTCCCCGGCTGGGCACTAATAACCGTTCCTACGGGAAATCCGCGCGGAAAGATGCGATCCTCGCCGGATGTGTAAAACCACTCTCCATTAGCGACTTCTTCCTCGTTCTGAATCTGTTCCACTACGCAGTGGCCGCTGCCGCAGTTCAACGTGCCATGGATATGACCCCTCTGCGATTCCACTCCAACCTTGAACGTCGAATCGGTAACCAGAAGTACTTGCGATGCTAGTGGATAAACCGCCACAACTTTTCCAACAATGCCGTCTGGAGTGACCACCGCCATGCCTTTTTCAATGTTGCTGGTCGAACCGCGGTCGATAAAAACCGCCTTGGCCGTGGAAACCGTGCTATCGCCGATCACCCGCGCCGCCACCGTCCGCGAAGGAGTCTTGGCTTGAAAAATTGTCAGCGCTCGGGCATGCTCGGCAGTTGCTAATTGATTGCGGTAGAAGACATTCTCCATTCGCAGCTTGTCGTTCTCGCTTTTCAATTTGCTGTTATTCTCCCGCACATCCAGCAGCAGAAAATAATCCTTTAAAAACCCAACCGTATTGCGGCGCACCGCTTCAAATATCCCTGAAAACGGTGTAACCGCACTCACCGCCCACACGCGGATCAGCCGTTCATCGCGCGCCGTTCTCACCTGGTAGGCCAGATAAAGAACTTGCGCCATAATCACAATCACCAGTACAACGAGACTACGGTAGCTTCGATAGCGGTTGAATATCGCTTCCATGGCTTTCTATCTCTCAGAAGTGGCCTGAAAAACCCACTCCAATCCAAGTTCGGCCATCTATTCGATCGCGATCCGGCGCAGCAGCTTAAAATCAGTCAGCATCTTGCCGGTTCCCAAGACAACCGAGGCCAAGGGATCTTCAGCAATCGAGACAGGAAGACCCGTCTCTTCCCGAATTCGCCGGTCCAAGTTCTTAATCAACGCGCCACCGCCCGTCAATACAATTCCCCGATCGCTTATATCCGCACTTAATTCTGGCGGGGTCCGTTCGAGCGCCACTCTAATTGCGTTTAGAATCGTCGCAATGCATTCCGAGAGGGCTTCGCGGATCTCGCTGTCTTCAATTGTAACGGTTTTCGGCACACCTTCAATCAAATTTCGCCCTTTAATTTCCATCGTCAAAGGACGATCGAGCGGATACGCTGAGCCAATTTGAATTTTGATCTGCTCCGCCGTTCGTTCCCCAATCAACAGATTGTATTTCCGCTTGAGGTAATTCATGATGGCGTCATCCATCTCATTACCCGCCACCCGCACCGAGCGCGAATAGACGATTCCCGAAAGCGAAATCACCGCTACGTCGGTAGTGCCGCCACCGATATCCACCACCATGTTGCCCGAAGGTTCCGTGATCGGCAAACCGGCGCCAATCGCCGCCACCATCGCTTGCTCCACCAAATGCACTTCGCTTGCTTTCGCCCGATATGCCGATTCGCTCACCGCGCGCTTTTCCACTTGCGTGATTTCGCTCGGCACACCAATGACGATTCGTGGATGCACCAGCATCTTCCGGCCATGCGCCTTCTGAATAAAGTAATTCAGCATCCGCTCCGTCACTTTAAAATCAGCAATAACTCCGTCTTTCATTGGACGGATGGCGACAATGTTCCCAGGTGTGCGCCCCACCATATCTTTTGCTTCTTTGCCGACCGCTTCGATTTCTCCGTTATTCTTGTTAATGGCCACAATGGAAGGTTCATTGACAACAATGCCCTTCCCTTTGGCAAACACCAAGGTGTTGGCAGTTCCGAGATCGATCGCCAAATCGGACGATATGAGGCTAAATAGAGACCTATAATTCATGTATAACCGGACTGTAAATGACTGCTGATTCACTCCGAGGGTAACATAGGTATAGTCCCCTCCGCAGTGCCCCTCAAGAGTTTTATTTTCAAATGCTTGCGATTTCTTTTCTATGACAAGGCGAGACTGCCTCACCCTGGGTACGGCCCTGGTTTCTGGTGCCTGTACCCCCGCTAAAAGAACGGGCTATTTAGGTTACGCGCTCATCGCCACCTCCGGCGAGAACTCGCTGGCTGTAGTGGACCTTGCTACTTTCCGCCTTTTTAGGAGTATTCCGCTGGGCGCTGCCCCTACTGCGGTGATTCCGGCCGCTGTTTCCAGCCAGAACTATGTCTTGACCCCGTCTAACGATAGTGTGCATATTCTGGACCGAAATCTCTCTCTTACTTCCTCCCATCGGCTGGGCGAAGGAATTGTTGAGATAAGACTTTTCCCCAATAACTCTTTTTTGGTGGCCGCCGCCCGCCCCACGCGCGAAATTATCCAGGCTGACCCGATCTCCCTAAGGGTTGTCCGACGAACTAAGCTGGACGCCGAGCCCACTTCTTTCGACGTATCGGCTGATGGCTTCATCGCCGCCTCTACCGGCGTCCACGGAACAGTCGAGTTGCTGCAACCGGCCAGCGGATTACACAAGAAAATCGACATCGGCGGTACGGTGGGTAGCGTGCGCTTTCGTGGCGACGGCCAAGTGCTGCTGGCGGCTCGCCAAGATGATCGCTCCATTCTCGGAATCGACGTTGCCACTCAGCAAATCGTCGCAGAACTCCCCCTCGCCATGCAGCCCGACCATCTCTGCTTTAACGCCGACCAGGGCCAACTCTTCGTCACCGGCAAAGGCATGGACGGCGTCGCCATCGTGTTCCCTTATAAAACGATGGAAGTAGATCAAACCGTGCTCGCGGCCCGCAACCCGGGCGTCATGGCCGCTTCGAACACACCTGATTATTTGTTTATCGGCACTGCCAACGGTTCCGATGTCAGCATTTTGAGTATTGACACGCGCAAGCTGATCGGCGTAGTCGATGTAGGCGGCCAGCCTGAATTTATCGCCATCACGCCCGACAACCGATTTGCCCTTGTGTTGAACACAACGTCCGGCACCATGGCAGTTATCCACATTCCGACGATCCGCGCTACCCGTGCGAAGAATGGCGTCTTCCTGTTTGCTTTGGTCGACGTCGGCGCAAGACCGGTGCACGCCGCCATCGTGTCGCGCGCTTAGTGTCTGCCGAATGTGCTAACTACCCAGCAGGCGCAAAAGAAAAAAAGGCCCGTCGCTTTACATAGCAACGAGCCTCGGATTACTTTCGAACCCCGATGAGGGGGCCACGCAACTCTATCGCGGCGCCAGCTTGACCGAAATCATGGAAGCCACGCCCAACCGATGAGTCAGTTGCCGCTCGATCGAATCTTTGTCTAAACCATAGGAAACCTGGCTGTCCGGCGGGTTTACTTTCGCCAATACACACTCTTTGCCATAACAAGCAAAGGTCACGCTCGGCTTCGCTGGGTTACCCGCTTTGGTTGTCCCCAACATGGTAAAAACCGAATGGCCGCCATGGTCCGCCGCCACCACAAAAACCGCGGACCCGGTCTTGAACTGACTTAGATTGTATGTGCCAGCTGGCAAAATACGATGGCCGACCTCGAACGCAAACGGGATTTCAGCCGTTGCGCGGTGCTCTTCTGCCGAAAGGTGAGTCACGAATGGTGCACTAAGTGCCGCTGCCATCAAGATACTCGTCAAAATGCGTTTCATGTTAGTCTCCTCCGAGTCCCTCACGTATCTCGTGCGACTCTTTCTGCCTTTTCATTTGCGTTTCGGTGGCCACTCTGCCAACCATCTTCGTAAAGCCATTTCTTAACCCTTTTCCATGAGAAAACTGGCTCTATATGGAAGCGAAAGCTGAATCGCGGATGGACACACAGGATAACGGCAACGCCTGCTGACGCGCGTTAAACTGATTGCCTGCCGTTCCTGATCAACGACGCAAACTTGCCTCAACTTCGAAATGACTGCAGAAGGCGAAATCATCGTAAGCTAGCAACTTCGAAATCGCCGGCCAACTTCGCGACTGGGCGCGGAAAGATCGCCGCGGTGTTGGTTGCGACTCCTCAACAGGCTTCGTTCTTCCTAACGGCGCTCAACTGGAAGGCGAGATTCCCGTTGCAAGCTTCGTCCTCGATCTTACCTACGTTTGGGACCCGCTCGCCGATTAGGAGCGTTCAAGCGGAAAATGGCCCGTCGCCTAAGATGACGACGGGCCATTACCTCCGATAAAACTCAACTAGAACTAACGCGCTGCTAACTTGATCGAAACCATCGACGCCATACCCAAGGTATGGTGCAAATTCTTTTCCACGGAATCAGTGCCCAACGAGTAAGCCGTTCCGCCGCCAGGAGGCGTAATTTTGGCTAGCACACACTCTTTGCCGTAACAGGCAAACGTTACGCTGGCTTTGTTAGGATTAGCATCTTCGCGCGATCCCAATTGAAGAAGCATCGATTTGCCCGCGGCATTGCGTAGCTGGAAAGTGCTTCCGCTGGCAGTTGCTTGAGAAAAATCGTATTGCCCGGCAGGCATCGTACGGTTATTTGCCACAAACGTGAACGGAATATCGGCCACCATGCGGTGATTCTGCGCGCCAAGGTTAAGTACAAATGGACCAGTAATCCCTACTGCCACCAAGATGCTTGTCAAAATGCGTTTCATGTTCAGTCTCCTCATTCTTTCTTCAGAGAGCCGGTTAGCTTCTCTGCTTACGCCTTTCTTAGTTGCGTTCTTAGGGCCAACGTTTCAATACCGTCGAATTTGCCAATGATCTAGTAATTTTTGAGGGGAAAACACTAACTCTATAGAAGCAAACGCTGAGGCGGGAGTTAAGGAGAAGGATAATCATGGCGGTTGCCAGTACTTAGGTACCTAAAGCTAAGGGCGCCACCGAAGCAGCGCCCTCGACTAACAACGAATCCTGAATTACTTAGTAATCGTGCCGCATGCAATACGGTCGCCAGCGTTGCCGGCAGGATCGGATTTCATATCGTCCGCTTTGGCGTGAATGACAATCGCCGTGCCGCCATCGCGATAGAGAGAATGCTCGTCGGCGTTTAGATCCACATCGGCATTCATAACCGTCGCCTTAGACTTGCCTTTCGCGTCCACCTTAAAATTCGGCATGTCCCCGGCGTGATGCCCCTCTGGATTCTCCAGTCCGTGATGCTTCTTATCCGGATTAAAGTGCCCACCCGCCGATTTAAAGTCCGGACCATCGCACTTGGGCACCATATGGAAGTGAATGGCGTGCTCGCCGGGAGGCAGATTCTTCAAGTTCAGCTTAAGCGAGACGCCTTTTTCCCCAGTGCTCGCAATCGTCGCCGTGCCCACGCTTTCGCCCTTACCGTCTTTCAATTCAACTACCACTTTGGACGCTTTCTTGGCGGCAGCCGGCATCACGCACAAGGCTAGCGCTGCCACTATCGTTAATGTTGTTTTCATGGTCCTTCTAGCATACAAATACGGCGCGGAGCCGGCAGCGTTATAGGATAGGCGAGATGAATGAACGGGAGAACTCGCACGTCCGCTGGATGTTGATCGGTTGGATTTTCGTGTTGAGTGCAGTGGGCTATTTAGATCGCGTCAACATCGGCATCGCCAGCGGCCCCATCATGCGCGATTTCCATTTCAGCAAGATTCAGTTCGGCTTCATTCAAAGTTTCTTTGTGACCGCCTATGCATGTTTCCAAGCCCCGGCCGGCCGCTTAGCCGATCGCCTCGGCCCGCGCATCGTCCTGGCGCTGGCAGTCATCTGGTGGGGTGCCTTCACTTCCTTCATTACACTTGTTCCCGTCGTCTCCTTCGCCCTCGCCATGATCATTACCATTCGCTTCGGCCTTGGCGTTGGCGAAGCAGTCATGTACCCGGCGGCGAATAAAATCGTGGCGGCTTGGATTCCCACGCAAGAACGCGGTCTCGCGAACGGCTTGATTTTTGCCGGCGTTGGTTTCGGAGCAGGCGTCACGCCGCCCCTCATCGCCCACATCATGGCGACATACGGCTGGCGCGCATCTTTCTGGTGCAGCTCGTTGATCGGCTTGGCGGCAGGCGCCGCTTGGTATGTGCTGGGCCGCAACACCCCGCGTGAACACGCCTGGGTCAGCCCCTGTGAGACAAAGTTCATCGAAGCCGGTCTCCCCGCGCCAGACGCCATCCCCAAGGCCGCCTTGACTTGGAAGGAAATTTTCTCCAACAAAGACCTCATGATTGTCACCGCCAGCTATTTCACCTATGGCTACGCCGCCTTCATCTTCTTCGCCTGGTTCTACAACTATTTGAATGACGTGCGCGGCGTCAACTTGAAGAGCAGCGCGTGGCTCAGTACACTGCCGTTTATTGCCATGGCTATCGGATCGGTGCTCGGCGGCTGGATCAGCGACATGCTTACGAAAGCCTACGGCAAGCGGGTCGGCCGCTGTTACTTGGCCGCTGTCGCCATTGGCCTCGCCGCCATCTTAATTGCCATGGGCACCAGAATCGCCGACACCACTACCGCCGTCATCTATCTTGCCGCCGGCGCCGGCGCACTCTACCTTTCACAAAGTTCGTTCTGGAGCGTCAGTGCCGACATTGGCAAGAAATCCGCCGGCTCCGTTTCCGGCGTCATGAATATGGGTGCGCAAACAGGCAGCGCGATCACCGGTACCTTGACCCCGTTGATTGGCCAGTATTTCGGTTGGAACGCGTCGTTTCTCGCGGCCGCCGCTCTCTGCGCATGTGGCGCCGCCGCTTGGCTGTTTGTAAATCCGATAGAATCTCAGTCTGAGGTAAGGAGCTAGTTATGTCGACCCACTTACGCCGTCGCGATTTTTTCGCAGCCCTCGCAGCTCCAGCATTAATGCGAGGCATGCCCACACCGAAAATTAAAGATGTTTCGGTAATTGCGACTGCACCCGGCGGTCTCCGTCTCGTAGTCGTCAAAATCCTTACCGATCAAGACGGCCTCTACGGCTATGGCTGCGCCACCTTTACCCAGCGCGCCGATCTGGTGGTGGAGGCAGTCAAACGCTATCTGCGTCCGTTCTTAATCGGTCGGCCTGCTGACACCATCGGCGATCTCTGGGAAGCCATGTACAACTCCTCCTACTGGCGCAATGGCCCCGTCCTCAACAACGCCATTAGCGGCGTCGATCAAGCGCTTTGGGATATCAAAGGACGTCAAGCCGGCATGCCCGTCTATGAACTTCTCGGCGGTAAGCAGCGGCAAGGCGCCATGATCTATTCGCACGCCAGCGGTGCGGAAATTTCCGACACCCTGGAGTCCGCCCGCAAAATCATGGCTCGCGGCATCAAAGCCGTGCGCTTGCAAGTCTCCGTTCCCGGCTACGCAGCTTATGGTGCAGCCGGCCAACGTCGTCCCGATGCCGGCGATCCCGTCTTCGATCCTTACGCCTACGTCCGCCGAACCTTGCAGCTCTTTGAAACCGCACGCAAAGAATTGGGGCCTGAAGTGCACCTGCTTCACGACGTTCATGAACGCGTTCCGCCGCGCCTCGCCGTCGAATTTGCCAAGGCCCTCGAGCCATACCATCTCTTCTATATGGAAGACGCCCTTTCGCCCGAGGACATCGATTACTTCCGCGAAATTCGCCGCAACTGCACTACGCCTATCGCGATGGGCGAACTCTTCAACAGCCCGCACGAATGGAATACCCTCATTCGCGAGCGCTTGATCGATTACATCCGCGTTCACGTCACCCAGGCCGGCGGTCTCACACCTGCTTGGAAGTTAGCAACCATGGCGGAGGCTTTCCAAGTCCGCACTGCCTGGCATGGACCCGGTGATGTCTCCCCCATCGGCCATTGCGCCAACGTTACGCTCGATCTCGTCTGCCGTAACTTCGGCATTCAAGAGTGGAGCCCTTCCAACGAACGTCTCGACGAAGTCTTCGATGGCTATCCACAGATGAAGGACGGCTACCTCCTCGCCAACGAGAAACCCGGTTGGGGCGTCGAGATCAACGAAAAGGCCGCCGCCAAATACCCCTTCGGCTCATTCGAAAAAGGCGACCGCGAAACGCTAAACGGCGGCTGGGGTATTGTCCGTACGCCTGACGGTACCGTGATCAATCAGTAGCATCGCCTCGGTGCCTTTCATTTGTCCCGGATTTCGAAACCGAGCCAGGAGCGTCAGCGACTAACCCGCCAACTCACTTCTCAAAGATGCCGACTCCTCCGTCAACCTGGATTCCAGGACCGAACGGCGTTTATCGGGACCGATGTGAACCTTCACTGATCTGAGCCCGGTTTGTCAACACATTTAGGGTAGGGAATCTGGTTGTCTATCTACTCTGTACGTTGGAGTGATCGGAATCAGTAGGCTGGGATTACCCCCATAATGAACTGCCATTCACTGGCATGTGGCCCATCAGATCGTGCCATGCCCGGCCCGGATCCTTTTTGGCTTCGCCATTTTCGAACCTGAATGTCGGCAATTCGAGAAGCAAGCCCCTATATGGATGATCTGCCCAAGGATTGAGCCAGACACTGAGGCAAAGTTGTCCCATCAATACAGTTGCAGGCCACAGGTTCGTAACAAATACGACGCCGCTGACTCGCTTGTGATCCGGCTTATCCGCACTGCCCCAGAAGCCGCGAGCAAGCTCATCGGTCATACCGGCGATAGTTATTCCGGGACGCACACCGAACAGAGATTCCTCAAAATCGCGATTGGTGAGCATTGCGTCGGCTGAATTAATGGCAATCATAAAAGGTATACCAAGCTGACCGTACCGACTCGCCTTTTTCTCCAGAGCGTTTCGCAGTGGATAGGAAGGTCCGGCCCACGTTCGGCTCCAACCTTCATATGTAAATGCCGATGGATTGCTTCGGCTATGGCCGACAGTTGAACGAGCAGTGAGACGAATTTGCCAACCGTCGACTGTCGAATAGACTGGAATTCTCACTACTTTCGCATTGGGAGTTGCCGCGATTGCGTCGACGATGTGTTTACGCAAAATCTTTTGTCGAAGGTCTGTTGCACCAACGATTAACTCGTCGATGCCAAGCGAATAGCCGCTGAGATCGATCTTCCGCAAAAACTCCCGGATGCGGTTACCCTTTGGGTTGTATCCAGGACCACTTGCGACCTCCGTCGAGGTGCGCGCTTCCAAAATAAAGCTATCCGCTGAAGGTTGATGGACCAAGAAATCAGGTCGCTTGGAGGTGCCCGCAACGTGGGGGTGAAAATCGAGGACGCATCCTTGACGACGAAGAAACTCGTGAAAAAATACCTCTTGAAAGGCGGTACAGAATTGCACATCGTCGCTAGACTGAAACCGTGAGCAAAGCTCCGCTTGCTCTGCAGCCGGAACCTGTTCGAACCAGTCTTCTATAAGAGCGCAGCACGCGATGTCACCCGCCCTCGCCGAGCTACTGAGATGAGAGAAGGCACTCTCGGTGAGCTCTTTCCTTCGAATAGTTCGTTGAATGCTGCCGTCAAAAACTGTCACTTCTCACCCGTCACCATTTTCTCTAAAATTAATATTCCTGGACTGAAGTATCTTGCAATTGAGGGAAAATCAATGCCTTGCACAGATCCAGGTCCGAGCGGCCCGCTTTTGCTCTCTAGTCAGTTGCGTCAAACACCGGCACGGATCGCAGGCTCGATCGGCGTTTATCGGGACTAATCTTTCTCAAACAGTAAATACAAATTGACGTCCGAGCGCAGTGTTTGGCGATCGACATTTCGTTTGTGCGTTGCGTCAACTCATTTAATCATTTGATGAGAAAATGTTTTATAGGAAGTTCGGGCTTGCGCGAGCAAGATTGCGGCGGGGGCAACGCGCTCCGTCCCGAGCCGCGAGATTTGTTGGCATTGCTGTATGAGCGCAAGGTAGGTAGCGATGTTGAGGATCTTTTTAGACGCCAGCGAAAAACCAAATTCCTTAACCCTTGGCGGAATTGCAGCTGACCGCGCCGTATTGGCAGCCTTTGAGGCTCAGTGGAGATCGGTCTTAGCGGATCGCGGAAATGCTCCTTATTCGCATATGAGAGAGCTCATGTCTTTCCGAGGGCCTTTTCAGAATTGGAAACCCGATCAACGGGACTGACTAATCCAAGGTCTCAGTTCTACAGTAGTTGAATTCTCTCGGAGCAGACGATTCCAATCATTTGTCTGCACTGTAGATCTTAAGGCGCATCGAAGATGGAAGCTGCTAAAAGAGATCCCATCGCCAGAGCGGGTATGTTCTCGGCAATTGTTCAAGAAAGTTCTGAACTGGTATTCTCAATTTCCCGAGCGTGTACTCGACGCGATGGAGTTGTTTTTCGACCAGGGTGAAGCTTTCATGAGCCATATTCGAAACGATTGGAAGAACAAGAAAGAGCGGCGAGGGTCCCCACTTTGGGGCCTTATTCGGACAATCGACGCTGTTGATATGCGTTCGGTTCCTGCTGTGCAAGCCGCTGACATGCTCGCCCGGGCTAGAAATCGGCTTTCGCCGGAAACTACGATTGACTCTCTAGCCCTGACATCGGCTTTTGAAGTGAAGGATCACTTTGGAATTATCGCCCAAGGGATCTTCGTTGGAGCCGACTGTTTTCATTGTGAGATCGACAAGGATACCCTTGCCACGAGAAAGTTTCCTGCTTGAGAAGGCAAACTCGAAGACCCTTCGTTGCTGCATGGGTAAGGCCACAGGATTATCGCTGCTCATGTAGGCGGAGGAATCGGCGTTTTTCAGAACTAATCCGCGCTACGCTGAAAATTACTGCCAGATCCGATGATTCAGCGCAAGCGAGCAAGTGCGGGTCTGCAGGAATGCCGTGCCATTGCAGCTCCGACGATCCACCCCGAATGCCGAAGGGCTTCAGGACGATCCCCAAGCCTGGAAGAAGGGTGGACGAACCAGCTCCTATGTTGCCCGCGCGGTTCATCCTTTGTTCGCTTTTCAGGAGTTCAGCTTATCGAGCGGCAGCTCGCCGCCATCACCCATAGCAGAGGTCTTGGGAGGCGCATCTTTTGGCGCGGCTGCGGTAGGTTCTGCCATAGGTTCACTGATCGTTGGCGCTTCAACGGGTTTGAGCATTGGCGAATTGTTTTGAACCGCGGCAGGTGCGGGGAGCGGTTCGACGTACTGAATGGCGTCATCTGGCGGTGGATCGGGAAAAACAGAACCCGGCAAACGCAACAGTCCTGGGCGTTGAAGGTAGGCCGAAAATCTCTGCTGTAGACGAGTTAGGTACGGCGGGAGAAGTCTACCAATGCGGCCGGTCTTTAGATCTTTCCACTTTTTTGTATAAATCTTCCTGTACTTGAAGCACAGCGCTTTGCTCTCGAACACGGGGAAGACAAAAGACTCGTTGTCCTTTTCCGGAATGAGTCCGTTGTCTCGGTCATACTTTAATTCACTTAACGGCACTTCTGTGCCACGCAGTAAATAAAGCTCGATAGTATCGACCTTCGTATTTCCTCTGGCAATGCAGTCGCAAATCGGCCTGATATTGATGAAATAGCCTTCCGCCGTTGAAAAGATGTCGCCCGGCGCAAAAGCATTGGCGATTAGGCCTGTATCAGCAATGAATCGTTCACCCTCAAAGACTTTTCGGACGGTTTCCTGGTATGCCGCCTGATCTTTGGCGATTTCCTCCTCAAGATGAGCAAACTTTGCGAGATCACAATCGAACGGAGCCATTCTTGACGCAAGATTGCGCGAAATTAAATCGCCAATGAGAGCAGCCGGTGGAACGCTGTCTTCGTCGAAGTTTTTCCAGAGGACCATGGGCCATTGGGCGCTCTTCATGTAGAAGTCCAAGAACATGTCATTCTTGGCCTTTTCATAAGCTTTCTCCCATTTCTTCAAAACGTAAACTGACGGGGCGCTCTTCATCCACGTGGAGAGGACTTCGAACAGGCCAGTCTCGTTTACTTGGCTTTTTGACATTACGAGAAGGTGGGATGGATCAGCTTCATCGTATATGTCGCTGTAAGCTCTTAGCTTCTCCCTGACGCTTTCAACCGGTTCATCGGTGAAAATGAAGACCGGCGCAAAGCGCACTTTCTTCAGTTCTCGAAGGAATTTGATGATGTCGGCCTCATTATCGGCCGCCATAGTTTCAGGAATGGTGATGCCGTCTTCAGCAGCGATAGTTTTTAGCTTCGCACCGTAGAGATTCCAATCAAGGACAAAGAATGAGGCTTCTCTGAAGTTCGGCACGCCCTTCGCGTGGGGAAGCTCAGAGAGACGGACCACGTGACAACCTTCGTTTTCTATTGCTTGTTTGATCTTATAAATGGCTTTGGTCGCATCATCAATTTCATCGTCGATGATTACGGCTATGCCGTGAAACAGCGAAGGTTCAGGCACTATTCCTCCTCATGCACAAAAGAAACAACGAAGTTGGCGCCAGACAAAACCTTTTGTCGCTTGTCTGCTAGGTCAATTGAATAGTCATGCCGTTGAAGGAGTTGACGGGCAATGTACATACCTAGCCCACGGCCCTCTTCGCCTCAACCGGAAAAGAATGGTTCAAATACATATGGAGCGTCTTCCGGCTTTATGCCCGGACCATTGTCAGAGAAAACAAGGTATCCTTCGTCGCCGTCCAACAAAACTTCGATCTGACGTTTTCCCCCACCTTTGGACCGAAGCCAATAGATGGAATTGTCGATCAAATTGAGAAAGACTTGAAGCAATACAGCGTCAGTGGTCTTGGCGACCAGGGGCGAGCCTTCCTCTCTGATCGTAAAGTCAATGTTGTCCTTGGACAAAGTGCGAGAAAAAGCTTTTCGACCTTCTCCAATACCTCTTTGACACGAATGTCTTTGCGGCGCTGCTTGGACGATTTGAAAAGAAGTTGAATGTCCTTAAGCTGGGTTTCGATGAGCTGGGTTTCGATGAACGAAAGCATCCCACGCAAGGAGAGGAGTTCACGGTTGACGAAATCCTTGACGAGCTGACCCGCCTTGTTTGTCTCGGATACAAGGGCATCGATGGCAACCATTGCCCGACGCATAACGGCCATGATGTCGTGTGAAGCTGTCTCAACTGAGAGGCCAACGCCAGCGAGGTTCTCCGTGGTCTCGGCACGTTTTGTCAGATAACCGCGTTCGGTCAAATAGAGCTTGGTAACTTCCTTTAATGCGGCTTGGGCAGGCTTATTTCCAACAATTTTCTCCGCCAACGCATCGAGCTCGGTTCTAACCTGCTCCCGGTTCACTAGCTCAACGTCCTTCACTTCCTTAACGTCCAGCCGATATTTGGCGTAAGGCTTCGCTCGCACCCATGCGAGAAATATTTGAAGGAGAGAGCGGAAATCGTTCGTCGCATCTCCTACCTCAATAAGGCCCTCTCGATTGGTTTTGTCTTTGAGTTCGGGGTTGTCTTTCTGAGTGATATTCACGTACCCGACAACTTGATCGTTACTCAGGAACATGCCAGCCGCCTTTGTGCCGCGATACATGTCTGTCTGCAACCAGTCATCTTCGGGATCACCATACGGATAGACTCGAACGTTATCGCGATAAAGATAAATTCGGTGTGCTTTCAGCAGCTTTCTGTCTTCTTTGTCAGTTTGAAATTTGCCCCTGGCATCCTTGCTGAAGTCGAAAACGTAAAAGCCGAAGGAGAACGACCCACATTTGGTGCCGCGCGCAAGCTCTTCGCCGTGCTGGCCGAAAGCATCCCGAAAGACAACAAGGCCGCTCACATCAGGGTCGCTAAGGGGCAAGATCGTTGTTTTGCCGTTCAGCTTAAATCTGAAGGCTTCCTTGGCATTGTCATAGAAACCGTCGGTGATCCGAAAGACGGCATTTTGCCTTATCAGGGTCCGAAGCTGCGACAGATATTCGGTTGGATAGTTTATGAACTCATCATCCTTATAGATAAGGACTTCGAATTCAGGCTCCTTAGTCTCGTCGATGTCGCTCTCAATCCCAGCGAAAATCGATTGCAGGCGGATAAGGTCTTCGTAAACGTCCTGTACTCTTCTCTTCGTCCAGCTTCCTCGAAGATTGGATACTTCTATGCGAGTGCCATGAGGTTTTCGGCGTTGCTCCCGTGCGCCTAACTGGATTTGTTCGGGTCGGATGTACTTCGGCTTATCCGAGACGGACAAGAGAAAGAGGTATTTTGCTGAGCAAGAAATCATCGCTCTTGCCGTCTTTTTGAAGGAAATCATCGTCGTAATGAGAAAGGTCGAGCGAAATCGTATATTCTTCCGATGTTCTTTCCGGGCGAGTAACGATGGAAACCGTTTTTCCCAACTTCAGGATGGCGAAACGACCGATACCTTTTTCGCCCTGAAGCTTCCGGCCCTTGGGGGTGGTATCGTTGGCTGTTTTTGCTAACTTCTTTACCGGGGTCGCTGGGCTAATCCAATGGTGTTCCAGCAAATCCTTGGTCATGCCGGTCCCATCGTCCTCGATAATAATCTTCGAGGTTTGTCGGACCTTGAAGTTTTCCCCGAATCCTTCAAACGTCACTTTGACCCACGATGCGTCGGCGTCATAGGAATTCTTGATTATTTCGACAAGTGCGATGCGTTCACTTTTGATAAGTTGGTCGCCCAGCATCGTGAGCAGCCGCGCGTGTGGCTTGAAGTGAAGTTCTTGGGTCATTTACAGGCGACTAAGACAAACTCTTCTCCGTACACATGCCGGCCATCGCTGCTCAGGGAGAACTGCCCAATCGAGTCGCGGTAGGGCGTTAATATTTTGCCAGACATTTTCCGCTTCGCAATGCGGACATTGGCGAAGCCACCGCGCAGAAGGGATTCGGCCAGATGGGCTGCATTGTCGATACGCACACCTTTGTATTCGGTGTTGCCGATCACAAATAATGCCATGCCCTTTGGGCTAAGAAGCTCGTAGCAGCGTTTCGATACGGCCTGCATATCGAGGAAATAGTTCGCGGTCGATTTCGCGATGGATTTATCTCTGTCGAAAAGGGCGAACACGACTCTCGCGCCGACGGTGTTGAGCCTTTTGATTTCGCGGTTGAAATCGAGTGCGTGCTGGATGCTGCCTATCGAACCTTCCCGAAGATCCCTGTAATCCGATGCGTACCCAAGCCAAAGAGAGGAAAGCTGATGAAGATCGGCGTACTCGTAGGAGGTGACGTAAGGTGGGCTCGTGATTAAAAGGTCGATATCGCGTGGCGCGTCATCCAGCTTGAGAAAGTTGGCTGTCAGGATTTTCGAAGAAGTCGATTGCCGCACGGAGGACTGCGCGTAGGCCGACCGCATCATTTCAAACTGGCGGGCAAACGCCTGCAGCGGTTCCATGGGCTTCTTGTTCGGGTCGATCTGCGGTTTGATGGATTTGGTTAACCAACGCGATGTTGCTTTAAGAATGTTGGAAAACGCGCAATGGAAAAACGCCCGGTAAGGACTGCGCGATGGAACCTTCTTATTAATCGCATTCAAGAGACGAGCTAAGCTCTTGAACTGCTCTGGCGAATACCAGTAAGACAGCCGTGCCATGGCGGCATCTGGCAGGGTTACTCTCCCGCTGGACGTTTTTGCTGCCGATCGGATTTGCGCATAGTAAGTCGTCAGCTTTTGGGTGTCGAAAGAGCCGCTTTTCGTCCGCGCAATCAACGTGGCCACCGGGTTGATGTCGCAACCCCAAAAGTCGATCTGTCCGCGTCTCGCTTCGAATGCCACAGTTCCGCAGCCGCAAAAAATATCCGCTACGCGCCGAACATCACGTCCTTCTTCTCTGGCAAACTCAAGCGCTTTTGTCGGGATGAACGCAGGGAATTTGGCCGGGTAGGCATGAATACGATGCCGCTTAAGCTCTGGCGAACCACCCGTGCTCCAAAAGGGATTTTCCTTCAATTGCGGAAGGCTTGTCCGCGAAACTTCCTCGGCGTCGGCGAATATTTGATATCGTCCAGTCAAACGGTAGAACCTCGCTGCCCGGATTATTAGCACAGTCCGTAAAGTGTTGCTGGATAGGAAGATTCCCGGAGCGTCACGAGTATGATACGACATCCGGATTTCGCAAAAACACTGGCCGGTAATGGCTTTGCGGATATTTGCGACGCGATATATCTGGTTTCCATGCCTAATCGATACATAAGTCAAATCTCCTCGACAACATCACGGATTGCTGATCCACTTTAGGAAAGAATGATGGCAGTTGTCGCAGCGCCATTCTGTTTTGTAGTTTTCAATAGATGGTCTGCGGCTAAACGTATTCGTCCCCATATGTCGGCTTGTCGTCTGGAATCGTTCGGCATGCATCGCAGGATCGAGCGTGTTTTCGGTCGCAATCCTTGTAGTAGCCGTCCGTCTTTTATTTAGGATCAGGCATCGGGAAGACACCGAACGCGCGTTCACGGGCTAGAACTTTATCCCGACGGTGGTGTAAACAGCCAATGACCAGAACATGAGCTTCGACTTTGAACCAGAGCGAATATGGGAACTGCCGCAGTTCGGCTTTACGGGCTTCACCAATCACCTTTGCATAGCCTCCTGGGTTCAGTGCGATTCGATCAATTAATTCCTGAACACATCCAAGAACTTGTCTCCAAGCCCTTCTTTCGCGCTCTCGTAGTAGGAGGCTACACGAAGGATATCGGCCTTGGCCGACCGATTGATTTCGACGCGGTTCACCGGGAAACTGGTTGTTTAAGTTTGCGGCGGATTTCTTCAATAGCTTGCCGCGCATCCTGCCGTGGCTCGCTGTCAGCGGTGGCTAACCGCCGCTCGATTATCCGGCGGGTTTCTGCGTCGATCTTTGGCCTGGTACCGGGTCGGTCCGCTGTTGTGCTCACAAGTCTAGATTACCTCTTACTATCGATACCATTATGGTTATGCCATCGCAGTACGGGAGCGTCCGTGACGTGTGGAGCGCGCGACTCTATCACTATCAAACCTTCGATCCTGCGCACCTCGAAAGCGTTTTGCGCGACCGGAAGGTATATTGCGCTGATCCAAACAAGCTTAATGATCCGTGGGACTGCAAACCATGGTTCGGCCACAACTCATCGGTCGTACATGCAGACGGGTTCTCAAAACAATTGCAAGCCGAACTGGCGCGACGCCGGATTTATTGTCTGACACCCGATCGCTCTCAACCCTCATGTGGTCCCACTACGCAAAGAACCATACAGGCATCTGCCTCGAATTCCATGTCAGCAATCACCTGTTTCTCAAGGCCATGCCGGTCAGCTACGAAATCAAATATCCGCAATTTCACATCGACACAATGTACGAGCACGCCACGCAGGTGGTCCTGACGAAGGCCGACTGTTGGCGATATGAAGATGAATTCCGACTGATCGCAAGCCCGGATTTAGCAATCGATAACCCGCTTCGGCTGCATGACGGCATGTACCTACGGCTCCCGCTCCCATCACTTCTTTCCGTGATTGTGGGCTGCAAAGGCGACTATGCCCAAGTCAAGTCTGTCGTCGACAAGCATTCGCCGGGTATGCGGGTAATCCGAATTGTTCGCGCTAATGACGAATACCAACTGGCAATGGCGATCAATCCGGATTCGTGAAATAATTCAGTGCCGCTTATGACTGACCTCCATCACCTCTTCTTCAGGATGATGCGGCTTGGCGAAGAAGCTGATGCTATCGACGCAACCCGAGAATCTTAGCCAGCGAATGCAAGTCGATGTACGTGCGGACTGAAGGCCTCTCGTCCGCTTTTCTAATCTTTGCCCCGTTTTTTTGCGAAACTCCGGCGTGAAATAATTCTGTTGCAGGCCAGCAAGTTGCAGCGTTACGTGCGTACCCGGCGATTAATCCCCTCAAAGTCGGCTTGTGCCTGGCGATTCCTTTCAAGCGCCATTTGCCTGTCTAAGCAAATGAAAGACGGCTACCCACTCGCCAACGAGAATCCCGGCTGGGGCGTCGTTCTAACCCCCGACGGCACCGTGATCAACAGCTTACAATTCGGGACGTGCTACCCGTTACACTCGTTCAAAAACTGCCGGTCACAGCTTTCAAACACAATCTCAAAAACCTCGCATCCTCAGCTCACTCAGGTATTTACGGGCAAATTGCGCATTTGCAAAGCGCTCTTCCTCGTTCGGCATCACGCCTGCACATGCTACTTTTCCAGCAAATTGATTTCATTCTCAGGAGCACCCAATGTCAGCCCGTCCCCTCCACAGCGCCACCGAGGCCGAATCCCTCAAAGCCGATCGCACGACCGTAAATCGCGCCAACGCCCAACATTCTAGCGGACCCACCAGTCCTCAAGGCAAAGCCAAAGTTTCACTCAACGCCGTCAAAACCGGTCTCACCGGCCGCACCGTCATCCTCCCCACCGACGACGCCAACCAATACCAAGCCCTCCTCCTCGCTTACCAGAAGGAATTCAAACCCGCCGGCCCCGAGGAACTCGCCCTCGTCCAATCGATCGTCGACACCCGCTGGCGTCTCGACCGCATCCCAGGCCTCGAAATGGCCCTCATCAACATTGGCTGCCAGGAGTTCGCCGACCGCCATCCCGAGCAAGTTGACTCGCAGCCGATCATGATCGAAATGCAAATCCGTCTCGATTACGAAAAGCAATTTCGCAATTTGAACCTTCAGGAAGCCCGCCTCGTCCGCCGCCGCGAAAAGGAAATGGCCGAACTCCGCCGCCTCCAGCAGGAACGCAAAGCCGCTGAAACCACTGCGCAAGCAGAAGGTCTCGATCAAGCCGTCGGCGCCTACCTGCTCGCCCATCACCGCAACCAACCGTTCGATCTATCGGCGCTTGGCTTTGAATTTTCAAATCAACAATTCGAAGCGCATCTCGCCTCGCTCACTCCTGCCCGCCGCCACCAGTTACTGCAAGGCGCCCAGAAAGGAGCCGTCGAAACGATGCAAGCGGTAGCCTAACGCCGTGATTACTTCGGCGGCTGCGGAGGCGTAGGTGGCGTCGTTCCCGATTCAACGGCCTTCACCGTCTTCTCGCCTTTCGCTTTCCAATCCACTTCCGTTGCCGCATTGCCTACCGCACCCTTGGCGATATCTTTGTCGACGTCGTGCTTAACCGCTTGGTCCGCCTGCTTCGTCGCCGCTTGCGTGCCGTCGCCTAATTGAATAACCCGCACTTTGACTCGCCGCGTGCCAAACTTCACGCACTCCTCCTTTGAAGGCATATAAATGTCCAACTTGCGGCCCACGATTTTGGCGCCAGTGTCTGCCACCACGTACTCGCCCGAATAGCGGCGCGCCTTCTTAATCTTGATTCTCGTTCCGATCGGAAGCACATCTGGATCGGCCGCCACTACATGACGGTGCGTCCACTCGCCCGATGCCGTGATCCCGCTGACCGCATACGCCGTCGCTTGATATGTGCCCCCTTTCGACGGAGGATGAGCAAACGCGCAGCCAACCCCAATAAGACCTGTCGCTATCTTGAGACCTAACATCACAAAACATCGACGCTGCGAACTCCACTTTGCTCACCCCGGCAAAATTCCGTGGTTGTTACTTAGGTTCCCAGAACGGCTGTTTCGCCGCTACGAACTCAACCGGAACTTCTTTGACAAATCCCTTGAGCCAGCGCGTACACTCTTCCATGCCCGCTTGCTCCGATGGAATGTGCGTCAGCATGATCAATGCTTTTCGCTGCTGCGCCGCATTCGCATCGTCTACATATTCAACCGTTTCCCACTCCGGTACTTCGCCGATGATCAGCACTTCGACGTCGCCTCGCTCCAGCGCCTTCACATGCGTTTGCGTACCCGCTGCGCCTGGTATCAAAGCAATCTTCGTCACCTTCATGTTGCGGTCGCCCACAACGCGCATCACCGAGAGGTTCAGCTTCTGCTTCAGAAAAGCGGCCAAATCGCCCAACGTCGTCTCCGGCAGCGTGAATAGATGCTCATTTCCCGCGCTTTGGAATTTCTCCCAACCAAGAGCCTTCGTCATCCCAAGCTGAATTCCGTCCGGTTTGCGCATGTGCCAGTGATCGTGAAACCGCCAGACCACCATATGATGTTCACGAATGAAGGCTTCTTTGGCCGCCCAGACTGGATCGTTCTGCTTTTCAAGATCGGCGATGCCGTCCAGATGGCTGTAGAACGTCGGCTCGTGCGTAATCACCAGATTCTCGCCCGCTGCCGCCGCCCGCTGCAGAACATCCAGCGTCGCCATCATCGTGACCGCCACGCCCGTTACCGGCGTATGCGGATCACCAGCCTTGAACGTGTCAACCGTTTGCGCGCGCCATGGAACTCCAACCTCTTTCTGAATCCGGTCAATGATCTGTTGCGCGCTAATGGTCTGCGTCTGCGCACTGGCGCAGGCGCCCAAAAGCAAACTAGCGAGGCAGCATCCCCTTCGTTTCATCGATGACAATGAATTGGTTGATCGGGACGTTCTTGAATTGTTGTTTAATCCCACTCGGCCATTCTACGCTCATGTTCTGCACAATCCTGTCTTGCGCGAGACCGAACGTGAGAGCGAGATCGCTTTGCGAACAATAGCTCGATCCGCTGTGCACCGCTTTCCACTGCTTGCCCAAAGCGCTCTCCACGCGAACCACGGCATCCAGCCCGCTGCGGTTTGATTTCGTGCCAACCAATCGCACATTGAGCCAGTTGTTCTTGTTGCCGCCTTCGTTCGTATAAAGCACCGCAGCGCCATTGTTGTTATTGAAGACCAGATCAAGATCGCCATCGTGATCGAAATCGGCATAAGCCGCGCCGCGCGCCACCAGTGGTTTTTGAAAATCGGGACCCAGCATATTACTGGCATCTTCAAACTTGCCATGCCCCAAATTCCGGAACATCAGCGGCGGTTCTTTGTACTGCACTTTCGGCTGCACGCGCGCAATCTCGGGCTCGATGTGTCCGTTAGCGGCCAGAATATCGTCCCAGCCATCCAAGTTGTAATCCATGAAAAACGCCGCGAAAGTGAGGCTTAGCAGACTGGATCGACCAACGGTTGACGACGGCGCTTCATCTACGAAGAAGCCCTTGCCTTCGTTGTGATAGAGACCAAGCATCTGATTAGCGAAATTGCCGACCAACAAATGCGGCCTTCCGGAATGGTCATAATCGGCTGCGTCTACACCCATCGCACCGCGCGCCACGCCGTCTTCTCCATACGCCACACCGGCTTGCATGCCCTCTTCTTTAAACGTGCCGTTTCCTAAATTACGATAAAGCTTATTCGGCTGCGTATCGTTTGACAGGAAAATGTCGGGCCAACCATCACCGTTGTAATCGAAGATCAGCACGCCCAGCGACTTACTCGTGTTATCGGTCAGCCCCGCCTTTTGCGTAACATCTTCAAACTTGCCATTGCCGAGATTGTGATACAGCCGTGAAGACGTACCCTTGTAAGATTCCGGCGTACAGTATGATTTCGACGAGCCATCCAGCGAGCACCACAGATCCGTCTTCTGGCTCCAAGTCGCGTAGTTCGCCACAATCAGATCGGCCTTGCCGTCTTTGTCGTAATCGAACCAAGCGGCGCTGGTTCCGAAGTTCACGTTGTGAATGCCACTCTCGGCGGTGACATCGCGGAAGTGACAGTTGCCTTCATTGTGAAACAGGCGGTCGCCATCGAGAGCCGTGATGTAGACGTCGGGTTTGCCGTCGTTGTCGTAGTCGGCTACCGCCACGCCGAAACCATACACTTCAATATCAAGACCACTGCCGCGCGTAACATCGCTAAACGTGCCATTGCGATTGTTGTGGTAAAGCGCGAGAGTCGAACGGCGGCCGCGTGGCGTGAAGTCTTTGCCGTTAACAAATAAAATGTCCGCCCAGCCGTCGCCATCCAGATCGACGAATGCCACGCCAGACCCTAACGTCTCCGGCAAGTAGCGCTTGCCGGTAGCGCCAGTGTTGTGCTGGAAGTGAATGCCGGCCTTTGCCGTCGTATCGACAAACCGCACGCTCGAATCAGGGCCGAACGCCATTAGCAACACAGCTAGTAATGAGCCAACAAGAAAAATTTTCATACGTTAAGGTAACGGCACAGATTCGTGAGCGTGCACCGCTTGCCGCTCGTTATTATCCTCGGGACTAGCCAAGCGCCGCTTTGCGGTAATGGCCTGCGCCGATTCATCGGCCTTAAAGCGCGCGAACAAAGCTTGCTCGTGATTGGCCTTATCTATATCACCCAGACCTTTGTAGCAAAGCATGGCCGTGTAATGCATTTGCAGATCTTCCGGGTCGATATCGCAGATTCGCATGCAGTAATCAATCGCCTTGGCATACTCTCTCTTCAAAAGCAGGATGCGCGCAATCTGATTCAACACTACGCGGTCTCTCGGATATTGCGCTTCCACGCGCTGCAGCGAAGCGAGGGCATCGTCATAACGCCCTTCCGTCTTCTCAATGAGGGCACGGAAATAGTAAATCCGCCCAAGCGAAGGATTAAGTTGGAGCGCTTTCTCTATATAAGGTTTCGCCGCGTCCGTCTCGCCTTCTTGAATCAGCGCGCGTGCCACGTTGAGCCACCCATCCGCATAACCGGGTTCTGCCTCTGTCGCTTTCCTGAACGCGAACTCAGCACCTTTCAAATCACCCTGCAGCAGCAGCCCAATACCCCAATCATTCCACCGTTCGCGAGTTCCCGCTTTCGTAACGGTGTTCCAGGCGGGCGTTTGATCCGAAATCGGCAACGCCAGTTCAGCCTTCGAAAGCGTCACAATCGGCAGCGTCGGCACTTCGTCTTTGATCTGGCCTGATACGTTGTGCGGAATATTCGCCTTATCAAAGCTGTACTCCAAACTGTTGAAGTTCTTAGCCAGTAGCAGCTTCATATCCTGCCCCGGCTTCGGTTCGCCCGCATAAGAGAAGTGCGTGTAATACCAACTGAACTTGCGGTAGTTCAACTTCGCCGTGAAATGGATCTGGCCTTTCCCTCCCGCTGGCACCTTCACTAAAAAGTGCGCCACATCGGCCGCACCCGGCGGAATCAAGTGCGCATACAGCAAGCTGCGCGCCTGCCACGCATTACGCTTGTTGATCGGGTTTCCTTCCGCATCTAACTGCAAGGCGCGGTAGAAGTGCGCACCCGGTTCCACCGGACCTTTGCCGTTATCGCCCACCTTGCCGCTCCAGAAAATCAGCTTGCCATTGTCGTCGCAAGCCTGCAGTTCCAACCACACGTCAAAGGCATCAATCGTGCCGCCCGGGAAGAAGTGTCCCACCTTGCGCGTACGCACCACCACATCCACTTGCACGGTTTCCCCAGGCTTCAACGTCACGTTCGATGCATTCGCCGGCGCAGCCACTTGGCCTACATCCCGAATCATCACTGCGCCATTCTGCTCGGCTTCTTCGCCTACCGCATTGCCGGTGTTCGCTGCTTGCGAGCCATCGTTGGTGCGGCGCACCATTGCCGTCGTCTTCTGCTTCTGTACCGGACTCACGGCGAAAATATCCACCGTCACCCAACCCGATTGCAGGAACTTCGTCGTCGCCGCCAGTTGTGCCGCATCTTGATTCGAAGTAGGCACCGCTGTATTCGCCCCCGGAAAGCGGTGCGAGTGAACTTGACCGTTGATATTACCCGGGTCGTGCGACGCCACCATCGGCATGTGGCAAGTGGCGCACTTCATCGATTTTGCCGGATAGTAGAACGACCGCGCGCCTTGCCCCGAAACGCCGCTGGCTTGCCAGTTGTCGTAATCGTTGAAACCGCGGAACCAACGGTAGTCGTTCACCGGAACATCTAAATGCACCTTATGACACGCTGAACAAAATTCGGAGTTATCTTTCATGAACGGCTTCATGAACGTTTGCCGGTGCGCTTCCGGCGCCGCATATGTCACAAAGTGTTCAATGTTTTGGATCAGGGGATTAGAACTGTTCGCCACTTCATGCAGCGGCGGGTACGACATCGTAAACCCGCTGTTGCCAACCGTCCCATTCACATGCACAATCGAGTGGCAAGACATGCAACTCAATCCCGCCTGCGCCGCCGGTGTATCGATCTGATCCTTTATAGGCTTGTCAAAGCGGCCATTGAAGAACACCGCATGATCATGGCAACCCGCACACCACTTGCTCGGCTTCGTCCCAACAACCGACTGCATGTACTCAATCGATTTCCGGTAATACTGATTGTTGAACGAAGCGAAGTGATGGACCGAACTCTTCCACTGCTCGTAGATATCTTTGTGACACTCGCCGCACTTCTGCGATTCCATGAAGAACTCGGAGGGCACCAGCTTGCCGTCGGTCGTGTTGGCGTCCGACGGAAAGAAAGGACTCTTCGGCCCGGCGCCTTCTTCTTCCATCGAAGTCGGAACCGTCCGCGAGTTCACAATCGTGTTCTCGGGATGCTTGATCCACTTGCGATCCGCGACTCCGCCGAGCACCACAAGAGCCGCCGCTACGCCTGCCACCTTGGCCAGCAGGAAATTTTCACGGCGTGCAAACAGCACCGCTACCGCTAAGAGCGAGACGACAATATGAATCAAGAGAATCGCCTGATGATCGCGCGTGTTGCCCATGTAGGCGAGCACACCACCTGAAAGCGCCGCCATCACAGTCCAACCCAAGCGCGGTTCTTGGCGCGCCACCAGTAGCGCAGCTATACCCAATGCGGCGCCTAGCGCTACGTGCAAAAGCAAGTTGGCAACATTGAAAGCAGTAGCCGTAGGAAAGGCCCACAACAATGCGCTATTGACTAACAGGATCGCCAGCGAAAGGGCGCACCAGAATTTCAGACGGTTCGTCATTTCTATCACTCCGTAGGTCTGGCCGGAGCCAGAGGTCGAATTAAATGTAAAGCCGGCCGCGTGAGGTAATCACGCACGTAGGCGGCATGTTCGGCGTCTTGCGGAAAATGTTCGGTTGCTTTATAGGGATAGCTGCTCATGGCATGAAATGGCAGCGGCAAAACGTTATCGCTGAAGGCAGTGTTAGCATCCGCGTCTTTCGCCCAGCCGTCCACTTTAAGAAGAAAATCGCGAGTCCAGCCAGCAGCTAAAGGTGGCAACCCAGCGGCCGGGTATTCAATCGTCACTTCATCCCCGGAACCCATAATCACCATGCGGTCGTCAGCGGTCTGCAACAGCGGCGTCACGTTGCCATAACGCGTATACATCCCCGGCGTCGGATTCCAATTAGAGAGCGGGCGCACATCCGAATAGACGAACTGTTCCGGCTGCCGGCGATCGGGATCAATCACGGCTCGCGAGAAGCCGCGGAAGTGCAAATCGGCAGCCGTTGCATTCAGCGGAGTCAACTTCGTCCGCGGCGCGCGGGCATCGTCAATCAGGAAAATCTCATCCCAATAAACACAGAGGTTGGTGACTATGCGAACCTCGCGCGAGTTGGACAAGAACTTGCCTGTCAAATCGACTGCAATCGTCTTCGGTTTGCCAGACGGAATGCCCATATCCTCGACAACCGTCTGCCAATTCCCCGCCCCATCTTTAACCTGCAAATAGGGGAAAACTAACCCGTGACCGCTTTGCGCAGCCCGCAAGAAGGTACTGCCATCGGCCCAATCCACCCAACCATTCAAGATGAGCGCCGTATGATTGCCGGGCGCTGCTTTGCCGAAATCAAGGTCGAGTGTGTGTGTTTCGGCCACGCCGGAAGCGTCGCGCTGGAACGCGTCGGGGTACGTCTGGTCTACTTTCAAAACACGCGCCGTGACGTCTGCACCCTTGTCGTCAACCGCCCGCACCGGGTGAATCTTTTCCGATGCCCCAAACAAACGGAACTCCGGATAGGGCGGCGATTTAAACTTGTCATTGGTGTAAATTGCGGTCTCACTCGGATGATCTACCGCGATCAATTGCACCTGATCCAGGTACGAAACTTCATGCAACTCTTCGCTGATCTGCAGCTTATATTTGCCGTTCTCCGCTTTGAGCGCTGAACCCGAAATCTGAATGTACTCGTCATGATCGACCGGGAAATAGCTGCCGTCTCCTGAACTCGCACCAAGGGGCGCAACGCCTAACACGTCCGTGATGAATTCGTATCTCTCGCCATCCCAAGTGAAAATCATCGGGCACGAACCAGACAAACGCTGCGCTTCAGGAATTGTGAGCACCTCCAATTTCTGGTGCGGCTCGTTTTGAATTAAGCCGTTTGACCACGTGATGCGGATCGTGTCGGCGTCTGTGTGGCCGTCCACAGCGAACGCCAGCGGAACGCCCTGGTAGACCTTCTTCTCGTAAAACGCACCCGCTTTCATCTCCACCGTTGCGCCTGGCGCCGTCTTGATGTTCTTCACACCTTGTATGCGTACGCTCATCCACCGTTCATTCGGCGAAGCGTTCAGCGCCAACTTCAAATCTCCATCCGCCGCAATGCTGGCAACATCCTCACGCTTATCGCCATTGAAATCGGTGCGCACGCCAATGCTCGGCGGTTTAGCCTTTTCGTCGCGAACAAATTTGCCGTCGGCATTGCGCAGCGCTAGCAGTTCTGGCTGGTAGCTGACGATGTCGAGCAAGCCGTCGTGATTGAAGTCCTGTACTTCGAGGCGATTGGCGCCTGCTGGCAAAGCAACCAAATCCTCAGCTTCAAAAACACCGTTCAGTCGATCTCGGTATAGAACCGCAGGCCGGCCCTGATAAGTGACAACCAAATCGCGCGCCGCCGTATCGATGCGAACAGCAACTAAAGCCGCGTCCAGCGCATTGCCTTTTACAAAAGGAAACAGCGCCGTTTGGTCTTCGAACTTTCCAGCGCTTACATTACGCAGCAACACCGGATTGGGTCCGAAGAGAAGCAGGTCGAGATCGCTGTCGTGATCGAAATCGAGCCAGACAGCCTTCGTGATGCCATTGTTGGTTGCCAGATCGGCCGCCTTCGCGAACGTGCCTTTGTTGTTGTGATACAGCTCGACGCTCTTTGCAGTCACTACGCACAAATCAGGCAAGCCATCGTTATCGTAATCGCCAACCGCAATACTGACGACATCTTTGAGTTCCGAAAGCCCGGCGCTTTTCAGCGGCTCCAAGCCATGCTTCAACAACTCCACACGATCGCGCGACCACGCCAGTAAATCGGGTTTGCCGCTGTTGTCAGTATCGATGGCAATCAAATGCGTTCCCGCAGCGTCCCAGCCCTTAGAAACAATTTTGTCGTCGTATTTCGTGGGCTCACTCGCGGCAGTCGGACGCGGCTCTGGCGGATCGTCTAGTTCTACATAGAAACACCACTCCATGTCCTCCGCAACAGCCGCGCCTTCAGTGCGCTTCTTAACTTCTTCAAACGCTTGCCGTTCTTTGGCAGCTTCCTCGCGTTTTCCGGCGCGCTGATACAAGCTGAACAACTGAAAATGCGGACCGGCGAGATTCGGATTCAAACGCTCCGCTTCCAGAAATTCAGGCAGCGCGGCCTCGCTGTCGCCCTTCGAACGCAGCACCGATGCCAGGTTGTAATGCGGTATCGGCTCTTGCGGAACGAGCTTGATCATTCCCTGAAACTGCTCGATTGCCTTTTCGTAATCGCCAGCGTGTTTATAAGCGATACCGAGATTAAACCAGGTGTGCGGATTGGAAGGATCCTGCTTTTGCGCCTTGATCAATTCCGCGACACCCGCATCGGTCTGCCCCGCGCGCAGAAGACCGAGGCCGTAGTTGATTCGGTCGCGCACCGAATTGGCATTCATCAGCAGGGCTTCATGCAACTCCGTCACAGCCTGCACGTGCGTATCCGGGTTTTCGTAAAACGCTTTGCCCAAATTACGGTGCTCCCATAAGCGGTCTTCCGCCGGAGGCGCTTCGGCTGCGGTAACAAAGAGCACACTGGTCAATATTGCAATGCCCGTGAGTCGCAATTTCATCATCAGATCTGCTGAGTTTCTAAAGTGTATAGGAATCATGGTATTCGGCACATCAACCTTTAGTTTGAGACAAACGATTCTGAATCACGGTAGATTGAAAACGTGTTGAACCAAAGTGCGCGCAAAATGGCGGAACTGATCCGCTCCCGACAGATCTCTCCGGCAGAGTTGATGACGGCGCATTTACAGCAGATCCAGCAAATCAATCCTTCGCTCAATGCGGTAACCGAGTTGCTGGGCGAACGGGTCGCCGCTAGCGGGCCATTGTGCGGCGTGCCGTTTTCAGTGAAAGACTCCATTGATGTAGCAGGAGTGAAAACGACTGCCGGGACCTGGGGCCTGCGTAACTCGGCACCCGCAGCCAGGAACGCTACGTTGGTGGACCGTCTGTGTCAGGCAGGCGGCATTCCCATAGCTAAAACCAATCTTCCCGATCTGCTGTTTTCGTTTGAGACGGACAACCTTATCTACGGCCGCACCAACAACCCTTATGACCTCACCCGCACACCAGGCGGCAGCAGTGGCGGCGAAGCAGCGCTGATCGCAGCTTGTGGCTCACCACTGGGTTTGGGCAGCGATGCCTTGGGCAGCGTTCGTGTGCCAGCGGCGTTCTGCGGCATTGCTAGCATCAAGCCAACCCGGGGTCGTTTGCCGCGTGACGGCCATGTGCCGCCCCCCGGCGGTTGGATTGAAGCCTTATGGGAGATTGGACCTATGGCCCGCTATGTCGAAGACTTGATCCTCGTCATGCAACTCTTAGTTGGCGAAGACGGCCAGTTCGCTTCGCCCGATCTCAAGAAAGTGCGATTGGCTTTTTTCACCGATAACGGTTTCGCCCGCTGCAATCCCGAGATCAAAGCGGCCGTGGAACAGTGTGCCAAGTTCTTCGCCGATTTCGGCTTCACCGTTGCAGAAGTTCGACCGCCTGGTGTGGAAGACGCATACGATCTGGAACTCGCGCTGTTGGGCGCAGATGGAGCAGAGGGGATCGACGCTTATTTGAAATCGATCGGCAGCGACAAAACGCATCCGCTGCTGAACAACTTTCTCGATCACCTGCGTCCGCATCGCGCGGACATAATTCAGTTCTCCCAGCGCTGGGCGCAGTGGGACGAATATCGGTCTAACCTACGCGCGTTTTTCCAAAACTACGATGCGATCTTATGTCCGGTTTACACTCAGCCGGCATTGCCTCATGCAGGTTCGGCCGAGGACGAGAATTTTCGCGGCTTCAGTTACACAATGGCCTGGAGCGTGGCCGGTACGCCAGCCGCCACGGTCCGTTGCGCCGAACACGAAGGTCTCCCCATCAACGTGCAAGTGGTGACAAAGCCCGGTCGAGATATGCTCGCTTTACAGCTCTGTCATATGATTGAGGACCAGTTCGGTGGATGGAGAAAACCTTGAAGTCTCGCTGCGTTGCGCTGCCGTTTTGCCTAGCCGTTTTGCTGAATGCCGCCGGTCCCACTTTTCCGCAGGCGGAAATCTCGAACGGCCTCATCAAAGCCAAACTGCTGCTGCCTGACCCGGAACGTGGCTATTACCGCGGCACCCGCTTCGATTGGGACGGCGTCATCGAAAGCCTTACTTATGAAGGGCACAACTTTTTCGGCAAGTGGTTCGACCGCTACGAGCCTACGCTGCACGACGCGATCATGGGCCCGGTAGAAGAATTTCGCAGCGGTGAAACAGCCATCGGCTATGACGAAGCCAAGCCGGGCGAATACTTTCTGAAGATCGGCGTCGGGATTTTGCGCAAGACCGACAACCAAAAGTACAGTCCTTATCGGACCTACCCGATCATGACTACCGGCAAGCGCGTGGTAACTCCAGAAAGTGATCGCGTCACTTTCCAACACGACTTGAGTAACGGCGAAGGATATTCTTACCAATACAAGAAAGTCGTTCGCTTGGCCGCTGGCAAACCGGAACTGATCATCGAGCATTCGCTGAAGAACACTGGCAGGAAAGTGATTGACACCAGCGTCTATAACCACGATTTCTACATGATTGACAATCAACCCGCCGGGCCTTCGTATCGAGTTGCTTTTGCTTTCGATCCAAAGGCCAAGGACGATCTCAAGGAACTGGCGGAGATTCGCGGCAAGGAGTTGGTCTACAAGCGCGAACTGCAACCGGCGGGTGAATCTGTTTTCACGGCGCTCAGCGGGTTCGGCGTAACGCAGAAAGACAACGACATCGTGGTGGAAAACGCAGTTGCCAAGGCCGGCGTGCGCGAAATTGGCAACCGGCCCTTGTCGGACTTCAACTTCTGGTCTATTCGTTCCACGGTTTGCCCGGAAGGCTATATTCACATGCGCATCGAGCCCGGCAAGACCTTCACCTGGAAAATCACTTACCGCTTTTACACGCTCCCACTAACTGGCGGGAACAAAAAGAAACGACACGGGTGACGGCACTTCAAAAACGCGATTGGTTTTCGTAAGCTGTCCGCTGGCCTGGTCGACAGTGAATAGCACAAACTTGTTCTGCTTCTGATCGCCCACAAACAGCAGCTTGCCGGAAGGATCAAGTTCCACGCCGCGCGGCATTTCGCCGCCGGTTTCAATCACCTGCACGCGCGTTAGCTTGCCTGTTGCATGATCGACGGCGAAAACCGCAATGGCTCCAAAAAAGCGGTTCGAAGCGTATACGAAGTGGCCCGAGTGATCGATGAGAATCTCTGCCGGATTGCTCACGCCCTTGAAGCCGTCGGGAACGGAGGAAATGGTTTGCAGATGAGTCAGCGCCCCGCTGTTGTTATCGCGCGCGAAGACCGCTACCTGCGGAATGAGTTCATGAATCACGTACACGAACTTGCCATCTTTACTAATCGCCATGTGGCGAGGACCCGAGCCGGGATCGGTTTTTGCCACCGCCGGATCGTTCGGCGTCAGCTTGGCGTGCGCCGCATCCACTCTGTAAATGTGGATTACATCCAGCCCGAGATCTGGCACATAGGCGAACCGATTATCCGCCGAGAAAACTGTTTCATGCATGTGCGGCCCCGCTTGCCGCTCCTTATTCGGCCCGCTACCCGTAGCCTTCATCAACTCAGAGAGCGGTCCGATCTTACCGTCGGCTTCAAGCGGATAAACCGGCACGCTCCCGGAAGTGTAATTCGCGGCAATCAGCATCTTGCCCGTACGATCCACCGCCAAGTGGCATGGCGCCATTCCTTCGGCTGAGCGGCTGTTGAGATCCGTAAGAGCACCCGTCGAGCGGTTGATCGCAAAGCCCGCTACCGCGCCGGGATTGTTGCCGTCTACTTCGCTGGCGGCATACAGATATTTATAGCCGCGATCCGTAGCAAGAAAGGACGGGTTCACCACTTTGCCAACCAGATTCATCGACTCCAATTTGCCCGAGGCCGAGTCGTATTTATATCCATGGATACCCTCGCCGTACGTGCCCACATAAAGAAAATAGTTTGAATTAGAAGAGGAGTTCAAGATGGTTCCCGCCATGATGGCCAACGCGGCCATTTTCATTTTCATTTGGTTTCCTTGCGCTTCTTGTCGCGAATAGTCTTATGCAACAGCAGTTCAATGCGAACATCCGATGTGTAAATTACAAGCGATTTCTTTTGGGCGTCAAGTTCAACCGTGTAGGGCCCGTCGCGCGTCTCTAGCTCATCGAAGAACGTCAATTGATTGTCCTCCAGTGTATACGTTCCGTGGCGCGGCACGCTTTGGCCTTGGATGGTCACTTCCTGCACGAACTTGTTATCGGCGCCCAGCGTGAGTCTTCCGCTGCAATCCGGATTTGGCTTGCCATCGAAACAGGGGTGATCGGTGTGGATGCCGCTGTTGACGGTCATCTTTATGTAGTCCCAACCGCCGGGGTCGTTGAACAGCTTGAGTTGGTCGGCGCTCAGATCGCCAAAAGCATTCAGGGCCGCGGCTGTAGCAAGCAGCAGACCTGTGCGTAAGAGAAGGGACAGCATGATGCTAGTATTGTCTCTCTTTCACGCCAGCTGTTCGGGACAAGATCAACTAAGCACGTCGTGAATTACTTTGCCTTTGGCGTCTTTCGTTACGTAGACTGGACGTTTCTCAAAGACGAACGCCTGATCGGGCGGAATTCCCAAAGCGTGGTAAATCGTAGCGTGCAAATTTTCCATAGGAACGGGATTTTCAATCGTGGTGCAAGGCCGTTCGTCGGCAGTTTTGCCGTACACAAAACCTTTTTTCATACCGCCGCCGAACATGACCACCGAACCAGCACCTGTGAAGTGGCGGTGCATGCCGTAATGTTTCGGCAAACTCATCACGTCGGGTGTCTTCGATTGATCTTTGACTTCTTTGCCGACCTTGCCTTCCGTTATGGCGTCGCGTCCGAATTCGCTGGCTAAAACGACGAGAGTGCGGTTCAACAGGCCGCGCTCTTCGAGATCGAGAATTAACTGGGCGACGGGTGCGTCGATTTGGCGCTTCATCGTCTCAGCGCGCTCGTGGCCGCTTTCGTGCGAATCCCAATAGCGAAACGGAATGTACTCGGTAGTGACTTCGATGTAACGAGCTCCCGCCTCTACTAATCGTCGAGCTAAGAGACAGGCTTGCCCGAATCTCCCGGTATTGTAGGTGTCGAAACTCTGCTTCGGCTCAAGAGAAAGATCGAAGGCCTTTGCTGAAGGCGACGTTAAAAGCCGGTCAGCCGCGTCCATCGAGCGGATGAGCGATTGACGTTGAAAATCCCCGCCGTATTGGTAGACAGGCTCGTCTTTGAGTAACTTCTCATACAGTTTGCGGCGGCTGTGAAAACGGGCGTCCCCCAATTCAGCAGGGGGGCGAACGGCGGCGGTGGCGTCAGCGGGGTCGGCAATGAGAAATGGGCCGTACTCGGTACCCAGGAACCCGGCAGTGTGAAAAGACTTCAACGCGGAACTCTCGGCGCCGATTTCGAGATTCTGACCCACCGCGATAAATGGCGGCACGGTTGGATTTCGGGGGCCAAGAATCTTCGCAACCACCGCGCCCAAATGAGGTACGGCCATGGGCTGCGGAGGAATGTACCCTGTGTGCCAATGATACTGATGGCGGGAGTGAAGTATGAAGCCGAGATCGGCCGCCTGGAATGTGCGAATCAAACACGCGCGGTCCATCACCTTGGCAACACGTTCGAGACCTTGGGAAATCTTGATATTGTCAGCCGCGGTGTCAATGCTGGGGAATGTGCTAAGTACGCGTTCAGTGCGCACGCCAGGTTCGAAGGGCGTATAACGCTTGGGGTCCCAGGTCTCGGTTTGCGCCATACCGCCGGCCATCCAGATCACAATGATTGAGTCTGCCGTAGGCGGCGGTGCGGTCGCTCCCCGGAGCAACTGAGGCTCGCCGGCGGCAAGCGCTGCCAAGGTCGCGCCAGCCGTTGTCCCGAGGAAACCTCGGCGGCTCATGCGTGCGGATATCAATTTTTCTTCGCGGTTCATAGGATTGTTCGCTTAGTAGATCAGTTGGAATTCCGGCTTCATCAGAATGGCCCACAGCAAATCCGCCAAGCCATCTGGCGTGGCGCGCTTCTTGTTGGAGCCATCGATCAAGACTTCTTCCGCGGTGCGTTTTTCCTCGGGCGAAGCGCGCCTTCCCAAGGTGTAAAGAAAGACTCTATTTATTATTCTCGCTGGAGACCTATTGGATTTCTCAGCTTCTACGGGCAACTGAGGGAGAACGGGAGTCAACCTTTCCATGTTGGGCTCAGTTTGAAACACGAAGAAACGCAGGTTCGGATTTATATCGCTAGTAACGTCTTTGTTTTCGATGCCGACTACGCCGCGCAGTATGGTGTAGCCTTGTCCGCTGATGTCGTAGACCAAACGCGATGGCGTCTTTACACGGATGCCATCGCCATTGGCGCCGCGCAATTCGATGGGATTGGAGGATACTCGTAATCCGGTGTCGTCGATAGGCTTCAAAGACGACAGCGGCGTGACCTTTCCGTGACCAACCAGTTCCACGCCACCCCAAAGCGCTTCGACTTTTTCCGGGGAGTATGAGCCTGTGTCAGCTACCAGCAACCAAAGTTTATGGGCATGAGATATATCAATCTCAAAAGCTTGTGGAGGGGTTTTGGTTTTCTGTGTCAGATCAACGGCAGGGGTTGGCTCAGGTGGAAGCTCGCCCAGCATTTTGCGGGCACCGCGGTTTAGCCAGTGGGTCAATGGTTCGCCGTTCACGAGCTCGAGCGCTTGTAGTGTCGTGGGTTGGGTGTCGCGCACCGCATACACTTGATCGCGAATCGGACGGCCTAACGCTCGCGTTAAAGAAGTGGAAGCAACGCGCCACTCACGCGCATAGATGCCGGGTTTCGGCGGGACGATCGGTGGAATCTCCGGCGCCGGCTTCTTGGGATCAGGCTCGGGGTCGGGTTCCTGATAGACGTGCCATTCACCTGTTAGCGAACCAATGGTATCGGCGAACTGTTCGGCGGTAATACGGCGTACTTCGGGACCAGCGAAGACATAGCGCTTCGGTGTTTCCGCGTGTGAGGGGACGCTGGGCAGCTGGTATGTGCGAGAAGAGAGGATCGTCGCGATCAGGTGCTTCATGTCGTAACCGGATTCGACAAAATCGCTCGCTAACCAATCGAGTAGTTCAGGGCTCCACGGTTCGCCGTCCATCTCATCGGGATTTTCCACCAGGCCACGTCCGAGAAGACGCTGCCACAAACGATTGACTAACGTGCGCGATAAACGGCCGTTGCGCGGATCGGTAAAAATAGCGGCGGCGGCTGAGCGCCGATCGGCTACCGAACCACTGGCCGGCGTACGATTTAAAACTGGATACAGGAATGCCGGCGAAGCGTACTGCTCTTGCGCCACATCACAGCGAAAGAGCTGCAGCTTCTCTTCGGTTGAAAAGTATCCGGCCAGACTGTAGGCGTCCTTTAGTTTCCATTTGCTAATGAAGCTGTCATGGCAGGAATTGCATTTTAGATTGATGCCTAGAAAAATCTGCGCGGTGTTCTGCGCGGCCTGCATGGCAGGTGTTTGGCTGGCACTCACGACACCGCGCCAGTTTACGCCGATCAAGAATCCTGCGGGATCTGTGGAAGCGGCCGGATTCAGAAGCTTATAAACAAACTGATCGTAGGGCAGATTATTTTCGAGCGCCGTCAGCAGCCAGCTGGAAATGCTTTTGCGCGAGGCGGTTTCGTTGTGATAGTTGACGCCTTCGTCGTTGCGCAGCAGATCGTTCCAGAACGAAATCCAGTTCTGCGCATAGTTTTCGGGAGTAGCCAGCAGCTTGTTCACAAGTTTTTCGCGTTTGTTGGGCGAGTGATCTTTCAAGAACGAAGCCAGTTTTTTCGGCGGAGGCAGTAAGCCCCAAACGTCGAGGTAAACGCGCCGGATGAAGAGGCGGTCGGAAACGAGTTCCGGCTCGGCAAAGCCATTCGCCTTGAGATATACGGCTGTGAAACGATCGAGAGGAGACTGCCAGTCTTGCCACACGACAGGCGGAATAGTAGGTTTCTCAAGCGTAAGAGGCGCTTCCCATTTGCCTTTGGCAGGCGCGGAATTTGCTGTGCGGCGCGCACCTTGATCGATCCAGGCGCGAATCAACGCAATCTCCCCATCGTTCAATGCTGCCCCCACCAGCGGCATCCGCGGCTGATTTTCACCCGTGATCCGCAGCAGGAGCAAGCTGTCTGCACTGTTGCCGGGGCGCACAGTGCCACCGTTGCGGCCACCGTTCAGCACATCTTCGTAGGAATAGAGCGAGAGGCCCCCGGAACGTTTCTCCTGACTGTGACAGGAAAAGCATCTCTCGGCGAAAATTGGCTGGACCTGGCCGTCATAATCAACCGCCGCCGGTACGCTTTCTGCCGCAAGTAACCCCGTGAAAAGCCAAAGAACTGCAGATAAACGCACAAACATGGATTGGTTGCATCATATCAATCCGCGTGGCGGGTGCGAAGTACGAGGCTGATTCCTACTTTGGTTTATGACGGCAAGTGAAATTGATCGAAGGTCTGGCAATTGCGAGGCTGCGGCATGGGCGGCTAAGCGATTGGCCGGGGCTCGAACCCCGGCCTTTCAATTCCTGCTTGCCGCAGGAGGTGATGTAAATGCACCTCAAGGTGAAGATGGTTTCGTTTTTCGGACCCATTGTGCTGAAGTTGCGATGGAAATTCCATCGCTAATCAGCCGGAAGGCGGCGGCTCGACCCGCCGTCTTCTTTCACTACTTTAGCAGAATTCAAGGCTTTGATCACGCCCGGTCGTTTACTTACCAGAGCGGATTTCCGCAAGACGCCTCTTCAGATAATCCTGATACTCCTGTTTGAGAGCGGGATCTTTCGGACTTCCGTATATTTCTGCCGATTTGTATTTTCCTTCGTCAAATTTCTTCTTGGTCCACTCGTCATGAACATGAATTTCGTCGGCGGAGTCCAGCGTCTGTTCCACCAATTGCGGGGGAACGAAGTAGATGCCTTCTTTAGTGCCGACGACCATATCGCCGGGCATAACCATGGCGTTGCCGATACGCACCGGGACGTTAATGCCAGTAAGCATGACGTTGCCGATTGGCGTGGGATCGGTGTAGCGGAAACAAGAGGGCATGTCTATTGCCGAAATACCATCGAGATCGCGGATGGCGCCATCCACGATCAGGCCAGCACCCTTGGTTGTCTTATAGATGTAGTAGAACAAATTGTCGCCGACCATAGTACCGTTCACTTTCTTGCCAAATAGGTCAACAACCAACACATCGCCGGGTTGCAGCATGTCGATGACAGTTTGATTGCGCAGATCGGGTAAGCCGCGCTGTTTTGCTTTGGCCACCGCAACTTTGTCAACATCCGGACGCGAAGGCATGAATTGGGCGGTAAACACGCGGCCGACAATTTTCTTCTCGGGATGAGTCATCTGGAAGCCATCCGCGAATTGATTCGGATAACCTTTTTCGGGCAGTATGCGCCAAATTTCCTCCAGCGACAAATCTTGAGCGCGCTTGAGCAGATTGTCGGGAATCTTAGGACGGCCGTCGGGAAAGCGATCAAACGGATTCTGCGGCGTGTAATCGATCAGGTCTTGTTTTGTAAAGTCATAAAGCTGCGCGCTTGCAGAGGACGGGCAGAGCAGACAGAGAGCCGCTGCCAGCAGGCCAAGCGCGCTTGACAACATACGGAATTTCATTTTGATGTTTCTCCAGGTATTCAAGTCTTTACCGCTGGTAGGCAAGTCAAATTGTACTAACCGCAGTCGCAAGAGGGAGGATTGAACAGGAGTTTCAACACGGTGCATCGCGCGCTATATCATTGGAGACTTAGCCGCGACGAATGGCCCTGAACTAGAAATGAGTACTGCAAGGTGGGAGTTGAGCCATGGGGCGCGCAGTTCGGGCGGCTTGCGACGCTGCCTTTGCTCCGCTAGCAAGTGGATTCAACAGCGTAGACGCCAAGCCAACCGAACTGCCGCCGGCCGACAGAATGAAGCCGGCGCTCGCCACGCCCGCAGCGGACTTTTTGCGAGGGCTGGCTGTCACCGCTGGCAGCGCGTCCACTGCCTGCTTACGCAGCGTATCGAGATTGGTAACGAAAATGTTTGATCCCGCGACCAGCTTGAAATCGAGCGCACCCGAAAGCAGAACAACCTTCGTGCGGGTTTCATCGCTTTCGAGCTTGGCGGACGAGTTATCGCCTAATTTCACTCTGCTACCGTCGTTGAACAATAGCACAGCCGCGCCGTTAGAAGTTGCCACGGTGTCGCCGTCCACGAGAGGAAACGAGGTGACGCCAGGCGAACTAATTGCATGGCCATCAAGCACAAAAGGAAACGCACTGGTGACGATAGCGACGGGAGGAGCAGCCAAGGCTACAGAAACAAGAAGAAAGAAACTAAGGGATAAAGGAAACAAGCTTTTGGCAAAAGTCCAAAAGTAAACCATATTCCAGTGTACCCTTGTTGAAAAATCTGACCGCTTCGTCACGGTCACAACCCGCGGGGCGGCCGTAGGTTTCAAGCAGCGCGCGATCGCGCACGTCATGGAAGGTCAGGTCTCCGGTAGTTTTTTTTTAATCTGAATAGAAAAGATACTTGCGCCATTGATCGTCGCTACGCCCCAACAACCTCATCAAATGACGACTGGTATGCAAACTGAAGGGCCTCGGCGGGCGCAACAACTTCATCCCGGCCTCTTCCGGCGTTCGGCTTCCTTTGCGGTTATTGCAAGGATGGCAGCAAGCCACCAAGTTTTCCCATGTTGTCTCACCCGCACGAGAACGGGGCACCACATGATCCAGCGTCATCTCGCCGGAGGGCAGCGTCCGATGGCAGTACTGGCAGGTGTAGCGATCGCGCATCAGAATGTTCTTGCGCGAAAGAGCCCGCGTCTGGTGTGGAATCCGCCGATATTCAAGCAAGCGAATTACCGAGGGAACGTTCAAACTACGTCGTGCGGAGTGAACCTGCGAAGGCGCAACCTCTTCAGCCGATGCGACGCCTTTCAGAATCAAAATTAAAGCCCGCCGGGCGGCGCAGATATTGATAGGCTCAAAACTCGCATTCAAAACGAGTACTGGCCTGTGAAGCCGATCTTGATTAGGCATTTCACGCTCCCTTTTCGCTCTCTAATCGTCTGCCAACAAACTCCTCTGACTTCCATCCAAGACGCCGCTTTCGTCTGTTGGCTGCGTCACTCCAGTACCCCAGGCCGCTGCTGCGCTCTTTAGAGCTACACGCGTAGAGATGGCCCGATCCACGCGAGCCAACGTCAATGCCGCCACATGAGCCGCGCCAGCGGTTTTCAAAACGGCAGCAGCCGCACGCAAAGTGGCGCCGGTGGTGAAAACATCGTCAATTATTAAAACTCGTTTACCCACAATCTGTTCAGGCCGACGAACACCGAACGAGCCGCGCAGATTGTCGCGCCTGGCGGATTCCGTCAGACCTGCTTGCGCCTTGGTGTAGCGCGTCCGGCGTAAATTACCGGCGATCGGCAAACCATAACGCCGCGCCACTGGCTTGGCCAGCAACTCTGCCTGATTGAAGCCGCGTTCCCAACGCTTCAGCCAGTGCATCGGCATGGGAATGACAAGATCAAAATTTGCGTCCAACGGTAGTGCTTGTAATAAGAACCGGCTTAAAGGTTCCGCCAGGCTCTCTACTTTCGCGTATTTAAACACATAAATCAATTTTTGGAGGGAACTCTCATAACTGCCGAAAGAATAGGCTGCATCGAAATTCGCCAATCCCTCGCGGCAGACCGTACAGAGTTCGTTTTCATCTAGCGGATAGTCATCCGCAAAGGGAGTACGGCAGGCGCGACAAAAGAACTCGGCTTGCAGGGGCTTGGGCAGAGAAAGGCAGGCAGGACACACCGGAACCCTCGATACGTTTGTGAGAGGTTTTTCACACAGACGACAATCGTCGGGGACTACTAAGTTAAAAACTTGCGCACCAAATGATTTAAAGAGTGCCAAACCAGACGTTGGCTGAAGACCGTATTGTTTTAAGACCGTCCGATTCGTGAGGCTAGGGAAGGCGCACCTCCGCTAAAATCGTAGTATACCTTACGTATTAAAAAAGTGCTTAGAACGAGCTAAAGAACCCTTTCAAAATAGACGATTATTAAGTATGCTTGTAATGCTCAGTAATTAATTTTCGACTGGGCCACCGGCAAACTTTTTGGTAGTGAGATATACGACATGAATTCGTTAAGGGTTTTGCTTGTTGACGGCAGTTCCCGGAGGTCCGATGCTATTTCGAACACCCTTGCCAGTGCCGATCACACAGTTCTACCCACCTCCGGATTAGACGAGGCAGGCGAGGCCCTGTTCGTTGAGCAGTTTGATGCCGTGCTGCTGGCATCCAGTTTCTCCGCGTCTAGTTTGGCCGAATTTACCGCGAAATTGCGGCGGGTAGAGCAGACTCAGCGTGTCGCGACAAGAATTCCTGTTCTAGCGTTAGAGTCGGTTTCCGGTGATGCAGATTACGATGGTTATGTAAATGAGCCCATTGATCCTGTGGCATTAACTGGAGCAGTAAGGAATTTGGCCGCCGCCTTAGGTAGGCCCATGGAGCTCGAGGTCGCCTCTGGCATCGATTATCTCCCCATCCTCGAGCCCGAAAAATTCGAAGAACAAGTTGGCAATGACAACGAATTAATGGTCGAAATAATTGACCTTTTCCTTGAGGAACGGAAAGGTCAGGTCTTGGAGATGCAAAAGTGTGTGGCCGGCAGCGATTGGGATTGCCTTTCGAAGATTGCTCATACCATCAAAGGTTCCTTGGCAAGTCTTCACGCTTCACGCGCGCGTTCCCGAGCCCAAGAGCTCGAAACCTTCTCCCGCAATAGCCAAATCGATGCCAGCATTCGTGCTCATCGCCTACTCCTGATCGATCTGGAAGCTTTGGAACCAGAGTTGCTTGAGTTGAAGGACGCGGTGACTTCCGCAATCTAAGTTGCCCGCCTGTTAGACTAAAGGTTCTTCTTTCCAGCTTTTCTCTATGAGTTCCTCCGCGGTGCTTGATATAGTATGCGCCCATAGTCCGGATTCTGACGACGCGTTTATGTTCTACGCTCTCGCCACGAAGAAGGTGAGGTCGCGCATCCTCAACGTCCAGCACGTTTTGGAAGACATTGAATCCCTGAATCGGAAAGCGCAGGAAGGCAAGTACGAACTAACCGCTATTTCCTACCATGCATATCCCTATGTTGCGGATAAGTATATCCTTATGGCATCGGGGTCGAGCGTAGGCGATGGTTATGGCCCCATGGTGGTCAGTACAAAGTCGACCATGACGCCTGAAGATCTCAAAGGCAAGCGCATCGCAATTCCCGGCACGATGACCACAGCATTCCTGACGCTCAAGCTCTTCGAACCTGATTTTGTCCCAGTGGTTGTTCCCTTCGATCAAATCATTCAGGCGGTAAAGGATCACGAAGTAGATGCCGGACTCATCATCCACGAAGGCCAACTCACCTATGGCAGCGGCGGACTGTATAGCGTCGTCGATTTAGGGCGCTGGTTTAAGCAGAAGTATGACCTCCCTTTACCTCTGGGCGCTAACGCCTTACGCCGCGATCTTTCCAGCGAAGTACAGAGCGAGTGTACTCGTCTGATGCGTGAGGGCATTCAGTATTCGCTGGACCACCGCGAAGAAGCTCTGAACTACGCGCTGCAGTTCTCGCGCGATCTCGATCCCGCCCTCGCGGACCAGTTTGTCGGCATGTACGTCAACCATCACACGCAGGACGGCGGCGACATCGTGCCTCAAGCCGCTCAAAAACTGCTTGACCTGGGGTACGAAGCCGGCCTCATCCCCCACAAAACAATCATTGAAGTTCTGCGCTAAGACAAGGTAACTTCTAATCATGCGAATACTTCCATTTTGGAAGCTGGGGTTTGGGTGTGTTCTCCCGCTCCTTCTTTTCAGTGCGCAAAACGGGGCCAGCACAAATCAGAAAACCGATAATAAAGCTCAGCTCAGCCGCATCCACGAGATCGAAAAAGGCAAAGGGGGCGGTATGAGCGAACTCACCGCGTTTTCAAAAGACCCCGATAGAGCCGTGCGTCTCGAAGCCGTAAAGGCGATCGTCAAGCTTGGATCATCGGCGAGTATCGACCCATTGTTACCGGCGACGCGCGATGTCGACGGCGAAGTTCGCGAGCGTGCTACCGACGGCATCGTAAATGTCTACCTTCCGGGTTATGTAGCTGGCCGATTTACTCATTCGGTGCGCCAGGTAAAATCGCTATTCTCTTCGCGCAATGACAGTATTATTGACGAAGATGTAGCGGTCCGTGACGATGTCGCCCAAGCCATTTCGGAAGAAATCAACTTTGGCTCGGAAATGCCTCCGCGCGAAAATGCCGCCCTGGCTGCCGGTGTGTTGCGCCTCAAAGCCGCTGTCCCTGCACTCCTGCAAGCCTTGCACGCTAAAGACAACGACCTGATCTTCCAAAGTCTGGTCGCTTTGCAGAAGATTCACGATCCCAGCGCAGGCCCGGGCGTGGGCTTTCTGGTGCGCGATCTGGACGAACGCATCCAGATTACCGCTCTCGAAACCGTCGGCGTGCTGCGCAGTGCCGAGGCCGCTCCGGACGTTCGCTACGCGATTGAAAATGCGCGTAGTCTCAAAATTCGCCGCGCCGCTCTTTCCGCGCTCGCTATGTTGGCGGTGCCCGCCGACCGAACGATCTTCCGGCAATACGTCATCAATGGCGACCCTGAGTTGCGAGCGGCCGCTCTGGAAGGCCTAGGGCGGCTACGCGAGCCTGAAGACACTCCCACTCTCCAGGCTAGCTTCGACGAGACGAACGCCGATTGGCGTATTCATCTGGCGGCTGCATTCGCCCTGGTAAACGAAGGCAATGTCGCCACTGAGGAGTTTAGTCCGCTGCTGTATCTCGTAGAAAATCTAAACTCGCGTTCCCGAGACGATGTGGCCGAGGCTTATTTGAAGGAACTGATTCACCGCGAAGAAGTTCGCCAGAACATTGGGAAAGTGCTGCCCGAAGCAACCAGGACTCAGAAAATCGACCTGTGTTGGATTTTCGCCGACAGCCACAGTCCAGACATGCTGCCGATTCTAAATCAACTCGCCAAAGATGATGATGGGGAAGTGGAAATAGCGGCAAAACGCGCCATCCACGTGATACAACAAACCCGCCCGACTCCATGAGCAATAGAGCCAAGGCGGGTTGGAAGAAAACTATTTGGCCTTCTTCTGTTTCTGCTGACCGACGCGCTGCTTGAACATCTTCTCTTTGCTTTCCTTGAATGCCTTGTGATCGTGCCGCCCTACTGCATCGGCGAGGTATGCGTCCACATCGGCATCCTTGGGCAGGATAGCCATCAGAGTGTAATACTCGTTGCAAGTCGGGCAAAAAGGCCGAAAGCGCTTAATATTCGGGATTGCCATAGAATATTAGAATATCACGTCCTTCACTTCAACGCTTCCATACCGGGCGCGATCACGTTCGACAAGAATCCTCCCCAAGCCGGAAACAGATGCACCAAAACCGCACTTAACGGCAAGACAACCACCCCACCCAAGCGTGCCCAGAATTCAAAATTCAATTTGCCAGGTCTAGTACGGCCGATCCGGCTGAGCACCCAGTTCTTCTCCATACCCGCAAGCACCCAACAAATCACCCCACCGAATCCCAAGAACGCCACCACTAAAATGCGCCCGAGAAGCTGCGGTGACTGCGGATGATAAGACGCCAGCGCCAAGATCAAAAGCAACAAACCCAGCGAAACACTCCAAGCCAAACGTTGGGTGTGGCGCACCGCGAAAAGGATGTAGTTACACAACTGCAGCGCGACGAAATCCGCGCTCGATTTGGCGGCAGCCGCCTCGGGCGTTTCTTCCTCCGCTACCCGCGGTTCACCGTTATCGTCCAGCAGCGTGTTGTCCCAATAGGGCACCAACTCGTCTTCCAATATCTTGGCGGCTAAAATCGCGCACTCGTGTTCGTAATTACGCAAAGCGCAACTTGTGTCGGGTCCGTATTTGTTGTTCTGGATCGAGAACCGCACATCCGAAAGGTCGCGAAAATTCACGTAATCGCAAAGCATTCTCGATTCTTCCGGCCACGACTGATGGCGGTTGTGCAGAGCCAGAAGCATCTGTGCAGCCAATCGCTGGCGCGAAATGGATCGCCACAGGGCCCACACCGCCTGCCGCGGCCAATGACGCACCACTCGACCGATAGCCCCGCGCAATGGCGACATCTCGAGCAAAAGAAGCATGCTGCGCAGATTTCGCCACATGTGAATCAAGTCCTGACAAGCAACGGCGATCGCCAGCAACACCAGCGCAACCGACACCTGGAGCGATAAATTGTAGGGAGACTGTTCGAAAGCTCTGAGGCTGGGCCACAGCGGAAGCAGACACAAAATCACCAACAATCCACTCGCGGTATACCGCCAAGCGAGCGGAGTTTTCATCCCCTCTTCCACGGAAGCGATACCGGATTTCAGGTGCCCCTCTACCGCCAGCACATGTGGCCGAACGTAGGAGTGCATCTTCACCCGGCGGTGAAACACCAGAAATGGAGAATCCCACGCCACCTCCGAATAACGGCGGAAGAGCATCATGCTGCGCATCAGAAACACCAGGCAGAGGATCAACAGTGGCGTTGCCGGAGAGTTGCCAGAATAGAGATCGAGTGCCCGGTAGCGAAAGAAGAAATCCGTTTGCCGGTTGCCGCCATAGCAGGAAAACGTCCATAAAGTGGCCAAAAAGCAATAGGCAACGACAAGCAATGCCGCGATCAGCTTGTGCCGCAAACGTGCGCAAGCGAGGAGAGCCGGTAAGCGGACAATCGTAATCGCAAACGACAACAACGGCGTCAGCGCGCCCAAAACGGACAGAAAGACAACTGCTGCCGGCTTGCTGCTACCCTGCCAGACGTATTGCCACGCCGGTAAGCCGAGCACCAGGATCATCAAGCTCAGCGACAAGCAAGCGCCCAGCAAGGTGAGCGCACTCGCCGTACTGTGTTCGCGAACTTGCAGCCAAAACGGTGAGGGCGAGGCATCGGCAAAGTTCGCCCGCACTAACAAGAGACTCGCGAACAGCGCCGCCACACTCAATCCCACAACGGTCAGATACCAGCCGAGAGGCGGATTGGCAAAGGCGGCGGGAGGAAGAGTTTTGCCGCTGGGCGAAGTATCGAACCAGGAAAAACCTCGATCGTTGGGCACATCGGCATCATTCTCAAACCAATCGATCGGCGCGAAGCCATGCCGCGTCAGCGAGAGAAGCCACAATCCTGGATACGCCTTTGAAGCATCCACCGGAAACTGCGCGAACCCCGGTTGGTCCGGCGCGTCCGAGCCGCCCATTGAGCGAAGCAGTTGCTGAGTGGCGATGAACAGCCCTTGAAAATTGGCGCTGGGGAACGCGTGAATATGACCGTCGGCATCCGAAGTCCATTTGCTTCCCTGCAGGAAAACTGGATACGTCGAAAGAAACAAGGTTCCAGTGATCGACTCTTGCGCCGCCGCTGGAACAAACAGCAAATCCGCTCCTTCGATCATCACGCGAGTGCCAGGCGAACCTCGCCGAATCGCGCGCGCCAGGAACAGCGCATCCAGGTTGTTCGTTGCGACAATATAAACCATCTCAATCTGGTTCTCACGAAAATCTCTGGCGATCGAACCGAGCAGCGCGCTCTGCACTACCGGCGTGTGACTCTCCGAAAAAATCGGCACCGTATCTTCGCCATGGCTGCGGTCTTTCATCGTGAAATCGACGGGACTTCGATCGCTCGCTTTCGTCGGATCGGCCTCTTTCGACTCCTGGTAAGCGTTGCGCAGGGTGGCAATATCTCTGGGATAGCGGTATGTGACGATCTCGCTGGGTGGCGTGCGATCTTCTTTTGGCATGAAGGCGTTGGCGTAACCGCTCTCGCCCTCTACCAAATAAGCTGCCCGAGTTTCAGGTATGCCGTAACGGCTGAGCACCTTTTTGAAAGCTCGATGATCTGCGTCAATCGATGCTACGCCGCTATGAAACGGCACGCCCGTTTCCTCAAAGAACACCTTCGCCCGGCGCGAACTCTTGGTTGTGCCGCTATAAACGGCATGTTGACCGCTTGCAAGTTCGGGCCAGTTTCGAACGAGTTTGGTCAGAGAATCGAACGAACCCGAAAAGGTGGGCGCCAGCAATCCGACTCTGTCAGTCGCAGCCAATGCCAGATTCAGGGCGGCGTTGAACGGAGCAGCGGCAATGCCAGCCGTAGGCATTTCGGGCACGAGAAAAACCAGCAGACAGCGAATGGGAAATGGGCGTTCACCCTGATGACGGAAAACCAGCACGCCGGGCAGCGCCTCCTGGGCCCGCTCAAACTTCTGCTCGGCCACGCGATCCTTGAATGTCTCATCCGCCGAGGGTCTGCTAATCGCCCATGGCAGCCATTGTCCCGCGAATTCCCAATGCTGACGTTCGGCGGCACTCTCGATTGCTTCAATCTGCTCATCGAAAAGCAAAGGCAGGTGCGTGTGCATCGGGTTGACCACCGTAGCGACAACGCTCTCCATTTCGTAACCTTCCGCAGGAAGTCCGAGCAAGTCACGAAAAGCGTTGCGGTCGGTTCCGGCGATTGGCAGACGGGCGACCAGCGAACTGGAGCGGTCGGGCGGTAGCTCGCGAGTTGTCAACGAAAAGAAGCTGCGCGTGGCCAACCAAGGCCCTTCGAGCGGAGTTCCTTCCGGACTCGCCGGCTCGGCGGGTTTCTGTTTGCCCTGGATTTTGACCGAGTCCGCGGGCGTCGCTGGCTGTTCCGCCGCCCTGGGCAGGGTGGAATGGACGGTGAATGCCAAGAAGGCCAAAACACCGAAGCCCGAACCCAAGGATTTTCTCATCGCACTTGCCTATGATAGTGATCGTTTTCGAGAAAACGTTGCAAGCACGGACGTTTTTCAGCTAGGCGCGCGTTCCGCTAACCTCGGCTGACTAGTTGGGTCAGGGCGTCCGCCAGGAGCGGATGATCGAACCGGAATCCAGCCGCCTCGACCGCCGTGGGCAGCACTCGCAGGCTGTCGAACAAGAAATCCGACATTTCTCCCAGCGCCATGTTCAGCGCAAATCGAGGAACCGGCAGCAGCGCGGGACGATGTAAAGCCCGGCCAAGTGAACGGGCGAATTGCTTGTTCGTCACCGGGTCCGGAGCCGCTCCATTCAGCGGTCCGTCGAGCTTCGAATCAGCGGCGAAAAGGAGAAGACGCACAAGGTCGTCAACGTGAATCCAAGACATCCACTGCTTACCGTTGCCAAATGGCCCGCCCAGGCCCCAACGAAAAGGAGATAACATTTGCGGCAGCGCACCGCCGTCGCTACCCAGAACAGTGGCAATCCGCACCATCGCCACCCGCAAACCCGCCGCGCGTGCGCGCATCGCTTCGTACTCCCAATTGATACATACGTCGGCGAGAAAGCCGATTCCCGGCATGCTCGCCTCCGTCAGAATCTCGTCGCCCCGATTGCCGTAATAACCAATCGCCGAAGCGGACACGAGCACCGAAGGTTTGTATTTCAACGTTGAGATTGCCGCCACCAACTGGCGAGTGGACTGAACGCGGCTTTGCCGGATTCGCTCCTTAACCTGCGGGTTCCAGCGCTGTGCAATCGGCTCGCCCATAAGATGCACTACCGCATCCAAACGAGGGACGGTGTTCCGTGGAGCGGCAGAGCTGCCGTCCCAACTGTGGAAGGCCGCACGCGAGTCGAGGCTCTGACTGCGCTCGCGTCCGAGATAGTTGACTGAATCTCCGCGCGCCAGCAAGTGGTTCACTAATTTTTTACCGATGAAGCCGGTAGCACCCGTGATCAGGAAGTCCATAAGGGCTGTTGTTTTAGTTGTAGGTCGGGAGAGCAATTTATCTCATTGATGTAAGCTTGCGTGTTAGTCTTGCGCTTCATGCCGTCCAGGGACATATAACGCATCTTGCCGAAAATCGGCCGCTCGGGCCAAGGTCGATCATGCAACCCGAAGCACCAAAAGATATTCGTGTAAGTGTTCGGATCCCGCCCATCAAGCGCGTACCGTCCGTGAATGTCGATCATAGTCTGGGCCGCCTCCTGATAAGTGCTAGACCATTCTATGATTTTCTTGCCCCAATACATACGGTAGTACCCATGTATTTTGCCTCGTGTAAGCATTTCCCTTTGGCATGCGTTCCAAAGTTCGTCATATGTTTCGGCCCGCTCGAACTGCCTTGCCGAATAGACAGGATCGCGCTTGTCCCTGGCATGCTTCTGCATGTTGAGTTGGCACCACTCCGGCAAATTCTTCAGGTCGCCTGGGTCATCCACAAAGCGCGCGTAATTAAACGCCAACTCACGCCGCACGATCAACTCCTCCAAATACTCGTCGGCTATCAGCTTGTGTTCTTTAGCATACGCAGCAACTTTTAGAGCAATGTCGAGCGCGGAAATCTGCCCAAAATGCAGATATGGACTCATATGCGAAGTTGCATTCTCCGATGGCTCGTTCCGCCCCGTTGCATAATGCCGCAGTTTGTGTTCGAGAAAATCGCTCAGAAGTTTTTCCGCCGCTACACTACCGCCGTGGAACAGAGTGGATGGAGGGATCGAATGATCGATGTCACAAGACGCGACGAGTTCTTTGATCTTCGCGGTTGTCACCTCCGTGTGAAAGCTTGGAGTTGTACCAGTGAATCGCCGATTCACTCGCAGACAATCTGGTTGCGTCAGGTGTTTCGGCAGCAGACGGTGGATACGCGGGCGAATTGTATAGGCGCCGTACTGGCGATGAGGAATTTCGCTCATCGGCACCACGCAGCTTGCGTCCACGACAAAGTAAGCGGTGTCTAGCTTCTCAGGAACTCGAGAATTATGCGTGCGCGCAATGAAGGTCGGGTAATCGTCGCTAACGATGGCCGCAGCCTTTTTCGCAAGAGTGTAGAAGGCGTTATTCGAGTCGGCTTTTGTACGCCGAAGATAGAAAACGTAGCCGATACCCGCTTTGTGCAGCGTGCGCTCCGTCTCCGGCACGGCCTCAAGCATAAACGTGTGCAGCCGGTCGTTTGCATACTCGTAGCTGTAGGTGAGCGCTTCGTAAACGAGCACCGGCAAATTGAGACGGTTCGCCACTTCTACCGCATACAACAGCGCATGATTCGCCTCAACGCGCCGATTCATCTGCGCCCAGTAAAGCACGTAATCGCGATCGGGGTAAACGGGAGCGGCATTAAGCTGGCGAATTCTCTCAGGGGCAACGGTCATAATTGTTGAGATGCGTTAAATGGCTGGTAGATCGTTTTCGAAATTTGAAGCGAGTGGTGGGTGCTTCCATCGCGAGACGCATCAAACTACGGAAATGTTTCAAAGTTGCTAAACACGCCTCGTCATCTTCCACGTTTATTTGTCGTTAGACTTGAGTTCAGCGCCGCCAGGACTGCATTCAGTAACATGAACAAGCTCAGCTAGCGTTTCCGAAATCGCCAACGACTTAGTTCTTGATTTCCACCGCGACGACCTCAAACGGCTGATCGCTTAGGTTTTCCTCGCGATGCTTGATCGGCGTCCCCCACACTGCTTCCCCCGCTCTGTGCTTTACCAGGTCAACCTTGCCGTTCCCATCCGTCACTCGAAACTCTTGATCGGTCAAAAAGACAGTCACCCTGTTTAGCGAGTGTTCATGCATCGGAACCGCACCGTGCGTCTCGATCTTAGCGTGGAGCACCCGTACTTGCGCATTCTCGAACTCGACCTGATAGTGGCGCGGATCGATCTTGACCGGATCCAGATCGCTTGAGATTGCTTTCCCCGAAGCTATCGTCTTTAGTTCAACCTCGATGATGTTGAAAGGATCGTCGCTGACAACTTCGGCCGCGTGCATACCGGAAGGTGCGCTCCAAACGACTTGGCCCTTCTTCCAATCGAACACCTCGGGCTGCCTGCCATCTTGATACTCGAAACGCTGCCGCCCCGGCTGCAGGTAAATCATCACACGATTGCGAGTATGCTCGTGAAACTTGCCTTTTACGTGGGGCTTCTCCAGCGCGCGCACTACCTTCACGTAGTCGTTTTCTAGAATTGCTCCAGACGGCGCAACATCGATCGCAAGGACTGTGGCGCAAAACCCGAGGAGGCAAACTTTAGGCGTCAATTTCACAGCGCCATCGTATCGCAGCCCAGTAACGTGAACTAGTCCACACTTGCCGGACGGAGTTGGCGGAAGTGTGGCGTGCTACTTGCCACCGCGGAGAAATCGATATATGATCCTTCGCATATGACACATATCGGAGAGCCGTTCACCCGCCGCAGCGCACTGCAAATGTACTTGACACTCGCCGTTCCTGGCGTATTCGCGAGAGCCGGAGAACGACCCGAACCGCCGCTCCATTTTGTCGCTAGGACAATAGATGGCGATAAGTATTCAAGCGACTCCCTCAAAGGCAAAGTGGTGCTGATTGAGTTCTGGGCCACTTGGTGCAAATTCTGTAAGAGCGACGAAGGCGCCGTCGAAAGCGTCATCAGAGATTTTGACAGCAAAGGTTTAATCGTTCTCGCTGTGGATATGGGTGAACCGAAGCGAAAAGTGAAGAAGTATTTGGACGAGAATCCGCGTTCCTCAAAAGTTGTGCTGGCGGAAGATACTACGCTGGCGGCGATTTGCGAAGCGAAAAGCTACCCGCTTTATGTACTCATCGACAGAGAAGGCAATGTTGCGGGAAGACAACACGGTGCCGCCGGGGAAGGCGCATTACGTAGATTGCTTAGCAAAGCGGGTCTAGAGGAGTCCTAGTAGCGGTATCCTTTAATCGAACGTCAGTCAACTTTCGCGGCTTTCCAACCGTTTAGATAGTGTGAGCGCATTCATCAACAGTAAGTCCTCTGCGCGCTATGCGCTGATAATGCTGCTAGTGGTCTTTTCTCTGCAACTTGGATGGGCCAAAGCAAAGAAAATCAAGCAGATTAAAGCTTCAGCGAATAGTGCGGCCTATGTAGCATTTAGCGGGAAGCTGGAAAAAGACGATCGTTTCCGGCACGCCTTAGACAGGCTTACGTTTGGCCCAAGGCCGGGGGATTTTGATCGTATTGAAGCGCAGGGGCTGAAAAAATGGCTGGACGCGCAACTGCACCCAGAAAGAGTTCCGGAATCGCCGGCGCTACAGACTCGGCTGGCGCCATTTGAATCGCTACGTTTAAACATTCACGAGACGTACGTCCGTTATCCGTCGGCGCAGATGATCTCAGCCGTTGCACGCGGCAATGGCGCGCTGCCTGACGACCCTGAACTCCGCGCGATCGTCGTGCGCCTGGCGGACCGCTACCTCGAGAAAAAGAATCTGCCCGCGAACGGAGTGGTGAATCAGACCGATGATGCCGATTTGAATTTGAAGATAAAGTTGACGGACATCCTGAAACCTGAGCAGATTGATTTGCTCAAGAATGGCAAGCCAGACGAGAAGCGTGCGGTTCTGGATAGCATTCCGCGTCAACAATGGGCTGATTTTTCCTGGGCCTTAACACGCCGCGAAAGGCAGCAACTTTTCAACTTCGCCTCCGTTCCGCTGCGCCGGCAGTTGATGTTGACGAACAACCCGCAGGGCGTGGTGATGGCAGATCTCGCCGAAGCAAAAACGCTGCGCGCCGTCTATAGCGAACACCAGTTGCAGGAATTGCTGGTCGATTTCTGGTTCAACCATTTCAACGTGTTTATGGACAAAGGAGCGGATCGTTATCTGCTCACCAGCTATGAGCGCGACGCGATCCGGCCGCATGTGTTCGGCAAGTTCTACGAATTGTTACTGGCGACGGCAAAGAGTCCGGCCATGCTGTTTTATTTGGACAACTGGCAATCGGTGGGTCCGGAACAGGCCGCCTTGCATCCCAATGCCAAGAATCGCGTAAAACGCGGACTCAACGAAAATTATGGACGCGAGCTCTTGGAACTGCACACGCTCGGCGTGGATGGCGGTTATACACAGAAAGACGTGATCGAAGTAGCGCGCTGCTTTACCGGCTGGACGATTGCTGGACCCCGCAAAGGCGGCGATTTTGAGTACAACGACAAGTTTCATGACAAGGGTCAAAAAGTAGTGCTCGGACAAGTTATTCCGGCGGGTGGCGGCATGAGCGACGGTATGAGAGTCTTGGAGATATTGGCGCACCGGCCTGCGACAGCGCACTTCATTTCATTGCGCTTGGCCCAGCGCTTCGTGGCGGACAATCCGCCGCCTTCACTGGTGAATCGCATGGCCGATACGTTTCTGAAATCCGGCGGCGATCTGCGCGAGGTTGTGGAAACGATGCTCTACTCTGGCGAATTCTGGTCGCCCGGCAGCTATCGGGCCAAGGTGAAGACGCCGTTCGAAATGGTCGTGAGCGCCGTTCGTGCTACCGGCGCCGATGTGACTTCCGCGTTTTTGCTCAACAATCAGATCCAGCGACTGGGCGAGCCGCTTTATCGCAAAGTTGAACCCAACGGATACCCGATCATGAATGCCGATTGGGTGAGTTCCGCCAGCTTGCTAGATCGTCTGAATTTCGCACTGGCGTTGGCTCACAATCAAGTACCGGGTGTCAAAGTGAATTTAGCAGGCTGGCAAGAAATTAGCAAAAAGGATCCCATGGAACTGGCGCGAGCGATTTTGGAACAGGACCCAAGCGAGCAGACCAAGTCTGCCATTGAAAAGATGCTCGGCGCCAAGGATCTTCAGTTGGAATTGGCGCAAAACGCCAAAGCCGGGCCACCGCAAGTGCCCAGTCTGATTGCCGGATTGAGCTTAGGCTCACCCGAATTTCAACGTCGTTAGGAAGAAAGATCAACATGCCCACACGCAGATTATTTTTGAAGAGTTCGGCTTTGGCCATGTTCGGCGTAGGTTCTGCGCCTTTGTGGCTTTCCAGGGCGGTGTATGCGAAGGATGTGCCGCAGCCGGCTCGCAAGAAGATTTTGATTACCGTCTTCCAGCGCGGTGCGGTAGACGGCTTAAATGTAGTAGTGCCCCACGGCGACCCTGCCTATTACGCCTTGCGGCCGAGCATTGCGCTGCCGCGGCCTAGCGGTGCGGATAGCAGCGTAATCGATCTGGATGGCCATTTTGGTTTGCACCCTTCGTTGAGCGCTTTGAAGCCGTTTTGGGATCGCAAGCACCTCGCCATTGTGGAGGCTGTAGGTTCACCTGATCCGACGCGTTCGCACTTCGATGCACAAGACTACATGGAATCCGGTACTCCAGGGCTTAAAGCGACTGCCGACGGTTGGCTCAACCGTGCCTTGTGCCCAGAGGCAAAGCCGTCGGCAGTACGCGCGGTGAGTTTAGGGGAGGACGTGGCGCGTAGTTTGCGCGGCAAGAATCAGGCCTTGGCGATCGGCAACGTGAATGATTTCCAAGTGAAAGATCAGCGTATGGCGGCCACCTTTGAAAGCCTGTACGGCGTGAGCACCGACCAGGTGTTGAACACCACTGCACGGGAAACCTTCGATGCCGTAAGGCTTGTGCAATCGATTCAGAGCAAGCCATACGTGGCGGCGAATGCTGCAAAGTATCCGAACGGGCGCTTTGGCCAAAGTCTGCAGCAGATTGCCCGTCTTATCAAGGCCGATGTTGGGTTGGAAGTCGCCTTCACCGATATTGGCGGCTGGGATACGCACGTGAATGAAGTGGGCGGCCAGCCACACGAAGGACGGCTGGCACAATTGCTGCGCGAGTTTGGAGATGGTTTGGCCGCGTTTGCCACCGATATGGCAGACCGCATGGGCGACATCACCGTCGTGACAATGTCAGAGTTCGGCCGCACTGCGCGCGAGAACGGCAATCGGGGCACGGACCATGGACACGCTAACGTTATGTTCGCCTTAGGTGGTAATGTACACGGCGGAAAAGTCTATGGTGAGTGGCCGGGGTTGCAATCTGAGCAGTTGTACGAAGGGCGCGATTTGAATGTGACCACGGATTTCCGAACTGTGCTAAGCGAACTCGTGGCGGGGCAGTTAGGAAATCGCGATTTGGCACATGTGTTCCCAGGATTTCCAAAAACGAAATCTGCGGGCTTGCTGGCGTAACAAGAGTAAGCAGCTCATCGCTAACAGGTATATTTAGTGCGAGTACACCCTAACACCATTTCGAAGAGGTATTGGTTCCCCGTCTCAGGTGCCGGCAAGACACCTTAACTATTTAAGTCGCACCCACTTATAGACGGCTATAACCCTCCACATAAGCTTATCTAAGGTGCATCTTGTCAAGGCAAACTGCGTCTATCTGTTCCTAATCTTGAGCCTTTGCAAGAGCCTTATAGCCGCTTAACAACCCTTAGATACAAACCTAGGTGACCACTTAGTACCCTTAGGCCAATTTTGTTGCTGCGTCAACACGCGTAATCTCATTTTAGGAGACACACCATCTTGAAATTGACATCACTTATTGCCTCTTCGCTCTTCATTGTTGCGCCAGTCTTCGGATCGAACGTACCTCTGCCGTATAGCACGGGGGAGACGATGATAGGAAACGTTTATGCCGCGGGCAGCATAGATTCCAGTTACAAAGCTCTTGACGGCTCGCCTATCTACGTGATTGCCACCAACCCAGGCTGGGCGACACCGAACAATAGTTCAGCATGGGTTACCGTTGATCAGACCAATGGCAGCACCGTTAATAGTGGATCTTACACAGAAGACTATACGGTTTCGTTTACCATACCGTCAACTGTCAACCCTAATTCAGTAAAAATCACCGGCCTGTTCGCTGTAGACAACAGCCTGGACGATATCTACGTGAACAACTTTAGCACCGGTATCTCATCTACGGATGCCTGGGAGAGTTTGCAAGGATTCACGTTGGATGAAGGGTTTGTCGCCGGGGTCAACACCATCGACTTCCAATTCACCAATACCAGTGGAGCAGGCGGAATCCTGGTGGAGTTCAAAAGCGCCTCGGCAATCGCGCCGGAACCAGCCTCTTGCGGACTTATTGGGCTCGGTTTAGCGGCCCTCGGATTAGTAGGGAATAAGATCCGACAGTCGTAAGTAATTGCAGTAGAAGTTAGGAGCCCGCTGCGAAGATGTTTTCTGCAGCGGGCATCTTTATTTTGCTAAAGCGAACGTTCAGCGGCGCGCGGAAAAGAAATAGCGCCCGTGACCGAACTCTTTTTCGACATTCAGATCAACCGCCGCTTGCGTTTCAATCCCGCGAAAGCCGGCAAATTGTAAAGCTTGAATAATGTCCTGTTTCTCATAGCAACGCTCTTCCACAATGCTGTGGCGCTTCTGCCAGCACTCTCGCGAGTCTGTTTGCGTGAACCAAATGAGTTCGGTATGCGCCGTGTGGCTGACCGGATCGTACAAGCCGCGCGACAGGCCTACGGCATCATGACGAATATTCACCGTCCATTGATGCAGATCAAGCGAGTACGCTTCTTCCAGATTCATATCGAACACAAAGAGTCCGCCAGTTTCTAAAGCTGCGAAAACTCCGCTAAAAACGGCATGTAAATCTTCCAGGCTGAGGATGTGATTTAGCGAGTCAAAGGTAGAAAGCGCCGCATCAAAGCGGGCGTTCACTTTCAGATGCGTTACGTCTTGCACTAGGAAATCGACTTGCGGCAATTCGCGGCTGGCAATCTGGATCAAGCCCGCTGAACTGTCGACGCCCGTCACTCGATAGCCTCGTTTAAAAAGTTCGGATGTGACGTGGCCCGATCCACAGCAAACATCCAGCACGCGGGCGCGGGGCTCAATTCGGCGAAAGAACAATCGCTCCAATGCTGGCAAGGCGGCAGGCATGTAGGAATTCGCCCAAAGGGCGTGGTACATCTCGGCAATGTCGTCGTAAGAAGATCCGGGCATCTTGCGGGGTATTACCTATTTATGCACGCCCGATAGAATGAACTGGTCGGCTATGCATGTGAAGGAATTGTTCGATTTAAGTGGCCGCGTCGCCATAGTCACCGGCGGCTCGATTGGTTTAGGCCGCCAGATGGCCCAGGCACTCTGTGAAGCGGGCGCGAAGTTGGTTCTGTGCGCGCGCAACAAAGATCGCTGTGACTTGGCCGCCGGCGAACTGCAGAAGGCGGGTGCCGAGGTGGTGTCTCTCGCTTGCGATGTCAAGAAGCCCGTTGACATTCAAAATGTTGTGGACCAAACGATGGCTCACTTCGGCCGCATCGACATTCTGATCAATAACGCCGGGACTTCGTGGGGCGCTCCCGTCGAAGACATGAAGCTCGAACATTGGAACAAAGTGATGGACACGAATATGACCGGCGCATTTCTCTTTTGCCAGGCAGTGGGGAAAGTGATGGTGACGCAAAAGCGCGGAAAGATCATCAACATTGCCTCGGTGGCCGGTCTGCGCGGGTCGCCGCCGGATTTTCAAGCGATAGGTTATCAGGCGAGCAAAGGCGCGTTGATCGCTTTTACGAAAGATTTGGCCTGCAAGTGGGCGCTGCATAACATCAATGTAAACGCGATTGCACCGGGTTGGTTTCCTACGAGTATGTCGGGCGCGGTGATTGGGCGCGATCCGGAAGGCCTGCTGCAGCGGGTTCCGTTGCACCGCTTTGGCAGTGAACAAGATCTGAAAGGCGCCGCGGTTTTTCTTGCTTCTGCAGCATCTGATTACGTCACCGGACACACGCTGGTTGTCGACGGTGGGCAGACTGCTTGGTGAAAAGTGGAAGCAGACACCAATCCGGTCCGGCGTGGCGAAGAACTGAATGTCGAGGCACTGTCGCGATATCTTGCCGGAAAAGTGGAGGGCGCCGGGGGCGGGATCAGCGTGTCCCAATTTCCGAGCGGCCATTCGAATCTCACCTATCTATTGACTGCCGGTAGGCATGAATATGTACTGCGGCGCGGCCCCTTGGGTCCGGTACCTCCCAAAGCGCACGATATGGCGCGCGAGTATCGAATTCTTGCCGCGCTGCATCCGCATTTCCCAGAAGCGCCGCAGGTCTTTCATTTGTGTGAGGACACTGCGGTGCTGGGAGCAGTCTTCTTTTTAATGGAGCGCCGCCATGGATTCGTATTGCGCGACACAATTCCTCCGGCGATTGCCGAGATTCAGGAGTATCCCCAACGCATTAGTGAAGCGTTTATTCAGTGCATGGTTCGTCTGCACGCCATCGATGTTGTCCAAACCGGACTGGTGGCATTGGGTAAGCCCGATGGTTTTCTGGAAAGACAAGTCGAGGGCTGGGCCGACCGCTGGACACACGCCAAGACTGATGAGCTCCGCGAAATGGAGGCGGTGATCCGCTGGCTGCGTGAACACCGGCCCACTTCTGGAAAACCTACGTTGGTGCACAACGATTACAAGCTCGATAACGTGATGTTGCCTGTCGAAGACTTGGATCGGATCGAAGCCGTCTTGGATTGGGAGATGACTACCGTGGGCGATCCATTGGCTGACCTGGGCCTCACTCTGTGTTATTGGACGTGGGCGCACGTGCCTGAGCTGAAGAGTCCCGTGGCGCCATCGATCACGGCTGAAGCTGGCTGGTACACGCGCGAACAATTTGTGGCTCGCTATGCGGCATTAAGCGGCAGAGATGTTTCAAACATCCGTTACTACGAAGTGCTCGGCATCTTTAAGCTAGCAGTGATTCTGCAGCAGATCTACTTCCGCTTTCGCCGCGGCCAGACGGCAGACCGACGCTTCGAAAATTTCGGAACACGCGTTCAAACTCTGGTAGCTGTAGCCCGGCGTTTGCTGGAGCAAAGCAGTTGAGTACTGTTTATCTTGTGCGGCACGGTCAAGCGGGAACGAGAGATTTCTACGACTTGCTCTCGGATTTGGGCCAGAGGCAAGCTCGTTTGTTGGGCGAATTCTTTGTTTCTCAAAAGAAAGTTTTCCACACTGCGATTGCCGGCTCTCTCAATAGACAGCAGCAAACGGCGAACGGAGTTGCCGAAGCATATGGCGCCGGGGACCTCCCGTTTCCACCCGTTATTACCGATTCTGCTTGGAATGAATTCGATCTTACACGTGTCTATCGCGAAATTGCGCCGCAACTCTGTGCGGACGATCCGGAATTTGCGCGCGACTACCGCGCTATGAAAGACGAGATTCTCGCCAGCGCTGGTTCGGCTGCGGCGAGCGTGCACCGGGAATGGCATCCATGCGATTCGAAAGTGGTGCGAGCTTGGATGAGCGGACGCTATGCGCAGGACGGTGAAACCTGGGAGCAGTTTCACAACCGAATTGCGGCCTGCCTCGGGAAAATTTCTGAGCTCCCTGACGATCAATCAATCGCGATCTTCACGTCGGCGACACCCATTGGTATCTGGGGTGGTCTAGCTCTCGATATCTTCGATCAACGCAGCGTTCGTCTGGCGGGCGTCCTCGATAACTCGTCGTTTTCCATCTTCCGGCTGCGCGACAAGAATTTGCGACTCTTCTCTTTCAACGCAACCCCTCACCTCTTAGACGCTAGCCTGCGCACCCACCGTTAGCTTCGCATCCGGCACTGCGATAGGATTTCTATACCAGCACCGATGAACTCAACAATGAATCGTTACAGCCGTGTGATTACCGAGCCGAAATCGCAGGGCGCCTCGCAAGCCATGCTTTATGCCACAGGCTTACGTGAAGAAGACATGAAGAAGCCGCAAGTCGGCATCTCGAGCGTGTGGTTTGAAGGCAACCCCTGCAACATGCACTTACTGCAGCTTGCCGAAAAGGTGAAAGAAGGCGTTGACGCAGCAGGCTTGGTAGGCATGCGCTTTAACACGATTGGTGTGAGCGACGGCATTTCGATGGGTACGGACGGCATGAGCTTTTCGCTGCAATCGCGCGATTTGATTGCCGATTCGATTGAGACCGTTATGTCCGCGCAATGGTATGACGCCAACATTTCCATTCCCGGCTGTGATAAGAACATGCCCGGATGTCTGATCGCCATGGGGCGGCTCAATCGCCCGTCGATCATGGTTTACGGCGGCACGATTCGCGCTGGACATGCCGGTGCGGACAAGCTCGACATCGTCTCGGCCTTCCAAAGCTACGGTGAGTTCATAACTCAGAAGATCGACGAACCCAAGCGTCAGAGCATTGTGCGCCATGCTTGCCCAGGTGCGGGCGCTTGCGGAGGAATGTATACCGCCAACACGATGGCATCAGCGATTGAAGCGCTGGGGATGTCGCTGCCTTACAGTTCTTCGACTCCGGCCGACGATCCGCGCAAACACGAAGAGTGTGTTCGGGCGGGTGCGGCCATTCGCACGCTTCTGGAGGTTGATCTGAAACCGCGCGATATCATGACGCGCGCCGCTTTTGAAAATGCCTTTACGGTTGTTTGTGCCATGGGCGGTTCCACCAATGCTGTGCTTCATTTGATAGCGATGGGGCGTTCAGTGGGCATCTCGCTCGCCATGGAAGACTTTCAAAAGATCAGTGACCGTACACCACTGCTGGCCGATTTCAAACCGAGCGGGTCGTATGTGATGGAGGATCTGCAAGCGGTGGGTGGCGTCCCGGCTGTTTGTAAGTTGCTGCTGGAGAATAAGCTGCTGAACGGCGATTGCCTTACCGTAACAGGCAAGACGCTGGCCGATAATTTGAAAGACCTGCCCGGGCTAACTCCAAACCAACAAATTGTGCGGCCGTTGTCTAACCCGCTCAAAGCCTCCTCGCATTTGCAGATTTTGAAAGGCAATTTAGCCCCCGAGGGATCGGTTGCCAAAATCACCGGGAAAGAAGGATTGCGCTTCTCGGGCCCCGCCAAGGTTTTCGATTCGGAAGAAGACATGTTGCACTCGCTCGAGCGCAAAGAGATCGTTAAAGGCGACGTGGTGGTGATTCGTTATGAAGGCCCAAAGGGCGGACCGGGAATGCCGGAAATGCTAACGCCGACCTCGGCGATCATGGGCGCAGGCTTGGGCAAAGACGTGGCACTCATTACCGATGGCCGCTTCTCCGGCGGATCGCACGGCTTCCTGGTGGGGCACATTACGCCCGAAGCGCAGGAAGGCGGCCCGATAGCCTTTGTCAGAAACGGCGAGACCATCACGATAGACGCGCAGCGCAACGAAATTTCGGTAGACGTCGCTGAAGACGAGATGCAGCGCCGCCGTTCCGCCTGGATAATGCCGCCGTACAAGGCAGAGCGCGGCACGCTGGCGAAGTATATTCGCTTAGTGAAGAACGCCAGCAACGGATGCGTTACGGACGAGTTGTAGGCAGCCATGGAGCGACTCGAAACGAAGTTCGCTATTGCCGATTACATAGCGACCATTACTTTGAATCGTCCGGACAAGCTCAACGCTTGGACCGAAGTGATGGAACGAGAAGTGCGCTCCGCCATGCTCGAAGCGGATAAAGACGATGCGGTGCGCGCCATCGTTCTTACCGGCGAAGGGCGAGGCTTCTGTGCAGGCGCCGACATGTCTTTGCTTCAATCGATAGTGGAACAGGGTGCTTCGTTTCTGGTTCCACAGACTCACACTACCGGCGATTTCGATCAAAAATATTCCTATTTCCCGGCACTTTCTAAACCCGTGATCGCCGCGATCAATGGACCGGTCGTAGGGCTTGGCTTAATTCTCGCTCTTTACTGCGACCTGCGCTTCGCCTCTGACACCGCCAAATTCAGCACAACCTTTGCGCGCCGCGGACTGATTGCTGAATACGGCATTGCGTGGATGCTCCCTCGTATCGTTGGTCTGCCAAATGCGCTTGATCTGTTGTTCAGCGCACGTACGATCGACGCTGCCGAAGCGTTGCGTATGGGGCTCGTCAACCAGGTTTTTCCGCAAGACACATTCGCCGCCAAAGTGCACGACTACGCCATAGAGCTTGTTACTCTCTCTAGCCCGCGTTCTTTGCGCGTCATGAAGCAGCAAATCTATAAAGCGCTCTCGCAGACCTTGGCCGAGGCCTCCCAACTCGCCGAAAGTGAAATCATCAAGAGCCTTGATTGCGAAGATTTCAAAGAAGGCGTCGCGCACTTTCGCGAAAAACGCGCTCCTCGTTTCACCGGAAAGTAGGCATGCCCTCGCTCCGTCGGCCACTGCTTGCGTTCATGGACGAGTACGTCTATCCGAATGAGCAGCGCTACTACGAACAGGTGCAAAGCAATCGCTGGGCCGTGTCTCGGGTGGTCGAAGAACTCAAGCCCAAAGCGCGTGCGGCCGGTCTATGGAATTTGTTTCTTCCCGAAAATCTGAAGAATGCAGAGTATGCGCCGCTCTGCGAAATCATGGGGCGTTCTATGTGGGCGCCCGAAGTGTTCAACTGCTCCGCTCCCGATACCGGCAACATGGAAGTGCTTGCGCGCTATGGTTCGCCTGAGCAAAAGGAACGCTGGCTCAAGCCGCTCTTAGCCGGCGAGATTCGCTCATGCTTTGCGATGACTGAACCGGCGGTCGCCTCTTCCGACGCTACCAACATCCAAGCCAGCATCAAGCGCGAGGGAGATGAATATGTCATCAATGGCCGCAAGTGGTGGACCTCCGGCGCCGGCGACTCGCGTTGCAGAGTTGCCATTTTCATGGGTAAAAGCGATCCCTTCGCAGCCATTCACCAACAGCAGTCGATGATTCTTGTGCCAATGGATGCGCCCGGTATCCGCATTGAACGTATGCTCACCGTTTTCGGTTACGACCACGCACCGCACGGCCATGGAGAAATTACTTTCGAGAACGTGCGCGTGCCCGTGTCGAATATTTTGCTCGGCGAAGGACGCGGTTTCGAGATCGCCCAAGGCCGCCTTGGCCCAGGCCGCATTCATCACTGCATGCGCTGCATCGGCGCCGCCGAACGAGCTTTGGAAGCAATGTGCGAACGTGTGAAATCGCGTGTCGCTTTCGGAAAACCGCTGGCCGAGCAAGGCACCATTCGAGCGGATATCGCTCAATCGCGCATCGAGATCGATCAAGCACGTTTGCTGACGATGAAAGCTGCCGAGATGATGGACACGGTAGGCAATAAAGAAGCGCGCAGCGAGATCGCGATGATCAAAGTGGTGGCGCCAAATGTTGCATTGCGAGTATTAGATCGAGCCATTCAAGCGCACGGCGGAGCGGGAGTTTCGGAAGATTTTTTTCTTGCTGCCGCCTGGGCGAACATACGGACGCTGCGGTTGGCGGACGGACCGGACGAAGTTCATTTGGAGTCGATCGCGAAATTGGAATTGAAGAAAAAACGAAACGGCGGCCTTGGCGGGACTTGAAGGCCACTTACCTGAGAAGGTGTGGCGAGCCAGCAAGGGTTTCAAGATCCCGGCGTGCCCACAACGCGCACGGTCAATACTTGAAACGGCCTGAAAGAAAGGTGGATTTTGCCGTCTTCAAACGGGAGCGCACCTTGATCTTCCTCGACGCCGGAGGCAAGGCTGGCGGCGGTGATTTGGAAATGAGGAAAACGGACCGTTCCCTGGGTTGGGTTACCGGTGGTTTCAGCCAGACGCAAGATCGTTCCTCTTCCGTCTTCAGCTGCCTTCCAGTTGAGCAGAGAGATGCCAAGGCCAGCGGTTTCCACAAATCCTTCGCCGGTCGGCGGCAACGGCCGAACTGGATTGCCTGCCTTATCCTGGCTCACTACATAGTCCAATTCCAGAGGTCGCATCTCTTCGATTCCCAAACGCGTGAGCGCTGCGCCGTCCAGCTTGGCTGCACTGGTAAGTGCATAGCGAAAGACGAAATCTCCCCCTTGGCCCGCGCGATAGTTAGTGTCCCAATAGTTATTCATTAAATACGAAAACATGGTTCCACTTACCGGTTCAAACCGCGCCGGCCATTGGCCCCGATTGATATCGCCAAAGCTTGCCAAAGGCGCATCCAACGGCACTATGCCGAGCGCCATATTTGAATCATGAGCGGCCATCCAATACTGGATACTGAACCACTCCAGGCTGGCTCCATTCATAAGGTCGTGGGCCGGATCGATCCAGCCTTGCTGGGGAGCATAAGTAAACGCTGGAGTGCCGACAGCCGCAGGAAACGCAATGTAAACGCCTTCTTTCGCGGTCGTGTAAGTCTTGTGCACACGGTATCGAAACTCAATTTTCTTTTCGTGGTCGAACAACAGGATTTCAGTTATGACCGCAGGTGTGTTCACCGCCGAACTGCTGAGCCAAATAGAACGGCCCCAGGGTTGATGTGTGATTTTCAAAAGCTTGCCGTGCGCCGCCGTATGGACGGTCAGTTCAGCTTTCGGCAAGGTCAGAAATGACTTTATGATTCGCGTCCCGCCGTAAGCGAGTACGGTTTGCCAGGCACCTGATTCGGTATCGCGATCGCCACCGCTAACATACAAATATTGGCCGAACTTGTAGGGACTGTTATGGTCCACCAATTCACGCCGCAGTTGCTTATCGTAAATGCCCGCCAGTGCGCCAGTCTCTTCATCAACCGTGACTTTGTAGAATTCGTTTTCCGCTGTCCGCTCGTCTGAGGCAGGTTGTTCGGGGGTAACTTGCTTTCCATACTCGATCTGAATGCATTTGTAGCCCACGGCCGGCAGATCTTTGGCCAGGAATCGCACATGGAGAAATTTTTCTTTTTGGTCAAGAATTTCGAACGGCACGTTCTCGTGAGTGCTTAGATCTGTCAACGTCGGATTGTCGAATAAATCCGTTTCCACGAGGGCATCGCGCCGCCAGTTGAGTGAGTTAAACAATACCAGCGTATCGGCGGGGATGTGGATCTGATCCGCCAACTGGCTTAGCGAACGATTCATTACATCTTCGATTTCCAACGACGCACGCTCAGCCCGTCCGTCTTTCACTCGCAGTTGCTTAACCGATTCTTCGTGATCCGGTTGCACAATGGAGTTATAAGACAGCCACGTGTGCTCGGCGAATAAAACAATATTCCGCCAGATATCGTTGAGCAGGCCCGCGGGCGGATTTAGATTGGCATCTACGGTATGCATGACTGTCGACAGAATTTCAGCTGACAACGCGCGGTTCTGATTCTGGCGGTCTTCGGCGGCAAAATAGGCGTCACTGCCGATGCCATCTTCCCAAAATGGGCCGCCGTCTCCCTGGTGGGTCGGCAGTTCCTTGCCGTAGCGCGCTTCTATGTAATGAAAGAAATCGGGGAAGGTTGAGTAATTCAATTTTGGATACGCGTAACTGCTGTTCCACTCGGTCGCAAAGGTTGCCGTAGAAGGAAACAGATCGGTATTTTCTACTTGCGTCCCATAGATCAGGGCCACATCCGGCTTATAACTGGCTGCCGAATAGGCTTGCAAAAAGATGGGTAACGATTCCCGCACCGCCGCCAGTTCGGGCGGCAACCCGAATAGCGTTTGCACTTGCAAATATGCCCACGAATACCAAAACAAAACCTTGCCGCCGTCGGGCCCCTGCCACCAATAGGGCGACGCCTCATTCCATGCTTGATGAAACAGGAGCGGTGCGCGATAGTTGTTACTGGCAGCGACCCAATATTTTATGCCGCTGCTGGCAAGCACCGAAGGATAGCTGCCCGAGTATGTTGGAACGTCGGTGATGTTAGCGTATTCAAACGGAAGTCCGAATTGCCGGGACAGAGCTTTCGAATAATAGAGCGACCGATAAAGCGTCTCAAGCGACGCGTATCCGGTTAGAACGTTGCAATACTGCGCGGGCATCGCCATCTTGCCGCTGCGAATCAGATCGAGGATTTCCGCGCGCTTCTGTGCGGGGCGCGTTTCCAGCAGTTGCTGCAGGTTCCAAGACCCATCCATGGAAAACCGGAACGCGGGATGATCGCGAATCAAATCGCTGGCTTGGCTGAGGACGCGCGCTTGAGTTTCTGCGACTTTGCCCTGATAATCGGTAAAGCCGATATCTAAGTGAGTATGGGGAACCACAAAAAGTGTCCATTTTCGTTCTGCCCTAAGACTCACGTCAAAGGTTCGCGTGCGGTGCCCTTTGATCTGCAGCGTGCCGTTCATTGTTCCAGCCCACTCGGGAACTTCGAATGAGACACGCCGCTCGCCAAAACCACTTAGTGAAGATAAAGTCGCCCGGTACCGCTGGTCTCTCACTCGCAATTCTGCAGTCGCCGTGGGAAGCGAACTGTTGAAACGGGCATATACATCGACCACCTCAAGCAACTTACCCGCTGTTTCACGATAGAAGACCGTCGGTTCAACTTCTGCGGTGATGCGGCCGTTATCGTACTTACCCAGTTCGTCCTGCTCTAAAGCCAACGCGTCATAGGCAATGCCCGAAGAATCGTCGTCCGCCACCGACGAAGGAGGATCATTCAGCGCATTCGATGGCAATAGTATTTTGCCCGGGCTTGAGAAAAGCGGGAGGAATTTCGATCTCCAAATTGGCTTGCGAATTGTTGGGATGGTATGAGGATTCGACGTCGCCCGGAAAATAACTCAATCGCGGATGTAGAAAAAATCGACCTCTCTGGCCATTGACGTCGATCTGTAAAACCGGAACTCTGGGTTGGACGATCAGCAGTGCGATCTTGAGCCGGTACAGGCCGCGCAGCGAGTCCAAGGAAAAGAGAACTCGATAGGGATGCCCGATGCCTTGAAAGCTGGACCATTGTTTGCTAGGATCGCTTTTACCTATTTCAAAGGTGATTTGTTTTTGCGGCTCGCTTGAAAATTCGAGCGGAGATTGATCGAAGCTCCCGATCTGCCAAACCACGCGGGCATCGACTCGCGAGCAGACCATCGCGAGCAGCGAGAGCAGTACGGACAACAGCTTCGACTGTTTCGTCATGGTCGAGTCACCTCACCGCCAAACCCGCCGAGAGGCCGCCATCGATTAAGTAATCTCCTCCGGTACAGAAACTTGCTCGATCCGACGCGAGGAAAGCCGCTAGTTCCGCCACCTCCTCGGCCGTACCCACGCGGCCCATTGGATGCGCTTCGCCAAAGCGATCGAGAACCTGCTCGAGAGGCAGGTCTGGCGAAAACTTGTGCGCAGCGTATTCGAGCATGGGAGTTCTGATGGACCCAGGACTAATGCTATTAACCCGCACACCGTCTTTGGCATGGTCGATGGCTAAGGCGCGCGTAAGAGCGTGAATGGCCCCTTTTGAAGTTACATAAGCGGCCACTCCCGGTTGGCAGGCGTGACCCTGCACTGAGGATATGTTGACTATCGCCGAATTGCCCCCCTTCTTCAGCTCTGGTATTGCAAAGTGAGCAAATAGAAAAATACTTGTCACGTTAGTCTGCAGGCAGGTGTTCCAAGTTTCAATGCTGGTTTCGACGGCGGACCCAAAGGGGTGGATCGCAGCCGCGTTGACGATAACGTTCAACCCGCTGAACAGAGAAACCGCCGAACTTACTGCCGCACTCACTTCTGGAGGCTGCGAAACATCGACCTGCCGCACTTGTATCCCGAGGTTTTCAGCGGCCGCCTCATGGGCTAGTTCATCGTTTGCGACCGGGTTGATGCCGCAGCAGAGCACGCTGGCTCCTCCGCGGGCCAAACGCTTGGCGACGGCCTTGCCAATTCCCGTCGTCCCGGTTACAATCGCTACTCTTCCTTCAAAGTCTGGTAAGTGCATCGTTGCTCCTTGCCCGTTTGTCGCGGTTGGCCCAAACGGCCGTGATCTGCTCCAGCGTGTAGCCCTTTGTTTCCGGCACGACGGCGAAGACGTAAGACAAATTGATAGCCGCCATGACGGCGAAGAAGAAAAATAAACCGCCAATTCCCATGTGCTTTTGCATGACGGGAAAGAACTGGTTTGCCAGATAAGCGAAAATCCAGATGGCCGTCGTCGCAAAAGACATGGCGGCGCCACGGATCTTGGTTGGGAAGATCTCTGAAATGATTACCCAACACACCGCTCCATTGCCAATCGCGTGTCCGGCTACGAACAACATGATGCTCAGCAGGATCCCAATGCTACTTCCGTGCATGACATAAATGGCGGCAGCCGCGCTAAGCGCCAACGTCTGCAATGAAATGCCCGCCAGCAAAAGCGTTCGACGGCCCTGTTTATCGACAAGCCAAATCGCGAGAATCGTGCAAATTAAATTCACGACGCCAACCATCACCGACTGTTGAAAAGCAGAACTGGCTTCCTGCCCGGAACTCTGAAAAACCTGGGGAAGGAATGATAGGAGAGCCGTAATTCCGCTGGTTTGGGAGAAGGCCGCGAGCACGAACCCCATCACCAGCGCTGGCCTGATCGAGCGTGACAATAACTCTTTCATACCGCCGCGTTCTTCTCGCAGGGCCTCTTGAATCGCTGAAACTTCCAGCGCGGCTTTGTCGGCTCCATTGATAGCCGACAAAACGGCAAAAGCTTGAGTTTCCAGCCCCTTTTTCATGAGCCAGCGAGGACTCTCCTTACAGAGAAAAAGAAGAAGGCCAAAGATCACGGCGGGAACACCGCCGGCGGCGAACATCCATCGCCAACCGTATTCTGAATTCCAGTGTTCGTCGCCCAAATTGCGAATCAGCAGATTCACATAGACGGCTATCAATATGCCGAAAACAATCCCCAGTTGGTAGAGAACCACCAAACGCCCACGCACCACCGCTGGGGCCATTTCCGCAATATACATAGGCGCCACGATTGAAGCGGCACCAATGCCCACACCACCTAGAATGCGCAACACCACGAATTGAGAAAAGCTTGCGGCTCCCCAGACGCCAAGAGAGGAAAGGGCAAAACAGGCGGCGCAGCCAAAGAGCGCTAGTTTGAGTCCGAACCTGTCCGCAATGCTGCCAGCCGTGGCCGATCCAAGTAAGCAACCGGTGAGTGCGCAACCTGCCGCCCAGCCGACAGCAATGGGAGCCAAGTCATAGTGGACGGATAGATATCCGATCGCTCCACTGATGACGATATTGTCGTATCCGAACAAGAACCCAGCCAGCGCCGCCACGGCAGTTGCAATCGCTAATACTTGATTCCTTCGCATAGCCGGGACGAGAGTATGGGCAAGCTGCAAGACGGTGCCAAAAAAAGTCGTTGACTTTCAATCGCATTGTAGCTTATATCTGATAACACTAGTTCAGCTTCGGACTACAAAAATGAATAATATTCAACGACCCGGTTGTCTTCTTTTTGCCCTGCTTGCTTTCACGTGTTCGTCAGTAGCTCAAACCACCAATGGATCAATGAACGGAACCGTAACCGACCCTTCCGGCTCGGCTGTCGGAGGCGTTAACATTCAAGTCACAAACAAAGATACGGGCTTTCAACGAACGAGCACAACATCCGATAACGGCTCTTACACCGTCCCTCAATTGCCTCCGGGAACCTACGATATTTCCCTTCAGAAGGCCGGTTTTGCGACGGAATCCCGTGCTGGCGTTCAGCTCTTAGTCAACCAAAGCGCGACTATCGACTTCAAGCTCTCTTTGGCCGCAGTGAATCAAACCGTGGAAGTGACCGCAGCGCCACCGCAGCTCAATACTACCAATGCGACGCTCTCCGACGTGGTTCAGCATGAGCAAATTGTGGATTTGCCATTAAATGGCCGCAACTTTACCCAGCTCACGTTGCTCACGCCGGGTGCCGCGCCGCAGGAATCGGGCCAGCAGGGTGCGTTTACGGTAACGTTGGGAGCGGGCGCGATCAGCCCGTCTGTCAACGGACAGCGCGGCCAGGAAAACAATTTTACGATGGACGGCGTTCTGAATAATGCCATCTTCACCGATATTTGGGCGGTCAGTCCGCCACCGGATGCGCTCCAGGAGTTCAACGTTCAATCTCATATGACTGACGCGCAGTTCTCAATCTCGTCCGGCGCGAATATTAACATCGTGACTCGCTCGGGCACGAATCAGTTTCATGGCGCAGCTTGGGAATTCTTCCGGAACGACGTACTAGATGCGCGAAACTTCTTCGACCAAACGAAGCCGCCCTATCGCCAAAATCAATATGGTGTCACGTTCGGCGGACCGATTCGCAAAAACAAAACATGGTTCGAAGGATATTGGGAAGGCTTTCGTTCGATTAAAACGAACAGCTATTTTGCGAGTGTGCCCACCGCAGCCATGCGCACGGGCGATTTCTCGGGCATTCTTGGACCACAGATCGGGACAGACAGTCTAGGCCGGCCGATTTTGCAGAATCAGATTTTTGATCCAAATACGACGCGCCCCGATCCTACTAACCCCTTGAACGTGATCCGAGACGCGTTTGCCGGCAACATGATTCCCACTACCAGGCTTAATGCCGTGACGCAGCAGGTGTTGCAGAAGTATTATCCGCTGCCGAACCTAAACGTGGCGCAAGGCGTTCTTCCTAATCTTGAATACACCGGCGCCAATAACACTTCCAGCGATCAAACCGGCATTAGAGTGGATCACCGTTTCGGCGACAACGACACGCTTTTTGGCCGCTATAACAGGTCGAACGCGAATCTGTTGCGGCCCGAAGGACTGCCTACCTATCAGCAGACTTTACAAAACTACGGCCAGACCGTAGCCCTTGGCTATACACACCTGTTCAACGCGACCACAATTTTGAACATCCGTTATGGCTATACGAATACGAATTTTGGCCAATACGACGGTGCTGCGGGGCAATCGTTTCTAACCGCTACAAATTTCAACCAACTCGCACCGGCAAAAGACGGCATCGCGCTTGGCCCGCAGATTGGCATCTCAAACGGTTTCAGCGGCGTCAGTCAGTTCGCTATTCCGCTTGGACCGCAATATAACCACGATGGCCACGCCGACTTGTCTTTAGTTCGCGGTAAACACACCATCGGTGTCGGAGCCATGATCTACCATATCCACAGCTTTGACGATGGTTGGGGCATGTCTGTCAATTTTGCGCAGAACGCGACATCGCAAGGTGGTGTGGTTAACGGCAGCGGATCGGGCGCCGCCAGCTTTATGCTTGGTCTGCCGGACAGTATTTCCGGCTTTCTTGGAAATACCTCGGCGGATGAGCGCGGCTGGTGGTATGGCGGCTATATCCAAGATCAGTGGCAAGTCTCTAAGAAGCTCACTGTATCTTACGGGTTGCGCTACGATTTAGTCCTTCCGCCAAGTTATGGCAGTAAGACAGTGTCAGGTCTCGATGTCCTCACTGGAGCGTTCCTAGTCTCGAATCCGGCACCGCCGCTTTACCCACAAGCCACCGTCCGCAAGAGTTACTACGATCCTCACTACAATGGCTTTGAGCCACGTTTTGGAATCGCTTATCGGGCGAGTGAAAAGACTGTGATCAGGACGGCTTTTGCTATGTTCGACGACCATAACAACACGTTGGTGCAGGAAACCCAAGATCCTCGGATTTCCTGGCCCGAAGGGATTGGTATCTCGGTAGGCAGCCTTAATCGGGCGGCGCCGACGACTTACTTCAACAACTTGCCGGCTTATGCCTCGTTTTTCAACCCGCTGCAGCCGTATGTTGATTTCGGCGCTGATCCCCGAAATAAGATCCCTTATGTGATGGAGTATAACTTCGGCATTCAGCAGCAACTCGCTTCTTCCCTTGTTTTAGATGCAGATTATGTCGGATCGGTGGGGCGTCACCTCTTTATTCAGCCTTCCGCCAACACTGCGTTGACGCCTGGTCCTGGGCCGGTGGCGCTCCGTCAGCCCTTCCCAGCTTACGGTGGTGCTTTTTCGTTTGATGAAAATGTGGGAAATTCCAGTTACAACGCGCTGCAAGTGAAATTGCAAAAGTCCCTTTCCTACGGGCTGAGTTTCCTGGGTTCCTACACTTGGTCGAAATCTTTGGATATTCAATCCGAAGGTCAATCGGGAAGTATTGAAACGATCTATGATTACGGTCGCGATTGGGGTCCCTCTGACTTCAACAGATCACAGCTATTCGTTTTCAGCACCGTCTATCAATTACCTTTCGGCAAGGGAAAGACTCACTTATCGGGCGCCAATGCCGTTGAGAGAGCCATCCTTGGAAATTGGAACATTGGGGGGATCGTTACGCTCGACTCCGGCCGCCCATTTAGCATTGTGGCAGGCGGCGATATCGCTAATGTTGGCGGAGGCACCCAGCGGGCTCAGGTTGTGGGTAATCCGAATACAGGATTCACCCAAAGCCGGCTCGAATGGTTTAATACCGCTGCTTTCGCTCTGCCAACTGTCTACACGTTCGGCAACGAAGGAAGAAACAATCTGACGGGACCTTCCCAAAAGAACGTTGATTTCATTACTTACAAAGATTTCCCGTTTGCGGAAAGGATGACTCTGCAATTGCGCGGGGAGTTCTTCAATATTTTGAATCACGCCAATTTTGGGCAGCCGAACAACAACGTGCAGGGTGGTTCGGCGTTTGGAACGATCACCAGTACGGCGACAGCTCCGCGAGAGATTCAATTCGCCCTCAAGTTGACGTTTTGATACCCTAAGGGGACCTCTCTGAGGAGGTCCTCTAGTGTTATGCTCTGCGTGCATTTCGTCTTTCTGGCTTTTGCCAGCGCCGGATGCGAAGAAACCTTAAAGCCGATTGCGGCGGCACTTCAGCAGCACAAACCTGCCGAAGCAGCGGCTCTGCTGAATGCGCTTCGTTTGCAGTGCGCGGGCTCCGCTTCGTTCCACGAATTAGCCGGGATTGCCAGCGTCATGGGGGGGAACTTTACTGGAGGTGCGGATGAACTCGAACAGGCGTTCTCTATAAATCCACGATTATCCGGCGAACCAACACTCTTTCTTTGGTACGCTCAAGCACTTCTGGAAACCAAGCAAGCGCCGCGTTTGGCAACTTTCTTGGCCCACAAGCAGGGCATCTTGTCGCCGCCACTATTGTTTTCACTCGGCACCTTATTTGCTAAAAACGGCGACTATCAACGGGCGATAAAGTATTTCCGGCAGATCCCGGCAGAGACAGCGGACGATGCCGTCTATTTCAATGTTGCACTAGCTTATTCGCACTTACGGCAATTTGAAGACGCACGCAGGTTCTACTTTCAGGCGATTGATCGAAATCCCGCGAATGTCGAAGCGTATTTCAGAGTGGGACTAGATTTTGCCGCTTCTGGAGATACCCGCAAAGCAATCCCTTGGCTCTTCCGCGCGCGGAAATTCGCCCCCGCACGACCGGATATCAGTTATGCCTTAGCGGAACAATTGCTGTTGTTGAAGTATTTCGACACCGCTCAGGAGGTTGTTACCGACGCGCTTACTAAGAACCCTCTCGATCCTTTGCTGATGGTGGCAAAGGGCGATGTGCTGCTAGCGCAAGGTACACAGCCTGAAGCCGTAGCTTCCTTCCAAGGGGCGCTCGCGATAGCACCTAAGTCAGCAGCGGCTTTGTTGGGGTTGGCTCGCGTTGACCTTTCGAAGGGCAAGACAGAGGAGGCGCGTCGGCAACTGGAGGCCGCCTTGTCGATTGAGCCAGAAAACCCCGCAGCCAATGGCGAACTCGGTTCTCTTGAGACAGAAGACGACGATTGGAGCGGCGCTTATTCCCATCTTTCTAAAGCTTGGTCCGCTGATCAATCGAATCCTACGTTGGCGGTGCGACTGGCTCGCACACTCCAGCATCTGAACCGCACGACTGACGCACTCCATCTGTTGCAACCATTAACGCCGCGTCTCGATAATCTGCCGGCATTTCATTTTGAGCTCGCACAAATCTATACCCGGCTCGGTAAAACCGTCGAGGCGCAAAGCGAGCGGCAACAACTCGCTACTTTGCAGGCGAAGTCGGAAAATACACTTCACTTCGAGGAGCCGAAGACCTATGCTCACTAAATGGACACTTTTGTTCCTGTTTCCTATTTTCTGTGCTAGAGCCGACTGTGTCGCCCGAGAGGTTTTCAGCCAAGCCAACTCCCTTCTGCAAGGCCGAAAATACGAAGATACAGCCAAAGTCCTGGACAAGTTGCGGCCATGTAAGACTCTTTCTCCTATCGAGCGCTTTGAAATGGGTTGGCTTTATGGCCGAGCCAGGAAATTCTCTGCCGCTCTTGATGCGTTCAACTCTGTCCCGGAAAGTGTGCCCGATCCAGCGACTCATAAGTATGCTGTCGCCCTAACCAGGTTCGAACTGGCCGATTATCGCGGCACAACAGAAATTCTAAAGGGGCTTCGCTCGGAAGCGATATTTGACTCCAAGAGTGCCAATCTGCTGGCTGTATCCTACGCAAAGCTGGGGCTGTTTCAGGATGCCTATCTCGTCCTGTCTCAGGATGTTCACGACCATCCGCAAGACCTCTCTGGTTACTTAAATCTGGTCACAGTTTGTGCGGAGGGAGGTAATCTTGAGAAAGCTGCCGCTGTCGCGTCTGAAGCAAGCCGCCTCTTTCCCGAGTCGGCAGAGGTTTTTGTCGATCTGGGAGCCGCTGACACGCTGTTGGGCCATTTGGAGGAAGCAAAAAAAGACTTTATGGAGGCGGCCAGCCTCGCTCCTCGTACTGGTGAGCCGCGTTTTTTTATAGCGTTAACGGAATATAAGCTTGGCGATTACGCCGCTGCGATGACCGTCCTCAAGTCGGCGTTGGAAGAAGGAATCACGGACTCCGAGTTGCACTATCTCATGGCGGAATGCCTCTTGAAACTGGATCCCAGCGGCACTACCGTAGCGATTGCACAGCTGAATCGGGCCATCGAACTTAACAGCAATTCAGTATCGGCCAGAACGCTACGCGGCAGATTGTGGCTGGAATCGGGCCGCCTGAAGGAAGCAGTTGCCGACCTTCAACTCGCCCATCGTCTCGATGACGGCTCTCGCAACGCCGCTTATAATCTAGCGCGCGCGTACCGCGCCGAAGGAAGAACGATTGAGGCCGAGTCCTTGTTTAAGCACCTGCGATCTGAAACGACTAACACTTTAACTGAGTTCGGCGACAAGCGCCTCAATCAGGCCTTACAACACGATTCAAACAGCGATTCTCAATGATTTCTTTCCTATTGCTTTCTTTCCTTGCGAACCCTCAAGCCTCCGGGAGCATCAATACGCCACATATCAAGGCGGCGGTTGCGGCTTATCAACAAGGGAAAGCGGAACTACTGAGAAAGCAGCCCTCAGCTGCCGTTGAGTTTCTAGAGAAAGCTATCGAAATTGAGCCAACTTTCTTGGACGCATACAAGGCTCTGATCGACGCGCATATGGCCGCGAGCGAAAGTTTGCAGGCTGCTGCAGTGATGACACGGTTTCTTGAAATAGAACCGAACGCCAGTCATTACAGGATCATGCTCGGGCAAGTCCTTTTCACACAAAAGGAATGGACGAGGGCTCTTGCCCAATACGCCTTTGTTTTGAAGGAGACGCCCTTTGATGCTGACGCGCTGTGGGGATTCGCCGCTGCGGCCAAAGAGCTGGGCATGGAGGAACGGGCTTCCGAGGCCCTCGCGATAGGCAGAACTCACCATCCTCTCGACAAACGATTTTCATCAGACGTGCAGCGATGAGACGTGCTATCAATCCCCCAACCCTTGGCTTCACTAACACATTCTTGTTACCGGGCGACTACTAGCGTAAGATTGCCGAATCACCACCTCGGCAAAAAGTTGTTTGATAACCGCAGCCTCGTTTCGTCTACCTCTCAGGATTTGAAACGTAGATGTCTGAATCAAACGATAACGCCAAGATTAGCAGGCGCGATTTTGTAGGTATCACAATCGCCGGCACGGCAGGGATTGCTGCTGCTCCTGAGTTCCACCACGATGCCGGCCACGAAGGTGTTCAGCTTAGTCTCCGAATAAACGGCCAGCTTCGCAATCTTAATGTCGACTCCCGAACTACCCTACTCGATCTGTTGCGCGAAAACCTTCATTTGACCGGAACCAAGAAGGGTTGCGATCATGGCCAGTGCGGCGCATGCACCGTTCTTGTTAATGGTAATCGGATTAATGCATGCTTAAGCTTGGCCATCATGAATGACGGTTTTGAAGTTACCACGATTGAGGGCTTAAGCCAAGGAAACGAACTTCATCCTCTGCAATCCGCGTTCGTCGAGCATGACGGACTCCAGTGCGGTTATTGCACCCCCGGTCAGATTTGCTCAGGTGTGGCAATGCTCAATGAGGTTAAGCAAGGCGCACCCAGTGCTGTCACGCCAGACGTTGCCCAACTCTCTACCATCGATTTATCGGATGATGAGATTCGCGAACGCATGAGCGGCAATCTCTGCCGTTGTGGCGCCTACCCTGGGATCGTGGCCGCTTTAAAGTCGGTACATCAGGGGAGGTTAGCATGAGAGCTTTTACTTACACTCGTGCGACAACTGTCGATGAAGCCCTCAACTCTTATAGGTTAAATTCTGAATCCCGCTTCATTGGCGGGGGGACAAATTTACTTGACCTGATGAAAATGGGAGTTGAACGACCGGCGCACCTGATAGACATTAGTCGCGTACCGTTGAATACCATCGAAGAGCGGGAAGGCGGCCTGCGCATAGGCGCCATGGTGACCAATTCGCAGGCGGCTAATCATCCGCTGGTGCGCTCACGCTTTCCGCTCCTGAGCCAGGCAATTCTAGCCGGCGCATCCCAACAATTGCGAAATATGGCCACGATGGGAGGTAATCTGCTACAGCGAACTCGCTGCTATTATTTTTATGATCCGAGCTATCAGGAATGCAACAAACGAGTTGCCGGAAGCGGCTGTAGCGCGATTAAAGGGGTAAATAGAATTCATGCCATTCTCGGCGCTAGTGACCAGTGCATTGCCACGAATCCAAGCGATATGTGTGTGGCATTGGCCGCTCTGAACGCGACGGTGCAGATACAAAGCGCCACCGGACCGCGCAGTATTCCGTTTGTGCAGTTTCACCGTCTGCCTGGGACCACTCCGCAAATCGATACCAATCTTCGTCCCGGTGAGATCATAACAGCGGTAGACTTAGCGAAACCCAGCGAAGGCGCACGAGCCCACTACCTCAAAGTTCGTGATCGTAACAGCTATGCATTTGCCTTAGTATCGGTAGCGGCTGTGGTAGTACTCGCGCCTGACGGTGTGGTTCAACAAGCGCAGATAGCATTGGGAGGTGTCGCGCATAAGCCTTGGAGGGCAGTTGAGGCTGAACGGTTCTTAGCTGGTCAAAAGCTCGATGCTGCACGCGCCGAAGCAGCTGCTCAAAAAGAATTAAAAGCAGCCAAACCTCTCAGCGGAAACGCCTTTAAAGTAGAACTTGCCAAACGAGCAATAGTCCGCGCACTCATGACAGTGGCGGCGTAGCGGAGAGCAAATTATGGAAAATGTTTTGGGAAGTCCGCTTGATCGTATCGACGCACCTCTGAAGGTGAGAGGGGCCGCGACTTACTCGTATGAACATATAGTCGCAGGCGTCACTTATGGAGTACTAATCACCAGCACTATCGCAAAAGGCAAGATCCTGCAGATAGACGCCACGGCGGCAGAGAGAACGCCCAAAGTACTGCTGGTGATGACTCATCTGAATTCGCCAAAGCTCCCCACGTTGCTCAACCAGAAGAACACCTCACCAACCAGCCGCGTCGTGCAAGTGCTGCAAGATAACAAGGTTCTGTACGCCGGTCAGCCGATCGGCCTAGTGGTGGCCGAAACGCTCGAGGCGGCAGGGGAAGCAGCTCAGCTAGTAAAGGTACGCTACCAGCAAGAACCTCACCACGTCGAGTTAGCTGGTAGGGAGTCAGAAGGTTATTCGCCTGCAAAAGCCGGTGGCGGAGGTGATCCATCGAACAGTCAGCGAGGCGATTTGCGAAAGGGCATGGCCGAAGCAAGCACTCGTTTGAATCACGTGTATGAAACACCCATCGAGGTACACAATCCAATGGAGCCACACGCCGTCATTGCAGTGTGGGATGAAGCCGGCCATCTCACAATCTTTGACGCCACACAAGGTGTTTCCTCAGACCAGGAACGGGTCGCTTCACTATTAGGCATGAACTCTGAAGACGTGCGCGTCATCTCACCTTATCTTGGCGGCGGGTTTGGCAGCAAAGGACCAACGTGGTCTCACGTTTTGATTGCTGCCCTCGCTGCAAAGAAAGTGGGAAGGCCGCTGAAACTCGATGTTACTCGTCCCCAAATGTTCGGCATGTTGGGCTTCAGGTCTCGCACTCAGCAAACTATAGCCACCTTCGCGACAAGCGACGGTCATCTCTCAGCTTTGCGGCACGACACAGTCTCCTTGACCTCTACGTTCGACGAATTCGTAGAAACGGCGAGCCTCACTGCGCGCATGCTTTATGCAACACCCAACAACGTGACTACGCATAAGATAGTCAGGTCTGATATAGGAACTCCATCTTTCATGCGCGCGCCAGGCGAAGCTACGGGGACTTACGGCCTTGAGGCTGCGATGGATGAATTGGCCTATCAGCTCAAAATGGATCCCATCGAGCTTCGGCTCACCAATTATGCTGAAGCCGATCCGGAAAACGGCAAGCCTTGGTCAAGCAAGTCTCTACGCGAGTGTTATCAGCAAGGCGCAGAAAGATTCGGTTGGCACAGGCGGCAACACGAACCACGCTCGGTCCGGCAAGCAAACACACTAGTAGGCTATGGCATGGCTACCGCGGTTTATCCCACTAGGAGAAGTCCTTCAAAGGCGCTCGCTCGCCTTAATGCCGATGGAACATTCCTGGTCACTGCGGGCACGCAAGATTTGGGCACAGGAACGTACACGATCATGACGCAGGTTGCGGCGCAAACACTTGGTGTCCCTCCAAACAAAGTGATCTTCAAGCTGGGTGATACTCGATTTCCTAAGACGCCCGTCTCAGGAGGCTCGCAAACAGCTGCCAGTACCGGATCCGCCGTCTACGCTGCCGCCAACGCTTTACGTGAAAAGATCGCTCAAATGGTTATTAGCGATCAAAATTCTCCGTTGTTCAACGCGCGTGCCGCCGATCTTGATTTTGGCAATAGCCGCGTTTTTCTCAGGAATGCACCCTCGAAGGGCGTTACGTTCGAGGAACTCTTGAAGCGCGCAGGCAAGAATAATATCGAGGCTATGGGCGATGCAGCGCCAGGCGCCGAGAAGGAAAGTTATTCAATGTATGCTTTTGGCGCTCAGTTTGCGGAGGTGCACGTGGATGCCGATCTGGGGCAAATCAAAGTCGCGCATATGGTTGGATGCTTTGCGGCCGGTAAGATCCTCAATGCTAAAACCGCTCGCAGTCAATTAGTGGGCGGCATGATTTGGGGAATTAGCATGGCGTTATACGAGGACGCGCTTATGGATTTGAGGCTCGGTCGATTTGTGAACAACAATTTGGCCGAGTACCACGTGCCTACGAACGCCGATGTTGGCGTAGTAGAAGCCTTGTGGGTAGATGAACAGGACGCCCACATAAATCCAATCGGTGCGAAAGGTATTGGTGAGATCGGCATTACTGGTTCCACAGCCGCTATCGCAAACGCGATCTTTAATGCTACCGGCGTGCGTGTGCGAGACCTGCCGATAACTCCAGATAAGCTTCTGGGCTCAAGCTGGAGCTAGTCTTTCCTAGCCTTCTGTTTTTCACTCTTGATCCGCTGAGACAAGAGCATCTTCGCTCTTTCAAGGGTCGATTTTCTTTCACTTGTTAACGCGTGCCCACCACGATTGATGAAATAGTTCAACATTCGCATGCCGGACACGGGTCCTTTCGGCGAGACCTCTTTCGACGCCAGAGTTTTGGCGATTGTGGCCGCGTCTTTGGTGAACAGTCCCTCAGGCGGATGAGTGGAATCAGTTGTTACTGAAGCTACCCAGCGGCGCTTGTCGTTTTTCTTTGTGTTCTTCTTAGCCCGTATGGCCATACAAGCTACACTCTTTTTATGAGTTCATCGGTAGCTGTGTTCGCCCAGCTCCGAAGGACCTCCGCTACACTCCATGCCTGCGCAATGCAACCACGCGGCGTGTGTGGTGGCTCGGCGTCGAAAATCTCACTGATAGACGAAACACACGCTTCATCGAGATGGTTCTCAAAACCTGCCAGCAGTTTGCGAGCTTCCGCCTTTTCATTAGGATGCAGTTTCAGCCAGGCATCCACGTAGGGACCAATCAACCAAGCCCACACCGATCCTTGATGATAAGCAGCATCTCTCGCTCGGAGATCGCCGTCATAACGAGGTTTGTATTCCGGATCGTCGGGAGATAGCGATCGCAAACCTACCGGTGTCAGAAGTTTGCGCTCCGCAGTTTGCATTACGGCCTCCCAGTGCCGCTGATCCAGAACTTCGTGTGGCAGTGAAATAGCGAATACCTGATTAGGGCGGCAGGAGGGATCATCGCCGTTTTCACCGTCAACCACGTCGTAGAGATAGCCCTTTTCCTGACACCAAAATCTTCGGTTAAAAGATTGGCGGACCCCTTCCGCTCGTTCCGCAAGACTCCGTCCGGCGCCTTGGCCTTCGATCAGATCTTTCCAGCCGGCTAATAAGCAGAGCGCGTTATACCAGAGCGCATTAATCTCGACGGCTTTCCCTCGGCGGGGCGTAACAACCCAACCATTTACCTTAGCGTCCATCCAGGTTAGTTGATAGCCTTCCGCCCCTTGACTCAACAGACCGTCTTTGTCGTCAACATGAATTCCGAAAGAAGTCCCTCTTATGTGCTTCTGGACAATATCTTCGAGAGCTGGCAATATTTGACGCAGAGTGGCCTCGTCCTGTGTCGCATGCCAATAACGAGAAAGCGCGTGAAAGAACCACAGTGTGGCGTCAGCCGTGTGATAAAGGCCCTCGTTTGTCCCCTCCGGGAACATATTAGGAATCAGTCCGTTCTTTATGTAGTGTGCAAAAGTGCGAAGAATCCAGCGCGCTTCAAACGATCGGCCTGTGGTGAGAGTCAGCCCTTCCAAACTGATCATCGTGTCACGTCCCCAATCAGTAAACCAATAATAGCCGGCGATGACTGTGCGCAATTCATTTCCCGACACCTGAGCGCGTATTTCGTCGTTCGCACGTCCACGCGGCATGATCACAAACTGATCAGCCGCGAGAACTAGCTCGGCACTTGGACCATCGCGCATGGCCGGCGGGACCCGCTGTAAGAGAGATCTTCGTCGCTGCATGGACAAGCCTCGCGCCTCAACAGGCGAGAGCGCGCGAATCACATCCCACGAATCAGTGGAAGCAATGAAGGTGACTTCTTCCTGAGGTTTCAGACACAAAGTAAAGAACCCAGGGGTAAAAACGGGGCCTCGATAAGGATAACCACGACTTTGTTCCGTTCGATAGTCGATGCACTGAACACTCCGTTGCTCGACCAGACGCGGCACACTCGGGGAACAAGCCAGGCGCAAGACGGGACCTTCCCCGTGAGCACAAATCTCAAAGCCATCGGCATTGGAGTTTATCTCGAAATGCTCATCCAAAGGCGCAGTGACATCGGCGCCATGTGGCCGAAAATTCAATCCCGCGAGGACATCTACCGAAAGCGATTCTAACGACGGCGTACTCGAAACGAGGCGATAGTTTACATGAACGGTATTTTGTCCATTCAGCATGAACAAGCTTTTCTCGACAACGTTGCCGCCCACCCGGTATGTCCAAACGGGGAAACCCAACTCCAAAGAGAATTCACTTGGAAGTAAACTGCAATCGTGCTCAACCGTGCCCCAAAGCTCGCAAGAGCCCAGAAACACGGGTTCCTGCTTAGGCAGGTTACAGCGCTCCGACAGCGCTGTCAACATCAAGTAGCGACCCCATGGATTGGGCAGCGCCGCAATCAAAAGGCCGTGATAGCGCCGAGTCAATTCTCCCGATACCGTGCCTGAAGCGTAGCCACCGAGGCCATTCGTCAGGAGCCATTCCTGATGAAGGTGCGGGTCTTGATCTGAAGCGGGTCGAACACCTTGAATTAAACGCTTTCCCCTAAGCATTGTCTTCGTCCAGTTTCTCTGCCCAGAGAACAACGGCGGAATAGCCTGAGATACGCCAGTTCTCACTGCTATCAGGCGGGTAGGTACCGTAGCCGCCGTAGTCGGGATGTTCACTTGACCAAATAACGGTCCAGCGGTGATCGGGTGGCGGGGCTAGCAATGGTTCAGGAGCGGGATTGAAATGGAGGTCGCGGCCCAAATTGACAAACAGGATGCGGTCACCGTTTTCGGCGCCACCGAAAAAACGCAGCGCGAACGCATTAGTACCAATCACCGCTCCATCCACTGCCCCCTTGCGCTGCTGACGAAAGACCGGATCCTTGCGGCGAAGTGCGAGTAGATCTTTGTGCAGGTTATACATTGCAGCATTCTTCTGACGTTCCGAAAAATCCAACTTCGATGCCTCGAAGGTGGATGGATTGCCCGGATCGCCAAACACAGTTTGCATCTCGGGCAAAGCTAAAGTGCGAAACTGCGCGAGAAACTTAGAGCGACCCTCGCGCACCATCTTAGATAACTCGTTCCGGTGGTCGCAAAAATAAAGAAAAGGAGTGGTAGCGCCGAATTCCTGGCCTTGAAACAACATTGGCGTGTTGGGGGCCAATAGCAGTAGCGCGGTGAGAGCCTTGTATTTGCTTCGAGGCGCCAAAATATTTGGCCGCTCACCACGCGCGGTATTTGCAATTTGATCGTGATTTTGAATAAACGTGACAAAGGCCGCAGGCGGTATATCGAGTCCGAAAGTACCTCGCCGGCCCTTCTGCCACAGATACCACTGGCCCTGATACAAGTAGCCGTATTTGATGGCGGAGACGAACTCTTGCGGCGCGCCGTTATAGTCGGAGTAATACGCTTCGTTGCGGCCAGTGAGCGCAACGATCGCGCTGTGGTGAAAATCGTCATTCCAAAGTGCGTCCAGGCCATAGCCCTTGGCAGATTGGGAGCGCACCAAGCGAGTATCCTGCGGCTCATTTTCCGCGATTAGAATGATGTTGCGGCCTTTGGCGGCTTCCCGCGTACAAGTCGACATTTCCGCCAAAAGGTGAGGAGACGAAGTGTCATGTATATCCTGCGTAGCGTCTAACCGCAAGCCATCCAGATGAAATTCCTTCACCCAATAGGCTGCATTCGTAAGATAGAATTCCCGCACGGGTTGGCAATTGGGCCCGTCGAAATTAATGGCATTTCCCCAGTCGGTCTGAATTTTCGGATTGAAGTAATCGGGAGAAAAAAACGGTAGGAAATTCCCATCGGGTCCGAGGTGATTGTATACGACGTCCAGAATAACCGCTAAACCCAATGCATGTGCTTCATTGACGAACGTTCTGAAATCGTCAGGGCGACCGTACAGCCAGGTAGGTGCAAACAAATCAACACCGTCGTAACCCCAGCCGAAGCGGCCCGGGAAATCAGCGATCGGCATGATTTCTATTACAGTGATGCCAATGTCGGCAAGTTCTTTCAGTTCCTCTATCGCAGCTTGCCACGTACCCTTCTTCGTAAAGGTACCGATATGCATCTCATAAAGAATCTGGTTTTCAATTTTGACGCCGGACCACTTCCCGTCTGTCCATGGAAAAGCGGAAGGGTCGATCACTTCAGAAGGGCCATGCGGCCCATCGGGTTGGAAGCGTGAAGCTGGATCGGGATAGATTTCAGATTTGCCGTCCAGCTCGAAGCGGTAAAGAGTGCCGGAGCCGACGTTCGGCGACAATCCTGCATGATAACCAGAATCATCTCGAACTAGCGCCAGTGGTTCAACGCCTTCCTCGCTTCCCTCAAAGATTACGCGGACCTTCTTCGCGCTCGGAGCCCAAACGCGAAAATCGACTCCTTGCGAAAGGTGAACCTCAGCACCAATCGGGAAATTTCGTCGCAATGCCTGCTCAAGTGGACCACTCGCCACTAGGTGCTGTGTCCCCCATCCAACAGACGGCACAAAGGTAATTCCATTCTTCTCCTTACTCGCTTAGTAAGATCGCTTGGTGGAGGACACCGTTTCCCTCGTAATCCTCGCTGGGGAGAATAACTAGCAAAAAAGGTCTTCTCATTCCAGATGGGTCAGTAGCGCAGCACTTGCAGCGGAAGTCTTTGGGTACCGAATGGCGGCCTCATTTTGGCGCGGCGATTGCGACAGGTATGTCATGGGCGTCGCCGAGCATTTGCCAGCGTTGTAGCGCGATGGGCACGTTCCCATTGCTCCAAACAAAATCGTTGAATTTAAGAAGTGAAAATTTGTCGCCTTGTGAGCGGCGCGCATCGGCTAATAGCTGAGTAATTTGAATTTTGCCGATCTGGTAGCTAATGGCCTGACCAGGCGAACTAGCAAAGAGCGCGGCTTCCTCGAGTGCGGTGCCATGGTCCATGGGAACTGTTTCGGCCAAGTAATCGGCGGCTTGTTGGAGAGTGAATAGCCCCAGCGCCAGTTTTACGTCCGCTTCCACCCGCAGTGCGCGCAGACGCATGAAGCTGTAGATGATTTCGCGCGTTCTGGGCTTGTCGTCGAAAAGTCCTGCTTGCAGCATCATCTCTTCGGCATAGAATCCAATCCCTTCGTTGGCGCTGGAATCATAATAATGGCGGCGAATGGGATCGGGGTTGGCCCAGGATAGGGCGAGTTGAAAATAATGTCCCGGAACGCCTTCGTGAACGATGATGGGCCTTGGATCTCGCGCGGTCGATAAAGCAAAGAATCCGAGATTCGGATTCGGCACACGGATATAACTCGTCGCGTCCTGGTCGAGCCGCGACGGTCCAGTGAGATCGTCCGTTACGCCAAGACCTTCAAAGGGAGCTACGTAATCCGGCAGCGGCAAATTGCGATAATGCTTCATCCAGCCGGGAACGGTGAGTAAGTGCTGCTTCGAGAGCAGCTCGCGGATGGCGTCTTCGTCGGCAGCTTCTTGGGCCATTTGCGCCGCTTGTGTAGGAAACAGAGCCAAAGCGGGCAGCTCGGCATTGCGGTTGCGTTCATAAGTTTCAAAGGCAAAGGAACGGCTCAACTCCTGGCGACTCATGGCAAGCAGTTGTTCCGGCGAGTAAGGAAGCAACGCAACATTGCGCAAGAAGAAAAGATAGTTCTCGCGGCCAATCGCGGTTTCTTTGGGCAGTGCCTCTACCCGCGACTGAAGCCAGGCACGATATCGGGTAAGCGCTGGAACAGCGGCGACCAAAGCTTTGGCCAAGGCTGTGTTAGCTTCGTCGGTCAATTGCGGGGCCAGCGCACGCTGCATCGTTTGCATTCGATCAGGCAAGTCTTTGAGTGACTCGATCGCCAGAAGCGCAAAAGGCTTGCGCATGTCGGTCAGGTTTTCTTCCGCAGCACGCAGGGTGGCAGGTACCGATTCGAAACGGCCGATGAGTTGCTTCAGCCGCTCGGCCGAAAATGGCGGAGGCGGCAGAAGCAGAATATAGGCCGCGCCCAATGTCTGGTCCACATAGAATTCTGGATTTCGCTTCCAGGCCTTCTGAATATCGAATTCCCAACGTACGCGAGCGAGCGCGGATCCGATCAGACGATAGTCGACTTCTTCAGCGATGGAGGCGCCGGTGAGTGGCGTGAGATTCTTCCAGCGTTGTTCGAAGGCGGTGAGTTGGTGACGGCGTTTCTGAATGGTCGTCATAGACCAATCGATGGACAGCTGTGGTGGCCGCTCAAGGCGAGGAATATCATCTTCACTGAATGGCTGTTCGTGCGCGCGCCACGCCCAGAAATTTTCACTCAGCTGAGTCAGACTGTCGGCAGCACTTGCATTGACGGCGGCAACACACTGCAACAGCAATAATGCACAGTTTCGATGGCGTATCCGAAGTATCATTCTGACAATATTCGCATCTCTAACGGCGGCAGCCTGAAGTTCTCGGGTATCGAGGAACCAATCGCCGCGTCGCGGACGGCATCTCCTGTCTGCTAGCGAATTGTCATCTTGCCGAGCGCATCCCCATCGACCGGCAGTTTGGCATTGCCGGCCTTGAACCCGTTGACCTTCAGCACGTACGCCATGATGTTCACATACGTGTCGTCTGGCAGCGAACCAGGAGCGGATGGCGGCATGGTCTTCGAATGATCGTAAAATGCCCGAACAGTCTGACCGACCCATTTATTACGAAAGTACGGGCCGGCCAACGGTGGGCCGAACGTGCCGTTGGCAAGCGTGTTGCCGTGGCAAGACGCGCACTTGGAATCAAAGGCCGTTTTGCCCGCAATGGCCTGTTCGGCGGTGAACTGTGGCGGCTCATCCCCAGAGACGCCGGTGATCGCAGCAGGCCCGGTGGTGACACTCGTTTGGCTGGTGGCGGTAGGGCCCACGCTGCTCGGCGCACCGGACCCTTCGCCCACGTAAGTAAATGCCAGAATGGCCCCGGGGTTCTGCATCTTCTCAGCCAATCCGCCGTTCAGTCCTTCTGCAAGACCTCCCGGATCGGTAGCGATGTAGATTGTCCTGCCATCGGGACTGACCGCCGTATCGCGATAACGGTTCTCGCTCTGAAAGTACCGCGAAAAGTGACCGGCTGCAGCCTTTCCGTCGGCAGTCAGCGGAAGCACATAAAGCGAGCCGCGCTTCAGGGTGGTCACCAGCAGAACCTTGTCCCAACCTGGAATGCCTTTGCCTTGCGAGGCGTAGTACTCGATGCTTGAAGCGGCCACCGTGGGCCAACAGATGAAGTCAACACCCTTACAGGCCGGGTCCTCGAAATTGAAGCCCGTGGGCACGGTGAACATAGTGGCAATCGGCTCCTCGAACGGCTTTTTGAAAGCCGATTCCGGGTCACGCGGCACAGACGGCGGAATGTCGTTGCTGAAAGTGTAAGTCAGTTGTGAGCAGGGCGTGGAGGAGTCGGCCCAGCGAGCGTACTCGTAGGCCTTGTTGTCCTTCATACCCGCAACATTGGGCCAACCATAGTTGGCGCCCGGCTTCAAAATATTGATCTCGTCATCGGTCTTTGGACCCTGTTCGGAAGCATAGAGTGTTCCTTCCGGCCCGAAATCGATGCCTTGCATATTGCGGTGACCATACGTATAGACATGGCTGACAACGCCGGCCAGTTTCGGATTGTCGGCAGGGATGGAGCCATCCAGGTTCAGTCGCAGCGATTTACCCACATAGGCCTCGTAGACCTTGCGATCAATCTCGTGCTGGGTCGGCAGGCGCTGAGATTCAATGGGCAAGCAGGAATTTCCCATCTGGTTGTGCCCTTCATCGCCGACGGTGAAATATAACTTCCTATCAGGGCCGATCTTAAGACGTCCAGAGACGTGGTCATCGCCTACCGGTAACCCCGTAATCAGATCTACGGGGTTGGAGAGTATGCCATTCGTCTTGTCATAACTCAGACGCACGATCTTTCCATAGAGATAGCGATACGGACTGTTGGGATCGGGGAAGAACTGGTTGGCTCCCTTGTTTCGGTCGACGTAAGTGTAGGCCGCATAGACATAATTGTTACCAGTATTTGCCAGCAGTTCCGGGTGTAGTGCCATACCCAGCAAACCGTCCTGGCCGCCGGGGGCGGAAACCTCATCGATGGTGATCGCGACGCTGCCCTTGCCGCTAGCCGGATCGATGCGCGTAATCCGCTTGCCGGTTCGCTCAGTCACCCAAAGCATGCTATCCGGTCCCCAAGTCAATTCCCACGGGCCCGCAAGCCCGGATACCAACACACTCTTGCGGAATTGTTTCGTCCCTCGCGTGACCGTCTCCGGGCCGTCCTGCGCCAATCCCAATCCAAGGATCAAAAAGGCGATCGGCATGACCGCTGTGCGCGCTGAATGATTCGTTTTCATTAGATGAGTGATGGTAAGGATTGCGGCTTCCGGATAGGCAGTGATCAGTATTGAGGGGCTAACCGCATTGCTTACGCACGAACTTAGTATATTCCGCACGGCTCAGTCCTCCAGAGCCAAGCCCCAGTGCGTCACTGGCTAAACCATATTGTTCACGCCGATACGTTGCTGCCCCAACCGCCAACTTGCACGGCATACGAGGCCCGTCAAGCAGAAGCGCTCAATAAATCACTGCCTTTAAGTGATTTAAATACGTTAACCATAAAGCGGTCGCAATTATCCTTTTGGTTCACGCTTTTTGCTCCTTTCATGCTTCGTTGTGCGCATGGCGCTCTTGGCACTCCGTTCAGCTTGCAAACTAAATTTGCGTTGTTTGCCGTATTCGATGGACATTTGCGTGCTCGGATTTTCACAGCTTGCGACTGAGAAGGAGGCATTAGTCGTGTTGGTGAAAGCAAATTTGTACAAAAGCAGAGGCGATCGGGGACGAAAATTACGCGGGTTAGCGGTGTCGGTTGTAGTTTCTTTGTGCATAGGCGCAACCAGCGTTGCCTCGCAACAGGACTGGTTGAACCGTTCTACCGCGGCGGCCTATCAGTATGCGTGCCCTGTTGGCGATCTTTCTTGTCAAGCATGGACGCAGTTTCGGTCGAATCATCCATTTCCATACCAATCCATAGAGGGACGGCCGCTTGCTGGCGGAACGTTGGCGATCTTCATCTCTGAACCGGCTCCGGTTATGTCGAAAGGACGGCTTGACCGTCTGATCAGAGCCGCTTTTGGAAAAGACTTGGTCGCGCTCAACAGATTCCGCTGGAGATTGGGCGTGGATGGCTGGTTGGAGGATGTCGTATTGACTGTTCGCAGCTGGCCGAGTGCGGGAAATCTAATGTCAGACCCGGTACTTCGAGACCGGATCGCTTTTTTGTACCTGGCACTTTTCGGCACCACTTTCGGCGGCGGCTTTGATATCGATGCGGACAACCATTTCAACTTGAAGGCAGTCGCAGCGCCAAACCTACAGGTCACCACCCGCGAGGTGCGGCAGTGGATGGACGGTGCGACGAATTCCTGGGAGCGCTTTGGATGGAAACACCGGGGGCAGCACAACGTGGCCGGCCATTGCTAAGTCGCACACGATGGGCGCTTTTGTTACAGGCGATCGGACGCTGGTTTTACTGACATTTCCGTCTTCGTTATTGCTTCGCGCGCAAGAGAATCCGACGGTGCTGGAGCCGCTGCGACTACCATTCCGCTGCTTTGCGGTGGCGAGCGACGCACTGATTGGCGCGCTGGTTTCTCCGGGTGGTCAAGTGGCCATTGTGGGCAGGCCACGCACGAACGATTTGTCTAAACTTCCGCCCCTGCGATTTGAAACTTTTCAGCTTGTCGCCTCGCAGTCGTCAGATGAACTGTCGCAAAGTTATGAGCGCACGGCTTTATTCGCAGGCAGGTTGTCAGCAGGTGAGTACCGGGGTAAGGACTGGGCTCCGATCTATTTGAGCGATCCGCTGATAGATTCTGAGTTTGGCGCTCTGCTCAACACGACCGACCAGATGCTGAAATCGTGGTCGGAGGCAGGCAGCACCGAGTACCTTTACTTTAATTACCCTAAACCGGCAACATTTCCATTTGGCGCTATGCCGCTCAGCAGGGTTATTCAAAAAGAAACCGGCAGTACGCAAGTTCTCTTCAACTGGAACACCTCAGGCTCCGCAGTTGTGGTGGAGGGGACGTCAGGCAAAGTTTTGACGTCGCGTCAGACAGGAGCTCTGCCCGTCACTTATGGATCAGACATGCTTGGGTCTGATAACACGGCTGCCGGGAAGCTTCTGCCCGAGGAGGAGACGGCCTACAAGTACTTTGCCAAGCTCCGCGACTCCAACCTCGAACGCGTGGTGCAGTACACCCTGCTTTATCAGTTTTGCCGCGCCATTACGCAAAGCCGGGGGCAGAACACGCTGGCGAAAAACCTCGGCATGGCAAGCAGCGAGGGAGTTCTTGCAAATCGGAAAGCAGCCCAAGTTCGTTCGGAGTACACATATGGGCTGCTAAACGACATCGAATCTGGCAATCTTCGCCTCAAACCTTCCACGAAACAGCAGTTCACGGCTCTGTTGGAAGCAGTGCGGCAGACGTTTCCGGGCCTATCGCCGCGACAGCTTGCAAACGTTCTGGCAGACCGCTTCTCCGACGATGCAACACGCATTGAGAGAGCAAGAGCGGCTAAATTGGAGAGCCAGGAAGCCCAACTGCAAAAGCAGACCGATCAGTTTGATGCCGACGTCAGGCTTTTCAACGCAATGGTCACGAATCCACACGGGAGTGAGCTCACGATCGCCCTTAAGCGAGCAGAATTGGCTCAGCGCCGTAAGGAACTGGAAGCGACTTATAAGGACTTAGCGACAGCAGAGAAGCAGCAAAATCCAATAACCAGCCTGTCGAAGTTGCTTTGGAGAGTCGCAATGGCTTATGGAGACCTGGAAAACGTGCGCTACGAATTTGTCCAGAAGCACGTTTACGAGCCTGCCGGTTGTATCAAAACGCCGTCGATTGTCGTTTCCTGGGACCGCAATGATATTGAGGCCATCGGAGGTCACAATATCGATGCCCGCGCTTTAGAACTGAAGCCGAATGCCTCGGTAAGCGGCTTCGCGCTGAAGGAATCGGAAAAGGGCTACGTATTGGAATACAACCCCGCTAAAGCGTCGCAAGTGGAAGCACATGCAGCGGAGCTGGCGCGGGCGGTGGAGCACCAGCGGATACGGGACGTGGATGAACTGGCAAGAATTGCTTCGAGTGCGCCGCCGCCGGTGCGCACGCGTTTTGCCGCGCTGGAGCTACCGAATTCGCCAGCCGAGCGCGCCACATGGGCGGGACGGATCGGGAAGCGGACGTATGTGAACAAGCAGGGATTTGTGGACGATCTACGATCGATCGCGGAAAAGAACGATTGCTGCATCTTTATTGCGCACGACCAGGAAGAAGTTGCTTTCGCGACTGAACAAAACCTGAAACCGCCACCGGCAGTAATCGTTTACGAGATCCGCGACACGCCCTCATTAGGCGATTATTTGAAGTCGGTCTCTGACCGAAAAGGCGCGGGAGAACGAGCGGTCATTTTCTTCGATACCCCGGAGAGTCACGTTCGTGCGCTTGGCATCGGGCTGGAGAGCAACAGTGAAACTAGGCTAACGAGTATGGCTGAGCTGCTGGGAGAGCGCACCTCGGGGGAACCCGAAGCGCGCTTGGACGGACTGGCGCAAAGAGACCTGAACGGCCGCGAATCATGGCTCCGGTCTATTGGGAGGGTCACTGAATCTCGCGTTAAGGCGCTATTTGGGCGCATAACGGTCAACGAAACGGCGGCTACTTGGAGAGGTGTCGAGGTGCAAACGATGGAGACCGGCCAAGTGGGGAGGTTTGTTAAAGACATTGGTTGGGATGCGAACCGGGACGGCAGGCCCGCGGCAGTTTCACTGAAATTCCGCGGCACCTCAACGAGAGACCCGGCCATCGATGTGTCCGTCGTTGCGGGTTTCGACGATCGTGAGTATGCGGCGGGAGGCGCTCGCCTTGTGGCCAGCCACGAAAAGAGTTTGAGCTCGGCCGCCGCCAAGCAGGGGAGCATAGCGCAATACGCCATGACAGTACGCAATGAGCTGCGGCAAATGTCCGATATCAAAGTGCGGCGATTCTCAGTGATTGTCCAGAACGGCGAAACACGGACTTTGATGTCCTTGAATAGGCATCAGTTAGCGGAGGGGACGCTTGTCCGTTAGCGAACTCCGGGATGTGGGGATCGCCGTCGCAATCCCTTTGACCTGGGATGGTTTCCGATCACGCGCTGGCGAATCGGACTGGCTGGCGAAGTATTTCGATCGCGATCTAGACGCGGAAGAGCGGGAGAAGTATTTGCGTTGCCGCTGGGAGCTTGAGTATCGAGAACTGGTTGCCGACCCGGTTTGCAAAGTGCTCGACTTAGCATCGGCCGCCGGGGCAATGGTATGTCGCGACGCAACTTTACAGGATGTACGGTCGATTACCGAGGCCAAACAGATCGCCATCTTGTTTGCACACTGGAAAGGGCCGGAGGTTACGTTTGAGGATTTCAGCGAGCATGATTCGACGTTGCCCTTCATGGCCCGGCTCGCGAGCAATCAGGATGACTTATCAGCTTGGCTTCGCTCGCAGCTTAGCCTTGCCGGCCCGGATATTTCTCAATTGGTCAAGATCTTTGCGGCTGCGCTGGATTACGCCCCCGCAAGCAGCAGGAGCGCTGAGGGCACCCTGATCTTAGAGCATGCTGTTACCCGTCACGCCCGCATCCGCGAACAACTGAACGAGCTGTTCGCGGAGTTGCTAAGACAAGGGAATCGTCTGGAACTCTACGATAAAATGCAGACGAAAGAGGCGCTGGAGGAGGCGATAGCGCCAACCTTCAAGGGGGTCCTGGACTTGCCTGTATGCACCTCCACAATACCGGCCGATTATATTGCCTCGCGGCGGCAGCACAGTATCCGCACAATTCAGTTCGCCAATGAGATTGAATTTGTGTGGGCTGCGAGGTGCATTGCCGACACCCTGGGCCTATTGACTACGGGCAACTTCGGCTACCTGGAAGCTCGGGGCATTGTTGTTCAGATCCTTCGAAATGAGATGAAAAGGCTACTGGCTAACCACAATGGCAAATCTAAAGGACGTCCTCAGCAACTCAGCAGGTGAATTTCTCAAAGCGGGCGGTTCGGCTTCCTTGAAGGTCAAGCAGGCGCTACGCAAGCACCGCCAGCGGGAATATCGCATTTTCCTATTTGTTACCGGCTTGGTGGTGTGCGGGTTGATTCTGTGCGTCGTGATGTTGCTGTCCTCCGAGTCGCAGAAGGTGCGGGTCGCAGCGGGCGTGATAGGGCTGGGCTCTGGGGGAGGCTTAGAGATACTGCGCCGTATCTGGAAGGATTGGTCGCAGACAGACTTGCTTTTGATCTTGATTGAGGATGCTAGTGAAGCGCAGGTGACCACCATCGTGAACAAGTTGACAAAGAAGCTTTGAGCTTGGCACCGGCTGCGTTGCGCACGACTGGGGACACGAGTTGAGCAGTCGCGGGAGCACGAAGGCATACAACCCTCGCTCTATTGATTCATGACGAAAGCAAATAATTTGTCGCCTGCGCCCACAACCACATATTGGCGGCCGTCGAGTTCGTAAGTGATCGCGCCGTTCGAGACAGACTTACCGAGGTTGGCATGCCATAGCGGCTCGCCAGTTGTAGCATTCAGTGCAACAAAATTGTTGCTCGGATCACCCGCAAACACGAGATTACCGGCGGTGCTTAGCAATCCCCCGCGAATGCCCGGCGTCTCCCATTTGTGACTCCAGCGGACTTTGCCCGTGCGGTAGTCTAGGGCTTCCAGCATCGACTCCGCCCAGCCACCCTGGTCATTGCCGCCCCATCCCTCTGGCTTGTCGTCGGTGTCAAAAATGTAGTAGATGCTGAAGGCACGCGTGGCGTTGATGTAAAACAAGCCGGTCGCCGGACTAAACGAGGGCGGCATCCAATTAGCGGCGCCTCCTTGATTGGGTGAGACCAGCGCACCGGCAATCTGCGGCTCCTTGGCTGGATTAGGTATGGGCTGACCTTTGGCATCTACACCTTTGGCCCAGTTCGTTTTCACAAATTGGGAACTGACATAATTCTTCCCGGTTTCGCGGTCAAGCACGAAAAACCATCCATTGCGGCTCGCTTGTGCCACTAGCTTGCGCTTCTTTCCGTCGATCTCACCGTCAAAGAGAACGGGCGTCTGAATGGCGTCCCAGTCGTGGGTGTCATGCGGGGAAGGCTGAAAATACCAAACCATTTTGCCGGTATCGGCATTGAGGGCCACAATCGATTCGGTGAAAAGATTAGCGCCTTCGCGACCTTTGGACGCAATCACCGGCTGGGGATTACCAGTGCCGACGAACAGCATGTTCAAATCCGGGTCATAAGTGCAAGACAGCCACGTCATACCACCGCCATGCTCCATGGCATCTGCGTTCGGCCATGTTTCGGAGCCCGGTTCACCAGGCTTGGGGACGACTGACCAATGCCATTGCAGATCGCCTGTTTCGGGATCTCGTGCTTCCAAATAGCCAGGGCGGTCCAGATCGTCACCGCTGACGCCTGTAATGATGTGATTCTTGATTACGACGGGAGCGACGGAGGCATAATACATCTGATCCAGATCGCAGATCGCCTGATTCCAGCGCTTCTTGCCATCATTCAAATTGAGCGAGACAAGATTGCAATCCGGCGTTTCGAAATAGAGCGAATTGCCGGAAATGCCGACGCCTCGATTGCCCAGGTGAATGCCTCCTTTGGAGGTCCACGTGTAACTCCAGATCTGGCGGCCGCTGAGCGCGTCAATGGCCCAAACTTTATCGGGCACGGTGAAATACATAACCCCATTGACTAACAGCGGGGTTGCCGAAATGCGCCCGCCGGAAGAGTCGCCACCGCCTGGGAGTTGATACATCCAAGCGAGGCTCAACGATTTGACATTGTGATCGTTGATCTTAGTCAGGCTGCTGAAACGCCGGCCCGAGTAATCGCCGTTATAGGTGGGCCAGGAGTCAATCGGAGGATGCAACAGGACGGAAGGATCCATGCCACCTCCTGGAGCGGCGTCAGGCCCAGCTAGAAGAGGAAGCAGCGTCAACAATATTACGGAAAGAAACTTCATTTAAAGGTCTCCAGGTAAGCAACCACGTCGTGAATATCTTTATCGGTATATTCATCGAGCAGCGCAACGTGACCGGCGTACGGATCGTGTTTCTCGACCTTGACTCCAGGCCCGCGTTGAAAACTGCGATAGCGGCCTGAATCGTCGTGCAAGGACACACTGAAATCGTCGATTTCGTCCAGCACGCCGGTTACGCTTTCGCCCGAGGAAGTGGTTACCGTCACGGTGACCGGCTTGCGTGAGTTTACCGCAGTTCGGCGGCCGAAAGCGGCCGTCTGCGGAAAAACCACTTTCAACTGCAAAACGGGGGGATCATATTTGCTGGCGATGTGAGCTAAATCGCCGGTTGTCGAGTGACATTCACTGCATTTTCCAGGTCCGTTGAAGAAAGCCTTTCCTTCTCTGGGATCTCCGATCAAAACATTGAGCACGCTGTTAAAGGGCCCGGTTCGCAGTGTGTTGCCCACTTGCTGGTGCAGGAAGTGAGAGAGATCCACAATCTGGTCCTGCGTGAGTGCGAGCGATTTTCCCTCTGGATGGCCTTTTGCCAGAAAAGGTCCGATGGTGCTGCCATAGCGATCGTGAAGAACCACCAACGATCGCACCAGGTCTGCCCCGCGCTCGCCGCCGCGCGCTTTCGTTCCATGGCAGGTGATGCACTCAGCGATGTACACGGTCTTGCCGCGCGCTGCCGCATCGTCGTCTACTACCTGCTTGTCGTTGGCGCCTGCCTGGTCAATGAGGTTCGGAGGGCGCGGCGCTTTGGTTTGCGCCGTTGGAATGCCCGCCCCCTTAGTAAGGGGCAGATTCTTGGCGAGATAATCGACAACTTGCGCGAACTCTTCGTCCGAGCCTTTAGCCCCACGGCTGATCATGTTCGAAACGATGGCGCCCCACTGTTCGCGAGTCATGCCGCGCCCAAGAATAATTTGGGCAGGATGACACGATGAACATATGCGTTGAACGGTTTCTCGATTCGGCGCGTCGGGTAATTGCGGGCCGGGTGATTGTGCGAAAGCGCAAAAGGGGATGAAACCAGCAAGCAGCAGGACGCAGGCACTTGTGAATGTCATTGAATATTCTTACGTTACCAGCATTTGACCCTCGGATGTTTACTTACCCGCCAGCGTCAAAGCGTAGAGCGTATCGCCCGCGCCCGCGATGATGTATTGCTTGCCGCCCAACATATACGTCGACGGACCATTGCTTAAGGCCGCCGTGAGCCGCTGGTGCCACAGGATGCTGCCGCCGGCAGGGTCGAACGCCACGAACTGCCCCGAATCTCCGGTAAACAAAAGATGGCCCGCTGTGGTTAAAATTCCGCCGCTCATGCCCCCATCGTTTCTCGAAGCGATGCTCTGGTGTGAATGCTTCCAGCTAATTTTGCCGGTGCGAATGTCTATCGCGAACAAACTGGATCGCGTGTCAAAGTTGCCTCCGCCGCCGCCACCATAACCTGCGGGCTCAGGAGATGTGTCGTAAAGGTAAGCCACTCCGTAGCCTTCGGTGCCATTCAAATAGAACAGTTCTGTCTGCGGATCGTAGCTGGGGGGCGGCCAATTGGTGGCTCCCATGGCTGGCATATCGATCATGGATCCGTCTACTTGAGGTTCCTTTGCGGGATCGGGAATCGGTTGGCCTTTGCTATCCACTCCCTTTGCCCAGTTGCCGGTTCCGGTAAAGGGTTTCGAAACTAAATTTTGACCATTCGTGCGATCGAGCACAAAAAACCAGCCGCAGCGCGCGCCCTGTGCGAGAAGTTTACGCGGCTTCCCATCTATCGTTGCGTCGAATAAAACCGGAGTTTCGACGTTATCCCAATCATGCGTGTCGTGCGGAGAGGCCTGAAAGCACCAGACCAGTTTGCCGGTATCGGCGTTGAGCGCGACAATAGACGCCGTATACAAATTTGCGCCTTGCCGGCCTTGGCCGGCGAATACAGGATTCGCGTTGCCCGTTCCCCAGTACAGTAAGTTCAGTTCGGGATCATACGTGCCAGGAAGCCAAGTCATACCACCTCCGTGGTCCATGGCTGCCTGGTTCGGCCAAGTCTCCGATCCGGGATCCCCCATCTTTTGGGGTTCACTCCACCAACGCCACTGCAGCGCGCCGGTTTCCGGATCATGCGCTTCGAGATAGCCGCGCACATCCATTGCATCGCCGCCCACTCCTACCAACACATGGTTCTTGACGATCATGGTCGACATGGTTGTGAAGTATTGCAGCTTCTCGTCGGCAACTTTATGCCGCCAGCGCTCCTTGCCATCCTTGGCGTTCAGCGAAATGAACCAGCCGTCGGGCGTCAAGAAATAGAGCCAGTTGCCATACATGCCCACGCCGCGCTGACCAATTAAATGTCCGCCGTGGTCTTCAAAGTCAAACTGCCAGAGCAATGCGCCCGTTATTGCATTGAGCGCGAAAACATGGTCGGGAATAGTGAAGTAAAGAACGCCATTCACCATCAACGGCGTCGACTTGATGGTTGGCGCGCCCACTCCTCTTTGCGGCCCGATACCGGAAATGCGATAGGCCCATTCAATCTTCAGAAGATTTACGTTGGCTTGATTGATCTCGCTAAGGCTGCTAAAGCGTCGTCCGGAATAATCTCCGTTATAGGTGGGCCAGACATTTGGGGGTTGGTTGAACAGGGTCAGCGCGGCGGGGTCCAGAAGTTGCGCGCTGAGGATGCCACTCAGTGATGTGGCCAGAATGAGAACTCTTGAGAGCCCAATCATTTCAGAGTCTCCAAATAGGCGGTTACGTTATGTATGTCAGCGTCAGTGTAGATCGGTAAAAGCGAACGGTGCCCTTGCAAATTGTCCACAACGCTCACCTTCACCTGTGATCTTGGCCAATAATGATACTCTCCATTGGAATCGCGCAGCGCGACGTCGAAGTCATCGAGTTTGACGATAGAACCGGTGACGCTTTCGCCCGATGGAGTTGAGACCGTAGCGCGCTCAGGTTCTTTGGATGCGGGCCAGAGGAAGCGGCTCTGCATCAAGGAAGCTTCGGGGAACTTTGCGCCGATCTTCGCCAGATCACCCGCGGCGGAATGACAGCCGCGGCAATGGGCCTGAAAGAATTCGTTTCCCTTGTTGGGGTCGCCGCGAAGCGCGTTTTTCGATCCGGCATAGATCTGATTGTAGATGCCGCGGTTAGCTGCCTGTTCGACTTGCAGCTTAATGTATTCAGAAATGTTGTGGATGTCGTCTGCCGAGAGTTGAGGGAACGGCGGCATTCCTGCCTGCGGACGCCCGTTCTTAATGACCGGACCAATTTCGTTTTCTTTCTCGTCATGCAGAACCACTACCGAACGCACCAGATTAGGGCCTTGCGCTCCGCGCGCTGTCTCTCCGTGGCACGCCGCGCAATTCTGTTTATAGAGAGATTCGCCTTTCTTGGCAGCGGCAGCATCGGGAGCCGGGCCCAGGCCGAGAAACTCACGCGTAGAACCGCGTCCCGCAGGAGGGCGCTGGCGCGTTGCATCGGGCTCTTGTGAAGAAAGAATGGACAGACCAGCGACTGTGCATGCCAAGAGAACGCGGATAAGCCATCGATGATTGGTGCTGATTTTTGCAGAGTAATATTTACGAGACACCGAACGCCTTCCTTGCCTGCCCGCTAGTCTATCTAGACAGACTCGATGAAGGCAAGGCGAAGGCGATGGCTCATCTTGAAAGCGATTCCACAGAACGACTACCGCAGATCGTCTGTCTGCACATATTTCTTATAAGCGTCGACCCAATTCGCGGCTATTTCGCGTTGGGCCGTCGATAGCTCGAGATCGCCGCTGCAAACCAGCTTGTGCAACCGTTCTTCCAGTGCATCTTTCACGTGAGCGTTCCACTTTCTACTGAAATACGGTTCCGGCCAGAGATTCTGAATGCTAGTCGAGCCGCCTAATTCAGGCGTAATCAGGTAGTCAACCTCATATGCGTCTTCCCGCGCTTGCTTAAATCCGTATTGATAGAACACCGCCCGCTTCAGCTCTTCTGGTATTCGCTGCTGCTCGATTTGCGCGTTCACCTGGCACACCTCTTCCGTCGACACCAATCTGACTTCACCTGGCGTAAGACGCGAATTAGGAACAATTTGCGTTTCGGGACTTAACGCAGTCCGCCGTTTGCCAAAGTATGAGTCGGTCCAAAACGATATGCCCAGGATCAATAGCGCCGGAATGGCCCACCTCCAGTACCAGGACGCTTCACGAGAAAACATCGAGAAGCGCTTGACCGGCTTCGAGATCAACCGCGCAACGCCTGCTCTCAACCGCGCCGCCGACAGATCCTCAGCCGGAAGCTGACGATCAAAAACGGATCGGTAAGTCGTTACGAAATCTGCGATGGTGTGTTCCAACTCAGCCATACGGGTTCGGCAAGTCCAACATGAATGCAAATGGGCACGCACTTCTCGCAGGCGCCGTGCCGTCAATTCGCCGTCCGCCGCGCTGAGCAACTCCGGATCGGACAAATGTGAGTCTTGAGGTAGCATGATTTGTTAATCCTGATCGGCGCGCTCAAACCGGGCCAATGATCGCGCTAGCGAAATCGAAACCGCGCCAAGCGACATACCCAGAATTTCAGCGATTTCCCGGTATCGCAAGCCCTCGGCGCGTAAGCAGACACAATACCGGTCCGGCTCAGGCAGCGCTCCTAACACTGCCTGCAGTTTTTGGCGACGTTGCGCTGCAACTAACAGCTCTTCCGGATTGAGAGACGAATCGATCTGTGCGTCTTCCCAACCGAACGTAGGAAACACTGCTGTACTTCTAGCGCGTACTCCTTCCAAATGTTTCAACGCCAAGTTATGGCAGACGCGGAAGACCCAGCCATAAAGATTAGTGCGAGGTTTGCCTCCTTTGAGGTGCTCGAAGAGCGCCAGGAACACTTCCTGAATAATTTCCTCGCCGTCTTGCGCCGCCACACCGAAGCTGAGCGCGTAGCGTAACAGCGGGTTACGTAACTGGCAAAAGAATCTCACGAGTTCTTCCTCGTGGGCCGATTCCCGTTCTGCGAAAATTGTGGATGAAAGCAATCGATCGACAAACGTCGGATTGTCGGACCAGTTCGCCATCACGCAAATGCCTTCATGCGTATATTCCAATCCGGCATTTCTTGTTCAACCTTTTTTCCCTCTTTCCCAATTATCAAAAACCCTGAACAAAAAGCGCCTGGATCGAATATACAAACAGAAGCTATGTTTAGACTGTTTTGCAGCCTGTTGATCGCCTCTTGCGCTTTCTGCCAGACCAATTCCGGCGAACTGCGGCTGCTGGCCGTAGACCCAAGCGGAGCGCCCGTTCAAGCCACCGTAAAATTAACCAGCGAAGTAAATCAATACAACCGCACATTTGAGGCAGACGCGGATGGACGAGTCGTCGCCAAAAGATTGCCCCCCGGTCTTTATCTCGTGACGGTAAGCCACGCAGGTTTTGCATCTTCGCGCGAGCTGGTGGAAATCCGTTCGGCCTTGCCCAAAGAGATAAAGGTCGCGCTTGCGTTAGGTTCCGTGCAAACGACGGTCGATGTCCAAAGCGAACAGACGCTCGTCGACCCCTATGCCACCAGCAGCGTGAATCGCATTGGCGGCGATACGTTAACCGACCGCTTATCTGCTCAGCCGGGCCGTGGTTTAGCCGAACTCATCAATCAAGAACCCGGCTGGATGTTTGAAGCGAATGGCATTTTGCATCCGCGCGCCGAAGAGTACCAAGTCCAATACGTTGTTGATGGCATGCCGCTAACGGAGAATCGTTCGGCCGCCTATGTGGCTGATTTTGACGCCGACAACGTGCAGGAAATGAGCGAGATGGTGGCCGGTTTTCCAGTTGAATACGGGCGCAAGTTAGGCGGGGTGATTGAAGTGCAAACGACACGCGACAAGAGGCAAGGTTTCCATGGTAGAAGCTCGCTGGGAGGCGGGAGCTTCGACACGCTGAACGGCTTTCTCGAGGGCCAGTACGGCTTTGGCGCGAATACCCTGACGATGAGCATTTCCGGCGCTCAGACCGACCATTTTCTTGATCCTCCAGCCACGCAGAATTATACGAATCATGGCACGACCGCCGACTTCATGGCGCACTACGAATACGACATAGACGACAAAAACCGTATCGGCGTCATCGTGAGCCGCAACCAATCCAAGTTTCTTGTGCCGAATGAGGTCCCGCAGGAAGAGGTCGGGCAGCGGCAGGATCGCCAGAACTTCGAAAGCTCCGCCCAGCTTTCCTACGAGCACATTTTCTCGGCAAACGTGCTGGGGAATTTCCGCGCGATGACCCGCGATATCACGGCGGGTTTCTGGTCAAACAACCTTGCCACGCCCATGATCGCTGGGCAAGATCGCGGCTACCACGAAGAGTACGCCAAAGGGACGCTTTCGGTGCATGCCGGCAAACATGAGTTCAAGTTTGGCGGCGAAGCGGATTTCGCGCAAATTGAAGAGGCGCTCAGCTATCTGATTACCGATCCCACTCAATTCGACTCGGGGACACCGCTTGCTTTCAACTTTTACGGCCACGCACCCGATCGCGAACAGTCGCTGTTCGGACAAGACGAAATCCATTGGAAGAATTTTGCGGTGAGCGGCGGGATTCGCTTCGATCATTACGATCTACTGGTGAATCAAGTTGGCTGGAGCCCGCGTTTCGGCCTTGCTTATTTCTGGCCGAAAGCGAAGATTAACTTTCACGCTTCTTATGACCGTGTGTTTCAAACGCCGCCTTTCGAAAACTTGCTTGTTTCCAGTTCGCCCGCTGTCACCAGCCTTGATCCGCTGGTGCTGCGGCTGCCTGTGCAACCGGCGCGCGGCAATTATTATGAGGCTGGTTTTGGCAGAGCGCTGTTCTCGCACATACGGCTCACCGGAAATTTCTTTTGGCGTAGATATCACAATTATCCGGATGACGATCTGCTGCTCAATACCGGTGTGAGTTTCCCCATCACCTTTGCATTGGCCAATATCTATGGAGAAGAGGCGAAACTGGAAATTCCGCGCTGGGGTAGGTTGTCTGGCTATATCAGTTGGACCAACGAGCGCGGCAACGGCTATTTCCCCGCTACCGGAGGTCTCTTCCTTGGCGACAACGCAGCACAGGCGGTTCAGCAGACAAGCGGTGTGTTTCCGGTTTCTCAAGAACAGCGCAACTCTGTGAGGGCGCGTTTCCGTTACGAGGTTACAGCGCGCTTTTGGCTGGCGTTTGGCGGCACGTACGATAGCGGTCTGCCTATCGACTTCGGCGGCTCGGAACCCGCTGCCGCGGCCCAAGGGTATACGCAGAATATTCTCAATCGAGTGAACTTTTCAGACTTACGTCCGCGTCCGCTATGGTCGTTAAACGCTTCCGCGGGAGTGATCCTGAGCAAGAACGAAAAGTACCCGGTGCGCTTTCAAGTGGATGGAACGAATTTAACCAACTCGTTGAATGTTCTGGATTTCGCCGGTCTGTTTTCGGGTACCGCGATTGGTATTATGCGTTCGGTAGATGCGCGTTTGTCCTTTAACTTTTGACATTGGCAGTGCCGGAACACAGGACCGGATGATAAAAAGATGCTTCGAGTGATGAATCGCCGTACACTTGTCATAGCCTTTGCTGCCAGCCTATCGATTGCGGCTGGTCTCAGCCAGCAGCCTTCAGGTGCACCCACTAAGCCGCCAAAGCCTTTACGCGAAAGGCTATTGGATCGCGCTCGAAACGGCGATGCGGAAGCGCAATTCGAACTCGGGAAAGACTACGAAACCGGTAGAATCGGCTTGCCGAAGGACTTCTCCCAGGCACAGTTTTGGTACCACAAGGCTGCCGATCAGGGAGACCCTTACGCTGAGGCGAGTCTTGGTATTTTATTTAACTTTGGAAAGGGTGTGCAACGCGACTACACCGAGGCGTACATGTGGTACGAACGAGCAGCCATGCATTCCCAGGGTGGCAACAAGGATTCGATTGTAGAAATGCGCGATGGAATAGCCGAGAAACTGACTACCCAGCAGATTGCGGAAGCGAAACGGTTAGCCCGCGAGTGGAAACCCGCGCCCAAGCAGTAATATGCGTGCTTTGAATCAGCTTCAAACATCCTTTCCGCTTTTGTCCGTCCTTTTGCTGATTCTTATGGCCGGATGTGGCGGAAATCATAACAATGTGATGGATACCGCTCCTAATGTGAAACCGATTGGCGCGCCTATCGAGATCAAAACGCCCCTCGGACTACCTCCAGTTCCCGTACCAATCGCCGCGCCTGAAACAGCGGAAACGATCGCGCTTGGCCGGGCACTGTTCTACGAAAAAAAACTTTCTGTGGACAACTCGTTGGCCTGCGCTTCTTGCCACAATCCGCTGCTCACTTTTACCGACGGCCAAAAGCATTCGACCGGCGTTGGGGGGAAGGTTGGTATTCGCAACGCTCCCACTCTGGTAAACGCCGCCTATGTTCCGGAGCAGTTTTGGGACGGACGCGCCCACAGTTTGGAGGAGCAGGCCGGCGGTCCTATGGCCAACCCGATCGAAATGAATCAGGCACACGAGGTGACCGTTTCGAAACTCGCAGCAGACCCGGCATACCGGGCACATTTTGAGAAGGCGTTTGGCGCCGGACCAATGACTATCGGCAAGGTGACGACTGCGCTGGCCAGCTTTGAACGAACTCTTATCAGCGGCAACTCACCTTTTGATCAATACGAGTTCGGCGGCAACAGAAACGCGCTCACTCCGGCTGCCCGGCGCGGTCTTGCAATATTCCGCGACGCGCAAAAAGGCAACTGCGCCACCTGCCATACCATCGACAAGAGCTACGCACTTTTTACCGACGGCAAATTTCACAACATTGGGGTGGGCGTGAACGACGAAGGCGAGCTAACCGACCTCGGTCGCTATACCGAGACGAAACTGGCTGCCGATAAGGGCGCCTTCAAAACCCCCACGCTGCGCAACGTGGCGAAGACCGCACCTTACATGCATGACGGGAGCCTGAAGACGCTCAAAGACGTTGTCGATTACTACGCCGGCGGCGGCAACTCGAACCCTTACCTCGATAAGGAAATTAAAACGATCCAACTCTCAGGGCAGGATCGTGCCGATTTAGTTGAATTCCTCAAATCGCTTACCGGTGAGATGCCGCCGAATGCTGGACCGCCCGAGAAAATTCAAATGGGGAGTATCAAATGAAACGGCTGCGTCTGTTTGCGCTTCCCTGCGCTGTCGTCTTGCTCTCCAGTTGTTCGCGAACGAAAACAAAAGAGGAGCCCGCGGCCCCGTCGAAGCAAGCGGCTGCGCCTTCCTATTTTAAGGTTGACGCCACCACGGCCGGCACGCTGACCGGAACAATTAAATTTACCGGCAGGAAGCCCGCGCGCAAGTTGATTGACATGAGTGAAGATCCTGCCTGCGTTGAGGCGCATCATAGCAAGGCTTACGACGAATCGGTCGTCGTTAATCCAAATGGCACGTTAGCCAACACCTTTGTCTACCTGAAGAGTGGACTGGAAGGAAAGACGTTCCCGGTGCCAGCCACGCCGGTCGTCATCGACCAGCACGGCTGCTGGTTTCATCCGCGCGTTATGGGCATACAAACGGGTCAGACCTTGCAGGTGACGAACTCCGATCCGGTCACCCACAATATTCACCCGCTTGCTCAAATTAATCGCGAATGGAATCATAGTCAGGGACAGGGCGATGCACCGCTGGCGCGCAGGTTCATCAAGCCTGAAATTATGATTCGCGTCAAATGCAACATTCATAGTTGGATGCGCGCATTCATAGGCGTTGTGGAGCACCCGTACTTTGCCGTTACGGGGGCGGACGGGTCTTTTGAGATTCGCAATATTCCGCCGGGCGACTACGTGGTTGAAGCATGGCAAGAAACGCTGGGGACGCAGGAACAGAAGATAACGGTGACGCCGTCCGGCAAAATCGAAACCAATTTTACCTTCAAAGGAGAATAGTTCGTGACCAACCTGAAGTATCTGCTTCCTACCTTTTGTCTTGTCGCTATCTGTATGAGTTGCTCGCATCCAGCGCCAGTCGAAAAGGCAGAGCCCAAGCCGGCAGCGGAATCCTCGGCGTTCCGACTCTATGTCACCAATGAAGCTTCGGGCGACATGACAGTGATCGATTCCGCAACTTATAGCGTGATCGCCACAGTGCCGCTGGGCAAACGGCCCAGGGGCATTCACGCCAGTCCCGATCGAAAGACTATTTACGTGGCGCTCAGTGGATCGCCGGTCGCCGGACCCGATGTTGACGAAAGCACGCTTCCGCCACCCGACAAGAGTGCCGACGGAATTGGTGTCTTCAACGTTGCGCAGAACAAAGTTGTTCGCATCATGAAGGCCGGTTCCGATCCGGAAAACTTCGACGTAAGCAAAGACGGCAGCCAGTTGTACATCTCTAACGAGGACGAGGAAGCCGTCAGCATCGTCGATGTTGCATCAGGGACGGTGGTTAAATCCGTGAAAGTGGGAGCGCAGCCCGAGGGCGTGAAGGTCACTCCAGACGGCAAGCTTGTTTGGGTTACTTCGGAGGAAACCGGCACCGTCTCCGTTCTCGACCCAGTGGCGGGCAAGATCCTCAAGACGTTTAAAGTTGGCCACCGCCCGCGCTCGGTCGCTTTTATGCCAGACGGCTCTAAGGCCTATGTGAACGCCGAAAACGATGGAACCGTGGTAGTGGTGGATGCGGTGAAAGATAAGATGATCCAGGCGATATCGCTCGGCAAGCCGGGCGTGATCAAACCCATGGCGGTCCTGCTGTCACCGGACGCCACGAAACTGTACGTCAGCACAGGCCGCGGCCATCAGGTCTTCACCATCGATACAACCACCAATAAAATTGCCAGTTCTCTTGAAGTAGGGCCGCGCCCCTGGGGTATCGCCCTTTCGCCCGACGCTAAGACTCTCTACTCTGCGAATGGACCTTCGAACGATATTTCCGTCGTAGATCTTGCTACTAACTCGGTAACGAAAAAGATCAAAGTCGGCACGAGCCCTTGGGGCGTAATTGCGCTGGATCGTTGAAACTCGGCATTTGCCAGAACTTCGCTAGAGCCGACCCTTCAGCGCACGCGCTTCTTCCGTGCTCGCCTTTGCGACACTGGAAGTAAATCATGACTGGAAACGACACACGGGCGAAGTTCCTGGAATACTTCGCCGGTCAGAGCCACCGCGTTGTGCGCAGTTCGTCGCTTGTTCCCGCCGACGACCCAACTCTGCTTTTCGCCAATGCCGGGATGAATCAGTTCAAAGAAGTTTTTCTCGGATTGGAAAAACGCGACTATTCACGCGCCACCACATCGCAAAAATGTGTGCGCGCCGGTGGCAAGCATAACGACCTGGAAAATGTCGGCTATACGCGCCGCCATCACACTTTCTTCGAGATGCTCGGCAACTTCTCGTTCGGCGACTACTTCAAGCAAGACGCCATCGCCTACGCTTGGGAATTAATCACCAGCGCCAGATGGTATGGCTTGCCGAAAGACAAGCTCTACGTCACGGTTTTCCGCGAAGATGACGACGCCGAAGCGCTCTGGCAGAAGGTTGCCGGTATACCGAAAGAGCGCATTTTCCGCCTCGACGAAAAAGATAATTTCTGGCAAATGGGCGAAACCGGACCCTGCGGTCCTTGTTCTGAGATCCACTATGATCTCGGCGTCGATGCTGCCGAAAAAGGCCGGGAGCACGAACAATTTCCCCTTGATGGCGGTGGTCGCTTTGTCGAAATCTGGAATCTCGTATTCATGCAATTCGACCGCTCTGCCGATGGCAAACTGACGCCGCTGCCCAAACCGTCGATCGATACAGGCATGGGACTTGAGCGCCTTGCTGCCGTTCTGCAGGGCCATTTGTCGAACTATGACACCGATCTGATCCAGCCCATTGTGCAACATGCGTCGGAACTCCTGCACATCAAACGCGGCCGGGACGAACGCTCTGAAACAGCGTTACGAATCAATGCCGATCATGCGCGCGCCACTGCTTTTCTTATTCACGATGGCGTGGTTCCTTCCAATGAAGGCCGCGGCTACGTGCTTCGCAAGATTATGCGCCGAGCTATGCGTAACGGTCGATTAACTGGCTTCAACGATGCCTATCTGTATAAGCTCACTGGCTTCGTAGCCGATCTCATGAAGCCTGCATATCCCGAACTGCAGGAAAGCATCAGCCGCGTGTCGCGCATCGTGCGTGATGAAGAAACCCGTTACGCCAGCACTTTTCAGATTGCCGAGCGGTTCTTCCAGGAAGAAGCCAAATCGGCTGTTAATGGCGTGCTTCCCGGCGCCGCGGCGTTTAAGCTCTACGATTCGTTTGGCCTCGCTCTTGATGAGCAGGAAGAAATGGCGCGCGAGTTTGGTCTGAAGATTGATCATGAAAGCTTCACCGCCGAAATGGACAAGCAGCGTGCCCGGGCGCGCGCCAGTTGGAAGGGTGCCGATAAAGCACAAGTTCCCGATGTGTACAAGTCGCTTCCGCCTGTCGAATTCATCGGTCGCGAAACGTTGGAAGCCCCGGTTGAAGTGACTCAACTGATCGTCGACAAAAACGCCGTTCCGCGGGCCGACCACGGTGAAGCAGAAATCGTTTTCGGCAAGACACCGTTCTATGCTGAATCCGGCGGACAGGTTGGTGATACCGGCCTATTGCTCGATCCGGAGACTCGCGAGCGGGTAGCCATTGTGGAAGGCGCCTACAAACCCGCGCCCACCGCGATGGTGCAGAAGATCCGCGTCCTACGCCCTATCAAATTAGGAGACAAACTCATCGGCATTGTCGACAGGCCTTCGCGCGGCGCCACCATGCGCAACCACACGGCCACGCACCTGTTGCAAGCGGCACTTCGCCAGGTTTTAGGCCAGCATGTCAAACAAGCCGGCAGCGTTGTCGAACCCGGTCGTTTGCGCTTCGATTTCCATCACTACTCCGCCCTGACTGCGGACGAACTGCGCGAAGTGGAATGGCTGGTTAACCAACAGATCCTTGCCAATACTGAAGTTAAGACCGAGGTCATGGATCTCGATCAAGCCTTGGCCACCGGGGCCATGGCTCTGTTCGGCGAAAAATACGGCGAAAGCGTGCGCGTCGTGAGCATTCCCGATTTCAGCCGCGAACTTTGCGGCGGTACCCATGTGAAGCGCACCGGCGATATCGGTCTCATGAAAATTGTGTACGAAGGCAGCATTTCTGCCGGCGTGCGGCGCATTGAGGCCGTCACCGGGGAAGGCTCGCTCGAACGTTTCCAATCGGCCACTGGTCAGTTGACCAAATTCGGCCAACTGCTCCACACCTCCGAGACCGGCGTGCTGGAACAAGTTGAAAAACTGCTGGAGCAACAAAAGATTCTCGAACGCCAGGTCAACCATCTAAAGGTTCAGGTGGCGCATAGTCGGATTGAAAAACTTCCTGGCCGCAAATTTGGCGCAGCTACCGTTCTGGCTGAACAGGTGGAAGGCTTAGATTCGAAACAACTGCGCAGTGTGGTCGACGAACTGCGCAACAAGTGGGGCAGCACGGTGATTTTGCTGGCTTCAGTCAATGGTGAAAACGTCTCGATTATCTCAGCCGTGAGCAAAGATCTCACCTCGAAAGTGCAAGCCGGAAAATTGGTGGGCGATCTGGCGAAAGCCATCGGCGGCAAGGGTGGCGGCCGGCCTGATATGGCCGAAGGCGCTGGTAAAGATCCGGCGGCGTTGCCGCAGGCCATGTCGGGAATTTACGAAAGAGTGGGAGCCCTTCTGTAGTGGAACAATTTGACGTCGCCATCGTAGGTGCGGGGCCGACTGGTCTCGCCTGTGGAATCGAACTCGAAAAACGCAGCTTGAAACCGGTGCTGTTCGATAAGGGCTGCGTCGTCAATTCCCTTTATAATTACCCAACGAATCTCGTTTTCTTTACTACGCCTGAGCTCCTCGAAATTGGCGATATTCCAATGACGTCGCTCAACGAAAAGCCGGGTCGTACCGAGGCGTTGAAATATTATCGGCGCGTTGCCGATCACTACAAGCTCAATATCCACCAATATGAGCGCGTGCTCGGCTTCGATGGTTCGGACGGCAATTTCACAATCCGTACTGAGAAGCAGTGTTATCGCGCGCGCAAAATCATTCTCGCCAGTGGCTACTATGACATTCCGAACCGCCTGAATGTTCCCGGTGAAGAACTTGACAAGGTCATTCACTACTACCGCGAAGCTCACCCTTATTACAACCATGATGTGCTGATTGTGGGCGCCAAGAACTCGGCCGCCATCGCCGCTTTAGAACTATTCTGGACAGGCGCGCGCGTCACCATGGTCATTCGGGAAACGGCTATTCACCACAACGTGAAATATTGGATCAAACCCAACATTGAAAACCGTATCAAGTGCGGTGAAGTGAAAGCATATTTTCGCAGCACTGTGCGAGAAATCCGCCAGCATGACGTCGTGATCCAAACGCCAGACGGCGAAGTGACGGTCAAAAACGATTTCGTCTTCGCAATGATTGGCTATCGCCCCGATTTCGAGTTCATGTCCGAACACGGCATTCACCTCGACCCGAAAACTTCGAAGCCGATCACCGATCCGCTGACACTGGAAAGCGAACGTGCCGGCGTTTATCTAGCGGGCGTGATCGTCGCGGGCACGCACACCAACGAAATTTTCATCGAGAACGGCCGATTTCACGGTGTTCAGATCGCCGACGCCATTTCCAAAGTGCTGCCAGCCAATATTTTCTAGCGAAGGCGGGAATCGCTCGGGATGTAGCATTTGCGCAAAAATCTCTAGCGATTCCACTAAGCGCGGTCCAGGGCGATTCATGAACTGATTGCCGTCGCAAATGTAAACGCGTCCGTGCCGGACGGCTTTCAACTGCGGCCATTCGGCACGCTCAGTAAGCCAATGCATTTCCTCGCGGGTGCGCGTTAAATCGAAGCCGCACGGCAGCGCAACAATCACATCGGAATCGGCCCTAACCAGCTGTTCCCAAGTCATCCAAGGCGAATGTTGCCCGGCGGTACCGAAAAGATTGACTCCGCCCGCCCGCTCTATCAACTCAGGCACCCAATTTCCGGCAGTCATGAGCGGCTCAAGCCATTCAATTGCCACCACTGTCGGCCTTCCTGCCAGCGGAGGACGAACCGCTGCCATCCGGTTCCGCAGATCGGCAACTAATCGATCTCCACGCTCGGCTTCACAACACGCGCCAGCAATTCGTTGAATATCGTTCCAAACATCGGCTAGCGCATACGGTTCGCAAGAAACGATCTGCGCTGCCACCGCCCACTCATCCCGCAGCGCACTCTGCACATCGTCCAGACTTACGGCGCAAACCTTGCATTGCGTCTGGGTGATGATGTGCGTCGGGCGCAGTTCGCGAATCAGCGGCGCATCCACTTCGTAGATGCTCAAAGCGGAATGGAGGCGTTGTTTGACGAGTTGGTCAATCTCAGCACTGGAACCATTGACTGCAATCGCTGGACGCGTACAAATGGGCAGATCCAGAACCTCGGCCGGATAATCGCACTCATGCGAGCGCCCAACTTGAAACCTGTCTAATCCGAGTGCGTGAACAATTTCGGTTGCGCTGGAAATGAGCGGGAGGATTCGTAACTCGGGCACAAGCCCCACCGTACTACAGAGCGAAAAACGAGCTCAGGGAAATCGGTCGGGTGGGCTAATTGTGGGGTTTTGGGTGGAAACTTACAGGCTGGGTTCGTGAGTCGTGGATTTGTGTTGCGGAACAACCATCAGTCCCTGAGCTGCTTTCTTTTTCGTTTACGCTACTTCCCTAGCACCTTCCGTGCCAAACCGACGCGTCATTATTTTCAAAGACTTGCGCTAGATTGCGTTATCGTTTTGAAGAATTTTTTACCGAGGCCGGATAAGATTACCCGTCAGTGAACATCCGGCAGCACGGCCGGCAGCGCCGATGTTCGCGCGACCCGTCCGTTTTGCACTTCGTCGATGGAGATGTTGTTCGTCTTGAGCGTCGTCCCCAGCGTCTGATCGAGCAGAATGCGGGCTTGGCTGTAACCGGCGAGGGCCGCGATTTCCGTGGCTTGCGCAGTGGCTAAATCGCGCTCCTGGGTGACAACGTTGAAGGTGGTTGATGCACCAAGGGCAAACTTCTTCTGTTCGGCCTCGAGCAACTGTTGTTCCAGTACTCGATTCTTGACGGCGGCTTGGTATTTAATGCGTGCCTGCTGAAGGCCGATTAATTGATTCGAGACATCCACCGCTACCTGATTGATGGTCCGCTCGTTCTCGAGTTCCTGCTGCCTAAGGGAAAGTTGATCGATACTTTGGTCAGCGCGCGCCTGGCGGTTGCGCAGCGTCGGGCCAAAGTAAATGCCGCCACTCTCCGACGGGAAGTCGCGCCTGATCATCTGGCCCAATGCCGTTGTAATGCCGCCTACGAAATATTTGTCCGGGACCTCGCAGTAAGCTCGTGGACCAAACGCTGGGCAGGCCACATACCCGGGAGGGAGACTAAACGGCTGGTTCGCTGGAATATTCCCTTGAAACGCCGTTTGCGGTGAACCCGACAGCCCTTGCTGTTTCAGCGTTCCAAACGCCACCGTTTGTGGCAAAACGCCATTGGATGTGCCCAGTGCATTCGTCTGCGAATTGATCAAGTTCAAACGGTCCGATTGCAAATCCACTCGATATGTCATCGCCGTCGCCAGCGCATCTTTAAACGGCGGCAGCTTCTCTTGTTCGGGAACTTCAATCCGATCCAGCGGAATGATTTCCACGTTGGCAATCACCGGATCAGCCAATCCGTTCCGGCTCAAGAGGTTCTTCAGCGTCACCTGGTCCTGCTCAAGCGTGGTTTCTGCCACAACCAAATTTTGTTGGCTGGTCGCAACCTGTGCTTCCGCCGTCGTCACATCCAGCGGCGCCATGGTGCCAATCTGCACTTGTTTCTTGTTGTCTTCAAAAAATCTTTGCGCTACGGAGAGCGCTTCCCGATTCGCTTTTACGTTTTCATAATCCGCCGCCAGCGAATAGTAATTATTCAGCACGCTCACCACTACAGCAATCACCTGCGTTTGAAAAGTCAGGTCGTTAATGCCGATATTCGCTTTAGCAATTGTGATAGTGCGGGCATTTAGGGCTTTTCCAAAACCGTAGAAAAGATTCTGCTGCACACTTAGCGAAAGCGCAGTGCCGTTCGTCGGATTCAATACGTCTCCCGGTGAGTTCTCCTTCAAGTACGCGTCTGAATACGTGAGCGTCGCTTTGCCGCCGTAGATAAAACCCGCATTAAGGGTCTCTTGATAGTTGCGGGTATTGTCAATCAGGTTGGAAGTATCGGCCTGAGTAGAGTTGGGTTGTGGGTTCGATTTATGCGAAAAAACCTCAGAACTGGTAAAGGATGGGTCAAGAGTGGGCGTAACTGGGCCAATCTGCGTGATAGTCGCGTTCGTTCCATTCCCATTGTTACTGCTGTTGCCGGAATTGCTCACGCCCGCCGCCGCTTGGCTTCCCGCTACGCCTTGCCCGCTTTGTACCGATCCCGCCTGTGACGAACCACTGGGCACGCCAGGCAAGGGGCCACCCGCCAGCGCCCGGGTGTAATTGCCGGTGCTGATCAGCGCGTTGTAACGATCGCTCTCAATATCAATATTGTTCTCCAGCGCCAGGGCAATCGCGTCTTGCGCCGTCAGGTACAGTTTGCCGCCACGAATCAGGGGCGCAAATCGGTTGCTATTTGCCAAGCGCACGCCCGGCAAATAAGGCGCCGAGTACGAACCGAAAATGCCGCCTTTGTGCGGAACCGGATCAATCGATTGCTGGCTCCAACCCAGCGGCCCCGTCGCTAGCGCACACAGGCCAATCGCTATGTACTGCTTCGCCCGCTTCACTGCTTTTGCTCCTGTGCGGAGGGCGGCAGATTCGTCGGCAGTTCCGACGGCCGATTGACCCTTCCAGATAACGCCTCGTCGATGGAAACGTGATTCGTCTCAAGCGTGGTGCCCATCGCTTGGTCAAACGAAATCCTTGCATGGCTGTAATTGGCCAGCGATTGCTGTTCCGTGCTTTGCGCCGCCGCTAAAGTCTGTTGGTCCTGAACCACCTGGAACACAGTCGATGCGCCCAGTGTGTACTTCTTCCTATCCGCATCCAGCGTCTGCTGTTGCAAAATGCGCGCCTTCACCGATGAATCATAACGGACCCGCGCCTGCCGCAAACCAATTACAGCGTTCTGCACGTCGACACGAACCTGATTTACCGCCTTCTGCAGCGAAAGTTCCGCCTGCCGCTCTTCTAGCGCCGACGTCACATAGTCCGATTGCGCCGCTCGGTTCCGCAGGGGAATGTTCAATGAAACTCCCGCCGAATAGTTCGGAAAGTCGCGATTCAGAATCTGCTGGAAGGCCGTCGCCGTATTTCCAGTCAAGAAAGAGGGCGCCCCAATTGCCGGATTCAAGTAGTTCACGCTGCCGGCCAACCCGTTGTTCGTGAGTTCCGCAAACAACTGCAGCGTCGGCCGCAAACCGTTGCGAATGGCCTTTAGATTAATCTGCTGGCTATCGATATTGATCTTGTCTTGGGCAATTTCAATACGCTTCGTCAATGCTTCTCCCACCAATTGATCAATGGGCTGAATGTCTTCCTGCGGCGGCACCTGCACCGTGTCCAACGGCACAACATGAACATCCGCCAGCGTTGGACTCGCCACGCCGTTCCGGCTCAATGCATTTTTCAGAACTGTTTCCTGCTGCAACAGATTGGTTTGCGAAATAAGCAAATCCTGCTGGCTCGAATAAACCTGCGCCTCCGCTCGCGTCACTTCAATCGGCGCCAGCGTACCAATCTTCACCTGCTTCTGATTGTCTTCGAACAGCGCCTGGGCCGTCGCCAATTCATCCCTGCGGGCTTTGAGATCGGCATTAAAACTCACCAGATCCCAGTACAAATTCAACACCGCTGAAACCGTCGTAATCACCTGCTGCTTGAATTGCAGATTTGAAACCTTTTCATTATTCTTAGAAACGCGAATATTGCGGCCTAACACCGGGCGTCCAAATCCTTGCAACAAGTTTTGCGTGACCTGTAAATCCAGGTCTGCCACGGTGAATGGATTGAGCGAATAAAAAGGACTGTTATATCGTAAATGCGAATCGCTAACTGTGAACTGCCAGTAACTGCCCCAATCGTTATATTGCGAATACTGGCCTTGGTACGTGCGGGTATTCGAGATCAAAGAGGTCGTTCCCGTCAAGAACGTGTTGCTTTGCGGGCTTGTGCTGTGCGCAAACTGGGCGATTGCTGAAAGCTGCGGGTCAAGGTTCGGAATCGCCGGGCCGAGTTGTGTCAAAATGCCGCTCGAACTCACACCGCTCGCGCTTGTTCCGCCGCCGCTGGCATTCAGGCTTACACCGGTCAAACTTACGCTCGTCGGTCCGGCTGCAAGCCCCGCACCCACACTTCGAATCGCACCGCCCCCTTGCGTTCGTAACGTCACTTCTCTAGTGAGAATCGGGTTGTATCGCTGAATCTCAATATCGAGGTTGTTCTCGAGCGTCAGCGCAATTACATCTTGCGCGGAGAGGTAGAGATTTCCCGCGTGAATCAAAGATTCCAGCCGACCCGAATTTGCAAGATTGATGGGCGCCACATTCCGCTGCTTGTACCAACGAAAAATTCCCCTTGCCGGCTCAACGCGTATCGCGTTCTGTGCGTTGACCGTTCCAAGAAGTAACGTGAAACTGCAAAGCATTGACAAAAGTGCTTTGAACCTTATCATTCGAATTTACTCAAGACCCCCAATAAATAAAACGCAGGAGACCGCCTGCGCTCTCACATTTCCGCGCCTCAAGACGACCGACCCCGCTTGAACGAAGAACGATGATTGCGCCGCCGAAGTTCCGTGTTTAGCGCGTGCAAACCCATAGTAACGTATTGAAGCGTCCATAACTTGTTGCAAAAGAGCGGCCAATACGACGTGGCTGAAAACAAGGGACGACGCTTGTACACACGTTGTGCGGAGTGTTCGGTCTTGGGAATAGCATGGCCAATTTTCCAAAATGCAGACTGCCGCGGCTGTTATCCTGACGGCGATGGAAACTTCGGTGATGGCGCTGTTTGAAGAGACCGGCGCATATTTACATGGCCACTTTCGCTTGACCAGCGGCCTTCATAGTAGCGAGTACTTACAATGCGCCAAAGTATTGGCCCTTCCCGCTTACGCCGAACGACTGGGTCAGGACCTGGCCGAGCAAATCAAAACGCTACTCGCAGGCGCGGTTCCACAAGTGGTGGTTGCCCCGGCGATCGGCGGTATTATCATTGGCCATGAAGTAGCGCGCGCGCTGCGGGCCCGATCGCTATTCACCGAACGCGATGTTGATACGAACAGTATGTTGCTGCGCCGCGGTTTTGAAATCAAACCGGGCGAGTCCGTCGTCGTCATCGAAGACGTAATCACCACTGGAGGCAGCACGAAGGAAGTCATCCGCGTGGTGGATGCATACGGCGTCAAGGTGCAGGCTGCCGGTTCGATTATCGACCGCAGCAACGGGCGTGCCGATGTAGGAGTGCCTCGCGTCGCTTTGCAAACTCTCAAGGCGGTGGCTTACCAGCCGGAAGATTGTCCGTTGTGCAAGCAAGGCCTTCCGTTGACTAAGCCCGGTTCACGCCGCACGGAACCGCTATCCTGAGACTCTGCCATGCGCAGAATCCGTTTCGAAGTCGCCTACGATGGAACCGATTTTCACGGTTGGCAGGTGCAGCCCGGCCTGCCCACCATTCAAGGCATTCTCGAAGAGATTATCGGCGGCATCGAAGGCCGGCCGGTGCACGTCGCAGGCTCGGGCCGCACAGACGCGGGGGTCCATGCTATGGCCCAAGTCGCCGCTGTTTCGCTTGAGAATCGCATTCCTACCGACAATTTCCGGCGCGCCGTGAATCGTTTGCTGCCCAGCACGATTCGCATTAATCGCGTAAGTGAGGCGCCCGCCACGTTTCACCCGCGTTTCGATGCTACGCGCAAGACGTACGAATTCCGCCTTTATCGCGCCGAGGTTTGCTCGCCATTCGTGCGGCGGTTTGTTCACCACCATCCCTACCCGCTGAATGAAGCGGCCATGATGCGAGCGGCACTTTTGTTAGAAGGCGAGTATAACTTCACGGCTTTTGCCGCAGCCGACGAGCGTTATGCCGAAGGGCAGCCTCAAATTCGGACGCTGTTCAGTTCAAAAATCGAGCGCTGCGAAGACCTGCTGATTTATCGGGTAACGGGCTCTGGATTCCTCAAGCACATGGTCCGAAATATCGTGGGCGTGTTGATCGAGGTTGGCAAAGGCAATTTGAACGAAGACGATGTACGCGCACGCCTTCAACCGCAGTGCGGAATTAATCCGGGACCACGCTTGCCGCCAAGTGGCTTGATTTTGCTTTCAGTGGATTACGACAAGGAAGAGCGTTGATCGGAAAAGATCTCAGAGACTCCAATGGTTCGCCTGCTGAGCGGGTATGGGAGCGGCAAGGCGTCGCCCTCTCTGAATTCGCTCTTCTTGCCCCGGGATTCCCAAACAATAACGGTACGCGTTTTCGGATAGATGACCCAAACGGCCAAAGAGCCGTTTGCCAAGTACAAGTCGATCTTTTCGGTAAGCTTCGGTTTTGTGTTGCTGGGAGAAACAACTTCGATCGCCAATTCGGGCGAGCCTTCCGGATAACGATCTTCAGCCGCGGCAGCGCGGAAGCGGCTGCGATCCATTACAAAGACGTCAGGGCGGGGCATGGACGCGGGATCGGCAGGCTCTACCACGATGCTGGTGTCGAAGCTCGCTTCAAACTTTGCCTGATCGATAATCTTGTCGAGCAGTTCCATCAGGCGCTTCATGATGATCTGATGATTTGGCTTAGCGGTTGGCGAAATAACCACCTCTCCTTTGATCAGTTCGTCCTTCACACCTTCCGGATACTCCATCGTTAGGTATTCCGCCAACGTTACGAACTGTGAGGCGACGCCCATGAGTTCAGTATAGTCTCGCAACTGTGCGTCAACGCACAACGAACGATCTCTTAATCTGATACAACAAAGTCGGAGCCTATTCCACCTTGTTCCGTAAAGTACTGATTGCTAATCGTGGTGAGATCGCCGTCCGCGTCATTCGTGCGCTGCGCGAAATGCGAATTGGCAGTGTCGCCGTTTATTCTGAAGCCGACCGTCGTTCGCTGCACGTGCAAATGGCCGATGAAGCGATTTGCGTCGGGCCGCCGTTTTCGGGGGACAGCTATCTCGTTGTAGAGAAGATCATCAACGCCGCCAAACAGACAGGCGCGGAGGCAATTCATCCGGGCTACGGATTCCTCAGCGAAAATGCGGAATTTGCCAAAGCCTGCGGCGAGGCGAACATCAAGTTCATAGGACCTGACTGGCGCGCGATAGAGAAAATGGGTTCCAAAACGTCGGCGCGCAGCGTAGCCATTGCGGCCGGTGCGCCCGTTGTTCCGGGCACGGAAAAGGGCATCAGCGATCCACAGGAGGCGCGCAAGATTGCCGCCAAACTTGGTTATCCAGTACTACTGAAAGCCGCAGCAGGCGGTGGCGGCAAAGGTATGCGGCGGGTGGACCAGGAATCGGAATTGGCCTCTGCCATGAAGGCTGCTTCCAGCGAGGCCGAGCGCTCCTTTGGTGATGGCGAAGTTTATTTGGAAAAGTTGATTCTGCGGCCGCGGCACATTGAGGTGCAAGTGCTAGGCGATGAGCACGGTCACCTGATCCACTTGGGCGAGCGCGAATGTTCCTTGCAGCGCCGCCATCAAAAAGTAGTGGAAGAATCGCCGTCTCCGTTAGTGCTGGCCAAGCCCGAACTACGGCAACAACTGGGCGAAGCGGCTTTGCGCGTGGCCCGCGCAGTCAATTTTTCAAGCGCCGGAACGCTGGAGTTTCTAGCCGATCAAAGCGGCAATTTTTATTTTTTGGAAATGAATACGCGCCTGCAAGTGGAGCACCCGGTAACCGAGTGGGTGACAGGGATTGATTTAGTCCGCTGGCAAATCCGCATTGCCGCCGGCGAGCCGCTCACGCTGAAACAGGAAGACGTTCGCTGGAGCGGGTCGGCGATTGAGTGTCGCCTCTATGCCGAAGATCCCGACAATAACTTCTTTCCAAGCGCTGGCAGTTTAACCCACTACGAAGAACCCTGTGGTCCTGGTGTGCGCGTCGACGGCGGTGTTTACGAAGGCTGGACGGTACCGCTGGAATACGACCCACTGCTGGCCAAGCTAACCGTCTGGAGCGATACCCGCACTTCGGCGATCGAGCGCATGCGGCGGGCTGTCTTGGAATACCGTGTGCTCGGCGTCAAAACGAATTTAGGTCTGTTTAGTCCTCTGATGAATGATCCAGCGTGGGTGGCTGGCGATTTGGACACGGGTTTTCTCGATCGGTTTATGCAGCAACGGAAAAAGGAAAAGCCGAACAGCGAGGCATTCCTTTCCGGCATGCTGGCAGCCACTCACACAGCGCTGCTGCAGCCAGTGACAGTTCCACAACAAATGAATGGCACGGCGTCTGCCTGGCGCGTGAGTGGAAGGCAAGGGTTGCTGCGATGAAACTCCGTATTGATGTAGATAACGAGAGTCATACGCTGGAAATGCGTGGCAGCGGATCTGCCACCGAGTACGTGCTCGACGGCGCTCCTCCCGGTTCCGCCTCTATCGAGGAAATTAGACCTGGAGTGCTTTCTATTCTGCTTGGGGCACGCAGCTTCACGGTGAATATTGTTGCCTACCCGGATTCCTACGAGGTGGTCAGCAGCGACGGTCTTCGTCACTTTATTTCCGTCTCCGATACTCGGGACCGGTTAGGGCCGGCCGAAGCAGGCTCTTCCAAGGGTCCGGCCAGTGTTCGCGCTCAAATGCCTGGAAAAATCGTCACGCTACTAGTAGAAGTCGGAGCGCAAGTGGAGGCGGGCCAAGGCTTGATTGTGGTCGAAGCCATGAAAATGCAGAACGAGGTCAAGTCGCCTAAAACGGGTGTCGTCCTGAAGATTCTAGTTGGCCCCGGCGCAACGGTAGCTGCTGGCGAGACACTGCTAGTGGTCGAATAATGACTGAAATGGCGCAGCTGTCAACACAGTCCGCGCCATTGATAGAACCGTCGGGTTTTATGCAGTTGCACTGGTGCCAAAACTGGCCACCGCCTCGTCCTCATTTTCAAAGATGGGGAAGATGGTGTGAAGCTTGGTAATCTGCAACAGATCTTTCATCTTTCCTTGCAGATGGAGCAACTTAATGGAACCCCCTTGGTTCGTCGCGGTTGTATATTTACCTACCAATTCGCCTAGCCCGGCGCTGTCCACGTAGGAAACGTTGGCCATGTTTACGATGATGCTCTTGCGCCCCATGGCGAGCAGCGAATTCAGTTCATCGCGCAAAACACCCGAGCTTTCTCCGAGTGTGATCTTACCGTTCAAATCGACAATTGAGACATTGCCAACTTGCCGTGTCTTTGCAGTCAGTGCCATATAGTAACTCCTTTTGCCTAGTTCTTAGATTACCCCTGAGGGTTTCAAAATGTGCGCCCACTGTCAAGGACTGCCGGTAATGAAGCGAAGGTTTGGCAAATCGAGAAGCTGACCGCTACACTGTAGGGGATGAAGTTGGGCATCGACTTCGGGACGAATCGGATCGTCGTTGCCGCCGCCGATCGCGGCAATTATCCGTTGGTCTCGTTCGAATCTCCTGATGGAACCAGTCCGGATTGGTTTCCATCCTTAGTCGCTATTCGTGGCGAGGAGCGACGTTATGGCTGGCGAGCCTGGGAAACGCAAGGTGACGAGTCGTGGACGGTCGTGCGGTCCATCAAGAGACTCTTGGAGGACGCAGGTCCGCAGACGCTACTGGATTTGGGCGACCGGCGAGTATCCCTGAATGACTTGCTGCGTGGCTTGACCTCGGCTTTGTGCCTGGAATTGCGGGAGCATTCGAACGTATCGCCGAAACCCGGTGAGCCTCTGCAAATCATGTTGGGCGTGCCGGCTCATGCGAACAGTAATCAGCGCTTTCTTACGGTGGAGGCGTTTCGCGCTTCGGGCTTTGAAGTGCTCGGCATACTCAACGAACCCAGCGCAGCCAGCATAGAATTTGGCCACCGGCAAAAGCAAAGCAAGGCGAGCCGTGAAACGATTCTGGTCTACGATTTAGGCGGCGGGACGTTTGACGCGTCACTGGTGACCCTCGATGAAAACGTGCATCACGTGATCGCATCCGAAGGCATACCATCCATCGGTGGCGACGATTTCGATCACATCCTGGCCGATTTGGCCCTCGATAAAGCAGGTGTGAGCCTCGACGGCCGCGACGAAATTTCGGCTGGCGGTTGGTTCTCTCTGCTGGAAGAATGCCGTCTCAAGAAGGAATCGCTAAATCCGAATTCGCGGCGCGTCTCGATTGATCTAGAACCGATCAATCCAGCTTGGGGCAGTGTGGTCGTGCAAGTGTCCGATTTTTACGAGATGGCCAAGCCGCTGGTGGAAGAAACGATTGCCGCAGCCGAAGATTTACTGGCTAAGCATCACGGCGAATTTGGAGCTTTGTACGTCACCGGCGGCGGCAGTGAGTTGCCATTGGTGGCTCGTGTCTTGCGCGAAAAATTCGGCCGCCGCGTGCTGCGTTCGGCCTACACGCGCTCGGCAACTGCCATTGGCTTGGCAATCCAAGCAGACCAGCCAGGAACATATAAACTCAGCGAAAAGTTGGCGCGTTTCTTTGGCGTGTGGCGTGAAGCCGAGAGCGGTTCCCGCATCGTGTTCGATCCACTGTTTGCCAAGGGTTTGGACTTGCCCCAATCCGGCGCGCCACCGGTCGCCATTCGACGGTCCTATTCCCCGGTTCACAACGTTGGCCACTTTCGTTTTATGGAATGCAGTCATCGCGCCTCCGACGGCGGACCAAGCGGCGAAGTCACCATGTGGGATGAAATCTTCTTCCCGTTCGACCCGACGTTACAGGAAACGGCCGATTTGAAATCCTTGCCGGTACAGTATTCGCCGTGTGCGGCAAAACAACGAATCGAAGAGTTGTACGAATGCGATGCAGGAGGTGCCATTGCCGTAACCATTTCGAACACAATGAACGGATTCAGCCGCACGTATAAGCTCGGGCGGTGGTCTACCGATGCCAAAGCCGTGAAGGCATCGGGCCGGAAAAAGAAATCGACGCTGAGCGTTGGAACGACCGGGTAAGGCGTAGCCTCGCGCAGCCAGCAGTAACCATACTCATGGGAATGTTTCGACTCTATCCACTGCAAATACCCGCTTCCCGGCGCGTATTCGGCCGAAGCGGCGGCACTGGAATATCAAACCAAAGATCTCGACTGCGTGCTGACCAGCTATACGATCAGCGAAGAAGGCGTTCTGATGGACGACGCGGGCGCACCCACTCATCACAATGGCGCTGTCGAGTTCTATGGTTCCAACCTCCTCTCCTACTATCCGCAATACACCGCCAACGGCGAAGATGGGCTGAGAGTAACCTACGAAGCCTTGTTCCAGGACGGCCGCATAGTCGAAATCAAACAAACGGAGTGCTCCCTTGCCCCAGCGTTGCCCGTCAGTGAGAGGCCCCCTTTCCATTTCGATCCGCCCCTTAGCGAGGAAGAAAAGAAGGCTCGCACGGCTCGCGAGCAGGAATCCCTAATCGGCAAATCCCTCTGCGTTTGGTCGCGTGGAGAAACATCCGAACCGAAGTTAGCCGAAGTTGTTGCGGAAGACGACCGCGAAATCGTTGTCCGTTTCTTGAACCCCGAATACAAAAAGGACAGTCACTTTGAAGCCCTATGGAGACGTGATCGCGATGATTCCTTTTTCGATTCGATAGAAGAAGGAAAGACACTGCGGGAAAAGCGCTCCCGCGAGTTCCGCGAACGCCAGGAGCGTGAGCAGGCGGAGTACGACGCGAAGCTAGCCGCCCGCAAGTCTCTTCCTCAATAGAGGCTAAATTCTTCGGAAGAGAACCGCTTGGTCCGAAATTATTAAGTGTTGATTTTGTCGCTGTCGTACGTCACAGGATCGTAGGGAAATACTCGCCACGTCTCCAAGCGAGGGTCGGCAAGAATTGCTTCCACCAGTGCCTCGGACCCTGCAACCAAAGTGCAAAATAGATCAATCTCCGAGGCGACACACCAGGCATGGTCTTCAGACCAGAACAGATTCGGCGACTCCGTCATGAAGCAGTCTTCCGTTAGTCTCCAGCCAAACTGGTTCGCTGCACCCAGGGGGCCTTCGAATAGAAAATAGCTGCGGAATAAGAAATCTATCTTGGGCTGTTTCCCCAACTCCCTCGGGAATGGCGGCGGCACCGGCGAAGGATCGAGAGGCGTGGTCGGAGTGTTCTTCAGCTCTTCTGTTGATGGTGTGAAAACCAGCCCATCTCCAGTTGCTTTGTCCGGCAGCCAACCATGGCCGTCCCAAAGGCAAAAGAAGCATGATTCTCTTGTCGTTGTGTGTTCAGCTAGAACTTCACAAAGAGCGGTTAGCAGGTGAGCCGGGAGATTCCCCATGTCCGGCGGGCTGACCAATCCATTGATCAAATCCCCATACGGTCTGCCAGCGCTGCTGGCCGAGATGGACGGGAGAGGACGTTCAATCACATGAAATTGCGCCAGTCTGTGCATTGTGCCCCCTGAGCGAGCCGCCACTTGAGCCCAAGTGGATAGCTGATCGTTAGGACCGCGCGCGGGATGAAGAATTCGAACATAAGCCGGAAATCCGTCTGGCACAATCGAAGCAACACTGCCCGAGGAGGGCCGCAGCCGCGGCTTTAGCCATTCGGCCTGATCGATCCGCGTCGAAGAATGTAGTTTGAGTCCGCGCACTCTCTCTTCACCATAGCCGCATAATTCGACCTAACGATCCCAACCATCCAGTCTTGTCGATAATATATGGCCCAGGAGATCTTGTTCTTATGGACAAACTGAGCAGGCGGATTTCTTACACCCTGATCGGCGTTTCACTCGCCGTGTGCCAAGTCTTTGCACAGCAGAATTCCAGCGATTTTCCGCAGACGGATAGTAGCAAAATTGGACCAGACGGAACAGCGTACGTCACCCGAGTTGTGCCTGTACCCACCACGATCAGCCCGCAGGCGCAAAAGGTACTCGCACGAGTAGTGTCCGATGCCGCTGTGCCGCAAACACTGGAACAAAGGCGAACTGCGACGGACAAGTGGCAGGCGGGAGCGGGTGAAGAATCGAAAAAATTGTACCCGGCGAATGTAACTACGGACACAATCGCGGGCGTGCCAGTGCGCATAATCACTCCCCTTAACATCGCTCCGGAAAAGCGTGATCGGGTACTGATCAACTTGCACGGCGGTGGGTTTAATTCGGATTCAGGTTCGCTTACCGAAACGATTCCAATCGCCAATCTGACAGGAACAAAAGTGGTTGCGGTGCTGTACCGTCTCGCTCCCGAACACCCGTTCCCTGCTGGCGTGGAAGACGCGATTGCGGTCTTCAAAGAACTGCTCAAAACTTACAAGCCAAGCCACATCGGTATATACGGCACTTCGGCCGGCGCAATTCTCACTGCCGAAGTAACCGTAAAACTGAAACAGCTAAACCTGCCGCTGCCCGGAGCCACGGGAATTTTCTCAGGCATGGGTGACTTTAGTCGAAGTGGAGACTCGCAGGCCATCTTTGCGCTGAACGGGTTCTCTGGTCATCTCGATCCCCCCCAACGCGGCACTCGGCAACTGGATTCCTACGTTGGCGCGACCGATCCGAAAGATCCGGTGCTGTCCCCTTTGTACGCGGATCTTATTGGATTCCCGCCAACGCTATTCATCACTAGCGGGCGCGATCTGCTACTCAGCGGAACAACCATTCTCCACCGTGCTTATCTGCGGGCTGGCGTCGCTGCACAGTTAGTTGTCTTTGAGGCTCTGCCCCACGCGTTTTGGAATAATCCGGCGCTGCCGGAATCGCAGGAGGCTGACCAGATCATGGCTAGGTTCCTGGATGCACATTTAGGAGAACGGGAGTTGAGTTTTCATCGGAGCAAGGAATAAAGGAGCTATTTTCGCGCTAAACTTTCTGTCAGGAGTGCCTATGCGCTGTGTGTTGGTTTTCATCTCTTTCGCGCTCTGTGCAGTGGGTCTGTCTGGACAAACCTCCGCGACCTTTAACTCTGGACCAAACGGTTTCAGTGGAACCACCACGTTTCCTGCGCCCCCGCGATTCATGGCACGTGCCGTCACTGGCGCTCCCTATTCGGCGGAAGAAGTGTGGGAGCAGGTTCAGACACTCGCCGACGGAACGCACATCACCCATAACTCGCTTCCTACTAAGGTGTATCGCGATTCGCTCGGCAGGACTCGTACTGAGCGCTCACTGGTCCGTGGTATGGCAATCGCGGGAGCTAACCCCGACGTGCCGATTGTGGTCGAAATCGTCGACCCTGCGGCACAAGCGAAGTACACCCTCGATACCGTCAATAAGGTGGCTCACCGCCAACAACTGCCGCCTGCGCCAGAACGTGCCAATCGGATCAGTGCTCGCCCCCAAACAGGGACTGTGGGCGCAACGGGCAACATAGGAGCAGTGGTGGGCGCTGGCCAAGTTCCCGCAACCGAGAGGCCGGAGCACACTATAGAAAAACTCGGAACTCAGACGATTGAAGGATTGCTCGTCGAGGGGACCCGCAACACCACCACCTTTCCAACCGGAGCGCGCGGCAATGATCGACCCATTTCCACGGTGAACGAAACCTGGATGTCGCCAGACCTCAAGGTCATGATCTTGTTCAAGTCGAGCGATCCGCAAAGTGGGGAACACACACAGAAGCTCACAAACATTAGCCGTGCAGAGCCGTCAGCCGATTTGTTTCAGCCACCGCCGGAGTACACAGTGGTCGATGAAGCGGGCGCGTTCACAATCAAGTGGGTCACTCAGCCTTAGCGAGCCAGCCGCGCATCGTTCACCAATCCTATCTGGATGATAAGCTGCAACTGATACCCTTCACCATGACAGGCAAATCCGCGCTTTTTCAGACAATCTACCGGCGCCTTGTACAGGCGCAACTCCTCATCCTCCTCGCCGCCGGTAGCTGCCGCTACGCCACTGCCCAGCAGTCACCCGCCAAGCCCGAAACAGTCGGCCTATCCTCCACCCGCCTGGAGAGAATCGCCACCGCCGTCCAAGCTAGCGTTGACAAGGGAGAAATCGCGGGCGCTGTCACACTGGTCGCTCGCCACGGCCAAGTAGTTTGGCTCCGCGCGACCGGCAATCGGGATAAAGAAAACTCGCAGCCGATGCGCCCTGACTCCATCTTCCGCATCTGCTCAATGACCAAGCCAATCACTACTCTGGGCGTCATGATGCTTTATGAAGAAGGCCGTTTTCAGCTGGACGATCCAGTCGCAAAATACATCCCTGAATTCGCCAACCCGAAAGTTCTGGTCAAACCCAAAGAGGGCAAGCCGTACACAATTCCCGCGACCCAGCCGATCACCATCCGCCACCTGCTTACCCACACCTCCGGTATCAGCTACAACTGGGACGCCGATCTTGGACCGCTATACAAGGAAGCAAACGTCGCCAGCGGCATCCTTCCGTTCGACGGCACCATCGGCGAGAGCGTCAAACGACTCGCTAAATTGCCGCTGTTGTTTAATCCCGGCGAACGCTGGAATTACGGACTGAACATTGATGTGCTTGGCTATCTAATCGAAGTCATTTCCGGCAAGCCGCTGGATCAGTTCTTCAAGGAACGCATCTTCGACCCACTCGGCATGAAGGACACATTCTTCTACGTTCCGCCAGACAAAGTGGACAGGCTTGCCACCGCCTACACGTGGTACGAGGGCAAAGGATTGGCGCGTTTTCCAGACGGCCCCATCACCGAAGGACCGTTTTCCTACTCGGCGGATTACCCGATTGCCGGTCCCAAAAAGCTATTCTCCGGCGGCGGCGGTCTTTGCTCCACGGCGGCGGATTATGCCCGCTTCTGTCAACTCATGCTCAACCAGGGCAAGTGTGGCAAGACGCAGTTAGTCAGCAGGAAATCGATTGAGTTGATGACTCACGATCAGCTTGGTCCAAAGTTTCCAGAGCAGGCATTCGGCCTCGGCTTTGGTATCGACGGCGAAAAAACGCCTCTTCACGCACTTGGCAGTCCGGGCCAATATCAATGGGGCGGATTCTTCTATACGGCTTTTACAATCGATCCGCAGGAAGACATGATCACAATCTTCATGGCGCAGCTTCATCCAGGCGGACCGAATACAGCGGCCGATTTCCATACCATGGCCTACGCCGCGTTGGAGGATCAGTCAGCAGAAAATTCCAACGCTCGAAACAGAGCACCATAGCGGGCTTACCATTCAGCGTTGCGCCATTCGCCTTGCCGCGTCAGTGTGTAGTTCTTGCCATCCTCTAGATTGTGAATCACGACGCCATCCGCACTAATCGCAATGGGCTGCACCTTGGCCAACTCCTTGAAGGCACCGTGTGCCACTAGCCAATAGTCGATAGTGCCGTCATCGGCTTTGTGCGGAACGGCAGCATCTGTGGGCTTTACTGAAAGAATTTGGTATGTTGCCTTCGGCGGCGCTTGCACATTAAGAGCGTTGAGAGCAGGTTTGAGCGCCAGTGCAGTGGCTTCATTTGCGGCCAGTGCGGCGGCAGCGTTTTGATTTGCTTTCCCGAACGTGCTGGCAGATGTAGTCGCAGCATTATTAATCTCGACAGGTGCAGCTTCGGACTGTCGAGTCACCGTGTTCGTCCCTTCAGAACCCACCTTCGTTTTGAGTTGCTGAAGATCTAGATTGGATTTCTCAAGTATCGCTTCGATTCGATTGAGCCGATTCGAAGAACTTACCAATGCCTCAGTCAATTGGTCTACTGACTCGGCTGTCTTACGGTCCTGCTGATCAGATGGCGAGGAAATTACAGTTGGCGTGCTGGGCAGTTCGCGTTCGGCAACCTGCGACGAGTGCCTATAGGAAAAATAGGCGACGGCCAGCGCCAGGCTTGAGAGCCAAATAAAGCCGAGAACTGCAGCAATGACCCAGGTATTAGATCTCTTTGCTTGAGTTTGTGGCTCATTCCAATAGCCGTAAGGTACAAGAGCAACCGACTTTGCTTCGAGTTGCGTCATCAACTGTTCCACCCGATCCACTTGCTCCAACACTGTATTGTTCCGGTCTATAACCGCCCGTGCCGTTTCCTGGGTTGCTGAAGTTTCCGGATTAGCTACAACATAAAGTCGGTTTTGTGCGTCCGCATCCCCGTTCCGCTTTGGGGATGTACCCATTGAGCCCATAGAGATGAATCCCCTTTTCTTGAGAGATGAGCCCGTCTTGATCACTTGCTGACGTCCAGCCACACAACTCTCTAGGAAAAGGTGGGCGACTTGCGGCAGAATTCTCTGATTCTTTGAGTTGTTGGCTTAGGCTACTTGTTCGCCTCTATGAGAGAGATAAACATCGGAATTCCGGGCCCGGAAAACGGTTCTAGCGATAAACGTATTCTATTCCCCGCCTCTTCCGGCCTCTCCTCTCGGTAAGTCTGTCCCCATGGCAGCCCGGGCCCAGGCGGGGTTGTTTGCTAACCTTATAGTTCTACCGGCTGCAAACCTACTTGGCACCGGCCTTAAAGTGATGCCGGCTCGGGTGAGTGAGACCTATGTTCTGCGCACATACCCGTTTCGTGAATCGGACCTGATTGTTAGTTTCTTTAAGCGCGATCAGGGCAACTCCGTGGTGTCACCCACCGGGCCAGAAGGCCAAAAAACAGTTTTAGCTCCGGCTTGGGACGGTTATCGCTCGTGAATTTATCGTACTCGCAGAAGGAAACTCGCGACTTAGTCAACCTGAACTCTTGCGATTTGTTGCAGTCGCCGTTCGGCCCTCTTCACAGCTTCTATGCCGCTCTCCACCCTCCAAAGACACCGCTCTCGATTTGCGGCGCTTCCTCATCGACCGCATGGAGGACAGGGTCGACGCCGTTTTCAAACCCCTGCGCTGCTCAAAGCTCTCTGAAGTAAACACCCGATGGACTCTTTTCAAGACACGATCTTCAAGCTAAAACACTACTGGGCCGATCGCGGCGTCATCATCCAAGAGCCGCACGACCTTGAAGTCGGCGCCGGAACCATGGCGCCCGAAACCTTCCTGCGCGTCCTCGGTCCCAAGCCGTACAAGGTCGCCTACGTGCAACCCAGTCGCCGCCCTGCCGACGGCCGTTACGGCGAAAACCCCAACCGCCTGTACAAGCACCAACAACTGCAAGTGATCCTGAAGCCCACGCCCGATGACGTGCTCGAACAGTATCTCGGCAGCCTCGAAGCCATCGGCATCGATCTCAAAAAGCACGACATCAAGTTCGAAGAAGATAACTGGGAAGCCCCCACTCTCGGCGCTTGGGGCATCGGCTGGCAAGTGATGCTCGATGGTCTTGAGATCACTCAGTTCACTTACTTCCAACAATGCGGCGGCATCGATCTCGACTTAGTCCCCGCCGAAATCACTTACGGCCTCGAACGCATCGTCGCGTTCTTACAAAACGTGAACAGCGTCTACGATATCGAATGGGCCCCCGGCTTCAAATATTCCGATGTGAGACTAGCCGACGAGCAACAGTTCTCCGTATACAACTTTGAAATGGCCGATGTCGACATGCTGTGGAAAGAATTCGAACTGCATGAGAAGGAATGTCAGCGGTTGCTGGATCTGTTCCGCGCCAAGAAGGGCGGCATCGAGCGTTTTCCGGTCTTACCCGCCTATGATCAAGCCCTGAAGTGTTCGAATTTGTTTAACCTGCTCGACTCACGCGGTGCGATTAGCGTAACCGAGCGCGTCGGGGTCATCGGCCGGGTGCGCAAGTTAGCGGTGGGCGTGGCCGCTGCTTGGGCCAAACAACAGGCGGTGGCATAGATGGCAAACTTTCTACTCGAGATCGGCGTCGAAGAGATTCCCGATTGGATGATTGAGCCAGCGCTCGCAGATTTGCACAAGCGTTTCGCGGCAGCGTTTGGAGCGTTTGAAGGTTCGGCGATTACCACCGATGCGACCCCAAGAAGGCTGCTTTTGCAGGCACGCGATTTGATCGGACAAGCAGCCGATGCGGAAGTGGTGGTGCAAGGGCCCTATCTATCCGCAGGCGAAAAAGCCGCCGAGGGGTTCGCACGCAAGCAGCAGACGACGGTGGACAAGCTCGCCAAAATGTCCGATGCCAAAGGAGAGCGGTACTTCTTCAATCAACTGGTGAAAGGCCAAGCGGCCGCTCAGGCTCTCAGTGAAAAACTGCCCGAGGTCATCACCGGCATTCACTTTCCAAAGACCATGTATTGGACCGGCAAAGGCGGTGTCAAGTTTATTCGCCCAATCCGTTGGATAGTAGCGCTACTTGACGATCAAATCATTCCCATTGAAATCGCCGGCGTGAAGTCCGACAACATCACTCGGGGCCATCGCATTATCGGCTCAAAAGCGCCGCTCTTGGTAGGTATCAATACCTACGTTCAAGCCTTGCGCGCGAACTTCGTCATCGTTTCTGCCGAAGAACGCAAAGCCCGCATTGAAAAAGCTCTGCGGCCGGACGTTCAGAAGGACGCCGAGTTACTCAACACCCTTGTCTATCTGACGGAGTTCCCTACCCCGATTCGCGGCAGCTTTGACAAATCTTTCCTGGAACTGCCGAAGGAAATTCTGTCGACGGTGATGCGTCATCACCAGCGCTATTTCTCGGTTGTGAATGCCGACGGGTCGCTGGCGCCCGAGTTTGTGGCAGTTACGAATACCGACGGCGATCCCGACGGTTTGATTCGCCAAGGCAACGAACGCGTCTTGCGCGCCCGCTTCAACGATGCCCGCTTCTTCTGGCAGGTTGATCAACAGAGGAAGCTCTCTGCGCGTGTGGCCGACTTAGAAAAAGTTACATTTCAAGCCAAGCTCGGCAGCTACAAAGACAAAACGGAACGTGTTCGCATCCTCGCCCAGCAAATCGCACACGCCTTGGGTGCAGATCAAAATACCGTGGACCAGGCCACACTGCTTGCCAAAACCGATCTGACTACCGACATGGTCAAAGAGTTCACCGAGTTACAAGGCGTCGTCGGTGGCCTTTACGCGAAGGCGCAAGGTGAAACTGATGCCGTGGCTAACGCCATCTACGATCATTACCAACCCGTCGGCATGGAAGCGCCGATTCCGCGCACGCTCGAAGGGCAAGTGGTTTCGACTGCCGACAAGCTAGATACCTTGCGCGAATGCTTCCGCGTTGGCATGATCCCTACAGGGTCGGGAGATCCCTTCGCCTTACGCCGAGCCGCGCAAGGCGTCGTCAAGATCCTGTTTGAAGCCAAGCTGCCGGTCGATCTGAAAAAGTATGTGGCCGACATCCCCGCACTACTGCCCTTCATGCAGGAGCGCATCCAATTCTATTTGAAAGATGCACGTGGTTACGCGTACGACGAAGTCAATGCTGTGATGGCCGCCGGTTACACCACGCTCCCCGATCTCGCCGACCGCGCCGAAGCCGTTCACAATGTCCGCCCAACCGCTAACTTCGAGCCCCTCGCCGCCAGCTTCAAACGCATCAAGAACATACTCAAGCAAGCGCAACTTACTCAGGCAAACCCGCCTAACCCTGACTTACTGGTTCCGGGTCCCGAGCAAGAACTATACCAGGCATTCGTAAAAGTGTGCGCGGCGACACAAGCGACCGCAATTTATCGCGAAAAACTCGCCCAAATTGCCTCTTTGAGGCCGCAGGTGGATCTCTTCTTCGATAAGATTCTAGTGAACGATCCAGATCCGGCGATCCGTGAGAACCGCTTGGCTTTGCTGCATAGCCTGTTGACGGAGTTCTCGACCATCGCCGACTTTTCCGAAATCGTAACGCAAGGCGCAAGCGCCTGACATTTTTTTTCGTGGCGGGAAGTCCGTCACTGGGAGGCAAAGACTGAATGACAAAATACGTTTACTCGTTTGGCGGAGGCACCGCCGACGGCGACGGCAAGATGAAGGACATACTGGGAGGCAAAGGCTCAGGCCTGGCCGAGATGAGCAAGGCCGGTGTGCCTGTGCCGCCGGGCTTCACCATTTCCACGGAGGTCTGTAACCTCTTCTTCGAAAACGGCAACAAAGTGCCCCGGGAAGTCGACGATCAGATTGAGGACGCACTCGCCAAGCTCGAAAAACAGATGGGCAAGAAACTGGGCGCCGCAGACGATCCCCTTCTGGTAAGCGTGCGTTCCGGCGCTAAGTTCTCAATGCCTGGCATGATGAATACCATTCTCAATCTAGGCTTGAACGACGCCAGCACTGAAGGTCTCCTCAAGAGAACTGATAATCCGCGCTTCGCTTATGATTGTTACCGCCGCTTTATCCAAATGTTCGGCGAGGTTGCGCTCAGCCTCGACATGGCGAAGTTCGATCATATTTTCGATACGCGCAAGCGTCAGGTGAAAGCCAAGCTCGATACCGATCTGAGCGCCGTAGATTTGCAGGCGATCATCGCCGATTACAAAACGTTCGTGAAGAAAGAGACCGGTAAAGATTTTCCGCAAGATCCATTGGAGCAGCTCACGTTGGCGCGCGACGCCGTCTTCAATTCCTGGAACACCCCGAAAGCCGTCTACTATCGCAAAATGGAAAAGATTCCCGATTCCATCGGCACCGCCGCCAACGTGCAAGCCATGGTGTATGGCAATATGGGCGATACTTCAGCCACGGGCGTCGGCTTCACGCGCAATCCTTCCACAGGCGAGAGAGCATTCTATGGTGAGTTTCTTGTGAACGCCCAAGGCGAAGACGTGGTAGCTGGTATCCGCACGCCGCAGCCCATCGACGAACTCGAAAAAGTGATGCCGGCCGCCTACAAACAGCTGCGCACTATCACTTCCATGCTCGAGAAACATTATAAGGATGTTCAGGATTTCGAGTTCACCATTGAAGACAGCAAGCTATACATGCTGCAAACCCGTAACGGTAAGCGCACAGGTCCTGCCGCCGTCCGCATTGCAGTCGACATGGTGGGCGAACGGCTGATCGACAAGAAGGAAGCCGTAATGCGCGTGGGTCCGAATCAACTCGACCAACTGCTGCACCCGGTGCTCGACCCAGCCTTGCGCAAGAGCTTACAGAAGATTGCGGTTGGCCTTCCAGCGTCGCCCGGCGCAGCTGTAGGACGCGCTGCTTTCTCCTCGGAAGACGCGGTGCACATGTCCGCGACGGGCCCGGTCATTCTGGTTCGCAAAGAAACCACACCCGATGATATTCACGGCATGGACGTCTCAAAAGGCATTTTGACCGCCGTGGGTGGCTTGACCAGCCATGCCGCTGTGGTGGCGCGCGGCATGGGTCGGCCCTGCGTGGTCGGCGCCGCTTCCATAGCCGTAGACGAACATAAGAAAATCGCCAGTATCACATTCGAAGGCAAAAAGCTCGTTGTCAAGGAAGGCGAGTGGATTTCGCTCGATGGCACACTCGGCGAAGTTTACCTCGGCCAGTGCAAGACCAGCGATCCTGATCCGAAGTCGCACTACTTCGCAACGTTCATGAAGTGGGCCGATGAATTCCGCGGCAAATTCGGTGTCCGGGCCAACGCAGACGTACCGCGCGATGCCAAGGCAGCTCAAGCGTTCGGCGCCGAAGGCATTGGTCTCTGCCGCACCGAGCACATGTTCTTCGCCGAAGACCGCTTGCCGCATGTGCAGGCCATGATTCTAGCGCGCGATGAAAAGACCCGCAAAAAGGCCTTGCAGAAGCTGTTGCCCATGCAGCGCGCCGATTTCGCGGGCTTGTTTAAAGCCATGGACGGATTTCCCGTGGTCATCCGAACCCTTGATCCGCCGCTGCACGAATTCCTGCCGAAGCGCGAAAACGTCATGGTGGATATCGCCAAACTGCCGCACGCGGGCGCCAAGGAAAAGAAGGAAATGGCGGAAACCTATCGCGTGTCCGTTCCGGAGCTGAAGAAGTTTCTGCCCGAACTGCTGCAGCGCGTCGAAGAATTGCACGAATTCAATCCGATGCTCGGCCATCGTGGCTGCCGTCTGGGCATTACGTATCCCGAGATCACCGAAATGCAAGCCCGCGCCATTTTCGAAGCCGTTGTGCAAGTAGCCAAGAAGAGCGTCAAGGTGATTCCGGAAGTCATGATTCCGCTGATCGGCAGCGTGAAGGAATTCGAAAATCAGAAAGCCATTGTGGTGCGCGTGGCCGACGAAGTATTGAAGGCCGCGGGCATGAAGAAGCTGAAATACCTGGTCGGTACGATGATCGAAATTCCGCGCGCAGCGTTGACGGCAGATCTAGTGGCTAAAGACGCCGAATTCTTCAGCTTTGGAACCAACGATCTGACGCAGACCACTATGGGTCTTTCGCGGGACGACTATACGAAATTCTCGAAACAATACGAAGATCTGAAGATTTTCAAAGCGGACCCATTTGCGGTTTTAGATCAGGAAGGCGTCGGCAAGCTGATCCTGATGGCCGTGAAGCTCGGACGCGAAACGCGGCCTAATCTGGAGGTTGGTATCTGCGGCGAACACGGTGGCGAGCCAAGTTCGGTGGAGTTCTGTTACCGGGCTGGGATGAATTACGTTTCATGCTCGCCCTATCGCGTACCGATTGCCCGTCTCGCGGCCGCCCAAGCCGCTCTCACTAGCGGCGAAACCAGCACGGCCATCGGCCGCACCGCGTAGTTTGTGGCTCGGGGATCTGTGCCAAGTCCCCGAGCACTTTACCTGGATAATCAATCCAACCTCGCTAAGTACCTTGAGGAAACTGAGCGCAATTTCGAAACAAATGGAATACCCAAGCAGACGCCGACTTTAACATGATCGGGTTTATCACTTGCCGTCGTTGATTCGCCACGTATTCACTCGCTAATCGAGTCGCCGCGATATCTTATGGGAACGGGGTGTTAATGTCTGCCATTAAGAGTTTGGGGCGGATGGGCTTGCCCGCGCCGCTGCGGGAACTGGCCGCCGAACGTTGGGACGCGATTGTTGTGGGTGCCGGTCACAATGGCCTGACCTGTGCCGCATACTTGGCGCGCGCGGGCAGACGTGTTTTGGTTCTCGAAAGCCGCGCACGGATAGGCGGCGCTTGTACTATCGAAGAACCTTGGCCCGGCGTGCGCGTTTCCCCGTGTGCCTACCTGGCCGGTTTGCTCCATCCTCTTGTCATAGAAGAACTGAACCTCCCTGCCCTGGGTTTCTCCTGGACACCCGCCATCAACGGCCTCTTCCTCCCTTTCGAAGACGGCGCCAGCGTGCAACTGTACGAAGACGATGAGCAGTGCGAGGCGGAGATCGCCCGACTCTGTCCGCACGACGTCTCGGGCTGGCGCGCCATGTCTCATCTCATCCGCCGCACACGCGACAAGCTGCGCCCCGCCAATCAAAACGATCTCTGGATCGGCCTCCCTCCCACTCATGAAGAAATCGAAAGGCGGTTAGGCAAAGACAACGAAGCCTACAAGCTTCTGTTCGAATGGTCCATGGCCGATCTCGTGGAACGCTATCTCTCAGACGAACGTCTCCAGGCAGGCTACCTCGGCCAAGGTGTGATTGGCACCAACGCCAGTCCGTTCGATCCGGGAACAGCTTCCATTCGCTTTCATCACTCCTCCGGGCGGTTGGGCGGTCTTCCTGGCATGTGGGGCTATGTCAAAGGAGGCATGGGCATGGTGTCATTCCACATCGCGGAAGCAGCGGCAAAGGCAGGCGCGGCGATCGCCACCGGCATTCCAGTTGCACATATAATTCCGGAAAACGGCGTCCAACTCGCAGGCGGCGAGATGATTCACGCACCTGTTGTTATCGTAAACGCCGATCCGCGTACCGCTTTGCGACTGCTGGGCGATCATGCCGATGCCGCGTGGCGGGGCAAAATCGCCGGCATTCCGATGCGTGGCTGTACTTTGAAACTGAACGTTTGGCTGAGAGAATTACCCAACTTCCGGGCCCGGCCCGGAACGTTCGAGCAGCATCACTACGGCCAAATCAACACGCCGCTAACGAAACAGGAGTGGAAAGACAACTACGCCGCAGCGCGTGCAGGCAAGCTCCCTGCACGGTTGTGGACCGAACTCTATTTCCAAAGTGTGCATGACGACAGCGTGGCCCCAGCCGGCACTCACACCATGAGCGTTTTCTCCCAGTACGTACCTTATCAATTTGCCCAGGGAAACTGGAACGAGCATCGCGAGACAGCCAAACAACTCGCCCTCGATGCTATCGCCCGCTATACCAGCAACATGCCCGCAGCGGTTATTGAAAGCGAAGCACTCGGGCCGCCCGATATCGAAAAGAAAGTTGGTCTCACCGGCGGCCACATCTTTCAAGGCGAGTGCTTGCCTGAATACATGTGGAGCAATCGATTGAGTTGTCGAACTCCTATGCGCGGCGTCTACTTGTGCGGAGCGGCGACTCACCCCGGCGGCAGCGTGATCGCGATCAACGGCCGCAACGCCGCCATGGCCGTTATGGCTGATTCACAACACGCCTCTTCCGCTTCAGCCGCTGGTTAAAGGCGAAGAGCAGCGCGATTACCGGGAGAGCTACAAAATACGGCCAGTGAGCGAGAAGCGGCGGTTCGGGCGGTGAAACATCCAAGTCTCCAGTAACGAGAGCACTTTCCTTTTTGGTTTCGACCGAAACCTCAAGTCGATACTTGCCCGGGTTTTTGAAATCCAGTGAAGCCGCATAGAGCAACTTGTTGGTCGCTTGCTCATGGCGCGCCGGCGCACTAAATCCAAACACGGTGGAGCCTTCCTTCACCACATAATGCAGGCGAACGGTAGCATCCAGAACAGGACTTTGATCGGCGTTATTTTGCACCATGACACTGAGGTCCGCCTTGCCGGCCCGAATAGGCGATTCAGCACTGAACACCGTTATATTGAATGCGCCCGCTTTCCGCTGAAACTGCACCTTGCCACCGTCGGCGCGCGCCAATCCGCAGAGAAGCCAACACAACAGAATGAGTCTCAATGCATCATCCCCCTCATTTGCATAGGTTGGAAGAAGATCCAAACACCGGTCGCAAACAGCAGGCAGGCAACGCTGGCCCATGGGAGAAATTGCTTTAAAAATGCTCCTTTGGAAATGCACCAGGCGATGTAAAGAGTCAACAGGAGCCCGGCTTCAAGCAGTATGATTTGCAGCCATGTAACCGATGCCATCGTCCAGGCAGAGGCTTCATGAAACGCGAGATGGGCCGCCCACATGCCGACTCCCAGGGGAACCAGCGAGAAGGCTAGGCGGCGGGCGCGCTGGGCGTTTCCGTTTACCAGAGCACACAGCCCAAACAGCGCGAGCGGAAGCAGCGCGGCGCCTAAGATAGTGAACACTCCCACAATAAATGGCATGGCGTGAACTCCCAAACGGAAGTGCCAGCGATGCTCCCACATCATCACGGGCGCAGTCATTCCGGCCGCGTTTGTAAACGCTCCGAACACAAGTAAAAAAACGAGCGCGACTAGATCAGAACGATTGGCGAGTCTGCCAAGGGACGAGCGGTAAACGTCCGACAGCAACGTTTTGGCAGGAGTCACCGACATTAATGCAACATTATCGTGCGGGCAGGCTTTCACGCAATCGAGACAAAAGGTGCAATCCAAGTTGCTCGCTTTCTTAGGTTGGAACAAATACAGTTCGCATCCGCGCGACGTTTGGTTGCCGCGAATGCAATCGTAGGTCTGGCAACTGCGACACGTGGCTTTGTCTCGCACGGCGATTTCGCGCGGTGAAATTAATGAAACGACAAAGTGATATTGGCCGACGGGACAAACGTATTTGCAGAAGCTGGCGCCACGAAAAACGCCGTCAACCAGCACTGCGCCAACAAAATACCCAACGATCAGCCAAGCGGTAAGCCAAGGACTGTCCCAAAGAGAAAATGCTTCGTAGGCCCAAAAATACACGGCGATCAAACCAGCAGCAAGCCATTTGTTACGCAAGAAGTGCGGCCAGCGGAGTTTCGGCGTCAGAAAACGACGGGCGGCATCTCGTACAAACATGAACGGGCACGCTAGACAGAAAAGATTGCCGATCGCCAGCAACGCGAGCATCGACAAGGCACGCCAATGAATCCAAGGCAAAACCCCGGCGAGATTCAAAGCGGCGACTTGCGGTCCCGTGAACCCGGCGAAAATTACTAAAATCGAAAACAACGCCATCGCAACTTGCGCGATTCGGCGAAGTACCGGCGCGCGCTTCCACCACCACGGCGTTGCGCGAAAGGAATTCCGACGGACCCGTACCGGGGCGCTGACAGACTGCATCCGTTCACTGGTAAACAAACCCATTACCAGAACAAAAGTTGGCACCAAGTAGACGACCGATCCCGGAACCCACATTAGCAATCCAGCCAGACTCTGGTCTTCCAATGCGCCGAAGTGTGTCGCTCGCACTGTTCCGTAGCTCGGATAGATCAGATGCCCGGAGAAAACAAACACGACGGAAAGGCCGGTATTCAGAATATCGGCGAAGACCAAATACGGGATCGCCACCCATTTCGGCCAGCGCGGCTTGCTTGGCCCGGGCTGAATGACGGGCCACCAAAAGAGCACTCCCGACCAAAAGAAACAAGCATGCTGAACAGCGTGCCAGGTTGCGGAGGAAAGAGCCAACTCATACAAAAATGGCAAGTGCCAGGCCAAGGTACTGACGGCGAACACTGTCCAAGCGGGTATCGGAGACGTGAGCCAGCCGAAAAACTGTTTCAATGGCTGCCATGAAAGGAAAGGGCCCAGACCTTCTTTGACAAAAGTTTTTGGCAAACCGCGCAGCATGGGAAGCAACGGATGGGACAGCAGCAGCAACGGAGGCGCGATCATGATAAGCAGCAAATGCTGCGCCATGTGCGCTGAGAGAAACAGGCTGTCGAAGGCGTCGAGAGGCGATTCGTTGGCAATAAACACGACGAGTAGACTAACCAGGAACGAGGTCAGCCGTAATCCATCGCGATGATCGCGGAGCAAGCGGCGGCCGCGCAGCCAACCCCGCAAGTAAATAATGGCGCTCAGTAACAGCAGAGCTATGACGCGCGCATCTAAGGGCCACGATGACAACGCAGCGGTAGCGGTAGATTCCACCTCAGCGCTCTAGCATCAGGGTGGCGACATCACGCGGTAAATTGTTCTGCGGATTGTTGGAAGGACGAACCGGCGCTGTGGAGTGAAGAGTGGCCATGAAGGAAACCAGCGCTTCCACTTCCGCTGGACTCAGCTTCTTTCCGTATGCGGGCATGTTGCCGCCACCTTGGATTACTTGCCGTACAAGTTCTTCTTTAGTAAGTCGGGTTGCTACTTCGTCTAATGCCGGACCGCGCATACCGCCCTCGCCTCCGAGCGCGTGACAGTTGCGGCACTGCTTGTTTTGAAATACCAAAGCACCGCGCAACTCAAGCGGCGTTCGGCCTCGGACGTACTTCTCAGGAATAGCGTCTCCACTCCACGCGTTCATTTTGGGAGACCAAGGGGAAGTTTCTCCCATGTAGGTGAGCACCGCAATGACAAGCATCACAAAGATTACTGACAGAACTGCGACCGGTCTCCGAATGTAGCTCTTCTCACCCGTGGGAGAGATAAATGGCAGCGCCAGCAGGAGCCCAATACAAACAGCAGGAGCAACGAAGAGAATGAGCACTTCCATCCAGTCAGGCAATAGCGCGAGGGCGGCAAAGATCGACAAGAAATAGAAATCGGGCCGAGGATTTGTGTCTACCAACGTTGGATTGGGCGGACCGCCAGGACCTTTGGGGCCGAAAACAAAGGCCGCCCCCAAGATGCCAACGATTACCAGCGCGGCGAAAATGAGATCTTTGCCAATGGCGTGTGGAACAAAGGGCACACCTTCTTTGCGTATAATTTCGGAGTACTGGGCATCGTAGGTGGCCTTGCGGACCGGCTTGCCCGGCGTCGGGTATTCGTTGATGCCTTTGGTTAAGACCAAGCGCAAATGCATGCTGACTATAGCGATGATCAAGCCGGGAATCATGAATACGTGTAGCGTAAAAAAACGCGACAGTGTTTCTCCGGCTATGATAGGTCCGGCCAGCAATAAGTGCACGAGTTGAGCGCCGATAATCGGCACACGTCCAGTAATGGAAGCGCCAATCGTCAAGCCCCAATAGGCGTCCTGGTCAAAGCGCATCACTTGCCCGGTGAACGCCATTGCCAGCGTCATTAACAGCAGAAAAATCCCGCTCACCCAAGTCAGTTCGCGGGGATATTTGTAGGCTCCGAACAAGAATACCTGAATCATGTGCAGCGTCATGATCGCCACCATGAAGTTCGATCCCCAATTGTGAACGGCACGCAAATACCAGCCCCAAAACTGGTCGTGGTTCAGATATTGAAGACTGGTCCAAGCTTCGTTGGTAGAGGGAATGTACACGAAGGCAAGACAAGCGCCAGTGATGACCTGAATGACGAAGCACAGCAGCGTAGCACTGCCAAAAACATAAAACCAACTGCCGGCACTTTTTGGAACCTCATGGCCAGCAGTGGAAGCATAAAGGGCAGTGAGGTGAAGCCGGTCATCCAGCCAGACAGCTATGTTTCGCAGGGTATTCATGCTACACCGGATTGGAGAGAGTTGGCATCTCTCCGCCCTTCACCCAAAGTTCGCCCTTCTCCACCTTGTAGTCATATTGGAAAAGTCCCCGCGGGGGAGGGCCGGCGGCACGCGAGCCATCTTCCAGATAAGCGCCGCCATGGCAGGGGCAGAGGAAGAGACCCGACTCTTGAAACCAGCGCACAGGACAGCCCAAGTGAGTGCAGTTAATGGCAAAAATTTGAAATTGATTGCCGCTCACGCGCCGCACCCAGCATGGGATGTCGGCGGTCTGACCGTCCCATGGGCGAGTGTAGGGATTGCGGTAGGTGGCAATGCGGGTAGTTTTTTCCGGAAAGTGATCGAGCGGACCGAGAGAGATCCAGTTGCGAGGATCTTTCTTCTCGGCAAAACTTGAAAAAACGAACCCAATCAGAGGGATCGACATAGCCGCACCGGCAATCACATTCAGGGCAACGCCGATAGAAAAAAGCCAATCCCGGCGGGATGGATTTCCTGGTACCACTGCTGGTTTTATTTCCTGTTTGAGCTCACTCATTTCGTATTCCCCATTGGCGACTCAGCCGGCCGCAACGAAGCCATATAGGCCACTAAGTCACTCACATCCTGATCGTTCAAAGCGTGGCCCGCATTCAAAAAACGATAGTTCGGCATTCCCAGATCTAGGCGTCCCACGATAACAGAGGTGCGCAGATTCTGATTGGTCACGAGAGACAAGTAAGAGGGATCGGTAACTAATCCGACACGCGCTCCCGGACCGTGGCAAGCAAAACAGCCGCGCACGAATAAGCGCTTGCCGTTCACCGGGTCGCCTGCACTGGTACCGGCGTAAGAGGGCAGCTCCGTTCCAGCAGGTACACTCACAGGTTTCTTCCAACTCTCAATCCCAACCACTAATGCCTCTACTTGCTGCGGCGTGAGAGGACCACCCTCACTCAGCGCCCACGCCGGCATCGCGGTGCCTTGTCGGCCATATTCAATGATGTGCTTCAAATCATCCCTGGGAATTACGGCGAGATACACGGCGTCGTTCAATATGCGGCCAGGCCCTTTCATCCCGTCGGGCCCATGACAACCGGCACAATTTTCGTTGTACAAAATCGTAAAATCGGTCACATCCGCGGCGGCAATCTCTTCCTCTTTTGGCTTGCCTGGCGGATCGCACGCCACCAGCCAAACAAGTGTGACACAGGAGAATGCGGAGAGAGCCTGCCGCATCATTTTTGATCCTCGTCCTGGGGCGTGTGGAGGAAGGCGCGTTCCGCCAGACTCCAGCTTTGCATGGTTCGGATGCTGGTGCTGCGAGCGATGATGTAGCCCGCCACCAAGCCGAAGCCGAGTTGACACACCACAAACCACGGCCAACTGATGCGGGAGTTCAGCGCGGGGTTTATGAAATTCAAAGTGGTAGCAACGACTCCGCTCCAGATTACGGGCATCAGAATACCAGCCCAAAATGGCGCGTACTTAGGGAACATTGGCAACATGACGGCGTACAGAACGCCAACCATGATCGAGATACCAGCATGGCCGACGATAGCCGCGACGAAGGCGAGTCCATTGAACCTACGGAGTTGTTCGAGAGTTTCAGAGCCTAAGTCCGGAATGACAACCCCGGAGAGGAGATTGATTGGATACCAAATACTATGCTGGGCGATGAGACCGTATAGGCAGGCAAGAGCCGCCATTACGGCACCCCCTGCCAGACCACCCCATAGTCCAGCCGAGTAAGGATGAATTTCTTCAGGTACGCGGACGCGATGGCCACCCTCGCCCAGTTTCAGGCGAACAACTGAGCGTGCTCCGACGCTGATAGGCGCCGGCCGGCGCTCGGTTTCGATGGGCACGGACTCGTGCAGCTCATATGGAATGACGGTTTTCCACCAACCCACCGCCGCTTTAGCCGCGATCAACAGGCCAGTCACGCTCACTGCCCAATGCGTCACTATGCCGGCTAACAACAATGTTATGCCGAAGGCGAGAACCATGGGCCAAAAGGTTGGCGCGGGCAGTTCAATGCGCGTCTGATCTCCGCCGCTGGCTGGCTGTGACATTTCCCTCACCTCCCAATCACATAAACCACAGTGAAAACGATAACCCAGACACCATCGACAAAGTGCCAGTACCAGGACAGAAATTTCACGCGACGTTCCTGCAGGTGAATCGGAAAGCCCATAAGACTTACGAGCATGACCAAGATGAGAAAGCACATACCGACGATCACGTGACTGGCGTGCAAGCCCACCAGTGAATAGAAGGTTGTACCGAAGAGATTTGTACTCACGGTGAGATGGTCCTCGTAGATCAGCTTCCGCCACTCTAAGCCGGTCGACACAAGAAATTCCAGGCCAAGCAAAATGGTGGCCAGCCACCAGAGCTTAAACATGCCTATACGGTGCTTCTTGAGGGAATTTTCGGCAAACACGATGGTGGCGCTGCTGGAGAGCAGACAGATGCTTGCCAGGATGGGGAGATCTAGGACGTCTTTCGGATACGGCCCGGTGAGGCTCTTGCCAATGTAGACGATGTAAGCGACCACGAAAATAGTGAACAGCGCGGTTTCAGTGACTATCAGGAAAATGACACCCATGGTGCCGCGATCCGGGAGATGCCACTCGGCTTGCTTTTGCTCTAAGGCCGCTTCCACTATTCGAACCTCCAGTCAGGATCGTTAGGATTCTTTAAATCCCAGAGTGGACGGCTGCTGCGAACGTTGGGTATGGTTTCGAAGTTGTATTCCGGAGGCGGCGAAGTGGTGGCCCATTCGAGGGTCCAGGCATCCCAGGGATCATCGCCGGCAGGTTTGCCCTTAATCGCGGAGTGGACGATGTTCCAGACAAAAATCAGAATGGCTGGCAGTTGGAACAGGAGTCCTGAGCTAGCGAGGAGATTCCAAAAATCCCAGCCGCGGCCAGGCGCGTAGGTGTAGATACGGCGCGGCATTCCCAAGAATCCGAGAAAGTGCATCGGGACGAATGTCAGCTCAACACCGAGGGTGAAGAGCCAGAAATGCCATTTGCCCAAAGTCTCGTTATACATCCGCCCGGAAACCTTGGGGAACCAATAATACATTCCGGCGAAGAGGCCAAATACAAGACCCGCAACGAGAGTGAAATGAAAGTGACCGACGACAAAATAGGAATCGTGAAGCTGCCAGTCGAAAGGACCGGTGGCAAGCATGATACCCGTTAAGCCGGCAATCAGAAATTGAAACAAGAAGGCGCAACAGAACAGCATGGGCGTGGCAAGGCGAATCTTACCGCCGTACATGGTCGCGGTCCAGTTAAAGATTTTAATGCCTGTGGGGATACCGACAAGCATGGTAGACGCGGTGAAGAATGTGTTCGACCAGGAGGTCATACCTACGGCGAACATGTGATGCGCCCAGACTCCGAGGCTGATGAAGCCGATCGCTGCGACAGCGCCGACCATAGCCGGGCGGCCAAAAATGGGTTTGCGCGAAAAGATGGGAATCACTTCGGAAAGGATGGCGAAGGCGGGAAAGATCAGAATGTAGACTTCCGGATGACCGAAGATCCAAAAGAAATGCTGCCACAAAACGGCCGAGCCGCCGGATTGAGTATTGAAGAAATTGCCACCGAGAAAGCGATCGATCAACAGCATGATCTGGGCGGCAGATAACGGCGGGAGCGCGATGATGATGAGCCAGGAATCAATGAGCATGACCCACACAAACATAGGCATGCGGATGAGCGTCATGCCGGGACAGCGCATGGAAAGGGTGGTGACGATGACATTGATGGCACTGGCGATGCTGCCTACGCCAGCAACGAGAATGCCGAGGATCCAATAGTCTGTGCCAGCCCCACGCGAGAACGCGCGTGATGTCAGGGGAGCATAGGCGAACCAGCCGACGTCGGGCGCGGAACCTGCGCCAGACAATCCGCCGCCACCGATATAGCTGAAGTAAAGAAGGAATCCACCGAAGAGGAAAATCCAAAAGCCAAATGCATTCAAGCGAGGAAACGCCATATCGCGCGCGCCAATCATGAGCGGCACAAGATAGTTGGAAAGGCCGGCCACAAATGGCATGCCCACCAGAAAAACCATCGTGGTGCCATGCATAGTAAAGAGGCGATTGAAGGTGTCGGGATCGACAACGTGGCCGTTCGGGAAGGTCAGTTGGAGGCGGATGACCGTAGCCATCAATCCAGCGATGACGAGAAAGACCAGCGCGGAAACGATGTACATCAACCCCAACCGTTTGTGATCGACGGTGGAAACCCAGTCATACAAGTGGGTCGAAAATGAAAAGCGCGCTTCTTCGACGGGCGCATGTTCCAAGGGAGAGTGGATGGACGACATAACTACCTCAGAGTCTCCAGATAGTTCACGACTTTGGTCAGTTGATCTGGTGTAAGTTTCATGCTCGGCATAAGACAGCCGGGCTTTGGCACCTGCGGGTCGTTCACCCAGGCTCGCAAATTCTCGGGAGTGTTGTTAAGGACACCCGAACCTAAAGTTCGTCGATCCATTAAGTGGGTAAGGTCGGGGCCGAATTTACTACCGGAGTTGGCTTTGCCCAAACCAGAGATATTGTGACAGTTCACGCAAGCGAGGGATTCGAAGACTGCACGGCCTTCGCTGGCGCCCGTATCATCAACAGCAAGCCGCTGTTGCTTGATAGTCCATTGCTTAAACGATCTTGGATCTTCGCCTACTACGCGGAGCAACATGTTCGCGTGCTGCGTTCCACAATATTCAGCACAGTTACCGACGTAGATGCCCGGTTCGCGGGGGTCGATCCACATAAAGTTAGTGCGATTGGGAATGAGGTCTGTCTTACCCGATAGTTGTGGCACCCAGAAGCTGTGAATGACGTCGGCGCTTTGCAGTTGAAGATAAGTTGCGTTTTTGCCGTCGGGAGTGGCGGGTACATGAACTTCGTTGGCAGTAACAATATTGAAATCAGGATAGAGGATTTCCCACCACCATTGATGGCCGATGACGGTTACTTTCAAAGCCGCAGCCGGGGGGCTGGCATTCTCGACGGCTGCGATGACACGCGCGGAAACGCCGATTAGTACAAATACGATAAGGATCGGTAAGACGGTCCAAGCCACTTCAATTTGGTTGCTGCCGTACACTTGCGGCGGCTCTTCGGGCTGCTCGACTCCCGGTGGATGGCGAAACCGCCAGATCGTGTAAGCAATCAAACCGGCAACGCCAACAAAGATGACGCCGGTAATGGCGAACACCAGCATGGCAATGTTTTTTTCGGATTCGGCCGGTGTAGCGAGCGGGCGAAAGATATTGGTAATGCGGTGTTCCGGCAATTCTGCGGCTGACGCTGACAACGCCAACAACGCACTCTTAAGAAGACGTATGCCTCTTTTGCGTATCTCTGGTGCCAAGTTTATACTTTACCGTTCCTGAATTGAGGCTGCATTACAATACGGCAATACTAGTAGAGGGGGCATTCGTGGCACTGACGATTAACGAACGGGATGTAGAGGGGATTTTGATCCTCGATTTGCAGGGGCGGCTGGTTGCGGGCGATGCAGCGGGCTCTTTGCGGGAGCGGAGTCAACAGGCAGCAGTCGGTGAGAAACGCAACGTCATTCTGAACATGCGAGGCGTCGATTATATCGACAGTTCGGGATTAGGCACGTTGGTGGCGGCGCATTCCACGCTGGGTAAAGCGGGCGGCGGATTGGCAATGATGAATATTTCGAAGCGCAGCGCGGAGCTCTTGATTCTGACGAAGCTGGCGACGGTGTTTAGAATTTTCGACGATGAGAAGGCGGCGGTAGATAGTTTCTTTCCTAACCGGGAGGTTCAGAAATTCGACATTTTGGATTTTGTGAAGAATTCAGTGAACGAGTGAGGAGCGCGACGCGGTAACGCAACGTCTGGGAGCTGCCGAGTCTGCCGTCATGGCTTGGGAGGAATGCCCGTCTGCGCTTTGCGGGCAAGCGCTCCAGCCAAATTTGGTGCTGGCGGTGCATTCGATTTGGCATCTCAAGCTTACCTAAGCGGGCTAGCCAACCGTGCTGCGTTTCCTCAGTGAGGATGTGACAGCGCCCATCGTGGGTTGGCGTAAGAAGCCAAGGGTGATACGGAATCGGGCGTCGGCCGCTAGTTGCTGGGCGTTGCCCTCCAGACTGACATTTGAGGATTCGAATAGAAAGTAGGCCAGAGTGGAGCGCTTACAAGCCAAGCCCAGAGTACCTCCGGAGGTGCAGCGACTAACAGCTCGTTTCGCACAAATACCGGAGCATTCTTGGGATGAAAACACTCGGGCCATCGAATCTGTTCACAACTGTGCTCAGTCACTCGTTGTCCCTCAATTCTACAATCGAAAACCCGATTGCTTACTCCGTGCGTAGCGCAACCATCGGCTCGACCGTTGCCGCGCGTGCCGCTGGAATCCAGGATGCCAGCAGCGCGGCGGCACAGAGTAAGAGTGTGGCGATGGCGAGCATGCGCGGATCCCATGGCGAAACGCCGAAGAGTTGACTAGTCATGAAATGACCGGCAACGATGGCAAGCGGGATACCAAGTCCTAGTCCGATGCCAATCTGGAAAAACGCGCCGCCAAGAACCATACGCACCACGCGAGCTCGATCGGCGCCCAGCGCCATACGTACGCCAATCTCGCTCGTCCGTTGTTCGACGCTGTAGGCCATCACGCCGTACAATCCCACTGCGGCGAGAACAAGTCCGAGCACGCCGAAGAGCATGGTGAGAGTGGCGATCATGTTCGCCTGTTGAAAATCGCCGGCCAGAATTTTCGAGTAGGGGTCGACCCCATAGACGACAAGGTTGGGATCAACGCCAGCTAGCGCTTGGCGGACGTCGGCTTCGAAACGAGGCGAATGGCCGGGAGCCCAGATAACGATGTTGTACAGGAAATGGGAGAAGAGGTCGAAAGTGGTGAATTGCGGATCGTCATACTTAACGCTTTGCGTTTCGGGCAGCCAGAACATCGGGCGGATCGGATCCTTGTAATCCCAAGTCATGTAGCGGATGTCGCGCACCACGCCGACGATTTCGAATTTACCGGCGTATTGAATCCGGTTCATGCCGAAGTGCTGGCCGATCGGGTTCTGATGTTTGAAGAAGCGTCGAACGAAAGCTTCGTTGACGATGGCGATCGGGCGAGTCGTGGGGGTATCCTGCTCTTCGATGGAGCGGCCCTGCACAATTTTTGCGCCGAGAGTTTCAAAGGCGCCGGGCATGACGCGGGCCCAGCCGGCGCCGGTGTCTTCCTTGAGCCCAGGTTCGGGGCGTCCGGCGATACGAATGCCCTCGTTCCAGCTATCGCCGCTCATGGGCGCATACAGAACGGGAGCTACCATACGCACTCCGGGTATGCCCAGCAGGCGCTCGTCGATACGCCGGTAGAAAGGCTCCATTTGCTCGGGCGTGTAGTTGCCGAGCGTTGGGTTAATGGAGACGAGATAGCGATCTTTCGTTTCGAAACCAAAATTCTGATGCTCGAGGTTGCGCAGGCTCTGGCCGAGCAGCGCGGCTGCGGAAAGCAGAACTAGCGACATCGCCACTTGCGCGATCACCAATGATTTTTGCGCCAGGGAGCCGCCGCCGCGCACAGAACGGTTGCTGCCGCGCAGCGCTTCGACCGGATCGACATGCGAAGTCATCCAGGCGGGAGCGATGCCGAAAACTACTCCGGTGAGCACGGAGATCGCGAGCGTAAAGAGCAGAACCGGCCAAGAGGGTGACGCATCGACTGGGACATAATTGGCCGGACCGGCGCCGTTTTGGAACGCAAGATAGAGAATCAGTTTGCTGCCCGCAAAGGCGATTCCAATTCCGAGAAAGCCGCCGATGACGGCGAGCAGGGTGGACTCAAGAAGCGCTTTGCGCACCAGGCGGACGCGCGACGCACCGAGAGCCACCCGCAGCGACGTTTGCGAGCGCTCTTTCAAGCCGCGCGCGAGCATGAGATTGGCGAGATTGCCACAGGCGACAAGCAGCACACAGCCGGCTGCGATGAGCAGCAGCTTTAGCCCTTCCTCGTATTGATCGCGCATGGCTGCAACACCAGCGCCGCCGGGAATAAGATGGAGGGTCTGCTGACCCCAGGTTTGTTTTTCGCCGGGCTCCATGTCGGGCACATGGCTGGCGAGCCAAGCATGGAACTCGACTCGCAGCTTGGCTTCGAGGGACTTGGGATTCACGCCGGGCCGCACGCGGCCGACGATGTCAAGCCAGTTCGTATTAGCGCGCTTGAGGCGCTGGGCTTCGCCATCGAGCATAGGTTCGGTGCTGATCGGGATCCAGATATCGGGCATGCCGTAACCGGCGAGTTTAGCGCCGTAGAAGCCGGGCGGAGCGACGCCAATCACCGTAAAGAGATGGCCGTTGATCTGATAACTTGCGCCCACAATGGAGCGATCGGAACCGTACTTATCGCTCCAGATGCGATAGCTCATGACAGCGACGGGAGGTGCGCCGGGCTGATCGTCGGCGTCCGTCGTCAAGCGGCCGGCCCACGGGTGGACGCCCAGGGTACGGAAGAAATTGCCGGAGACGTATTCGCCATTACGCGTGTCGACGGCGCCCCGCGATCCGGCGCGGCGGACACCGAGTGCCGCATTGCCCGCCTGTAGCGCGGCAAGGTCGGCAAACTCGGGCGTCTGTTCGCGGAAATTCTTGTAGGCTTCGTAGGAGAAGAGCGAAAAATTGCCATCGTTATCCTGCGTGTACCCGCCCCAGATGCAGCAGCGAATTTTGTCGCCCACGCGCCAGAGTTCGCTCGGCTTGACGACCGGCAAAGACTTCAGCATTACCTGATGAACAAGGGTGAAGATCGCAGTCGTGGCGCCGATCCCTAGCGCAAGCGTGATCACCGCAGTGGTAGTGAAGCCGGGTGCTTTTCTGAGCTGCCGAAGCGCTTCCCTTAAATTCGCCATTTTGTGTGCCCTCGAGGATCTTTGGCGCGCCGCCAGTCGCCCACGCGCTAGCTCTCGATTGAAATACGGATGAGCCCGCCTGTGGTTAGCAATTGGACTTGTCAGTTATACTCCGCCAAATCGGTTTTGTTACAAGCCGACCTCAATATTTTGCCGCTCACAGGGAAATACGCGAAAGCGGATTGATGAGATCCAGAAATGTCAACGAAAAGGCGAGACTGTCTTGAGCTGTTTTAAAAAGCGAGAATCACCTGAAAACTGGTGGACCCGTGGGTGAGGACTCGGTAGGTTTGTTTTGGGGTGAGAAGATCCACTCCCTAGCGGTCGTGGCTCAGAAAACGCGGTACTGATGTGCCGGCATCGTCCACTTCTAACGAGTACCAGGCCGTTCGAGCGGTCGTGGCTCTGAAGGCGCGGTGCTGGAGCGAGTCGTCGATTACTCGGCTAGTGCACGTCGAGAGACATGTCGACAACTTCAAACTGGAAGCGCTCGGGCGGAAGCGACGATACTGGATTCGGAATAGTATCGAGCCAGCTCTGATAAGCAGTTTGGCCGAGCGAGTTGTTCAAGTAGAACAGGAACTGGTCTGAGCAGCAACGAATCGGCGGCATCTGGCGGAAGGCCAAACGCAGACCAACGGCTTTCTCCAGACTCACGCCGCGCGTTTTGACGTCCTTGTCTTCGAGAAGAGTAACGAAACTGCTCCGTCCGGCATGCGGCCAAATATCGCTACGCAGGAGATTACGCAATTCGAGGCGCGCGCCAAAGGTGATTTCACATTGCCTGATCCACTCAATCACCGAATCGCCCCAATGCCAGTGGGTCAGAACTCCGAGATACTGATCGACAAGATTGAGGGCGAGATCCATTTTTCGCCGCTCAAGCAGATCATCTGTTCCGGAAATGGGCGTCGCCAACGACGGAACCATATCCTCCTGCTCGATGATTTCGGCCGCAATGCCCATCATCTTGTCGAGGCGTTTCACCTCAGGCACAGTTTTCAGTAGCAGCGGCGGCAGATCATGAGTCTTTCCGCCGGGCACTTCTACGAACCTTCGATCTCCAACGATGTCCATAAGCAGCCTCACTCTCTTATCGACAAACCCGGTCGACTTATGCAGTCATTACACGGTCAGGAACTAAGTATTCCTAATTCTATGGACGATTTTTCTATTTGGCAAGTTGCACAAGTACTTCGTCCCATATATTTAGTTCCCTTCATGTGCATTTCGTATCACTCTTGGCAGCAAAAAAGGGCGAGTGCCAGCGAAACATAGTACGGCAAGGCTTCCGATATGCTGGAGAAGATATGCGAATTGTACGAATTTGCGCGGCAATCGGCTGGGTTCCGCTGTTCGCACTAGTCTCTCAGGCAGCACTTCCGGTGGCGTGTTCGCAAGGAGCGCGGCAATATTTTCCTTGTGAGGTCTCCTTTGAGATGCAGGCGGATGAGTGGTCGCCAGCGGCTGAAACGGGCGCTGATTTGCTCCATGTCGAGTTTCGCTCTCCGAGCCACACCACATTCTTGATGCGGAGTTTCTGGGAGGGCGGCCGCACATTGAAGGTTCGATTTACGCCGACTGAGGCGGGCGAGTGGACCTACAAAATCACCAGCAGCAGTAAACGTTTGGACAATCAGGAAGAGAAATTTACGGCGGCGGAGACGAGCGAGGCGGGCATGGTGAACGTCGCCAATGTGCGGCACTGGCGAAGCACAAACAAGAAACCGCATCTTTGGTTGGGCGCCGGCGTACCATGGCTTGATCTAGATCAAGCGACTCTGGAATCGTGGTTGGACGCGCGCAAAAAAAACGGCTTCACCCACATACGCGGAACGTTGCTCACGACACATGCTGGGGCTAAACCGTTTGCGGCGGACGGACGACCGGACTTGACCTATTTCCGAACGCTGGACGAAAAAATTCTGGCCGTAGAAGACCGCGCGTTCACGGCTGACTTGGTAATGGCCGATGACGGGTTCGTGATGGCTGGCGGGTTTCGTGACGGAGAAAAGGTGGAGTCGTTAATTCGCTATGTGGTGGCACGCTATGGCGGATTGAACGTGACATGGCAGGGCATTGAGCACTTTGAGGACGTCGCAGGGTCGCGTGGTCTGCTCCGTGACATTGGGTTATTTTTGAAAAAATACGACGGGTTTCGGCATCCGCGCTCGACCGATGCTCGCGCCAGTTCGTCCCCTTTATTGGGCGATGGCTGGATGAACTTCATATTGGAAGGTTCGCCGAGTCCGGAGTTGGGCGCGATTGAGCATCAGTTCACGGAGCAGCCTTCGATCCATCTTATTTCAACAGCTGAGCCTGTGGGATTTCGGCATGAGTTGTGGAACGCGACGACCAACGGACAGTATCCGAGCGTGCCATTTGAAGCTTTGAAAAACGACGCCAATGTGAAGGCCGTGGAGACATGGTTCAAATTAGTCTCAGACACCCGGCATTGGGAGTTTGAACCGTTCTTCGACGTTTCAGGAGCCAGGGCGGTGGCCGTGGATGGGAGGACTGATCCGTACGCCGAAATCGACTTCGTTGAATGTCTGACCTATGCACAGAAGCCGGGGATTGTCGAAGTGACTCTGCCCAGACACAAATACAATCCAGAGTGGGTGAACCCGGCGACAGGCGAAGAGACACCGCTGAAGGATACGAGTACAGAGGTATTCAGCCGCGAGACGCCTGACCAGACGAACGATTGGATCTTGTATTTACCGCGCGAGGGACGAAAGGAGTCCATGAATCGGTCTTATTACTTTGAGTCGCACAATCCGCCTGTACAAGAGCCGGAGAGTGACGCGGCAAAGACGCCGTTTGACATCGCCGATCCGCCCGGAGACCAGATCAATGTGCGAGTGCCAACGCCATTTAAGATCAAGCTCACCAAGACGAACCGGGCGACGCGTTCTATGCAATATGTTTGGTGGGGCGAAGTGGTGGCGAATGGGGAAGGCGCTCGCGTTTTGGCGATTGGACCGTCAGGAAATCTGGCAGTGCCTGCGGATTTAGCAAACCCGGGCGCGCTGATGACATTACGTTTGCAGGCGATCAATGCAAATGGCAAGGCGTACGAGTTGGACCGCGTCTACACTTTAACTCGTTGATGATAGACTCACCGGTGATTCTGGCGGTTGATACTACTTCCGAGTTTGGAAGTGTGGCGGTTCGCCGCGCGCACCAGACGGCTGCGGAAGTGTATTTGCAGGCAACGGACGGTTTTGGGCAATCAGTTTTTCAGGCGATTGAAGAGCTGCTGACGAAAGCACAGACGCAATTGGAGGAGATCGATTGTTTTGCGGCGGCAAGTGGGCCGGGATCGTTTAGCGGCGTGCGGGTGGGTTTGGCAGCGATTAAGGGATTGGCGGACGCGCTGCATAAACCGGCGATGGGTGTGTCGAATTTGCGGGCGTTGAGTCTGAGTGGGAGTTCGCCCTTGCGGGCAGTGGTGCTGGATGCTCGACGCGGGCAGGTGTATGGTTCCGTCTATGACGCCTGGGGGAAAATTGTGGCGGAGGAAACAGTCGCGGTTTGGGAGGAGTGGCTCAAGAGTGTTCCGGCCGGGGCGGAAATGATTGGCATGAGTGATGGGCCATGTCACAAAGCGGGGATTTCGTTTACCGCTGCGCCGCGTTCTTTAGCGGGGGCGGTGGCGCAGTGTGCGGAGATGGAGGGTCCAAGTGGCTGGAGCGACCCGGTTGTGATCGATGCGAATTATGTGCGGCAGTCGGATGCGCAACTGTATTGGAAAGATCGGTAGATGCGGGGAGTGAGATAGAATCACGGCGGTGGAACGACTTTCGCGGCGCGGTTTCTTGCTTCCATGCCGCGGTTGAAATTAGTACATAAATGCCTCAGGATCGGATGATGACATCTCGCACCGGAATTTTCTCGCTACTGATGGGTTGCCTTTGTCTGGGAGGCTGCGGCTTTGATCGCGTCGCCACCGGACCCGAGCGCAGCGACCCCATTCACCTGGACGCCGGCAACTTAGACAAAGCGAACGTGGAACTCGACATGGGCGCCGGCCAAATGAACATCGGCGGAGGGTCGCACAAACTGCTGGATGGGACGTTTACGTATAACGTGGACGAATTGGAAGCCAGTGGTGAACAATTCGACCAATGGCACTCATGCCACTGTCACCATTAAGCAACCCAGCGGTGCGCGCGGCGGCGGCAGAACCAAATACGTATGGGATCTTAATTTAAACGATCACATACTGACCGATCTGACGATCAATTGCGGCGCCGGTCAGGCCCGCTTGCATCTCGGCACACTCTTGCTGCGCAGTTTGGCCATTCATATGGGAGCGGGTCAGGTGCAGTTGGATCTACGCGGCGAACCCAAGCACGATTACGACGTTAAGATTGACGGCGGCGTCGGTCAAGCGGATATTCACTTGCCCACAGGCGTCGGCATTTGGGCCACCGCGCATGGCGGCATTGGCAGTTTGAATATCACTGGCCTGGAAAAGCACGGCGACCATTGGGAAAACGACTTGTATAACAAGTCGAAAGTTACGGTGAAACTGGCAGTGAACGGCGGGATTGGGGAAATCAAAATTGGCAGTTGAGCAAATCTCTGTAGCGCGGAAACTGGTACATGCCCGATCCTGAGTTGCACGGTTCGGGCGATGCCGGCTTCGACCTCTACGACCTGCGGGTCGAAGTGACCGGGCCGCCAGACAAGCCAATCTATTGTGGGGCAAGAATCGGCGACTACTTCGATTTGCATGGTGAGATGCTCATCCTGCCGCCAGGCCAAGGCTTTTCGATCTACACGCTCGCTGCGCTACTTCCCTTGCTGCCCGCTAAACAGCGTCCCAGCGATCCAAACGATTGGATGAGCACCGACGCCGAAGTCGCCTGCCCCGATCCGAACTGCCCCACCCGCTTCCGCATTACGCGCACGGGAGTCCGCCATTTCCACCGTTCTGACGTCACCGCTGCTCCCTTGGATGCGAGCAACGCCTGATGGTGCCGCGCATCGCGCTTGCCGATGGATTTGAAATTTCCCGCATCATCAAAGGCGGCTGGCATCTGGCAGGCGGCCACGGCCACATCGACCCAATTGCCGCGCAGCGTGACATGGCGGCCTTTGTCGAAGCTGGCATCACCACTCTCGATTGTGCCAACATCTATACCGGCGTCGAGCAATTGATTGGCGATTTTCGCCGCCACTACCCCGCACACGCCAAGCGCGTGCAGGTGTTCACCAAGTTCGTCCCCGATCTGGAAGATCTACCAAACGTGGATCGCCGTTATGTGGAAAGGGTTATTGATCGCTCCCTCACACGCCTCGGCGTAGAGCAACTCGACGCAGTGCAATTCCATTGGTGGGATTACGGGGTTCCTCGTTATGTGGAAACCGCGCTGGAATTGCAGCGCCTGCAGCAAATGGGCAAAATCGCCCGGGTGTCCGTTACCAACTTCGACGTCGCGCGACTTTCTGAACTCATCGCCGCCGGAGTTCGCATCGCCACCCATCAACTGCAGTATTCGCTGCTCGAACGCGCGTCCTGAACTGCAGATGGTCGAGTATTGCCGGTCACACGGGATCGCGCTTTTGTGTTACGGCACGGTCGCCGGCGGGTGGCTCTCCGAACGCTGGCTGCAGCAGCCTGAACCATTCGATCCTCCGACAAATCGTTCGCTCGCGAAGTATAAACTCATCATCGACGAATTCGGCGGTTGGCCGCGTTTCCAAGCGCTCCTCGCAGTATTGAGGACGATCGCGCAAAAACATTCCACAGACATCGCCACGGTTGCCACGCGCGCTGTTCTCGACCGGCCTGCCGTGGCTGCGGCCATCGTCGGAGCTGTGAACACCTCACACTTGTCTTCACATCAGCAGATCGGGACGCTTAATCTGGATGCCGCCGACCGCGCTCTACTCGAAGCTGTTTTACAACCGCGCACGGGCCCGAATGGTGATGTCTATACGCTGGAACGGGATCGCGAGGGGAAACACGGCCGGATCATGAAGTACAACCTGACGAAAGCACAATCGGAAGATATGCACAAGAATTAATTCTTTGCCATCACAAAGCGTCCGTAATGGGCGCGTAAATCATCGATTCGCGTGACCTTCAAAGACAACCGCTAAGAAAATTGGCGCTTGGACTGCCCTTGCTATTCGGACGATGCCTCGGTGCAGGCCTTGGTAGCGAATCCAATGTTAGAAGCTTTACACAGCCGTGTTTCCCGGTCATCACCGGCAAATGAAATAAAGTTGTTTGTGAATGAAAACACGCCGAGAAGTTCTTCGAATCGCCTCTGCCGCCGCCAGTTCCTTACTGCCCAGCCATCTAAAGGCGAACGACGACCTTACTTCGAGACGCCCTCCGAGAGATAAACGCCGTTTCGTCAGCGAATCTGTCGAAGCCACCATCGCCCGTGTCAAACCGCGCATCGCCGATCCGCACATCGCCTGGATGTTCGAAAACTGCTTCCCGAACACCCTCGACACCACCGTCAAATTTTCGCCTCGCAAACGGCAAGCCCGATACCTTCGTCATCACCGGCGATATCGACGCCATGTGGCTGCGCGATTCCTCTGCACAAGTCTGGCCCTATCTGCCGCTCGCCAAAGACGACGCACCATTGCGCCGCATGATTGAGGGCCTCATCCGCCGCCAAACCGCATCCATCCTCATTGACCCCTACGCCAACGCCTTTATGCCCGATCCGCAATCGAAGCCGTTGTCCTGGGCCATGAACGATATCACCGACAAGAAACCGGGCGTCGGCGAACGGAAATGGGAAATCGATTCCCTTTGCTACCCGATTCGCCTGGCTCACGGCTACTGGAAAAAGACCGGCGATACCGCACCTTTCGACGCCACCTTTACCAAGGCCATGAAACTCGTGATCTCTACCTTTCGCGACCAACAGCGCAAGACATCACCCGGACCGTACAAGTTTCAACGCAGATCCGAAACGCCTACCGAAACGCAATTCACAAACGGCTACGGCAATCCCACCCGTAAGGTCGGCCTGATCCATTCCATGTTCCGTCCATCCGACGATGCCTGCCTCTTCCCCCTCTTCATTCCAGCGAACTTATTCGCCGTTACCTCTTTGCATAACTTGGCGGAGCTAGCATCCGGCCCGCTCAACGATAGCTCCCTCGCTTCCGCTTGCAACGCGCTCGCGCAAGAAGTTTCGGAAGCGCTTCAACAATACGGCCGCATCAACGACATCTGGGCCTATGAAGTCGACGGCTACGGCAACCAATTCTTCATGGACGATGCCAACGCGCCCGGGTTGCTCAGCTTGCCGTATCTGGGATGTTGCGGCGTAAACGATCCGCTCTATCAGCGGACACGCGCTCGCGTTTGGAGCACAGCCAACCCTTATTTCTTTGTCGGTTCGGCGGCAGAGGGCATCGGCGGCCCACATGAGGGCCTCGACATGATCTGGCCCATGTCGATCATGATGCGGGCGCTCACCAGCTCAAACGATGACGAGATTAGGCAATGCCTGATCTGGCTAAAGACTACCGACGCCGGCACGGGCTTCATGCACGAGTCGTTTCACAAGGATGATGCTAAGCATTTCACGCGACCCTGGTTCGCCTGGGCCAATACACTTTTCGGTGAGTTGATTCTAAAACTGCACGAGGAACGACCCGCAGTTCTCACAACCATTTGATAGTCTTGCGACAGGATCGGCAACACTTCATAAAACAGGCACGAATACAACAATGGCAATCGCATCTACCAGTAAAACCGTCAGCTCGGCATCGGCTTCTCGCACCAACTACGGGGCGATGGCCATGGTCACTACGCTCTTCTTCATGTGGGCCTTTTTGACTGAGTTGAATGACATCCTGATTCCCCATCTGCAATCCATCTTCGATCTCAACTACACGCAGAGCATGATGGTGCAGCTCGTTTTCTTCACCGGCTATGCGATTTTCGCCGTTCCCTCAGGCAAGCTCGTCGAATGGATAGGTTACAAGCGGACCATGGTCATAGGACTGGCAGTGATGGCCGTCGGCTCCCTCTTGATGCTGCCCGCAGCGTCGGCGGCGTCGTTTTCCCTGTTCCTCGGAGCGGAGCTGGTGTTAGCGGCCGGCATCACAGCGCTCCAGGTGGCTGCCAATCCGTACGTTTCCATTCTCGGTCCGCCGGAAACTGCCTCCAGCCGCCTTAATCTGACTCAGGCGTTTAATTCGCTTGGAGCAACCACCGCGCCTTACTTCGGCAGTTTGGTGATCCTCAGTGCCGCTCCTATGGCGATGCAAGCGCTTCGCAACCTTTCGCCCCAGGCGCGCACCGCTTATCAGATGCACGAAGCTGCCACCGTTAAAGTGCCTTACGTCGGTATCGCCGTCGCCTTGCTGCTTTTGGCCGTCGTGATCTGGCTCTTCAAACTTCCTGAAATTACTCCGGAAGAAGATCTCGCCGAAGTGAAAGACCCCAATGTGACCGGCCTCGCTCGCTTGATTCAGCATCGCCAACTGGTCTTAGGCGTGGTGGGGATTTTTCTCTACGTGGGCGCGGAAGTGTCTATCGGCAGTTTTCTTGTCAAATACTTTCACCAACCTGAAATCGCCAATATGTCCGACCAGTCTGCCGGCAAGCTGGTGACTATTTATTGGGGCTCCATGATGGTCGGAAGATTCGCCGGCGCATGGCTGCTGCAGAAGATGAAACCCGGGCTTCTCTTAGCGATTGTCGCCTCTGGCGCTTTGGCTCTGGTCGCTGTTTCGATGTTGACCAGCGGCTACACTGCCGTGGGCAGCATCCTTCTGGTGGGCCTGTTCAACTCGATCATGTTCCCCACAATTTTCACGCTAGCCATTGCCGGCTTGGGTCCGCTTACCGGAGAAGGGTCGGGGCTCCTGATTACCGCCATTGTCGGTGGGGCCGTTATACCAGAGTTGCAAGGAGTCATCGCGGATAGTGTGGGCATCCATCATGCATTCATCTTGCCCTTGCTTTGTTACGTTTACATCGCTTATTACGGCTTAGTGGGTTCAAAGATCCTAAGGCGGCACGCATAATCGCGAGTTAGTGCCGTTGCGTCTTGCTTTGGATCTCTTTCAGCAATGCCGGAATCGTCTCCGGCTTGCGAAGCATTTGGAGTGTCATCGCCTTGTAGTCGAAAGGAATTCCCAGGAACATGCGCCGCTCGGCCAGCCGTGGCGGCCCACCAGTGGTACCGTCCGCTGGGATTGCCGCCGGCAAGTGAAACGCGTACATACTGCCGCCGGCCAATTCTTCCTTTGGATAGCCCAAGAGCCACGAGCAGTTGTGGCCGTCCAGAATCATGTTAGCCGACACCACCACCCAGCGGCCGGCATCTGCTCCTGACGGAGCCTGGCAATCCCAAGCCCGCGAGTGTGGGACGTACACCGTATCGTCCGAAAGCCCATAGCTATCCAACGGCAGATCGTCGATCTGATGCGTTTCGGCGAACCGCTCGACTTCCGGCAAAGACTGATTCCAGTCGATGTTGGAATCGCTCATCAGCGTGTACACAGGCTTGCCCAAACCAAACGGGTTCACATACGGAAAATACCAGGGGTAGGCGCGTACTGCGGTAAATAAACTAGCGGTCACGAGCAGCGCTATCGCCCCCCAGATACCGTACGACTTAGTTCGACCCAACGGCGCAAGCAGCAAGATCAACAAAGCCAGCGGCACACTAAAGTGACGAATGCTGATATCGAAATGGCTCAACACACACACCGTGACGAACACCACAAGCGTCACCCAAATCGTTCGCCAGTGCAGTTGCCAGGCAAGCGGAATCGCGTCCTTCAGCTTGCCACGGAATCCCAGCAGCACCGTTAGCAATAACAGCCCTATGAACCCTAGAGGTGTCTTCAGTGCGAACACCACCGGGTAGTAAAACCAAACTCCATGCGGATAAGCATGGCCCAACAAAAACGTGGGCCGGCTAAAGTTGAAGAGGACCAACACCATTCCGCCTAAGTAAGTCGCCGGCGGGAGTAACAGCCTCCGCAGCACAAGCGCGGGAACCGAACTGCCAATCTGCGCAAGGCCGCTCGTCGGCTGATGCCAAGACAAGACAAAGTAGCACCCATAGACCATCAACAACGCAAGCAGCAGACCCTTGCCAGTGGCTCGCCAGCGCAGGCGGCGCTCCTCCCTGCTCAGTCTCCCTCGCATTGTCCAGCCCGAAACCAAGAGTCCCAGGATCACAATCAACGCCGAGAACTTGCAAAGCAACGCTCCTGCTAAACATAAAGCAAAAATCCAAACCGTCCGCCGTTCCGGCTTGCGCCACAGATTAGCAAATGTCCAAATCGCTAAGACGGAAAACAAAGTCACCGGAATATCTGTCAATACCAGCGGACCGAACGTCAGAAACACAGGCTCACTAACAAACACCGCCAGACAAATCAAGCCACCGCTCACCCCACCCAAGTGTTTGCCAAACACAAAAATCGCTCCACCCAACAGCAGAGTCAGCAACAGCATCGGCAGCCGCGCCCAGAGCAAAGTATCCGCCGGCTTGTTCCAGCGGGCGATCACCCAGTGTCCGAAGGACCACTCCCCCATGAACGCCATCACGAAGTCTTTGCTGTTGCTCCAAGCAGGCCCGGCGTAATCGGCGTATGTTCCATGCATCGTTAGAGCCAAGCCGGTGAGCGCTTTGCTGAGCGGTGGATGTTCTGGGTTGAGTCGCAGATCCAGCTTCTGCACATAGCTCAAGCCCGCCCCAATGTGTGCCGTTTCGTCAAAAGTGGGAGATTCGCGCAGGGCTGCACCCAATGAAAGGACCGCCATGAACGCCAACAGCAAAATCGCCAACACGCCAGCACCGCGCGAAGTATCCATTCAGGTAATGATACGTCGAATCCTCGCCCATTTCATTCCTCAATAGCATCGCTTGAAGGCTCCACTAACAACTCCACGTTAACCGAGTAAATGGCAGGCTTGCCTTCTTCATCGCTTTGGAAATAAACTCGCCGCGCATCGGGCGAAAACGCCGGTGAAACGGCAGTGGCGTGGCTGGCGTGATGCTGGCACAACGTCATTTCCCTTTTGGCTGAGCGCAGCAGCAGGACAACATTCGGCTGCGCTTTGCTGCGGCTGGCGCCCACAAATACCGAAGCATCAAAATTGATGGCGAAACTAGCGAATTGACTGGTCGGCGTCACACACTTCTCGCCCGTACCGTCTAAGCCAACCTCATGGATCTCGGACAAAGTCGCTCCCGCTTTGCTTACGTTCCGCAAAAAGAGCAGCGATTGGCCATGGGGCGACCAAACCGGGTTTGCAATACTTCCCTTCGCCAGCAAGACGGGCTTCCCCGACCCTGCCACGGCATACCAGAATTCGCTCTCAGCGGCCGATATTTCGCGGGTGAAAAGGCAGCCTTTTGTGCTGCCCGGTTGCGCTAGGCACAACTTCCCAGCTCCAGTTGTAAGCGTCGCAGCCTCGCTCCGTTCGTCCCAGAGCTGCAAGTCGCCGCTGTCACCCCGGATCAAGAACGTCGCACCATTCTCCCCAAGACTAAAGCTGCTAACCTGATCGGCCAGCGAAGCCGTTGGCTGCCGTTTCGATTCTCTCTTGCCAATATCTGTTCGCAGCAGTCGGCCGCCGTCCAGAAAATAAAGCCAGCGCTCTTTCGCGTCGAGACACAAAGATTCTGCCGACAACCGCACGCCGTCCGCCAGCTGCCGTAATACCCCAGTTCGCAAATCAACCAGGAACGGCGACAGCGACCCGCCGCGATCGGAAGAAAAGATCAAGTAACGATTCTTGACCGAAACGAAACGATTAACCGCAGCGGGGAGAAAGCTAGCACTCTTCAGGCTGCTGAGACGAACCACGAAAGTCTCTGTTGTTGGGTCAGCGAAACGAACGAAATCGCCCACCCTGGGGAGCGGCTTCCCTTTTGAGAGGCTCCGGGACGTCTGCGCGGCCAAACAGGCGGGCAAAGTCGCGAGCATCGCGCGACGCGTGATGCTTCTGTTCACTGAACAAAGAGATGCTAATCGAACCGCTACGGTTGCAATCAAAGACCTAGGTCGTTGTGAGGCTTCCCGGAAGTCGAAGCCACCTCAGTCTTCATTCCCAGATAAGTGAATGGATTTACCGGCGTCCCATGCATACGAATCTCATAGTGCAGGTGAGGCCCAGTCACACGGCCTGTGCCGCCGCTCAACGCCACAACTTCATTCCGCCGTACTTCTTGACCCGGCACGACCAGGAACTGCGAAAGGTGAGCATAAAACGTCTGCAGACCACCGCCATGATCAACCACAACTAAGCGCCCGTAGCGGCCGCTCGTGGTGACTACTTCCACCACACCATCTGCCGTCACATGCACCGGCGTACCCACCGATGCCGAAAGATCTACCCCGGAGTGAATGGCGCCTTCTCCAGAAAAGGGATCTGTCCGCCGTCCGAAAGAACTGCGCACCACACCATTAACTGGCCATAAACTTGGTTGCACGTGAGATTGGAATTGATGAGCGTAATGATGGAAGATATGCGAAAAATTCGCGGCTTTTAGGATATTAAATTCCTGAATGGATTCTTTAATCGACCCGGCCGAATTATCGTCCTCGTCCATCGGACTAAGGTCGCCGCTTGTCGGAGTCGTCAAACCATACGCCACCGAAACTGTTTGCGCGACATTCTCAAGCTGGTTCATTTGCGCAGTGCTTTTCTGCTTGTCCTTTTCTAGCACTTGTACGCGTCCACGAACCCGCAGGAAATCGGCTTGCAGCTTCTCGTAGTTGGCTGCCTTCCAGAACATTTGTAGGTAGCTAGTGAATGCGCCCGCCGCGATCAAGACCAAAGTCAAAAGCGAACCTACGATCCAGGCAAGCGATTTGTAGCTAATTTTAATATGTCTATCTTGCTCGTGACCCGATTCATCAAGCTCAATTACCAAATGTTCATGGTTTGTCATTCATATCCCTCAGAGTTCGCTAAGAGTGTTTCTTCAGCCGCCGCTCATGGCCGGCACATCAGCCCCGGAGAATCCTATTATTTCTTGTTAATTTGTGACGAATTCTCAGACTAACGCTTCTACGCTACTGCTGTCAACCTATTCCACCAGGGATTATACCTACTTCTAGGGTCTCATCCCGTTTTCTGGATTAGGTTTCTGAAAACAGTATATCTCACATCGACTCATCAATTTTGCTAATATTTCCCACCCGATAGTACTGGGAACATAAACCAAGTACATTCTTCGACCAATCTGTCTCATTACATTAGTTAACGTCTTTTAAGAGGCAGCTTTGGTAACCGTACCCTTCGCCACCACAGTCTAGAAGGGCAGCAGTTCGATTTAAAGGAGAACTCTCGACATATGAAATTTATGAAATTGATGTTGGCCGGATGCTTGGCCACCCTAACAATGATGGCGGCTGATGCCACGGGTAAATGGACTGCGGAGATGCAGGGACGCAACGGCAATACGCAGACCGTAACCATGAACCTGAAGGCTGACGGCGACAAGTTAACAGGCACGGTGAGCGGCCGCATGGGCGACACCGAAATTTCGGATGGCAAAGTCGACGGCGATAACGTCATGTTCGACGTAGTCCGCGAATTCAACGGCAACAAAATGACGCAGCACTACGCAGGCAAACTCGACGGCGACACCATTCACTTCACCATTAAAATGGAAGGTGGCATGGGCGGCAATCAAGAGCGCAAGCTGGACGCCAAACGCTCTACAACGTAATCGAAAGGGGGGGGGCAGCGGTCGCTGAACTCCCTTATAATTTTGAAATTCGGTAGTACTGCTGGGGTGCTGGAGACTTGGCAGTTGGATCTAACTTTCAGGCAGAGCATGACCGACGTAATTCATTTGAACATCGCGCAAACCTGGTGGGCTATTCTACTTCGCGGTATCGCGGCAATTATTTTCGCCGTCGTGGCGTTCGTCATGCCTGGTATCACGATGCAAGTGCTGGTCCTCTTGTTCGGAGCCTACGCGCTTGTTGACGGCGTTTTCGCACTCATTGGCGCTTCCCATGTTTCGCACAATGACAAACGTTGGGGAACGCTCATGCTGGAAGGAGTGATCGGCATCGTCATCGGAGCGCTCGCATTCTTCTGGCCCGGACGGACGGTGGTGGCGCTCATTTATCTTATTGCGGCTTGGGCCATTACAACTGGTGTGCTCGAGGTCATGGCCGCCATCCGGCTGCGCCGACATGTGGCCGGCGAGTGGCTCCTTGCCCTAAGTGGCATTTTTTCGGTGCTGTTCGGCCTAGCCCTTGCTTTCGTGCCCTTTGTGGGCGAAATCGTGATAGCCGTGTGGATTGGAGTTTACGCGCTCATGACCGGAGCCGTTTTGATCGCTCTTTCTCTGCGTCTGCGACGGCATCGCGTGCGGCTCATGAGATCGCCCCTCGAAGCCAGCACCGCTCCTTAATCGGCACGGCTAGCCGTTATCCTTAATTTCGCCAAAAGCGTTTTGCCATCTTCTCGTTGTCCGTCCCCGGCCAGCCATTCCCTACTTCTCTACGCCTGATCACCTATAACTGACCCCTCCCACAGCAAGCGGATTTTCTTCCATCTAAACTAAACGGAGGATGCAATTTCAATGATCCACGTCTCCGGTCTCTCAAAGAAATTCGGCGATTTCACCGCCGTCGATCAAATCTCCTTCGATGTGGCCCCTGGCGAAATTTTCGCTTTCCTTGGACCAAACGGTGCGGGCAAAACAACCACCATCAAAATGCTCACTACCCTGTTGACCCCCACCAGCGGAACACTGGAAATCAATGGCCTGGATATCCGCTCCCACTCAAATGAAGTCCGCAAGATTTTCGGCATTGTCTTTCAGGATCCCAGTCTCGACGGCGACATGACCGGCGCAGAAAACATGGAATTGCACGGCATCTTCTATCACGTGCCCCGAAAAATCCGCGCAGTGCGCACCGAATACCTCCTCAAGCTGTTCGAATTGTGGGATCGACGCAACAGCGTAGTGAAAACCTTCTCCGGCGGCATGAAACGACGGCTCGAAATCGCTCGCGGCCTGCTCCACACTCCGAAGCTTCTGTTCCTGGACGAGCCCACCCTCGGACTTGATCCGCAAACCCGCAATCAACTGTGGACTCATGTCAAGCACCTCAATCAGGAAGAACAAGTCACCGTCTTCTTAACCACGCACTACATGGACGAAGCCGAAAGAGTGGCCCAACGCATCGCCATTATCGATCACGGCAAGATCGTCGCTCAAAACACGCCTGAAGGCTTGAAAGCCGAAACCAACACGCCCTCTTTAGAAGAAGCTTTCTTGGCCCTCACCGGCTCAACCGTTCGCGACGAAGCCGCCAACTCAAATGATCAGTTGCGCCAAATGGCCAAAATGTGGGGAGGCAATCGCAGATGAGCGTCATCTATATAATGTGGCTTCGCGAGCTACGCAGATACACCCGCTCGCGTGCCCAAATCATCGCGTCTCTAGGCCAGCCTTTGCTTTACCTGCTCGCCCTCGGCTTCGGCATGGGACCCGTTTTCCAAAAAGCTGGTCAAGGCAACTACGTTCAGTTCGTGGCGCCCGGCGTAATAGCCATGACTGTGTTGTTCAGCTCCGTATTCTCCGGCATCGGTCTCTTGTTCGACCGCCAGTTCGGCTTCTTGAAAGAGACGCTCGTCGCCCCCGTCCCCCGTTTTCAAGTCATGTTCGGACGAACCCTGGGCGCCTCCACAGTTGCCGTAATCCAAGGAACCTTGGTGATGGTGGTTTGTTTTATAGCCGGCTTTCGCGTGGTCAGTTGGCCGGCATTCCCTCTCGCCTTCTTGTTCATGGGCCTGATCGGTTGCCTGTTCGCCTCGCTCGGTACTGCCATTGGCTCGGCGCTGGAAAACATGCAGGGCTTCCAACTCATCATGAACTTTCTAGTGATGCCAATGTTCTTCCTGTCCGGCGCTTTATATCCCATTAACAATCTGCCAAAACTGTTCAGCACCATCATCAGCCTTGATCCACTTGCCTATGGCGTCGATGCCCTGCGCACGCTACTCATTGGCAGAACCCACTACGGCCTCACGCTTGACGTACTTGTGCTTTCCATCGTCGCCTTGGTGTTCATGCTTGTGGGCGCCAGAATGTTTTCGAAGATACAAGTCTGACCCGCTAGTGCCCCGGGTAAGGCGAACTCATCAAACCTTCCCAAATAATTCTGTTGAACAGCCGCGCATCCACCCGATCCGCCTCCCGAAAATCAAACCCTTTCGTCTTCTCCGCCCAATAACTTGCCGGATGTGCGATCTTCACTTCCGGTGCAGCAAGAGCCATTCGCCGCGCGTCGGCACTCAACGGCAATTTCGTACCGGCCAAAACCGCCGAAGGCCGCGCCTCAAACAGCCACTCTTTCCGATTCAAATCGAAGACATCGGTCATCGGCCGCGTGGTCGCCGTATTCAAATTGAGGTGCTCTAAACCCAACACGTCTTCCATCGTTCGAATCATCGAAACCGTCGTGTAATAGTTTGAGACCACCGCTCCATGCTTCACATACGCACCCACTACATACGCAGTCGTCCGATGCGCATCCACATGATCCGGTCCATCCTGCGAATCGTCTTCAATCACAAAAATCAACGTGTCCGAAGCATAGCGGCTCTTCGAAACCCGCTCGATCAACTTCGCCACGGCATAATCGTTGTCCGCCTGTTGCCGCTCCGGAGTGTTTACTTCCGAGATCGCGGAATCGAAATTTCCCATGTGGTCGGTACAGAGTTGCACAAGTTCAAAGGAAGGAAGATTACCTTTCAACACGTAATCGCCAAACTCCCGCTCCCATTCAGCCTCTCGATAAAAATCCGGATAGCCTGGATCAAAGCCGCGATAGTACAGATCGCCGAACTGATAAAGCTCCGGATTAGAAGGCCGCTGCATCTTGATCTTTGCCTTAAATGGATACGGTTCACGCGCAACATCCGCCGCCATATCGCTCATCGCCCCATACTCGCGAAACGTTAAACCTGCCCGCAACACCGCGTCCCAAATATAACCCTTACCCGCTTTCGCACCCGCCGGACCATCAGGCTCCGCCACATTCGCCGTCCCCGGCAGCAAATCCGCATCGTCCGGCATTGCCGGATTCGCTTCCCGCCGTTCTTTCAAGGTCTTCAGCCCGATGTTAATGTCGCGATTCGTTCCCTCAAACTCATACTGCAATCCGCGCCCGGCATAATTCACCGCATTCGCTTTCACTCCAAAATCGCTTTCCCTGCCCGACGTACTCCAAGGCCAACCGTCGCCGCTAACCTCTCCGGAATTGTAAAAATTATCCAGATCCACGAAATCCTGCGCCATCCGGTGAAAGTTGGGCGTGATCCGTTCGCCAAACTCCGTCAGTGTTTTGTCGCCATTCCCCCGCGGCAGATCTCCCAAAATCTGATCGTAGGTCCGATTCTCTTTAATGATGTAAATCACGTGCTTAATCCGCTTACGCAATTCCGACATCATCCGCTCATCTTGCGCATTGGCGATCATCGCAAAATCATTATTGGCGCCAACCACTCGCGTCAGATGTTCCAACTCACCGGCACTGGGCACAGGCACCGTCAAAAAACCGGCCTTCTCCAGTTGATAAATATATTGGTTCGTCCCGCTTAGCTGCACGCCCATGCCCGGTTTGGTTTCGCTGTCTTTGCTCTTCAGGTGCAATCCAGGATTCGGTCCAGGCACACTCTTCCCATTGACGATGTAAAGGCGGCGATCGTCTCTACTCACGCTCACCGCATTCGGCGACCAGCCCGTTGGAATCAATCCCGACACTTTCGGGTTCTTTCCCAGTTGGATGACGGCAACCGAGTTCGATCCGCCATTCGTGACATAAAGCGTCTTCTCATCATGCGAAAGCGCCAGCGAGTTAGGCGCGCTACCTGTATAGCCTTTCACATTCTTCAGCAACCAATCCGGTGCGGTCGTCGGAACTTCCTGCACAATGGCGTTGCGCTTCGTGTCGATCACCGTCACCGTGTCGCTGTTATCGGCGGCTACGTAAAGTTTTGATTGATCGCCGTTCAAGATCATCTTATTCGGATTACCGTGCATGTGAATTCGCTTGGTCACCGCTGGCTTATGGCCAATCTTCACCTCGATCACTTCCCGATCGCGCAGGCTGGAAACATACACTTCGTCATTTCCTTTGGCCACCACCCAGAACGGATATTCCCCGCCTGCCACACCGTTCCCAGGCCGCAGCTCCATTTCGGCCGCCACCATACGCTTCCCCAAGTCAACTAGGGTAAGCGAGTCGTTGTACAAATTCGCCACTGCCGCAAATTTCCCGTCGCTGGTGATCGCCACACCCGCACTCGCCAGCGGCTCTTTTCCCGGCACAAGTCCAAGACCACCCGTATGTCCCAACTTTACCGGCGCGCCATCTTCACTCCAAATGCCGCCGGCGTCTTTTCTGAAGATGTGAAGGTTGTCGTCTTTACCGCCCGCTACATAAAAATGTTCGCCATCGGGCGCGAAAGCGATTCCCGCAAATGTATTCGGCACTTTCAACACTTGCTTCTTGCGCGGCAACGCTGCCGAAATGTCGTAAACAAAAACATACTCGTTCGACGCATTCTCTATCTGTTTATCTTTTTGATCTTTAATGCGATTGAATCCCGTCGTCAAAATAAGAAGTGTTTTGCCGGCTGGATCAACCACCGTGCTCATCGCTTGTCCAGCCAGGTAGTGCGGGAAATCGGGCAGTTCCGGATTCAGTGTTTCAAAATGCGAACCGCGTGCCGCGAGAGGAGTAATTCTCTTGCCCGTGGGAAGCACCAACAAAAGAAAAAGAAGTGTTCGCATTTAGCCGAGCCGTGACCATGAGGGAGCGGTCTACTGCCACTATCGGGTCTTCTAGCATTTCAAGAGGAATAGGCGAGCCGGGGGTCTCGCCTCTAAAGCAACAACTAATTAACCGCCGACGGCAAAAGCATGGCGCATTCTTAAGCGACCCTCTGGCCTCTTCGGCACAAGTACAGCATCATCAATGGAATATTGATCCGTATGCCCACCTGAGCACGACAGCTCAAGTGTCTTGCTCCGTAAACCGCTGCCTTCTTGCGTTTCCAGAGCTAGCGGAGAATAAAGTGTCTCTCCACAGATCCGGCAATCGAATCGCGCATACGTACTGCTAATTGTCATACCTCTTCATTCTACCGGAATCGAACGGCAAAAGAGGATCGCCAAAATCTGCCAACCTAGACCTCTATGTAAGCGAAGTCACAAATCCCCTTCTGCCACTCTGCGCTATTGTTGATCGATATGACATTCTTCGCGCGCGCAATCTTGGCGTTTATTCTCTGCCTTCCTCTCTTTTCCCAAACCGTTACGCAGGAGATGTTCGCGAATCTGAAATGGCGATCGATCGGGCCCTTTCGCGCGGGTCGAACTATTGCAGTTTCTGGCATCCCCGGAAGTGGCGCTACTTTCTATACGGGCGGCGTGGATGGCGGCGTTTGGAAAACAACCGATGCGGGCACCGTTTGGAAACCTATCTTCGATCGACAAAAAGTCGCCTCCATCGGCGCACTCGCAGTCGCACCTTCGGATTCGAACATTATTTATGCGGGTACCGGCGAATCCGATATCCGTTCCGATCTCGCATCCGGCGACGGCATGTACAAATCAACCGACGCTGGCAGTACTTGGCAAAATATCGGCCTCAAAGAGACCCGGCAAATTTCGCGAGTTGTCGTAAATCCGCGCAATCCAAATATTGTCTTCGTCGCCGCCCTTGGCCACGCCTACGCTCCCAACGATGAACGCGGCGTCTTTCGCTCAACCGATGGCGGCAGCAGCTGGCAAAAAGTTTTGTTCAAGGATTCACACACCGGCGCTGCGGATATTGCGCTTGCACCGGACGCACCCGAGGTTCTTTTCGCCGCTATGTGGGATGCCCATCGTCCACCATGGAGCACCTACCCTCCCATAGCTGGTCCCGGCAGCGGCTTGTATCGTTCCAGCGATGGCGGCACAACCTGGCAGGAGATCAAAGGCGGTGGCTTTCCTTATTCGCACCTCGGCCGTATCGGTGTTGCCATCGCACGCGGTACTCAAGGCCGTCGCATTTACGTCACTGTCGAAGCCGAAGACAAGCAAGCCGGCGTCTACCGCAGCGATGACGGCGGCAATACCTGGACCCGCGTCAATGACGACCCACGCCTCACCGGCCGCGCCTGGTATTTCAGCTCCATCACCGCCGATCCGAACGATCCCGACGTCGTCTACGTGCCCAACGTCTGTCTTTACAAATTGAGTGATGGCGGTAAAACCCTCAGCATCGTGCGCGGCGCTCCTGGCGGCGACGACTATCACCAACTCTGGATCGACCCAACCAATTCGCAACGCATGGGCCTTGCCACCGATCAGGGAACCACCATCACCCTGAACGGCGGCGCAACCTGGAGCACTTGGTTCAACCAACCCACCGCGCAGTTTTATCACGTCATTACCGATAATCAATTTCCTTATCACGTCTACGGCGCGCAACAAGACAGCAGCACTGCCGCCACCAGCATCCGTTCCGATTTCGGCCAACTCGACGCGCGCGATCGTTTCAGCTTCGGTCAAAGTGAAAGCGGCTGGGTCGCCATCGATCCGCACGATTCGAACATCATCTATTCCAGCGGCACCTACGGCACCATCGACCGCTTCGATCGCCGCACTGCACAAAGTCAAAACATCGCCCCTTCGCCCTTCGGTGCATTCGGCACTTCCTTGCCCGACCGCAAATATCGCGCCACCTGGACCCCCGTTCTGCTCTTCTCGCCCAGCGAACGCGGCGCTCTCTATTTCGGCACACAGTACGTTATGAAGACTCTCGACGGCGGCCTCCACTGGCAAACCATCAGCCCCGATCTCACTGGCAAGGAGCGCTCCCCAACTAAAGCCGAAGAAGTTAGCGTCGAAAACGCCAAACAACTTGGCTACGGCACCGTCTATTCAATCGCTCCTTCACCCCTAAGTCCCACCCAAATTTGGGCAGGTACGGATAGCGGACTGATTCATCTCACCCGCGACGGCGGCAAACACTGGCAGAACGTTACTCCCAATATCGCCGTTTGGAGTAGAGTCACCCACATTGAGGCATCGCACTTCAAACTCGGCGAAGCTTACGCGGCCATTGATCGTCATCGCTCGGACGATCGCCAGCCGTATCTTTATAAGACCGTCGATTTCGGCAAGACCTGGACGCTCGCCGTCAACGGCATCTCCGTACCCGCTTTTCTAAATTGCATCCGCGAAGATCCGCAACGCCAAGGCTTGCTCTACGCTGGCACCGAATTCGGCGTCTACGTTTCCTTCGATGACGCCGCCCACTGGCAGCCGCTACAACTCAACTTGCCTATCACCTCTATTCGCGATTTGGTCATTCACGACAACGATCTCGTCGTCGCCACCCACGGCCGTGCTTTTTGGGTTCTCGACAATATTTCCCCTCTCCGCGAAATCAACGAAAAGATCGCTGCCGGCGATGCCTATCTTTTCCACCCCGCAAAAGCCGTCCGCATCAACAACGATCTGTTCACCGGTACTCCGCTTCCACCCGACGAACCACAAGCGCAAAACCCTAAATCCGGCGCCTATATCGATTACTACTTAGCTCACGACGCGCAACAAGTGACCCTCACGATTCTCAATATGCAAGGCAAAGTGGTCCGCCGCTTCAGCAGTAAAGATAAGCCGGCACCCGTCCCCACCAGTCTGCCCGTCGCGCCCCGCTGGCTCGAAGCTCCTCCGATATTGAGCGGCGCCTCAGGCATGCACCGCTGGATCTGGGATCTTCGCTACGGCCGCGGCGCAGAAATTACCGCGGATAGCGACGACGATAATGGCCCACCCGCCGCCGGTCCTTTTGTATTGCCCGGAAGCTACCAAGTGAAACTCGTCGCCGATGGCAAGCAACTCACCCAAACACTAACCGTCAAAATGGACCCCCGTTCCGTCGCCACACCCGCCGACCTAACCCAACAATTCTATTGGGCAGAAAAAGTCTACACCTCAATGATCAAGGCCAACAAGTTACTCGAAGCCAAGCCCAATGATCCCGTGCTCCAACCCCTCGCCCGCTCGCTGAACGGCCTCTTGAACGCCCTCGAAAGCGCCGACCGCACTCCGCCCGCACAAGTCATTTCCGCCTATCGGGAAGTTGACCAAAAACTTACCCCGCTCGCTTCGCCGCACTAGCTCCCGCTATAATCAGGATTCCTTTTCGCATGCCGAGCGCGCCGCCCTCGATTGACTGGTTTCCCCTGTGGCTCAGCCTTAGAGTGGCGGCGCTCGCTACGTTTTTCGTCCTCACCCTCGGCACCGCCATCGCTTATTTGCTGTCGCACAAATCGTTCCGCGGCAAAGAAGCCGCCGACTCTTTCATCACTCTGCCGCTCGTTCTACCCCCAACGGTTCTCGGCTACTATCTTCTGGTTCTGCTCGGTCGCAGCTCAGGCCTCGGCCATCTCTACGAAGCGCTCTTCGGCCAGCCACTCGTTTTCACCTGGCAAGCCGCCGTCGTCGCCGCCATTCTGCATTCCGCGCCTATCTACATAAAGGGCGCGCGCACCGTTCTCGAAAGCGTCGACTATCGTTTTGAATGGGTCGCCCACAGCCTCGGCGCATCGGAATGGCGCACCTTCTGGCGCATCACATTACCCCTCGCCTGGCGTGGTCTCAGTTCGCTCGCCTCTCTCTGCTTCGCTCGTTCCCTCGGCGATTTTGGCATCACCATGATGGTCGCCGGCAACATCCCCGGCCGCACGCAGACGCTTTCTGTCGCCATCTTCGATGCCGTCGAATCCGGCAACGGCCAAATGGCGCGCGTCCTTGTTCTGATCATGTCGGCCACCGCCTTGCTCCTCCTTTGGGCCGCTGCCCGCCTCTCCCGTCCCATTGCGCGTGCGAGTCACGACGCATGAGCGCAGATCCCATCAAGATCGATGCCCGCCTCCTCAAACGTCTTCCCGCCCTCGGCGATTCCCAGGCGTTCGAGCTAAACATTCATCTCAAAAGTGACGCCCCAACCACCGTCCTTTGGGGCGCCAGCGGTGCCGGCAAAACGCTCGCCCTCAATTGTCTCGGCGGCTTTGCCAAACCCAACGAAGGCCGCATTCTTATCAACGACGAATTGTATTTCGACGCCGCCACCCAGGTAAATCTCCCTCCCCGCGCCCGCCGCTGCGGTTACATGTTTCAGGATCACGCACTCTTCCCGCACATGACCGTCCGCGAAAATCTGCGCTTCGCTGCTGCTGCGTCTCGCAACAACTCCCGTCTCGACAAACATCGCCGGATCAACGAACTCCTCGAAGCTTTCGAACTCACCGACCTCACAACCCGCAAACCAGCCCAACTCTCGGGCGGTCAAAAGCAACGCGCCGCACTTGCCCGTATGTTAGTGGGCGACCCGCGCCTCCTCCTTCTCGATGAACCCACCCGCGGCCTCGACGCACGCCTGCGCCAAGCGTTCTACGAAGTTCTTCGCACCACTCGCGAGCGCTCGCAAGCTCCGATCGTGCTCGTGACTCACGATCTGGAAGAATGCATGCAACTCGCCGATTTCGTCTGCCTCATGGAAGACGGCCGCTTCGTACAAAGTGGCCCTCGCGAGCAGGTTTTCGCCCGCCCCGCCAACATCGACGTCGCCCGCGCTCTCGGCATCTACAATCTTCTGCCCGCTAAAATCACTTCTCTCGATCCCAGCCGCGACACTTGTTCCCTCGATGTAGCCGGCTCCGACGTGCAAGGCCGCTATATTAAAGGCCGGCTCATCGGCGATCAAGGCCACCTCTGCATCAGGCAGACCGAAGCGCGCTTACTTCCCAACATCGGCCGCCGCGAGCCCAATCAAATTCTCTTGCGCACCATTGGCGCTATCCCGTCCGCACAAGGTACCAGAGTCCTCCTCGAACACGGCGCGGCCGCCGTTGTCAGCGAAACCGAATACGCCCACCTCCGCGGCGAAGACATCCTCAAACTCGAAATCCCACCCTCTGCTGTATACTTCATTGCTAAGTGAAACGGTATTACATCACCGATCGCAAGGCCGTCGGTGGCTTCCGTCCGTTACTCGATGTCATTCGCGATCAAATGCAACTTGGCGTCGATTTCATCCAGATCCGCGAAAAGGATCTCGCCGCCCGCGAGCTCTTCCAATTCACCTTGGCCGTCATCGACGCCCGCGCGCAGGAAGTCAACGTTCACGCGCATCCTAAGATTTTGATCAACACTCGCGCCGATATCGCCAAAGCCTCCGGGGCCGACGGCGTACATCTTCCCTCCACCGCTCCGCGCGAAACCTTGCCAGGCTTATTGATCGGCCGCTCCTGCCACACCATCGAAGAAGTTCGCCAAGCCGCCGCCGACATCGTTACGTTCGGACCCGTTTTCCCCTCTCCCGGCAAAGGTCCAACAACTGGTCTTGACCAGCTCGCCGAAGCCGCCCGCTCCGGCAAATCCGTCTTCGCCCTAGGCGGAATCACCTGGGAAAACGCCGCCGATTGCATGAAAGCCGGTGCCACTGGCATCGCCGGCATACGCCTCTTCCAACAACCCGACCTCTAGCGCCGCGTTGAGCCCATATATGCTTGCCTTAACGACGTCTCTGCAGCGCCGTAGCGCGGCGCAATGAGCGGCGAACTATGCCGCTCACCACCCTTAATCGCCGCTCATCATAAGTTGCCCCTTCTACCCGCCTTTCCCCCGTACCCTCAACTCATGAAACCGTTCGCTTTCGCCATCATCGTCGGCATCACCACCGCAACCGCCCACTGCGCCTCCTTCTCCGTCGAAATTTCCGGCACCGGCAAACCCGTCATCCTCATCCCCGGCCTCGGCTGCTCCGCCGAAGTCTGGCACGAAACCGCCGCCCATCTCAACAAAGAGGGCTACCAAACTCACGCCCTCACCCTCGCCGGCTTCGGCGGCACCAAACCCATCCCCACCGACCACTTCCTCGCCACCGTCCGCCAAGACCTTGCCTCCTACATCCAAGAAAATAAACTCGACCACCCCATCATCATCGGCCACAGCCTCGGCGGCTTTCTCGCCCTCTGGATCGCCGAAACCAATCCCGACCTGCCTTCCAAAATCATCAGCGTCGACGGCCTCCCCTTCCTCAGCGCCATCATGAATCCCGCCATTACCCCCGAAGGCGTCCAGAACCTCGTCGCCGCCACTCGCAAACAATTCACCTCCGTCGACGACGCCCAATTCAAACAAATGCAGAAGCAGTCTGTCGAAAGCATGGTCACCTCACCCGAAAACGTCGCCCGAGAGTTGAGCGTCGCCGCCACCGCCGACCGCGCCGCCTTCACCGAAGCCATGGTCGAAATGACCGGCACCGACCTCCGCTCGCAACTCCCTAAAATCAAAGTCCCCGTCCTCGTACTCGGCTCCTGGATCGCCTACAAAGACTACGGCGCCACCCACGAAAGCAGCACTCAACTTTATTCCACCCAGTTCACAAATCTCCCGACCGTGAAGCTCGTCATGAACGATGCTGCCAGACACTTCATCCAACTCGACACGCCCGACTGGTTCTACAATCAAGTCGATCAGTTCCTCCAAACGAAATAACATCATGCCGACCAAACGGACAAATCTCTACTGGAGTCTGCAACTCGCCGGCTGGGGCGCATATTTCAGCCTCTGTGCCATAGTCATGTTTGCCTACAACCCAAAGCTCATCGGCATCGTTGCCTGGGTGTTCATTCTCGCAAGTCACTTGTTCATCTCACATGTTCTGCGTTTCGTCATTCGCCGTCGGCGCTGGCTCGATTCCTCTCCCGGCACTTTGGCCGCTAAACTCTTCGGCGCATGCCTGCTGGCGGCCTTTACCGTAAACCTCTTGGTCGCGCCCATTCCTCCATTACTGGGCCTCAATTCAGTCGCCGAACAATTCAGCATGTTCCGCATGTTCGTGCCTTACTCGTTTCTGCTGTTCGCAGTCTGGACCCTGATTTACTTAGCCTTCCAGTATTTCTTTCGTTATCGCGACAGTGAAATAAAACGCCTCCGCCTCGAATCCAGCATCAACGAAGCCGAACTGCGCGCCCTCAAAGCACAAGTCAATCCGCACTTCCTGTTCAACTGCCTAAATAACCTGCGTGCGCTCATCGCAGAGGATTCCGACAAAGCCCGCGAGATGCTCCTGTGTCTCTCCGAATTGCTGCGCTACTCCCTCGAAGCAGGCCGCCGCGATCGGGTCCCGCTCGCCGACGAACTGAACATTGTCGAAGCCTACCTCGCTCTCGAAAAATTGCAATTTGAGGATCGCCTCCAATGCCGCTTTGATCTCCCCGGAGACGTCCTCCCCATCCTGATTCCGCCCATGCTCGTTCAGCAGCTAGTCGAGAACGCCATCAAACATGGCATCGCTCAGGACAAAGCCGGCGGTGAAATCCTCATCTGGGCCCGCAACGAAAAGTCTGGCCTAAACCTCCGCGTCGAGAACACCGGCCGCCTCAAAGAACCTAGTCATAGAGGCTTTGGCATCGACAACGTTCGCGAACGTCTCCGTCTCCTCTGCGGATCCTCTGCGTCTTTTGATTTACAAAACGTCGGCGAAGGGCGCGTCGCCGCTACCGCGCGCATCCCAGTACCCATATGAAAGTTCTTCTCATCGAAGACTCCCGCCTCGCCCGCTGCGAGATGAAGCGCCTCCTCGCCGCCGAGGCCGATATCGAAATTGCCGGCGAAGCCGAAAACTCCGACCAAGCCGAAGCCCTCATCGCCTCCCAGCAACCAGATCTTCTCTTGCTCGATATCGATCTCCCGGGTCGCAACGGTTTCGACTTACTCGCCGCCCTGGACCGCGCCCCGCACGTCATCTTCTGTACCGCATTCAACGAATACGCCGTCCGCGCCTTCGAGCAAAACGCTCTCGACTATTTGGTCAAACCCGTCGAACCCGCGCGCCTCGCCCGCGCCCTCGCCAAAGCCCGTCTCGCGTTAGCAACCGACCACGCCAGACGCCAACCCAAACTCGGCCTGCATGACCGCGTCTTCGTCCGCGACGGCGAACGCTGCTGGTTCGTCACTCTCAAAGACGTCCGCCTGTTCGAAGTCGACGGCAACTATACCCGCCTTTTCTTCGGCAGCGAACGCCCTCTCGTTCCGAAAGGCCTCAACTACCTCGAGTCTCGCCTCGACCCGCAACTCTTCTTCCGCATCAGCCGCCGCCACATCGTCAACCTCCAATGGATCGCCAGCGTCGCGCCCTCCGTCTCCGGCGGCCTCCAACTCACCCTCAAAGGCGGCGAAGAAGTCGAGGTCTCCCGCCGCCAAGCCTCGCTCTTCCGTGAGGCGCTGAGTCTTTAGTAGGGTGGCGCCATGCGCGGCCACGTAACACTTCAAAATGTTAGCCTGAGGACAGATCCAGCCATGCTCACCTTTGCGGAATTCCTCGAGAATGCCGCTGCCAAGCGGGAGTTCGTCAATATCTTGTTCGAGGAACGTGTATTTGAACTGATCGGCACCCTACAAAAGTGAGACCGAGTAAACGCGGCCGTGCTCTCCACCCCCTCTTCCCCCGTTCACCAACTTTCAAAATAAATCTCATCTCCCTATCCCGCTGATACCGCCATATTTAGCGCTGCACCGATCTTTCCGTCCAATCAACCCCATCCCTCCCAATGCTAAATCTGTCGTTGGCCAACCACGCCCGGCCCTCAAGGAGTTCACCCCTATGTCCGCCCGTTCCATCCGTCGCGCCGCCGAGCGCGCAGCCATAAACGACGCCCGCCTCCACGCCAATCGTGCTAACTCTCAATTCAGTTCCGGACCCACCACTCCTGAAGGAAAAAAGAAATCTTCCATGAACGCTCTCAAAAATGGCCTCACCAGCCAATCCCCTCTCCTCCCCACCGATGACGCTGCTGCCTACGAACGGCGTCTCGCCAATCACTTCGATTTCTACCGTCCGGCCAATCAGGCGGAAGAAACTCTCGTACAATTCATTGCCGACACCGAGTGGCGCACCCTCCGCGTCCCTTCTCTCGAAGCCGGCATCTTCGCCCTCGGCCGCCTCGAATTCGCCGACGCCTTCCCCGAAGAACCCGACCCCGCTCGCCGCGCCGCCCTCATCAACACCAAAATCTCGCTCGCCTACGAAAAACAAATCCGCAACCTCCACCTCCAGGAACGCCGCCTTCGCAATCAACTGGAGAAGGACATGGCCAAGCTCGACCAACTGCAAAACGAGCGCCGACAAAAGCGCGCACGCGAAGAACAGGAAGCCTCCGAACGCGCCCAAAAAATCGCCGCCAACTGCCAGCGCCTCAACCACCCCTTCAACCCCGCCGAATTTGGCTTCGATATTTCACAGGTATTAACTCATATTAGATAAGTGGCAATGTTTACCTATTCTTTGCGTCAATTGGCGGAAACTGCTATTGACTCTCTGTACGAGTACAGTTACTGTTGGGTGTGTCCCAGAAGCTTCAAGACCTTTACATTTACAAGCGCCACGATGCAAATTGCGCCGTCCACGCAGAGCAGCCAGACGTTAAACGCCGCCGTTTTTGGCGTGCCTGCAACTGTGTGGTTTGGATCGTGGGTTTGACGCCATCGGGCGAATGGGTTCCACGGCAGAGCACAGGACACCGCGATTGGGATAAGGCCGAAGATTACAGGCAGTCGTACATCAAGACGGCGCTAGTAGAGATCGGCCATGGTCCGCTCATTCAGATTTGTAGCTGATACCTACATCGATGACCGGAAGCACGAACTTAAAGACCGGGTGGTGGAAGATTACAAGCGAACGCTCAATCGTTTGACAGCTTACTGTTCCAGCAAGAACGTGTTTCACATGCATGATTTGTCGGCAGACCTACTGTTGCAAGTTTCAAGGCAAAGGGTCGTGCCTGCGATGGAAGATGTGTCGAAGAAAGCGGTCGTCGATAAACTCCGTCAATTTTTGCGGATCCTGCTTATGAACGCGGTTGGACACCGGAGCCTTTGTTTTTGAAAGTGAAAGCCCACCGTTGCGCAACGAAAATGAAGTCACCTTTTGAAGAAGACGAAATCATGACGATACTTGCCGAAGTTCTAAAGATTAAGAACACGCAGTACGCCAGATTCCCGAGGACGACCCGTCTGATGCTAGAAGTCATGCTCGAAACCGCGATGCGTGCGGGAGACGCATGCACGATTTGACCCGACGGGTTGTGGTGAACGGTGAACGCTTGAAGGTGTACACATTCGAGCCTCAGAAGCAGCAACGAACGAAGCTTGTGAAATCAGTTGATGTGTTCCTTAGTCAACCGCTGTGGCAAGGCATCATGCAAGCGAAAGCTGACGGCGAGTGGTACTCAAAGGATCTGCCTTTTGCCTTCCCTCACTTTAAGAACGAGTACTATCTAGGCCACACCGTTTATGAAATGATGCAGCACCTTGGAACAATATCTGGTGTGGAAGATTGCCGCCCGCACCGCCTCCGCGATACTTGCGCCGTCGCAAAGCTGGAAGGCTCCAATCGAGCCTGTACCCGGTCGGGGCCTTCAGCTCCGATGTCAATCGGTGACGTTTCAAGACTTCTTGGACACCACAGCGTCACGGTCACGGAGCGGTACTACGCGAAGTGGACGAAGGGGCGGAGCCGCAATCTTGAGTTGGCGGTTGCTCAACCGTTTAGCCAGTAGTCGTTCAACGGAGACTCTAGGCACCCGTAGGAAGTTGCGGGGTCGTCCAGAGGGGCCATAAGTTGCTCTTATGCTCACGTCGGGATCGTGCCGCAGATCGCGGATGATCGTTTTCGGTGACCAGCCAAGAGCGATGGCAAGAACCTTGGGAGTCTGGTAGATTCGACCATCCTTGAACAAATCGTCCAGTATCGGAGACTGATCCGGCACTGCGGGCTCTTCCGGTTGCGCGATTATCGAAGGGGTCGGTGGCTCTTGCTTTACTTTAGCGTTCCGCGCACGCATCTCTGCTTGCCGTCGTTCAAGTAGTGACACCATCAGCCACCCAACCTTGAACGGCCCCGTGCCAGCCGCTTCCCGTAATTCTTCTTTGAAGCTTTACGGGCGATCAAAACTAAAATGCCACGGCCCGCCCAGTTCAGGCCCCGAGAGGATTGAACGAAGGAGCCGTGGCTCAGAGTGCCTTTTCTTTCAGCGTTAATCTGCGGGTTTTTCGATTTCGGAATGACGGCGTGTCCGGTTGTCGTGTCTTCCTTGCTTGATTCGTTCCGACAGCGTTGTCGGAATGAGCCGGAAACAAAACGGAACGTGTAATGCTGAGGTGTAATGCTGTAGGGTTCTATTGCTTGAACCCTGAAGCATTACACATTCCTCCGCCATCTTTGACGTAAACAATGAGATATCCCCCGAAACGTTGCATACGAGGCCGTCTGGTGTCGCGACAGGAGTAATCACTATGCGTCGAATGTGCTCCTGGAGAACCTGCCTGCCTTTAACCACGTCCGTCTCGCACACATCAAACAATTGCTTGACCTTTTCGACGATACGACTCTGAAGCTCTTCTCTCGGGATCTGTTTGTGTACGGAGTCCTTCGCATTCGCAATGTCGATTCTATGCAAAACGAGTTCCAGTTCAGCCTCCGTTGACTTAATGCGATCTTTAATGCCTTTTGATTCACTCAACTCCGAATCTCCGATGGCATCAATGAGACGATCCAACCGCACCACCAGTGCAGATTTTTCCTCCGCCAGCTTTTCTAACGGCGTAGTCAATGCTATCTGAGCAAGCTCTCGTTCGTATTTGTCCAGTTCGTCTGTTGCCCGAGTGATCAGATGGGTCAGCATGTCTGATTGAAGAATACGAACGGAAAGACCTTCGAGAAGTTGACATGCCAACTCTTTCTCGCGGATGAAAAGTTTATTGAGACATCCTTTGTGAAATCTGTGACGCTTGCAACCGTAGACCCGGTATCTATGCGGATGCCTGCCCTTTACGGCAACAATGACAATGGGACTATCGCACAAACCGCAAAAGAGGAGGCCAGAGAGAAGGTGAGGTTTCCCACTGCGGCAAAGCCCCCCTAGTCGCTGGGCCGTAAGGCTTTCTTTTACCAACGTAAAGCGGTCGTGAGCGCGGTTCCACAAATCGTCCGGCACGATGCGCCAGTTGGGATTGTTAGCCTGTACGATCTCTTCGGATGACCGTAGTCGTGTTCTTCTTTTGCCTGACTCCGGGTCTTTTTGCCTAAATGTCTTGTTCCAGCAATGGATGCCGATGTATTTCTTGTTGAAGAGAATTTGCTTAACTGAAGTCGGTCCCCAGCCCTTTCTCACAACACCGCTGCGGGCCTCTGTCGGGCCAGGAATCCTTTCCTGGTTGAATATCCTTACGATGCTATACATAGTGTGGCCGTCAGCGTACATTTGAAATATTCGAAGCACTATGGCGGCCTCAAGATCATTTACTTTAAAATCAACACCAACGGTTGCTGCCCTGCCACGTCTTATCAAGCCCGAGGTGTCCGGGATCGGCACATTGTTATAGCCGTAAGTTCTGCCGCCGCCTACAAAACCATGTAGAACACGTCCTTCAATGCCACGGCGGGTTTTTTCAGCCAGTCCTCGTATGTATTGCTCATCTACAATCCCGTAGACGGATAACATCATCCTGAAAGCTATCCCCCCTGAGACGAGTCCAGCTTTTGGGTGACGAATATACACGGGTGATGCCGGAGTACGAATAATTTCAGCCAGCTTTAGTACATCGCCCAAATTCCGACTCAGCCTTGACGTGTCGTCGATAAGTATGCAATCAAATGGGCAGTCCCGCCGCCGTGCCGCTGCCATGAGAGAAGTTAGACCGTCCCGTCCGAACATGCCTGTGCCGGAAATGGCGCTATCACTGAAGACGCACTCTTCTATCACTGTCCATCCCCGAGCTGGCGGCGGCCCGACAGTTCCGCGCTTGATCTTCTAGCGAAGCAGGCCGCTGCATATCGCTGAAAATCGAGTATAGATGGCACATCGAACAATGCCATTGTTATGTTTAATAGTCATTTAACTTATACCTTATCTATCGATAGTTCACACAAAGATCCGCGAAGCTTTTTATGCTTCTTCATTTGTTGCCTTTGTTCGCTGTGGGGTCCAACGATACCTCGGAAGGTGCCTCGTCAGAACCCTTCGCCCACTCATCGGCGATTTGGCGTGCTATCGCCCGAGCGAGCCAATTATTGATCAGCGCAATGATTTTGTCATCGTCGGCCACCGGTTCGTGGCTGGACATTTCTATTCTGAATTCTCGACGCTTTTTACCCTTGGGGGGTGTGCTTTGCATTGTTGTGGCTAATCCTCTTGGGACTAACCTACAAAGCATGGTGGTCGAATGTGGACTCCCCCTACAATTACCTTTACTAACCGATTTGGTAGATAGAAGGAGTCAGGTTTGGGTTCGGTAACGAATCGCGCGGGAAGTCAATCGAGCCGACCGCCTAGCATGGTTGCTGTCCGTTGCTCAATAATCGAGGTTCGATAGCGGAGCGATTGTTTTTACTGTAAAGAGGCATTTCCTTGTCAACGCAATAGACGAACATTCCAATTGATGTAAAACCATTCGCGATCCTCACCATTTCCGCGAGATTCCGGCTAAGTCGTGTAATGTCTGCGACCATAATGCATTCGAAGGGTCGCGGTTGTAAATTTGTAACTCTTAGAAGCGAGTTCAGGGCGGGTCGGCTATCGTCATCCAAATCGTTTGTATCCCTATAGACGAACTGTTCTAATACTTGCCATCCGTGTTTGGCGGCGGCAGCCCGACAGAGAAGTTCCTGTTGCTCAATCGGCGAAAGTTCGCCCGGAACTTGGTGGTTACAAGGGGTCCTCAAGTAAAGAGCACAACGAATTTTTGAAAGCGGTCGTTTCATAAAGACAAATCCCTTCTCGGCGGTAGCCGATGACGATTCCATACGGGTATAGGGCATCTAGCAGGCGTCGGTTCCTGTCGCTGCCAGCGTTACGTGCGGTGCGCCGCCTACGAGCATGATCTGCTGTGGCTGTTGCTGCCGATGGTGCGGGAGCCGCCACCAACGTAAAATGTTAAAAGACCATCGACGCGAATGCGCTGCGAGGATGGACGGCTTAAAAATGTCGGAAACCCCCAAGCGCTGGGAGTTTCCCTCGGTAGTGCCGTGGTGATAACGACTGTTCATCGCCAAGCGGCAAATCGCCTAGCACTATGCTATATGCATAGCCTCTGTGTGTCAAGAAGATTCTTGGGATTGGTAACTTTTCGGGCAGTCTTGCTTGCTCATAGCTTGGTTCGGCCTAAGTCGCGCAGAGCCTAAGAACTAGGTTGTGAATTATGCACTTGACAAACCAGGTGCGTCTAGGTACGATCAAAGTGGCGTGACAGGCCGAAAAAGTGGTTGACGAAGGATTGTGCCTTGTGGTAGCGTTTGAGTGCGGTAGAGGGGTATCGAACCCCCAAGGGTATTCGTCCAGTGTCAAGGGACGCCCATCAGATTCCAGGTCTGAAGCGTTTGCCAGTTTCGCCACTACCGCGCATTTTTGGGTGCTTCGGGATGTCGCAAGCCATTGCCCGAAGTTGTTTGATTCAGTCGTTCACGTTAGCTAAGGCGGCTTCACAACCGACCTCCTCTCACGGCCCTGTCTGTTCTCAGCAGATCGGGCCTTCCCTTTTATCCCACTAAACTCATTGTTTTCATTGCACTAGGTTTAACCTGTAGAGCAGGTACGGCGTTGTACCTGTAAATGTCCTAAATGGGTGTACGGCATAGTACGTCGACGGAACTTTATGGGGAGTACAGTGTTGCACACCAGAACAGCTTATACACAAGTGCGGCATCGTACACGCGCACGGTCACTTCATGTGTGCGCCATCGTACACGCAAGTACCTCCTGCGGATGTGCGATGGGGATTTAAATGGACTAACGAATGCGTCGCTTCGTATTCAGGTTGAGGCCAATACGTTGAGCAAACCGATCAATAGATCGGTAGACAGTGTTGCTAGGGTCGGAATATTTACGATAGATTTCATCGCCAATCTGTTGAGCCTGTTCTCCTTTTAAATAACGAACCGTCCACTCTGCGTGCGTAACAAAATTGTCGCTCTGTGTCGTGTCAATTGCTGCTTCGATAGTCGCGCGATATTCCGTCAGTTGCTGATTGAACTTTATTTGCATTCGACGTCGAAACGTTTCCCATGATTCTTTTGCTCCTGTTTGCCAGTGGCTGTCGTGTCCAAAGTTTGCCGTGAATGGTTTGACCCGTACAGTCGGACGATAATGCCAAACCCATTTTGTAGTTGCATAACGCTCTGGATAGCATTGGTATGTTGAGGGATTATCTGGCGCGTATGTTTCGAGGGTAAACAGGGCTGCAGTAAATAACCAGTCCTCGGTTATGTCAAACCGGGAAGCCCAATCGCGCAATTTTGCAACTAGTTCAGCGCGAGCCGGGTCGATCTGACATTCTCCCCATGTTTGAAGAATGGTGCGGCCTCCAAACCATCTCATCTTGAATGATGGAGCGACATTGAGACGAAGTGAGTCAAGCACCTCTGGCCAATGCTTCTGCAATGCGTGAAGATACGCTTGACGCGCAAAAAAGGATTCTTTTGGCAATGTTCAAAAAGCCAATTGTAACGAAGCGCAAACAGGATGTATGCTGAAAGGGAAATGGCGAGAACCGGCGCAAACATTCACATCCCCTTAAAGACAGATGAGGCACTGGCTGCTTTACTTCGAGTGAAGCCGACTAAGGACATGCCCCGGCCAGGAGCGACCGGCAAGAAAGCAACAAAGAAACGGTCTCAATCAAGAAAGCAGCCTTAAGGTTATCTGGCGTGATCCGGCCCGTAGTAACGGTTGCTTTGTGCCGCTTAATCGACGCAATTGGGTCTTGCGTTTTGGAGTCCGCGTTAGGCGGTTCGCCGAATACGGATCGTAAAATGCCCGTGAAATATTCAGGATGATAATGATCTGTGAGCAATCCGCAACTACACACAGCATGATGACCTTTGCCATCATGATCCGCAATCACCCCAATTCCGAGAATAAAACAGCTTGAGGCATTTAAATGAACGCGACGTCGAATAGTGAGTGATATGATCTGCTCTTCTTATGTCGTTCTTCCGGGCGAATTTACTTTGGGTTACCAAAGCTGTATTTTGAGACAATCTCTGCAACTCGTGTTTCCTTCATCGCGTTTATGTCTTGCGCGATTCTTCCTATCATCGCCTATCTCATTATGCGACTCTTGACGTTTTCCGAAAGTGATCCTAGCCTCCCCTTGCGAATAGTCTTAAGTGGTATGGCGTCTGTTGCACACCGCTTGAATTCAGCCCAACCCGAGAATGCCGACGCCTTACACATAAGATCCACATTAACCAGCTTTCAAAGGGTTCTTGGAGAATTACTGGTATGGATCTGGACCGCATGTATCCTAATGGTTCTTCCAACGTTGTACTGGTGGTGGAAGTCCGTCAGCAGATTCATGAAGAAGCGAGGTAATCGCCCTCTGTTTTAAAGTCGGGGACACTAGGGAATTGTCTTTGCCATTACTGTCACAAGCGTATTCATCCAATCACTGATAGCGTTGAGCGGGCGGCCGTGGCTCCATATAAGCAACGCCGATAACGCAACACAAACGATGACTTCAATACCATGAATAGCTAAACCGCAGATTCTGATTAACTGCTGGTCGTCTTTGGAAACCGAGGGGATTTCGTGAGTAGAATTGGTCACTTTTTTCTTTCCGTCTAGTGTCCTTTTGGGGTACAATTCGACTAGCCCAGCGTTTTCCTGCTTTTGTGGTGGTCCAGACCACAGAAGCTAAACGTAGGTTAAAAAAGAACTTGTGACTCGCACTGGTGCGGTTTAGCGCCAGCGTATTCGCTCAAGAACTGGTCTCGAAAACCGTCCTTTGAGGTCGATCCTACCACGGATTTGGACCGGAAAAGGAAAATTCTGTGCGAATATTGAACCTCGCCATAGAAGCCTATCAGTTTAGGCCATTTTGTCGTACGCTGACAAAATGGACCAATCGAACATGCGGAGTTTGGCTAAGGAGTACGCGGTGAGCGTCTTTAGCTTCTGGAAAATGCATGTGTCTGGATGGATACTGGCCCTTGCGGCTATCGGCTTGAGCATCGCCGCTGCCGTCGTGATAGATGACGCTAGTGCTTCGGCCAGAGTCGTAAAGTGGTCAGCATTTATCCTTGGCGGCGCGGCATTGTGTGTGATGATTGGCGCTCAATATGATGCGTGGAAGGAACAGTTTCTAGCGCGAGAAAAGGCTGAGGCTAAATTGAATGCAAGCGCCGATATGCGTGGAACCATAACGGTGCAGGTGACGCAAGCTAATTGGCTATTGGTTACGTCGGTTGGAACCCCGCCGGAGCCAGCTATCGTCTTGGGTTTCCGCTTTGTTTGCGCCAATCACGGGCATGCGGAATGTGAAATTAGTAGGTTGTGCTTCATAACACAAATCGCAGGCAGACAACCTGTTCGAGCAAATACTTCACCTTGACAAGGACATCGTAAAGATGGTCGCGCCCAAAGGTGAATTTTACGGCTGGCAGGAGTTTTCTTTTGTTCGGATCGGCGTGGAGGATTTGCCACATATTGACATCACGGCCTACCTTGTTGACAGTCTTGATATCGTATACCGCAACACCAAAACAATAACTAACTTCGCCGCACAGGTGGCAAATCGCCCATGATCCGAGCTAGATTTCCTTCTTTATGAAGCGTTGACGACCGCGCTACAGAGATTGCACTGAAGCACGCGCTTCTTCATCACGAGCAACCATCCAAGCAGACCGCCAACCATTGAAGCTATGCCTAAAAGTACTGAAAAGCTTCCGCCAACGACCACCCCAAAAACTGTATTCTCATTCGACCCTTTGAGTTTCTCTCGTGAATCGCGAACCCATCTTTTCTGAATATCGGAAAGACTATCGCTACCGAGTTGTGGTTCAAGTAGATCATCTCTTCGTTCTAGGACCGCCCCAATCGTCCTCTCCGGCACATTCACTCGTTGCATGTTGGCAATAGCTTGATTTCTTGCATTGCTAACTATGTAAGGGTGCGCGACGCTAGAAATTGCGACTACCAAAAGCATTAGTGCACTAATTAAAATTCCACAAATAGATGGAATGAGAAGAACGTATCCAATAAAAACCACAGGTCCACTCAATCGGAATATCTTCTTTGCCGCCAGCGATCCTCTATCACAGACCTTGCAAGGAATGTACATTGCTGGAGATGGAGCAGCCATATGAAATTAGGTTATATCAAATGAGACACCAACCGAAACCTGCGCCTGCGATAGCATAGCCAGAATGAAGCAGCTGTTGGCAAACGTTTATCAAGCGACGAAATATCCTACGTGGTTGTTCACTGTCGGGTGCGTTTTTGTGTTAGCTCCGCCAGCGGTGCTATACGCCGCGATTGTGTTTAGTTTGAGAACCCATCTTCCCCCAGATTCTCTAAAGGTCATGGGGATAGCTTATATTTACGGCGTTAATCTGGCGTTCAGTCGCATAGTTGGAAACTATAGAATATCGCCATCACTCGAAGCGCAATTCAAAGCGCTACCAAATAACAACGAAGACGCTGCGGCTCTGGTTGCGTCGCTCTCGATTTGCGGAGTTGCCTTCATGCTAAGCGGTTTATTTTGGTGGAAGCATTCGTACACCATATACAAGAAGAACAAGAACGCCAAGACGCCCAAATAAGCCAGCAGCGGCATGGCAAATGAAGCTGGCGATGGAGTTCCCGACTAATGCCGAATAGACAAAAGCGACCGCTCCAATCACGGTAAACCAAAACCAGAATGTCCCGGGAAGGCGTGGTAGAAGCGTGGTAGATTTTTTGAGTAAAGTGCTCACATTTCTCTTTCCGTCTGGTGTCCTTTTGGGGTACACTTCGACTAGCCCAGCGTTTACTCGTATTGCGGTGGCCAGACCTCAGTGCGAAAGCTAGGTGTTGAAAAAAAAAATTAGTTTTCGGTGCGCTCGGCCGGTCGCACGCGATTCCCAGTATACAGGAGAATTGCGCCGTGGCTGCTCTTCATTTCCATTCCAAGATTCTTCCTTCAAAATCTCGCGTCCGATTGCCTCCAGTTACATATGATCGTTTCATGACGATCTGCATAGCGGCGGCATGTTTGGACAACGAAAAGCCAGCCATAGTGCTGTGTGCCGACAAGAAAAAGAGTGTCTGGGAGGGCGTATTTAGCTCGGATACGGCATCAAAGGTTTACACGCTTGCGCCGGGTTGGTGTGCTCTTCTCGCAGGACCGGCAGAGTTCGCAAAACGCCTAGCATGGGAATGCGGAACTTTCTTGAAGAACAATACGGTTTTGCACACCACTGTTCAAAACCAACTACAGAATCCGCTGGCTGCTTTTCGTCGTAACTTGATGAATGAGGAAGCAGCAAAATGGGGCGTTTCCTACAAAGACGTATTCGGTGGAAAGATTAAAGATCCTGACTTGTTGGCCGAAATAAAGTCGGCGCTAAAGGCGATCCCCACAGACTACTCAGTCATTCTGAGCGGTTTTGTGGATGGATCTCCGATGATTATAAAAATCGAGAATGATCTGATCTCATCTGGAGACGTGTTTTCAATCATCGGAAGCGGCATTTTTCTAGCCTTCTGTTCCGATTAATGAAAGAGCAATAATGTCTAGCTTTAGGACTTCGATTGCAGAGACATTGTACTTAGTATACGAAGCAAAACGATTTAGCGAAAAGAATGATCACGTCAACGCAAGAACGGAGATATTCATTCAACGAGAAGGCACACCGTTAGAGTTGGTTCAGCCTGAAGGCCTTCGAACATTAGAACAATGCTATTTGCGTTTTGGATTGAGTCCATTATTTGGGCTTCCATCGCGAGATGAATTAGTTGACGGCATGAAGAAGGACCACTAATCCTTCTTCTTGACGTCTTCGACATTCTTTGGCTGCTTGAGCATCAAGCGTTTGCCGCGCGTGCTTTTGATTGCCTTCTCTGTGCGCTCATCGTCCGAGATCTTGCGTGCGTTGTAAACGAAGTCACGCTCCGCACAATAGGAGCCAAGATATTTGCGGCTCATGTGGTGGTGAATGCCATAGTTCGAGCGCTTAAGTAAAGCGCAGAACGATTCGACCGTGTTCGTCGTGACGTTAAAACCATCTTCATTCTTACGCGCGTACTTCTTGTCTCTATGCTTGATTTCGGAGTGGGCGGCGAAATCATCTTTCATCTGGTAGTACACCGGAAACTCGTCGGTGACTAAGTGTGTGCGGATCGATATGTTCTTTCAGGATGGGCTTGATGTTCTTTAGCGTGGCGCGTTCAATCGGGAATGAGCGAACATCGCCGCCACGTTGCACCAAAGCAAGCACCGGAGTTTTGTTTGATTCCGGCCCCGGATGTCCCGGCTTGCCTTTCTGCTTACCACCGACATAGGTTTCGTCGGCTTCCACTACACCTGACAATTTCTCAAGCATTGGGTTCTGGGTCATCGCCCAACGAATGCGATGGCAAAGGAACCAAGCTGTGCGGTAGCTACCCAATTCCAAGTTGCGCTGAATCTGTAACGCGCTTATGCCCTTCTTTGAAGAGCACATCAAATGAATCGCCAGCAGCCACTTGTTGAGCGGAATGTGTGAGTCTTCAAAGATCGTTCCGACCGTCACGGTGAATTGCTTTGCGCAGCCACGGCACTTGTGCAAGCCATCGCGCCCATGCGTGTCAAAAGACATGTTCTTGTTGAGTTTGCTGGAGCCATCTTCGTCGATCACGCCACAATGCGGACAAATCGGCCCATCCTTCCAGAGCAAACCTTCGAGATGTTTGCGCGCCGATTCTTCGTCTTGAAATTGCGGTGCCAATAGCCCAGCCATGATTAAATTATCTCAAGAATGGCTTGGTTTGTCAAGTGCATAATTCACACTAGGTTTGCCAAGTACGCTCAAGCGCAAGAAACCCTGTGATGCCGCCAAATTATTTTTGGAATAACATCTAGGTTTGACGCGTTATCTGGAGTCGTGATGAACCCATACGCCGCGACCATACACGCGCGTTATAGAGTGTTGGTTCGATAAAACGACGCTCGTCTATCGCGCTCTGGATGGTTTAACCTTACCCGAAGTTCGAGTGGCTGCTGCGCTTTTAATAATGTCTTCAGCTTCGCCTAAATATGGGCTAAGCAGCACTTGCAAGATGTCATAAACCATTTTGGTTTGATTTGATTTATCTGCAAGCAGGCGCTCCAAAGCAAGGACAAGAATTATTTGCTCATCGCTTAGCCCGACCGCGTAACCTTGCAGAGCCGCTCCTGATGATCGCCCCAAAGCCATGCCAAGTTCAAAAATCACATTATCTCTAGGTGCAATTACGCGAGAAAAAATATATGCCGCTGGCCCATGCTTATGCTCCACGGCAAAGCGATGGAGTTTAGCGATAGTTTCTAAACTTGGTTTGGTCGTTCCAGCTTCATAACGATTGACTGAGAGCGTCGTCACACCGAGCGCCTCAGCAAACTTTGCCTGCGTCAATTCGCAGTCAAGTCGAAGGCTCTTGATAGTAGGCCCTAAAGCCACTTCAGAAACTTTGTCTTCAGGCAGATCATGCATTTCTAGGAGTCGGTTAGGAGTCGCGACGTTCGGTTCCAGGAGACATTACCACCTAATAACGGACTTTATCACACGCTTCAGCTCCTTAAAAGGAGCACTCCGAGAAAAGTGAAGGAGCTTCTTTACATACCTATATTCAGTTGAGCTTCTTTAGAACATTGTCCTTCGTGACAAATCAACTTTTCTTAGCAGCTTGATCAGCCTTTAGTCTACGTAGTTCATCCATCGGAAGCGCCTCGGGGTTCATTTGCATCCAGTGCAACATGCTAGCGGAGACGAAGTCCTCCAGCATTCCGCGATGTCTGCCAACGCGCCCTTCGGCATTGTTTGCAACGTACAGCGTATTTAAATGCTGACGAACTTGTTCAATAGCACCATTATCCCGAAGCTCAAACATCCGATGAAGTGTTCCGATGAACTTTGCATAGTCCACCTTGAAATCAAAATAGGCGGTGACCGCAAATCTAGGACATCCTCCAGCTCTACCGACAACTAGCTCAATCGGCCCTAAAAGCGTCTGAACAACATGATGATGCGGTCGCGGTTCCTTCACTAAAATCTCTCGGATCTGTTCTGATGGGAACCGCCCATCCATACTCTCATCCAGAACCCATTCTGCAATTAACGACGAGACGAGATCCTTCAGCATCTGTCGCTGCTTCGGGTCGGAGCCTTGATAATAACCATTCGTGGGTTCCCTGAAAACTGTGAACGTCTGTCCGTGACCGGCAGGTTGTAGCCATCCATTCTGATCTCTTTCAAAACGTAGCGTAATGGTCGCCAACTCGTGTTGGCCCTCCACCCAAAGACGACGGCGCTCTTTGCCCTTAACCTCAAATCGCAATTTGATCCTTCCGATAAACGTCTCCAATACGTGGTGACCTGAAAAGGGTTCCGCCGCTGGAGCTGGAGGTAGGGTGCTGGAACCAGAATCGCGGGCTAGAGCCGCCTCCTTGATTACGTGGTGGCGTTTGCTGCGTCGGGTTCTAGGGGCGACTGTCCCTGCCTGGGCAGTCTCTTGATTTGAAATGCTTTTCTTCACAAATTAATCTACACAGCCGGTATCGACTTTGTGGAGTCCCTCTTTGCTTTTGGTTCTGTTTTTTTCCGAAATTGTGTCCGACAGGTTGGCAATTACCCCAAAGTCGCCATTCTCCACGGAGGAAGCATCATCCGCCACGCGGCCTCCGTACCTCCGGCCATCGTTGGGAGCCATGCGTATACACGCACGATATGAAGGGCAATTGACAAGAAGACGAGATTGTCAGTACGCTGCGGGCATGCCGAGCTACAAAACGGATCGACTGGAGCACTACGAACCCCGATTCGTCGAGGTTGCCGAAGATCTCTTCAATCGAGTGAGCCAACAACTGCCGGAAGGGCGAGCCGAACGGCACCTTGGGAGTTACAGTTTCTACGGCCACACCATCAAAGACACCGCCGTGAAGATCGTCATTTACGATCCTCAAGTTGGACGCGGTAGCCACATGCCTCGCATGCGCGACGGCGTCTACATCTGGGTTAGGGCAAACGGCCTTACGGGGGATCGCATCTGGGGCAACACGGGGCCGACCGGAATGCGTATGTTTCAGCGCATGTGGAGGGACGAGACTTTAGAAGTGTCGGCAAATCCACAAGCGCAATTCGCCTACTTCCCCCTAATGGCAGGGGACGATGTCGGTGAATTAGCAACTTTTATTGTGGCGTGCGCCAACTTGTAACGGAGTGCGGTCCGCCGTTCCCCGCGCCAGTCACATCTGTCACTGTGAATTTTTGCGGTCGTAGGCTTCTTTCTTGGCGTCGTAGATCATCCAACCATAAAACACCATTTGGGCCAGCACCAGAAGCGCTAGAAAAATGAAATAGGCGACGAGCGGATGCCTGGGAAAAATGGGCGCTACAATCGTGGCCAGAGCCACCATGACAGCCAGGATTTTGGCCATAAGCCAAGCCACGGAGCCTATTTCTTTTGCGAGGGACGGTTCTGCTTGTCGTGCGGTCGCCATGCATCCATAGTAAGGGCTGCGCGGCAATAAGGACATCAGCCGGTACGTCCAGTACTCTGGATGCCGCCACCACTGCGTCTACATTGGTAGGCGTATCTGCGATGAATTAGTATTTGCCATATTGGGCTCCAGACCTTAGTCACGGTCCGCAAAGGCCAGTGACAGCAGACCCAATATACTTTCTATATGATCCTGACTGAAGAGCAGATTCGCGCAATTAATTGCGATGAGAGCAGTATTGATGCGGCGATTTATAGCTCTGTCACGGGTGCTCCGAGTCCGCAACCATATCTGGTGAGCGGACTACCAGGAGACTTGACCGCCCGACTGACTAAATTTTTGGATGGCGTTAGGTTCAGTTTGAGTGGCGCACAATCGCCGCGTAAGTCAATGGATGGACCGACGTGCAACCAGATCTATCCAACAGCCGCTCAGGCGATTGAGGGCCTGCGAGAGTACTTGCGGTTTTATTATTCGCCGATGTGGACATGGATCAAGAAAGGCGATGTCCTCTGTGACAGATTCAATCCTTTTGAACGGTTTGCGGTTGAGGAGGAACGGGACGCGAAGGATCGCCGCACGGTCATCGTCAATGGTGTGAGATTTGAGGATCACGACCAAGAAGCTTTTCAGGCACGATACGTGATTCCCGATGTCACGACCGCGCCGGGCCCCTGAGATAAAGATATGACTAGGTTAATTCAGAAGGGTAATTGATCCTGATCTTCAATTTGTTCGCCAAGGATCTGGAAGTTGTCGCCGTAGTAAAGAGTATTAAAAGAGATAGCCTTTACCAATGACATTGGCATAAAAGTGCGGTATTGGCAATTGACTCAATGGATGTGAGCATGAAACACTTGGCAGTTTACGCCAATGCCAAGGAAGTCTGCCAGCCAAGAGCGGAAGATAGGCAAGCAATCGAAGAAGCTTGGGCTTACGCTGGCCGAGTTGAAGGATGAAATTGATGCGACTCGCGGCTATCTGGACCACGCGATTACCTTGAACCGGAAAGGCGATTTCGTCCGTCTGATAATTAGGTGCAAGCGCAAAGATCTACCGGAGTGTTGGGCAATGTCGATGCTACATAAGAATATCTGTATTGAGACGATTGACTATCACACCAGCGACTACGTTGACACGGAAGGCATAAGGCGGATCGGCTGGCATCGCGATTTGAGGGAATACGGCGGAAGCGTACAAAAAGTATGTTTACCAACTTTCGACCCGCGTACCCTGGATGAGTTCATTGTAGCGGGTCTAGCGATCTTTAATATAATTGTGAAACCTGGAGAAAACGTCGATGCTCACGGCCAACTGCAAATCCCTACATGAAAGCATTCTGAAGCATTTGACTGATCACACAGCGGTCGAGCAGTTGCGGGATCTGTGCGTTGTCACACTGCCAATCAGAACAATTGACAACAGGCTGGTAGACGTTTTTGTAGAGCAACGAGTGGGTGATTTCTACTTCGTGCATGATGCTGGGAAAGCCGCGAATGAATTAATCCTGCACGGCGTCAGCGTCACGCCATCAATCGCCAAGAACTGCGAAAGAATAGCGGCTGGTTTCGGCGTCCAGTGGGTAGACGAGACCTTTCAGGCTAATTGTAAAATCGACAAACTCAACGCGTCCATCCTAGGTGTGGCTATGAGTTCGTCCGCCGCTACGGTTCATCTCCTAGAGCATGTAATAGAAAGCGAACAGCAATCCGTCCGAGAAGAGTTCGGGGTTGCCTTTAAAACATGGGCGAAACGAAAAGCCACTGTCAAAGGCGGTGTCCCCGTATCCGGCAAGTGGAAACAGCATCATTTTGATTTTGTCGCATACCCAAAGTCAACAGATCCTATTGCCATAAGCGTAGTGTTTCCGTCTGGCAATCCGCTGACTTCCGCTATACGTGCAGCATTTCGCGCTCAGGATTTGCAGGGGACCGCCGCTGGATCATGGCGAAAGGTGATAGTGGAAACGCGACCCGATTTGTGGACTGGTCCCGCGAAACAACTACTCGTAAAGTGCTCCGATGTCGTCATCGAATTGGGCGCTGGCGCCACACTAACGCCTAGCCAGATCAATGAACGCATCGGCGGCTTATTGACCGCTGCCTAACTTTTGCCTTCCGCGATTCTGGCATGGTCAATCACTTCATGCTGAAGGTCGTTTAGTCCTCCCAACGATTTCAGCGCATGGGTGCGCGACTAATTGGGTTTCAAGTTAGATTACCTTCCCTAATTACCTTCGCAAATCATCCAAGAACTCCGACGCCGGACTCACTGCGGTAACAAGCAGGTGATCCCGAGCGCGTGTGCAGGCAACGTAGAGCAAGTGTCGTTCAGTGTTATAAACGTCGTCCAGATCCGCATCGTCCGTTACCGTTTCAATCCTATCCTGGAGCGGTACTACCTCATCGTCACAAGCCATCACAACAACGGCGCGAAATTCCAGGCCCTTGGCAAGGTGCATGGTACCCAACGCAACGTGCCCGCTGGTCATTTCAACGTTTTCGTCTAGTACTCTGAACGGAAGTCCGGCACGAGTGGCTGCCGCACGCGCTCTGTCGAGTTGCGCTTCTGACCGAACGAATATGCCCATCTCATGCGGCATTAGGCTTTCATTCTTCCTTGCAACAAGCCACTCGCCCACCGCTTTGGCTTCGTTCGCTTGGCTGTTTAGCACTTGAATGGATGGCGGCGTTCCGTTAAAAACTGAGACAGTGCCTTTGCGTTCTTCCTTGTTACCGTCTACGTCAGATACCTCAGGCCCCAAGAGTTGATCTGCTTGCATTCTGATTTGATGGGAGGTGCGGTAATTGATCTTCAATGTGGATGATCGCCCGCGAACATCCACACGAATCGACTTCCAAGAGAAGGGCTGCTGAAAAATTCGTTGACCCAGATCCCCAGCAAAGAACAGTGCATTTGGGCGATTCCCGCCAAGTGCAGCGAGGAATCTGAGCTGAGCTACGCTGATGTCCTGGGCTTCATCAACAATGGCGTAGTCGAAAGGCGTGCGCTTGCCCTCTGAAAGCTTGGCGGCCAAACGAGTGAACAGTTCCGAATAAGTGATTAAGCTCCTGGCTTTCAGTTCCGACCGCACGTCCTCGAAAATCGCCCAGAGTAGGGAGCGCTGGTTCTCCGGCAGTTGAGTCTTACGCCCAAGCCGTGCAACGTCGCGATAGGCTTCCCATGAATCCAACTGCCACGCATCCACCACCTGTTCCCACTCGGTCGTTAAAAAGTGCAACGAAAATTTGTTGGCGGTTGCCTTCTTGCCTGAATTCACCAGCAGCTCTCTAGCGGTGTCTGTGGGCGCAATTGGTTGATGACCGAAATTCGCTTCGTATAGCTGCCTGCCCACAGCATTCATCGAATGCACTTCGACTCGCTCGCCAATCCGAGGCTCATTGCTGATCAAATGGCGGAGCTTCGTCCTCAGGGCATTCGCCAAACTTTCCGAAAAAGTAGTGAGTAGGATTCGTGCCTCTGGGTTTTTTCGGGCTATAAAAACCGCTCGGTGAAGCGCAACAATAGTTTTCCCGGTGCCTGCTGAACCAGCAACTCGGGCAGGACCGCTGAAATCGCGTTCTACAATTTGGCGTTGCGCCGGATGAAGGAAGATCGCCCACTTCTCCCACGGATAGTTCAGTGCAAGTTCGAGTTCCTCAACATTGCTCATCACCCTGAATCGTCGTTGGGCGTGAGGATGTTTGAACGGATCGACACCAGCGGGCAGAGGCGATGCAATGGTCGGCGCAACGCCGGTAGCGACATTGAGCAACGCTTCGGCAGCCTCTGCGGGCAGATGATCGGCCAGTTCCAACAACGTGTCTTCATCGGCCTTTCGCACATCTTCCAGCCATTCCGGTGGCACGCCATAGCTCAACAATTCGTCGTCGGGGACCTTGGAGAACAGTTTTGGCTTGGTCGGTTTATTCGGCGGTACTTCCACGTACTTCGGAATGAATATTTCCTGTACCGTCTGACGGATTTCTACCAACTGGGCCGCGCCGGTCTTCGGGTGGGTTTCGAGCTTTCGCCTTTCAGCCCACTGATACGCCGGATCGTGATGATTGACGTAGCACAAAAGAAGACTGGCAGCGGTTCTGTGAACGATGAGCCTAATGTCGCTGCTCGCTCGAACTGACCAGAAGTGGTGATCTTTGGCCTTCTCCAATTTGTGGAATTGAAGTGCGGGATGAGCCGGGTTCAGTTGCAAATCGAAGGCAGCAGTCTTTACGGCCTTCTGTTCTTCCCCGGTTAGTTTGGCCAAACTCTCCGTAAAGGTATCGGCGATTCTGAATTCCATCAATCCACCCGATAGACCTTCATTACTTCATCACCAAGGTGATTGATTACCTTCACGGCGATGCGTCCCGAATCAGGTTTATCAAAAGGCCGCGAGGTGTCGCTGTTTAGTGTGGTCCAGGCTTCCTCGTTAATCTCTGCCTTAAGCGTGGTCTTCAGTGCCTTATACGGATCATTCGCACCCAGGAAATACGCGTGCCGGACAAAGAAACTCTCTTCGTTGTAGTCGGTGTCGATGAACCAGCAGGCGATGCCATCCGCACCGTCACTCCGCACCTCACCAGTATTAGGATGGAACACATCGACGCCCTTGATCCTTACCTGGATCTGTCCGTCACTAGGCTTAAGGATCTCAATGTCTGGTTCGCCGAAGATGACAAACAAGTTGCCTTTCCCCGTGTTCTTGAGATCTTCTGCCATGTGCAGATCGGCGTTCATACGCGCCTTGAGCACGGAAATGCGCCCAAGTTTGTTGAAGTCAGAAGAGTGTGCGTCGTAGTTGAATGCACACGTGACTAGGACATCAAAATCGGCGTCACCGGCCTCGCGGGCCGCCGATACAAGATCGGGACGCGAAACGGTGCCAAATTCCGGCCCAATGAAGATGGCGGCCCGCTTTTCCTTTCCTGCTTCGGTATCATTCTCCCGGTAGCGACCCTCTGCACATACGAAGTAGCCCGGCCAAGGGGTAATCGAGGAGAAAGACATCTTATCTTCTTTATGCGCCTGCTGCACACCAGCAGTCTTCAGGTTTTCCAGAATCACTTGGACGAAGTCCTTGGCTTCGCCGGACTTCGCCTGCCAGTCAATCAGCTCATCGTTTTCGTCAACAGTCAACACCCGGTGGGGCGATACACTCTCGACAGTAAACGGCCCGGCCACCCGAACCTTTTTATTGTCCTCATAAGGTTTGTCGTACAGGTATTCGTATTCGGCTTTGGCGGCAATCGAAGCGTCGATTTCGTTCTGGCGGGCGATTCGTTGCTGCCACCATTCGGCATGTAGTTGCGCAGCCTGCTTCGGCCACGTAGTTTGTGCGTTGCGAGGTATTTCCCACTCCTCCCAGCCCCTCTTCAACACCGCGTTCAATCGGTGGCGCAGAGGCTCAAGGATTTCCTGGAACTTCTCCCAAATAGCGTCAATCTCGGCGTTATGTGCGATGGACTTGAGTGTAATGTGCGGGACGCGTTCACAAACAAACCCATGACGAATGCTGCCCTGAGTTGGAACTTGAAGCGGCACCGTTCGAGAAACCTCAGCTTCTTTAATTTGACCTTCTCTGCTATCAGCTAACAAGTAGAAAGGATAACGGGCACCCATAATTCTGGCGCGTGCTAGAGCGAGAGCAACGCGAGATGTATCGACGGTGATCCACCGTCTACCCCATTGTTCAGCCACGTAGGCTGTCGTTCCCGAACCGCAGGTGGGATCGATAACAAGGTCACCGGGGTCGGTCGTTAGTAGAACGCATCGCTGGACAACGGCGTTCCCGGTTTGAACGACGTAAATTTTAGGGTCAGATCTGCTTTGAACAGCGCCTCCAATATCCGACCAGTTATTTGTAAGCCCCTGACCTGACGCATCGTCCTCGGCGCGAACAAAGCGCAACCTGTTCTTTCCGGTGACGAATAGGCGGTGAGCTTTCGCGACTCGTTCCAAGCTTCTCTCTTGCGTACCCCACCATCTCTCACCTGATTCAAAATCGTATCCACGGAATTTGAACTTGTATTTTGCACCTGGACCCGGCTTTGTCAAATCGGCATCGGTAAAAAGCCTAAACCAATCGTCTCTGCTTTGGAGATCCGTGAGTTTTCGGCAAGGGTGCGTGACTTGAGGCGGTGAAAGTTGCTAGCGTCGGCAGAAGGCGAGGAGGCCGGAAGCAGTGGCGCGAGAAACCTACAGCAGCGGCTATGACGATCTGGAAGAACTGCGAAAACGCTTTGCGGAGTTTCGTAGCAAGCATCCACCGCGGACCCACTTCCCGGAAGAGTTGTGGCATGCGGCGGCGGAGATGGCCAAGCGGCGCGGTGTCAATCTTGTTTGCCGCTGCTTGCGGCTGGATGCGAACAGCCTGAGAAAGTGGCTGGGAGAGCACCCCGGTGAGCCGAAGCCAGCGAGGAAGAAGCATGCAGCGCTCACGCCAGCGGCCTTCGTGGAACTGCTGACGCCCGCGTCTGGCGCCGCTGCCAGTTGCATCGTGGAAGTGGAATCGCCGCGCGGCGGCAAACTGCGCTTGGAGCTGAAAGGCATTGCCACCAGCGAGATTGCGCAGCTGATTCACAGCTTCGCAGGCCAGTAGGCGATGCTACAGATCACGCCGCAGATGCGCATCCTGGTTGCCATTGAGGCGGTCGACGGCCGCAAAGGGATTGACTCTCTGGTTCAGCTCTGCCGCGAAACGCTCGCCGCCGATCCGTTTTCAGGATGTGTGTTTGTGTTCCGCAGCCGCAGCGCCACTTCGATCCGGCTGTTGGCTTATGACGGACAAGGGTTCTGGCTCGCACAAAAGCGTCTCTCCAAGGGACGGTTTCGCTGGTGGCCCAGCGGTGACGGAGCAGCGCGATCGTTGGAAGCTTATCAAGCGCAGTTGTTGTTGGCGGCGGGCAATCCCGACACGCCGGCCGCCCCCATGTGGCGGCGGGTGAGCTAAAACCAGCGGCGAAAGAAAATGCTTGCGTTCAAACGGATTTTCTGACACACTGCTGTTGTGCCGGAAGCGTATCGGTATCGAGGACGTGAGATTGGCAGTTCGGAGATTGTTTTCCTTCGGGAGCTGATCCACGAACACCCCGAACTCAGCCGTTATGCCTTGTCCATAAAAGTTTGTGAGGCGTGGCAATGGAAGCAGGCGAACGGCGAGTTGCGCGACATGGTGTGCCGCGGCCTGCTGCTCATGCTGGAGCGAGCGGGCGCAATTCAGTTGCCCGCGGCACGGCGCGCTTCACCCAATAGGCCAGAGGGGCGAGAACGCCCGGAACCTTTGGTGCCCGATAATCGACCGGTGCGTGGCCCTTTACGCGAGTTAGGCGCGCTGGAGTTTCAGCAAGTGCGGCGCACACCACAAGAGGCGCTGTTCAACAGTTTGCTGGAGCAGTATCACTATCTTCGCTATCAACAGCCTGTGGGCGAACACCTGAAGTATTTGGTCTCGTCGAAAGGGCAGGCAATAGCGTGCTTGGCGTGGTGTTCCGCGCCGCGGCACCTGGCGAGCCGCGATCGATTCATCGGTTGGAGCGCTGACGCGCGAAAGCGCAATTTGCGGATGCTCGCCTATAACACGCGTTTTCTGATTTTGCCCTGGGTTCAAGTGCCGCACCTGGCTTCGCACATCCTGGGCCGTATGACGAAGATTGTGCCGCACGATTGGCAGCAGATGTACGCGCATCCGGTGTATTGGTTGGAGACCTTCATCGACCCAGCACGTTTCAAGGGCACGTGCTATCGCGCGGCCAACTGGCAGCACCTCGGCAGCACTACAGGTCGCGGGCACAATGCGCGCACGAACAAACGCAACCAGCCGGTTAAGGAGTTGTTCGGGCTGCCCTTGACGCCGCGCTTCCGCCAGTTGTTGAGCGAGTAAAAGCATGAAGCCGGCGAGCGAGCACATCGATGTTTCGACCAAGGAACTGGAGGCGTTGCTGGAGCAAGCCACGCAGCAGCCACTGCCGCCGGACGGTTATCAAAAGCTGAAAGCGGCGATTCGCACGTTAGGGTATGTGACCGAGTTGCTGGAGAACCGCGAAGCCACGCTGGCAAGCCTGCGCCGCTTGTTGTGTCAGTCAAACACAGAGAAGACCGAGCAAGTATTGAAGCAGGCGGGACTGGAAGTCGGCGAGAAAAAGCGTAAGCCGGCCGGCAAGCGGACGGCGGAGACCAAACCTCCCGGGCATGGCCGCAACGGCGCCGGCGCTTATCGAGGGGCTCACAGGGTTCAGGTTCGGCATGCGTCGTTGAGCGCGGGTGCCCAGTGTCCCGGTTGTGACAGTGGCAAAGTATATCCGCTGAGCGATCCCGGTGTGTTGGTGCGAATCAAGGGGCAGGCGCCCATTGACGCGACCGTTTGGGAGCTTGAGAAGTTACGCTGCAATCTGTGCGGAGAAGTGTTCACAGCGGAAGCACCGGCAGGAGTCGGCGAAGAGAAGTACGATGCGACGGCAGCCAGCATGATTGCTTCCCTTCGCTACGGGAGCGGCTTTCCCTGGAATCGGCTGGAAGGTCTCCAAGAGAACTTGGGCATTCCTCTGCCGGCCGCCACGCAATGTGAGATCGTATCGGAAGTGGCGGCGGAGATTCGGCCCGCATTCGACGAACTCATTCGCCAGGCGGCGCAGGGTGAAGTGCTGCACAACGACGACACGTCCATGCGGGTGGTTGCACTCAACCAGGCACAGGCTCGGATGGAGTTTGCGACAGAGCGGACTGGCCTATTCACCAGCGGGATTGTGTCCACGGCGGCGGGCCGAAACATTGCTTTGTTCTTCACCGGCGAAAAGCACGCGGGGGAGAATCTCACGGATGTGCTGCAACGGCGCGCCACGGAGTTGGGCGCTCCTATCCAGATGTGCGATGCTCTATCCCGCAACCTGCCCAAGCTGCCGCCGAAGCTGGAGATCATCGTCGGCCACTGCCTCGCTCACGCGAGACGGCGTTTTGTGGAAGTGACACCCAACTTCCCCGAGGAGTGCCGGTTTGTGTTGGAAACCTTGGGTGCGATCTACAGCAATGATGCATTAGCGCGTGAGCAAGGTATGACGCCTGAGGAGCGGCTTCGCTGGCACCAGAGTCGCAGCGGCCCGCTGATGGAACAACTGCGCACGTGGCTTCAGACTCAGCTAGACGAAAAGAAAGTGGAGCCGAATTCCGGTTTAGGCGTTGCGATCAACTATCTGCTCAAACATTGGCATCGGCTCACTCTTTTTCTGCGGCAACCCGGGGCCCCACTGGACAATAACATTTGCGAAAGAGGGTTGAAGAAAGCCATTCTTCATCGCAAGAACTCGCTGTTCTATAAGACTCGGAATGGAGCGCGAGTGGGCGATTTGTACATGAGCTTGATTCACACTTGCGAGTTAGCAGGTGCGAATGCGTTCGACTACCTGACGGAGTTGCAAAGGCATGTGGCGGAGTTGAAGAAGTGCCCGGCCGATTGGATGCCCTGGAATTACCGGGAGACACTTTTGCAGGCGGGTGCCGGCATGAACTCCAGTTAGCGCTATGATGATTTTCAGACTGGCCGGAAACTATAGTCTTCGGCCATGCGAAAACAGCACGCGAAAATGCCCGCAAAACGCACTTCTAATAACGCAAAATCGCAGAGGGTTTTTGGCCACGCACGCAAACCAACGAAAATGTTGCGGGCGGCCCTCTATGCGCGCGTGTCCACGCTCGATCAGCAGACTCTTCCATTGCAGATGCGAGCGATGCGCGAGTATGCTGCGAACCGTGGCTGGACTGTCGCCATGCAAGTCAAAGAGGTTGGCTCCGGCGCCATAGCGCGCGAGCAGCGCCAAGAGTTAATCGATGCTGCGAGGCGACGAGAAATCGATGTCGTGCTGGTCTGGCGGTTGGATCGCTGGGGTCGTTCATTGATGGACTTGGTGACGACACTGCAAGAACTCAGCGATCTCAACGTCGGCTTTGTTTCACTCACAGAAGCGCTCGATCTCACCACGCCGACTGGCAGAGCTATGGCCGGCATGCTGTCGGTGTTTGCCGCATTCGAACGCGACATACTACGCGAACGCGTTCGCGCAGGCTTGGCTTACGCCCGGCAACGCGGCATGCGCTTGGGTCGACCGGCCACAGCGGCAATCAAGACAGCGGAGGTTCGCAAGCTATTTCGCCAAGGCATCAGCAAGGCCGCAATCGCCCGGCAGTTACGAATCGGTCGCACATCGGTGCGCCGTATTCTGACGGCGAAAGAGAATCGATAATAATATCTACTATGAGCAGCTCATCCATTCAGTTCCACAAAATCTGGATCGACCAGTGCCAGGCGACCGAAGGTATTCGTGGGCACTTTGGGTTGCAGCGCGCCTTGGACTATTTGGTTGGTGAGAAACTTTTCAACTTCGTCCAAGCATCGGAGCAGCATCCCGAGTTTGCTGCCGAGTTGCCGGTGTTTGTCGCTGCGATCCGGCAACTGTTCACAGCCGAGGAGATTCGCGAGTACCTCGATCACTTGGAGCATACAAAATATCTTGCCCCACAGGAACCGGAGATCGAGATTGACGATCTTGACGATGAGGACGACGACGAGCCGTGGTTGGAGAATCCCTTGATGGGCGCTGAACAGTTGCTCCGCTTCTGCCATGTTCGGCAACTCCTCCACGAGTAAACCTCTCTGCCGCTTCCGGGTTACGCAGGCTCACCGAAAAGTCACGGAGATCCTGAATTGCTTTTTCTGAAAACGGAATAGTATTTCCATCAATGAGTTGCAACGACCGGAAGCGGTCAGCAGAAGCAGAACTTCGTTGTTGCACGAGGGGGCGATACTTGATCCTAGTCGAATCTCGCGCGAACCAGAGTAAGTAATCGAATGCACCGGCGACACTATCAGCAGATTCCAGTCCTGTTGTTTTGCTAAAACTGATCAGGGAAACGAAATTTGTCTCGCCAAATACTTCGTCCAATAACGAACGCACCCGATGTATATTCTCATCGCCAATCTGCACAAAGATTGATCCAGAATCGGTCAGCAGATCTCTTCCAACAGTGAGCCTGTCTCTCAGGTACGTCAGGTATGAATGAATGCCGTCGCGCCAAGTATCCCGGAACGCTTTTACTTGCTCAGGCTCGCGCGTAATGTGATCGACGTTCCCGTCCTTCACATCTCGGCTAGTGGTTGACCATTGAAAATTTGAATTAAATTTTATCCCGTAGGGTGGGTCGATATAAATACACTGAACCTTACCGCGCAAGCCCTCCCGCTCCGCAAGGGATGCCATTACTTGGAGGCTATCACCAAGAATCATTCGGTTTGACCAGTTGGCGTCGTGCTGATAGAACTCGGTCTTGGCGTCACCTTCTGGTACACCGTTGAAGTCGGCGAACAGATCGAACTGGCTGCCGGACGATTTGTCATTCGCTGCGCTGCGGCGGACCAGGTCGTCAATGAGCGCTTTCGGATGCACTTTCTCCTGTATGTAAAGCGGCGGCGCGGGCACCACCAAATCGGACCAGTCCTGCTCATCTTTGCCGCGCCAAACCAACTGGGGGTCTAGATCCCGATTGCGCCGTTCGTAAGCAACGCGAATTGGGCTTTGCTCGTCCTTCCTCATCACTGACTGGTATTCAGCGGTTGGAATGTTTTTGCGCGAAGCTTCGTCGTGCTTAAGTGTGACTACCGTCTTCTTGGTTTCTTTGGGTGGTTTAGCCATGCGTATTCCTCACGCAACGGGCTGCGCGGTGACTGACTCGATCATTTTGTTGAACTCAGATTCAACCTTCGCCGCAAAGTCGGCTTCGATTTTATAGGCGTCCGTGAATTCGGCAAAGGCCCAGCGGCCATGCTGGCCGTCATGATTCACGCCCGGAACCCAGTAAGTCTCAGCGAACATTTTCTTTTCTTTTGCATCCTCGCGCCGGTAACCCTTGATCTCCACTATCAAATGGAGCAAGTCGCTCTCGCCGTGGCCGTCGTCAACCAGAACTATAAAATCAGGTAGGTACTTGCGCGTTTCTGAGCCACAGCGATAGGGTATTTCGAAACCGAGATTTTGATTCTTTACGTATGCTTTGACCCGTGGGTGTGATTCAGCAACTCGGCAAAACTCACCTTCCCAGTCACTGTCAAGGATGACCCAATTGATGTGGCACCGACGCGCATCAGTTTGCCAACGGCTGGTTTTGGATGTATTGAACTTCACGTGGCTCGTAGAACCCACCGGATTGTAAGAATCGAGCACTACCTTCACCGGGCGATTGTTGATTTCCGACTCAGCGCGTGTAATGGCAGCGGTGATACGCTCACAGGCCCGGTCGGCCAAGGACTGGTACATGAGTTGTGCAGGATAAGTGTTGCCCTTGCAAATCAAGCACGTATCCAACCACTGCTTTGTAATGCGCTTTAGCTGCCCGAAGAGATAGAGCTTGGGCTCCTCACCGGGATCACGCCATTTGGTGTAGATCAGTCTCCGCACTAAACAGAAGAGAAGCGTTGATTGACGAAGATCGCCGAGGTGTTCCAGCGTAAGTTCCACTCCTTCGCCAATAATGCCTTCTACCCTGGTGATAGAGGGGCCAACCAAGTCGGGGGTTAATTCTAGAACCGAATCCTGATTGAAGACCGCTGTGAGCCGTTCCTCTGGGAGATCTACGCGATAGCCTGCCGCGCGGGGAAATCGTATTTCCAGATGATCGCGGTCAGGACGAACAGCCCTAACTTGGATCGTTTCGCGTGGAGCCTGGGGTGGTGCCACTACAGGCTTAGCTGTGAAATCGAAGGGAATACCGAGCACGTCGGCGTATTCAACGTTGAACAGACCCGTTTCATTCAGATCGTAAGACTGACGGCGCAGTGCGCGGCCAATCACTTGTTCACAGAGAAGCTGAGTACCGAACGCACGCACACCTAATACATGCGTAACGGTGTTGGTGTCCCAACCTTCAGTAAGCATCGACACAGAGACTACGCAGCGAATGGATTCACCAAGTCGGCCTTCCTTGCCCACGGTATTCATGGCTTCGCGGAGGAGTTCTTGGTCGCTGATATTTTCAGCCCTCTGGCGGTCTCCCGTGCGCTCTATGATCTCGCGACGGAACCTGTCGATCTCATCGGATGCAATGGTGCGGAAATTGTCATCGAGCGCTTCGCCCGATTCTATTTGTTCGCTGTCAATGAGCAGTGTGTTGGGGCGATGTAGCTGATTGCCGTGTTCATCAAAGTTTCGGAAGAGCGCCAGCCGTCCATTTTCAAATGAAGTCGAACCGTCTTCGTTAGGCCGGTTGAAACCCGAGATATAGTCGTAAACGAGCTTAGAAGTGGAAGTGTTGTTGCAGACAACGATGAAGCAAGGAGGAACGTGAATCCCTGCTTTATTCCACAACGCAAATGTCTTTTCATAATGTCCGTACAGGGCTTCGAGAGCGGTCTGTAGTTCTACCGGCAGGTTAAGCGGATCGAGAGTTTCCGACTTGCCTCTACCTTTCTTCGGCATCTTCGCTCGAATGTGTTCCCACAGATTACGGAAGATCGGCACCTCGCCGCCTGGGATGTTATCCGCCACGGGAACGCGTGGAAGCTTGACGATGCCACACTCTATTGCATCCATTAGCGAGAAGTCACTCATGGTCCAGGGAAACAGCGTACCTTCTCTATAACCAGAGCCACGGAGGAAAAAAGGTGTCGCCGATAAGTCCAGCACCCGTGTCACACCGAGCTTTCGGTTGACTGCTTCCAGGCCGGAGATCCAGAGACGCGCCTCGTCGTTCCGTTTCTTTGCGTCCTGTTTCTCTTCGCCTTTCAGGTCGATTTGATCATCGTCATCGCCCGGCTTTTGCCGATAGCAATGGTGCGCCTCATCATTCAGGACAAGAATGTTCTTGAGGCCCATTAGTTCCGGCATTACCCGCTGGATCATCTGACCTTCGGTTTCGAGAGTCTTCAAAGGTTCGCCACGCCCCTGAAGCAGACCGCGCGTTCCCTTCGAAAGTTCCATTCGGTCACGGAGTTTAAAGGCGTGATAGTTGGTAATGACGATCTTGGCCCGTTCCAGATCGGGCAGCATGTCTTCGGGTACCAGTTCGCGGCTGGCATAGTAACTGTCAGGATCGTTGGGTTGTAGCACGCGCAGGCGATCACGAATCGTGAGCCCCGGCGCGACGATGAGAAAACCACGTGTGAATTTAGAACTATCAGGCCGTCGTACGGCGTTGATGGTTTGCCACGCAATCAGCATGGCCATAACAGTCGTCTTTCCAGCGCCGGTTGCCAACTTCAAGGCAAGTCGATTAAGCTCCGGGTTGGAATCGTTGTTGGCATTGGCGAGTTCTCCCAGGAACGCCTTACCGGCCTTGGACCCTTTTGGGGCCACTTCAGTCAACCAGATAGCGGTTTCAACCGCCTCGATTTGGCAGAAGAATGGTCGAATCTCGTTGAACTTATATTGCCGCCAATGTTGTAGTAGTCGCGTGGTCTCCGGTGTAACCTGCCAATCATTTGGATTCGGCCAGCTTCGCCACTGGCTTACATAGTGCCGAACCTCATTGATTATGGCCGAAGTTGGATCGTACTGTTGGTCCTCGGTTGATAAACCTTTGCCCTCGTCAAAGATGATTTGCTTCTGTTCTGCTTTGCCCTTCCGCTTCTTGGGCTTCGGGATGGGCGTGATGAACTCCGCTTGGCGGCGGCTTTCGATAACACGCTGCGTTGGTTGGCCTTGCTTGTCAAGCTCCCAGTGCCGCGTCGGGTGTGCATAAGGGCCGTTCAGAACGGGCCGTTCGAAGAAGTCGTTCATGTTTCGCAGTGACGGTATGCTCCGCTCAACATAACACTTTAGTACCTTAGCCGCCCGGTACGATAGTCACGGGCGATGCATGGCAAATACTGCGGCTCGGGCGGAGCATATTGAGTGGCGATTTCGCTAGCTTCGATTTCATGTTGCCGTTCTGCTGTATATAGGAGGGTCGCTCATTTTTGTTTCGCCCAACTTATTCTCGCCTTGGCCCGTGCAGCGTGCAAAGAGAGCGCTGGAGGAGTGTGCGCAATCAATTTTTCAAGTAGGCAGCATCATATCTAACCTCTGGCGAAGGGAAGGGTAGCCTAAGCGTCTCGGACTTCTGTGTGGTCAAATTTCCAACGGTGATCAGGATTACGCTCGCATACTAAAAAGACATTTGAATTCAGGGAGGGGTCCAGCTTTACCTTTAGGAAGTTTAGCCGACCACCGCAGCATTCCTTTGTTGCGCGAGCCCTTTGATCTTCCTCGAAAGCCGAAGCCTCCAGAGAGAAACAACCTGACCATCATCCAACTAATCTCCAACGAGACCATGGTCAAAATTCCAGCAGTGATTCAAGTTTCTATCACATTGTAGAAGCGTAGTTGGATACCCCCTGCTGAATTCCAACTGCCCTCCACATGGTTCGTACGGGCAAATAACACCGGGACCACCCAATACCACGGATGCGATGCTACCATCACATTCCTTCAGATATCCCGAACGTGGCCCCGAATGGCTGAAGCCCTTGACCGCGTCTAGAAGTCGCATCGCCAAACCAATACCGAAATATAGGATCAGCATCGATTGGACCAACCAAACAAACACTTGGAGCAGAGGCCGAATGATGGGTAAGCCCAAGTCTGGAAGCCATGATGTGGTCGTTGATAAAAATAGAACAGACAACACCAGTAACATGCCGCTTACGCCGAACACCACTATAGATGGACCGTTCCTTTTCAGAAATCTACCGAAAGGGTAACGCCTGCTAGTCCATCGTAACGGCCCTGGGGACAGACAAGTAGGCACTGCGTTAACGTAGATATTCTTTACTACGTTGCCAGTTTGAGTGACATTCTCCGCGAGACCGATATTCATGCGCTGGTTCCCATGTTCCGACCTTGCCATCGTCTCTACGTGCTCGAAATTCTGATCGCTCACTTGTTTAATTGTTCAACCAGACCTTTGACTCCCTCGAAAATCGCGGAACTCGCGAGTCCAGATACATACGGATTGTCCGCAAATGAACGAAGTCTTTCCAGGAGACTTTTCTTCTCAGGGTCAGGAATTTGCGGGGCCATCGCGATAGCACGCTCCAGCACTTGAATTAACTGCACTGCGCCGGAATGGTAATGAATGATGTCACCTGAACCCGTGACATTGCCGACCGGTCCGTTAAAAGTTTGAGTCGGCACTGGTCGTGAATCTTCAGAGCTGTCAGTCATAAAATCCTTCCCTTTAACCGAGTATGCCATAAAACGGAGAGCTGTGGAAATGTTCTAGTGCATCACTCAGCCTGAGCGTCAAAGACCACCATCGAAGGGCCTATTTGTCTGGTTGTAAACCGTCCACAGTATTGAGCACTCCCTTTTCTAATAGGGTTTTCACACGTTCAACCAATTCCCTCGACTCCTTGACCTTGGCCATGACTCTCGCCGCGTGCTCCTTGCCACCATATTTCCTGAAATACGCCTACCCTAAGTTAAATATCCATCCGCCACACACTTGTGGGCTTGATCACCATGTTGCATCGTTCTATCCGATTCGGAGAGCCGTTTGAGCCGCACTACTGCACGCCGACCGTTCATCAACGCCGGTCAATCCGACGTTATGCCGTTCTTAGGAGGGAACCTTTTACGATGGTTGTTTCCATCATTCGGAGAAACGCTGGCGTTGAACTGTCCGCGCAATCTCGGGTGAAGATCAGATCGAGTCCGCCGCCTGCTATCGAGATTTCGCATAGCTTGGGAACACCAAAAATAAAACGAAAATACAGACCCTTAGTCAACAGACTGAATGCGGTGAATGGGCTATCCTTGACGGGCGCTGGGACAAAACATGAGTTCTGCGACATGAAGTCAGAAGCTACGGTCGTTACTACCGACAGATTCGGCGGGAAGCCGGTGGCCCCGAGTAGATATTGACGTATAGATTCGAGGAATGTGGGATCAATCGTTACGCCGGTAGTTCCATTGTCAAATGTTCGCCAAGACCGCACTGCAGCCCGCCACAAAATGCTCAGTCCGAAATAGGCAATTCGGTCGCCGTCGAAGCCCACCGTGGGGCATCGGAAGGCCGCGTGATCATCGCTCACACATAGGGGCAGAGCGAGTCTGAGACGGTCGTAAAAAGGAAATCCATTGGCCCTTGAGTACGGCGAACAAAAAGCGAACCTGTTATGCTCGTGACGTGCGCTGCATCCACATCGAAATCACGGGAACAGACCACCAAACACATGGCCTCACACTGCAAGCCTCAAGCGTGTTCGATGGCGCGGCGAAGGCGATTGAAGAATGGGCGCGGCTATGGTGGTTCGACCCTGCGGCTGCGCTGGTGGTTCGGTGCGGGGATGAATCTTGGCGCGTGAAGCAGGAAGTGGTGAGACGGTGGCGGGATAGCAGGCGACTCTCCTGAATCAGCAACTGGTACCCTGTGGGCGTTGTCGGTGCGGAAAATGCGCCAAGCTGGCGGTGTGGTTACCGCTAGAGCGGTGATGAACGCACCTTTGTTTTCGTTTCGAGCTTTGCCTTCAGCTCTTTGATTCTGTGTTCAAGTAGCGTACAACCGAAACCTACACGAGGGTTCGCCCAACTCCTGGGCGGGTCTTTCTTACCGAGACAAAAAATCTGTGGAACTTTCTGCTTTCAACAATTCCCGTGAGCTGGCTGACAACCCACCAGCCATGATTGATGCTGAACTGAGTGAGTCCAATGATCGCGTGGGCGTAACGTGCGGCACGATTCCAATCTAAGGGCCCATCCCAGATGTGTTGCATCACCACGGGACCGGAGAAGAGCTTCGTCAGGAAGTCCCGGTCGTCGTCCAAGGGTTGCTTCAACATCAGACGGGCTGTGTACAGTCGAGGAACTTGAAGTTCGGATTCCAGACACGTGTTCCCCCATGTTCAACTCGATACGCAAGTTCGATGATCAAGTCAGCTTCTTAGGAGACCATACAAAGCCATATTTCCCCCACGCTTTCAGCGCGTGTATAAGGCGTCAAAAGCAAGGTTGCTTCCGCCTCCGTTTGAGACAAAGATTTTCTTCGCATTGAGTATTGCACCGGGTAGAGGGGCGGCAGGAATGTCTTTTTTGTGAGCCGCTAGTGCCGCGCAAACGGCAATGGAGGAGCGGATCAGGAGCGCAGACATGATGCGTTTTGACATGGTAATCTGTTGTTTTACTTCGGAAGCCGGGTCGGCGGCTGATTCATTTCCCCGTTTTAGTCTGTCGCTTTATTAATAGTAAAGGTTGCTTCGGACGGCTTATCGGCTCCGTAGAACACTTTCAATTTGGCGTTTATTGGATATTTGATGTCACCTTTGAATGCGCCTGTCAACGGAGCGGTATTCCACGTTTCCTGGGGACTCACTGGCAGCACGGCACCGTCCCAAAGGGCCGTAGGGAACCTTGGCTCATCGCTGGTGGTTTCCTGCCACCTACTGGTGCTATTTAATGGAGCCGATAGATAAAGACGGACCGAAACGTTCGTTGAAGATGTACCGGTCAGCTTAATTTGAAAACTGGAAAGGGTGACGGTCTTAGCATCCGTCGAATGGGATCTCAAGGCGCTTCCGTTCAAGGCTGAATTTTCGTAAAGAAGCGTCATGTTCATATTCTTGGATGGCGCTATCGGGCGGGCCGCCCCATCTGCCATTTTGGAAATAGCACCGGCCAACTGCCCGACCGCAGGATCACAGCTCTTTTCGCCGAACTTGCCCATCATCACGCCAATGCTTTCAAGCTGCCCTCTCATATATTCCTGCCTCTGGGCACTCGTATTTACTGTGCTCTGAAGACCCTTCGAAGCGTCTTGAAGTTCAACGATTTTCTTATCGTGTTCAGCGTCAGAAAGATACGAGAGACGTTGCTGTGCTCCTGCAAAGAGCACGCCCAACCCCGCCAAAGTCCACACTAAATAAATCCACTTCCTTTTTGCCTTTGGATCTAGGACCGCTAGCGTAGCCAAGTGTCCGCCGAGAGCGGCGAGCGCAGTGGGAAACACGGCCACGGCAACGAAAGCGATTAAGTAGGAAAGCATTCCGCTAATCTAACGCATCGGTGACGCCATTTCGACGTGAAAACTCGTTACAGATAGCCTCTTCCATCTGTAATAAACGTGGGTCTTAGATGTTTCGTCCTGTATCTAGCAGTACCTAAAAGGCCCAATGATTTCGCTAAATTGCTGAAAGTACTACCCGATATGGAATTGGCTTCGAAGCGCAGAACTTCTGAGTCAAATTGAGTGATGGCGGCGTGGTCGTCTGTGCCACCGACCATCGCGTAGATCTGATCGTTAACGTATTCTCTTTCAGTCGGCGGCGGTTCACGCGCCAGATAGCGCTCCGCGCGGAGATGAAAAGCGACGTTGGCAAAGCCGACTACTGAACTCGTTTAACAGAACCGCTTGACGCGGACACAACAGCCGATCTATGGCCTGAGAAAGGGTCTGTAAATGAAGAGGACAGCAAATAGTCATAATCCTGCCGGGCCAACAGGCAAATCCGTAAGGCTGACGGCATCCGCTATATGTATGGCAATGCAGGCATCGCGAGGAACCCACCACGCCGACAATCTAGCAGCTAGCATTGAACCGGGCCAAGTGATTACATTCGTGGACGGCACGCGTGCTCGCCTGTTGCAAACCACGGCCTCGATTGACGGCTCGACGATACGTCTGGCCACGGAAACCGGCGAACGAAATCTGTCCGCCAAACAGTTCTTGGAAATGGGACCAGTGTCACCGGCGATGTTACATTTCGCGGCATTCGTGCGCCACGTCTTTTCGTTCGACTCAGCAGTTGATGATTACGTGAAGGAAGCGATCAGATCTGCCGGTTGGCCCGTGGATGACACGATCAACTGGTCAAAGTACCTTGAAAAGATGTATGCGCCGTTACTGTCGGCCATCACTCGCGATGTTTCTTTGCGCGATGACGCCGTGAGAGACATGATCGTGAGCGAACTTTACGATAAACGCATTCTTTCCCCTGACAGCACGTTCGCGCATTTCAATCCAAACCATCCAAGCCTGATTGGAAAACCTCTAGAAAGAAGGGTTACGGCATTTTTGATCGCAATTTTCAAGTTCCGTAAGTCGCAGGTTGCTACTACCGTCAGAAGGTCATTGGGAGTTGGCGCTGGTGGTGAAGTGGGGCTAAAGCCGGTGACCAGTATTAGCGTTCATAATAATGATCAAAGTGGCAACGAAGGGCGCTACAAGAACGATTTGGCGGATCTCCGCCAGCTCCAGCATAAGACGGTTGAGCCAGCCGTCACTGAAATGATGGGCAGCAATGAAGTTAAAGAATTTCTAAACGCTTTCAAGACAACCGTTGCAGAGACAGAAGGCTCGAATACGGCGGCGGTTCTAGATTTCATTAGCGAAGGGGTTATGTCTGGTATGACACGCCGCGAAATCAGTGAGTCCATCATGAAAAACGCTAGGTTTGTGGGCCGTTTTAGACAAAGATTGGACCGGCACGCGGTCAATTATTTACTCGCTAGGTGGGGGAACTTGATCCGCGCTTTCGCGGCGGATGCGAATAGCGGTTGGAGTCAATCACCAATCTCTCGAATGATTGTTCAATCTGCTCAAAAGGGAAAGAACGTTAAGTCCAGCAGAACCTCTCTGCTAGCGTGCCTAAATCTAGCGGCTTGCCAGTAGCTTGGCGGCGATCAGTTGAAAACGTAGAAGTTTGAACTTTGGCCGTGCCAGCAACATCACCCGCGCCGGAAGCGCAATAATCCGTCCGATGATCCAACAAATTAATTCTTGAGAAACCTTTCCAGTTGCCCGCAAATCCCAGTACCTATTCCTATGCACGTTGAAGCAAGGCCATACGTGCCGAACAACAGAGGGCGCAGGCCTCGAAGACGCTCACGCGAGCCACATCCGTTGCAGATGTGTGTAAGAGTTGCCTGGAGCGCATTGCCGCCTATTACGGCCAGCGTCCGGTTGATTCTGAAATTGTGTCAGAGATGGCGCATGGAATGCTCGACGGTGCGGCAGCGCGGATCGCGGTCGATGAACTCTCAGCGGCGCATGCGTGCGCGGCGGCGTGCGTGGTAATTTGCCAGATGCTCCGTTTCTTCGACCAGCATCCCGATGAGCCGTTACCTATAATTCGCCGACTTGATGACAGCAACGTCTTGGATCGCGATGATGATGAATACGCTATCGATGATGAACCCGATGACAGCGCCAGAGATAACGACGGCGGTGCCGGTAGTTTGGTGAACTAAATCAACAACCAAGCGGCGTCCCGCTGTTGTGCAACAGTCCCGGTGTCAAGAGCCCGGCTTCCGCCAGCAAAAGTGGAAGCCGGATTTTTATTTCGCACGAATTGCCGCTGGGTAAGGTACCTATAAACAGCTAACGCATGCACCTCGTATTCATGCGGAAGGGCCGCTCACTCTTTCAGAGCGGCCCTCTTTTTTTGAATACGACGCCGCGCCGGTTACGTACGATGTCCGCCCAGTTTGCCTTGTTGTTGAAACACGTGATTACCATACAATGAGGCCGCGCCAGTGACGGCAACTATGCGATTCCCCGTGGATGTAGCCGCGCATGCCACTCCCAAAACTCAATGCGTCCTCCAATCAAATCAATTAGGCTGACTGCACACGGATATCACCATCAAACCCGCCCACGATATTAGCCTAGATGGCATCAGAAAATTCGTCCATCGGGGCGACACCGTTGGGATCAAAGTCATTCTCAGCTTGAAGGATCAAAATGTGACCGTCCCAACGGCAAACCGCGTTCTGATGCCAGGGCCGGTGAGTGAACTCTTCCGTTATGTCGAGCGCGGCCTGTGCGCCTGCATTTGTTGGCACGCCCGCGCACGCCAGAACTACACGGTAAATAGATCTCGGCGCTTCGTTTTCCATGAGGTGCTCTTCCGCCACTCGTTGCGTCCTCTTCGCTCTTCGGGCAGATTAGCAGACAGTTGTCGCCGGTAGTGACGGTCTCCTACAGGTCGTTCCACCGGCATTGATGCCGTGCTTACAAGGAGTGGTTTCCCTGCCAACGCAGCCGCTCCGCAGCGGGCTCAGCGAGGGCAGACAGCATGTCGTCCAGCGTCAACCAGACCTGCCAGGGCTCCTGACTAGAGAGGGCTGCTATGTGCCCTACTAACGCTTGTTCAAGCACCTCGTTTCGTGTTCCTTTCCAGATGTTGTCGGCAATTGCCACGAGCAGATCTTCCACCGGATCGTTGGTATCAAGCGCGCGTCCATGCGTTACTGTGAAGCGGGCATACTGCTCAGACCAGCCGTATTTGAGTAGCAGTACTCGCCCCGCATCCTCATGCGCATGGCCCGGCTCACTCAATTCGTGGTGATGGACGACCTTGCCAATATCATGAATTGCGGCACCCATGTGGACGGCTTGATCATCGATCAGCAGCTCCGGCCACGCAGCGCTGATCTGAGCCGTGAGCTGGCACGCGATCTCATGAACTAGGCGAAGATGCGCTATGAGACGAGGCGGAGCTTTCCTTTCCAAAAGCAGAGCGTTAGCTTGGGATGGCAGCGGGCGGACGTGCATCGGGCTTCTTTTAATGTGACACTGTCTGGGATTGATTGACGCGCATATCGGATAGTGGCGGCGGGCTGCCATTCAAAACAAATACATTTTTAGATGATCGCTGAGAGCCGATCAAATAGCGTTGCAAGAATAGTTGTTTAATTTCCCGTCTTTGAGTCCACAAACGACGTTCACGCTTAGAAGATTTGCGCATGAAGAATAAAGATAGCGACCCGAAGCCAAAGAACGGCCAGGGCCGACAGGTCAACAAGGGACTAGCACGCAGGCAAGCCGAACTAAAGACTAGAAATCTCGCAGGCAACGACAAAGGCGCGAAAGCCTCGCCGAACGAAAACGGCTCGGGTAACAAAAAGGGCCAAAGCTCCATGCAAGTGGCAGGAGAAGTGTTCATGCCAGAAATAGACGAGGAATTCATACACGATCCAGGAGCATCAAACTTCATTAAGAAATTCAGGACAGCGCAAGGCTTGACCCGAGGCGAGTTGGCTGAACGTGTAGGGTCCAGCCAACGGGAGCTATACATGGCGGAGAGCGGATACGGCACGCCGTTGTCAATGGCGGTAGCGATCTGTGACGCATTGAAGAAGCCGATGTGGAAAATCTTTCCAGGAACGAAAGACACTCTCAAGCGCATTCCACCCGAAGCCGATCTATTGCGATCACTGATGGAAAATGAGGAAGCGATACAAAAGGCTGGCGTCGAACTTGGTATGGGAAACGACAGCCTAAAGATTCGCATGCGGGGTGGCCTGGAACGACTATTTCCAATATCCTCGCGCGAAAGACGCCGATTGTGGGAAGAGTTGCAAACGACTAACAGCGATGCCGACTACTCGTTCGTGGTCTTCAATTCTAGCTCACGGCGAATTGCTCTTAATCCTCGATTTCTGCTGGCGTGGCAGTTCTTGTGGGATGCGCATACTACTACCGAGCAGGCAAGCGCAAAAACAGTTTGTATTTTCTTTCCTGATCGTATTGAACCCGAAACTTTTGCCGTTTCCGGCGACGATGAAAAGCTAGCGTGGGACGGCAGCAACAACGACGAAGGTACCGCACTTCAGGACACAATGAATGTGCTTGAAGTCGGCGGCTGTTTAGATGAGACTCTGATCCATTTCTCGGACATCGATGGTGACCACGTTTTTATTCGGCCTACAGAAATGAACCTGATTGAGATTCCTCTCGTTGACCTGGACCCGGAACTTAGGGAAATTGAATACGAGGAAGAACAGTTAGAACAATCGGAATAATCGTTTCAACTGGCGCACAACAGACAAACGTGATGTTCTGGCTTGACCACGGGCTTCGCCGACAGTCCGCAGCCTCAAAGCGATTCAGTGCATTCACTTTTGAAGCCGACGATGAGCAGATAAAAGAACGCGCCCACGAATTACAGTTCGAGAACTTGCGTCAATCCACTTACCTCAAATCGGGCTCTTTTCTCAAGTGGTCTCTACCTGTACGTGTGTTGTACGAGTGGTTGTCCTTTCAGTCCCATGCGTCTCTCCAGTCCCTATTGTTTTCAGGCACTTGACCGTAGCCGCTACAATCGACAGGCTATTGACAATTTGGCTTCGATTTTTCAACTGCCGAATATCAAACCTACTGCGCACGCAACGATGCCCAATTCCCACTCACCGAAGAGCCTCTGCACCTCTATCGCTTCCTCTCCGAGTACCGAAAGGAGTCCCTCGCCGCGTAAGCCTGAGTCCAAGCTTCGACCCTGAGTGTCTAAGCCGTGACCGTCACACCGTCAGTGCGATATTGTAACCGTGCGAACACTCCTCTTCCTGTTGTTCTCCGCCACTCTCACTTACGCTGCCATCATCCAAGAATTCATCTACACCGCAGCCCCGTTCCCCTCCGCTCACGCCTCCACCGTCGTCGAACTCAAAAACGGCGATCTCCTCTCCGCCTGGTTCGGTGGCTCAGCCGAAGGCAAACCCGACGTCGCTATCTGGTCCTCGCGCCGCTCCTCCGGCAAATGGTCCCCACCCACCGAACTCGTGCGCGAACCCAACATCGCCTGCTTCAACCCCGTCTTCTTCTATTCAGCCGACGGCAAACTCTGGCTCTATTACAAATTCGGTCCGCATCCTTCCAGTTGGTCCGCTGGCCGCCGCCTCAGCTCCGACAACGGCGCTACCTGGTCTCCCATCGAACACCTGCCAGCAGGCCTCTACGGTCCGATCCGCGCCAAACCCCTCGTCCTCGCCAACGGCACCATCATCAGTGGAACCTCTGTCGAAAGTTATCATTCCTGGGCCGCCTGGATCGAACGCAGCACTGACAACGCTCTCACCTGGACTCGCATCGGCCCCATCCCCGCACCTGCCAATCCCACAGCCACCGGCACTTATGGCATCATCCAACCTTCCGTCGTTCGCCTCAAAAACGGCACGCTTCGCATGTACGCCCGTTCCACCGAACAGATCGCCAAAATCTGCGTCGCCGATTCCACCGACGCCGGCCTTCACTGGACCGCCGTTCACACCCTCGATCTCCCCAACCCCAATTCCGGCCTCGACGCCGTTGCTCTCCCCGACGGCCGCGTCGTTCTCGTCTTTAACAACACCACCCAAGGCCGCACGCCTCTGAACCTCGCCGTCAGCACCGATGGCGAACACTTCCGCGTCTTCCAAACTCTGGAATCCGACCCCGGCGAATTCTCTTACCCCTCAATGATCCAATCCGCCAACGGCGATCTCCAAGCCACCTACACCTGGAACCGCCAACGCATCCGCTATATACGAATTCCGCTAGCGGACATCCCTGCAAATTGATCTGGGCAAACGTGGGGACAGGCACAGCGAGCGGCAAATCTCCAAACTCAGCCGCACGCCCATCCATCGCGTGCTGCCTGTCCCCATGTTTGCGCCATGAAGACCCTCCTAGCAAACGTGGGGACAGGCACAGCGAGCAGCGAGTCTCCAAACGCAGCCGCCCGCCCATCCATCGCGTGCTGCCTGTCCCCATGTTTGCGCCGTCCGCAAATTGATACACTCGTCGGTCTATGAAGACTCTCTTAGCAAACGTGGGGACAGGCACAGCGAGCAGCAAATCTCCAAACGCAGCCACACACCCATCCATCGCGTGCTGCCTGTCCCCATGTTTGCGCCGTCCGCAAATTGATACACTCGTCGGTCTATGAAGACCCTCTTAGCAAACGTGGGGACAGGCACAGCGAGCGGCGAATCTCCAAACGCAGCCCCACGCCCATTCATCGCGTGCTGCCTGTCCCCATGTTTGCGCTTCCCCACCCTCGGCCTGCTGTTCGCGGCCACCCTCCTCACCGCCCAAATCCCTTCGCAAGACAGCCGCAACACCAACACGCCCAACACCGACACCCACGCCAAACTTCCCGAGTTCCACAACCTGCAAGACTGGGAAAAACGCAAAGTTCAACTGCGCAAACAGATCCTTTCGGCCACCGGCTTGTATCCCATGCCCAAGCGCGGCGCGCCCCACGCGGAAATCTTCGGCCGCCTCCAGCGCGATGGCTACACCATCGAAAAAGTGCTCTTAGAAACCCTGCCAGGCTACTATCTCGGCGGCAATCTTTACCGCCCCCTCAACGCCACCAACAGACATCCCGGCATCGTGAATCCGCATGGCCATTGGACCTACGGCCGCCTCGAAAATGAAGACCTCTTTTCCGGTCAGGCCCTCGGCATCAATCTAGCCAAGCAAGGTTATGTCGTCTTCGCCTATGACATGGTCGGCTACAACGACACCATCCAAACCCCTCACAAATTCGGTACGCCCATCGAACAACTCTGGTCCTTCGGCCCCTTGCAGCTCCAACTCTGGAACTCCCTCAATGCCACCGATCTGGTCGCATCTCTGCCCGATGTCGATGCCACCAAACTCGCCGTCACCGGAGCTTCCGGCGGGGCCACGCAAGCTCTTCTTCTCAACGCCGTCGACGACCGCATCAGCTTCGCCGCACCTGTCAACATGGTCTCCGCCATCATGCAAGGTGGCGACTTCTGCGAGAACGCACCCGGCCTCCGCATCGGCACCAATAACGTCGAAATCGCCGCCATGTTCGCACCCAAGCCCATGCTCCTCGTCTCTGCCACGGGCGACTGGACAAAGAACGTCCCGCGCGAAGAGTTCCCCGCCATTCAACGCATCTACGATCTATACGGCAAACACGACAACGTCGAAGTCATCCAAATCGAAGCGCCTCACAACTTCAACCAAAAGAGCCGCGAAGGAGTCTACCGTTTCTTTGCCAATCGGATCCTCGGTCAGCCTGACACTCCGATCGCCGAAAAACATGTTCCTATCGAAATGTTGCAAGACATGCTCGCCCTTCAAGGACACCTATTGCCCGCAGGCGCAGCCAACTACGACGGTGTTTACAAACAATGGCAAGCGCTCAATACCGACCAGAGGCTTTCCAAAGAACGCCTGCAGCTCACTCTCGGTGCTGAATGGCCTGAAAAAGTAATCTCCGAAAAAACGACAACCGGCATCGTCCTGAGCCGTCCCTCCGTCGGTGATCGCGTTCCCGGCGTCATCATCGATGGAGAAAGCCCGACCATCCTCGTCGTCGGTCCCGAAGGCGCCGACGCAGCAAAGCAGACTCCTGAAGTCTCCGCTCTCATGAAGTTGCACCACCGCATCCTCCTAATCGATGCCTTCCAAACCGGCCGCGCCATCGCCCCGCGCGACCGTTCTCACGATCACTTTCTAACCTTCAATTGGAGTGACGACGCTTGCCGCGTCCAAGACATCCTCACTGCGCTCGCCTATCTTCAACGGGATGCGCCAGTCGAATTGTTCGGCCTCGGCGACGCTGCCGTCTGGGCCCATTTCGCCGCTTCCGTAGCTCCTGTCCCCGTGAACCTTCACGCCGATCTCTCCAACTTTAAAGGCACTGACGAAGACTTCCTCCGCGTCTTCAACGTCCCTGGCATTCAACGCGCGGGCGGCTTCAATCCCGCTGCAAAGAGTTCCGCAAATCCTCCATCGTCCGGCTCGCGATAAACAATGGCACTAAAGACACCAGCGGACAAATCCCCGCTATCGCCACTGCCGGCGCAAAATGTTTCGCCGGCCCAAGAATGTAACCCGTGATCAGCGGCGCAGCGACGCCTCCCAACTGCGAAGCCGTGTTCAGAAAACCAATCACCCGCGCCACCTTCTCCGGCGGCGCAACGTTCTGCGCCAGCGTCCAAAAGTTCGCGCTAACAGTCCCAAACGAAATCACCGACACAAACAGCACCACAATCCCCGGCACGACATTCAGCAAAATCAACGACGAGGCGCCCACCGACCCAACCGTCACAAACCAAAGCCGCACTCGAAACAGCGAAGTGGCACGCTTCAAAAAATAGTCCGACAGAAATCCCGTTGCTACATTGCCTATGGCCATAGACGCCAGCGCTGCTGCCAGAATCCTCCCCATCGCCAGCGTCGAAAAGCCACGCGAGGCCGTCAAATATGCCGGCGCCCAAGTCAAAACAAAATACCAGTAATAGGACGACAACAAGATGAACACCGCCATCGCCCAAAGTGTCGGACTTCCCAGAATCGCTCCCCAATCAAACGGCGTACTGCTCGCCTTCTTTTCAACCACCGGTGCGACCTTTAGCCACGCAGGAACCCACACTAACGCCGCCAAACCCGTCACCGCGAACATCGCTCGCCAGCCGAAATGCACCAATAACGTTGTGCCCACCAACAAACTCAACGAGGGCCCCAGCGCCTGGCCGCCAATATAGATCGCCGTCGGCAGCCCATTCTCACGCGGCGGAAAACTCGCGCGGATCGCCGCTAAGCTAGCAACCGGACCCACCGTCTCCGCCAATCCCAGCACCAACCGCGCTGCGAATATGTGGCTCGATCCGCGGCTCAGCGCGATGCTCGCCGACGCCAACGACCACACCACAAACGCCGCCGCATACCCACCCCGCACACCGAACCGATCCACCAACGCACCGGCTGGAATCTGGAATATCGCGTAAGTCCAGAAAAACGCCGAAAGCAAAAGCCCCATCGTCGCCGGCTCTAACTGCAGCGCGTGCGCCATCGTCTCGTTCGCCACACTCAGGTTCCCGCGATCTACGTAACTAACCAGGATTCCAAGAAAGACGAATAGCAGGACGAGCCAGCGCCGCCTGTTCATGCCACCGCGCCATTCTTGATCACATACACAATCCCGCGCGGCTCCCGATTCGGCTCGTCATATGTCGCCGGGCTGCTAATCTTCTCCGCATCGAAGACCACCAGGTCCGCCACATTCCCCGCTCGCAATACACCACGGTCCGCCAGATTCAAGCGCGCCGCTGGCTTGCCCGTGCTCTTATGGATCGCTTCACTCAACGGCAACCAGCCTCGCTCGCGCACTAGCTTCCCCAGCAGTTCCGGATATGTCCCATACAACCTCGGATGCGCTTTCCCTCTTACATAGAAGCCATCCGTAATCACAGAGCAGAGCGGATGCGTAATCAGCTGCCGCAGATTTTCTTCGCTTTGATTGAACGAGACAATATTCACTGCCGCATCCTCTTCCACCAACAGATCCATAGCGCAGTTCTCTGGCTGCACACCGCGCAGTTCCGCAATTTCCGCGACCGTCTTTCCCACCAACGGCTCATTCGCCGTCGTCGCCACCGACGAAATTGTCACGTCGCTCCAGTAGCGCGGGGCCGCTTTCATCTCGTCCCAAATGGTCTTCCGCGTCGCCCCATCTTGCAGTCGCTTCAAGAGAGCCGCGTTCCCTCCATCCAGCGTCCACTGCGGCAAACACTGTGTCAGCACAGTGCTTCCGCATTGATAAGGATAAATATCAAACTCCACATCCACGCCGCGCTCGTGCGCCCCTTCAATTTCATCGAGTGTTGGCCGCTGCAATCCCCAATTCTTTCGGCCCGCCGCTTGCAAGTGCGAAATCTGCAGCCGGCAACCCGCCTTTTCCGCCAACGCAATCTGCTCGCGTGTCGCTTCCAGCAATGTGTCCGCATAGCTCCGCATATGCGTCGCATAGAACTTGCCGCGCCGCCCCACCACTTTGCACAAATGTTCTAACTCGGGCGCTTGCGCACTCGACCCCGGCGCATACATTAACCCTGTCGAAAATCCCGCGCACCCCGCCGCCAGCGATTCATCCAGAATTCCGGCCATCGCGTCCAACTGTGTTTGCGAAGGCGTTCCCTGCCCCGGCCCACAAACTGCAATGCGCAAACTTCCATGCCCCACCAACGAAAGCGCACTATCTTTCGATGCACTCTCTGCCAGTGCTCTCAAATACCCAGCCGCAGTCGGCCAACCCCACTCATCCGTGCGCCCCAAAATGCCGGATCCAAACTCGCGCAGCGCCGCCACATTGCCCCCATACGGATACGGCGAGAACCCACAGTTCCCCACCACTTCCAGCGTTACGCCCTGCTTCAACTTCTCTGTGCGCCCCTCCAAAACCTGCAAATCAGAGTGGCTGTGAATATCGATAAAACCGGGCGCAACTGCCAGACCTTGGCAATCAACTGTCTGACAATCGCTTGCAGCAACGTCCGGTCCCACTGCCTGAATGCGTTTCCCTTCCAATAGGACTGAGGCCGTCTCCGACGGCGCGCCCGTCCCGTCATATACAGTTGCCTTCTTAAGCAGCAGCATCTTGCACCATGATGGATAGAATAGCTGCATGCTTCAAGGCGACCCTGTCGCATCGCCCACCCCCACCGCTCTGCCAACCAAAGTGGGCCATGTTCGCTGGTTCATCTGCGGCTTGTTGTTCTACGCCACCACCGTCAACTATATGGACCGCGTCGTCATGGGCATCCTCAAGACGACCATCTCCAAAGACCTTCATTGGAACGACACCGATTACGGCACCATCACCGCCGTCTTTCAATTTGGCTACGCGCTGATGCTTCCCATCGCCGGACGGCTCATCGATTGGCTCGGCATTCGCCTGGGTTACACGCTCGCGGTTTTGGTCTGGGGCCTCTCGTCTATCGCCCATTCTTTCGCTGGCAATCTCTTTGAGTTCGGCGTCGCTCGTCTTGGCCTCGGCTTAGGCGAGGCGGCAAACTTCCCCGCTGCTATTAAGACCGTCGCCAACTGGTTTCCTCGCCAGGAGCGCGCCCTCGCAACCGGCGTCTTCAACAGTGGCACCAACGTAGGAGCACTCATTGCTCCGCTCATCGTTCCGATTGTCGTTACGCGCTTCGGCTGGCATTCGGCGTTTCTAGTCACCGGATCGTTCAGCCTCTCGTGGATCCTCGTTTGGCTCCTCTTCTATCGCGAGCCCGAAAAAGATCCCCGCCTTTCTCCGGCAGAACTCGCTTTGATCCGCTCCGATAACGAGCCAGAGTCGGCCGTGAAAATCCCTTATAACGAGTTGCTCAACAAACGCTCAGCCTGGGCTTTCCTCATCGCCAAATTCTGTACCGATCCCGTTTGGTGGTTCTATCTATTTTGGATTCCCGGTTTTCTCGGCACAAAGTATCACGTCGACTTACAGGACATCGGACCGCCACTGGTGATCATTTATCTCGCAGCCGACATAGGTTCCATCGCCGGCGGTTGGCTCTCGTCTGCACTCTTGAAGCGCGGCTGGGAGCTCACGCGGGCGCGCAAAACCACCATGTTGATCTTCGCCTGTCTTGTGCTCGCCATCGTATTCGTGCCATTTACGGCTGGCAATCTCTGGCTTACCGTCGCCCTCATCGGCATCGCCGCCGGATCTCACCAGGGCTGGTCCGCCAACGTATTCACCATTTCTTCCGATTGCTTTCCACGCAAAGCCATCGGCTCCGTCGTCGGTTTGGGCGGATTAGGCGGCGCCATCGGTGGCATCATCGCTTCGCCACTCGTCGGCAAATGGCTCGACTTCTCTCATCAAGCCTACGCTCCGCTATTCTTCATCGCCGGTTCCATGTACTTATTCGCCTTGCTGCTCATTCATCTGATTCTGCCAAAGTTCCGGCAGGAGAGCTTCTGATCTATAGATGAAAAACTTCTTCTAACGGCATCATGGCTTGATCCGGCCTGATGCCCGGCGGGTTCATAAAGAACTCAGCCATCTCTTTCTGCCAGCGCGCGTTCACTTCGCGCGCCGCCATCCCCTCCAACGCCTGCTGGAAGTTTTCAGTTTCTACATAGCCAACCAACATGCCGTCGGGCCGCAGGAACAACGAGTAGTTCCCCCAACCCGTTTCGCGCAGCGCCTGCTGCATTTCAGGCCAAACCGCTTGGTGGCGTTCTTTATATTCCGTGAGTCTTTCTGGCCGCACCTGCAAAACGAAACAGACGCGTTGCATGGCCTAACGCAGGAATGCCTCGTGCAAGCCGCCGTCCACTGGAATAATGTGGCCCGTCGTCTTGGCACTCTCATCGCCCGCCAGCCACACAATCGCCGCCGCGCAATCCTGCGGCAGAATCGGCCGCCGCGTCAACGTGCGCTGCGCATAATAATCAGCGAGCTTCGACCGCAATTCTTCGGTCGATTCAGTTTCCGCAAAAGCAATCTTGTACTTCTGGAGAGAATTGATGACGCGGTCGCGCGGGAACATGGTCGATCCGGCCACAACCGTAGCTGGCGCGATTCCATTAACCCTCACCTGTGGCGCAAGCCCCACCGCCAATTCATGAATTAAATGATTCAGGGCAGTTTTGCTGACATCGTAAGCTTCGCTGCCGTGCTTGGAAACAATCGCGTTCGCCGAACTGGTCAACACAATCGACGCCGGCAGTTTCTGTTCTTTCAACACCCAACCGCACTCGCGCGCCAGCAGGAAGTTTCCAGTTACGTTCACCAGAAACGTTTTGCTCCACTGCGCCTCTGTCAATTGGCCATCGGCGCCAGCAACCGGAAAAATCGCTGCCGTGTTGACAATCGCGTCGATCCCGCCGAACTCCAACACCGCGGCCTTTGCGGCAGCCGCCACGCTCTCTGCCGATGAAATATCCACGGTCGTCGTGCTCACCGCATCGGCCGAAGAAATCTTCGCCGCCTCCGCCGCCACCTCTTTAATGGCCTGCTCGTTCATATCGGCCACAACGATGTGGGCGCCTTTGCGTGCCAGCAAAAGCACAACTTCACGTCCAATACCGCTGCCGCCGCCCACGACCATAACGATTTTGCGGCTGAACTCAGCCTCTGCCGGCATGCGCTGCAACTTCGCTTCTTCGAGCGCCCAGTACTCAATCCGGAACGCTTCCGAACGCGGCAGCGCCACATAGTTTTGAAAGCTCTTGAACTCGGGCGATTGCTCCGCCCGCCGCGCTTGTGGATAGGGATGCTGCGCCGCGTCGCCAGAAGCCAGCGCGGTCGCGCCCGACATTACGTGAATCGCATTGATAAAGAATTCAGTGGTGATCCGCGCCTCTTTTTTGTTCTTTCCGAATCCGAAAAGTCCGAGCCCCGGAATGATCACTACCGAGGGATTTGAATCGCGCAATTTCGGCGAATCCCCAGTAGCGTTCGACTGATAATACTTCGCGTAATCCGCCCGATAAACCAAGACCACATCTGCGATCTTCTTCTTCAGAAGCTCGACGCTCTCTTCCCCCGGCTTCCAATCCACAAACATCGGGCAGATGCGTGTCCGCAAAAAGTGATCCGGGCAACTCGTGCCCAATTCGCCTAACTCTTTCGCCCATTTCGAGCCCGCAAAAGCCAATGCATCCGCATGATCCGTGTAGTGCGCAATGACGCGCTTATTCGAAGAAACAATCCCGCGGAGCGCCGGCAAAATCGTCGTCGCAATCTCTTTCCGATCGGTCAGCGCAGCGCGCTCCACTCCGCCAAACGATTTATCCTGGCGCGCCAGAATAAATTCACCCATCTGGTCAATCGTCTGCAAGCTGCTCATATAGCAGTCGCGCTGCGTGTTGCCCCACGTGAACAAACCGTGACTACCCAACAGTACTCCGTCGCAACCAGGGTTGTCGTTCACCACTTTCGCTAACATCAAACCGAGTTCAAAGCCAGGCCGCTGCCACGGAAGCCAAACAATCTTGCGCCCATACTGCTTGTTGAACTCTTCCAGCTTTTGCTTGCCATTCGCACTCGCGGCCAAGGCAATTGCCCAATCCGGATGCAAATGGTCCACGTGAGCAAAGGGTAGGAATGCGTGCAAAGGCGTATCGATTGATGCCGCCACTTTGTTCTCGCCAAACGCCGAAAGCGGATAGAACCGCACCATGTCGTCTTCGTGCGCTTCGCCTTTATATAGCGACTTCAGGCTTTCCAAACGGTCCTGATAAAGCAGTGCGAATCCGGATTCCTTGATCGACCCAAGATCTCCGCCGCTGCCCTTCACGGCCAGCACCTTAACGGTCTTGCCGGTGAATGGATCGGGCAAATCAATTTTTGAACTTGTATTGCCGCCGCCGAAATTAGTGATCCGCAAATCCGCGCCCAGCAAATTCGAACGATAGCGCAACAGCGCTAGTTGATCTTTTTCAAGACCCGCTGCATTGGAATCCACCCAAAGATCCTGCAGGTAGCGAAGAGAAGAAGTGACGGGCATAAGTTATAGATTATCTTTCTTAGGCGTACGAGCCTGCGTTTGACATGTTGCGAGCGCCGCGCTCCCGAGCCGCGCGCTCTAAATATCCGCTCTGCCGGAACGCCTCTTGCGGATTCTCGGGCAAGCCTTTCGATACACGCCAAGCGCGTATCGCCGGCCTGACATCGTTAGCGAATGCGTCTTGCAGACAACCTTCCGCCCGCACAATGTCACAAGTTTTCTGTGCTGCCGCAAGTTGTTCGTAGTCGACAAGCGATGCCTTGGCGAACAACTCCTGCGCCATGGTGACCGTTTGAATCATGGCCTCGATCTTGCCCTTCATGTTGTGGCTTTGATCGATCATGTAGGCGATGTCGGCTCGTTCACCAACTTCCCATTCGAAGAATAAAATTTCGTGGAAAATACGGAACACCTGATACGGGTCGATCGAGCCAAGCGTTAAGTCATCGTCCGCGTAGCGGCGATCGTTGAAATGGAATCCGCCCAACATGTTTTCCGCCAGCAGCCACGCTACGATTTGCTCGATATTCTGCGACAGATAATGATGCCCGGTATCGACTAACACTTTTGCTTGCGGTCCTGCTTTGCGCGCCATCAACAACGCCATGCCCCAATCGGCAATATCGGTGTGATAGAAGGCGGGCTCAAATGGTTTGTATTCCACGAGCATGCGCTGTTCTGGCGAAAGCGCCTCGTGCGTTTCTTTCAAACACTCCTCGAACCACTTTTTCCGCTGCCGGATGTTCGCGCTTCCTGGATAGTTTGATCCATCGGCAAACCAGAACGAAATATCGCGGCTTTTTAACCCGTGCGCAATGGCGATGCTGTCCTGCGTGTGCTCCAGCGCCTCGCCGCGCGCCTTTTCATCAGGATTGCCAAACGATCCAAATTTATAGATTTGATCCTGAAACAGATTGGGATTAATCGACCCCGGCCGCACGCCGTATTTCTGCGCTAGGCCCGCCACTTCCGACACGCTGCTCAGACCGCGCGGAAAATCCCAAAGCACATGCAGCGCTATCGTTGGGCAAACGCCCGTAAGCGAATGCACTTGTCCGGCATCGCTAAACTTTTCTTCAATCGTGCCCGCAGCGGCGGCTTGCATGAATTTGCCAAAGCGCGTTCCAGTATTGGCAAAACCCCACGAAGGGATTTCGATCCGAAAGTTTTCCAGCCCTTTAAATACTTTTTCCTCGAGTTGCGATTCCATACTTAGACCGACTTACCATGTTATGCCATCTTTGGCAGTGATCTTCGCTGATCAGCCTATGAATACTGGCTTGATGTGCCGGTCATATAAATTCTCGGTGACGTTTTTGCCGATGATAGGGGCAAATTGATCCAGAAACCCGAGATACTTAGGCCCGAGCTTAGCTGCCACTTTAAATCCGACGTGCAAAAGTTGCCGCAAGTCGCTGTTGAACTCCGGATTTGTTTGAACATGGCGGAGTGCGTTTTGATATTGCTCCGAGTTCCACGAGCGAACCGTTTCCGGCGAGGGCAGCTTTTTCACATTGATGCTAATCACGGCAGCATATGGCGCACATAGCGCCTCGCGCTGTTCATAGGCTTGCGCGTAGACATCTTTTGCGAGTTGCAATCCCTCCCCACCGGCTTCGGCAAGGCCAATTAATTCTTCCAACCAAGTGGTTCCGGCCGTCTTTAAGTGGACGCCCGCACCGGACTTCTGCAAAGCTTCGCGCATGGGCTGGTAGATGGAGAACTTGTCGCTGCCCGAATGCACGCTTAGCTTCAGGTTGGCCGGAAGATGATATTTCTTAACCGCGAAAGCGATGGTTGCTAAATCGTCTGAAAATTCTTCGCCGAACTTCTGGACGTCGCCTTGGTAGTCAACGCCCTTGTTGAATCGGCCGGTGAATTTGGGCGCAATCGTTTGAATCGGAATACCTTCGTCGGAGATCGCCACGAGGATGATGAGCAATTCCGCCGGCGTTTGCGGGCTGTCGGTTTCATCCATGGAAACTTCGGGAATGAAATTGCCTTTACCTTTACGCTCTTCGATTTTCCGGTAGATGCGGCCAGCTTCTTTCACAGCCACCAGGTATTTGCCGACCGTGTGCTCAACGAACGCACGGTCGATGTGCGCTGCCTTCTCAATGCCAGGAATCTGCAACTCCCCGACTAATTCGGGATGACGTTTCACAAAGGCCGCAATCGCCTCTGGATCGGCTGCTTTGGCAATCCAATCGGCGACATCGATGGTATAGAAATCGCTGGCATCGAGAAAGCGATCAACCGTGTCGAAATTGATGTGATCCGCGTCGACATGATACGGCTGGTTCCAACCGGCTTCACGCACCGCTCGGTCGGCTGCGGTTCGCACGCTGGACGGCTCGGAGCCAATAATGTTGTGTTCGCGATTCGATTTGTTCCAGACCGGCACGACAGTGACGCCGTTCTTGGCGGCCATGATACAAGCCTGCAACTGGGCTCTGGCTTGGTGGGCGAAGCGGTCACCAACTCCGAGCGAATTCTTGCCGAGCGTAACTTGGTTAGACATATTTAAGTTTCTTCCTCTTTAAGCACGGATTTGCGCCTCCAACTCACTATATGCGTTATCCATTTTGCGCAGGAGACCACTTCGTTTAGTTTTGTGGTTGATCGGCAAATGGAGTAGGAATATTATTGTCGTTTGGTATCGCCATGACTCAAATCGCAGAATTGAAACTTTCCAGGCAAAATCTTCTTTCGGTCGTGGAGGAAGAACTCAACGCTACGCAGATCATAGACATTCACACTCACCTCTTTAAGCCGTCGCTCGGCGCGGTAGGCCTTTGGGGCATTGACGAATTAGTCACGTATCACTACTTGGAGGCGGAGTTGTTCCGCTCAAACGATATGGCGCCAGAAAAGTACTGGGAGCTTTCCAAGCGCGAGCAGGCGGATTTGATTTGGCGCACGCTGTTTGTGGAAAACGCGCCGATCTCGGAAGCCACGCGTGGGGTGATTGCGGTTTTGAAGGCGCTGGATTTGCCGACGGAGAGTCTCGATCTGAGCGAGGCACGGAAGTTTTGCGCAAGCCAGACACTCGACGCACACATTACGAAGGTTTTTCGGCTAGCGGGCATCAGCGAGGCGGTGATGACGAACGATCCGCTTGATCCGGCGGAAGCGCCGCTTTGGAAGAATTCGGCTCCGCATAAGTTGTTTCACGGCGTGCTGCGGTTGGATCGAGTGCTTGAGAAATGGGCGGATCACTGGCAGAAATTGCAGGCCGATGGTTACAAGGTTGAGGAGAATCTGACTTCGGCAACGTTTTCAGAAGTGCGGCGGTTTCTGGCAGATTGGTACAAGGTGATGCAGCCGGTCTACATGGCCGTTTCGCTGACGGATGATTTTGTTTATCCGGAGAATTCGGTGCGCGCAACGCTGCTGCGAGAGGCGGTGCTGCCGGCTTGCCGCGAGTTCAATATTCCGCTGTCACTAATGATAGGTGTGCGGAGGCAAGTGAATCCGGCGATTCGCTTGGCGGGCGATGGCGTGGGCAAGGCGGATTTGCGAGCGCTCGAAAACTTGTGCCGCGAGTTTCCGCAAAATCGGTTTTTGGTGAGCTTGCTGAGTCGCGAGAATCAGCATGAGTTGTGCGTCTATGCCCGCAAGTTTGCGAACATGATGCCGTTCGGGTGCTGGTGGTTTTTGAATAACCCGTCGATTGTGGAAGAGATTACGCGAGAGCGGCTGGAGATGCTGGGCACGTCGTTTATTCCGCAGCATTCGGATGCGCGCGTTCTCGAACAGGTTATTTACAAATGGAGAAATACGCGCAGGACGATGGCGCCGATTTTGGCCAACAGTTATGGGCTCCTAGTAGAAGACGGGCGTCCGGTAACGCGGGAACAGATCCGACAGGATTTGGATCGGATGTTTAGGAAGAATTTCCAGAAGTTCTGCGGGATTCCGAACTAGGGCCTTATAATTGAGGTTATGCACAGCGAATACGTGGAACAGCGAAATGGCGGTTATTATGTCGCCGGGACACGCATTTCGTTGGACTCGGTTGTGTACTCCTTCAATGAAGGTCAGTCTCCGGAAGCTATTCAGGAAGACTTCCCGCTATTGAAGCGGGCGCAGATCTATGGCGCAATTGCATTCTACCTGGATCATCAGGTAGAAATTGACGAGTACCTTGAGGGTGCCAAGCGCGATTTCGAAAGCAATAGCGTTCCGCTTTTAGAAGAAAACCCCGAACTTTGGGAAAGGCTTCAAAAGGCGCGCGACCGAATAGGCGCCTCGCGGAGTTGATCCGCTTTCAAGCCGACGCTGATATCCGGCACCGCATTGTCCAAGCGGTCCGGATTTCAGAACCTGCCATCGATTTCGCTACTGCGACAGACAGCAAGCTAGAAGGGGTTTCTGATCCCGAAGTGCTAGAGATGGCCTACATCCAGGGACGGATTCTGATAACGCACGATCGGCGGACGATGATCGATCATTTCCGAAATCGCATGAGCGAGGGTAGATCAAGTCCAGGTGTCTTTCTCGTATCGCAATTCGCTTCCATTGGACCAGTCGTGGAGACTTTGATCATGGTCTGGGCCGCGTCAGAGGCTGTGGAGTGGGAAAATCAGCTACGATATTTGCCCACTTTGTCGCGTCACGTGTTTGTAAGATAGGAAGCGGGAGAGAGGGACTTTGGTCGGGGCGAGAGGATTCGAACCTCCGGCCTCCTGGACCCGAACCAGGCGCTCTAGCCAGGCTGAGCCACGCCCCGACGGCTTAGAACAACTTCAGTCTATCATTACGCGCTTAAGTTCTTTTTTGAGGCCGGCGGTACCGTCGCGGCGGTAGATGCTGGCAAGGCGCTGTTCTTCGGGCGAGGTGGCGAGTTCGCGGCGCAAGGTGTGGTCAGTCGTGGCGGCGTCGATGTCATCGCGGCTGGGTATCCAGAGCGAACCGTCGGCGAATTCCACGTCGTTGACGAAAGTCATGAGCCTGTCAATGACCATGGGCTGTCCAGTGGGGAGTGAAAAGCGCAGGGTACCGGATTCACTAATAGAAGACGTCTGAACAGGACCAATGGGAGAACGCGAAGTGAGCGCGCCGGCAACAAAGTCGGTACCGTGGTCGTCTTGGACGATCCAGCCCATGGCGACACTCATTACGTGCAGTTTGGAGACGTTGCGAATGTCTACTCGCGGCGAGCGGACCTCGTTGCCTGCTACTTGGGCAGCGCCACTCAAAGGTTCAACAGGCGCTTTGGGAAACTTCACGGGACTAACCTGAAGCGCCTGCTCACGTTTGGCAGTGGCCTGCGGACCGCGCAGAAGTTCTAAGCCGAGTTGACGGGGAATGAAGTCTTGAATGCCGAAATTCAATTCTTCGCGGAGTTCGGGGATGCGGCCGCTTTCGAGCAAGCCCGCCAGGAACTGGCGATCGCGGCGCGCCTCGAGTTCATAAACCATAAGGGTTCGGCGCGAATTCAATTTGTCGGGCCCGTAGGCTCGTAGGTCACTGAACAAAGCGCAATCCAGACTGACAAGCACCATGGCGGACTCGGATTTGGCGGCAGTGATGGGGCGGACGAGTTGCATGTCGACTTTCACCGGGAACACTTCGCCGGGTAAAACGAAGACGCTGGGCTTGATGACAGAGCCCTTACCATGGGGCGTGATATCTTGCGCTTCGACACGGAGAGTGAGGCCGCAAATCGGTTTTTTGCTGACATTGATGAGGTAAAGAGTTTCGTGAACGTCGAGGACCATGGACGGACCGCGCATGGTGACGTTGGTGGAACCAACAGCCGAGCCTTTGAAAAGGACCGGCGAATCCGCAGGAAAATCGACAACGAACCAACCGCTCTTATCGTCGGCGGCTTGCGCTAGCGACGGCGCGAGCATCACGACAAGTGCACAGATGAGTTTACTGGCCGTAAACATTGGTGATAGTCACCTGACCGGTATCGTCGTCAACATAACGCGCGGTCACGGAAGCGGGACTCGACATGGAAATGACCGCGGATTGAGGGTGAAGGATGGTAAGAGTGGCGCCTTGGGTTTTCACCGAAATGCCATCGGGTGTGGAGCGAACGACGGTGCCGCTGAAGGGCGGCTGTTCGAGGCCGACGACGCGGCGTAAGGCGGAAATGATGCGTACATTGTCCTCTTGCGGAATGCGCGACATCCAGCCGGCGGCGAAAAGAGCGATCATGCCAGCGGTCCAGGCGAGGCGCGAACCGAGGCGGCGGTTGCGACCGACTTTTTCGATGCATTGCGCGGCGGCAACGCCAACTCGTATGTTGCCGAGCATGTCGCCTTCCAGCGCCTGCCAATCTGCGATGGCTTCGTAACCGGTCAAAACTTCGGCTTGCGCTTCGCGGCGCAGTTCGGCGCGAGCGGATCGGATGCCAAGCACTTGTTGTTCGCACGCGGCGCATTCTTTGACATGCTGGCCGGTTCGGTAGCGCAGCAAAAACGGCAGATCGCCAGCCGAGTACAAGCTGAGAATTTCGATAGGAGGATGTTCGGCAGAGTGCGAGTTCATGAGGGTCGCCTTTCCGCCAAGTAGCGCCGGAATTTGATGCGGGCGTTGGCAATGTGGGAACGGACGGTGGCCATGGAGCAGTTCATGAGTGCGGCAACTTGATCGGCGGGCATGTCTTCGACATCGCGCAAAAGGATGGCCATGCGTTCACGTTCGGTAAGTTCGGCTAGGCCGCCGTCGAGGTGAAGTTTGCGTTCGCCGCGAAGGAGCGACTGTTCGGGGTTTTCGAGCATGTCATGCGCAGTCTCGGAGAGGTGGTTGACGTCGATAAAGGAGAATTTTTTGTGACGTCTCAGGAAATCGATGGCGGTGTTGGCCGCGATGCGCGAGAGCCAGTGCGATGCCTTTTCGAGATCTTTGAGTTGGGCTTGGCGCTGCAAGGCTTTGATGAAAGTTTCCTGGGTGAGGTCTTGGGCATCGTCAACGTTGCCGACGATGCGGTAAATGAGCAGGAAAATGCGGCGGAGGTTTTGCTGAACGAAGCGGGTTTGCGCGTCGGCTTGGGAATCGACTTGTGAGTGCGAAACAGGAGGCAACTGTTCAGCCACGCTGACCTCCGGAGACAATTCGTCGTTTATTTCCTGCAGCATCGCAAAGGCACACTAAGTTCCTTACTAGAACTTGACGGTGCAGTTGCAATAACGTGCAGAGGAATCCGAAATTGGCCAGTTCAGCCATGCAAGCTATCTTTAGGATATATGAGATCGGTAGCTGTGATCGGCATCGGAAAGACAGCATTTGGGGCTTTTGCCGATAAAGATTTGAGGACATTGGCAGCGGAGGCTGTGGAAAACTCGCTGCGCGACGCCAACGTTGAAGCGAACCAGGTGCAGGCGTTTTATCTCGGTAACTTTGCGGGTCCGTCGTTCGTTGGGCAGAACCATTTGGCGCCTTACGTGGGGGCAGCGGTTGGATTCGCGGGCATTCCGTGCACACGTTTTGAAGACGCATGTGCGTCCAGCGGTAGCGCATTTTTTCATGCCTGGCAAAGTGTAGCGGCGGGAATCTATGATGTGGTGGCAGTGGCGGGAGTGGAGAAGATGACGTCGCAGAGTACGCCGCGGGTGGCGGAGATTTTGGCGGGCGCAGGCGACATGGCGGGAGAGGGACGGGCGGGCGCGACTTTCCCGGCGCTGTTTGGGATGATTGCGCGGCGGCACATGCATCAGTTCGGGACAACGCGGGAGCAGCTAGCGGCGGTGGCGGTGAAGAACCACGCGAATGGGGCGAAGAATCCGCTGGCGCATATGCGAAAGGTGATCACGCTGGAGCAGGCGTTAGCGGGTAAACCGATTGCGGAGCCGCTGACGGTTTATGATTGCTCGCTGATCAGCGACGGGGCGGCGGCGCTGGTGATTGTGCCGCTGGAACATGCCGCCAGGTATGGGTCGAAATTTGCGAGGGTGCTGGCGGTAACGCAGACGTCGGACCATGTGGCGCTGGATCGAAAGGCGGACATTACGGTTTTTCCAGCGGTGAAGGCAGCGGGCGAGAAGGCGTACAAGATTGCCGGGCTTGGGCCAAAGCAGATTGATGTGGCAGAGCTGCACGATTGCTTTACGATTGCGGAGATTGTGGCGAGTGAGGATTTGGGATTTGTGGAGAAGGGTCAAGGCGGGCCTTTTGCAGCGAGTGGAGCGACGAAGATTGGCGGCGAGATTCCGATTAACACGAGTGGCGGTTTGAAGGCGAAGGGGCATCCGGTGGGAGCGACGGGCGTGGGGCAGATTTGCGATGTAGTGATGCAGTTGCGGGGAGATGCTGGCGAGCGGCAGGTGGCGCGGCACGGGATCGGGTTGGCGCAGAACTTGGGTGGGAGTGGGGCGACTTGCGTGGTGACCATTTTAGAGGCAGCGTGATGGGGCGAGACGGGGTGATTTATACGGAGACAGTGGTGCATGCAGCACCAGAACAGTATGCCGCGGATGCGCCGTATCAGTTGGTGATGGTGGCGATGGATGGCGGAGAGAAGGTAACGGCGAGGGTCGTAGGTAGGGTGAAGATTGGGGAGTCGGTGACATTTGTGGAGGAGCGGGATGGGGTGGCTTGGTATGAGAAGGTGGAGTGACAGTTGGTCACATCCCTCGCGAGCGGCGAGTTTTCGAACTGGGCTTTCCGGGGGTTAAACGGGGCAGGAAGTTGGCCCGTCTGTGAGTACAACGATGCGATCGAATAGTTCGCCGGTGTCTGTTACCACGGGCCGTTGCGCTTCCAACTTACGGTGGCGAATCGCATGGCCGGCAATCTTTACCTCATAACCATTGCCGTTTTATTTTGACGACGCTATGATACGAGACTCATTTGAAAACTTGCGATACTAAGTGTTCCGTGAAACGCATTAAGAGCTTCTGATACCGGTAGACTATGGAACATAGCAGGAGAGGATTTCTTGGAGTGTCCGGCATGACTGCCCTGGCAGCCGCAGCCCCTTTGGCGACTGGAAGCGATGACCCGCTCGGCGTTCGCAAAGACTTTCCGGCGCTGCAGGATTATACGTTTCTCAACACCGCTTATATCGGCTTAATTCCCAGACCTGTTGTGGAGGCAGCACACGATTGGATTGAAGCTCGCGCCCGCCACGCCTACAGTGTTGGACAGATGGAGGCCAAGAAACATGAGGTTCGCAAGCTGTTCGCAGAGATGGTGGGGGCGAGCGAAGACGAAATCGGTTTTCTCTTTTCAACCACGGAGGGTGAGAATATCGTTGTCAATTCGCTGGACTTCAAGCCTGGTGACAACGTCGTGTTCGACGATCTGGTTTACGAATCAACCCCAGTAATCTATCGCAAACTTCAGAAGACTCGCGGTGTTGAGATGCGCATCGTTAAGAACCGCGGCGGCGCTGGCACCGTTGAGGATTTTTCAAAGCTGGTCGACAAACGCACGCGCATCGTCTCAGTGGCATGGGTTTCAAATACCAGCGGTCACCGGCATGATGTCAAGGGCCTCGCCGATTTGGCACACGCCCACGGTGCTTACCTGTATGCCGACGCCGCGCAGTTCATAGGTACAGCCCCAGTGAATGTCAGCGAACTCGGCGTGGATTTCTTCGCTACCGGAACATACAAATGGCTTTTGGCCGGTTTCGGCGTGGCGCCATTCTTCGTGCGCCAAGAACTCCTCGAACGTATTGACTCGCCGAACGTGGGTTGGATGGTGGCAAAGCAGCTGCCTCACTATGATTATCAGCCCTACCGCAACGCCCGCAAGTTTGAATACTCGTCGCCCACTTATAGTGAGTTTTACGAACTGTCCGCGGCGCTCTCCTATTTGAAAAGCGTCGGGCTAGACAGGATCGAAACACAGTCGCTGGCGCTTGTGCAGCAACTGCGCAAGGGACTAGTTGACCGAGGGTTTCAGCTGTTTACGCCCGAAGGAAATCGTTCACCGATTGTAAGCTTTTTCGTAAAGAAAACGCGCGCGGAAGCACAAGCCATTCTGGAAGCCGAGCGCATTAAAGTTAGCGTTCAGGAAACGGAGCCTATTGTCAGAGTGCGGGTGTCGCCAGCCTTTTTCAACAACGCGGCCGATGTGAACCGATTCCTGGCTGTCTCTGAGAAATTAATCTGACAGGTATGGGGTCTATGTTTAACTAATGGGGAGGGAACCGCGCTCGTTTCCCAGAGGAGGATTCTTGCGCAAGAAGTCGATCGTGTTCCTGACTATTTCGTTGGCCGTGCTTGCGGTGGGGCAATCGAACAGCGCTGCCATCCTCGGTTTTAGTCCCGAGAGTGCGAAGCAAGAGTACGACTGGGAGGCGCGCTTCCGCGCGATTCCCGATGCCAAGCGCGTGCATGCCAACATGCTGCACTTGGCGGCGCATCCGCACAATGTGGGTACAGATTATCAACGGCAAAACGCCGAATGGCTGGTCGCGCAGTACAAAGAGTGGGGCTGGGATGCGCATATCGAAAGATTCGACGTGCTGTATCCAACGCCCAAAGAGAGAGTGCTGGAACTGGTGGCGCCGACCAAATATGTGGCGAGAATGGACGAAGCCCCGCTGGCGGAAGATCCTTACACGCATGAGAAGAGCACGCAGCTTCCCGGTTACAACGTTTATTCGGCAGACGGCGATGTGACGGCTCCGTTGGTTTATGTGAACAACGGAATGCCGGCTGATTACGAAGTTTTGGAGCGCCACAACATTTCCGTCAGCGGTGCGATTGTAATTTCGCGTTACGGCGGTGGCTGGCGCGGTCTGAAGCCAAAGCTGGCTGCGGAACACGGGGCGATCGGCTGCATCATTTATTCCGATCCTGCCGATGACGGTTATGGACAGGAGGATGTTTTGCCGAAAGGACCCATGAGGCCGCCAGACGGCATTCAGCGAGGCAGTGTTTCGGACACCACTTTGTATCCTGGCGACCCGCTGACGCCAGGGACCGGCTCAGTTCCCGGCGCGAAACGCCTCAAGATTTCCGAGGCGCAGACGATTATGAAAATTCCTGTGCTGCCCATTGGCTATGGCGACGCGAAGCCATTGCTGGCTGCACTGGAAGGACCCGTGGTTCCGGCAGAATGGCGCGGCGGCCTTCCGCTGACTTATCATTTCGGGCCCGGACCAGCAAAGGTTCACCTGAAGCTTATTTCGGATTGGGGCCAGAAGCCGGTGCTGGATGTGATCGCAACCATGAAAGGCTCCGAAGAGCCGGATGTTTGGATTGTGCGTGGCAACCATTACGACGCTTGGGTGAACGGTGCGGACGATCCGATCTCGGGCCAGTCGGCCTTGCTTGAAGAGGCGCGCGCCTTAGGCGAACTTGCGAAACAAGGCTGGCGGCCGAAGCGGACTTTGATTTATACCGCGTGGGATGGCGAAGAACCCGGTTTGATTGGATCGACGGAGTGGGCCGAAACACATGCGGACGAATTGAATCAACATGCAGCCCTTTATCTGAACTCCGACGAGAACGGACGCGGATTCTTCGGTGCCGGCGGCTCGCACGAATTGGAAGAGTTGGTCAACGGCGTGGCAAAGGACATCGTCGATCCGGAGACAAAGGTTTCGGTTTGGAAGCGCCAGCAAGCGGCCATGATGATTCGCGGCGGCCGACGCGGTGGTCCGCCAAATCAGGACGTGCTTAAGCAGGAAACGCTGCCTATCGAGGCCATCGGCAGCGGTTCTGATTTCGCCACTTTCCTAGATCATCTAGGAATCTCTTGCTTAAGTATCGGCTACGGCGGGGAGGATCGAGGCGGCACATATCACTCGGCTTATGACACGCCATGGTTTACCGATCACTTTGGAGACAAAGAAGAAGTTTATGGGCCTGTGCTGGCGCAAACTGCCGGCCTCATGGTTATGCGATTCGCCTCGGCAGATGTTCTGCCGTATGAATTCACAGGAATGGCGCGGACTTTGAAGCAATACGACCACGAACTAAAAGAGCTGGTCAAAGCGCTGCAGAAGGACGCGGAGACGCGCCAGCGGAATATTGACATGCATGTCTATGCTCTGACCGACGATCCCAAGCAGCATCTACAAGCTCCCCCTTCGCTGGTACCGCCGCCGGACGTGGACTTTTCTTCCTTGGACGATGCCGTTGCCTCACTCGAAAAAGCTGCCGGGCATTTCAACGCGGCGCGGCTACAAATGGAAACACTATCTGCGGAGAAGCGCAGGGCTCTCAACGCAGCACTCACAACCGTGGATCGGAAGCTGCTTAACGATCAAGGACTGCCGCGCCGTCCTTGGGTAAAGAATTTGATCTATGCGCCCGGCACCTACGCAGGCTACGGAGTGAAGACAATTCCCGGTGTGCGAGAGGCGCTCGAGCAGGGCCGTTTTAGCGAAGCGACGGAACAGTTGACGATCGTTGACAAAGCCATCAACGATGAAGCTGCCTATATCGAAAAGATCGTTAATAAATACGCTCAATAACAATCGTGGACAGACTACACCTATCCAAAATACTGGGATAGTCCGCAGGGGCTTAAAACCACACGCGCTTGAGTTTGCCGCTAAAGAACTCTAACCTCTACTTAATACGCCGGGACAGAGTAAACGTTTCGGGGACTCGTTTGAGGGGAACTAATGAATTTGTCTTGCAGGAAGTCTGCGGGTCGACTTTCGTTTTGCGTAGCTATGTTGACGATGACGGGCGGACGCATTGCTGCCGGTCAGAGCGCTACGGTTACGACTCCGATTACGGTGCAAACTTCGGTCGCAGGAGGTACCGCCATTGTCGACGGCAATACGGTCACTAGCCCGGCAGCGTTCAATTGGGTTGCAGGTTCGACCCACACCTTGAGTGCGAGCACACCACAGAACATAGGAACCACCAGCTGGATCTTTTCCGGCTGGAACGACAGCGGCGGAATTTTGACGCATAGCGTGGTTGCGCCTGCAACGCCGTTTACGTACATGGCATCTTTCGTACCGCAATATGAATTGTCGACCAGCGTGGGTGTGGGAGGCGGTAGCATCGCAGTGCAGCCGACGTCGTGGAACGGCTATTACTTTCCGACGGCAACCGTTCAGTTGACAGCGATCCCAAATCCAAACTGCAGTTTTGTAAGTTTTAGCGGAGATGTAAGCGGAACGGTCTCCACTGCTAGTGTCTCGATGTCTGCGCCAAGATCAGTCAACGCGCTTTTCTCTTGTAATACGCTGGCATTGCCGGCAGACTCTTTGGTCGATTCGTTGGGTGTGAACGTTCATCTTCACTATAGTTCAACGCCCTACGTAACGAACTTTCCCTTGATTGAGCTGATGCTCCAGCAACTGAGCACGAGACATATCCGAGATGGGCTTATCGATACCACGTGGCAGCCTTACTACGACCACCTCAATCAATTGGGCGCGGTAGGAATCAAGGCGGACCTTATCACGAGCCTTGGACAAAGTGCCTCGCTGTTGACGAGTTACCCGTCTCGAATCCCGGTGGCGTTAGAAGCATACGAGGCTCCCAATGAATTGGACGCTAGCGGCGATTCGACATGGGTTACCGACTTGCTCGCATTTCAGAAACTCCTCTATTCAACGGTGAAAGGAAATCCGGCTACGGCAAATTATCCGGTAATTGGGCCTTCCCTAACGACGCCGCAAGCGTTCAACTCGCTGGGTGATTTGAGCAGCTTTATGGATTTTGGCAACCTTCACAACTACTTCGGGGGGCGCAATCCGGGAACGTTGGGTTGGGGTTCCGGCGGCTATGGGAGCATTCCCTATAACCTTGCGCTGGCGGCCATTGTGGACGGCAGTAAACCGATTGAGACTACTGAGACCGGCTACATTTCCGTTCCAACAATTAATCAAGGGATTCCGGAAGCCATAGAGGGTCGCTATGCTCCGAGAGTGCTGTTGAACCAGCTCTCAAAAGGGATCGCACGTACATACCTCTACGAGTTGATCGATGAGGGGACGGATCTTACGAACGCACAGAACAACTTTGGACTGTTGAGAAACGACGGTTCAGCGAAACCTGCGTTTACGGCATTGGCGAATCTCAACCAACTGTTAAAAGATCCCGGACCCAGCTTCCAGACGGCTCGGCTGAACTATGCCATTTCAGGCCAGACGAACAATGTGAACCAAGCGTTGTTCCAAAGACGCGACGGTACTTTCTATCTGGCATTGTGGATCGAATTGCCAAGTTATGACGTTAACGCTCAGCAACTCCTATCCGTTCCGAGCCAGTCGGTAACGGTGACGCTGAAACAAGCGACGGGAACTCCGGCGCTGGTCACCTTCAATGACAGCGGAGCGGGCAGCACAGCGACACTGCCAGCGGTGAATGGCGCCATGACGGTTGCGCTCTCGGATCGCGTGTCGATCATCGTTTTTCCGCCCAACGCTCCCGCATTGATTAAAGCTAGTGCGGGCACTACTCCGCAGTCAGCACAAATAAATATGGCGTTTGCCAATGAGCCCGCTGTGACGGTGAAGGATGCGAACGGCAACCCGCTTGCGGGTGTCAATGTAGTGTTCAGCGCGCCATCCACGGGTGCATCGGGCACATTCACGAACAACTCGGCGACGATCACGGTGGCTACCGATGGATCGGGTAGCGCGATGGCGGCGTTCAGCGCGAACTCGACCGCCGGCGGTCCTTATAATGTTACGGCCACGGTCACAGGACTTCCAACATTAACATTCTTACTGACAAACCTGAGCGGCGCAGTTACTTCGACCGCCATTTACGCAGGCTTGGACACAAAAACGCAAGGCAACTGGACGGGCATTTACGGCGGCGGCGGATACATCATTGCGAATGACGCCAATACATCGCCTGGGTATGCGAGCTTAAGTTTGACCGGTATCGCCATCTGGACTTGGGCGAACCCGACCGGCGATCCGCGCGCGCTGCAAACAGTTGGCGGCGCGGCAACGCGCATTGCGTCCACGTTTTATTCCACTGGCAACAGCGTGAACATGCATCTTAGCTTGACCGACGGCAATCCGCACCGGGTGGCGCTCTATCTGCTCGACTGGGATACGACGCAGCGCACCGAGACAGTCTCGATCCTCGACTGGGCGACGAACGCGGTCCTCGATAGTGAAACGTTCGCGAGTTTCCAGAATGGCGAGTACGCTGTCTGGAACCTTAAAGGAAACGTGATCATTCAGGTGACGCGCACGGGCGGCATGAACGCGGTTGTGGCTGGGATCTTCTTCGATGCGGCGAGTGGGAAAACCCCGCCGCCACCGCAGACCGCCAGCGCTTCTTACACTGGCCTGGATACTGCAACGCAGGGGGCGTGGGCGGCCAAATATGGGGCGGATGGGGATTTCATTGCGAACAATGCCAATAACGGTCCGTCTTATGCGGCCGTCAGTTTCGCTGGCGACAGTCTCTGGACCTGGATGGTTTCGACCACCGATACTCGAGCGTTGAGCACCGGAAACAGTACGGGCATCGCCTCTGCCTATTACGGTTCTGCTTTTACTATTAACGTGAATATCGCGGATGGTAAGGCTCACGCGGTTTCGCTCTATTTGTTGGACTGGGACACCACGAACCGGGCTGAGACGATAGCGATCCTAGATGCGAGCACGCACGCGGTGCTCGACACGGAGGCATTTGCGAGCTTCCACAATGGAGTTTACGCAAGCTGGAATATTAAAGGCAATGTGATCCTTCAGGTGACCGGTACGGCGGGATACAATGGCGTGGTTTCTGGGATTTTCTTTGGTCCTGCACCTACAGCTGTGGCGGCTACATCGAGCGCAACCTACAGTGGTCTAGACACAACAACAGGGGGCACTTGGACCGGAAAATATGGCGCCAGTGGTTACCTGATTGCGAACGATGGCAACAAGCTACCCGCATTTGCGAATGCTAGCCTTAGCGGTAACGGTGTTTGGACCTGGAATTCGTCTACCTCGAACCCGCTTGGGCTGCAAATTTCAAGCGGATCGTTAACACGGATAGCTTCGACTTATTATTCAACGGGCGGTAGCTTTAGTATCAATCTAACTTTGGCAGACGGGACGTCTCACCGTATTGGCCTGTATCTGCTTGACTGGGATACTACGGCGCGGACGGAGAGCATTACGGTCATGGACGCGGCCAGTCATGCGATATTGGATTCGGAACAGTTCGCAAGCTTTCAGGATGGTGTTTATGCGTCTTGGAATGTGACCGGGAATGTTATTTTTCAAGTAAGTGATTTAAGTGGTATCAATGCTGTTGTAGCGGGGATTTTTGTTGATTAACGGCGGGCTTAGCCAAATATGTCGCTAGTTCGTGCTGTTAAGACACAGGCCTCAAAACTCTAGCGGGGTAGTCAAACTCAGACTACGACCTTGCTATAAGGCTCCCTATTTCGACGTGAGCCCTTCGTACAAGCGCCCTAAAGGAGTGATGACGCGAGAGCTCAATTGGTTGCCATAGCGGAATGCGGTATGCCCAGCCCAGGCCCGCCCCGAGTTGTCGGTTGTTTGAAACGTAGCTTTCGGTCCTGCGGAGAAATTTGCCAATGTTGCACTTCAACTCTATTTTGTAGGTCTTCCACCATTCGCGGATTGACTCCTGAAGTCTGTCAAGTTCATTCGGATTGCGCTGAAGATCCCTCATGATAACCGCCGCTTCGTGCCAGTTTTTGACTGATATGAGGGGATGTTGTGCGCCGAAAAGATGCCGATAGTAATCCAAAAACATCCGCCGCTCCACAATTGGTATTGCCGAACACTCGAGAGCCTCGTAAAGACGGAAACACTCTATGTTCAAACGTCCCATCGGCGAAGGCGCGAAAACGCTCTCGCGCAAAACTGTCTGATACTCCCGGGGAGAAAGCGGTACCGCCTCGGGAACGTCTGTGGCACGTAAGAAATGTGGACCCATATGCCGGAGTTCAGTAACCATCTCCGGCCTTGATCCCCTAGCCGTTTCACCCACAAATGACCACAAATGAGAACGGGAGGAAGCGGGCTTGAATCCGCCTGATTGGCTGAGGCCATTCGAATACCCGAGAGGAACAACTTGGATGGCTCGAGATTCGAAGATAGGCGACCAGTAATTCCGGAAAACGCCCTTGAAATACTTGTATGTCTGATATCCCCCGTGATAATGCTCGTCAGATAGATGCAGTAGATATGCATTCTTCCGTTCACTAAACGATTTGTAATAGGACTCGTTTCGGGTGTGGATGAGGCTATCGATTAGCAGGCAGTTGTCCATGACGACAGAGCGCGTTCCATCTACAATGTGCTTGTCAATGTATTCGCCAAATAACTCGTCAAGCCAGTCGTTCTCTCGCAACTCGGAGCGCCGCTGCCAGATCGCAGTAAGCCTTGCCACTTGGTTACCTCCTTTCGTTCAATTCGATCATCTTGTACGCCAACTCGCGACGAACGGCGCGCCGTGAGCGATCAGTTATTCCAAGACGGCAACTCGTGTTCGAGTGAATTGCTTCTTCGACCCAACAACGAGACCGCAGAGCGTCCACAGCAGCATCGCACTTAGTCCCGCAAAGACCTGCGACCCAGCGATCTGCAACAGCAGCGCGAAGGCTGCCAATTGGCAAATTCGTTCAAAGGTGAGTGATTTGCTTTCGAGGCCGCAGCGGCTCAATTGGACTGCTAATCCAAGAAAGAGCAAGAGGGTGCCAAGCCAACCCAATTGAAGGGGTGTGCTTAGCAGTCCACTGTCCAAAGGCAGATCTTCGAAAATTGGACTGTTCGAGAGTCCCCTGCCCAGAGGGTGCCGTAACAGGTATTCAGGCATGACGTCGTAGAGATGTTTTCGATCCAAGACGCTTTCGTCAGATCCGATGGATGCAGTCGATGCAAACCTCTCGTGAAGCTTATCGGCGATGGGCGGCCATTGGGTGAGGAATGCGGCCACAACTATCAGACCTAAGATCGGAAGAATCAGGTTGTAAATGCGTCGGCGATTGAAATAAGCGATAAGAAGAATCGCCACTAACCAACTGATCCAGGAGGATCTAACCATGCAGAGCAGAAACGATGCATACCCCACTATGAGCGCGGGAAGCTTCGCCCAACCTGAATAGACGAAGAGCATCAGCAGTCCGACGAGCAGAGCCACGCTAAACGGACCAGGTGCGTTCAACGTGCTCCAGACTCGCAGCTCAAACGGGTCCGGTTTTCCAAAGCTGGGACTAATCGAGTTTACCGATACCATTTCGAGCCAGTTGCAATCCCATGAGGGAGCCGTTATGAATTGAAAAAGCGCATACGACCCACACACAACAACAAAACCGATAAAAGTGTTTATGATTGTTTTCTTAAGCTGCGGAACTGAGGCTGACAGAGTCTGAAGGTAATAACCAAAACAAAGCGGGGCGATCCAGAGTAGGTAAGTGGCAGCCGAATCTTTGGGATTGCCCAATGCAATCCCAACAAGTAGACCCATCGTTATGCCGCTTGCCATGAGTAGATAGGGAAGCAGAGACGAATGCCAATGCCTGTTTACATTTTTCACCAACGTGATAGCACAGATGGCAGTGACGAGAGCGGGTGCAATCAGGATGGGATTTGGATCCATCCAATAACTGCGATAATCCACCACCCGGCGCACAAAGGGGCTCAAAAACCACATCCACAGCACGAACGAGACGTACACGGTCGGGTAATTGCGGTAAAGGTAGACGCCAACTATGAGGGCCATCGCAGGAAACAGGATGTGAAGCTGGCCGGCAGCGCCACTGAGCATCAGGGCGGTAGTGGCTGCGATGAAAGTCAAGATTGCCACGGTGGGCCGGAAGTTTGAATTCGCCGCAGCGGGGAGTTCGATCGGCTCAATTGCCATACCAGGAAAAACGTTTGTCATGCAGCCTCTCTTTGTAACGGGGTAAATGCGGGGACGAGGCGCGATGCGCCGGGGACTACGCGGACTGCGTGTCTAAGAATTAAGCGAAGATCGGAAAGATTGATGATGAGCCGTGGGCGGCGGCAACCTAACAGTTTCGGGAAGCTCAAACAGATGAAAAATAAGCGGCACGACGTAGAAATGAGCAGCGCCCAGCCAGCACCGAGAAGACCCCACCGAGGAATGAAGAACATCATTAGAGGTACTGTCAATGCGAGTCCAATGGATTGCAACATTGCAACGACCCCCGGTCTGCCCACGGCCATGGCAGCTTGCGCTAGAACCATGGTCAAACCCGCCAGGACGACTTCAACGACAAGAACGCGAAGAACTGGGCTCGCGGATACATACTCGCGGCCGTACATCATTCGCAGGACGAAAGGTCCGCAGACGAACACCGCAAGGCCAAGTAAGCTCGTAAAGAGCGTGCTGGCGCGCGCAGCGAAGCCGGTGAGCTCCGTTATTTCTTTGACGCTCAAACCCACGGTCTTGGGGAACAGCACCATTACGACTGAGGTTTGCAAAACATTTAGGAGTCGAGAAAGACTTAAGGCGACAACATAGGTTCCCATCGCCTCGGCCTGCAATAGGCCTACAACGAGGGCTTGGTCCACATAGAGTGCCAGCGTTCCACAAAGGTCAATCCCATAGGAGCGAATTCCATACGAAAGTAAGACGCTGCTTGTTGACTTGATTTGCCTGAAAGAAGGACGGAACTGCCGCCAGAGTTTAAGAGTGATCCAGACAATAACTGGAAGACTATTCAGAACATACGCATAGGCTGCAGTAAGAGGCGTCAGCTTATGAAACGCTAACAGCGCTAGTAAGCCACTCAGAGTTAGTGAGGGAACGAGCCATTGCGATTTCGTCGAGATGGCGAAGTCGCCGTTTGATTCGAAAGCGGCTCGGGAGATCTGGAGGAAGATCCCGACTGGCGCGCTTAGTAAGAATATCCGGGCGTAGAAGATTACCTGCGGCGAATACAGGTGAAGGATTCGCGGCAAGCAGGCCGCCGCGATGGCCACAGAGAGTACGTTCATGAGCAGGCCAAGAAAGAGGGCGGTGCCGATGAGATCGCTCGTTTTGTGTCGTGCTCGTCGCAAATTGTAGGTAAGAGCACTGGGAAGACCGAGCGTCATTGCGTTGGCCAGCAGCACGGGCCAGAGGATGATGGCACTCAACTCACCACGACCATGTGGCGCTAAGGCACGCGCGGTCACGATTCCGGTACCAGCGTTGACTGCGATAATTGCGGCGCGAGCGATCACCGATTGGAAGACGGCGCGGGCTCCCCCTGGCGGCGTTAGGGCCTGCTCGGGTGCGGGCAGGGCTTCGCTTGGACACTCCTGAATCGGAGCCAACGTGGTCATCTGCGAAATCCTGTCACATTCAGAGCGGCAGAGTAGCCTTGCTCAAGTTGATCAATGACCGAAGGCCAACTTAAATGCTCTTCGACATGAGCTCTGTTGGCCATTCCCATAGAGCGGCGAAGGGGTTCGTCCGAAACTACGCGGATTAGAGCGGCTGCCAACGCGACTGCATTTTGGGGTGGCACCAAGATTCTGCCATTCGTCGGGACGAGATGAGGAATGCCCCCAGCGTCGGTCGCCACAATGGCCTTTCCAGAACTCATAGCCTCGAGGATCACTGCGCCATAAGGCTCGCCGAAAGAAGGTAGACAAAAGACATCCGCTCTATGCAGTAGAGCGGGCACGTCAGGACGTTCTATACGACCGACGAGTTCGACGTTATGCTTGCAATCCATGGCCTGCAGTTTTTGAGAGATTGCTTCGGCTTCGGGACCGGCTCCTGCGACGATCAGGCGGCAGTTTGGAACGGCTTTGAAGACATCGGCGAACGCGTCCAGAAGTACAAAGATTCCTTTCTTCTTTTGCAAGTTGGCCAGGAATAGAATGGTGGGCTTAGAAGCGCGCGGGGTTTGGGTCAGCGGAGAAAAAATGTCGGTGTCAATTCCAATGGCGATCGGAAAGATTTTGGATTGCACTTGCTCCGGGAAAGGAATACGATTCAAAGCAGCTGGTGAGGTCAGCATGAGCACGGTCGCGCACCTTTGCTGGACAGAGCAGACAAAACGGTTCAGACTCTGAAAGAATTCTTTGGCCCAAGGACTAGAGCCTGCTACAGCATCTGGGTCATTCGGCCAGCGGGGAACATACGCGCCCAGCACCAGCGGTATTTTGATGCCTGCCAGCGCTAAGCTGAGTCCGCTGAAAACCGGATTCATTTGGTGTGCCAAATCGATCTGTTCCTGTTGCGCCAGTCGCTTGAAGAGACGACGAACGCGCCACATATATTCGAGTCGGTCGAGCATCGGGATCTTGATCTTCGTAGGGAGGTGGTAGATTATGACATTCGAAGGCAGGCTTTGCGCGAGATCGGTATTGCGCGCAGCGACCAGCAGACGGTGGCCCCGCTTGGCCAGTCCTTTGATAAAGTCACAAGCGACCAAGCCATCGCCATTTGGTTTGTGGTCGGTAAGAAGGTCAGAGGGATGGATTATAAAGATCGTCTTCGGCGTTAAGACAGGAATGCGCTGGGCGGGCGCAGTTGCGGGGCTCTCGACTACGAGTGAAGATTCCATAGAAGCCCTAGCTGGCGATCCTTTGGAGTGCTTTGTATTCGTTGATCAGCTGGACGGGAGAAGGAACGGAAACGCCAAGGGAACTGAGCAGTCCCATAAAACGCTGACGGAAGGCGCGAACGTCGAAGGTCATCGCGTGGTTCCTCAGAACAGTCGGCGAAAAGGTCAGCGTTTCCAACTCTTCCATGGCCAAAGCCAAGCTGCCGGCGTCGGGATGATCGAAGAATGTGCCGGTTACGCCATCTACTACGGTTTCAGTGGCGCCGCCTGCGCGAAAGGCGACGGTCGGACGGCCGCTCGCCGCGACCTCCAGAGGAACCATGCCGAAGTCTTCCTCTCCGGGGAAGATGAGCGCTCGACACTCGCCGACGTATTTTGCCGTTTCTTCATCGGAAAGACGGCCCATGAATTGAACCGTGGGACCGGCAGTTTCTTGCAGCCGCTTGCGATCCAGACCGTCGCCTACGATGATCAAACGCCGCTTCATCAGATTGCATGCCTCGATTGCCAGATCGATTCGCTTGTAAGGGACCAGGCGCGAAAGCACAAGATAGTAGTCGTCTTGCTTGTCACTCAGCGAAAAGCGCGAAACATCGATCGGCGGGGGGATGACGACCGAATGGCGCTTGTAGATTTGTTGGATCCGGTCGGCGACGATTTGCGAATTGGCAACAAATTGGTCGGGCTGGCGCGAGGCGTTCATATCCCATATCCGCAATCCATGTAAGAGGATCGGAAGAGCGATGCGAGCCGAAGCGCTGAATTTCTCACGGGACGCGTAGTCCTGATAACGCCAAGCCCATCGCATGGGCGTGTGGCAATAACAGACGTGCAAAGAGTCGCGCTTGGTTTTAATGCCTTTTGCATAGCCGGATGAGCTCGAAACAACTACGTCGTAGCTAGAAAGATCCAGCGAGTCGACACCGAATGGATACAGGAGGAAGTAATAGCGGTGAAGCTTCTTCATGCCGGGCAACTGCTGCATCCAGGACGTCTGCACGTTTGTGTTGGCCAGCTTGGTTGGCATTTGATCCTGCAGAGCGACGGTGGCAAACACTTCAGCAGTTGGCAGCATGCAATGGAGTTGTTCGGCCACTCGTTCAGCGCCGCCTTGCTGGGTGAAGTAATCGTGTACTAAAGCAATTCGTTTTTGCATAAAACTGCCTTACATTGCACCCGTACCTTTGAGAACTGCTGGGATCGTCTGAAACAGAATTTTGAAATCCAGCCAGATAGACCAATCGTCGATGTAGCGGAAATCCATCGACATCCAGTGGTCGAAAGTGGTCGAACTGCGTCCGCTGACCTGCCACAATCCTGTAATACCGGGCTTTACTCGAAAACGGCGCATGAGATGCGCGCTGCTGAATAACTTTACGTCTCTCAGACTCATCGGCCTCGGACCGACAAGGGACATATCGCCCGTTAGAACGTTCCAGAGCTGCGGCAGTTCATCGAGCGACGTCTTCCGCAGGAAACGGCCCATTTTGGTAATGCGCGGATCGTTCCGCATCTTGAAAATGGGACCATCCGCCTCATTCTGACTTTCCAGCTTTTCCATGAGTTTTTCGGCATCGATCACCATCGTCCTGAACTTAAGCAGGGCGAACTTACGCCGACAGAACCCGTAACGTTCTTGGGTAAAAATCGCGGGACCGGGATCGCTGAAGCGAACGGCGATGGCGATGGCGGCAAGCACCGGCGCGAGTAATGCAAGGGCTGTCGCCGAGATCACGATATCGAAGAACCGTTTGAACGTTTGCTCTGCGAGACTGCTCGATGAATGGTAGGGGTACATGCTTACATTGGGCGCCATGGTGTTCTTGCTGAGCCGCTTCAATTGAAACGTGCTGTCAAACTGCATAAACTCGACACCAACTTCTTCGGCCGCATGGATGGCTCTCTGGACGTCCTCATAGCAAGACTTAACCGGCAGCGCGATTACCATCAAGTCGACGGGAGTGCGCAGCAGAATGCTTTCAAGATCGTTGATCTTTCCCAGATACATGGTGCTGATCTCAGGGGAACCGTTCTCAACGCACTCGTTGTCTACAAATCCCACCAGGTTTACGCTGCGGAAGTAGCGCGTCCGCACTTCCTTCCAAGCTCTCCGGGCAAGCGGTCCAGTTCCCAGAATCAGCACGTCGGTGCGATGATTCGAAGGCGTGAGACCGACCAGAACAACCAAGAACGTTCGCGCACAGACTAAACTGAAGCTGGCGAGGAAGAATACCGGCAATATCAAAGTCAGTGGAGTTACCGCGTGGGCTGCGGTTAGTAACAAGCCCAACATCCCAGTTACGCAGAGGGTGCCTTTCAAAGTCTTCCCCACGCTGGCCAGGAAACCGGTCTGTTCGCCTTGCAGGTTTCCAGCCGGGAAGCACGCCGACCAGACGGCCAAAAATCCAACTGCGACCAGGATATTGATTACGGTCATGCGCTCGAATAAAAACTCGCCCACGCTATGCGGCATGCGGGTCAAGTTCACATAGAACAGCACGCCGAGAATTAAGATAAGCGCAGCGAAGCGTTCCAATAACCGGACAAAGTAGCTCACAGACGAATGGAAATGATAATTCACAGCGAAACCCCTTCAAGAGACGCTGCGCGGTGGAGAAAAACCGCGCAACGTTTATCAGCCGAGACTTGGAGCATTTTGTGGCCTTGCGCAAAAAGAACCATTAAAATTCAGAATGCGGCCGGATTCAGGAACATGCCGACGTTAGCCCAGTGGATATAACGCTCCATTTTGCTAACTCTGTTCTGGGGAACGACCAGCAAATCGCCGGGCTGAAGACGACCGATCAGTTCCAACGTCGGATGCCCGGGATTCATCATTTCTTTCAAGTTCAAGATCTTGGTCTCCGCCATGTCCGGCGATATATGCCGGAAAAGAAGGATTTGGGAATGTTTGGCGGAGTCTTTGAAGCCGCCGGCGATGGAGATCGCTTCGAGGGCGGTGACGTCGCCGTGCATTTCGTACCTGCCTGGGTTGCCAACTTGACCGGCCACTACGAAGGCAGGTTTAACGTATTCTTCGAGCGAGACGTTCAGTTCAGGTTCGTTCAAGCGAACCCGAACACGAGTTAAGATGGCCGCTTTGGCATCTTCGAGCGTCATACCGGCGACATGAAGATCGCCGGCAAGATTGAGCGATACAAAGCCATCCGGTTGAACATCGACAGTCTGGTTCAATTCCGGCGTATAGCGGTATTGAAGCTCTAATCTATCGCTGGTTTGCAAATGGTAGCGCACCAGCGGCGCAGTGAGCGTTGCTTCAGCGGCACTTAGGAGAGCGGCTGGAACCAACGCGATGAAGATTGTAAGAAATTTGAACATTAGACTTGCTCCTTTGCCGTGGTCATAACTGGGATGGACACGCGCGTCACTACACGCTGGCGCATCGCTGCATATTCTCGGCTAAGCACGATGCCGATACTCAGGAATAAGCTGAATAAGATTGCCAATGGAATGGCAATCACCATCTTGGGACTCGAGGGCTCGACCGGGATGGTCGGCGTCTCGAAGAGGGCAACGTTTGCGATGCGTTGTTGATCCAATGATTCGGTGATGCGGGCCTCTTCGCGCTTTTGGGCGTAGAGAAGGTAGTTCTGCTCGTTTTCTTTGACGTTTCGTATGAGCGCATCATGGTCGACTGTGAAACCGGCGAGGTCGTGGGCCTGGAGCCGGTATTGAGCAAGCGCCTGGCTCATATTGTCTCTGCGGGCTTCCAGTCCGGGCAGGCTAATTTCATCGCTGACCATGTCTTTGTCGGCATTCTGACGCACGGGATTCAGATCGGTGGTCAATTCCACTTGTCTTACGTTCAGAGCGGAGTCGAGCGCTAGTTTCGTGTCGGCCACCTCTTTGTCGAGCTGCTGAACGAGGCGATCATCGGGGCGATACTTTACAGCCATCTCCGTTCGTTTGTTACGAAGATCGCTCAGCATAATGGTTAGCTGCTGCACCAATATGGGATTCGGAACGGACTTGCTCTGCGTGGTAACTCGGCCATTGACACCCGGCAATATGCTCTTACTGCGCTGTAGTCTTGCCTGGCATTGCTTCACCGCGGCATCCGCATCCTCAAAGGCTGCCTGCGTGTCTATCATTCGTTGGGTGAGAACATCTTGCTGCTGAGGCATGACAAGCATGCTGTTTCGTTCTCGAAAGTCCTTCAAGGCAGACTCGGAGGCGGATAATTTTTGTTCATAATCGTCGGCTTCTTTCTTGAAGAAGGGATAGGTTCCCGCCGTGTTATGGACGCGCAGATGCTCTTGCAGATAAGTATCCGCCAGCTCTTTGAGCACGGTAGAGGCGAGTTCGGGACTAGCGGCGCTATAAGCAACCGAAATCACGTTGGATTTACGTACCGGTTCGATCGTTAGGTCCCGCTGTAATTTCTCCGTCGCTTTTTCGATAGCAAGCGGCGATGGCTGGTGTGACTGAGTTTGCGCAGCCGGTTCGGAGTGAGCCAGTTTTGCGCGGTTGACAACCTGCTGGAGAATGTCGCGACTGGTGAGCAACTGCACCTCCGAGTTCACCTGTTCTTCACTCAGATCGCGCGAATGAATGGTGGGGCCATTGCTTTCGGTGCTTACGACAAGGTCCTGCCTGCCGTTTTTCACCATAAGTTTCATTTGGGATTCGTATTTCTTCGGCAGGATGAGAAGAATGAGCATTGAGAGGCAGATACCTGCACACGTTAAGCCCGTGATGAGCCGCCAACGTTTTAGCAGGACATCGCTAGCCGTCGACATGTGTGAGTCATATTGCAGAGCGTTCATAGTTTTGTTTTTTCCTAAAGCTTTGATTTCTGTGGTTAGCTCGTAGCACTAACCTGTGGAGCTCGCTTCCCTTTTGGTTTCAAGAGGTTTTGATAGACGGACTCAACCTGTCGCGCGGCTCTTTGAATTGTGAAGTGCTTGCGAACTCTTTCGAGGCCAAGTACGCCCATTTGTTGGGCTCTGGCTGGATTGGATAACAGCATGCAGATAGCATCTGCCATCTCGGTAGCTTTGCCCATGGGTACAAGCAAGCCTGTTTCGTTGTGAACGACGATTTCCGGAACGCCCCCGCCATTGGTAGCGACGACCGGTTTGCCTGCCGCCATTCCCTCGATAATCACTTGGCCGAAAGGCTCGCCCGTGATTGAAGCATGTACGACAATGTCCAAACTCTCAACAATGGCACTGATGTCCGAACGAAAGCCCATGAACTCAACGACATCTTCGAGCCCCAGGTCGACGCACTGCTTGTGTATGCAAGTCTCATAGTCCTGCTCGCCAAACAGAGCCGCCCCGACTATCCTAAACTTCGCTTCCGGGAAACGCTTTCGGACGAGTGCCGCGGCATCCAAAAAAATGTGCTGGCCCTTCCATTCACAAATTCGACCGATCAGCCCGATGATGGAAGTTCGTGGAGGGAGCAGCGTACCGCCGTTTTGAGTCGCATCGAGACCGTCGTGAACTACCGCGCGCTTTTGCGGCATTTCGATACCGGAAAATATATACGTGCTCGGTCTTTGGGAAGGCAGGTCGAGTGTCGCCAGAGTGGCGTGTGAGTTGGCAATAACAAATTGTGGAATGAGCGTCGAAAGCCTGCGGAATACGGTAACGATCAGCGGCGGCAGGTAATCATTCTCAATGCGGTCGCGAATATGCCAGATCACGGGCCGTTTGGCCAAGCGCCCGGCAATTCCGCCGATGATATCGGATTTCAGGGAATTGGTATGAACTAGATCTACCCGAGCATCCCGAATGAAGGATGCTAAGCGAACAGTAAAGGACAGAGTGCCCAGTATGTCACGCAACGCAAGAAGCGTGGCGAATCCTAGTGAGTCTTTTTTGATGGTCCTAATATTCGGCGAAAGAGGCACAATGCTAACCTCGCAAACGTGCTTCAGCTTTTCCGCTAGCGGACCGTCGCTAAATAGCGCAACGATCGGAGTTACCTTAGTCCGATCCAAGTGGCGGACCAAATTTAGCAGGGCAATTTCACCGCCCCCAAGCATCGCGGTGTGATCAACATATAGAACGCGAATCGGCTTAGCGCAGTTCAAAGGGTCCAACCCGACATCGGGCGTTTCCTGCTCTGCCGCGTTTAGCCGCTCCTCCAGTAAGAGCTCATCGGAGATCTTGGTCACACACTATTTATCGGGTCCTATCGGTAATACTTGAGCCCCTTTTTGGATAAGTACAAAGGCAATTCGTTTTGACTAGCGGAATTAGAAGAAGAAAATGATCTAACATAAGAAAGTGCACAAGGCTTATGTCTCGCTTTCAATCTCTCAGTCGACGCTCAGGAACACAATCCGGATCATTATGATCGGAGTCGCGCTCAGCTGTTTGGCTTCAGCGCAGTATTCGGAATGGCGACAGGTGGGTAACGCTAAGGGACTGACTTGGCGTTGGCGTGGGCAGGAGTCGGTGAAGACCTGCGAAATCGAAGTGCGGGAGAGCGACAAATTGCGGACGACAACGGCAAATTTATCGTTAGGCTATCTCTATTCAGATCGCCAACGGAAAATCGGCCATATTGTTACTTTTATGAGTAGCGATGTAGCCATTTTTCGCCTGGATTCCTGCCAGAGCGTCGATTCCATAGTGGCAGACCGCGTTCGCCGCAAGTAATTCTGCACAAAACCAACAGCTCCGTCTAACAACAAATCAATTGCGCACCGATATACCATTCAGAGGCCGGTTTGTACAGCCTCTTGACTGACTAGAGAAGGACATGAAGCCGCTGGCGGGGACCTAGTGCTTGACTGCGTAAATTCGCGTGTCGTTGCCGCCCCTTAATAGTCACGGCTCGGGAATAGTCACGGCTCGGGAAGGGCATTTGAGCCGAAGATGACGTGTATCTACTGGTGAGCATCTATGAAAGAAACGATTTCGGCGGCGGGCAAGGGAACGCGCGTACGTCCTATTACGTTACTAATGTGGTGCCGAAACCGATGATTCCACTGCTCGGAAAGTCGATTATGGAATCGATCATTGAGCATCTGAGCGATTCGGGCATCGATCAGATTGTAATCAAGACCAGCCATCTAGCCCATGTCATCCAAGATTACTTTGGCGGTGGTTCGCGATTTGGCCTTTTCAGCACTGGTGCAGGCCGGTGCTCCTCAGTATGGAATCGAGTTGCCACTCCGATGGGCGGATATAGGCTGCCTTGCCGACTACTGGGAAGTGTCGCGCAGAGCTGTGAACGGTGGCATTCAGGGATATGAATACGAGGCGGGAGTTACTAACCGGCGTGCATGTAGGAATTAATATTCGATGGAACCCTGCCCGCACTTTCGTGCGGGAAACGGGCCTCCGGCCGGTTCATGCGCTCCCCTCCAACTTCTTTTCCACGCCCTCCCAGTCGTCTTTGCAGGTTTCGAGCAAGACCCACAACTGGGCGCACAGGTCCCGCAAATCGGCAACTTCGATGGTGAGGCGCCCCAGGCCGAGATTAACTGCGGCCGGAAGCTGGTCCACTGTGCGGCGTTCGCAGCCGCGCACATCCGGGAAGCGGAACTGTTCGGCTTCGCGGTGGAGACGGCGAATCTGACTGGGCGTGCGTGCTGGCAACTCAGCCGCGTCGCGCGGCAGATAGGCTTCGAGTTCGCGGATGAGTTGCTCGCGCGGGATGAGTAGCGTTTTTCCGAGCTGCTCTCCGCCCAATTGGTGCAGCAGGCGGATGGCGGTGCGGCGCTGGATTTTGAGGAGCGTTTCGAGAGTGGTGCGGTCGACGACGGGCGCGGTCATTTGGCGTAAGGCCGTCAGTGCGTCCGGCACGAGCGGGATCCAATCGACAGGTTTCGCCATGCGGTCCTCTGGGCAGGTCTCCTTATAGAAGGGAGGGCAAGTCGTTCACGGGTAAGCTCTTTGGCAGGATAACAGGGGTGAGTGGAAAAGTCACGATTGTGACAAGGGGAATTTGAAGCGCGCGATAATATACACTTATCGCACCTTGCTTATGCATGATAAAGGACGTTATCAGGTATACTAGGAGCGGGCCAAAGGCCCCGATGCCCGCCCGGCTATCCGAGGCCTACGCGGGCGACGGTCTCGCCGCTATTGACGACCAGCTGCTACCGGTTTCGGGAAGGAGAGAGTATGCCAAATAATGTTGACGGCAGCATGCCAAATAACTCTGAAAGTCACAACCTCACTTTGACACCCGAAGTGCTCTCGCTGGCACCCACACCCGAAAGCCGGGGCGGGGAAGCCCTGGCCGACCTGGGACCCGGCGAACCGCCCTGGCTGTTTCTCCAGGAACCACGCGCGGGCAAGCGAACCCTCGAATTCTTCGTCACCCAAATCCCCAACGACCATACCCGCCGCGCCTACTATGGCGCGGTGCGCCGCTTCTCGGCTTGGTGTGCGGCCCATCGTCTAGAAGAGTTGGGCCGCGTCGAGCCGGTGCATGTCGCTGCCTGGCTGAAAGCTCTCGAAGCCGAGGGCCGCTCCCGGCCGACGGTGAAACAACATTTGGCGGCCGTGCGCATGCTCTTCGACTGGCTGGTCGTCGGCCAGATCGTCCCCTACAATCCGGCCCATGCCGTGCGCGGACCCAAACACGTCGTCAAGAAAGGCAAGACGCCGGTTCTCTCGACCGAGGAGATGCACGATCTGTTCGCCGGTTTCCCGGCCGACTCGCTCGTGGCGCTGCGCGATCGCGCGCTGCTCGCCACCATGGCGTATACTTTCGCGCGCATCGGCGCCGTCGTCCAGCTCCGCGTCGAAGACTATTACATCCAGGGACGGCGCGGCTGGCTGCGCCTGCAGGAAAAGGGCAGCAAGGTGAACGAACTGCCGTGTCATCACACCCTGGAGCAGTTTCTCGATGAATACCTGGCCGCGGCCGGCATCGCCGCCGACGCCGAGGGGCCGCTCTTCCGGACCTGGCGGAGCGGCGCGCTGCAGCGCCGGCCGCTCGATCAGTCGAGCGCGCACCGCATGGTCCGCCGCCGGCTGCGCCAGGCCGGCATCCGCAGCCTGGCCGGCAATCACAGTTTCCGCGCCACCGGCATCACCAATTACCTCAAAAACGGCGGCAAGCTCGAACTCGCCCAGCAGATGGCCGCCCATGCCAGTCCGCGGACCACGTCCTTATACGATAGGCGAGGGGACGAGATTTCGCTCGATGAGATTGAACGGATTTCCTATTGAGGATCGAAATCAGAGATGATAAGGAGGAAGAGTATGAGTTCACAGGTTCTCACCCCAAATACCGAATCGGCCATCCTCGCTCGCCTACTAGAGTCCGATGGACGGGAGCTGACCCCGGAAGCTGCTCGCTACTTGCTTTCGATGAAGCTGCCTACCCCCGATGAAGACCGCGTCGATGAACTATCGGAGAAAGCCCGGGCGGGTTCGCTCACAGAAGCCGAGAGTGAGGAACTGGATGGTTACCTGCACGTCGGGAGCCTGGTGGCAGTCTGGCAATCCAAAGGCCGCCGAATCTTAAAAAACACGCTCCTGTCAGCCAGCAGTGAATCGGGAACTTTCCCGCGAAGCGAGCGGCCTACCGCTGCGAGTATTGTTGCCTCCCGGAGTCTTCCTTTCCTTTGCACTTTCAAATCGATCACGTGCGCGCGGCGGTCGATGTCCCGGCAGATGAATAACGCAGACCGGCTGCTCGTCCGAACTGCTCTCTTGAGGGAGCGGGAGTAGTAATAGGGTGGGGAGCAAGGGGGGACAGAAAACGGGCTTAAGAAATGACGCGCGATCTACCTTTTTGGGTTGTTCTCTATAGGGTAGATCCGTGACATAGATTACACAAAACGGCCCTTAACGTGACTTTCTGGTAAAACTAATAATAGAGAATCCCCTGCTAATTAACGACGACAGAGAGCTAAATCATTGATTCTAGGTAAAACTCAGAACCGCAGTGTGGGTTCGCTTCCTTGGAGGAATTTCTGCGGACCACAACGAGCGAGAGGCAAGCTTGGAAAGTGTAATGGTCCGAATCGGATGGCCTTCGACAAAAGGGCGAGATTAACGCGGCCGCAGAAAGTCGAAGAGGGGGTGTGGTTTCGACCCCGGGAGCGAAACCCGCTGCTGGACGACATTATTTTGATCTTCCAATTGCTTGAAGAGCAACGCCTAATTGATGAGACTAATTGATGGGTACGCAACCTAATTTGGAGGGGCGATTATGAGCCGCTTCATTTGTCAGAACTGTGGCCTGCAACATGCGGAGACAGAAGAGCCTCCCACTAGCTGTTTGAACTGCGATGATGATCGAGAGCGTATCGCCTATCAACCGCAGGCCTGGACTACCCTAGAGGACTTGGACGGGCGGTATCGCAATGTCTTCAGCGATCTAGGGGATGGCGTCACTGCTATTGTTACGGAACCGCCATTTGCAATTGGTCAGGAGGCATATCTCATTGCCACACAGTCGGGTAATGTACTGTGGGATTGCCTTGGTTACCTTGATGGAGGGACAGTCAGGCAACTCCGAGACCGTGGGGGCGTAGCGGCTATTGTCATTTCCCACCCGCACTTTATGGGCTGCGCCGTGGAGTGGAGCCATAGGCTCAACTGTATCCCGGTACATATCCATCGTAACAACGAACCATGGGTGGCCCGTTGAGATAAGGTCGTCAATCTCTGGAGCGGTCCTTCGCTGGAAATCGTGCCAGACCTTAGGAGCATCTGGTGCGGTGGTCATTTTCCGGGTAGCTGCATCCTGTATTGGGAAACTGGAGCCCTGGGCAAAGGAGCGTTGTTTACAAGTGACACTATTCTGCCGGTTGAGGATCGAAACTGGGTGAGTTTTATGTATAGCTACCCCAACTTGATACCGCTTGGGCCAACGGCTATCGAACGCATTTCGAGGACCGTTGAAGGGCTGACTTTTGAACGGATATATGGTGGCCTAATGTACGGAAGCGGCGGTAGTCGTGCCATTGTTGAAAGCAACGCACGCGATGTTGTGCTACGTTCAGCGGAGCGTTACCTTAAACACATAAGAGAGTAAGATTGTCCGGTAACCACAAGCGACGCTGGGAGGACAGCAGATCCGATGACGAGTCCATATGTTTCCCGTCCCCGCGCCGACGTGCCTGTTTGCCGGCGGGCTTCCTTGGGACGATCACCGGCGTGGAAAAGTCCTAGTCGCTTCACGAAATTGCCTGATAATAATGATTACCTGATAATAATGCTGACGAATTATCTCAGGAGACTGCGCTGCGCCAACTGCATATCGATAATCGCCGTACTTTCGTCCTGTGGCCGCACCTTAATTTATCGTCGTGCAGTCGCGCGCCACGCGCACGGGGAACGGCTGGGAAGTTCCGCAATGTTCCGCTGTTTGTTACCCAGTCATTGGCTTTTCGAGCTTGACCCCGGCCTATTTTGCAGGCCCAATATTTGCGCTATGGCCCGTCCCAGGGACTTCTTTGAGAGTGCGGCGGCTGCGTGATGGATGAAAAAGTAGTCCTTGTTACAGGAGGTGGCTCCGGGATTGGCCGGTCGAGTTGTCAGGCGTTCGCGCGAGCTGGTGCAGCAGTAGCGGTGGCCGGGCGCAACCGACGAAGACTCGACGACGTAGTGGCAGAGATCAGGGCGGGAGGAGGAAACGCCATTGCTCTGGAAATGGACGTGACAATCGGTGAGCAGGTGCACAGGACGGTCGAAGCAACAGTGAAAGCCTTCGGTCACCTCGACGTTCTTTTCAGCAACGCAGGTTGTCAATGCGGCGGTCGTGTGGGCGATCTATCCGAGCAGGAATGGGACCGTTGCTTGGCAGTAAACCTAACGGGTGCCTTCCTATGTGCCCACCATGCGCTGCCAGCACTCATCCGGTCTTCTGGCGGCGTGATCCTGCATACGGCAGGTACGTTCGGGCTACGGCCGTGGCGAGCAACGGCCGCATATGCGGCGGCGAAGGCTGGGGTGATTAGTCTCACGAAGTCTATCGCGCTTGACTACGCCTCATACGGAGTCCGTTGTGTCGCGATCTGTCCAGGATATGTCGACACTCAGCTCGATGCTGCTGAACAAGATTTGGATAATGTTAACGCGATCCTTCAGCACCAACCGCTCAACGGCGTCATCACAGCCGATCAAGTGGCGGCCCTGGCCGTTTTCCTCGCATCAGATCACGCCTCGATGATCACAGGACATGCCTACGTAATCGATGGAGGCCAGCAGACCGGTGTCGGCTGAGCGACACGAGGCGATCCTCGTTTGGGCAGGTCTTGCGCTACCTGTTCCAGGTGGAGAGCCGGAGCAAGATTTCGCTGTTGTCATTGAGGATGGGAAGGTCGCCGACTGCGGGTGCCGGAGCGATCTCGAAGCGAGATATCCTAGAGCGGAACGTTGCGGAAGTGAGAGCTACGCCCTACTTCCTGCACTCGTGAATTGCCATGACCATGGGCGCGGCCTAGGAACCGCGAGACTAGGCGTGCCAGACGACATCCTTGAAGTTTGGCTAATTTATCTGCGAGCTGTCGCTCAGCAAGATCCATACCTTGCAGCAGCGTACGATGGCGCGCGCTTGGCCCGCAGCGGCGTCGGTACTGTAGTTCACAGCCATAATCCCCGTGATTTGCGCAACTTGGGCGATGAGGCAGCGGCGACGATAAAGGGCTATCGCGACGCAGGACTTCGTGTTGCGTTTCACCTTCCTATTCTCGACCGATGTCCGCTGGTGTATCACAATGAGAACCAGTTCCTGGCGATGCTCCCGGCAGATCTCCGCGCTAGCGTTCGCACCCTCGCGCAGCCTCCGCTACTGCCGGTCAGAGAGTATTGGAATCTCTCTTATGACGTTCTCAAAGCTCACCACGACCCACTCTCTCATTTGGTGCACGTTCAGGTGGGCCCCATGAACGCTATTTGGTGTAGCGACCAGCTACTCACCGAGGCGACCGCTTTCGCGCGCAGGCATGGCACTCGAGTCCACATGCACTTGCTTGAGACACGCTATCAGGCCGAGTATGCGCGGAGGCGCTGGAGAAACACTTTCATCAGACACTTGGACCGAATCGGTGTGCTTGGACCATGGCTGACATTGGCTCATGTCGTGTGGCCAGACAAGGGCGATATTGAACTTTTGGTAGAGCGAGGAGTCGCGATTGTCTTCAACCCCAGCAGCAACCTACGGTTATGCAGCGGCGTCCCACCCATTGGGCCGGTCATGGCCTCGGGAGCCGTCGTAGGCATCGGTCTTGACGGTCTAGCATTCGATGATGATCAGGACTACTTGCGAGACCTCAGGCTCGCGTGGCGGATAGCTAAACAAAGTGCCCGAGGCAAGCCGGCGACCGCGAACGAGGTATGGCGCGCCGCGTGTCGTGGCGGTGCGATTGCCGCATTTGGCGACAGCGTGCCGCTTGGGACTTTGATGCCAGGGCAGTTGGCGGATCTCGTTCTCGTAGACATCGGTCGGACAGCCGATATGGTGTCCGCGGAGGACCTGCTTTCACGTGCGCAGCGTCGTCACGTTCGCCATCTGATGGTCGACGGCAGGTGGATCGTCCGCAATGCGCGCGCCACCCGCGTTGACGAACAGGAACTGCTGAAGGCCCTCTGGGATGACGTCCCAGCCGATCACCTGCCAAGGCTGCGCGAATTGCGGTCCCGGGTGGAGGCGGTGGCTCCGGCCATTCGCGCCTTCTACGCGCGATGGGACGAGAATAAAGTGAAGGCGCGTATTTAGTCGTGGTTACCAAATTTGCCGATCAGGTCGTCTTGATTACCAGCACCTACTTTCGAAAATGGTCAATGGACAGTGTCATACTCAACATTGCCGAGGCCATTGGCGCATGCAAATCCTAATCAACGGCATGATTTCCGGGAGCGTCATAGCACTTCTTGCGGTTGCCTTCCAGTCGGTCTACCTGCCCACTCGCGTTTTCTTCGTGGGCTTGGCGGGAATCTACGCTGCAGCTCCCTTCATCGCCCTGGAGTTTCGTGTTCACGCTTGGCCCTGGGTGCTATCCATCGCCGCAAGCGTGATGTCCGCTGTTGTCCTTTCGGTGTTGTTCGAGTGGAGCAATCACGCTCGTCTCGCCCGGCGAAAGGCTGGCGATAGCGCGCAACTCATCTCTTCCCTCGGCATCTATATCGCCACAGTTCAGATTGTCGCACTGGTCTGGGGCAACGATCCCCGAATGCTGCGTTCCACACTCGATAGCGTTTCGAGATTCGGGGATGTCGTTGTGACGGGGGCCCAATCGAGGATGTTCGTGATCTCCATCATTCTCCTCGTGGCTTTCGCTCTTTTCTTGAGATGGTCCAACCTTGGTCTCCGCATTCGCGCAATGGCAGACAATCCTGTGCAGTTCGTTCTATTTGGCTTCAATGTGGACGCGTACCGATACTTAGCCTTCGGACTTGCGGGATGCCTCACCGCCGCTGCCTCCGATGTTACCGCCTATGACAACGGTTTCGATCCCAATAGCGGCCTCCATGCCGTGCTACTAGCTGTTGTGGCCGTTATCATCGGCGGCCAGGGGAGTTTCCTTGGGCCCGTTCTCGGCGGCTTCGCCCTCGGAATACTTCGCGCGCAGGTTGTATGGTACTCCTCCGCCCGCTGGGAGGAAGCCGCGACTTTCGGCTTGCTTGCCGTGTTCCTCTTGATTCGGCCTCAGGGCATGCTAGGCCGAAAGATCCGCCTGGAGGCGACAACGTGAACTACTTGCTCCATCTTCTCGTATATTTCGACATTTACGTCATAATCACGCTGAGCCTAAACCTCATCGCGGGCTACTGTGGCATGTTAACGCTGGCTCACGCGAGCTTTTACGCCATTGGCGGATATGCTTATGCCCTTCTGGCTCGTCAGTTCGGTTGGGAGTTTGCCCCAGCCCTGGTAGTGGCGATGGTCATCTGCGCGGTCCTCAGCCTCGCAGTGTCACTGCCGGCTTGGCGATTGCGGGGGGATTTCTTCGTCCTGGTCACACTTGCTGTGCAGGCACTTATTTTTGGCGGTATTTATAACCTGTCGAGCTCCGATGCGCCACTTGGTTCTTGGGAGAACCTCACGAATGGCCCTTTCGGCATCGCTGGCATTCCTAGACCACACGTTTTCGGATACGTCGTTGCAACTCCGCTCAGCTTCTCGTTTTTCGCCAGCGTCCTCGCTACCTTATGCTCCTTCGCATTCTGGCGCCTTCAACATTCCCCATGGGGTCGATTGTTGATTGCCATCCGCGACGACGAACTGGCTGCTAGATGCTTGGGAAAGAACAGTCGACTTATTAAGATCCAGGTTGTCGCAATCGCTAGCGCGATTGTTGCCGTCGGAGGTGCTCTCTATGCGTCGGAGGTGCGATACATCAACCCTGCATGTGCCGCTTTAGACGAGGGCATTCTCATGCTGAGCGCAGTTATTGTTGGCGGCTTGGGCAATTTCAGGGGACCCATAGTTGGAGCTTTCATTATCCTTGCCCTGCCGGAGTTGCTCCGCTTCCTCCCTTTGCCGGATGCGCAGGCTTCCAATGTCCGACTCCTCATCTACGGACTTCTTCTGATTCTGATGATGCACAGTCGACCGAGGGGCATCGCGGGTTCCTACCGAATTCAGTGAATGTCTTTGCTATTTCTGGTATCTTCTCAGCTACCTTTGGTTGCTGATTCAGCATGCGATGACATATACAATGGGCTAGGCACCGGGCAACGGCAACGTGAAATTAAATCATTCATTTTAATAGATTTCTTCCACGATTAGGCGAGCCTAGTGCCTGGAAACGACTGTGGTTGCCAAATTGCTTGCAAAACACGGCGGTAGTGCTTCGGTGTCTAGATAACGAAATGATCGCAAACAGTCAGCTTTTCGCTCGAGAGCCCCGCTACCGACATATGATTGGCAACAAAGTTGTGCTGCGTGCAAGAGGACTAACCAAGGCATTCGACGGTCAACGCATTCTTGGCGGCGTTGATTTAACACTTAAGGAAGGGGAGATCGTCCTTCTGCGCGGTGAAAACGGGTCCGGCAAAACCACATTGCTCAACATTCTCACGGGCAACGTCGAGCCAGACGCAGGTACGATCGAATACCTTGCGGGCGACAGCCCTTGGGCTTGTCAGTTTCCACGGCACTGTTTTGCCAGTTTGAATCCACTGGGTCAGTTTACGCCCGAGTTTGTGGCACGAGGAGGCTTTGGTCGCACGTGGCAGGACGTACGGCTGTTCGGATCCCATACGCTGAGAGAGAACATCACGGTGGCTGATTCTAGAAACCCAGGCGAGAATCCCTTCCTAGCTCTCATCGCACCTGGGATCGGTGCGCGGCACGAGAAAGCACGCCAAAATAGCGCTGACGCCACGCTCGCACGACTCGGCCTCGGCGGACGGGAGACCTCTTCCGCTGACATGATTTCACTTGGGCAGTCGAAGCGTGTTGCAATCGCCCGTGCGGTAGCAGCCGGCGCGCGCGTCCTCTTTCTGGACGAACCCCTCGCGGGTCTCGACCTTGAAGGAATTTATGAGGTCACTGCGCTGCTCCAGAATCTAGTGCGGGAGCGTTCACTTACGCTCGTCATCGTCGAGCACCTTTTCAACTCCGCCCACCTTCAAAACCTAATAACCGTTCACTGGACTCTGTCTGAGGGTGTCTTAACTAGGAAAGAGGCTTCTCCAACTTCGGAGCCCGCCGCCGAACCGGGGGGCGTCGCTTCTGGTTTACCACCGGACTGGTTCCGTCTCTTGGCCCCGTACGCAGATGAAATGCCCTCCGAATCCCTTCCTAGGCAGGGGGTGCTCACCCGCTTTCGCCTTCGCGGGCGATTTGAGGCTAGGTCGGCGTTGATCATCGACCGACTGGTAGTGAAACGTGGACTCCGCGCTATTATCGGCTGCGATTCTGATGACGCCGGTCTTAGCATCACGCTGAACCAAGGAGAATTTGCTCTTCTCCAAGCTCCCAATGGATGGGGCAAGACGACTTTTCTGGAAGCTCTCGCCGGCCTCATCCCGACCGAGTCCGGATCGATTCGCGTCGGCGAAATCGACATATCGAAAATGGCGCCCTGGCTGCGGGTTCGCCATGGGCTACGATTGGATGCAGCGGCGGAACGCTTCTTTTCTAGCCTGACAATCTTGGACGTGGGCAAGTTATCCGGGGTTTTGCCACAGGCCTCTACTGACCTTCCTCCGACACGGAGACTAGATTGCCTCAGCGGTGGCGAACGTCGGCGTGCTGCTCTTGGCAATTTTCTGAAACGACCCAAGGGTCTGGTCGGCCTTCTCGATGAGCCAATGCTCGCGTTAGACGAAACCGCGTCCCAATCTTTCGCGCGAAACCTGGCAATGTCGGATTTTTTGGCTGTTCTAATCACCGAACCTCTCCGGTTGCCTCCATCCATTCGCCAAGGAGTCGCAAACCCAAAGCTATGAAACACAAGCGCCTACTTTTACTCATTGCTCTCCTAGCTCTCGTGGTTCTGACAATCGCGATCACTCTGAATCGGAGCGTACGCCGGAACTCCGGGCATTTGCTCACAGCCGCTGTCAACATGCCCCTCACGGGTGCCTTCGCATTTCCGAGCAAAAGCTTTCAAGAGGCCGCACTCTTCGCATTAGAGGACGTCCGGAAAGCCAAAGGCGCTTCCAATTTCGAATTTCAATGGAATGACAACATGTCAGATGCAGCAACTGCTGCAACGCTGGCACAGCCTCAACGTTCGGACAAAGCCGATGTTTTTTATGTGGGCTATGGATCGGAACTCGAAGCGGCGATGCCAGTTTTGGCCGAAACTCACAAGCCGATTTTCGCCTTTAGCTTCCAGGCATCGATAACGAAGCATCCTTTGGTGTTTCGAAACATAGTAAGCTACAAGAATGAAGCGCCGATCTTTGTAGAATACGCCAAACAACGAAGAGCCAAGAGGGTCGCGGCAGTGTTCCACGATCTCCCAGACGCACACGAACAGTTCCGTAAACTAGTGTTGCCAGGGCTCATAAGGAACGGCTTGACAGCTTCCAATATCTCGTTTTTCCCCTATCCAGTCGTCAGCCCCGACTTTAGAACCATTGTTGCCAAGGTAAAGGAGAGTGCCCCGGATCTGATCATCATCAGCGGATTTCAGAGCAATTTAGTGCCCTTAACCGAAGCGCTCAAGACTGCGCAAATGGTCAAGAATGGTAATGTCATCGGCACGTTCTCGATCATTGATCTTCTTACCCTAACGAATGGACAGGCGGTCGAAGGGATGGCAGCCGCAATGCCCACATTCATGTTGCGGCCGTCACCCATTGGTATAGACTTTCAGAGTCGCTTCTTTGGTAGATTTCACCGGCCCGCTTCTTTCAACGAATTTTGTGCTTATGATTTCGTCCTCATCATGGAGGACCTAGCCGCGCGGCTTCCCGGTAGCCCGAGTCCTGAGCAGGTCGTTCAAGGTCTCAGGGCGACCAATATAACAGGAGTCTCCGGCCAGCTACGTTTTGATAATGAAGGCGACATCATTTACCCCACAGAAGTTGCTGTCTTCCGTGGAGGGAAGCTTGTTCCTATTGAATGATTGAGACAGTGTTTGACGTTCCATGGCACGATTCCTTTCACTCGAAGAGCTGTTGATAATAGGTAAGGAGGACCTTGGCTGTCAGGCCACAGGGACGGCAGAATCACAAGTGAGCGTGTTGCTTGATCATCGAGTGGACTACCTTATAAGGCGACATTCACATCTCTTTGACGTAGTCATAGTCGCAAGTACGCCGCTGTCACACAGCGGAGTCACGTTAAACTCGGACGACAATATGATTCGCTTCTGGACGCTAGGTGCAGGACGGCTGCCAACGCCAAGTGAGACGCAAATCGAAAGTCTAATGTGGACTTTCTATCATCTTCTTGTATACGACGTTCACTCAAAACAACAGTCTCTTTTCCTCCACCCCTGGTTGTTCGCGCCTGAATATACGCGAAGCACTTCAGCTCCGCCGATTTGCTTCGACATCAAAGAGGGCGCATACCGCCAGGTTCAGGCTGAAGTCCGCGCCATTCCAGATGCTACTAAGAAAATTGATGGAGTTCACGCACTTCATACTACTTCCGTGTTGGCGTATCGACAGGCAGAACTAAGCGACTTATGGGAGTTAGTACGAAAACGTTGCGGGACACTTACAATGCAGCAGGATCTTGAAATGCGCCTGCAGGAGCAAACCAACTTAAGTCACGACGTAATCTGCTCCTGGCTCGAGAGGATCATCGGGATCCGCTCCGAAGCTCGAGCCACAGCCCTATTTGCCTGCCCGATTAGTACTCTGACGTTGGACACTTCCACTGACCTCACTACTGTACCGTCGGGTGTTGCAGGTATGGCGTGGATCACACTTGTGACGAGGGACTACGGGGCGGGTTCCCGGCCATGGGTAAGTACCACGCAGGAGTCTGCGGACAGCTTGGTCCGCGGAATTTGGCTTTACCTTTTGTCAGACCAGGCGGTTCGTCGTGGCAGGGCTCAATATTCATTGGGGAGTCAGCGGGCAATTGAAGCTGCGACCCACGAGATGAAGCACGTCGCAACAGGGTTGCGTCGCTGGATTGCCGCTTCGAGTGTTCTTTTCCGATCTCAGCAAGTTCCGCGAGATGCGTTGTCGATTGCCAACACCGAGGCTGGCTTTCTCCAAATAGCCGATGACTCTAGAGTCAAATTAGACGATATTGCTCTTGTTGTTTTTCCTTCCCTCTTTAGGGAGGGGCTTGGCTATATAGTCAACTGGGCCATGTCGGATGCGCCAGTCGACCTTCCATTCTTCAGCGACGACATGCCAACGTCGTTGGAAGATCTGGCCCACAAGTGTTGGGAGTCCGCCTTCAACTCTCTTCTGTTTGCGAAGGTATATCAGATGGCTTGGGACTTGTTGGCTGTAGGGGCCACGCAAGTCGCAATCGACAATATTCGTGCTCTTTTCCCCAAGCGACCCGTGGAAGTGGTCTGCCATGGACCAGTCAGCCCACTCGAATGGGACACGGGCAAATATCGGGAGAGCGCACGGCGCAACACATGGTTTGCTAGGCTTCTCATTCACTTATTTCGAGAAGCCATTCAGCACGGGGATTGGCAGTCACCCGTTCAGATCGCATGGTCGGCAGAGCCTGATGGAACGGAAGTCCTGCGGATGACCAACAAGCTTGGCGATCCGGTTGCAAAGAGAAGGACCCTCGATTCCACCTTGGCTGACCTAGCAAGGATTCGGTTTTCCATTGTGGCACTGGCGGATGAGTTCCTGCGAGCACATTCCTCCCTGGAAGACCGTAAAAGGAATAGGATCCGTGGCGCCGGTGTTCTTGAGTTCATTGCCAGTCAATTCGGCGACTATAGTATCCATGGCTCACAAGAAGGTACAGATCCGTTTTGGCGGCAACTTACTATTTCGAGAGTCGCCGAATGAAGCCACAGCTCCTAATTGTCGACGATATCGATGCTGCCTTTCAGCTGTTGGACCACCCATCTCGCGCTGGTCAGTTTGACTTACCTAGAAATCCCACCCTCGGATGGATGCGCAATAACGAGTCTGCCGAGAAACTGATAGCTTGGTTCGCCACCGGAGTGCCGGGAGACGAGGGCACGTGCGATCAGTTGGCCATCATACTCGACCTTGGATTCAGGGGGGCATCGGAGAAGGAGAATATGTGGCCCTCGGTCGAGCAGCAGCTCAGTGGGCGAACTCCCTATCTGGATGGAATCTCCAGTGAAACACGAGACGGTTTTGCGGTGCTCCAGGCTCTGCGAAAGTGTCCCTGGCTTAAGACGGCAGCCGTCGTTATTGCCTCCGGCAGGACATCGTCCGGTATTCCGCAAATCATAGACGCATTCAACCGCCTATTCCGGTCCGAAGGTAAGTCTATAATCGTTTCGGCGGAACTAGGGCGCAGGGCTTCCGACGATTCAGAGGGGTACCTCCTGGGAAGGGTGGCTCAATTGTGGACAGACAATTATGGTTTGCATCCGGATCCGGTGATTTCGTCGTTCCTAAGTGAATACGGCGCGCCGTTTAGAGAGCCGGCGACAGCAAAAGCTGCATGGCGCCACGATGGATGGTGTAAGACGCAAAAGGGCCAGAAAGCCGCCCAGCAACTTCTTGGAACGGTACAGCCAGTAGATTCAAGTAGCATTTCAAGCCTGTTCATGGTCGCCTCAGATCGTATCGACTTTGATCATGAAGACCGCAGTTAAGACGTGTCGGCCGAGGTTTTGAAGATGGCCCTTGAGCGCCTGCAGGTAAAGGCTAGCTTCCTCAATATCGGTCCTTTTGTCCGCCTGCCCTGCAAGCCGGGGAGTGCCTTCCTTCTAGCGCTACGACGCCTCGTATCTGAACTCGCACTGGAAACGGCTGCGAAGCAAGTCGAGTTCCGCCTTGATGTGTACTCCCACGGTGTGCGTGTGGTTCTAGGTGAACATACGCGACGCAACAGAACGGCAAGTGTAGGAGGCTGGCCGTGCGTCGCATCTTTCTTGAAGAAGATGCGGCACGCCAACCATTGGAAGTTTGCAGATGACGGCTTGAGTGGCGCGATTTGTGATACCGCATGCTGCAGGGTGTCCGGGTTGAGGTCTCGCGAGAATGAGGAATGGATCAAGATGTTCGGCCAAGGCCTGGAATACTGGGCAGCGTGGCCTTCCTTCTTAGAAGACTCGATTGAGTTTCGGTGGTGAGCAGGCTCAAATGCAAATCTTGGTTTACGATCACAGTTATAGCGAGGATCCACAAAGACCGGGCCCGCTTCAGCAGAGAGCCCTTGAGGCCGGACTGCAGATCTTGGGAAAGGACGCAAGGCACGTCCACGACACTAGTGCCGCCGACGAATTATTGCAATCCGGCGCCGAGGCTTATTTTGTTCACGTCGATACACTAGCCTGGAAAAAACTTAGCGATTTCTTGCCATCAACTAAGTGGGCCGTTCGTTTCTCTACGGAGCAACTTGGGCCTACACCTCGCGGTCAGTCGAGTCGTGGTGTTGTCCATTGTGTCACTAAAGTGCATGATCTCAGCCAACGCGAGTTCATGGCATTAACCTCGCTGTTCTTAGGTGACGGACAGAACGAAGATCTTGTGTCCATTCGACGTGGTGTTATTCCGAGTGTCGTTCGAGGGCTGATTTCTTACAAAGAAGCGCACGAGCTAACTAGGCTCTACATCCTTTTACAGGGGGTGCTGGCAACATGGGCAGCCGATGACGGCGATGAGCATAGTCGGGCACGCGCTAGAAGGTCTCTCGATGTTCTGTCTCTTCGGTCGACTCCGCCCCCGCCGCCGACGCGGTTCGACAGCCTTGAGTTTCTTAGGACTTGCCTGGGTGTCAGCGGACAGAGAGGCGATAAAGACGCCAAATTGAATGGAGAGGTGCTCTGCTGTGAAATCGCAGCCGAGGTAGGGCATATCGATCTTAGTGATTTGGACGTCGATACCGATCCGTATCGCAACGACACAACACAGTTCCTGAAGCTTTCGAAAGCCCTACTAACCGAGTCCGGGGCCGGAGTTCTACCGGAAGACGTCTGCTTCGGAGCCTTTGCATGGCTGCGTAGAATGCTCGATGTAGAATGACGACCTACGAAAGAGAACGAGTTCGAGTTGCATTCAACCACGACTGGTTGAAGAATCGGTTCCTTCTGATCCTGCGCCGAGCCAGACAAGTGAAGCTCGCCCGTATCATTGACGACGCCGTTGGCGACGATCTTGCGAGCTTGTTTTGCGAATGGCCTGAGCGGTTTTCCGAGGTGCTGCAGATCTTCGACGACGATAGTGTTGCTGTCAAGTACAAGGCTAGCGAATTGCGACAGCTGTTTCCAGATGCTTCCGATGAGACTATCCAATGGCTTGGAGGGCTGCTGTTGCTGCGTTGCCAAGAAAGGGGCAAAGAGTATGACTCAATGGCTGCCGCGGAGCGCGCGATTCGCGAACTGAACCGTGAAATTCAGGATTTCAACTCCCACCTTAGCATTGATTCTCTTCTGAACTGCGCGATGTGCGCCTCCGAGCGTCTGTCCGAACTGCGGGTGAGGTTTACCCGCTGAACTTATTGTATGCTTCCCCGCATAATCATCTTGGACGATCTTTTCGGGCGCAATGTTCTTGGCGGTCGTAACGTAGATCGTGAGAACTTGTGCGCGTCCTTTTTGATCCGGGACACGACGCTGGACGAGGCGGCTCGAAGGGGAAAAAAAGAAATTCATGAACCACTCGCAGAAGGTGTCTTTCTGCGCGCGCAGCGACCGGATGTTGCTGCGGTTGGCGACATCGTCGAGAATGACATGAAAGTTGCGCTCGAAGGCATACGGAAGGGTTGGGGGGCTTCAGCAGGACGGTTAGAAGCACCATGGGCGATGTTGTTACTGGACCTGTGCTTTTATACCGGTCTCGTTACTGAACAGAGCAACAGGGTGACGCCCGGAATGCCGGAGGGCCGTCCGAGCGATACCGATCCGGCATCATATTTCGGCCTGGCCTTGCTTGACGCGATCCACAGAGAGTTTCCCGACTTACCGGTCTTCGTACTATCGAGCATGCCACGAGAAGAGATCAGCCTTGAGTTCAGCCGACTCGGTGCACTCGGTTTTATCGATAGGAGTGCGCCGGATGGTCCTGAGCTATTGTCCGAGGCGCTTTGGAATCATGGCCTATTGGCAGACTCCTTCGGCGACGTGATTGGTCAATCTCTTCCCATTCTGTTAGCGTTAAGGGAGGCTCGGCGTACTTCACGTCATGAGGGGAATGTACTCGTGCACGGCGAACGGGGCACGGGAAAGGAGTTGATGGCTCGCTACCTTCATCGAATGTCCAAGCCCAAAGGACATTTCCAGACTAGGGCTTTCGTGCCTGTGAATTGCCCGGTGCTAACGGCGCCTATGTTTGCCTCTGAACTTTACGGCATTGAGGCCAAGACGGCGACGGGTGTTAACGGCAAGGTGGGTCTGATCGAGACTGCCAATGGCGGGGATGTGTTCTTAGACGAAATCGCGGACATGGCTGTCGAGGTACAGGCGTCTTTGCTCCGAGCAATTCAGGAGCGACAGGTCACTCCGATAGGAGCGCGGGAACCCAGATATGTGGACGTGCGTTTTATTGCAGCGACGAACGCTGATATCGATACCTCAAACGTCTTTCGACAGGGATCTCCTCGACCGTTTGAGAAATGGCGGAACTATTTGGCTTCCTGCGCTGCGGGATAGGCCTGAAGACATTCCGTTATTAGTAAATAACTTTGTCCGCCAGTCCGAGTCAGTCCGTCCTGGAATTCGACGCCGCACTGTTACTGTTGAGGCGCTTCAGCATCTCCAATTGTACGAGTGGCCGGGAAACATCCGGGAATTGCAGACAGTCATCAAGGATGCCGTTAACCGCCATTCAGAAGTTGAACACCTAGTACTCGATCACCTTCGAATTGGCGGATCGTTCAAGCCCACGCGCGGCAGGGCCGTGCCTAAGCAGACATCCCTCCCCCCAGCCGGCGCTGATCCTGTGCGGGACGGCGCCATTAGCGATCTCTTGCGCCAGATGTCGCGGCTAAGGTTCGAACCTCAGGATGTGAGTCAGTGGGCCGGCAGACTCGATGAGGTGACCCAACAGCAACAGCAGATGATCGGGCGCATGATCCAGGCGGCCCTAAGCGCAACGAAGCGGCGCACGCTGAACAACCCTGACGGCAAGTTGCAGATACATCCAGCCCTCAAATTGCTCACCGGTAATCCTAAGCTTACTGCTAGCATCGCCGCTGATGCTATAAAGCGCCTACTTGGTCCAATGTCGGCGACCCTTGAAGGTGACCTGAAAGAATGCTACGAAATCGCCCTTAGGCTCCGACCAAGAAGAGGCAAGCCGAAAGCCACGTCCTGAGGCAGATCTACTATGCGTTACATCATTCTTGCGCAATCTGACGTCTCGGCACGGGCGCTGAGCGCATGGCTCGAGTTCCTCGGAGAAAAAGCTCCAAACATAATCGACGCCTATCGCATTGTGCTGGAAGCACATTATTTGGAAGGGGATAGGGGCGTTGATACTTATCATCGAGTAGTTGAACAACTCGAGGGTGTACTTTCGAACTGTCCAGTCACTGGGCATAGCCACGTCGTGGCAATGGTGGACAGAGTAAAACCGGCGGCGTTGAGCGCGGTAAGTGATAGCATGACCTGGGATCATCTGCAGGCGCTGCTGATTCTAACCTTCCCTGAAATAAAGTGGGTCTTCGGCGTAGTGTCGGGTGATGCTAATGGATTTCCTCGCGAGGACCACAGTCTGCCGTCTCTCAGCACGAGAGCGCGGCGCGATCCGTTGCTAGACCCGACGGGTCTCCGAGGATGGGTGCGGGAACGAACGAACGAGAAAATGAGACTCAGCTCACTCACTGCTCAAGCAACAGTTCCTGAGTTTGGCGGAACGACCATGCAACTACCTATGCGCCCGAGGAGGGAGTTGGCGGCAGCAATTGACGACGAAGTCGACTATGCAACTATACACGCGTATACCGCTTACCGTCACGGATATCGAGCCGATATTATTACGACGTGGCGTCTTATGGAGGAGCGTTTCGGACCTGTACGACTAACCGTGGAGGATTCCCACGGCTATGCCCTCCTGATAGAGGATATGCGCCTAGTGTTTGCGGACAAGCCGGGCAGGGTGCATCTCTCACAATTGGGATCCGACCGCGGAAGAGCCGGGCGGGATGCCTACTGCCCGCTGCTTCACTGGCAGCGGGACCAATCGCGATGGCGACTGCTAATAACTTCGGGCCAGATGGGATCGGAGTCGGAACTCGTCGAAAACAATCAATGCTACCTCACAGGGAAGAGGTACGGTCGTGGTGAGGTGTATTTCAAACCTCTCGGTGGCATTTGCGACATTTGGTCCTCCACGGGTCTTCGTGCCGCGCCAGAACACGAATCCAGCGAGCGTGGAAACGCGCCGGGCTTTATTTGGCCGCCCGGGCAATTCGATTCTGAGCTACATGACGGCCACGGATCACCGGGCAAACTCGGTATGGTCGCGCTTGTTCTCGTCGAGCGGTCTAAATTAGCTCGCGAGGCCGCTGGTTCCGCTACCGACTGGATCAAAGCGGCGCTTCTTGCTTCCGAGGCGGCAGAGTTGCTAAGTGGCCGGACGCCGACCTTAGCCGTAGCGGCATTGGTGTTGAAACACGAGTGTGAAGTACGGGCGGAATGTGCGTTTATCGGTACGGGTTTTCATTTCGGATTGGAAGAACGTTTCGAAGAGATTCAGGCGGAAGTCGAGAGTACATGCCAGTGGTTCCACAAGAGGCGGGTCCAAGCCGAAAGGGATGCAAAAGCGGCTATCGTCAATCGTTTGAACTTGGTTTTCTCTCAGATGGGGAAGAAGGAAGAAGAGAACCGGTGTCTCGTGGAGTTGAGGCGGCTGAACCGGTTGATGAACCGCCCTAGAGGTTGGAAGCAATTCACCGGCCTGCACTGGCTCGGATGGGGTGCTGGCTTCTATGGAGAACTGCTTCTGGCCAGCTTCGCGCGCCTTGTGACGGTTACGGCAGTTTGGATTTTCGGGATCGCATTAGTCACGCACTGGCGATTAAAAGCCGGGCCGGAAAAATCCTTCGAAACCGGCTCTACAATTATCGGATGGTTCTTTGGAGGGAGTGCCGCCCAGAACGTGTCCGTCGAAATCCACCTGATTTCCTGGCTAGCAGTTGTGGCCGGCGTCTTCCATATCGGGATACTTATGTCCTATCTGTACTCGCTGATCTCTCGAAAGTAACTCTATGAATCTTGACGAATTGAAGAAGCAGCTTGACCTCATCACTGGCAAGCTGACAGACGTGGAAGTGAGACTTGAAGCTCTCGGGAAAAGACTTCCCACTCAGCAAGACATCCAGCTTCTGGAACAGAGCGTTCGGCAGTTACATTCGCAAAGGGCCACCGCTCTTCGGTTCCTCTTCGGGTTCGCGGCCATAACTCTAGTGTGGCTCGCCTCGGTAAGTTGCTTGCCGTGGATTCGACCGAGTTCCTGGCTAGGCCTTGCTGCTGCAGTTACTCCGGCATTGGTGTGGCTCGGCTTGGCGGGTGTCATTCTGCGGTCCTTGCGAGGTTTGCGTTAGCGGTTGTCAGACCAAACCGAAAAACGTCGGCCATTCCACCACAAAGATCATCCTCGAAACGACTGAAATGGGAAGAATGTCGCGCGCAAGGCGGCGCGCTGCACTTAATGAAGAGAATCCTGCGGTCAAATGGCATTTAATTAGGCTCTGGCTCAATTTTGGTGCAGCAATTGGCTGCTGAGGACCGACTCGGGCAGTAGGTGTAGCGGCTTGAGATCATAAACCGTTCTGCTTGAGAACAGCGCCGATTTCTGCTCACATTCAGTGCGACTGGGGGTAGTAGCCACATCCAACCGAAAACCTCCGTTAAGGGCTCGCGGCTGACCTTGCGAGCGGTTTTTGAATGCGGTCCAGATCGAAATGGTACCGTCCAAACGGGTTGATGTGTTTGCGAAGCAGGGGTGTGACGTGGCTCAGGGTTTCGTCGTCAATGTCGTGTCCGTCAGTCCGCAGCTGGCCGACAATCTCGCCGATCTGAATCATGTTCCAGGCAACCACGGCGTTGTGCAGAACTGAAAGACAACTGAACGTATGTACTTGGTCGCCAAATTCGCGGCCTCGCAGCACGCCTTCCTTCCCAAAACACAAAAACCGGGACAGATCATGTGACGCCTCGCCCTTGTTCAGTTCACGCCCCATCCTGCGACGGTAGTCTTCATCATCCAGGGTCTTCAAAATGTGGACTGTCTTTTGGACCCTCCCAATTTCCGAAAGGGCCTGATAGACGCTGTTCTGGCGAGCATAGGAGCCAAGCCGCTGAAGTACCAGTGACGGCGAAACGATCCGTTCTTCAATGGAGGCGATCACTCGAACCGTTTCGTCCCACGCATTTCGGATGAGGTGGGGCTTGATCGTTCCCGAAAGAATAGGGTCCAGGTTGGCGTAATGCTGCTGACGATCCAGTTTATAAAGCGTCTGGTCTTTGATGTCTTTGATTCGGGGAGCCAGTTCGTATCCCAGCAACGCCGCCGTTGCCATAACTACTTCGGTGTACCCATGCGTGTCGGTGTAGCAAACTTTGGGATCGAGTTCTGTGTCGTGCTCCATCAACCCATCCAAGCTGAACGCCGCCTCCCGCAAACGGCAGGGAATCGGCTGTTGATGCATTCTCAGGAAACTGTCAGAGGTGTGAGCGTATAAAGTAACGCCACGGCCCTGAAGTACATGGCTGTAATCAGCAGCCAGGATGTGAATGGGGACGTAAAAGCGCATTCCGTCCGCCGAACAGGTCGCCCCGCGGCCGTAAACGCGGCTAATTGGGATTCGCGAGGCGAAGTTTATGATGTCGATGCTGGCTGACTTGAGCGTCTCTTCCGTGAGATACCAGTCGGCAACCAGGCTAATCTCATGAAACTTCAACCCGGAAGCGAGCGCCATGCGCTGGCATCCAATGTTGCAGCCGATTGCCAGAACCGCCGCCAGCGCATCGCGGCGATGCATGACCGTGTCGCCGCCGGGCGGAAGAAAGTGGTGGAGGAAATTAGTCCGATTATCGATGTCGATCAATACATCGGCCAAATCGGACTTGGGGAGTCTCATCTCGATCAGCTCTTTCAGACTCTTGATCGAGTCCGGTTTATCCACTGCTTTTAAGGCAGCAAGGTGAAACTCGCCCTTCTCGGCATCAAGGGTGAGCGCCTTGTTTTGAGGAACTCGCTGTTCCACGCCGTCCGTCACGTTCTTTAGGTGATCATTCAGTCGAGCGAGATACTCGTCTGCCTCAAGTGGTAGCTCGAGATTTGCATAATGTTCAACACGTTTCGCAGCCCAGAGTGATCGAGGGATTAAATATTCCTCAAAGTCCGTCCATCTTCGAGAATGGGACACTGTGACATCGCCGGACTTGAGCCGCTCATTTAAGGTGGTCAGGAGCGCGGGTTCGTAGTGCGGGCGCGAGAGAATGGATTCGCCCTTTGCATCCTTGAGAACAACGTATTTGATCCAACGGCGCGGCAGAAAGTCCACCGGGGCACCGGCGAACGATTTGCCTTTGCCACCAGCATTCAGTTCTTTCAGGAACACGACCGCGCGCCCGAGCGGCGAATCTTCCGCGAACTGGAACGGCGTCTTTTCCAGTAGCGCCGGAGAATACTTGCGCGTGTAGCCGTACCAATGATTCACAAGGGCAAGCGGCGAGCCGTCGGCGCCAGCTCGCAAATTTCTGCACCCTTCGACTATTCTGCTGATGTCCTCGCTCGGCAACAGATCGAAAATGTGTTTGCGCAGCGTCTTGTCTTCAATGGAATCATCCAAAACAAGGGTCCCTATTCCTTCAAGGACTTCGACAGCGCGGGTGCGCGCTTCTTCCGTTGCCCGCAGTAGTTCCTCGTACCGCTTTCGCGCCTTGTTATGGATCGAGGTAATGAGCTTGTCCTGCATTTCGACGATCCCATCAGTCATCTCAGCTCTGGCGGCTTGCAGAAAGCAAATTACGATTCCGTTTCGCTTGGCCGCGGAGAAGCGCTTTAAATTCCAAACACTGTATCGATAGCCCCAACCGGCCAGAAGGCGTCGGGTAGCAGGATGAATATCGGCCAAGGGCGGCCACGCCGTCAGTCCAAGTGAACGAACATCACCAAGCTGATCGAGCAAACCAAGAAGCGATTCGGGAGACTCTTTCCGCGCCACTGCCTTGAAGGATTCCAGCCGGGAGTGCGGCGTGGATTCTTCCATCGGTTCCGATTCCGGTGTGGCAGCAGGGGCAGCGACGACCAACAGCGCCTCGATTTCCGCCATTTGTTTCGGAGATAGATCCTTGGCCAGAATTGTATAAACGTTTTGCAACGCGTCTTCGCGGGCGCTGACGATCAAATCGCGCAATGTTGTGCGGCCAGGCCGAACAATTTGTTCCTGCTTGAGCCAGCGGTGTGCAGCTTCCCGCAACGCCGTGGTGCGAGTTAATGCCTGGGCACTGGCAGTCAGATAATTTAGCAAACGCTCTCGCTGCGGTGCATCGCATCGAACAAACCCTAGATATTGGCGGATGCGTTCCAGGTGGTCCCATCGCGTCTTTTCGTTTTGCGGATAGGCATCAATGGACAAAGGCAACAAGCCCAATTGAGAGCCGATCATTTCAATGACCGAGGAGGGGACTCCACGTGTGTCGGCCAGAAAGTAACCGTGCCATCGGAGAGTACAAAGCTGAACGGAAAATCCAAGTTTATTGGTCGGCCCACGGCACTGGTCCACCTGGGCCAAGTCGAGTTTTGTGAGAGTGAAGTACTTGCGGAGTGTTTCGTCATCAATCTCGTCAGGCAGACGCTCCGGTTCTTCCAGCCGACTGCTCAAACCGGGAGCGTCATCGGGAGTGGCCGGAGGATTCACCGCTTTCCGCCGCTCATGGCGCGCAGATAATTCTCTCCCAGCGCTCGAATGCTGGTCTCGGCGTAGATCTGGGTGGTGGAGATTTGCAAGTGTCCCAGGAACTTTTGCACTTGGTCAATGGGCACTTCGCCGGAATCCAGCAGAATCGTTGCAATCGAATGACGCAGCAGATGAGGGTAGACGCGCTTGTCAATGCCGGCTTTCCGAGCTGCGGCCTTCACAACGGATTGCACGGTCCGCGCGGAGTAACGGTCGTTCCGGTTGGTCTCGAAGAGAAAGCCGCTACGCCGCCCATTTAAATGCGTCCGCAACTCCTGCGCCAATGCGGGCAGAATCGGCACATACCGATTCGACTCCTTCTTGCAATGGCTGAGATAGATCTGCGGCGGGTCGCCGTCAAGATGCAACTCCTCGACTTGAATGTGGACGAATTCGTCCACGCGCGCCCCGCTCAGGAAGAGCGTCTTAATCATGAGGCCGTACTTGTTATGGGACTGGTATGTGCTACCGATCAGCCGTTCCACTTCCGATTTGTCAAGACGCTTCACAGTTCTCCGGCGATTGCCGACCGGTTGCAGTTTCAGGCGGCGGCGCGCCTGCTCGACTACGTATTTGGTCTGGTCATATCCAAGATGGTGCTTGCGCCAGAGCCGGGTCGTCTCCGAAATGATGTCAGCTAACCCCGCCGCAAATTGCGCCTTTGTCGAATTACCACGCACTTTCCCGCGCTTTGGACGGTTTCGTCCCGCCATAGAGTCTCCCGAGAGAAGAAAAACTGCGCAGTATCCTTATTCTGCGCAGTTTTGATTCTATTCTCAGGCCCAGAGCGGAAACCAACTTTTGTTGTTGTCTACGGTGCCAGGACCGCAACTAGAAGTTCGGCGTTAATGCTGGTTTGCCGATTTGTATTCTTCGAGTTGCTTTTGCTGAGCGGCTTGGGAAGGGACTCCAAGTTGACGACGGAGCTCATCAGAGATAAGGGCGCGATTGTAGGGTTCCTGCGTCCAAGGCGCGTCTTTAGGATTGTAAAACTGTGTTCCGTAGATCTGCGGCTGCTTAATTGAGTTCAGATACCGGTCGAGTGTGGCGGTCGCAATCCAAAGAGCGCCGGACTCTCCACGAGCGATGGCAATCATGGCCAGGGTGTGAGCCAGGAGATAGTCGTCGGGCGTGCTTCCGTGCTGAAAGATGAAAGCAGCCTCCTCGAAGTCTTTGCCTGTATGGAGAGTGCCGCGGGAGAGAAGTTCGCGAACCTGCTTGCGTCGCTCTTCGTCCTGCTGGTTGATCTTAGCCCAATCGGCGTTAGACATATCTTTGGACTGACGGGGCCTCTGATCTTCGTCGAAAATGCGCTGCATCTCGGGGTTGGACTTCTCCGTTTCATCCGGATAGTAAGTGCGGTGAGGGTCCCAATCCGTGGCGACGGACAGCAGCGGTGAAATGGGAACACGGATGAGGATCCAAGGATCAATGGGGAATCCGGATGCTTGGAGAGACGCATGGGCGGGCGGGAGCAGCGTCAAATCGAAGGCATCCGTGTCGGAAGAGTCGGTGGGGTTTCTTACGACGAGATGCAGATGATCCTGCTGGAGGGTCGCAGAGATAATCGGTTCGGTGATGACCTCCGAGCTGATATTCGAAAACGAAGAACCGAGAGATGCATGCCGTGGACGGGAGAGATTTCCGGTCCACGTACCTTGGACGCTGCGGAGATTAAGAACCAGGAAGTTTCTTACGCCAAGTTGGAGGACGTACTGGCCCACATAATCCGTCACTGTAGCGGCCGGAGCCGGAGCAGCGATGGCGGACAGGACAACCAAAAGAGAGACGAAGCGGCAGCAACTCATACCATGCATTGTATGTAGGCCGAGTCTGTGACCGGACGGATAAGCACTCTTGAAACACTGGGCTCCGACCCAGGTGTTGGCATAACCGTTTTCCAACAACCCTTAACGGAGGTTTTCGGTTGGATGTGGCTACTACCCCGACTGTCGCGATGCACTTAAATCGAGGATTTTGCATCCGAGGGCCGATTTGCTGCACTTAAATCGGATCTTCGGCACTTTTGGTGCAAGGCAGGTTATTGGCGAACATTAAGCGAATTTAAGAGCCCCGTGGAAGCAGATAAAATCAGTTATCTGATTCCATGTTACTATGATCCCCATGGAACAAACTGCGAACTCTCTGGGCAGGGAAGCCCCGGAAATCGAGCTGGAAGCTGCCGGATCGCACGAGGTCACGGTGATTCCGGCGGCCTCCCGTGCAGCACCGACTTTACCGCCGATCCTCGCCGGTTCCTTCACACCCGAGATCCGCAGCCGGGTGGAACACTTCTACTTATCCCTCTACGAAATCTTCGAGCGCTGGGTCAACCGCCCTAAGAGCGTCCACACCCGCCGCTCGTATCGCGACGGAGTTCTGTCCTTCGTCCGGCACTGCGGGATGGTGTGGCCGCAAGAAGCGCACGCGCTACTGACCATCTCGGTGGCCGACGTGCAAACGTACCGCGACGTTCTGGCCGCCACTGGCGCCGCGCCCAAAACCATCAACCACCGCGTCTCCGCGCTGTCGTCCTTTTACAAGTACCTGGCGCTCTCGGCGGCCGAGCTGCGCCTGCCCATCCTGGTTCCCAACCCGGCACATTCGCAATTCATCGCGCGCGAGTCGTCCGATCCCCGCGAAGAAACGCTTTCTTTGCCGGCGGCGCGCGCCCGGCAACTGCTGAACGTGTCTGCGGGCGATTCGATATTGGCGCATCGCGACCGCGCGATTGTAAAACTCTACCTCTATACCGGCATCCGCCTGGCGACCGGTTGCTCTCTGCTCGTGGCAGATTTTCGGCAAGACGGCGAAGAGGCCACTCTGCGGTTGCGCGAAAAAGGCGACAAGCGTCGCACTATTGGCCTGCACTACGCTGCAGCGCAGGCGATTCACGAGTACCTGCAGCGCGCCGAACTCACCAGCGGTCCGCTCTTCCGGCCGCGCCGGCATTCGCACACCCAGGAATTGGCGGCGACCGCGATGGAGCCGCGGACCATGTGGACGATTCTCAAGGAATATTTGAGCAAGCTTCCCAACGCGTTACGCGAACGCGAATTGCCGGACGGAAACAAGGTGATGGAATGCGTGTACACGCCGCACTCGCTGCGGGCGACGGCGGCCACGCTGTTGCTCGACTCCGGCGTGGACATCATGGAAGTCAAAGAGTTGCTCGGTCACCGGCATGTCACCACTACGCAGATCTACGACAAGCGGCGGCGTGCCGCGCGCGAAGGAGCTTCACACAAGATGCCGCTCTAAGCTTATGGGAACTAATTTTGCAGCAGCTCGTGCAAAAATTTGAAAGTTGCCGAATCGGTGACGGAATTCTTGAGACATTCGCTAGAGCGGCCCGATATGCGTAGTGAAACGTCATCTGGCCCTGGGCATTTCCCCTGAAGTATCCACTATACGCGCATCAACGGGCCAGTTTTGGCGTATTCTTTATTGCGGCCACGTTTGCGGCACAGTAAGCAAGCATTTGCTTATCCCGGACGACCTTGGATATAATCCAGATCCACGCATAGTTGTATTCGGTGTGGGGAGGTTGCCATGTTGGCTCTTTGCCGCGCAATACCAATTTCAGTCCTTGTAGGACTTATTTTTCTTTCTACGGCTCATGCAGAAGTCATCACCTTCGAAGACTTGCCGGATGCGGATTTTTTTGGCGCGGGCAATCAGAACATTGGTAACTTCTACCCTGGCATCACTTTTGGTGCGGACGTCACCGGTTTAAGCGTAACTCGGTTTGGCGGTTACGCGAGCGCTGCCTTCCCCCCGCATTCGGGTGATGTAGTTGTCTGGGATGCCTCAGATGCGACGATCACGATTGATTTTGCTTTTACCGTCCAGTCTTTTGGCATTTGGTATACGTCGTTCGACCCGCTAACGTTGAAAGCCTTCAATGGTAGCAATGCGCAGGTGGGTACTGTCGTCGGCAATCCCAATACCGATGGCACCACAGGCACCGCGTCATTCATATCATTCTCAGCTTCTGCAATCCAGTCGATTACATTGACAAGCACGGCGGGTCTTTTCACCTTGGATGATCTGACTTTTCAACCCGCTCCAGAACCTGGTACTTACGTGCTCTCGATGCTGGCATTCCTCGGTTTTATGGTGTATCGTCTTTGGTCGCCTCAGAGGGCGAACCAGCGGTGGAGTTTGTTGAGTCGTTTTATGGATCCAGTCGTCCGGACCACTCAAGTTGAAAAAGCGAATCTGATGACACGGCCTCTTTCAGTCACCTCAGTCGGCTTTCGTGGTTATGCACTTAAACTCGCCGCCGTATCGCTGTTTCTTAGTTGTACGCTACCGTTATCGGGTCAGGTGCGAAATGGAATTTTGAGTCTCGTCGTCTCCGTTGATAATACGTGGACGGAGTTTCCCCACTATCCGTACGAAGTATTTGTGTCGGCCTCCGGTCCAGCATCGATCTCTGGCAGCGGCTCAGTGACTGCCTCAGTGCCGCCAGGTGGTTACCTGCTTTCGGCATCGAGTCTCAATGGTTATGCTTCAAGTGGTTGGAGTTGTGGCTCGGTTGCCTTTGTAACTTCGGGAGGAACCACAGTTTGCGGAATCGTTTTTTCGGCGATCCCGGCTGCACTTACATTGGGTGCCGTAGTAGACAACCGTAATGGTGGTAACGCTCTACCGACTGATTGGGACCTGGATGCATCAGGGCCGACTCCTATCATTTTCGGGAAATCTGGAACTGCCTTGACCACAAATGTACGCGTCAAGCCTGGTGTCTATACTCTTTCCGCCTTTGGTGGCCCTCTCGGTTATGCGAGCAGCCCATGGAGCTGTGGCGGCGGACCCCTTTTCCTAAGCGCTGGTGAGACCGTCACGTGTGTGATCAACTTCGCTTCGCAACCTGCGGTGCTAACGCTATCGGACACGGTGAACACGAACAATGGAGGAAATGCGCAACCGACTGATTGGACACTTCACGCTGTGGGTACAAGCACTATCTCCGGCGTGACCGGCAGCCCTAACGTTACCAATGTCCCAGTAAAATGGGGAACTTATACGCTTTCTGAGTCTGGGGGCCCAAGCGGCTATTCCCCGAGTGCTTGGAGCTGTTCCCCGCCCATATTGAGTGGGGCTTCGCTGAGTTTAGGAAACGCGGTATTATCTGTCAACTGCTTGATCGTGAATTCCTCTATACCTGCTACGCTCACACTTTTCGACTTGGTGGATAATTCGAACGGCGGAACGGCATCGCCAACGGACTGGATCCTCGCTGCGAGTGGTCCGGTCAACATTTCGGGTCAAAGTGGAACTCCGCCAATCACAAACGCGAGTGTCAAAGCGGGTACTTACTCACTGGCGGAATCCCCTGGTCCGAACGGATATAGCATGAGCATGTGGAGCTGCGACACCGCTTCGGTCACCGGTGGTATCCAGGTCACGCTCGCTCCAGGACAGACCGCAAACTGTGCTATCAGGAACGTTTTTAACAGTATGTCGGCTTCATCTCCCGTGTTTCTAGGTTCTTCGGGATCGGCGAGAAATCCGACCGCCTCGATTGCTGAGCCAATAAACACGGCGACGGGAAACTATTACAGCACCCACCAGGACTTGTACGTATCCGGCCGAGGGTTGTCATTCAGTCTCAGTCGACAATACAACAGCCTAGACACTGCTAAGGGTCCACTAGGCATCGGCTGGACGCACTCTTACAACGTGTCTGTGTTTATAAATGCGACAAGCGGCGTCGTAACGCTGAAAGATGCAGATGGCTCGGAGGTACCATTTAGCCCGGCCGGAGGTGGTACTTACACCCAGCTAGCTGGCGTCTATGATCATTTGCACCAAAATGCCGACACTTCATTCACGCTTACCCGAAAGAATCTAACGCGTCTCGACTTCTCTCCAGTAGGTCGCCTCATGGCCATTACAGACCGCAACGGAAATGCCCAGCTGACCTCGTACGACGCGTCTGGAAATCTAATACTCATAATGGATACGACGGGTCGCTTGTTCTCCTTCTCTTATGATTCGGGGAATCACTTGGTTTCCGTAACAGACCCGGGCGGTCGGAATATCAAATACTCGTATGATGCAAACTCAAATTTGACTGGATACCAGGACGCGCTCGGGGGCTTAACTCAGTATACGTATGACGGGAACCACCGACTCCTATCCGCCACCGACCCTCGCGGCGTCGTCTACGTCCAAAACACCTATGATGTCATGGGCAGGGTAGTCACACAGAAAAACGGTCGCGGTTTCGCTACGACCTTAGCCTATGACACTCCGACATCGCGCACGACAACAGTTACCGATCCGCTTGGAAACGCAACGCAATACGTCTATGACCCTAACCAACGTCTGTTGCAAATAATCAATGCACAGGGGGGGATTAATAGTTACGCTTACGATGCTAACAATAACAAGCTTGCCATTAGTGATGAGAACGGAAATACGACACATCTAATCTATGCCTTAAATGGAAACATAACAAGTCAAACTGATGCATTGGCAAATACGACGCTCTTTACCTACGATACAAACAGCAATATGCTCACAACTACAAATCCCGGTGGCGCAAAAACGATCTTCTCCTATGATGTGATTGGGAATTTAGTTAGCACCCAAGATGCTGCCGGCGGTAGAGCGACTTCCACATACGATGTCTTCGGTGAAGTACTTTCACGGACCGACGCCTCCGGTGTTACTAGCACCATAACATATGACGGAAATGGAAACGTCTCAAAGGTGATGGATGGTCTCGGCAATACCACGACCTTCGTGTACGATGTGATTAGCCGACTAACTGCGCGGATCGATGGGAATGCTCACACGTCCTCGATCATTTATGATCAATTAGGGAGACGTACGACAATTTCCGATGGCCTTGGGCACAGTACTAAGTACACTTACGACGCACTTGGTAATGTTCTCAGCGTCACTGACCCCAATGGGAACGCGACAACGTATGAGTATGATGGCGCGAGCAATTTGGTGACCGTAGCGGACTCATCTCACAACAAGACCGTTTATACATACGACGGCAATAACAATAGACTCTTATTCACCAACGCCAAAGGGAATTCGACAGCTTACAACTATGATTCGTTAAACCGCCGAGCCAAGATTATTGATCAGCTAGGGATAGCCCAATCCTATGTGTATGATCCTGTCGGGAATCTCAACTCAACGACCGACGGCAACGGCAAGGTTCAAACGTCTACCTTCGACGGCCTCAACCGGATAATTAAGAAGCGTTTTGCCGACGGCAATGTGATTAGCTACTCATATGACGTTAACGGCAACCGTTTGTCGATGACTGATTCGCATGGGACGACGACTTACAACTACGACTCTTTAAAGCGAATCACAGTCATCAACTGTCCAGGCGGAAACACAGTCAAATACGCCTACGATGCAGTCGGTCGGCGGAAAACGCTTACCTATCCGAGCGGGCGGGCCGTGACATACAATTATGATTTTAGCGGGCGCCTCTCAGGTGTGACGGATTGGGCGGGCCGAAACACGACCTACGACTACGATTCTGCCGGAAACCGAATCGCGGTGACGATGGGTAACGGTGCGTGGTCAACGTTTTCTTATGACAGTTCGAACCGCTTGATTGGTGTAGTTAACGGGTCAGGACTTAAAACCTTGACATCATTTGCCTATACCCTGGATGCATCTGGAAATCGTACTCAAATCGTCGATTTAACCGGCGGGGTCACGCGCTACCGGTATGATGGCCTTAATCGCCTCAGCTCATGGGTTGCCCCCTCCGGGCAGGTCACCTACTACGATTACGATGCCGTTGGCAATCGTATCTCGATGACCAGCGCGGCTGGGAGTACGAGTTATTCGTACGATGCGGCGGATCGTATGCTGAATGCGGGAACAACGTCGTTTACTTATGACGGTAACGGAAACCTCCTGACAAAAACAGTCGGCGGCACGACCTTGAGCTTCACTTTTGACGCGCTGAACCGGCTGGGTTCCGTTTCTGGTGGTGGCGTAGCCGCGCAATATCTGTACGATGGTGACGGCAACCGGATTTCACAACAAGTTGGCGGATCCTACTATCAATACGCTTTGGATCTGGCCCGGCGTAATCCGGTCGTGCTCAACGAGAGCGGTCCGGACGGCAATATGGATTTTCAGTACGGCTTGACGTTATTGTCGGGTAGCAGCGGAACACTAGAGCAGTTCTATCAAGCCGATGGCGTCGGCAGCACTGCCAATGTTACGGACGCGACGGGCAAGCTGAGGGCAAGCTATACCTACGATCCTTGGGGCAGAGTATTGAATCCCCTCGACCCGTTGGGTACGAAGGACAAATTTAAGTTTGCGTCCGAGGCGTTAGATCCTCAGACGGGATTGTACTATCTGAGGGCGCGATACTACGACCCAACAGTAGGGCGATTCATCTCAAGAGATCCACTGGCTGGTTCAATCGACGTGCCTATGAGCCGCAATAGGTACGTCTATGCGCTTTCCAATCCCGTGCGATATACGGATACTCTGGGGTTGGCACCTGATCAGAACACTGGGAACCAAAACCTAGGATCATGGTGGTACACAGAAAATCCCACCTACTCTTCATTGATCGACACGTCGTTGTATTTTGCCGGACTTATTGTGGACCCCTTATTGGCTTTCCCCGCATTTGGTTATGCCGGTGGCAGCTACAGTAGCATGAAAGACCTCGCGACCGACAGCTGGGGCAATTTGTTATTGGATGCATCGGGACTTGCGCTTACGGCAGCAGGTGCCGAGGTCGCGGCTGGAATCCTCGGTGGTGGGGTTTTGGCTTATGAGGTGGGAAGCGACCTAAGTGATCAGTTTAGCGACGCATATGGCGACTATATGTCATCGACGGTCGGGGACGAGACATACTATGATCTTGAACCGTAAGAACGATTCGGACATAGGCCACCATCGAACGCGGCTGGAGCCGAAACATTTTGGTTCACCAGATTGAATCGTCAGCACGCCGGCGGAATTCTTTGGCCGCAAGAGGCGCACGCGCTGCTGACTATCTCCGTGGCTGACGTGCAGACGTATCGCGACGTCCTGGCCGCCATCGGCGCCGCGCCCAAAACCATCAATCACCGGGTTTCGGCACTGTCCTCCTTACAAGTACCTGGCTCTGTCGGCGGCCGAGCTGCGCCTGCCGATCCTGGTTCCAACCCGGCGCATTCGCAATTCATCGCGCGCGAGTCGTCCGATCCGCGCGAAGAAACGCTGTCGTTGCCGGCGGCCCGCGCCCGGCAACTGCTGAACGTGTCTGCGGGCGATTCGATATTGGCGCATCGCGACCGCGCAATTGTAAAACTCTACCTCTATACCGGCATCCGCCTGGCCACCGGCTGCTCTCTCCTCGTCGAAGACTTTCGGCAAGACGGCGAAGAGGCCACCCTGCGCTTGCGCGAAAAAGGCGACAAGCGCCGCACCATTGGCCTGCACTACGCTGCAGCGCAGGCGATTCACGAGTACCTGCAGCGCGCCGAACTCACGAGCGGTCCCCTCTTCAGGCCGCGCCGGCATTCCCACACCGAGGAATTGGCGTCGACCGCGATGGAGCCACGGACCATGTGGACGATTCTGAAGGAATATTTGAGCAGCCTGCCCAATGCGCTCCGTGAGCGGGAATTGCCGGACGGAAACAAGGTGATGGAATGTGTGTACACGCCGCACTCGCTGCGCGCCACGGCGGCCACGCTCTTGCTCGATTCCGGCGTCGATATTATGGAGGTCAAAGAGCTGCTCGGCCACCGGCACGTAACGACCACTCAGATTTACGACAAACGCCGGCGCGCCGCCCGCGAGGGCGCTTCGCACAAAATGCCACTCTGAAAAAAAAGATCTTGCCACACCAGCCCCGACAATTCTTAAGCCGATGTTTGACATGATTTGGAATGCCTGCGGATACCCTGGGTCTAGGAATTTTGATGATAAAGGGCAATGAGTGAATCGCCGTCGCTAGCAGTTCGACCACCCGCAATGTGGCTGTTGGACAGGGGAGCAATGGGGCAGAAAGTTGCCATAAGGACCGTTTGTGTAATCTAGATCACGAATCTGCCCTCTAAAGTGGAAAAAACGCATTGCCGGTTGATCCATATGGTTATTTCCTGCAACGCAGATTCATAGTGCTGGAGTTTTTCAAGCAGGGTTTCCGCCGTCATGTCGTGATTTTATAGAAAGCAACGATGAGGGCATGGCCAAACGTTCTGACAGGAATTTGTTGCATCGTAAAATGAAAGGTCGTTTTGTGTGAATTATGGCCGCTGGAACTATCGAGATCAAACATGCCGACACCGCAAAAGACTTTTGGGATTTGCTCTCACCGGAAAAGCTTCTTTTTCCTGCGCCCTGTAAGCTTTTGTATCGGGGCCAGGCGGATCACGAATGGAACCTGACACCCAACATTCTGCGCAAAGACGTTGCCACGTCGTCGGATCTTCAGGTGTTCAGAGAATGGGCGCATGTTGACCAGTTTGTTAAATACTGCGACTCTACCGGCCTCCTGATCCCAAACGATTCACCGGCCTTCCGCGAACAATTTCTGAATCAAAACGCTCCAGCCGGGCCGGGCCGATCCTTCGCAACGACTTCTGCGTGGCCGCCCCCGGAGATGTACGCCCTGCTTGCGTTGGGGCAGCATTATCGCCTCCCAACACGCCTGCTTGATTGGTCAACACGGTCCTACGTCGCAGCATATTTCGCGATCTCGGATGCCATCACCAAGCTGGGTGACAAAACTCCGCCTGAGCGTCTGGCCGTTTGGGTTCTCAATATCGAATTGAAAGGGAACTTTCCAAAACTCAAAGTGATAAGAGTTCCGGGCAGCAACAACATCAATCTTGCCGCGCAAGCGGGCCTGTTTACCCTGCTGGAGCAGGACCCGTCCACCCGAGGCGCACCGTTTCGCGGTGAAACGGCATTGAATGTGTACATGGAAAGTTTGCCCCTCCCGCCTCCATTTCCATTGCTGAAAGTGACGTTGCCGCTGACAGAAGCTTTTGCCGCGCTAAAGCTCTGTTCTCTCTATGGAATGACCGGCGCAACAATGTTTCCTGACTACAGCGGTGCGGTTCGCGCCGCCACGGAAAGGCTGATGGTGCCGGCGCGTCGACCGTGATGGCATCGGATGCCGATCTCACCAGCAAAGCGGCTCTGAAACTCGTTCCGGCCCGGTCCTACTGAATAAGACCGCGTGGCCCTTCATCTTCCTCGGTCGGCGTTTGCGCAAAATCAGGCCACGGTGTATCGGACACGCTCATACCGACCCGACGGAAATCGGTATCAAAGCTGGATGCCTTGCCAAAGCTATCAAGCAACCGGATGAACTGCGCGTAGGCCTTTGGGACATCGAACCTGTCCCTGCGGGGCGGCAGGGGCAACTTTGTGCGACCACCATCGACGGTCACATATTCCGTTCGAAAAACAAGCGCGCCATGATAGAAAACATCCGCATAGGAGCCGCTTGCATGGGGGTCTGGAAATTTCTCCGTCCATGCTTCCTTGAAATCATCGATCCACTTGAGGCCGAATGCAAGCGTGATGGATACATCATGAAGATATACGGCTATGTCCGAATGGGACTCGACGTGCAAGATATTCGGTTGGCCATTGCGGAGTTCCCAGAACTTAAAATGGTCACGATAAGAAGGCCCGCTGTCACTGCCCCAACAAACAATGTGGTTCCAATCCTTCTCCTGCGAACCGACAACAATCGACATAAGCTGAGCTAGATTCATAGACTTCACTGCCTCCAGGCGGCTCTGCGGCGTTGCGCCGAATCTCAAATCTTAGCCTAGCCTTTTTGACCCATGGCCGGGCGCCTGTCAATGGATCACACCATGAAAACGGGGTACCACGCACATCCAAACGAAAACCTCCGTTAAGGTTTTGGCCGAAGATTTATGCCGGCCTAAGTCCGTGATTCTGTGGGCTAAATTAGTGGATTAGCCGGCTTGCCCTCTTGAAACTGCCCAGCAAATTTGGTTCGCGTTGGTGGATCTGCTTTATATAGAATCAATACTTGCAGAGGTGTGTAAGCGCTAACGGGGGGGGGTTTGTTTGATGTGGCTACTACCCCACCTTCCGCAATTCTTCGATTTTTGGCATAGGCGAACCGGGATTCGAAATTAGTCTGCTGGCCGCCTACAACCGCCGGGTATAGCGTTCGGTCAGAAGCCAAATCAGTATCCATAGGCCAACAACTGCCTTTATGCTAAATCGGTGTGCTGTTGAGGCCACTCCAACTGCTGGGCTCGAAGATCGGTGCATTACGATCAATAAGGTTCCACAATGACGCATGGCGCTGCTTTTGTCGAAAGCTACAACGGGATTCGTGCGGAGATTGTGGAACTACTCGATGCCGCGCGGACTTCCTCGGCCCGAAGTGTCAACGTGCTAATGACCGCCACATATTGGGAAATTGGGCGGCGCATCATCGCGTTTGAGCAGCGTGGCGAGAAGCGGGCAGAGTACGGAGAGGAGTTGATCCGGCGCTTGGCGGCCGACCTTGCGCCTCGCTTCGGGAGAGGCTTTGGGTGGCGCAACCTGATGCAAATGCGAGCTTTCTCTCTGGCTTGGCCAACGAGCGGGATTTTGCAGACAGCGTCTGCAAAATCTTTGGATCTTCCATCGGCGGCCGCGCGCTTTCCCTTGTGTCCGGCGACAACTACTTTTACCCATCAGCGACAACTATTCTTACCGACCGACGACAACTACAACCTTTGCAAATTAGCACGGATTGTTTAGAGTGGTGATGACCGGAGCAGAGGATAAGGGTGCGCCGGGCTAAACCGGCATGAAGTCGCCGATGAAAGAGCGGCACAGGAAAGGAGTAGCGAACCATCCTGACCCCGAGTTTTGCGGCGGTCACCGCGAGGTGGCAGTTGAAGCGTAAACAGGGGCACAGGCGGGCTGGGTATTGAGCTTCGAAAATCCGTAATCAGGGTGCCGACGTCGTCCTTATAGCGGAAGGCAACACGAAGGGGGCGCTAACGCGAGGCCCACCATCGACCCTGCGTAGTCGTAGACCCCAGCACGGCTGAAAACTTCATGCACGAGAACCGGGAGACCTCGGAGACGCCTGCGGCTAACCAAGCGGCAGGCCGGTGGGCGAAGGCCACAAGCCGTAAGGCTCACATGCACGTTTCTGAGGAGTCGGACAGCGGCGAAGTACCTGTGAACCGATCGAACAAAGAGGGGCACCCTTCGGCGGAGGTCGGGGAGGGAAGGCCGTTGACCAAGGAGAACACTCATCAATCCAACACATCCCCGACACAGAGCGGGAAACGTGTGTCACAGGGGTTGACGGGTGTGCGACGAACTGCAAAAGCGAGGAAGAAGGAGAAGTTCACTGCCCTATTCCACCATCTGACGATCGGACTCTTGCGGGACAGCTTCTATGCGTTAAAGCGTCAGGCTGCACCTGGGGTAGACGGTATGAGGTGGGCGGAGTATGAAACCGGGCTGGAAGATCGAATCAAAGATCTCCACAACCGGGTGCATCGTGGCGCTTATCGAGCGCAACCATCGAGGAGAACATATATCCCAAAAGCCGACGGTCGACAACGGCCGTTGGGGGTCGCAGCACTGGAGGACAAGGTCGTCCAACAGGCGGTGGTGTCTATCTTCAACCAAATATATGAGGTGGACTTTTTGGGCTTCTCGTATGGATCTCGGCCCGGACGCAGCCAGCATCAAGCGCTGGATGCGTTGACGGTCGGGATCGAGCGAAAGCAAGTGAACTGGGTGTTGGACGCAGACATTCGCGGGTTCTACGACAATGTGGACCATGAGTGGATGCTGCGGTTTCTCCAACACCGTATTGCCGACCGACGGATGCTCCGGCTGATCCAGAAGTGGCTGAAAGCAGGAGTGTCCGAAGACGGCATCTGGTCGGAGACGAAGGTAGGTACGCCGCAAGGGGCAGTGATTTCGTCCCTGTTGGCCAACATCTACCTGCACTATGTGTTCGACCTGTGGGTGGAAGTCTGGCGGAAGAAGTGCGCAAGCGGGCACATCATCGTGGTTCGCTACGTGGACGATACCGTCATGGGATTCGAGCACCGAGAAGAAGCAGAGAGGTTTCTCAGAGACCTGGGAGAGCGAATGCGGAAGTTCGGACTCGAACTACACCCGGACAAGACACGCCTGATTGAATTTGGGCGGCATGCGGCACGACATCGGAAGCAACGTGGAGAAAGGAAACCTGAGACGTTCGATTTTCTCGGTTTCACGCACTTGTGCGGGAAACCGAGTAAGAAAGGGCACTTTATGGTTTTGCGAAAGACGGCGCGCAAGCGGATGCGAGCAAAGTTGCAGCAGATTAAGCAGCTACTTCTCGCCCGCAAGCATGATCCGGTTGAGCAGACTGGCAAGTGGCCCCGTTCGGTCGTTCAAGGCTACTTCAACTACCATGCGGTTCCTGGTAACGGGCGCAGCATGGGAAAGTTTCGAGAGCAGGTGGAACGCTACTGGCGGTTGGCGCTACGGCGTCGCAGCCAGAAGAGCCGTATGACCTGGGATCGATTCCGACCTCTTGCTCAGCGCTGGATTCCGGTCCAGCGCGTACTACATCCCTTCCCACGCGAGCGGTTCGACGCTATTCATCCAAGGTAGGAGCCTCATGCGGGCAATTCGCACGTGGGGATCTGTGCGGTGGGTGCTGGGTAACTGGCATCCCTACCGCGACCACTGCAGGGATGCAACCTGAGCGTTGACTCCGGGGCCAAGACCAGAAAAGGGGCGGTAAGTCCGCCCCTTTGGTTTAGCATTGTAGTTGGTTCTGGCGTTGAAGCCTGGTTTGGCAGGAAGCAGTAAATCCCGGAGGTCTGGAGGCAGAGCCTCCAGATTGAGAGAAGTCCGTTTCCTTAGCCAGAGGCAATCATTCTGTGCTGTCCGACTTTGTCTTCTTCGCTTGTTCGAGTCGATAGCTGGGGATGTTGAGTTCCAGAATCACACTGTGATGAACCAGCCGATCTATCGCCGAAGCAGTGGTCATCGGGTCTTTGAAGATAGCTTCCCATTTCGAGAAGGGAAGATTCGAGGTAAGCATCACGCTGCCGCGTTCGTAGCGTTCCGCCAACAACGTGAACAACACCTCCATCTCCTCACGGCTCTGCTGCACATAGCCGATGTCGTCGATGACAAGCGCTTCGAAGAAGGCCAGCTTCTTGATCGCGCGACTGAGGTTGAGATCCTGTTTGGCGCGCAGCAAGTCTTGCACTAAGCGCGCACAAGTGGTGAATGCCACCCGCCGCCCTTGGCGAATCAGTTCCTGTCCGAGGCCCGACAATAGATGAGTTTTGCCACTGCCGGGATTACCGAAGGCAAGCACGTTCTCTCGCCGGTCCAGGAATGAACCATCGAGCAAAACTTTTACTTGCCGCGCAGCCTTGACCGGCAATCGTTTCATGTCGAAGTTCTCCCACGTCTTCTCCAACGGCAACTTCGACGCTCGCAGCAATCGCTGGATACGATTGTTGCGACGCTCCAGGCATTCATGGGCCGTCAGATCATGCAGATATTGTTCGTAGCTCAGTGACTCACGCTCGGCTTGCCTTGCTTTCTCTTCGAAGCAGCGACGAATCACGGGCAGTTGTAATTCGCGGAGTGATTCGGTGAGTTCATGTTTGATGTCGCGGTTATCGCTCATTGCATCACCCCCAGGTCTGTGCTGTTGAGTAACTCATCGAAACTGCTCAATGCGACATCAGCAACCAGAATGCTAGTGGGCGGCTCTACCGTTTGCGTCGCCAACACCGCGCGGATCGAATCAGCCGTCAGCTTTCCTTCGGCGATCTCGCCTGCTTCCAGCAAGCCTCGCAGCGCGTCATCCACGCGCGCCTCGCCTTCGGTGGCTGCCAGATGGAGGATCTCCAGATAACGCCGATTGGCTCGGCTTGGTGCGGTCTCCCGCAGCGCGTCCCAGGCCATACGAAAGCGACTCGTAGGAAATAATTCTTCCCGATAACGATAGTTCTCAAAGGCTCCCGGTTTACGCACCAACCAGTCGATGATGTGGCGATAATCGATGCGGTGCTTGCCCCGGCCACGCAGTCGCGGCAGCTGTTCCACTTTGCGATTGGCGTACCAGATCTCCACGGTGTCGATGCTGAGCCGCGCCTCCACCTGTTCGCCAATCAAACGGCTGTTGACTGAATAAGCGTTGCGGTCCACGTAGACCAAGCTGCCGGAATCCACGCGTACCTTCAGGCGTTTCACACTGTCTAAGCGTTGATCGGGCAACGCTCGCAACTGTTGCATCTCGATGGCCAGCGGCTCGCGGCGTCCCGCATTCAACTGCATAACGAGCCGGCGCAGAAAGTCAGTGTATTCGCCGACCGTCTGAAAATCACTATGGCCGCGCAACAGCAGGGATTGCGCTACGGCGCGTTTCCAACGATAGTGTCGTTGCTCGACATCGCCGTTCTCATTGGCTTTGCCCGTTTGAATCTTCTGCCCCTCCATTCTGTAGTGGCGCAATAAAGCTTCATACCGCGTGGTGAACTCCTTCGTGTCCGTCATGTTGTTCACTGCGGTAGAGAGCCGATCGGTTCGATGTTGCTGCGGCACACCGCCCAATCGCCAGAGCGCCTCTTGCAATCCCTCGCTCAGGCTTTCGAAGCTCTCCGAGTAGCACAGCGTTATGTCTTCCCAGTTCGAGTACGTCAAGACGAAGTGGTAAACCATGTGCGGAAAGGCTTGCCCCGCAATGGTCACGCCCACCTCTTTCATGTGCGTGAAATCGGATTGGCACAGCCGTCCCGGCAGATGCTTCTGTACAAAGAAGACTTCCCGGCCCGGACCTTCTATTGCGCGCCACTGCTTGATGCGCCGTTGCAGCGTCCGCAATTGCGTATCTGCAAACTTTCCCGGCTGCTCACGCTGCAGCGCTTCGAAGAGCGTCTTGGCTTCGAGTCCGGGGTTGACTTCTATCCGTTCCCGGATCTTCTCCCACTCGCCCTCAAACGGATCTTTCCGCGTCCGCCATGTCCGCTCCACTTTCGTTTCGCTTGGCAGTCGTTCATCCGCCAGGTAACGCCTGGCCGTCTTTGCATCCATCCCGGCCTTAGCGGCCGCGACTTCTCTTGTTTTTTCTGTCTTTGACAACTTTCTCAATCTCCTGACTTGTATGTCGGTGACCATCGTTGATGCGCCTGGCGGCGCGACCTTGATGGTCGTGGATTGTAGTTGTCGTCGTCGGTATTTTTAATTGTCGTTGGCCGGGCGTTTTCATTGTCGCCAATCACCATCAGGAGCAGAAATATTAAACTCTACATCAAATGCCCTTTGATGCGAGATACGGTGAACGGTTACGAAGCTGTTGTTACTCTGGCCGAATCACTTGGCGCGGGACCAGAAATAGATATGAATCTCAGCGATGGCGCTGATTTTTCGCCAATCGTCCAAAAGCTTGGAGTTTCTAGCCCGGTGACGTTGTTCCAGATGGCGCTTACGCCGGGTTCTCCACTTTTTATAGGAACAGCTCTTGAAGGCTTTGAGCGCGAGCCGCCTAATTTATCTGAGACGGCGTGTGGTGCTGGCAGTGGAATTCTCTATATCGACCCTGAGGGGCTTGTATCGTCTTGCAGCAGTCTGCCTGCCAGAGATTTAGACTTCCGCCGCCAATCCATAGAAGATGTCTGGGCGCGAACACCAATTGGATCAAGAAGGACGCAGCGGCCGCCTGATGAAAAAACGGAGATCGCCCGGTGGCAAATGCAGGTTCGTTCAAAATACACCGAATGTGGCAGGCATGATCGCTGTGCTTGGTGCTCTAAATGTGCAGGCTCGGCCTTCCTGGAGCACGGAGATGCTAATAGGCCGGCCTCTCAGAATTGTTTCCACGCGGGCGTTCGGATGTTAGCCGCCTTTTGGAGGTCTAACGGTGTTTCCACTGACGCTTTGCTCGCTCTGGCTACCACATGTCCTTCAACTACTTCAGTATTCGCAGATTCCGCAGGCCTGGTTGCCATAAGTACCGCGAACGGGTCTCAAGCGGACAGTAACTTTGTAAACTTTGTTCCAAGAACCAAAGGCTTAGAGCTGTGGTCCGGATCAAGGGAAACGGCCGCTCTATTACACGATGTGGATAATTTAGCGGAGCATCTGCGCGGCTTAGTTAACGCCGAGGAAGCTAAACCACCATTCACCGAAGAGAAAGGAGGTGAGAAATTTGTGCATCTCTAAAAAAGTAAAAGTATCAGCGGCTACTCGAGCAGGTTGCGGGAAAGCCGGTCAAAACGCGTGCGGGATAAACTATCGAAACGAATAGCTCCGACAATCACCCCTGTCAACGGGCTGGGCCCTGGCCTGTTGACAAGCAATTTCCCAACTCGTGGCATCTCGTACTAACTAAGTTGAGCGTATCAATGCGCATAACTGGCAACATTTAGACGATGACAATGAAACCGTGGTTCGGTGAAGTTGAGCTCTTCGGGCCTTCGTTTGAAGAGGTCAGGATAAGTACAAAGAGCCAGCGCAAGTGTGGTTTACCTTTTATCAGATGTTGGGGGCTGGATTCGCTCCGAACACCGAACTCAAAAGATGGATGAAGAACCCCGAGTACTCACTCCGCTTCACGGTCGCTCTGCGACTCGACAGCTTCCCGATTGCAGTTTTGTGCAAATTAAGGGTTGTGGTTGGACTTGGGGTCCGATGCGATTTTGGCGGTCACCGAAAGAGGAGATGACATTCGGTCTCTTTCCTGAAAGCGCAGCGCGTCGAGAAGTCGATGTTTCTAGCCTGATCGACGAAATCTTTCCTGCCGGCGCGTTTACTTCTGTCCTAGGCTACGCTGTTATGGGAACTGAAGAAATCAATCTCAGGACGGAAGCCAGACCGGCCCAAACGGAATACAACAACGCAGGAGATCAGCCTGCACTCCTTTATACCAGTTGCTTAAGTCCCATCCGGGTTGCAGATCTTGCATTCTATTCTGATGCCGAACGTCGTAATGCAGTGTTGCAGGCGTGCCGCGTCAGAGGGTGGAGTGAAGCCTTCTATCTCAGAGAATTTTCGAACCAGCTTGCCCGCACTATCGCCGCATTTCACGATTCCGGTGCCGTTAATGATACGCTCGAACCTTCGAACGTCACAATGGCTGCTGAAGTAACAGATTTTGAGTGGCTGTTCCTGCCGCCCTTCGACACTCCTGATGCAAGCGGAAGCCATCGGCTAAGCGCCAGGCAAGCAAAGGAAGTCGTATACGGGCTTGAAGTGATTACGCACCTCTGTTCGTTCCTGCTTTGCGATTATCTTCCTTGGCAATTGCACTTTCTTCGCGAATACATTGACCGACGTCAGACACTTGTCTGTTTTGAAATCATGGACCTATTAAAAGGCGCCATGGGTGGTCCTGTTCGTCTGACCTTGCCCGTCGGAACTGAGCCACTTTAAGCTGGATTTTTCCGAAGCGATAAAGATCGCGGAACGAAGACTGAACGGTGAAGAAGAGCAGGTTTTGCGAAAAGTAAAATATGGGATCTTGAAGCAAAGCGAGCGCAAAGACCGGCGAGATACATCGGCAACACGGCATCGACCGGCCACCTTTAGGAGAAACCGATTTGGGCGATTTTTCTGCCCGCCCAACTCCCAAAGCTGCGGGCATTTTGGTTTGCCGCTAACACTCTCCTACGCTGTCCGTCCTCTCGTATCAAACCGGCCCCGGTTCGTCACCTGTTGCAGCCAAAGTGTTCGATGCCGAGGGAGCCGGCCTCCTGGAGTTTTGTCGCGTACCATGCCCACGAGGTCGAAGTGCGGCGTGAAGTTCCGGCATCACGGGCCGCAAATGCTCGCGGTGACCGATGCGCTAAAAGGCGACCTGAGTAGCGGCAAGAATGTCCTCATCCACTGTAGGCAGGGCATCGGCCGCAGTGGACTAATCGCCGTTTGTTTACTTATCGATAGCGGGTTGCCCCTTGAGGAGGCGCTTCGGATCTTGAGCAGCGCGCGAGGGCTCCCCGTCCCCGAGACGGCGGAGCAGCGCCAGTGGCTGCACCGCCATCCAAAAAAAGGCTAAGTTGCCTTCAGATACATTGATGGCTGTCTCAGAAGACGTGTCTAATCAACTCCACTTGATAGGGGAGTTCGTAGACCGCCGCTTTACCCGCCGGGGTGAGGCTCAACGTCTTAGCGTCGATTCGGAGTTCCAGCTTGCGCACTTTGGCCCGGCATTCGGCCGCCTGGTGCTCTTTTCCCCGAGCCTCGAAGTTCTCCATAGCGTTTCGAGTGCGAGTGAGCGCGGCCTCGAGGTCAACCCTCTCAGTCGACACCCATACGCGATCTCTGATCAGATATCCGAGCTGGATCAGCTCATCGATTTCGGTAGCGCTGAGCGGCATGTAGCCTGTGCGCTGGGACCTGCCAAAATCGTTCAGGAAATCTGCCTGATAGGGATTGACCTGGTAAGTCTTCAATACCGCACTGTTCCCGACCATGCGAGGCAGCTGTTTTAGCCGTACAGTCTCCAGATGCCGGCTGAATCTGAGGTCGGCCTTTACTTCGTCAATGTACACCTGAATGCCTTGCTCGGAAACCGCCGATTCCGCCAGAAACGGTTGATCCGTGCCGGAATCAAAGAAACGCGCCTGCCGGCACAACCCGTCGCTCTCGAGTTGGACGTGAACCGTCGCGTCTAAGTCCGCCTTCTCGCGTATCTTCACATCGCGCCCTGGATAACCGGGATTGATCGCCAGATAGCGGACACTACCAAATTCCTTGAATCTCGCGCCCGCGAACTGGCGCCTCCGGTCGCCTTTTTTTATACTCTTCGTAGAGCGAGAGCAGAAGATCCATGGCGAGGGTCTCGCCGTATTTGCCGAGGTAATGCGGCTCTCCTGGCGGAACGCGTGAGAAAAACGACATGCTCTTTCCGGCCGAAAGAATCGTGGAGGGCCAGTCGAGGGTCACCCTGATCCTGCTTGATCCGGTGAGAAGTACGGTCCCGCGAACGGTTTGGCCGTCCACTATGGTCTCTATCTGTCTGGATGAATCAGGTTCGTGTAGTTGTTGATGCATAGTTCTTCTCCATTTCGAAGGTCTACGCAACAGGAGTGAGTTGTTTGGCCTTTCGGCCCACATCGCCCTGGGATAGGGCAGCCACCGTAGTTCTCACTCGGTTGGCAGCTTCAGCTAATTGGCTGAAGCACTCCTGATGTCGAATCTGGCGACCGATCCTTGCTGGTCACCACATCCATAATCGCACACCAAGTCCCTGAATTTCAAGCTCTTTTTCGACGCCTGCCACTAAACTGAGCCTCAGTAACCTTTACCACCTTTGCTAAGACGGGACTAAAAATGGTGGCTCGGCTGCGAAAATCATGAAGCCTGAGCAAATTACGGTCGTGAATTCATTAACCTGAATCTGTGGATTACAGGAGGTAGTGTAGTTGCCGATAAGTATTTGTCAGGCAAAACGGAATCTGGCTCAGCCGGGCCGCAACCGTGCCGAATTCTATCGCCAGAAAAATAAAATTCCATGAATTTTTGTCCGGTCTGCGGATGTAAATACAAACTCGTATCGGCTTACTGTGGAAGTTGCGGAGCTTCCGGTATCACCGGAGTCAAACCCGGCCCTGTTCGAGGTGCCCCTACGCCCGCAGCTCGGCACTTACTTCAGAGGCTTACTGCAAATGGCAATGTCGGTCAATGCCTTGTTATAGCAGCCGCTCTGACCGTCGCCTATCTGACGGCACCGGGTGGCGTTCTAACCTTAGTTGCTGCGGCGTGGATCTACGGTTTTGTCCAAGGATTTCGTAACCGTGTTGTCCTCTTTTATGACACTAAGGATGCACTGGTCGCCTTCGGGTGTATATCCGCCTGCTTTGTGGCGGTCTGGTGGGCGCCGATGTGGCTGGTCGCAGCTGCGATGGGGTTGTGGACAGCACGGAACGCCGTCTATTTCAACCGTAACTTGCTTGTGGGAGCTACGGTGACGATTTTCAAGCTTACTTTTGGACTCGCCTGGATAGCAGACCTGTTCAATGAGCTTGGAGTCGCGGCGGACTCCAAACGGAAGAACATCGACAGGGTTTGGGGATTGGGTCTTGCAGTACTCCTAGTGTGGCTCATGACCCGTCTCATCAACGGCAAGGAGGTCTACAAGGCGCGGGGCTGGTCGGCGCCTTAGCAGAGGCAACCGGTTACGACGCCTCCTTGTAATCGTTTTGATCCGCTAATTGTCCGTCGGCGCAACCTCTTGAGTTTCGTATTCCCGCTGTCCCTTCTGGCACCGGCTAAGGTTGGTGCAATACGTCAAAGGCCAATCATCGCGGCATCTGCAGGCGGAGTTTCCGTGACTAAGGAAGCGCTCTTTGGGGACCACATCTCGGCGCGCAGATATTTCTGTGCTACCGCGGACGAGCCAGCGATCAATGCCTATATCGAATCAAGAACGGGAAGAAGACGACGAGGATTAAAGATCACAGCGCCCACCGAGCATTAATTAAGCCGGCTCTCAGCCGGAACAGTCTTCGGACCGTTCAGGCGCCTCCACGACTTTCAGTTCTCGGTCACGACGTAGTCTCCTTGAACTTGCTATCACCGGGTACACCCTATTCCATTGCGTGGGACTGCCCTCTTCAAAACACTGGAGCTTAGGCATAAAGTGCAAGCGTTTTAAAGTCGATGAGCATATCGACCGGCTCAGGTAAGACCGACGCTGGCAGACAAAGAAGTTCGGAAGGAACACAAATGCTAAAACGCCCAGGTGGAGAATTAGCGACGCGTCCACTACATTTTATTTGGATCGTCGATTGCTCTGGCTCAATGGCAGTCGATGGAAAGATGCAGTCTCTAAACGTCGCCGTGCGCGAGGCCATCCCTCAAATGCGGGCAGTGGCCGATGAGAACCCGAATGCACAGGTTCTCGTGAGGTCGATTAAGTTTTCTAGCGGCGCTCAGTGGCACGTGGCGCAGGCAACCCCGGTAGCGGACTTCTGTTGGAGCGACCTGCAGGCGGACGGTGTGACTGACCTCGGGCACGCATTGCGGATGGTCGCTGACGAACTTAGGATGCCGCCAATGCCCGAGCGTTCCTTGCCCCCTGTCCTGGTTCTGATCTCCGACGGACAACCTTCAGACGACTACGAGAGCGGAATTGCGGCGATCATGTCGCAGCCCTGGGGTGTCAAGGCGGTCCGGCTCGCCGTCGCCATCGGGAATGATGCCGACCTGGAGTCGCTGCAAAAGTTCATCGGAAATTCGGAACTGAAGCCGCTGCAAGCAAATAGCCCTGAAGCCCTCGGCGAAGCGCCAAATGGGCGCGTGAACGCCCCCACCTTCCCGCCGCATCCTCGTAAACTAACCAGATGGACAAGTTTGTCGTTCGCGGAGGCAATCCCCTCCTCGGCACCATCAAAGTCTCCGGCGCCAAGAACTCCGCTCTCCCCTGCATGGCTGCCGCCATCCTCACCGAAGACGAAGTCGTCCTCGAAAACATTCCCCAGGTCCGCGACATCGAGACCGAGCGCAAGCTGCTCACCTCCATGGGCGCCGAGGTCGAACTCGGCTACGGCCGGGCCCAGCACCGCACCCGCATCAAGTGCGCCTCCTCTCCGACCCCGTCGCCAAGTACGAGATCGTCAAAACCATGCGCGCCAGCTCCCTCGTGCTTGGCCCGCTCATCGCCCGCACCGGCATCGCCCGCGTGGCTATGCCCGGCGGCTGCGCCATCGGCGGCCGTCCCATCGACCTGCACATCAAGGGTCTCGAAGCCATGGGCGCCACCATCACCCAGGACCACGGCTACCTCGAAGCGCGCAGCCCTAACAACGGCGCCGGCCAGCTCAAGGGCGCGCACATCGTCTTCGACAAGATCACCGTTACCGGCACCGAAAACCTGCTGATGGCCGCGACTCTCGCCCACGGCGAAACCATCTTCGAGAACTGCGCCCGCGAACCCGAAGTCTCCGATCTCGCCGCCCTGCTCACCGCCATGGGCGCGAAGATTCAGGGCGCCGGCACCGCTACCATCAAGGTCAAAGGCGTCGCCAAGCTGCACGGCGCGCGCCACCGCATTACCCCGACCGCATCGAGGCGGGCACCTTCCTGCTCGCCGGCGCCATCACTGGCGGCGACCTCAACGTCGACTGCTGCGACCCCAGGCACCTCGGCGCGCTCATCGCCAAGCTCGAAGAGTGCGGCGTCCGCATCGAGCTGGGCAAGGAGAACGTCCGCGTGCGCAGCGGCGGCACCCTCAAGGCCGCCAACATCTCCACCGAGGAGTACCCTGGCTTCCCCACCGACATGCAGGCCCAGTTCATGGCCCTCGCCACCCAGGCCAACGGCGCCACCACCGTCACTGAAAACATTTTCGAGAACCGCTTCATGCACGTGCAGGAGCTCAACCGCATGGGCGCCAACATCACCGTGCAGGGCCGCACCGCCACCGTCCGCGGCCCCAGCAAGCTGGAGTCGGCCGCCGTCATGTGCTCGGACCTGCGCGCCTCCGGCTCGCTCGTCCTGCTGCTTTAGTCGCGGATGGGGAAACCATCCTCGACCGCGTCTACCACCTCGACCGCGGCTACGAGCACTTCGAGGAAAAACTCCGCAACGTCGGCGCCCAGATTCGCCGCATGGGCGACGTCTTCGGCAAAAAGTAGCTCTGTCCTCCCCGGAGCCGTCATCCTGAACACAGTGAAAACCCCTGGTATTCCTTAAGTTGCATTCTGACCCTGAGCGTAGCGAATGGGGAAGAATCCCCGCATTGGCTTTTGCTTGTTCCGCGATCCTGCCGGAGCATCTGAAGGCAAGAGGCACTCATGGCGACCGCAACCACGCTCATCCCCATCGAAGAGTACCTGCGCACCAGCTACCACCCCGACTGCGATTACGTAGACGGCGAGATTCAGGAGCGCAACTTGGGAGAACGCGAACACGCACGATTGCAGGCCGTCTTAACGAGCCTGGTTCTTCAGCAACGAGAAAGCCTGGAATGTCGATTCCCTGGTCGAACAGCGAATCCGCGTAGCGCCCCGCCGCGTGCGCATCGCCGATGTCTGCCTCATCAGTCGCGACGCACCCAGGGAGCAAGTCATCGTGACCCCGCCGCTGCTCTGCGTCGAGATTCTTTCTCCGGAAGATCGGCTGCCCGCGCCGCCCGCGTCATGGAGGACTACGCCCGCATGGGCGTCCCCAACCTCTGGCTGCTCGACCCGCAGGACCGTGTCGCCTACAGCTACACCAGCGAAGGCCTCTTCAAGCTCACCACCGACCGCCTCGCCATCCCCAACACCGAAATCCACGTTGACCTGCCCACCCCTCTTCGCCAACCTTGACTAACGCCCGCCTCCTTCTCGGCTCCATAGCTACAATTCATCCATATGATCGTCATCGAGTAGGATTGAGTCGTGCTCGCGGCCCGCGATCTCGATTGAGTGGAACGCAAGCACGCAAAGCGAATGAGGAACCAAAAAATGGCAACCCCATCAATCGAATGGCAGTATTATCCTCGTTCAAGACAAGCGACACCCTTGGCCAAAGCCGTTGTCCAAGCGTTCGAGAACGAGGCGAAGACGATTTCCTCCGGCTCTTTTGACCTCAACAGCAATAAGGTTCTTGAAGCTGTCCGCAAACATCTCGAAGAGCAAGGCTTCGCAGTCGAAGCCGGCAAGCGGGGAGATCAAAAGGTTCCCGTTCCTGTCCTATTCGGGAGATGCGGTGAGACTGAGAAACACTTCGACGCCGACGCCTACAATCGCACCGAGGGGTTTGTGCTAGAGGTTGAAGCAGGCAGGGGCGTGGCCAACAACCAGTTCTTGAAGGACCTCTTTCAGGCGTGCATGATGCATGAGGTGAAGTACCTGGCCATAGCAATTCGGAAAGACTATCGAGGCGACAAGAATTTCGAGGCGGTCCTCCGATTCTTCGATACGTTGTACGCCAGCAACCGCCTCACACTTCCGCTGGAAGGCATATTAGTGATTGGTTATTGAGACGCCTACGTGCTCTACGGCCTCGCCTTCGACTTCTTCCACCGCAACCTCTCGCTCGGCGACCTACCTGTCGAAGCCGCCGCCGGCGAGACCCGCCACTGAGTCCCTAGGTTCGTCACCCCGAAGGGAATCTGCGGCCTTTGTTCTTGCTGTGGCAGCACTAGCGCCAGCTCACTGCCAGATGCCACCTTAGCCCTGCGCGCTCCGTCTTCTCCAGCACCCGCGCATACTCTTGCAGCTCGTTCAGCACCTGTGGCCCTTCCGTACCCAGCTGTTGCGGATCGTCCCCGAGCGCCGCGACCAGCGCCCGCACCGTGGCCAGGCCATCCGCCGGCGCGTACCACTGCGGCGGGGGCAGGCGCCTTATCAGCTCAGGATTCCCCGCGCCCTCCTCGATCAGCAGCGACATCGAATTTTCATCCGCCGAAAAAACTCGATCAGCGGCTTCACCCCAAGCCGCAGCGCGACCCGCTCCAGCGCATCCTCGTACCGCGCCAGCGCGCGCCCGTGACGAAGATATCGAACCCCGGATCTTCGCCCTCGACCACGATGTACATCGAAGCAGACATTACTTGAAGTGTAATGCGCCCGCCGCGAACCGCAAATGCAAAACAGCGAGTCTGCCTCAGGGAATAAAATCACGGCCCGCCCAGCCCCAGTGCCAGCGGCTGTTCATCCGCCACCCGTGCCCGCAGCGCCACCACAATAGCAGCCACCGCAATCGCCAGCGCGACGTCGATCCGCCAGCTCATAAAGCCGAACAACACAAATCCCGGCAGCATCGACGCCGTCCACATCGCCAGCGCGCCCATGCCAAACGCCGCCAACGTCATTCGCTGTAGCAGCCAGAACCACAGGCTCCACGAACATGCGATCACGACAGCCTGGACCAGCAGCGGCATCGCCATCTCGCGCCACTCGAGCGGCTGCCAAGCGCTCCGCTCCAACAACAGCGAGAGGCCCGTATTCCCTAGCGCGCTCAGAACGAGGTACGATCCTGCCACTGCAAGCGTCCCGGCGCCGGCCGACGTGGCGCCGCATACGTCCATGTGAACACGGTCAGAATGGTGAGCACGAGTTGAAGCACCAGCACCGGCATCTGCTTCGGCGCAACGGCGTATGCCTCCGTGGGAACGACGAGGCAGACAGCGGCGATGCCTGCGATGGTCGCGCCAACCACCGCCCGCGGCACTTGCACGGAGACAACTTGCAGCGCCGAAAGCAACGCCAGCCACAGTGGTGCAGCAAGCGTAAGCAGAAAGGCTACGCCCCACCCCGTCTCGTGCAGCCAGGGGAACGAGCGAAGGGCCGGCGCGGTGAGAGGCGACGCCAACCACTGCGGGAACAGAAGCACAAGCAGCACCAGCCACTGTCTTGCATCCAGCATTCGCCGCCTTCGCGCGACACCGACCAGGAGTAGTACTGCGCCCGCCAGCAGACGCTCACCGCGAACCGTGCCGGCGTCCACCAAGGCATCGCAAAAGGGAACGGCGTGAACGCGACCGTGGTGATCGGCCCGGCGAGCACGGCCAGCGCGATGAAGGCCGCAACCACCGTTCGACCTTGCGCAGGAGAGACCCTTTCCTGGAGCACGACTGGTTGTCTCTCCGTCACTTCCACTCATGCGGCGTCGCCCCGGCCGGCTGGTGCGATGTGATCTCCAGGTACACCGTCTCGATGTCCTGCTCTCTCAGGTCGGCACGGTTGATGGGGAACCACACATTGTCCGGCGCGGGCAGCACAATCTGCATCTCCGCCGGCTTCTTGCCTGCGTCCGCCTGCGCCTTCACCGCCGCATACAGGTCGACCAGGAAGCGCTTCTGCCCTTCCAGAATCTCAGCCCCGCCCGCGTCCCCATGCCCCGGCAGCACATGCAGCGGCCCCAGCGCGATCGCTTTGTCCAGCGCCTTCGGCCAGTTGGCGAGGTACGCGTCCAGCAACTTGTTGCGCGGCCCATTCACCGCCGCGTCGCCGGTCGCAAGAATGCGCTCCTTGGGCAGCCACACATAGCCATCGCCCGGCGTATGTCCCCATCCGAAGAAGAGGAAGTCGACCTCGCGCGTGCCGTCGTTCAACACCAGCTTGTCGCCCGAGATCGACATCTGCGGCCGCTGCACATCCTTCTCCCCCGTCGCCTGCAGGTCGGCGCGGCTGCGCAGCGCATTCAGCCAGCGCGTCGGCTCCCAGCGGTTCATCTCGTCGGTCACGCCCTGGAACGCCATCGTGGTCGCGCCCGCCGCCGTCCACACCGAGTTGCCATACGCGTGATCGCCGTGCGCGTGGGTATCGAACACATAGCGCACCGGCTTCGGCGACAGCTGCTTCGTAATCGTCAACAACTCATGCGCGCGCCCCGGATAGTTCGCGTCCACCACGATCAGATAGTCCTTCATCTCGATGATCGCGGTATTGCTGTAGCCGTTGCTGTCGCCGGTCAGAACCACACGCCCGGCGCAATCACATGAGGCGGCGATCCCTGCGCACGCACCGCAAGCGGGCAGACGAGCATAAGCAATAGAACGATGCGAGATAGCTTCTTGGCTGCAGTCATTCGGAAATTCCCTCCGCGCTCAAATCCTAAAGCACAACCATCGCAGATTTGCACCCAAAC
>CAVVLT010000004.1:0-18316 GCA_963749105.1 Bryobacterales bacterium | reverse complement strand
GAATCGCACATGGCGATAGCGTTAGCGCAACAGGGCGGCCTGGGCGTGATACATCGCAACATGTCGATTGAGCGGCAGGCGGAAGAAGTGGACCGGGTGAAGCGCAGTGAGAGCGGAATGATTGTGGATCCGGTGACGATTGAGCCGGAGCGCAAAATTGCGGAGGCTCTGGAACTGATGAGCCACTACCGAATTTCGGGCGTGCCGGTTACTAAGAACGGCAAGCTGGTGGGTATTTTGACGAACCGGGATCTGCGGTTTGAGACGCGCTATGACTTGCCGATCTCGGACGTGATGACCAAAGAGAATCTGGTTACGGTCCCGGTAGGGACGACGCTGGAAGATGCGCGGCGGATTCTGCATACGCATCGGGTGGAGAAGCTGCTGGTGGTGGACGATCAGTTTGCGCTGAAGGGGCTGATCACCGTGAAAGATATTCAGAAGAAATTGAAATATCCGAATGCCGCCAAAGATACGCAAGGACGATTGCGGGTGGCGGCGGCGATTGGTTCTAGCGGTGACTTTCTGGAACGGGCACAAGAATTGATTCGCAAGAAGGTGGACGTGATTGCGGTGGATTCGGCGCATGGGCACAGTCAGCGAGTCATGGATGCGATTAAGGCCTTGAAGCATGCGCTGCCTGAATTGGAAGTGCTGGCGGGCAATGTGGCGTCGTTTGAAGGTGCGCGCGACCTGGTGAAGCTGGGGGCTGACGGAATCAAGGTAGGCATTGGGCCGGGTTCTATTTGCACAACGCGGGTGGTGAGTGGCGCCGGCGTGCCGCAGATTACCGCGATTGCGGAGTGTGCCAAGGCAACACGACCTGCGCGGATCCCGTTGATCTCGGATGGCGGCGTGAAGTATTCGGGCGATATCACGAAAGCGATTGCAGCCGGGGCAGATTCGGTGATGATTGGCAGTTTACTGGCGGGAACGGATGAGAGTCCGGGGGAAACGATTCTCTATCAAGGCCGGACATTTAAGAGTTATCGCGGGATGGGATCGATGGGCGCGAATCCGGCTGGGACTTCTGAACGATATGCGCAAACAAGCGGCGGTAAGTTGGTGCCGGAAGGGATTGAAGGGCGGGTGCCCTATAAGGGGCCGCTGGCGGATTTGAGCTATCAGCTGGTGGGCGGTTTGCGAGCGGGCATGGGCTATTGCGGCTGTCACACGATTGCTGAGTTGCAACAGAATGCGCGCTTCCTGAGGGTGACTTCCGCCGGGCTGCGGGAGAGTCACGTACACGACGTGATCATCACCAAAGAAGCGCCGAACTACCGTTTGGAGTAGACTATTGAGCGCGATCGCCGCAATCGTTGCCAATCCATTTGCCGGCGATTGCTATGTTCGCGGTCAGCGGATTGCCGCCTTGAGACTTGATTTTGAGAATGCCTTTTAGAGTGTGGTAATCGAGCGCTTCAAAGCGACCTTCGGCGGTGCGCTTTGTTCCACTCTGAAAACATTCTTCGTGGAAGGTTTGCAGCTTAGCGGAGGAAGCAACGATGGTGCGCTGGCACGTCTGAATTTCTTCGTTGTTAAAGATGGCCTTTTTCAGCCGATCCTGAGTTAGGCAATATTGTCTTGTTTCGGTGCGAGGTCCGAGAGCGGCGCGCGCTTTTAAACGTGCCGCGGTTCGAGCGCGCTGCTCTGGAGACATCTTGGCCAACAAACCTCGAGGTATGGTTTGTGGGACGGCGACGCCGTTTCCATCCGAGGTGTAGGTCATTTGCCAGAGGCCAACCTTGACGTTGAGCGGCACATTCAACATCTGATTCTTATCTGCCGCTACCAGCGCTAGCGACACAAAAAGACTTACGCCCAGGGCCGTTCTAAGTCTCATGCTGATTTTCCTCGCCGAATTTGAACCGCAGTTTCAGCAATCATACTATGCGCGGCGAAACGACTGGCGGCCGAGAGGTTGCCGTGCGGTGCGTTTTCGTTAGAATCGAGAGATGGCTACGAAGGTTTCCACTGCCCCGATCAAGCTCACCAAGACGCCAGAACCGCCGGTGTTCCAGACACTGTCGGAAGAGCGTTTGCATCGGAAACAGCGGCTCGCTTCGGCGTTTCGCATTTTTGCCAAATTCGGGTTCAGCGAAGGGGTAGCCGGACACATCACGGCGCGCGATCCAGAGTTGGAAGACCACTTTTGGGTGAATCCGTTCGGGATGCACTTTGCACAGATACGGGTGTCGGACCTGGTGCTGGTAAATCAACACGGCGAGGTGGTGCAAGGAAACCGGCCGATTAATGAGGCAGCCTTTGCGATTCACTCGCGAATCCACATGTCACGGCCGGATGTGGTGGCGGCTGCGCACGCGCATTCGATTTACGGCAAGACATGGTCGTCGTTGGGCCGGCTGCTGGACCCGCTCACACAGGATGCGTGTGCGTTTTATGAGGACCATGGGTTATTCGACGACTACACAGGGGTTGTCTACGATGTCCCCGAGGGTGACCGGATCGGTGGGGCGCTGGCGAATTATAAGGCCGTGATCCTGCAAAATCATGGCTTGCTGACGGTGGGGAAGACGGTGGACGAGGCGGCGTGGTTTTTCATCTCGATGGAGCGCTGCTGCCAGTCGCAGCTTATGGCAGAAGCGGTGGGAAAGCCTAAGCTGATCGCACCTGAAAGCGCGCGTACGGCTCAGAAACAGGTGGGCGCTCCGAACGTGGGTTGGTTTCAGTATGAGCCGCTTTGGGACGTGATTACTAAGGAACAGCCTGATTTGTTGGATTGAGGAGAGTTGTGGGCTTTTGATGTTTTCCGTACATCGTACGTACGCTAAGCTGGTAGCACGACTTCACAATGGCAACCCACCCAAATCCGACAACTAGAGATGAACGCATTGAACTGCGGGCATCTCGCGCACAGAAGCAGACCTTGGCTACAGCGGCCGCGTACGAACATCTTGATTTGACAAGCTTTGTGCTTCGCGCCGCGCTTCCGGCAGCGGAAGAAATCGTGGCGCGTCACGAACGGCTAACGCTGAGCGCCCCAGATAGTGTTCGAATCCTGGATCTTCTTGAAAACCCACCGAAGCCGACGCCTGCGTTGCGAGCTGCCGCAAAAAGACGGAAGCAGCGTACGTGAAACGGATGGTTTCGTGGCGCGAAGAAGCTTTGACGCGTCATCACGATAGGGCGGAATTCGATTGTGGAGTTCCCGCGCTCAATGAGTATCTGCAAAGATACGCTCGCCAAAACCACGAAAGCGGCGGCGCAAAAACGTTCGTCGCTGTTGGGTCTGAACACCCGAACTCAATTCTCGGTTACTACACGATAAGCCCAGGAGCCATTGCTTTCGCGGTTGTTCCGAGGCCGGTAAATCGAAAGCTGGGGCGCTATGAAGTGCCTGTTTTTCGTCTTGGCCGTCTTGCCGTTTCTGGCGGCTGGCAACGCAAGGGACTCGGCGCAGATCTCCTGCTGGCAGCCGGCGAACGTGCTCTCGCCGTGGCGCGGGAAGTTGGCGGCGTGGCTCTGGCGACTGATGCTAAAGACGAGAAAGCTGCGTCGTGGTATCGGCGTTTCGGGGCGCTATCTTTGCTGGATGATCCGCTGAAGTTGGTTTTGCCGTTGGAGACGATTGCCGCGACGTTAGGTAATAAGTGAGACGCGCCACCAAAAATTCTCATAACGTGAAAAGATTTCGATAGACCGATCTCGATTCGATTTTGATCGCCTTTGAAGGTGGTAAATTCGCTGAGCTGCGCACTTGTGTTTGATCCGTTCGGATTTTTCGCTAAGGTCCAAATAGACGCATTGACGACTTTGCGCCGGAGAAAACTTAGCACAACACCTACAGATCAAGTCTTTTCAACAGTTCCTCGTGGCCTAGCAGCAACTTAGATGGCTCGACTAGGCTGGCATCAATACCAAACGACTTGCACTTTTTTTCAACCCTGGTTCTGAATGATGGGGCTGCATAGGGAGAGACGTGAACACGTTTTATTAGAGTTTTCACATCCACTGGCAATCTAATAGGGGTAGGCTGCCATTTGGATAGGTCTGTCAAAGGGGTTGTAGGGAAAGCGTGAATAAAGCCTCCACATGGCCTCCGACTCAACTTCGTTCGCATGCCAACAGCTCACGGTGCTGCACCGCGTGATGGTAATAAAGGCGGCGCTAGGAAGTGTTTTTATTTTGTCTATGTTGGGCTGCATCGTTTTCCGTTCGTCGATAGTGAACGACGATTTTATAAACGCCTCGATGTCAATGATCAGATTTCTCATTATCTCGGTATGAGCATCCATCGCAATGGCCGGCAAATAACCCTCAAACGGATCGGTCTCTATATATGAAGATAGTGGAGCGAAGTAGATCTCGCCTTTAGAAACAAGCTCCACAAATCGCTCAAACTTCATGTATCGCCACAGTTTTGTCGAGCCCGCGATCAGACTTGAAGTACTCAAATCGGTCGTCAAATGCTTAACTAAGTCCCATTCCCCTCATGTTAAATTACCGGACCAGAAGCCGAAGGCGCTTCAATGCTTAGCTCAAGATGATCCACCACTTGGTTCTGTGCCGGTTTAAGCAGAGATTCCATCATCTGCACCACCGTTTGAATAGGTTCCGAAGCCATGTGTTCCAGCAGTCTACAGCACACGCCCTTCCCAATGCGCTAAACTATCTGGTGTAGAAACAAGCATTTGCCAGAGCTGAAGTGCGCCGTCCATAGCCTCTTTCCCGCTCCACAAACCAAACAGTCCGATCATGTTCGATAATCTTTCCGACAAGCTGCAGCGTGTCTTCAAGAATATGCGTGGCGAGGGTAAGCTCTCTCCCGCCAATATGGAAGAAGCTTTGCGCGAAATTCGCGTGGCGCTGCTCGAAGCCGACGTCCATTTCAAAGTCGTCAAGCAATTTATCGAAGACGTAAAAGTGAAAGCGATGGGGGAGGAAGTGCTTACGGCGCTTTCGCCATCGCAGCAAGTGATCAAGATTGTCCGAGACGAGCTCACCAAAATGCTCGGGACGCATCAATCGAGGCTGCGGTTTGCAAACGAACCGCCGACGGTCATTCTCATTGTTGGCTTGCAAGGTTCCGGTAAGACCACGAGCGCAGCTAAACTCGCACGCTTCCTCAGCAAAGAAGGTAACAAGCCACAACTGGTTTCCGTTGACGTCTACCGTCCGGCCGCCCGGCATCAGCTGAGCATTCTCGCTAAGCAACTGAACGCGCCGATATACGAGGGCACGGCGGAAGAAACCAAGCCGCTCGAGCTGGCGAAGTCGGCGCGCCGCGAAGCTATGCAAACGGGGCGCGATGTCGTTCTTGTCGATACGGCGGGCCGCCAACATATAGATGAACAGCTCATGCAAGAGCTGAGCGAGCTCAAAGAGGCGCTCAACCCGACAGAGATTCTGTTCGTCGCCGACGCTATGACCGGGCAAGATGCCGTCAAGTCCGCCGACGAATTCCACAAACGGTTGGGCATCACCGGGGTCATCCTGACAAAGATGGATGGCGATGCGCGTGGCGGCGCCGCTCTTTCTATTCGCTCCATTACCGGTCAGCCGCTGAAGTTCGTCGGCGTCGGTGAAAAGAGCGATGCTCTCGAAGCCTTTCATCCCGACCGCGTTGCTGCGCGTATTTTAGGCATGGGCGATATGCTCTCGCTCATCGACAAGGTTCAACAGAACATTGATCTGAAGACCGCCGAGAAAATGCAGGAGAAGCTGCTGGGCGACGATTTCACGCTGGAAGACTTCCGCGATCAGATCAAACAAGTGAAGAAACTCGGATCGCTCAGCGGCCTGCTGGATATGATGCCGCAGATCGGTGCGCTCAAAGAATTGAAGAACGCGAAGCTGGACGAATCGGAAGGCGATTTGAACAAGATCGTCTGCATCATCGACTCGATGACTCCCAAAGAACGCCGGAATCATATGATCATTAACGGTTCGCGGCGCCGCCGGATCGCCAAGGGGAGCGGAACGAGCGTTCAGGACGTAAACAATTTGCTGAAACAATACGCACAAGCGCGTAAAATGATGAAGAGCTTCACTGGTCAGGCAGGTTTGCTTGGCAAACGCATGGGAAAGTTCAAATTTCCCGGGCTGCCCGGTTTTTAAAAGACAAGTTTGTAACAATAAGGAAAAGAAAAGGTTACTGATGTTAGCTATTCGGCTGGCGCGTTTTGGCGCCAAGAAGAAGCCCACGTATCGCGTGGTGGTCATTGAGAGTGAACGTGCGCGCAACAGCCGCTCGGTGGAAGTGGTCGGGCATTACAATCCGATTTCGAAGCCAGCGGAAGTGCATTTGGATCACGAACGGATTAATCATTGGATTAAGAACGGCGCACAGCCGTCTGTTACGGTAACGCGGCTGATGAAAGCGAACCCGGTACAGCCTGCTGCTCCGATTGCCTAGGAACTACGTCTCCCTATGACAGAGAGTAACGGCGTGAAAGCGCTGATTGAAGATATCGCGAAGGCACTTGTCGACACGCCGGCCAGCGTGGCGGTGAATGAAGTCGCGGGCGAACACGCAACCGTGTTTGAATTGCGTGTGGCGGAAAGCGATTTAGGCAAGGTGATTGGCAAACAGGGGCGCACAGCGCGCTCTTTACGCACCTTGCTGACAGCGGTTGGCACAAAGATGAACCGGCGTTTCTCGCTGGAAATTCTTGAATAGCAGACAGCGCGTCGTCGTCGCTGAGATTCAAAAGCCGCGCGGTCTACGCGGTGAGTTGATTGCCCGCTCGCAAACGGATATTCCTGGACGCCTGGAAACATTGCGAGAGGCGCGCGCGCATTTGGCGAACGGGGAAGATGTGGCGGTCGAAATCGCCGAAGCGTGGCGGCATAAAGAGGATTGGGTTTTGAAGTTCGCCGGGGTGGATTCGATTGAGCAGGCGGACAAATTTCGCGGTGCTGAACTTTGGGTGCCGTTGGAAGAACGCAGCGAGTTGCCGAGCGGAGAATTTTTTCAAGCCGATTTGCTTGGGTTGAGTGTGGTAGACGTTGCCAGCGCCAAGCAACTGGGAGTGGTGGCGGATATCCAGCAGTATGGTGGGCCGCCTTTGTTGGTCTTAGAGTATGAGGGCAGGGAAGTGTTGATCCCGTTCGTTCCGGCGATCTGTGAAGTTGATCTGCCGGCGAAGGTGATTCGGGCAACCCTTCCTGACGGGTTATTGGAGTTGTAAGCGGAGTCTGGATGCGCTTTCACGTGGTGACGATTTTTCCGGAGTTTTTCTCCGGTCCGTTCGCCCACGGGGTGGTGGCGCGGGCGCAAGCGAGCGGTGTGTTGGATATTCGCATTCACGATTTGCGAAACTGGACATTCGACCGTCATCGCACTGTAGATGACCGTCCTTTTGGGGGCGGGGAAGGGATGCTGCTGAAGCCCCAGCCTTTGTTTGAGGCGGTAGAGGCGGTATTGCCCACGCGATCGAAGAGGCAGAAAGTAGTTCTGCTTTCCGCGCAAGGGGAAAAGTTCAGCCAGCAGGTGGCGCGTGAGTTTTCCGCCTTGGATGACCTGCTGCTGATTTGCGGAAGGTATGAAGGTGTGGATGAGCGGGTGGCGGAACACTTAGCCGACCGCGAATTGTCGATTGGCGATTTTGTTTTGAGTGGCGGTGAGTTGGCCGCCGCGGTAGTGATTGACGCGGTGGCCCGTTTGTTGCCCGGCGTGTTAGGAAATGAAGAGTCGGCGCGGAATGAAAGTTTCGCTGAGGCTTTTGAAGGTTTATTGGACTGCCCACAGTACACCAGGCCGGCGGAATTTCGCGGCTGGAAGGTGCCCGAGGTACTGTTGGGCGGTAATCATGAGGAAATCAAGCGCTGGCGCCGGGCTGCATCGCGCGAGAAAACGAAGCGGCTTCGACCGGACTTAACGGCCGATCGCACATAAAGGCAAACGAACATGCAAAACGCACTGATCTCGAAGTTTATCAGCAAGAACACGCGGAAAGAGCCGCATCCGGAATTTCGGCCAGGCGATACGATTCGCGTCCACGTAAGGATTAAGGAAGGCGACAAGGAACGTCTGCAGGCGTTTGAAGGGACAGTGCTGGCGCGCAAGAACACGGGCATGGGCGAAACCATCACGGTGCGCAAGGTCAGCTTCGGCCAGGGCGTGGAACGTATTTTCCCGTTGCATGCGCCGGTGATCGATCACATCGATATGGTGCGCACCGGTAAAGTGCGCCGCGCCAAGCTTTACTACCTGCGCGATCTGAAGGGCAAAGCGGCGCGACTTAAAGAGCGCGTTTAGGCGCGACGCAAACGGTCAATCGAGTAGTCAACAGGAGAGGTCTATCCGCTGTCGCACGACTTTTGAGCGGGAAGCACGCGAGCGCGGCTTTCGCGTGATCGCGGGCGTCGACGAAGTGGGCCGAGGCTGCTTGTTCGGTCCGGTATTCGCGGCAGCCGTGGTGCTCGATCCAGACAAGCCAATTCGCGGCTTGAACGATTCGAAGATCCTCGAAGCCGAAGAGCGCGAACGGCTGTCGGCTCTGATCAAGAAGCATTGCCTGGCGTGGGCTATCGGTGGGGCGGACGTGTTCGAGATTGACCAGATCAACATTTATCAAGCTTCACGGCTAGCTATGCGGCGCGCGGTAGAGGCACTGGCGACTGTTCCCGATTACTTATTGATTGACGCCATGAAGATTGACTTGGCTATCGAACAACTTCCTCTCATTGACGGGGATGCGCGCTGCCGAGCAATCGCCGCCGCCTCGATCGTTGCCAAAGTTCATCGCGATGCCTGCATGGCACGCTGGCATGAAGTGTTTCCCGTTTACAATTTGGCTTCGAACAAAGGCTATTCGACTCCGGACCATCGACGTGCGCTGCGCGAGTATGGTCCCACACTGCTGCATCGCTTCAGCTTTGAACCAGTCCGCGCGTGCGGCAGTCACTCATTTTGGAGCGGTTACACTACGGATGCAGTGCAAACGAACCTGTTTAGCGCTGTGGGAGCCGCTTTTTGAGCGCAGGCACGGGTATTAATCCTCCATCGACCGACACTCGCTTTATGCGCTGGCATCGGCGCGTTCTGGGCATCTGCCTGGTCATCTTCGCGTTTGAATTAGGTTTGTTTTTACTAATATTTCCTTGGCTTCCGTATTGGGATCTGAACTGGATTCCATTTCATTCGCCTTTTATTTCGGGATTTTGGATGAACCAATATTTTCGCGGCGCGCTCAGCGGGCTCGGTCTGCTCAATATTTATGTGGCGGTGATCGAAGCAGGGCGGCAGATCTCCGCATTTTTTGTGCGCAAACCCGAGTGACCTTTCGCGGCATTGGATTGTCTCTGTAGGGGAGGACGTTTAATGTTTACAAAATTCATAGCTGGCGTTTTTTTAGCCGTCACCAGCTTGACGGTGGCAGTTTCAGCCGAAACCGTGACCAGCTCATATTATTCAGCCAAGTACAATGGCCGCCGAACGGCGAGCGGTCAGCGTTTCAGCAGCAACGCGCTGACAGCTGCTCACAAGACGCTGCCCTTGGGCACGCGCGTGAAACTCACCAACCCGAAGAACAACCATTCGGTGGTTGTGCGGGTGAACGACCGGGGGCCGTTTGTTAAAGGCCGAGACATCAGTGTGACTCGTCGCGCGGCCAAACAACTGGGGTTTACCCGCGCGGGTACGGCGCAATTGGAAATGGAAACCTTGAAGTAGATGGGAGGAACCCACACGCGAGCAAAATTTTCGCGTGTGGGTTCGAGGTGCGAGATCAATTGCTTTGGGTTATACGCGAGCCCGATCCCGGCGTTACGGCGGTGAACGTTACTTCCTGGCCAGCGGTGGTCCCAAGCGCTCGCAGGGCGACATCGGACAAGATGATCTTGCCGTCTCCAGAAACAAACTGTCCCGACGACGGAACAAAGAGCAGACGTTTAGCAGCGCCGTTCAGGACGACAGTTGCAACCAAATCGCACTCCGTTACTGTTCCGCCGAGCACCTTCGATGTGAACGGGGTAGCAGCTCGCTGTTCGAGTAAAGCGATTCGTTCCGTAGCGACGCCCGAGTTTGTACTGGTTAATGTTACTTGTTGACCGACAATGGGCGCGAGATCCGAATCGAACGCCAGCACGTATTGCTCAACGTTACGTCGCGTGTCATCGGGGTTTAGCAAGGGGAAGCCGGAATTCAGGGTCGGATTGAATACCTTCGCGTTGAAGAAGTGGAACATAGTATCAACCGATCCTTCATTGGTGAAACCGGTGCCGCGCACCTGGGGACCAAGAGCAGCGGTGGCCACGTTGTTGAAGAAACTAGTCCGCGGGAAGCCGAACATGCCCACTTTGTCGTACATGTTGCGCAGATGTGGCACCTTGAAGATCTGTTGAATACCCTCGAAACTGGCATTGGTGCCGGTGCCGAATTGACCCTCCGCCGCGTTGAGCACATGACAGCCGTTGCAGTTAAACGAGGTGGGCGCGCCAAATGGGTTCAGAATTGGACCGAGAATGCCTAAGTTGATGCCGTCCGCGGGGCGAGAACCGGAGAAGAAGTTCTTGCCGAGTTGCTGGCTGGCGTTCAAGCTATTGTCAAGAGAGCGGACGGGATTAGGCGGCTCGACTACTTGCAACTGGAAGTTAGTGAACTGCTGCATCTGCGCGAGAGTCGGCTCTTGTGCCGCTCCCAAGAGACTTGGGAAGGCGACAATAAAGTTGTTGAAGCTGACTGTCTCGCTGGTTGCGCTGATGCCGGTCTGACCGTTGGAACGATCGCCGCGCCAGTGCATGGCCCCGGAATTTGCCAGACCGCGTAATGTTTGAACAGTCATGGGTCCTTTCATTGGGTGAAAAGTATTGAGCTGGCCAGTCCCGTTAATCTGTCCAGGCCTGCCGAATAGTAAGAGGCCAAGCGAGGTTTCGCTGCCAAGGTTGATCGAGATAGGGTTGGAAGTTACGGGATTCTCGGGCACGCCGAGATCCCACGCCAAATCATCCTTATCGCCGAAGATGTGACAACTGGCGCAAGCCGCCTCACCATTGCCGGAAAGGTTTCCGTTATACAGGAAGGGCCGGCCTTGAACCACAGAGACGGGCTCGGGATTGGGAAGGCCGACAGCCTGGACTTCCTGTTTGTTCGCAAGATTAATCACCTTGACTGCATCGTCGAAGCGAGTTAGGACAAACATCCTCTGGCTCGCTTCATGCAAGACCAACCCGGCTGGTCCGCCGCCGCTCACCGGAATGTAATTAGCGCTTTCGGTAACAGGATCGAAGGTATTGTTTTCCAACTCGGTTGTATTGAAAACGCCAATCTTGCTCGATCCGAAGGCAGCGACGAAGAGAGTCTTGCCGTCGTGGGTCACTTGCATCGCGGTTGGAGTGGATAGACTGTGACTGGCCATGGTTGGATCAAAAGCCGGATTGGCGGCGAGAATGTTGTAGTTGATGTGCTTGTTGAGATGAATGGGAGTCACGGCAGATCCGTTCAACACAGTAATGCGCATTTCGGCCAGATGCCCTTGGACGGTGTGGCCGGAAGAGGTTCCTGGACCTTCGAAGCGAGTCATGTTCTGAGAATCGCTGTTTGAAACATAAACATGTCCGGTGACTGGGTTGGTCGCCATGTTAAACAAAGTTGTGCCGACATGAGCGAAAGAAGCCGTCTGAGTGAGCGAGTTTGCATCCACTGCAAAGACGTCGGTATCGGGCAACGTGAAGTTTACAGAACCGTCCCAGATTCGGCCTAACTCGTCCTGCCAGTGACCGGTGGCATTGTTAAACTTCACGATCATGGGAACAAACGGCGCGGTGGCCCCGCTAACATCGGCGCTTGGACCTAGATGGCCGCCGACTCCCGGATCGCCGTTGGCGAGTGTGCAAGGGTTGGCAGTGTTGAAGTTTGGACAAATCCGATCCTCGTTAATGACAGTGGTTTGATTGCCGGTCTTGAAGCCGGCGACAAATACCGTGTTGCCGTCAGGGCTGATCGCCAACGCACGCGGAGTATCGGTGAAGAAGCTCATAATTTTGAGTGGCGTTCCGCCAAAAGTATTGCCCAAGTTGGCGGGGTCGAACACCCAAACGTCGGCGCGAGGAACGCTGGCTGTGGTCAATTGGGGGTCGCCAGCGCCAGGTACTGCGGCGATCGAGGGATCTGTGCGCTGCTGGCCGCGATGCGCGGTGGTAATGAATGCGCGCGCAGGAGAGCCGGCAAAGACGATGTCGCGGGGTTCATCTCCTACGAGCAAAGTCTGAGTTACGTGGGGCACACCGGTTAAAGTGACGACGCTGACGCTATCGGAGAGATGGTTAACGACCCAGACTTGTGAGTTGTTCGGTGCTGCCACCGCCACGGGTTCCAAGCCAACGGGAACGCGGGCGAAGGGTGTGAGTCCGCTCGCGGTAATATTGAAAATTTCTAAAGTTCCGTTGGGAGTATTGGTAGCGAACAATTTACTTCCATCTGGAGAGATCGCAAGCGGACGGACGAGACCACTTTCGAATTCGACGAAGGACGGTCCATTTGACTGAGCATAGACACCGGAGCTCTTAAAAAACTTCAGCGATAGAAAAAGGATTAGACAGCCGAGGCAAAAAAAGACGGCTTGCTTAAGCCGGTAGTTAGTTACCTGAGTAGTTTGGAGCACGTTTTGGAAACCTCCTAAATTAAGAACTGTTTCTGAATCTGGGGACTTCAAATCGCGAAAAAGAATGTGCGACAACTGCTCTAAAAAGTGGAACTATTGGAACCGCCGGGATTTCCCGGTCATTTGTTTCCAATGAGCATAGCAAACGACAAACGAAATTTTCAAGGCACCATAACTCTCAACGCAATATCTTCAGAGTAGTTTGGTGAGTCCAACTGCTTCGTGCCATTGCTAACAACAAACATTTCCTTTTTGGTTGGATGTCCAGTGCGCGTATCGATCCAGATCGCTTGATACGAACCTGAAGGAAGATTTAGCAACAGGCGCATGGAGTGGGTAGCCTCATCGACGGTGTATTGCGGTTTAGCGTCCTTGAGCACGTGACCGTGGTGAATATAGATGGCATACTGCTTTCCTGGTTCTGCAAGCGCTCGCGCGATGGCGCCTGCAGGAAGACCACCGGCAATTAGGTGGGGGTCGGGCACCATATGGATGAAATCCATTTGGTTAAAGAAATCGTGCAAGATGCCAAGTTGTTCGCGCAATGCCAAGGTGCCTCCGCCGGGCGTGTAGGACGGGTACTTGAAATCGCCATTCTCATTTCCGACGGCGAAAGAGAAGTCGAGATTGTTATAGAGCGCGCCTCCTGCCATCAGGAAGTCCCAGCCTTGTATGCGATAGGTCACGTCAGCCTGACCGTCAAAACCTGTTTCGTTCATTCCAATCGGACGGTTCAAGGCGTAGTTCATCGCTACGCTGTCAGGCGGCCGGGAATAGTGAAAGTTGAAGATGGAGACGTTGGGATCTGGGTCGGCCACTCGACTAGAAAACTCAGCCACATTTTGTGAGATGAGGTGCTTCCTTTTTGAGTGAGCTTCTACGGCGGCGATCACCTGAGAAATATGGCGCTGCCAATCGACCGTGACATTCCCCCAATAGGGCTCATTGCATATTTCGTAATAAACGTTGTCGAAAGCTTGCGTTTGCTCGACGATTTTGCGAGTGAGCGCATCCTGAGCGGCAAGCAACTTTTTGTCTCGCAGAGTGTAGGCTTCCTTTCCGCTGCCTTCACCGATGCCGTTGATGTTGTTTTTGCTGTTGAGCGGGCTGGCTTCCCATAAGGATTCGTCGTAATAGGAGCAGAACAGATTCAGCTCGACGACAATTCCGCGTCGGGAGGCTTGGCTCAGAAAGTCTTGAAGCCGAGCGAAGTACTTGGGGTTCCATCGGGAGAGATCAAATTTGTTGCCCGCGGCACGTTGCCAGGGAGCGAGAAAGAGCTCGTCTTTCGGAGCCAGAGTATTTCGATCGATGGCATAAGGTCCCTTCTTCGGGTCGTAATCGCGCGTCAACTCGCGGTAGCTGCCAATCCAGGTTCGAGTGAGATTGAGATGGTGGCCCGCCAGTTCATTCAGGTAGGCCACGTAATCGAAATCCAAATTGATTACGGCACCATAATGCTCGCCCGAAGTGATAAGGACAGTGGGCTTCCCGCGGAAAAGAAAGTAGTGCGGGTTCTGCGAATTGAGTTGCAGCGGTTCGCTGGCTTGGGCCGATGGTACTAGCAGAACGAGTATTGAAATCACCGCCCGAAGTTTCTCGTACACAAAGCCAATGTACCTTGGAAGCTGCAACTTGCAGTAAACTTTAAAGAGCGGATTGCTATGACCAATATCTATCTGTCTCTTTTGTTGCTGGCCCTGCCGGCGGCGGCCCCTGGGTTCTCACAAAATGACCCTCTAGCAAAATTGCACGAAGAAATGAATTTGGGAGTGCAAGCGTATCAGTCGGGTCAGTACGCGGCGGCGGTCCAACACTTCAAAACGGTTCTTATGTTGGATCCGTCCGACAAAGATGCAGAATTCCAGTTGGCCACCTCGTACATGATTCAGTGGGTGCCTGGGGCCAACTCGCCTGAGAATGTGCAAAATCATGACTTGGCAGTGGAGCACTTCAAGGCCGTGTTGGATAAAGACTCAAGGAATTCGCTGGCGCTAGCTATGCTGGCGTCCATGGCGTACAATGCGGCGGAGACCGTTTCGGCAGATGCGAAAGAGCCAGCTCTTGACGAAGCCAAGAAATGGAATGAGCGACGGATGGCAGCAGACCCCAACAATGCGGAGTCGTATTACTATTTGGGCGTAATCAGTTGGTCTAAGAGTTTTGCTCCAATCCAAACCGCAAAGGCCGCAGCAAATATGCCTGCGACTGCTACCGGTCCACTGGCCGACGTTGCGGTGCGAGCAACCCTGAACGAGAAATACGCAACCACGATCGAAGAAGGTCTCGACAGCCTTAATAAGTGTCTTGCCATCGACGGCGAGAATGACGACGCGATGAACTACATGGGTTTGCTGCTGCGAAACAAAGCGCTGCTGGAAGATGCTCCGAGTACTGCTGAAGCAGACGTTACCCAAGCGGACATGTGGATGAACAAGGCTCTGGATACCAAAAAGACGAAAGCTGCCCGGATACCTGCAAGTTCTCAAGAGTAAACCGGCGAAAGATAGGGGAGCAATAATCGGATAGCGCTGGAGCGGTGATCAACGTACACTTGCGACGATGAAGCAAGTCACTTCTTTGTTTAAAGCGCCGCTTGCTATTGCTTTCCAGGCAGCCACGCAACATCTGGAAAACCTTGGCCGCGATCCAGTGGGCGCTACGGTTTCGCTGGCGGATTTGCGCAGGAACCTGCAAAAGCACTTGACGGATCAAGGCCTTTCCGCCGATGAAGTTCTTCGGGAACTCGTGCGCGATGTCTACGGCGGCATTTCAGGAAACGCAGGGGGGCGCTTCTTTGCATGGGCCATCGGAGGCGCCGTACCCGCCGCACTTGGAGCAGATTGGCTGACGTCTGCCTGGGATCAGAATGCCGCAATTTATGCCTGCAGCCCGGCGGCGGCCATTGTGGAAGAGGTGGCGGGCTCTTGGCTTAAAGAATTGTTAGGCATTCCTTTCTCCGCCTCGTTTGCCTTCGTCAGTGGTTGTCAGATGGCGCACGCGACGTGTTTGGCCGCGGCACGCCATGCGCTTTTGCGCGATCGGGGCTGGGACGTCGAGCGTAAGGGACTCTGCGGGGCGCCGCCGATTCGCATTCTCGCTTCTAACGCGCACGGGTCGATTGATCGCACCATACGCTTTCTAGGCATGGGTTCGGAGAACGTCATTGAGCTGCCTTTGGATGAGAACGCGCAGGCCACAGAGGATGGACTGGAACACGCGCTGAGAGCTTCGCCAAATGTGGCAACGATTATTGTGCTGCAAGCAGGTGATTTGAACTCAGGCTCGTTCGACGATTACAGTACCCTCATCCCGCTGGCGAAAAAGTATGCTGCCTGGGTGCATGTGGATGGTGCCTTTGGGCTTTGGGCAGGGGCAAGTCCGAAGTACCGGCGGCTGCTGAAAGGGATAGAGGCTGCGGATTCTTGGGCTACCGATGGCCATAAGTGGCTGAATGTTCCATACGATTCCGGTTACGCGTTTGTGGCCGACAAAGAAGCACATCGAGGTGCTATGTGTCATCGAGCGTCTTACCTGGTGCATGATGAAGACGCCAGAGATCAGATCGATTACACGCCGGAATGGTCGCGAAGAGCCCGGGGCTTCTCTACGTATGCCGCCATCCGGCAATTGGGCCGGGACGGCATCGCTGCACTTGTCGAGAATTGTTGCGAACATGCGCGCAAGCTGGTTGATGGAATCAGCCGGTTGCCGGGGGCTGAGGTTGTTTGGGAACCAAGAATCAACCAAGGACTGGTGCGCTTCCGCGATTCCAGTATGGATGCAACGCAGACCGACCACGATCGATTGACCGACGCCGTGATACAGCGCGTCAATGAGACTGGCGAAGCTTTCTTCATGGGAACGACTTGGCGCGGACGCCGTGCCATGCGTGTCAGTGTGTTGAATTGGCAGACTTCAAGTGAAGACGTTGAGCGCTCAATAGAGGCGGTTCAGCGTGCGCTTCTCACGTTTGATACTTTGTCTAAGAAGCCAAGCAGTGAGGAGGACGATTCATGAGTAGTGTGCGAGTGTTAGTAGGGACCAAGAAAGGCGCCTTCGTCCTTACCTCCGATGGTAAACGCGACAAGTGGCAGATCAGCGGTCCGCACTTTGCCGGGTGGGAGATTTACCACATGAAGGGTTCGCCGATCAATCCGAATCGGGTGTACGCATCGCAATCTACCGGCTGGTTTGGCCAACTCATACAGCGGTCCGACGATGGTGGCAAGACTTGGACGCCGGTCGATAACAAATTCGTTTATAATGGCGTTCCAGGAACACATCAGTGGTACGACGGCACGCCGCACCCATGGGAATTCAAACGGGTTTGGCATCTTGAACCTTCTTTAAAAGATCCAGACACGGTTTACGCCGGCATTGAAGACGCGGCTTTGTTTCGCTCCAGCGATGGCGGCAATTCATGGAGCGAGCTTGCCGGGTTGCGCGGTCACGGTTCGGGACCAGGTTGGCAGCCTGGCGCAGGTGGCATGTGTCTGCACACCGTCATTCTTGATCCGAGTGATGCGCAGCGAATCTTTATCGCTATCTCGGCAGCGGGTGCATTTCGTACCGATGACGGGGGAGAAACATGGCAGCCGATTAACCGCGGTCTGCGCTCCGAGCACATTCCCGATCCGACGGCAGAGGTAGGCCACTGCGTTCACCGCGTCGCTATGCATCCAGCGCGTCCGCAGCGGCTCTACATGCAGAAGCATTGGGACGTGATGCGCAGCGATGACGCGGGCGATAACTGGCACGAGGTGAGTGGCAACTTGCCGAGCGATTTCGGTTTTGTGATTGACGTGCATGCGCACGAACCCGACACGATCTTCGTCGTCCCAATTAAGAGCGACTCAGAGCATTTTCCACTGGAAGGGAAACTGTGTGTTTACCGCAGCCGTTCCGCCGGCCATGAATGGGAAGCTCTGAGCAACGGTCTGCCGCAAAGCGACTGCTACGTGAACGTGTTGCGCGATGCGATGGCTGTTGACACGCTGGATTCCTGCGGTGTTTATTTCGGAACTACCGGCGGCCAAGTTTATGTTTCGCCGGATGGCGGCGACAACTGGTCGCCAATCGTGCGCGACCTCCCTGCCGTTTACTCGGTTGAGGTTCAGACACTGGCGTGATCCGCTTGGAATTGCCCGCGCATTTGCGAACGCTGGCACAACTGAGTGGGGAAGTGACACTCGATGTGCAAAGGCCAATTACTCTAGGCTCGGTGCTTGATGGGCTTGAGGAAAGATACCCTGTGCTGCGAGGAACTATTCGCGATCGTGTGACACAAAAGCGTCGGCCTTTTGTGCGCTTCTTTGCCTGTGAAGAAGACTGGTCGCATGAATCGCCGGATGCGCCGCTGCCCGAGGCTATAGCTTGCGGTGCGGAACCATTGCTGATTGTTGGCGCCATTGCCGGCGGTTCAGGCACTAAGGCCATAACCGACGTCGAATAACTTGTGATAACCGACGCTGCCAATACGATAGTCGGTCGTGGTGGCGTTCGGCCAAGAGAATGATAGCTTGCCGGTGGGTTTATGGCTACCGAAAAGAATGTCGGCTACACCGTCTCCTTCGCTGCCGGGCAGCCACGCGGCAACAACGGCATCGGTGTATGGCAGGAGGTCGTCGATAATGAGCGGCCTGCCAGAGGTGAGTACGGCCACAACCTTCATGCCGTCGGCTTTCATGCGCGCGACGACACCGATGTGTTTCGGATCGAGCCGCAACTCGGCGCGGTCACCCATCATT
>CAVVLT010000003.1:0-213783 GCA_963749105.1 Bryobacterales bacterium | reverse complement strand
TCGAAGCCGCGAGGAATGCTGCGCAAAGTTCCCCCGGCGTTCGTGAAAGTCACGGTCTGGCCAACACCCGATGTCCCCATCGGCTGAAACGGCAAAATGACGCTCCGGTGTTGGGTGTGTCACTACCGAGCCGCGCTTTCGATTCGAATTTCCATTACCCGCCCATCTTACTTATTTTTGTCCTCTCACTTACTCAATTATTTTCGCTCCTAACTCGCTTGTTTACAACCTCTTCCACGGCCGCCCGCTCTAACTGCCCAAGTCCGGGTAAGTCATTCCTATATCCAGGAAAAAGTAACATCATTTACTCACATTCATCCTTTTCAACAACTTCCCCCACTTACCCAAAAAAACCCTGCCGTCCCTCCCTCCGTCGCGTTTCCCCTCGCCACGACCCAGTCACAATTCATCGCCAAAACTTATCTGCCTACCTTTTCAACAACCTACGAAATACTTTCCCCATCGCCCTAAACCCCGAAAGCGTAACCTTTGCGTCAAGGGAGGTTGTGCACATTGACCGAAAAAACGCAATCCAACGGCGACAAGAAAACGCAGAACCGCAAACCCATCGGGCGGCGCGCTTGGAATCCAGATCCCAAGGAGCGCGAGCGCGCCATCACCATGGCCTCCCTCGGTATTCCCATTTATCAAATCGCCCTTGTCTTCAAAAAAAGCGAAAAGACCCTCCGCAAATATTTCCGAAATGAATTCTTAGCAGCCGCGGTCGAAAATAATCAGAAGGTTCTCGGCTCTCTTTTCCAAATGGCCACCGAAGGTAAAATTGCCTCCGCCGCAATCTTCTGGGCCCGCACCCGCTGCGGTTTCAAATTCGACCGATCCGCCCTCGCCGATCTCGCCGAACCCCCGCCCAACCCTAAAACCCCTCCCTCCGCCGAGAAAGAATCCTCCTGGGCCCCGCCCGATCTCGATCCCGAAAGCCTCATCTTCACCGACTCCGAAGGAAACCGCGTGGCATAAAAAATGCGCCGACCGTCAGCGTTGATCCACCGTCACTTTTTCTTCTATGCCGAAACGCCACTCCGCCTCCGATCCCTTTGTGATCTCGCTGCACCCTCGCCAGCTCGAAGTCTTTCATTCCCCCGCCCGTTTCCGCATCCTCGTCGCCGGCCGCCGCTTCGGCAAAACCTATCTCGCCCTCGCCGAAATGCTCCGCGAAGCCCGCCAAGGCAATCGCATCATTTGGTACGTCGGCCCCAACGATCAGCAAGCCAAACGCGTCGCCTGGGACCGCCTCAAATTCCTCACCCGCCACCTGTGTTCCAAACGCCCCAACGAAACCCAGCTCCGCATCGATCTCCCCTGGAACTCCACTCTCTTCGTCTCCGGCGCCTTCAATCCCGATTCCCTCCGCGGTACGGGCATCGATTTCCTCGTCATGGATGAATTCGCCTCCCATCGCCCCGAAGCCTGGAACGAAGTCTTCCGTCCCGCGCTTGCCGACCGGAAAGGCCGCGCCCTCTTCATCGGTACCCCCAAAGGTCACAATCACTTCTTCACCCAATTCGAATTCGCCAAAACTGATCCCGATTGGCAAACCTTTCAATTCACCACCGCCCAGGGCGGCCTCGTCGCTCACGACGAACTCGTGAGTGCCGCCCGCCAGCTCGATCCTGAATCCTACCGCCAGGAATTTGAAGCCGCTTTCACCTCCCATAACCTCAATCGCGTCTACTACCCCTTTGATCGCGCCACTCACGTTCGCAAACTCAGCTTTGAAAATTTGCATCCGCTCGTCTGGTCTCTCGATTTCAACGTCAATCCCATGTGTATGCTCTTTATGCAGCGCATCGCCGACACCGTTCACGTTCTCGAAGAGATCGTCATTAAACCCGCCGCCAACACCGAAGCCGCCTGCCAGGCCTTTCACAAACGCGCTTTCGAGTTGTCCCAAACCGTGCCCCACCATCAACGCCCTTTCGAAATCGAAATCTACGGCGACGCCAGCGGCAATCAGCGCCGCACCTCTGGCGCCGATACCGATTGGGCTCTCATCCGTCAATTCTTCGCTCTCTGGAAAGGAACGTACAATGCAAAATTCCACACCGTCACCGTCAACCCCGCCGTGCGCGACCGTGTCAACTGCGTCAATAGCCGTCTGCGCAACCAACTCGGCGAAACACACCTGTTCATCGACCCCGCTTGCCGTGAACTCATTAAGGATCTCGAAGACGTCTCCTGGGCCCTCAACGACATCGACAAAGCCGACCGCGCCCGCACCCACACAAGCGACGCCCTCGGCTACTATCTCTCCCAAGCCTTCAATCTCAAACCCATCATGGGCCACCAACCCCAAGGCCGCGTCCTGTAGCGGCGATATGCCGTGGCGCGGCCTCATGCGCCGCGGTCTTCTCGCAACCCATACCCCGTACGCCCTTGCCTTCCATTTTCTTGACAACCCGAACTGTGTTTTCGATAAGCTAAAGCAGATCAATGCCGTATTTCTTATTGCTGTTACAAGCAACCACCTCCCCCGGCGGCGGAATTTCCGCGCTGGGCCAAGCCGTCCCTGTCGTCTTGATGATCGCCATCTTCTATTTCCTGGTCTTCCGGCCTATGCAGCGCCAACAGCGCAATACCAAGGAAATGATCAAAGCATTGCAGAACGGTCAAACCGTTGTGACCAGCGGCGGCATCATCGGTACCATTGTTGCGGTCAACGATGATACTCTGATACTGCGCATTAAGCCCGATAATTTGAAACTGCAAGTGGCCCGCAGCGCGGTCACAAGCATCCTCGCCTCTGACGATGCCGTTAAGAAGTAGCGTCATGGCCCGGTAGCTATAACAACAAGCAACAACGATGAAAACGAATCTTCGCTACAAGTTCTTCTTTATTATTGGTGTCGTCCTGGTTTGCATATACGGCATCATTGGCCTGCCCAAAAGCAAGGACGAGCTCATTGCCAACTGGCATGAGAGAATTCACCTCGGCCTTGACCTTCGTGGCGGCACTTACCTTGTCGTCCAGGTCCAGCAACAGGACGCCTTCAACCAGGAAGCTAGCTCCGACGCCGACCGTCTCAAAGAGGCCGCCCGCAAGGCGAACATCCCTGTCGGCGAAGTCAGTGTCGACGAAGCCAAGAGTATTCAGGATGCCAAGTCGGCTGCCATCGTGGTCAAAGGTGTTCCATCTACCATGGCTGGTACTTTTCGTAGCCTCGTGACAGAACAGCTTCCCGAGTGGGTGCTCACTTCACAAGGCCTTACCGATTACCGGCTCACTCTGAAGCCCACCAGCGCCCTGGCCCTTTGGAAGAACACGCTCGAACTTTCCAAAAACACCATTGATAAGAAGGTCAATGCGCTGGGGCTCACCGAAGCCACTGTTCAACAACGCCGCGAAGACGCCGATTCCGAATTGCTCGTGCAAATGCCGGGTACCGATGACCCCACTCGCGTAAAACAGATCATTCAAACCGCCGGCGTCCTCGAGTTGTATGACGTCAAGGCCGGCCCTTTCGCCAGTCGTGAAGAAGCTTTGGCACAGCAGGGCGGTGTGCTGCCAGTGGGTACCAAACTGATCGGCCAGCCCGCTGTCGGCGGTATCACTTCCAAAGGCGGCGGTGTTTACGTTGTCGCACGAACGCCCGTCGTTCGCGGCCCCGACATCATGGATGCCAAACCCGAATCTGGAACCATGCCCGGAACGTTCAATACTGGCTTCGTTCTGAGCCAGGAAGCCGCCCGCCGCTTCGGCGAATTCACCGCATCTCACATCGGCAGCCCCCTCGCCATCGTCCTCGACGGCAAGGTTCTGGAAGCGCCTAATATCAAGAATCAGATTACTGACAACGGCGTCATTGAAGGGCAAAACAGCCAGCAGGAAGCCAAGGATCTGGCGCTCAATCTGAAGGCCGGCTCTCTCCCAGCCAGCGTAAAATACGAACAGGAAAATACCGTTGGCCCCTCGCTTGGCGCAGACTCAATTCGCCAAGGCTTCATCGCTGGTATCGCCGGCGTGCTCGCCGTGATTGTCGTTATGCTGTTCTACTACAAAAAGAGCGGTCTCAACGCCGTCCTGGCACTTGTGCTGAATGCCATCATTTTGATCGCTTGCTTGAGCTACTTCGATGCCGTCCTGACACTGCCCGGTATCGCCGGTATTATTCTTACCATTGGTATGGCCGTCGATAGCAATGTGCTGATCTTCGAGCGCATCCGTGAAGAACTCAGGGCAGGGAAGGCCGTTATCCCCGCCGTCGATGCCGGCTTCGGCAAGGCGTTCTTAACTATCATCGATACCCATATCACCACCGTGGTTTCGTGTGCCATTCTTTTTCTATTCGGTTCGGGCCCTGTCAAAGGGTTTGCTGTAACCCTCGTAATCGGCTTGGTGGCTAACGTCTTCACCGCCGTGTTTGTGTCCAGATTTATTTTTGATTGGGAATTGTCGCGGCCGAAACCGGTTCAACAACTCAGCATCTGAGTTCCGGTACGGCCCTCGTAAATTCCTCAGTGAGGTTCGGGAACATTTGTGAATAACCGGTGTCTATCAATAAGGATGCCGGCCCTAAAAGCTAGATGGAAATCTTCAAGAAAACGAATTACGACTTTATCGGCAACATGTGGCCGTTCATCATCCTGTCACTGCTGCTTACGGTTGCCGGGCTGGCCAGCCTCGTTATTAAGGGTGGCCCCAAGTACGGTATAGACTTTAACGGCGGAGCCTTTATGGATGTTAACTTCATCAATCGGCCCTCGGCGGAAGCCATTCGCTCCGCGCTCCGCCAAAAAATTTCCGGTGAAATTGAAGTACAAGAAGTTTCAGGCACCCAGGAAGTGCTCATCCAAACCAGTGCGCGTGACGACAAGGCACTGCAAATCGCGCGCAATGATATGATTGCCACCTTGAACTCTGCTTTCAATAAGAACGAGAGCGATCAGAAGCTCGACATCAATCTCTCCGGGCAGGCGAGTCTGGCCGACCGCCTCCGCGAACCGTTAGCGCGCGCCGGTGTGGCGTTATCCGAAGATCAGTTGCAGGCGTTGAGTAAAGCCATTACTGGTTTTCGCGACACGCCTCCGCACTCAGGTTTGATTTCGAACCTCAATCAATTGTCGGCCGTAGCTGGTGTCACGCCAAAGATTCTAGATGTCATCAAGCAAGAATGCCAAACCGGCAACTTCGCCATCCGCAGCGTCGAAATCGTTGGACCCAAGATCGGCGCCGACTTGCGTCGGCAGGCTATCAACGTTGTCCTCATCGCCCTTGCCGCCATGTTGGTCTACATTGCCTTCCGCTTCGAATGGATCTATGGTGTCGCCGCCGTGATCGCAGTTTTTCACGACACCATCATCACCATTGGCCTCTTTTCCCTCTTCAATAAACAAATTGATTTAACCGTCATTGCTGCCCTCCTTACTTTGGTCGGCTATTCAATGAACGACACGATCGTTACTTTCGACCGCATCCGCGAGAACCTCAAGCTGGGCGTCCGCGGCTCGTTCGTCAACATCGTGAACTTGAGCATTAACCAAACCTTAAGCCGAACCATTTTGACCTCGGGTCTTACCTTCCTCACTGCCGTTTCTCTTTTCATTTGGGGTGGTCAAGTGTTAAATGGTTTCTCTTTCGCTCTGGTAATTGGTATTATGATCGGAACTTATTCATCGATCTTTGTTGCCTGTCCCATCCTGATCTTCTGGCGCGATTTGCTGGAAGGCCGGGCTTCGTCGGGGCGTTCGTCCGTCAGTGATAAAGGTGTAAAGGCGGCCAAGCCGGTCAAGACCGCCAAGTGAACGCGTTGTATTTGAATTAGGCCTGTTTGTGGCAGGCCACAGCGAGGAACTGAAATGTTCGATCAAACGTTTGTCGACGGGACACAGAAAACCAAGAAGCCCTACACCATCCTGCTTTCTTTAGCTCTGCAGGTTGGCCTGATCGGCCTCGCGATTCTGATCCCATTAATCTATACGCAAACGCTGCCTAATGCTCAGTTGAAAAGCATGTTGGTAGCGCCGCCTCCTCCTCCGCCTCCTCCACCCCCGCCTCCTCCTCCCGAGAAGGTGGTCAAAGTGGTAAAGCCGATTGTCAAGCAGTTTGTCTCCAATCAGCTGATGGCTCCCCGGGTAATCCCAAAAACCATCGCTCACATTGAAGAATCCGCTCCTCCTCCCGATACGGGCGTGGTCGGCGGTGTCGAAGGTGGAGCCGCTGGTGGTGTTATTGGTGGTGTGATCGGTGGTGTTCCGCCACCCCCGCCCCCTCCGCCTCCTAAGAAAGTTGTAACTGGTCCTCAGCGGATCGGCGGGAACGTTATGGAGGCCAATCTGCTCAGGAAGATTCAGCCGGTCTATCCGCCACTCGCCAAGTCGGCCCGCGTCCAGGGTACCGTTGAATTTACTGCCACCATTAGTAAAGAAGGCAACATTGAGAACTTGCAGCTTGTCCGCGGGCATCCGTTGTTGGTCAACGCGGCCAAAGAAGCTGTTCTTCAGTGGAAGTATCGGCCCACCATGTTGAATGGTTCGCCGGTGGAAGTCATTACTGATATCATCGTGAACTTCACTTTGAGTCAGTAAAGACAAGACGTTCTAGTGCTTCTTAATCCGCTTCAGAGCCGTGATTGCTTCCGAGCTGTGACTGTTACCGAGCGGATGTGCAAAGTCGTATTCTGTTCGAAAGAGATTTAGTGTTTCGAAAGTCCGTTTAAAAGATTCGATTTAACTTAGGAGAAAATGCATGGTACTACAACTTCAGGTTTGGGCGTTCTGGCTACTACAGGAGGCCGATGGCATTAACTTTGACCTCCGGTCGCTCTGGGCAAATATGGGCGTCGTGGCCAAGATCGTCATCTTTGTTCTGTTCATCATGTCTGCCTGGTCCATCGGCGTGATGATCGATCGTATGATTACCTACAATGCGGCTCGCAAACAGTCGCGCGCTTTTGCGCCGGCCGTGGCGGGTGCGCTGCGTGAAGGCAAGCTCGATGAAGCAATCAAGATCGCCGATCGTTTCAACAAGAGCCACTTAGCAAAGGTTGTCGTGGCTGGTTTGCAGGAATTCAAAGCTCACCAAATGAGCAGCGAAATCCCTGGTGAAGATATTGAAGCCTCTCGCCGCGCCCTCGAACGCGCCGAAGCGATTGTACACGCTGAACTGAAGCGCGGCGTCAGCAGCCTCGCCACCATCGGTTCCACGGGCCCCTTCGTCGGTCTGTTCGGTACCGTGTTCGGCATCATGAACGCGTTCCGCTCCATCTCGGCCTCCAAGTCGACTGGTATCGGCGCGGTCGCCGGTGGTATTTCCGAAGCGCTCGTTACCACCGCCTTCGGTTTGTTCGTCGCCATCCCTGCCGTCTGGGTGTTCAACTACTTCTCGAACCGCATTGAAGCGTTCGACGTCGAGATGGGCAACTCCAGTTCCGAATTGATTGACTACTTCCTCAAGCGTACCCAAGCCAAGGTCGGCAAGTAAGCATCTCGGGAAGATCGCTCTTAAGTTGAATCCGCGGCGGAAGCGGCTCTTGTACCGGGCCGCTTCCTATCCACACGATTCATGCGTCGATCTTAAAGAATAGGAGAAAGTGCATGGAGCAGAAAAAAGCCCCCCCAGTAGTTTCCGAAATTAACGTGACCCCGATGGTCGACGTTATGCTCGTTTTGCTTATCATCTTCATGGTGATCACACCTATGTTGTCCAAAGGGCAAACGGTCAACATGGTGAAGACTTATAACGACAAGAAGATTCCAGATGCCGACAAAGAAGACGCTATTCTTATCGCGGTTACTCGCGACGGTCGCGCCTTTTTAAGCCCTGGCAACGTGATGATTCACCCTGAAGATCTTGGACCTAAAGTGAAAGATCTGCAGGCGAATCGTTCCGATAAGACTGTATATGTGAAGGCCGATGCGCGCGCGCGTTTTGCGAGCGTGACCGATGTGATCGATAACTTGCGAACGGCCGGTGTCGATTCCGTTGGGCTCATTACCGAAACCATACAGGACAAGAAGAAGACAGTAGGACTGTAAAAGATCACAAAGGACTAAATTTATGTCTATGGCAGTCGGTGGCTCCGGTGGAGCCAAGGCGGACATTAACGTCACGCCACTCATTGACGTGTTACTCGTTTTGTTGATCATTTTCATGGTCATCACTCCTCTCACTCCGCACGGTTTGGACACTCTGGTTCCTCAGCCTCCGCCGCCGAACCAGCCGCCCCCGCCGCCAAATCAGGACCCCAACGTTGTGATTGAGATTGCCAAAGATCACAGCTTGCAGATCAACGGTCAGCCTGTGCAAGAGAAAGAACTCACCGCTCGTTTGGAAGACATCTTCAAAACGCGCGCGACCAAGGTCGTTTTCGTAAAAGGTGACCCTGATGTGGACTATCGTTATGTCGCGCAGGCGATTGACGACGCTAAGGGCGCTGAGCTCGACAAGGTCGGTATCATGACTCCTAAAGTGGAAGCGGGGCAATAGCTTATGAAGAAGCCAACTTCCTTCGTGCAGAAGAGTCTCATCCTCGCACTCTGTGCGGGCGTGAGCTTACTTACCAGCTGCGCTAAGTTGCAATCTCGCGACCAGCTCAATCAAGGCGTACAAGCCTACAAGAATGGCAAGTACAACGATGCCGTTAGACACTTCAAAGAAGCTGTCGAACTCGATCCTACCAGCCAGAACGCCCAGCTCTACTTAGCCACGTCTTATTACATTCAATGGGTGCCGGGTGCCGAAAATCCCGACAACGTGAAGAATCATGATATGGCCTCGCAAGAGTTCAACGACGTTTTGAAAAAGGATCCTAATAATCCACTTGCTCTCGCTATGATGGCCTCCATGGCCTACAATGCGGCGCAAGGCGGAACGCCCGACCAGAAGGCCAAAGCCTTAGCCGAAGCCAAACAGTGGAACTTGCGGCGCATTGAAGCCAATTCCCACGATGCCGAACCCTATTACTATCTGGGCGTAATCGATTGGGCGAAGGCGTACATTCCGATTCAGACCATGCGCGGCGAAGCCAAGATGGGTAATCTCGAGCCGGGGCCCATCAAAGACCCTAAGATCCGAGCGGAAGCCAAAGAGAAGTACGAACAGGATATCGATGATGGTATCGCCAACCTTCGTAAGTGTCTCGAGATCGACAAAGAGAACGAAGACGCAATGACCTACATCAACCTGCTCCTCCGCAAGAAAGCGGATTTGGAAGATTCGCCCGACGCCGCCAAAGCCGACATCGCGCAAGCCGAAGATTTTGCCAACAAAGCAATTGATACTAAGAAGATCAAAGCTGCTCGTCCTGCCAAGAAAGAAGAAAGTTAGAAGAGGGCGCTCACCGAAACAACCGATGAGCGCCTTGTTAATTCAAAAAATAAGTCCTGTACAACGTGTCGCGCTGTTTCGGCACAAACCCTGCATCGCGAATGAGTCGCCGCAGTTGTTCCTCAGTGGCTCTGTGATGCGTTCCCGCCGCTGAGACAACGTTCTCCTCAATCATGATGCTGCCCACATCGTTCCCACCGAAGCGTAACCCGACCTGGCAAACTTTCAAACCTGGCGTAACCCAGGATGCCTGCACGTTCAGAATGTTGTCGAGGTAAATCCGCGAAAGCGCCAGCATCTTCAAATACTCCACTGCCGTCGCCTCTTCCTTCACAAACCGCCCAAGCGAGGTATACTCCCGCTGGAAGAACCAAGGGATGAACGCCGTGAATCCGCCCGTGTCTTCTTGAATCTGCCGCACGATATCGAAGTGATTCATCCTCTGCTCGATCGTCTCGCCCGTCCCGAACATCATCGTTGCCGTTGTTCGCATGCCCAGCGAGTGCGCTGTCCGATGCACATTGATCCAATCGTCCACCGTGCACTTCAGCCGGCTAATCCGGTGCCTTACCGCATCGTCCAGAATCTCAGCTCCGCCCCCGGGAATTGAATCCAGACCGGCATCGCGCAACCGCGCAATCGTATCGCGCAGACTAATCCCCGAGACTTCCGCAATGTTCACCAACTCCGGCGCCGAAAAGCAGTGGCACCAAATGTCGAAGCGTGCCTTGATGGCCCGCAGCAAATCTTCGTACCAATCAATCTTCAAATCCGGATGCAGCCCGCCTTGCATCAAGATGCCCGTGCCGCCCAGGTCAACCGTCTCCTGAATCTTCTCCAGAATCGTTTCCGTCGGGAGCACATAACCCTCTTTGTGCCCCATGGGTCGATAAAAAGCGCAGAAGCTGCAATACTCCGTGCAGAAATTGGTATAGTTAATGTTACGGTCGATGATGTAGCTGACGATTCCTTGCGGATGCAACTTCCGGCGGATCGCGTCAGCCTCCATGCCGAGCCCCACCAAATCATCACTCGCAAACATTTCAATCGCTTCTTGACGGCTAATCAAAGTTTGGCTCCTTCTGTGAGTCCTGCCAGTTCAAAAAATGTTTCCAGGCCGCGCTGCTCCTGCGGGCCAATTTCATAGTGGATGTAACGGCGCAGATACTCGTCAGCCAGTTCGTGGCTAATTCCCCGTTGCGCATGTTCGCTTGCGATGATCTCCGCGAGCCGCTTTTTGCCGAACTCATAGGAGGCGATCGTCAAATCGCTCAGTTCTTCTAATGGGAGTTTGGGTTTGCCGGCCCATACTGCGAAGACCATCGGCAATTGCGTCAAGTCGAACCATTCCTGTCCCAGATCGAGCCATCTATACAAAGTATTACCTGGATCGATGCGCAAAGCCGGGTCGCCGATAATTAGCGCTGCCTCAGCTTGTTGCATCATCGCTTCTAGTTCTGGTTTTTGCGCCGTGATCTCCGGCTCCACGCCAAAGCGTTCGCGCAAAATGACGCGCGCTAATTGCACCGAAGTACGAGAACTCGAATCCGCCGCCAGCGTCCCGACCTGTTCCCAAGGCACGCGCGAGAAAAGTAAAATACTACGCACCGCACCCAAACAGCTGATACCGACTCCCGGAACAATTTCGAGTTCCTGCCTCGCCACTTCCGCTACCGGCACCAAGCCGATCTGCGTTTTCCCCTCTTCTACCTCTTGCGCGCAAACAGCGGGAATGGCAAGGCATAAATCTACGGCTTCGCGTTGTGGCCCGTGCAGCATCCCCCACACCAAAGGAGCAGTATTTAAATAACCAACCGCGCCCACGCGGTATTTCCTCATAGTCGATTGCAACCTCAAGTTTATCGGATGCTGTCAAAAACCACTTGGTGTAGAACGCATTGGATTAGACTCCACGCTTGTCGCCCCACAAATCCACATGCAACCGCGGGCTAAATCGATAACCCCGCTCTTTACAGATTTCAGCCAACCACAAGCCTCGCCGCCGGATCGTATCCGCATTCGTGCCTTCCGGCATCAGCAGCACTTTGTCCGCTGGCGCTTCCAGAGCCTTGCGCATCTCTTCCAACTCAACCAGGTCGTCTGGCATGGTAATTACAAACTTCAACTGGTAGTCGTAAGCCGCCATCAACTCACGCAGCACACTCGGCCGCCAGCGCAGCCTCTCATGTTGTTGCGCCCACCGTCCACCCTCGCGCTCAAAAGGAGTAGAGTTCTTAAGCTTGGGACTAATGCTCATCAGGTCACAAGTCACTGGAGCATTGAGCGTGCCCGCCGTTTCAATCGTAATGTGCAGACCAAGCTCTCGGAACCGTTGCGTCAATTCTGGAACTTGGGGTGCGATCATCGGCTCACCACCAGTAATCACGACATGTTTCGCGGGGAAAGCATTTACCGCTTCCTCTATTCGATCCAATGTCCAATCGTGACCTTCAGGTCTCCACGAAGTGTAGGGCGTGTCACACCAAACGCAACGCAGGTTACAGCCCGACGTTCTCACGAACACCGAGGGCACGCCCACCAGCGTTCCCTCGCCCTGAATCGAGTAGAAAATTTCCGATATCTTCACGCTGTGGCCAGCGGATCAATCACGCCCGCTTCGTCGAATCCCTTGCGCCGCAAAATGCACGAATCGCAATGGCCGCACGCCCGTCCGTCCGACCCAGGATCGTAGCAGCTATGCGTGAGCTTCAGGTCGACGCCCAACGCGACCGCTCGTCTGACAATATCCGCTTTCGTCATTTCAACGAGCGGCATGTGAATTTTGATGTGCGTTGTGCCTTCAACGCCCGCTTTAGTGGCCAGGTTCGCCATCTTTTCGAAGGCTTCAATGAACTCTGGCCGGCAATCCGGATAGCCCGAGTAGTCAATGGCATTCACGCCTATAAAGATGGTTGATGCGCCGATTACCTCAGCGTACGCCAGCGCAAACGAAAGAAAGATGGTGTTGCGCGCGGGCACGTACGTAATCGGAATGCCGCTCGACATCTGTCCTTCTTCCCGGTCCTTTGGTACTGCGATGTCGCTCGTCAGCGCCGACCCGCCAAAAGTTCGCAAATCAAACTTCGCAATTCGGTGTTCTATTGCGCCCAATTGGCGCGCCACTTTCGCAGCCGCCTCCATCTCGATAAGATGCCTTTGGCCATAGTCGAATGAAAGGCAATAACACGCATACCCTTCTTTCCGGGCGATCGCCAAACAAGTGGATGAGTCGAGGCCCCCGCTTAGCAGGCAAATGGCACGCAATGGTGTAGTCTGAGTCAAGTTTCAGTATCGCGCGTGCGAACGACCGTGACGTTCAACCTTCCGCGGTTGAGCTTGATCGATAGATCTTCCCCAGGGCCAGTTTCCGATGACGAACGCAGGACCTCTCCCTGGGGATTCTGCACAATCGCATACCCGCGGCTCAAAACTGTAAGAGGACTCAACTGCCGCAAATGCAAATCGAAGGATTCCAATCGCCGCCTCGAGTGCCACAACCGCTCTTTCATTGCGCGAAGCATTCGTTCATGCAGCACCTCTCGGCTATGTTTTCCGCGCACCAGTCGCAAATGTAAATCGTTCGCTTGTAAACGCCCGTTCGCCTCAGTCCAGCGCTTCAGGCGGGTTTCCAGCAAGGTTCGAATGTTTCGCCGCATCGCGAACTCCAGTTCGTCAACCCGCTGCGCCCGCCGCGTAATCGCTCGCTGCATCACTGTCGCTGCGCGGTCGATCCCACGTTCATGCAGCGCTCGTCCGCACATCGCCAACCGGTAGCGAAGGGCTTGCAGCATTTTGTTGTTTTGCGCGGCAATCTGCTCCAGCAAACTATCGCGCGTACATATGATCAACTCCGCAGCGGCCGACGGTGTAGGGGCCCGCAAGTCAGCAACAAAATCGGCGATTGTGAAATCCGTCTCGTGTCCGATCGCCGAAACGACCGGTATTTTCGATGCCACAATCGCCCGCGCCACTGCTTCTTCGTTGAAGGTCCACAAATCCTCCAGCGATCCACCGCCGCGCGCTACTATCACGACCTGAGCCCACGCGCTCTGGCTGAAATACTCCAAACCTGCGCAAACCTGTTGGATGGCCCCTTCTCCTTGCACCAAGGTGGGGAAGACTCGGATGTGAAGTCCAGGAAATCGCCGTTCCAAGATCTGCAGCATGTCGCTAATGACTGCGCCGCCGATTGATGTGACTATTCCCACTCTCGCCGGCAAGGTAGGCAGCGCACGCTTGCGCTCTGTTGCAAATAGTCCTTCCGCGCTCAATTTCTTCTTCAGTTGCTCGAACGCAATCTGTAGCGCGCCAACACCCTGCGGCTCTAATGACTCAACGATCAACTGATATTCGCCGCGCGCTTCATAAACATCTAAATTCCCGCGCGCCAACACGCGCATCCCATCTTGTGGACGAAATTTCACAAACCGCGCTGCACCCTTAAACAGCGCGCACTTCAACTGGCTCTGCGCGTCCTTCAAAGAAAAATAGAAATGTCCACTCGTGGCGGGCCGGCAGTTGGAGATTTCGCCTTCCACCCAAATGGCGCGGAACTTATCTTCAAAAAGACCCTGCACTGCGGCGTTTAATTCGCTCACGCCATAGATGCGTCGCTCGAAACTCAGCGCGAATGCCATCTGTCCGCTATTGCCCAACGCTTGCATTATGAAACTAGGGTAGCTAAAAGACGACCAAGAAGATCCTCCTTCTTTATCCTGCTAAACTCCACACCCTGCTCATGCAGCATCCCGATGAGTTTGTCGTCAATCTGCTTAGTCGGAACCCCATGTCCATTCTCAAAGAGTTTACCTTCTAGGACCGGCGTGCGCTATGCTATCGTTTCAGACCGTACAGCCTGAAAAAGAATGGCCAACGTTTGTCCTTTCCAGGAGGTTGCATGAATGCGCAAGAAGCACTAGAGTTCGCAAAAAAGAACGATGCCCGGCAGATTGATCTGCGATTTACAGATCTCCCCGGCTTGAGCCACCACATCTCGTATCCAATCGCCATGCTGGACGAGGGTGCTTTCGAAGATGGTTTTGGTATTGACGGTTCCAGCATCCGGGGTTGGGCCGCAATCAACGAAAGCGACATGCTCATCATTCCTGATCCCGCTACCGGCTTCATGGATCCTTTCGCTGAAACCCGCACGCTTGTGATGGCTGGCGACATCATCGATCCCATCACCCGCCAGCATTACGATCGCGACCCTCGTTGGATCGCCAAGAAAGCAGAGATGTATCTCAAGAACAGCGGCTTGGCCGATACCGCCTACTTCGGCGCGGAAGCCGAGTTTTTCATTTTCGACAATATCCGCTTCGATCAAAACGCCCACAGTGGTTTTTATTTCATCGACGCCGAAGAAGGCCGCTGGAACTCCGGCCGCGAAGAGAATAACTTGGGCTATCGTCCGCGCTACAAGGAAGGTTACTTCCCCGTTCCTCCCACCGATCACTATCAGGATCTGCGCAGCGAAATGGTCGCCACCATGATCGAATGCGGCCTCACCATCGAATGTCATCACCATGAAGTTGCCAGCGGCGGCCAGTGCGAGATCGATCAGAAGTTCGACACGCTCGTAAAATCGGCTGACAACATGATGTTGTACAAATACATCGTTCGCAACGTCGCCTATCAGTACGGCAAGACAGTCACGTTCATGCCAAAACCGATTTTTGGCGATAACGGCAGCGGCATGCACACCCACCAGAGCCTCTGGTCCGGAACCAAACCTCTCTTCGCCGGCGATAACTATGCCGGGCTCAGCCAAATGGCGCTTTGGTACATTGGTGGTCTCTTACGCCATGCGCGCGCCTTGTCTGCCATCATCGCGCCTACCACTAACAGCTACAAACGTCTGGTGCCAGGTTACGAAGCACCCGTTAACTTGGCTTACTCACGACGCAATCGCTCCGCGGCTGTTCGCATCCCCATGTATTCGAACAGTCCCAAAGCCAAACGCGTGGAATTCCGCCCACCTGATCCGGCCTCCAACCCGTATCTCGCCTTCGCCGCCATGCTCATGGCGGGGCTCGAACGGCATCGTAAACAAAATCGATCCGGGCGAACCGCTGGACAAGGACATTTACGATTTGTCGCCGGAAGAAATGAAGAAAGTGCCTTCGATGCCCGGTTCACTCGACGAGGCGCTCACGTGTCTGGAAGAGGATCACACTTTTCTAACAAAAGGCGACGTCTTTTCTGAAGAACTCATCGAGACTTTCATCTCTTACAAACGGAAATCTGAGGCGGAAGCCGTTCGTCTGCGGCCGCACCCCTACGAATTCGCTCTCTATTACGACATCTAAACAGTCGGTTGATAACTGCCCAGTACGCGGTGGAATCGGGTTACTTCGCCCAGATTCGCGATTGCATTTTGCACGGCTTTGTCACTAGCCGATCCCAAAAAATCAACATAAAACAGGTATTCCCACGGGTGCCCGACCAGCGGTCTCGATTCGATCTTGGAAAGGCTAAGGTCCCGTAAGGCAAAGCAGGCCATGACCTTGAACAAAGTGCCGGGCGTGTTGGACGTTGAGAAGACGATCGATGTTTTCCAGGGCTGCTTTTCTTGCACCGAAACATTTCGTTGTTTCGTCAACAGAAAAAATCGTGTGTAATTATGCCGGTTGTCCTCGATATTTCTTTTCACAATTATCCCACCGTAAATTTTAGCGGCCGATTCTGACGCAATTGCTGCCGAGCCTGGGGGCATTTCTTCCTTCAGCATTTTAACGCTGCCCGCCGTATCGTAGAAAGTCGTCGCCTGAATCGTCTTGTTCTCCTCAAAAAAACGGCGGCACTGATTTAGCGCTACCGGGTGTGAAAACGCTTGCTTTACATCGCGAAATCGCGTGCCGGGCATGGTTATCAACTGATGCGCTATGCGCACGCTCGTTTCGCCACGTATGGGGAATCCATATTGCAGTAAGTTGTCGTAGTTCTCAAGAATGCTGCCATGCAGCGTGTTCTCTATGGGCACGACCGCGTGCGTCACATGGTTCGCTTTAAGCGCTTCAAAAATATCCCGGAAAGCCGGGTAAGGACGGGCCTTTACTTGGGAGCCCAGCAACTTCAATGCAGCCGCGTGGCTGAATGCGCCCAGTTCTCCCTGGAACGCTACAACTGCGCGCTTGGTGGTGGTTTTACGAGTCGAAGTTGTCTTGGCCACGGTACCAGCTTTAGCGAGAAGTATATCTTATCCTTTCTTCTTCTCTCTGAGGGACTTAGACTTATGGCGCAGTTTCCTTTCACGGTACGCTCGATAGTCGCCGAATCGTTTGATGATTTTGTATCCCGTTCGTGTATGATAAAAATCTGTTCTGAAATCAGAACGAAACGGCCTTCTCAACAATCTCCGGGTAAGCCGTTAATTCAACAACTTAGCGAGGCTACCTCTAAGTGCGGGTGTCGAGGCTCATGGAACCAGGTCGGCAGTTGAAGAGTATTCGAGAAAAATTGCTCCTTAAATATCGCGATGTCGCCGAAGCAAGCCAGCGCATTGCACGACATCACAATAATCGTGAGTTCTCAATCGGTTTGAGCCGGCTTGCAGACATTGAGAACAAAGGCACCATGCCTTCCATTTACCGTCTGTACTCGTTAGGGACGATTTACGGGATAGAGCTAAATCAGATTCTTACGATGTTCGGGGTAAACGTCTTGAACATGCCCGCCGATTCACTGCGGCTCGCTTTTCCTCGTACGCGTGAAGCGCAATTTAATCCGGATGGACGCTTACAGGCAGAAGTCCCCGTGATTACCGACAATGCTGTCGAAAGCCTTTCTACCACTTACATTAGTCGGCATATACGGTGCTGGGGTAAACTCCCGGTGCTGCTTCTTCAGTCCCTCGACTTGCGCAAGCAGCGTTACGCATTCATCGGAACCGAAGACTGGTCGATGTACCCGATGATCCGCCCTGGTTCCTTTGTCCAGATCGATGAAGCCAAGCGCCATATAAAACGGGCCACCTGGGCGCACGAATATGAAAGACCGATTTATTTCTTAGAGCATCGCAACGGTTTTCGTTGCGGCTGGTGCACGCTAACCGAGGATCGCCTGATAGTACAGTCGCATTCGGCGTCCGCCGTGCCGCCCGAAGTCTTTAAATATCCTGGTGAGGTCGATGTGATCGGTCAAGTCGTTGGCGTCGCTATGCGCCTTGATCTTGAGAAGAAACGCCGTACAAATTCTTGAGCAATCCGAGAATTGCTTCGAAATCTGAAATATGGCGCTGCCGTTCGGGACCCTGCACGGAAGCAGGAACTAGATTCTTGTAGGGAGTGAGTCGCAACCAAGCATCCACTAAACGGCGGGGATTACCCTGATCCACACTGGCGATATACAATTCGATATCTGCCTTTTTTCGTTCCAGCGATAAGTGTACCCATTCGCGAAATATCGTTTCATGGATTCTTTTCATACTTCGGCTGACCATCAAGTTATTTGGCGTTCCTGCTGAACAGCCCAAATATTCGTATTTGCCGGTGTCGCTGTTACGAAACTTCGCCAAGTACACCAACCGGCCGTAGAGGGTGCCAATCTGTGTAAGGTCGCGAATCCACAGCGCATCGCTGCCGTCTGTTTCTGTCGCAATGTTACGGCCGATCAGCATTTCTAATGTTCTTTTAATGATACACCCAGGGTTAGATGAAACAAGAGTCAACAGTACTGTTTTGATTACTACGTTCCGCCCTCGGAAAACATCAGCAATTGGTCTAATTTAAACCTAAGTACTGGGCTATCTTAACCATTCGGGCCTATTCAAAAAATCTCGGAAAAATCTTAAGGAGAACAATTCATGAAGAAATTATTTTGCATATCTTTTTTCTTATTTGCAACAACATTGTCGTTTTCTGCGACGACTTCTAGCGCCGATAAGCTGGCCAACAGAAACGAGAGCGGCTTTGTGCTGCCAACGGTTACCAGCGATCTTCCCATGCCGGTGATCGGTTGCCGAGACCTCCCGCAGTATTGCCCCGATCCCCCGAAGCCCCCCGTACAGTAGCGAAAGCGGCTGTGTCTAAGTACGCACAGAATAGCTTTAGCTCGTTAGCTTCGCTAGGCTAGCGCAACCCTCGGTAGCTTGCTCTGCTGCTTAATCTGCCGTACTATGGCTAAGGGAAAGACGGGAATAAGTAGCTCATGAACGGGTGGATCAATGCGGCCCAGTACGCGACTGAAGCGCTCGCGATCATCCTTATTTTTCGTTTGTTGAGGTTACGCGACCGCCAAGAACGCGTTTATTCGATCTTTATCGCCTTTCTGGCAATTCAGCTTTCTCAGGCTGTCATTTACTTCGCGTACTCACGGTGGGGTCGACTCCAAATCGATTATCGATTGATTTGGATTACCTCCACGGTAGTTACGGCGGCCTTTTCGCTGTGGCTCGTTTATGCCCTGGCTCGATCAGTGTTAGCCGAACTCCCCGGGATCTTTCGTTTCTCCCGCATCCTTCTTAACGTCGCTTTTCCGCTGGCTATGTTGATTGCTTTCTCAACGGCGCGGAGCGAGTACGGGGTTTCTCATGGAGAGTCGCTGGATAATCGGGTGGATCGGCTTCTAGTGTATCTCTCCATTGGGGATCGTGCGATTGCCATGGCATCCGTGATTACCCTAATCGCGATTCTTGGCTTCATTCTCTGGTTTCCTGTCAAAATGTCCAAAAATCTTGCTGTTTTTAGCGTGGGATTTGTCGTTTATTTTGCGTCGCGAACTGGAATCGAGTTGCTGCGTATTTATGGGGTGAATGGTTCCAAAGCCACCGTCATCCTTAGCACATGCGGGAGTGTTGTGTTGGTACTTTGCTTCCTTTACTGGATCGTTTTCATTGATCCTAAAGGACAAACCGCGCAGGTGCGCATCGGACACGGCTGGCGTTTAGCTGAACAGAAAAAGCTGATCGATCAATTGGAGGCCCTTAACGTGGTGTTGATGCGCAGTTCTCAGCGCCTTGAACTGTGATCTTCCGGGAACGCCTCTTTCTCTTTATGTTCCCTGGTAGACTTCTGGGGCGAGAATTTCCTGCGTTCAAGTGTTGAAATAGTCCTAGTATTCTTGTACTGTAGTTGTACGGAGATTTTTGATTTGAGTGCCCCGTTGGTCATAGCCCCGCTGGTCGTGTTCGTCGCTCTCCTGTTGGCCGTTTTGCCAGTGCTGACCCGGCTGCTGCGTCGGTGTCATTTGGAAGACGTCACAGCCGAGTGGCTTGAATCATTCACGCCCATAACCTATCAGCCCATGGAATTGCTTTTGGCAGAAGAAGATTTCAACTTTCTACTGCGCCAGCCCGGATTTGAGTCTTCCATCGCGAAGAAGCTTCGGCAGGACCGGGTCAAGATCTTTCGCCAGTACTTGCATCGTTTAGTCGGAGACTTCAACCGTCTGCACGTCTATGCGCGCTGGCTGGTTTCTCGAGGTAAACACGATCAGTCTGCGCTGCTATCGCGGTTGATATGGCTGCGGATCCGTTTCTCAATAACCGTCTTGCGCCTTGAGTTAACTCTGTTCCTGGCGTACTTCGGCTTCCAACCTCGTCTGGTCACCCGGGCCATCGCACAATTGAACGAGATGACCTCTTGCCTTTATTCTCTTTCGCCCATAAAGGCCTGAATTAAAGGGGCTGAGAAACTCGCGGCTTCAGCGCTTTCAAAGCCCGGTTGCCCTGACAAACTTCTTTAAAGCCTCCTTTGCTTCCAAATACCCGGCAAACTGCCGCTCCGCGCGCTTAAACTCCGGCGTGTGGACACAACGCCGGGAACCACGGTTCTCCGTCGGATAACGCAGGTGCAGCATCTCGTGAAACATTACAAATCGCACTGCGCACTCTGGCGCATTGGCTGAATCCAAGGAGCGGCTCAGCACAATGACATGATGGCTGGGGTCGTAGTGACCAAGAATCGTGCGGGAGGCCCGCAGACTCCAACCTAGCGATGGCGCCGCCATGAGCCCATGGAAGTACTCCTCATTCAAAGACGAAAACAACAGCGTCAGATCGTAAACAATCCCGCGCGGCTCGCCGTATGCTTTTCGGCCACGCTCACGCTTCACTGAATGCAAGTTGTGCCGCATGTCTGCCCGGTTCAAATAGTGGCGGTATTGCGCGAGGCAACTCTTGTCCGGAATCTTGCCAAACAGTTTAGACAACAGCACGCTTGCCAGAGCTTCTTGAATCGGCGCTGGCGCACTTTGCAAAAGATCGCTAATCTCTACCAACAGTTGACCGTCTTGCAAACGAATCCGGCTATTCGCGTTGGCGTATTTCTTGTAGCGTACTGAAATCTGAGGCAAAGGACCGGACGGCCGCACGGCCCGGAAAACGCGCGCGTAGATCTCTTCTACGGTTTCAAAAAATAGCGCCGCCTCGACTTGCATTTTCCCCAAATGTAACATGGAGTTGCAGCCTTCGTTTTGTAACTTCAGATTAAGTATTGAGGATTTTTTGCCAACCGCCAAGATTAGCGCTCTGGGTACCTACGTGCCCCCCGGGATTTTGACCAACGAACAGCTCTCGCATATGGTTGAAACGAACGATGCGTGGATTCGCGAACGTACCGGCATCAGCGAACGCCATATAGCCGATCCATCTGTCGCTACTTCCGACATGGCGATTGCCGCCGCTAAAGTGGCCATCGCCCGGCGCGGCATCGATCCTAAAGAAATCGGCGTCATCATTCTCTGCTCGGTAACACCCGATACCATGTTTCCGTCCACTTCGTGTATCATCCAACACGCTTTGGGAGCAACGGGTGCATGGGGCTTCGATCTGGTCGCCGCCTGTTCGGGATTTCTCTACGGTCTAACCGTCGGTGCTCACTTGGTATCAAGCGGAGCGCACCGTTATGTGCTGGTGCTTGGTGCGGACACGATGTCGCGAATTATTGATTACACCGATCGCGCGACCTGCATCTTGTTCGGCGATGGCGGCGGAGCTTTCCTGTTGGAGCCATCGCAAGACGCTGCCACTGAAGGCGGATACATCGGCCACCTCAACGAGATCGACGGCGCCGGGGCTCCCTTTTTGTACATGCCCGCAGGGGGAAGTCGCTTGCCCGCTAGCGCTGAAACCGTCGCCAATCGACAGCACTTCGTTAAGCAGGAAGGTCAGCAGGTTTTCAAATATGCGGTCAAGAAAATGGCCGACCTGTCCGAGGCGCTGCTTGCGAAGCATGGCGTCTCACCGTCGGACGTCAAACTCCTGATCCCCCATCAAGCCAACCGCCGAATCATTACTGCTTGTGCGGAGCGCTTAGGAATGCCTCTCGATCGAGTGATGATCAACTTGGAAAAATTCGGCAATACGACGGCCGCCACGATCCCGTTGGCGACGAATGACGCTATCAACGAGGGCCGGCTGAAAAAAGGCGATCTGGTTTTATTCGCAGCCGTTGGGGCGGGGTACACTGCCGGTGCTAGTTTGTGGCGTTGGGCGTTTTAACCGCCGTCTTCGTTTTTTCGCCAGCGTCTTGCAACTTCTTGTACTCCTGCAAAACTCGAATGATGTATTTGTGCGTTTCAAGGTAAGGCGGCACACCGTTGTATTTTTGTACCGCCCCAGGACCTGCGTTGTAAGCGGCGAGCGCCAGCGCTGGGTCGCCGTTGTACTTCAGCAACAATTCGCGCAGAAACTTGGCTCCGCCGAGCACGTTGTCCTCTGCTTTCCGCGCATCTACGCCCAGCACTGCCGCTGTACCAGGCATTAATTGCATCAAGCCAATGGCCCCTTTGTTCGAAACCGCGTCTTGCCGCAAATTGGATTCGATGCGCGCCACACTGCGCACGAACTCGGGCTCCAAGCCTTGGCCTATCGCTGCCCGCACCAGCATTTCGTCAAACGACTCTGCTGAGTTTAGAGAATCAGCCAGCGGATTTTTGCCGGGAAGATCCGGTAAAGCGATGATTTCCACAATCTGGCTCGACGGAAATTCCATGCTGCCGCCGCCGGTCTTCAAAACATAAGTATTGCCGCGTTGCGTATGGGAGTCCGCAGTCAGGCAGAAGCCAGTGTTGAGACACACGGATTCACGGGCAAACAGCGGAGCCGCCAACAGGGCGGCAACCGTCAATCCCCAAATGGCTTGGTTTTTCAAAATCAACTTCTCCACTAATATGGCCTTACGACCAACTGTGGACATCCTTGCCAAAGCAGCATCTTCGCCATGGCTCAACGGAAACTTCACACCCTAATTGTGCCATAAATCTTCATAATTCTCGCTCATATTGAGACCATGTCCTTTCTGTCTCACGCTTTAATCCTGCTAGCGGCTTTTTCTCTAACCGTCTGTGAGCCAAACCGTCACCGATTGTTCCAAATTCGGCCACGATCAGCCGGGATACCAGTGCGATCTATCGTTGTGAGATGCTGAACGAGGAGACCGGGCTAGTAGCAACTTGCAAAAGTTTGCCTACACCGCTCCTTCCCAGTCACGGCTCGGAAACCTTGCTGAGCCGAAATATACGCAATTAGCCACTAACGGAAATTGCGCGGGCTGCTTCGGGTCCCCCGTTTTGCTACAGCTCTCCAGTTGAGGCGAGCGGCGCTAGACTATCAAGCGAAACAGCGGCCGCTCCCAATACTGCCGCATACTCTTCTAAGGCGATTCGAACTAATTGGCTGCGCGTGCGTACCCCCGTCTTTACGAATAGTTGCTGGAGCGCCGACTTTACAGACGCTTCGGAAATACTGAGTTGGAGACCGCTCTGGCGATTCTTCAATCCATCGATCACTCCTTTTAGGACTCGCAACTCGCGCTCGGTCAATTCAACCGGTCGACCTCCACGGCGCTTGCAGTCAATGGCACGGGAGAGGACCTCTAGGCAACGCTGATCGATCCACGTTTGCCCGGCCATCACTTTGTGAATGGCCTCAAGCAAGAGCTGGGGTGAGTTGTGTTTCAGAAAGATGCCGCATACGGCATTACCTAAGGCCGCAATACAGTCGCTGCCGCTCATCCCGTCGGTCACAATAAAGATTCGCCCACCATAGCCTGCATCGCGAGCTTGCCGGATGAAGTGAAAGCCTTGTTCTCCGTTGTCCAGTTCGCGGTCGAGGAGCACCAGATCGATACGCCTTCTGGCAAGAGCCTGCAAAGCCTCCGCTATCGACGAGCAATGGGCACTAACCTGGAAAGAAGGATCGGCTTCCAGGAACTGCGTCAGCATCACGCGAAACAGCGTGTGGTCGTCCAGCAGAAGTAGATGAATCTTGGCCTTTAGAGCCTCATTGTCATTACGTGCTCACTTCGCCGGGAAGGAAAGTCGATTTCGAACGGATCGCTTTCCGGCGGTATTGATTTTTATGATTAGTCTCCCAGGTATGAAGAAGTCGACTCAAGCAAGGCGCGCGCATCGTGCACGGCCTCGCGGAGGCGCCGCGCACGAACGGTAAAGACTCCGTAGTCTCCAGCGGCTAGCGAATCAGAATCGGCAATCTCGGCGCCGACGCCGATAGCGCAGGCCCCCAGGCGAATGTAATCTACGCAGTTCTCAAGTCCCACTCCCCGGAAGCAATCAGCTCCGTAGCGGGATATTGTCCGCGCAGAGCTTTTAGAAAGCGCGGACCCCAGCGGCGAAGCAGGGGAACAATTTCACAGCGTCGACGCTGCGGCAGAGGCGACTTGAACTTCTGTGGGCGATAGCGCTCCAGCGAAAATTGCCACGCCAAGTTCCTGCGCTTTGTTGACCGCTTCGCTACTCAAACCAGGCGGAACAATAAACCGGGCCCCGGCTAAGGCTGCCTGACGCACGCCCTCCGCATCTATGACCGTGCCCGCGCCCACGAGCATTGACTTGCTATACGCGGTGGCAATGGCGTCCAGAACATCCAAAGCATTCGCGAGTGCAAGAGAAACCTCGATGACACGGATCCCACCGTTCAAGATGGCTCCGGCGGCTTTAACCCCTTCGTCACGATTTGGCGTGCGAATCGCAGGAATAATGCCCGCTTCTTTTACGCGATCGAAAGTTCCCATTTTACTCATGGAGTCTATTCCTCTGGAAACTCGCCTCCGGCTCTAGGCAGTTTGTCGTGTTCTCGCGCAAACCACACGTACAAGGTAGGCAAAAGGAAAATACTCATGACTCAGTCGGAGATTAATCCGCCGACAATCACAATGGCGAAAGGTCTTTGGGAGTCGGAGCCGATCCCATGCGACATAGCGGCGGGGAGGAGCCCCAGCGTCGCGACCAACATGGTCATCAAGATCGGCCGTAAGCGCAGTACCGCTCCCTCGACAGCGGCGTCTGCCGGCGTATGTCCGCGCGCCCTCAGTTGATTGATGTATTCGAGCATGATGACTCCTGTTTGTACCGAAACCCCAAAAAGCGCCAGCAATCCGACGCCCGAGGAAACTTCTGAAGTGGGTGTTCGTAATTAACAACGCCAGCAGCCCTCCCACGCGCGCCAGCATCACATTGGTGAGGATAAGAATCGCCCATTTAAACGATCCGAACATAAGATAGAGAATGATAAAAATCAATAGTACGGTGAGGGGAACAATGATGAGCAGTCGTGCTTCGGCGCGCACTTCGCTTTGGTATTCACCCTCCCAACCGACGTGGTAACCCCGCGGAAGCTTCACTTGCGATACTTTCTGAATGGCCTCACGCACCGCATCTCCCAGGGCGCGCCCACGAACGCTGTATTTAATAGCGACATAGCGCTCGTTATTTTCCCGATAGATCTCCGATCCTTCGTCCGCTTCGTGGATCTTACAGAGTTGCTCAAGCGAAACTCGTTCGCCCGATGGCGAAAAGTAGTCGGATATTCTCGATGGCTTCGCTGGTGTTTCGGTATTTGGGCAGATAACGCATAACAAGGTCGTAGCGCGCTTCTCCCTGTAAAACTTGGGTGAGTGCTTACCTCCAACAGCGGTGGAAATGGCGTCCTGAACATCGGCTACGTTAATTTGAAAGCGCGCGGCCTGCTTGCGGTCTACTTCTAAGTTCAGGTCTGGCTGTCCCGTGACCTGAAAGACAGCCAAGTCGGCAATGCCGTCTATACGGTTCACAATGGCAGCCATGCGCGCGGCCAGATCTTCGAGCACGTGCAAATCTTCTCCGTAGACCTTGGTTGCCAGTTGTCCTTTGACGCCGCTCACAGCTTCTTCCATGTTGTCCGCGAAGACGCGGCGCGCAAACTGCTCTATCTGGCGCTGCGCAATGTCTCCAAGAAGTGGCAGACGATTCAGAACTGGAAGGACGCGCTGAACCGCTTTGCGATCCTCTGGCCCGGGCGGATTCCGCTGCCAGGCGCAGAGTTCGCTTCGCTCTCCTGATCGTAGATACAGCAGGGTCAGGAGCCCTGTCGAGGCAGCCCTGGCGGGCTCGCTCCGCTCGACCTTGACAGAACTCCCAACCCTGCCCCAAGGCGCCTTATAGGAGGGCGAAGCGGAAAACTAAGTGGAATTTATTTGGAGGCGTTTACACAAAAGACTTGACACTACCTAGTGTCAAGTCCTTTGCGCAGTTAAGAATGGCCGTATTCCTACCGCGACCGGAGGCCGTCATTTCGCGCCCGCTGCCTCAGGCGTCCGATCACAAAACCAATAACGGCAAAGACCACGAAGCCTGCTCCCATCCATATTGGGATTCTGTCGAAGTCCCAGCCTTCGGGACGCGTGTGGCCGAGCACCAGGATGAGTGCAGCCATGCCTCCGCCGGGCAATATCGCGCCTATAACTCCGAATAGGAGGGAAGACGCGACTGGTTCCGGCAGACTCGCACCCGCAGCTTGAAAAAGTCTCTGCAACAGGGGGCTCCCTTTCCAAACCAGGAGGGCGAAAACAGCGATGCCTAGGATAAGAGCAGCAAGAGTGCCGGAATTCTTGTCCGCAGTTTCACTCCAAGCAACGCCTCCCACCACGCCGACAACGGGCGCAATCACGAGTGCCAGGGCAACAGATGCTATTCGAGAGAGCAATCGCTCTGGCTCACCGTCGGTCCCAGTCTTCATCTGCAGCCACCGGGTTGTTGATAGAGACAGTCGTTTGGGCTAAGCATCGGGGTATCGCCATGAAGTGCCTGCAGATACCGCCTTGTCGCTTCTGCTGCAGAGCTGTCGCCGTGCCGTGCTGCTTCAATGGCGTCACGTAAAACGCTCACAGCCCCGCGGTAAGCCTCACAAGTGAACTCTTGCCTGTAGGTGGGCTTGCGCCAGGAGCGTAGGGTCCGGTTCATGACTAGTCGAGACGGCTCTCCGGATCGCGCTCTTGGCCAGTAAATTTCGGATTAAATCCGTCCGCGCCCGATTGGTACCCCATCGCCGCAGTACGACCGCCAATGCCGGCGAACAACTCTTCGCCGAAAGGCAGATAGTCGTAGCGCCGAACAGCGTTGCCGTTGCTGTCGGTGACTAGTCGAGTACTCCCGAGCTGATCCGCAGTTATGAAGCATGTGGAGGTACCGCACACGTTAGAAGTCCCAGAGGAATTACTATACTCCTGTGCAACACCCTCGAGGGCATAGATGTAGGTGGTCCAACTGGCCGCGGTGACAGACGGATTACTGGGACTGGCGCCATTTGGAAGGCGGTTGGCTGTATCGAAATTCGTTTTCACAGTGGGAGTGAAGGGCGATAATGTAAAGCCGGTGTTGCTAGAGACATACCTGTTATTGTTGACGTAGCCGTACGTTTGCGCCCAGCTAGAACCTCCTTCGCTGGCGGAAGCGAGGCGGTTGAGGGGATCGTACGAATAGTTTTGCGTCGGGCTCAGTCCAGGCGAATTTATAGTGATGGCCTGGATAGTTCCGTTGTTTCCGGTTTGGGAGGTAGTTTGTTACCGAGAGAGATCGTTTGTCCATTCTCTGCGTAGCTCACCGACGTAACATAGTCGCTCCCAAGGGAATTCTTTATAGCAGAGACGCGTCCTGCGCTGTCCTGCGTATACGTGACGATTCGATTTGTGCCGGCGCGGATGCACGGATCAACCCGCTCAGTAAAAATAAGATTGCAGAAGTCTTCTGGACTCTGCCAGTGTAAGCCAAGTATCAGTACCCCTCTTTGTGCCGAAATCCGAGTTTGTTCGACAACCGCAAAAGCAGAGTAGCATCCGTACTATTCATCAGGGAATAGGTACACCGGGGATCTCGTACTATTGCAGAGCCCCAAGAAGTACTAGTGAGGGGTGCTATGGTCGTTATGCTCAAGCGTGGTGTGCGATAACGCTTTCGGCTTTCGGAAGATGGTGGCCCATTTTGTCTTAGAACCTGCTTGATCCATACCCTGCCAACTCGCCCCACTACACTAGTAGATAAGCTTCGATGTCTATTAGTGTCTTGGAACCTCCCCAAGTTGAGGAACTCTATCGCACCCTGGAAGAAAAAGTGCGTGCGCTGCGGCCCAAGGAAGATCTATCCTCTCTCGACCGCGCCTACCGTTTTTCTGCCCAGCAGCACCGTGAGCAAAAGCGCAAATCCGGCGAACCGTACATCACGCACCCGTTAGCGGTAGCCCACATCCTGGCGGATATGCAGATGGATCTCGTCAGCATCGAAACCGGCCTGCTGCATGATGTTGTGGAAGACACACCTGTGATGCTCGACGAGGTGCGCGATAAATTTGGCGACGATGTGGCGCGCTGCGTCGACGGCGTCACCAAGCTCAGCAAAATTAGTTTTGCGAATCGGGAAGACCGCCAAGCGGAAAGTCTGCGCAAAATGCTGTTGGCCATGACCAGTGACATCCGGGTAGTGATTGTAAAACTGGCAGACCGCCTGCACAACATGCGCACGATTGATGCTATGGCGCCGGAACGCCGTGAAGCCATTGCCCAAGAGACGCTCGACATCTATGCGCCGATCGCGCACCGGCTCGGTATGGGCAAAGTGCGCGGCGAGTTGGAAGATCTTTCGTTCCAGGCGCTGCAACCCGAAGCTGCCGCCGATCTCATGCGCGAGATCGACACCAAGCGCCATCAACACGAAGAATATCTGATGGAGCTAAAAGCCGATATCGAGCAGAAACTCCAGCGTGAAGATATCCCCGCTCGCGTCGAAGGCCGCGTGAAACGCGCCTATTCCGTTTATCTAAAATTGAAGCGCCAGCGTATCAACCTCGATCAGGTTTACGACATCCTTGCCATTCGCATCATTACGGATTCGGTGAAAAACTGCTACGCCGCGCTAGGCGTGATTCACAATGAGTGGCATCCCATTCCCGGCCGCATCAAAGACTTCATTGCCATGCCTCGGCCGAATCTCTATCAGTCACTGCATACCTCCGTCATCGGCCCGGGCGGCATGACTTTTGAAGTGCAGATCCGCACCGAAGAGATGCATAAGATTGCCGAGGAGGGCATCGCCGCCCATTGGAAATACAAAGAAGGCAGCAAAGGTCCCGACGAAGACGATCAGCGCATTGCGTGGCTCCGGCAGCTTGTCGAATGGCAGCGCGACATGAGCGATTCGGGCGAATTCCTCTCCACGCTCAAAGTCGATCTTTATTCGGAAGAGGTTTACACGTTTACTCCGCGCGGCCGCGTCATCGTTCTGCCACGCGATGCCACGCCCGTTGATTTTGCTTACGCCATTCACAGCGATGTCGGCAATACGTGTGTTGGCGCGCGCGTTAACGGAGCCATGAAGCCGCTGAAAACCGCGCTACGAAATGGCGATGTGATCGAAATCCTTACGCAAGCCGGTCATCAGCCGAGTCGCGATTGGTTGGCATTTGTCAAGACGACCAAGGCCCGCAACAAAATTCGCCATGTCATCAACGCCGTCGAGCGCGCAAAAGCGGTTGAAATTGGCCAGAAATCGCTGGAAAAAGAAGCGCGCCGTTTGGGTGTAAGTCTCGGCCGGATTTCCGATCATGACTTGCAATCGGTTGCCTCCGAATACGGGGTCAGTAAGACTGAGGATCTCTACGCAGCTCTTGGCTTCGGGCGTTTCTCTGCGCGCCAAGTTCTGCAAAAGGTAGCGCCCGAAGAGGCCAGGCAGGCACCGCCGGAAGAGCCGCTCCCGCCGCCTTCGCAAAAAACTGGCGCGCCCGCCCCTTCACCAGGTTCGCCTTTGGGCGACAGGGATCTCGTCATTCAGGTCAAAGGCGCCGACGATGTCCTCGTTTATCGCGCCAAGTGTTGCAACCCGGTGCGAGGCGAACCCATCGTAGGGTACATTACGCGCGGTAAAGGCATCGCCGTGCATTCGGTGCAATGCGCCAACGTACAGAAGCTCATGTATGAGGCTGAGCGCAAGATTGCCGTCGAATGGGCCCGTAGCGCCAGCGATCCATTGCCCGTGCGCGTGGTGGTTTACACCGACGATCGGCCTGGTATTTTGCATCAGCTTACCTCGGTGCTCAGCGCTGAATCGAGCAACATTCGCACCTTAGAAGCGCGCGGCGACGACAAGCGTACCGACCATAGCGCCATCATTGAAATCACCATGGAAGTACGAGACAAAAAACAGTTGGAGCGAGTCATTACCGCGTTCCGCCGAATCCCCGGCGTGCGAGACATCGAACGAATGCAGAGTGCATCTTAACTACGAATGACCATACAAGCTGAACTCGACCCCGAACACATTGCCATTTCGAAATCGACTGGGATTAAAATCGACTGGCGCGATGGCCACCACAGCGACTATACGCTTGGCTATTTGCGCGATGAATGCCCGTGTGCGACTTGCACCGGAGCGCACGGCACTGAGCCCCAAAAGACGAATTACGTTAAGCAGGAACTCTTCCCGATGTACAAGCCCAGTATCAAGATGACTTCCGTCGAAGAAGTGGGCCAATACGCGGTGCGCATTCACTGGAACGACGGGCACAGCACTGGGATCTATTCTTTCGATCATCTGCGCAAGATTTGTCCTTGTGCCGAATGCCGCGCCAAGCGAACCGCCGATCAGTAAGAAACGCAAAAAGGGCGTACCCGAAGGCACGCCCTTTTATAAAAACGAATTTTTACAGCAGCCGGAAACTAACTTCTACCTGAGCCTGCACCGGAACCGCGCGTCCGCCCTTCATCCCCGGCCGGAAGCGCCACTTCTGCACGGCTTCGATCGCTTTTTGATCGAGACCCAAACCCAGCGCTCTGACGACGTGGATATCGCGTGGCAAACCGTTTGCATCCACCACGATTGAAAGAAGCACAGTCCCCGAGTACTTCGCCTTGCGCGCTTCCTCAGAATATTCAGGCTCAATCTTCGAGATCAACGTCGGCGCCGAAACTTCGCCGCCAATATGATAAGCACCGCCGCCCATTCCACCGCCCGACCCGGGACCATAGCCATTGCCGTTGCCCGAACCAATCCCGGTTCCCGTTCCGTTGCCAAGGCTGCCTTCGTTGAGCTTGCTTAACGGATCACCATATTGATCGGCCACAATCTGCGGAGCCGGCGCCGTGATCGTGGGAACGATCGGCAATTGCGGGTGCGGAATTGCCATGGTGGGCGCCACAAATTGTTTACGTGCAAACTTCGGAGCTTCCCCATGGCTGGCTGGCTTTAGGTCCTTCATACCGCCGCCACCGCCGGCTTTTTCAGCCGCTTTCGGAAGCTTAGGCTGGAATTCCTTGACAGGCGTGAAATAAAGATCGGTTACCTGCTTGACCTTCTTCTGCACAATCGGCGCTTGGAACACTGCAAGCAACAAGACCACCACCCCAACGTGAATCAACACCGACATAACGCCGGATCGGCCCTGCGCGTCGCCATACGCTCCCCAAATTTCGGGGACTTCTACAGCCTTCGATGTAATCTGCAAAGGCGGAAGTTTCGGCGGGTTAATAAAATCTCTAATATTGCCGAAGAGCGATTTGAACCATGGCTGCTCAATGGAAGCCATGTCTCCGAGCTCGTGTTCATCGACCGGCCGCGACGTCAATTCCAAAGGCGGCAGCTTCGGCGGGTTCAATGCCTCGCCGATGTTCTTGAAGATGGACTTATACCACGGCAGCTCGATGTTCGTCGTCACCAGGAGCTTATCCAGATGATCTGATTGAACTGTTGTTGGCTCCATAGTTCTGCTGGGCGCTTCCTTTTCTACCATGCTGCTCAAAGACACACTCCGCTCATAGACTAGTCTGAAGTCACACTATGCTCAATGGTAGGACGCGTTACTGAAAATCACAGTTGCAAAGAATGTTGCTTGGCCATGAATTCCCAGTACCACCAGTCTAACCCAAGAGGAAGTGCAACGGTTTCCGTCGCACGATGTAACCGCGATCTTCACCAAATTTTTACGAACGTCCGGCTACCATAAAATCTCTAGTCGCCATCCACATATCGTCCAATACGTCCGTCAGCTCGTGCCCGGATCGGAATTCTAATAATTGGATATTGGGTCGATTGGCTGCATAGCTTCGTGAACAGCCAACCGGCACAACCGGGTCGTTCAGACCGTGAAAAATAAGGCCCGGCTGCCGAATATCGGGAGAAGGCTCATACTGTGCAGCATCCTCCATCAAATTAAAGGCTAAAGGCAGCTCTTTGCCTTCCCCATAATGAAAGACTGGAATCGTTCCGTTATTTCTCCAGGTCGCCAGTTTTTCCTGGCCCAATTCTTGTGTCCAAAGCGCATGCAAGCCAAAAGCCGGAGCCAGAAGAATCACTTTCTCCACATTTTCGCGGCAGCGTACCGCGCTCAGGGCCGCTAAATATCCCCCCATGCTCGAACCAATAAGAGTCGCTGGTCCCTCCGCGAGCAGCTGCTCGACGATACGGAGCTGTCCGCTCACGGTCAGATTCTTGAAATCGCCACAGGCCAAATCAGGAATCTCGACGCTAAATCCTTCGCCTAACAGTCTTTCTCGAAAGAATTGCGCTTTGCGGGATTGCGGGCTGGAGGCAAACCCGTGCAGGTAAATAACGTGTTGGCTTAACAAACTTTTATTCTAGGCAAAGCCGATCGGCTAGAATCTGAGAGAGCTTCCAGCATCCAGCGAACAAACCTGTCAAACGGCCCGCTTCTTTCAGGCCGATGCGGTAGCTTAGTGAGTTGGGTTCCGCATGGCGCGGCCAGTGCCAGCCAGCGCACCTGGAGCACAGGAGAAAATTATTTAATGCCGGTAGCAGATAAAGTAAAAGAAATTATCGTTGAGCAGCTTGGGGTGGACGAAAACCAAGTCGAACCCAGCGCGTCTTTCGTGGATGATTTGGGCGCCGATTCCCTCGATATCGTGGAACTGGTAATGGCTTTCGAAGAGAAGTTTGACCTCGAAATTCCGGACGAAGACGCGGAGAAAATCAAGACCGTAAAAGATGCCATCGACTACATCGAGTCGAAGAAGAAATAGCCGCCGCCCGCGACAATGGCGCAGAGAAGAGTAGTTGTTACAGGGGTAGGGCTCATTTCCTCGGTCGGCACCGGCACTGAAGAATGTTGGAGCGCCTTACAGCGCGGCGAAAGCGGTGTTGGGTCCATCACCCAGTTCGATGCCGCCGAATATGCCGCCCGCATCGCCGGCGAGGTCAAGAATTTCGATCCGCGGGCATACATCGACAAAAAGGAACTGAAGAAGATGGGCCGCTTCATTCAGTTTGCGATGGCCGCCAGCGAGTTTGCCGTCAAATCCGCACAGTTGAAAGTGACCGAAGATGATTCGGAAAATGTCGGCGTCTATATCGGTAGCGGCATTGGTGCGTTTGAGGTGATCGAGCGCGAACATAAGATCCTGCTGGAACGTGGACCGAGCCGCATCTCGCCGTTTTTCATTCCCTCCTGTATTGTGAATCTGGCGAGTGGCTATGTGTCCATTCGCTACAACGCCAAGGGTCCGAACTCCGCTACGGCGACCGCCTGCACTACCAGCGCGCATTCCATCGGCGATTCGTTTCGTTTGATCCAGCATGGCTATGCCGATGTCATGATTTGCGGTGGGAGTGAAGCATGTATCACGCCGATGGGCATTGGTGGTTTCGCTGCCATGCGTGCTTTATCGACGCGCAACGACGAGCCCCAACGAGCCTCGCGGCCTTGGGATAAAGAACGCGATGGCTTCGTTGTCGGTGAAGGCTCGGGCATCCTCATTTTGGAAGAACTGGAGCGTGCCCGCTATCGCGGCGTGCCGATTCTAGCGGAGATTGTCGGCTACGGTATGAGCGCTGATGCCCACCACATAACGGCTCCGCCCGAAGATGGCAACGGTGGTTATCGGGTCATGCGCAATGCTTTAAAGGATGCGGGCATCGAGCCGTCGCGCGTGCAATACATCAACGCGCACGGTACGTCAACGGGCCTAGGAGACAAAGCCGAGACGATTGCGGTGAAACGCGCGTTCGGCGAGCACGCAAAAAAGCTGGCAGTGAGTTCAACCAAGTCCATGACGGGTCATTTGTTGGGCGGTGCTGGCGGGCTGGAGGCAGGCGTGACCGTGCTCGCCATTCGCGACAGCGTTGCGCCGCCCACCATCAATTACGAATTCCCCGATCCCGATTGCGATCTCGACTACGTGCCCAACAAAGCACGGCCGCTCGATATCGAATACGCGCTGACCAACAGCTTTGGGTTTGGGGGGACCAACGGTTGTTTAATTTTCAAACGCTTTGAGAACTGAGTTCATGCGCCTTCGGCGGTTTGGCGCTTTTCTCACTATGTAAGTGGCGCTTCAATCGAGGCAATGCCACGCACTGGCCAGCGCCATCATTTAACGTGGGCAGCCGCTAAGTCTCTGTGCCAAGCACTCGATATCTTCTATATGTCCTAATTTGCGTTTATTCCAGAGAATTGCTGGGGCTTTGAAGCACCAGTAAACAGGGGAATGTCCCACTGCTCAAGCGATGACGCCAAATTCAACCACGCCGAGCCTGGACTTCGAGCCGCGTCCAGTACCGACAAGCGAATCCCGGGACACAGTCCTCGAATCCGAGCGCCGATTAACAGCCCAGACCGCCCCCGCCGTCATCCCTTTACTGCGACCCAGCCTGCCCACCGCCTACGAAATCCTGCCTTATCTGGAATTCATCGACGAAAAACACTGGTATTCAAATTATGGCCCACTAGTCGCTTTGCTTGAGGAAAAGCTCAGCAACCGCCTTGGGTGCGCTGGCCCCGCAGTGGTCACAGCAGCCAGCGCCACTGCTGGCATTACCGCAACGCTTTTGGCCTTCCGGATTCCGGTGGGTTCGCTCTGCCTTTTGCCCTCCTGGACCTTTGTGGCTACTGCGCATGCCGTTCGCGCCGCTGGCCTGATCCCATTTTTCCATGATGTCGATCGCCAGACTTGGGCGCTTAACCCTGATCAGATAAGAGAAACGCTATCGCGCATGTCGTCCAGAGTCGGCGCCGTGATAGCCGTTTCGCCCTTTGGCGCGCCCCTTGACATAGTCGCTTGGGAAACTTTCCAGGATCGGTGTGGCATCCCGGTCCTTGTCGATGCGGCAGCCGGATTCGACACCCTCCGCGCGACCCGCATCCCTTCCGTTGTAAGTCTGCATGCAACCAAGATCCTAGCTGCTGGCGAAGGTGGTTTCGTCACCACCACTGATGCCCTGCTGCTTGAACGCATACGCAGTTGTAGCAATTTTGGATTCTGCGGTTTTCGTAACGCGCTTTGGCCGGCGGTAAATTCCAAAATGAGTGAGTACCACGCTGCCGTCGCACTCGCGGACCTCTACCGCTGGCCCACAACACGCCTCAAGCAGGCTCGAATCCACGCCTGGTATCGACAGGCGCTCGAACATTTGGACGGAGTTTCGCTTCAACCCGCCTATGGCGATGCCTGGGTTGGGGGAACAACCAACGTTCTGCTAGCCTCGTCTACAGGCACGAAGGTTTCGCATCAACTGTTGAGGCACGGAATCGAAACAAGGTCGTGGTGGGGACTGGGCTGTCATCTTCAGCCAGCCTTCGCGGATTGTCCGCGCAGCGACCTCAGCGTCACCGAAGAGATTGCTCCGCGTGTCCTCGGCCTTCCCCATTTTCGGGATATAGAAGAAGCGGACGTTTACCGCGTCCGAGCCTCCTTGATGGCCGAAGCCCTGCACACCGCGGCGGCTTAAAGCGCGAACCGCCATCCAGAGGCGCTGGACCTTATGATCACGATCACATGAGAACCAACCGCATGCGCGACATCGATACAGAAGATTACAAGAAGACCGGGGCTTTATTACTAAAGGGCTTATTTGGCCGGCACGAGGTGGAAGCGATCCGACAGGACGCTAAGGGCATTTTCGCGCGCCAGTTACTCCGCAATGGCCTCATCGACAGTACTGCTATTCCAGAGCCGCAATTCAACCAGGCCTTGTATCGATATTTTAAACTAAATCTGACGGAATTCACCAACTGTGGGAAGCAGGCTCAGCATCTTGTTTCGCTGCATCGACTATCGCTGGACGAGCGTGTTGTCTCTGTCCTGACGGAACTCGATCTCTCAGTTCCGAACATCAGTACCCGGCCAGTTTTGTTCTTCAATAGCCCTCATCTCGCCACCGAAGAAGTCTATTGGAGGGTGTTTGCTCATCAGGATTGGCGTAGCATGCAAGGCTCCCTTAACTCGGTGGTGGTTTGGGTCCCGTTGACCGATGTAGACGCTGCTCTTGGTGCCCTCGAAATCGTGCCTGGCAGCCATCAATTAGGTTTGCTCACGGAAGAGGTCGTCAATGGCTTCGGGAAAGTAAACCAATTTGCAGATGACGCATTCGTCTCTCTGCCTGTCAGCCAAGGTGATGCTTTGTTCTTCTCATCGTTTCTGGTCCACCGTTCAGGAACAAATGCGACAGAGTTAATCCGCTGGTCATGTCATTTCCGGTATAACAATCTTGCCGAAAAAACGTTTATCGAAAGAGGATATCCTCACGCCTATATCTACCGGCCCAAAGAAGAGTTACTGACTCCTGGTTTTCCCGACAAAGCTCAAGTTAAAGAGCGATTTCTCTAGCTTAGCCATGGGATGCAGCCGAATAGGAAACTCAGAACTCCCGACCTCATGATGCATTTGAGCGGATACCAAAGCCCAGCTTATGCCAATTCCCTGTCGGAATTCGGACGGCCTCGCGCTCTGCTTTCTTCCGGAGCCTGGATTCTCACGCGCACCATTCCGGGAACTGCGGCTAGCGACGGAATGGGATGCTATCCCATTTTCAGTTGTCCGAACTGGTCCGGTCTACCTTCTGACCTCACCGATCTCGATGACTTGGTATGCCTCTCGTTGGTCACCGATCCGTTTGGCGATTATGACGTGAACCTGCTGCGAGAGTTTTTCCCGGACTTAATGGTTCCCTTTAAGCAACACTTCGTGGCAGACCTGAGTGCCAATCCGAAAGAGTTTCTTTCAGCTCATCATCTGCGCAGCGTCAACAAGGCGCTGCGTGCTGTAAAGGTGACTGTTTGCCCGGAACCTGCAACCCATAGCCGCGAATGGATTGATCTTTATTCAAAACTTGTCCAGCGTCACGGTATCCGAGGAATTCCGGCGTTTTCCGGGCCGGCGCTGCACGCACAACTAGAGATTCCGGGACTGCACATGTTCCGTGCGGACCTGGATGGCGACGCTGTAGGTATGATCCTATGCATGGTGCAAAACGAGGTTGCGTATTACCACCTTGGCGCTTATAGTGAAGCGGGCTATCGCGAACGCGCCTCCTTCGCCCTGTTCTGGACGGCATTGGAGTACTTCGCTGCCAGCCAAATCCGTTGGCTCTGTTTGGGCGCGGGCGCGGGACTGCGCGACCAAGCTGATGACGGCCTGACTCGCTTTAAACGTGGCTGGTCCAGCGGGACACGGCCGGCTTATCTTTGTGGCCGCATATTGGATCACGACGCCTACGCGCGGCTACTTTGGGACAAAGCGGTACCGCCTGACGGATACTTTCCGGGATATCGAAAGGGCGAGTTTGCATAACTCCGGCAAGTACCTTGAGATTGTGGAGCACTATGAGTCATGCCTGGAGCGCCACGGCGATACGCATTTGGGGGTGGACTGGCCGAACGCCCGGGACGTCGAGCGCCGCTATGACGTAATGCTTGACATGATACCCCTTGATGCGCCTGAAACGATCACGTTGCTCGATTTCGGATGTGGGGCTGCGCACCTTTACGAACACATCGGGAAACGGCGGTTACACCATCGTTTTGCCTACAGCGGCTTGGATCTGTCTCCCAAGTTTGTGGCTCTCTGCCGCCAAAAATTTCCTAGTGTACTGTTTTATTGTCTAGACCTTATGCAAGCCGATGCCGGCCTCCCACAGTTCGATTACGTTGTAATGAACGGTGTTTTGACGGAGAAACTCACGTTGTCTGAGGCGGACATGCTCGATTACTTTCAGGTTCTGCTCCCACGAGTTTTCGCCAAGGCCCGCACGGGGCTCGCGTTTAATGTGATGTCCAAGCAGGTGGAGTGGGAGAGGCCCGATTTATTTCACCTATCCTTCGATGTCCTGGCTTCTTTCCTGACGAAAATGCTCACCAGGAATTTCATAATCCGCCACGATTACCGCCTTTATGAGTACACTGTTTATGTGTACCGATGACGAAAGCAGATCATGGGGAAAATCGTAATATTTGGGGTGGGTGAGTTGGCGGAGGTCGCTAATTTTTACCTAACTCACGACTCTCCCCATGAGGTTGCCGCGTTCACGGTAGACAGCGGATTTTTGAAAGCTCACCAGCACGTTGGTTTGCCCGCAGTTCCATTTGAACGCATTGAAGAACTCTACCCGCCGGACGAGTTCCAGATGTTTCTTCCCATCAGCTACCGGAACCGCAACCGGCTTCGGGAGTCCAAGGTCCAACAGGCCAAGGAGAAGGGATACAGCCTGATCAGTTATGTATGCTCGCGGGCTATCACTTGGCCGGGTCTAGTGGTGGGTGAGAACTGTTTCATTTTTGAAGCCAATGTGATTCAGCCGTTCGTCCAGATCGGCAACGATGTCATCCTATGGAGCGGTAACCATATCGGTCATCATTCCCGGATTGGAGACCACTGCTTCGTCGCTTCCCATGTTGTAATCTCCGGCAGCGTCACTGTCGAGCCGTTCTGTTTTCTGGGTGTTAACGCCACCATTCGTGACGGCATTACTATCGGCAGGGAATGTATCATCGGCGCCGGCAGCCTGATTCTAGAAGACACCGAGCCGGGTGGAGTCTACCGGGGCAATCCGGCCGCACTGCTGCCGCCGCGGACCGCTCCTCAGAAGGGACCTTGAAGGACAGGTACGCGCCGTGCGGTGGATCAGGAAGGGTTTCATCTTCGCTCCAGATGGCCGCCAAGAATGGACGAGCAGCCATGCCCAAGTGCCTGTGGTGGACCAAATAGGCGAGCGGCGGCTGCGCATTTATTTCGGGACGAGGGACAGTCAGAATCGATCAAGGCCCACATTTATAGAAGTTTCGGCCGACGAACCACGTGACGTTCTGTACGTTCATGACCGCCTCGCCCTTGCACTCGGCAACTTGGGTTGTTTTGACGACAGCGGGGTGATTCCGGCATGGCTGGTTAACCACCAAGGTTTGAAATATCTTTATTACATTGGCGTCAACGTCGGCACAACGGTTCCGTATAGAAACGCCCTTGGGCTGGCGATTAGTTCTGATGGGGGAGAGACGTTCGAGCGGGCATACCCTGGCCCGGTTTTGGATCGTTTCGCGTCAGAACCTTACTTGTGCGCCTCGCCTTGTGTACTTGTAGAAAACGGCACGTGGAAGATGTGGTACACCGCCGGATTGGGATGGAAGGTCGTCGATGGCAAGCCGGAGCCGCTCTATAATATTTGCTACACGGAGTCACTCGACGGCGTCAACTGGCAAAGGCCAGGGCACGTGGCGATCCCTCTGCGTGCCTCTGAGGAAGGCGGCCTTAGCCGACCCAGCGTTCTGCCCGGCCCGGATCTCTACCGCATGTGGTTCTCGGCGCGTGGAGTAAGCAATTACCGCACCGAGAAGGCGCATAGCTATCGGATCGGATATGCGGAGTCGCACGATGGCATCGTTTGGAGCAGAAACGATGACTTGGCTGGCATCGACGTGGCCCCCCAGGGATGGGATTCGGAGATGATTGCCTACCCGTGTGTCTATCGTTGGCAGGAAGACCTGTACATGGTAGACAACGGAAACGGCTTCGGACGTAGCGGCTTCGGCTATGCTATCGCCGATCGGGAATGCACATGATGAGAACCCGCGCGCTGGAAGACCTGGCTGTCTTCCATAGTGTGCCTGCGTTCGCCGCACCCCTGCACGTCGGCCAGCCTGGGAGTTTCTCTGATGGTTTCTCACTCCCAGTCAGATGACTACAACTTCGCTCCCGCCTGCGAGCATGCAGTTCGGTGCTTGATCGCTATCGGTAAATTGGCCGTGCTGTCAACCCTGCACTCCCGTGACAACGAAGCTTGCATCCTGGTCGACGCTCGTATCCAAAATAACCTAAGGCCGACCATTGACTCCATTAAGCCGTCGAACGTTATCTATGCCCAAATGCCTTCCAGCGACATGCTTCACTCGGGCGTTTTGGCGAAACATCCTTCAGACTTCCGCTGGATTCACATTGATGGCGAGCACACCGGCATGGCGATCATTAACGATTTGAACATTGCTAACACTCTGCTTAACGACGTTGGCGTCATCATCATCGACGATTTTTTCAATGCGGAGTATCCGCAAATCACCGCGGCTGTTTTCGATTGGCTGCGCCTCAATCCCATTCAACTGACGCTCTTCTTGATTGGGTATAACAAAGGATATTTGTGCCGTCCTCGCTCTGCCCACAGGTATTTGTTGTATGTAAAGGATTTGCTGTTTGACGACATGGTCGCACGAGATCGGCCGAATGTGTCGATTTGGAAGACGACGCCGGCGGCTGATATGAACACCTTCGGCATTACACCACGGTTCGAGAATTTCAATTATGTCGGGCCGGATTGGAATAAGAACGTAATCGATATCTGAGCGCATACCCTCGACGGATAGAACGCTCCTACGGGATTTTCGGCTCGGCGTCGGGAATAAACAGCCAAGTTGCGCTCGGTTCTCTCAGGTGAGTGCTTAGAAGGCCATTCACTGGGGGCGCGCGCTGAGACCATTCCCTTGCGTTGCCACTTCCTTTCTTGGGAGAAAGCGATACGAGCATTTTGCGAATGCACGCCTTAGCGTCGCCTCATGATGAAAAACGAGATAACCCAGCCCTACATCCTTGCTTTCATCGGGCAAGACGGCAACGGAATTCTGCGGTGGTCTACGGAAAAAATCCTGGCCGGGTTTGCGAAGCATGGCCTGCATTACAACCTGATTGATCTCACAGTGCTGGGCTGGCAGGCACGGCTCAACGAGAGCCTAACCGCCTTGAAGCCCGAATTTTGCTTCAGCCTTCAGGGTATGGGCATGGATGTGCGACTTGAGAACGGGGATAACGTTTGGACGCGAAACAACATTCCGTTCCTGTCCTGTCTCGGCGATAACCCTTATCATGCGCCCCGGCTTCACGCGGCGGTGGGACCAGGCATGTATCTCCTCTATGCCTCCGCGGACTCCTTCCAGACATATACCCGCTTTCTGAAGGGGCGCGCATATGCCACTATGGTTTTAGACGGCTATCCAGAGAATCCCATCGCTGACCGCACTCCTTGGCGCGAGCGCGAGCACGACATTGTCTTTGTTAAGACTGGCGTCGATTCCAAAGCGCTGCGTGCCAGTTGGGACGAATTGCCAGCGAAGGTCCGTGACATTCTGCTAGACTGCACAGCCTTAGTACTGACCGGCATAGATGAAACCGTTGCCACGGTGTGCGAAAAAGTCTTCTCGGACCGACAGATTTACTGGGGGGAGCGGCCCGAGATGTTCTTTTTCATCTGTAGCAAGGTGGACTTCTACGTCAGAGCACTCCGCGCCGAGCGCATGGTGATGGCGCTGATGGGGCAAAAGGCTCTGATTGTAGGCGATTGGTCGCACCTGGATCAGTCGCGCGCCCGAGCCCGGTTCCACAGCCCAATAGCGGCCACTGAGTTGGACGGGTTGTATGCCGAGAGTCGAATATCGGCGAACACGTTGCCCACCTTCAGGTTCGGTATGCATGAGCGAATACTGGCCGGCTTCTTTGGCAAGGCCGCGGTTTTGTCTGACACCACGCCCTATCTGCAGAAGACTTTCCAGAATTGTCCTTCTTTCCTGACTGTGAATATCGATAACTTGGACCAGGACACCTTCACAGATGAACTGGCTCAGGTATTGACGTCTTGTCTTGCCGATCCAGCTACTCCAGAAAGGGTCCAGTCCTCTTATACAGTGGTGCGGGAGAAATTCTCCCTTGACAACCGGATCCAGCAATTACTCGATCACGTCGCATTGGACAAGTATCGCAAGACGCTGGGCTGGTGGACCTTTCCGCCAACTTAAATGGCCCCGTGCCTTAGATACGTGTGCGTCGTCCGTGTGATTAGTGAATATAAGCCCAGCCCGATTCCTGCCTGCGCACGATTTCCGCAATCCCCGAATCCACTTGCCCGGCAAACGGAAACAAATCCTCAGTCGTGATTTTCCTGTTTTTCATAGCGTTCCGGCAGGCCAGTAGCTTCACTCCGTGATTCGACAGTTGTTTCAGCCGATCTTCATACGCAGCATTGGTCTTCCTGAGCATTTCCAGTCCGGGTCCCCAGAACACGACCTCTACTTGCGACCCGCCGTCGTCTGCCAGCGCCTTCATGGTGTTGTTGACATGGACAACGAGCGAGTTCCAAGCGGTGTCATCGCCTTCGCTTAATTGAAACGCCACACGGTGTTTCGGTGCGGACGCTGGCGTTTGTGATGCGCCAATGGATCCAAAGAGAAGCGCCAGCGTTACTGCGGAAAAGAAAGTCGATTTCATAACCGCCATTCTCTCGCGAACCCTAACTGGTCGCGTTCCGGTAAACCTTCTTGGCGCTATCCAACGCCTGTGCGATCGTTTCCTTATGGTCGCCCACGGCGCGCTTACCTTTTTCTACGAAGTCGGAGGCCGAAGACCGAAGATCGTCCACCGTGTCGTTAAACTGTGTGAAGCCATCGCGCGCACTGCGAGCGATCGCCTTTCTTGTCTTCGCTCCGGCATGTGGAGCAAAAAGGATGCCTAGGCCGAAACCGATGCCCACCCCCACCGCCAATGCGATGACCACATTATCAAGATTCGAATCGTCTTCTAGCAAACTCATTTTTCCAAATCCCTCTGCTTGATTTAAATTCACCCAATACGTCTGACGCCGAAAGAGCAAGTCTCTTTCAAGCTTACTCATTTTGGATCAGGATGGCGGCTGGGCTCGAGGTTGACGTGGTAACCGGAGCAATTCTAATATGCGGTTTTGTGATGGTTAAAATAACGGTGCTTAATGTCGGGCCAGAATTCTTTCAATACTTGCGAGATGGCATCGGTAGCAAGCTGCGTACCCCAGTTTTGGAGAAATGAATTGAAGTCGCGGTCATCCGAATAATAAGACAATCCCACACCAGCGCCGATGCCGTTGCCGACGATTTCGGCGAAGTTGAAACTTGTCCCACCTGAATCTGTGCGCGTAATCACGATGCGGCTGAGCGCATAGCCTGCCCGGTGCCACTTTGTTCCTTCACCGATCCGAAAATAGCGGGGATCTTCGTGAAAGGCGATGGGCAGAATGCCTTCTGTCATCATATTGCCGACTACCTGATCGGTATAAGATGTACCAAAGCGTCGCAAATAGCCCTTGAACCCTTGATTAAACTGCGGGTGGCTGTCTTCCAATTGATACAACGCGGCGTACATCGCTCCTACGCCGACTAACGGGTAGTCGAAGGAATCTTTGAGAGCGATCGTGATTTTCTGCTTATTGGTAATTGGGTGGTAGTCGGCAGTATAGTTAGCTGTCCGGTAGTTGGGAAGTACACCGAGAACTCGTTTGCCTGGCGGTAACATGGCAGGTGTCGCGGGGTCCGCTGGCGGGGCGCTAGCGGGTGGGTCGGCCGCGGATGATTTGGATGCATCTGCAGAGACGGGTTCTGGCTGCTGCGCTGCCGCTGTTTCCAAGAGAGCACAACAAAGGATTGGCAGGACAAGTATGGGAAGTCTACGCGAAAATTTCATTAAGCCCCTGACTTTTGAGCATTGTTATAAGAGACGCGCTGCGACCCCGAATAGGTAACAGATCAACTCGGTATTTTTCCGACGCGAAAATGCCACATTGTTGGAACGAATAGCGATCCAAGAGAATCCAAAGGTTTTCGATATGGCGGAAGTCTTATTTCAAAGCGCCGAATCCAAACTGCCAATTTGTGAACGGCTCGATGCCAATCGCCCTTCTAGCCTCGTTCGTTCCCTTTCCTTTAAGTATTACATTCACGACAGCGTTTCGACGCTGAGATTCCAGATAATTGGTGATTTGCGCGCTGGGAACGTGGTCGAATTGAATGGATCTTGGGAAACGGCTCGCACAACGTTAGACTTGCGGCAATTCGTTTTGGACGTGAGTCAGTTATATAGCGCCGACGAAGATGGACTCGCGTGGCTGGAAAGGATGCGTGAGTCAGGGGCGGCTTTCCTGCCTGCCGACTATCGGGATGTGGCGTCGCGTATGGTTGGAGGCCAGACGCCGGAACAAGTTGCGGCTGTGAAACTCAGCCTCTTGGGCCGGGTGATGGGGTTGCTGCGAGGTTGAGCGCTTCAAACCAGGACGGTAAAAGCGGATTCTGTCCGGGTGACGGGCCGATAAGCGGTATCGCGTTCGACAGGTTCACGACCGGCTTCGCGAATGAGGCGCAGCAAGTCCTTGCGGCGAAGATGTTGTTCGGTAGTTGCGCCAGCGTCGTGATAGATCTTCTCTTCCACTACCGTTCCATCTATATCGTTCGCCCCGAAGCGCTGGGCTATTTGCGCCATGCTTGGTGTAAGCATCACCCAATAAGCTTTGATGTGCGGGATGTTGTCGAGCATTAGGCGGGCGATGGAGATTTGCTTCAGGTCGTTGAAGCCGCTGGTTTTCGGCAGATGACCTAGCGCTGTGTTGTCAGGGTGGAATGCTAAGGGAATATATGTCACGAAGCCGCCGGTTTCGTCCTGCACGGCGCGCAGTTTGACCAGGTGGTCGCTCAGGTCTTCCGGAGTTTCCAAATGGCCGTAGAGCATGGTGCAGTTGCTCTTAAGGCCGAGCTGGTGAGCGAGTTTGGCGGTTTCGAGCCATTCGTTGCCGTCGATTTTGTGGTCGCAAATGATGCGGCGCACGCGCTCGGAGAAGATCTCGGCGCCGCCGCCAGGAAGCGAATCCACCCCCGCCGCTTTTAGCTTTTGAAGTGTTTCGAGGATGGAAATTTTGGCGCGTTTGGCTAAGAACGCGACTTCCACCATCGTAAAGGCTTTCAGATGCACGCCAGCGTAACGTTGCTTCAGGCCAGCCAGCATTTCGCAGAACCAATCGAGAGATAATTCCGGGTGCAAGCCGCCGACGATATGGAACTCAGTGACCGCTTCGGCGTAGCCTTTGCCGGCGATTTCCCAAACCTGTTCGAGCGACATGGTATAAGCCTTGGGATCTTTAGCGCGTTTGCCAAAAGCGCAGAGGCGACAACTGGCCACGCAAACATCGGTGGGGTTGATGTGGCGGTTGACGTTGAAGTAGGTGGTATCGCCGTGCTTGCGTTCGCGAACCAAGTTCGCCATGTAGCCGAGGGCTAGAATATCGCTGCTGCGGTACATAGCGACGCCGTCGTCATAAGACAGCCGCTCGGCCGACTTGACTTTTGCATAGATGTCTTGCAAATGGCGGTCTTCAATGACTGGTTGGTTTGTTATGTTGCGCGCAAGAGAGGTCATGAGTTTAGAGATAGGTTCGGTGCAGCAGAATATCGGCGGCCCAAAATGCAAAGAACAGAATGCTGACGTAGCCGTTGACTGTGAAGAAGGCGGCGTTCACGCGCGATAAGTCGTCGGGCTTTACGAGTCCGTGCTCATAAACGAGCAGAATCAAAACGGCGAAGATGCCCGCGACGCTCAAAGCGCCGAGATGGAAGACGATCACCAGGGCGACGAGCGAAGCCAGCATGGCCAAGTGCAACAGCCTGGCCAAGAGAAGCGCGCGCGCTATGCCGAAGCTGCGCGGGATGCTGAAGAGTCCTTCGGCGGTATCGAAATCGAAATCCTGGCAGGCGTAAATCACGTCGAAGCCAGCCGTCCAGAACATGACGGCCGCGGTGAGCCAACAAATGCGCCAATCGAGAGAACCGCGCATGGCGATCCAGGCGGCTGCGGGAGCGATACCTAAGCAGAAGCCGAGCAGCAAGTGCGCAAACATGGTGAACCGTTTGGCGAAGGAATAGGCGAACAGAACTGCCAGGGCGGCCGGCGCCAGCACAAAACACAAGAAGCCCAGTTCGCGCGCGGCCCAGAGAAACAGCAGAGACGCTACGGCCGTGAAGCCCCAAGCGAAGCGCGCGGAGAGGATACCAGCTGGCAGGTGGCGACTGGCGGTTCGGCGGTTGCGCGCGTCTATGTCGGCGTCGAGAATGCGGTTGAAGGCCATGGCGGCTGAACGGGCGGCTACCATCGCGATGAGAATCCAGACGAAGCGCCAACGCAAACCTTCAATTTGGAACCCGCTATCGCGCCAAGCCAGCAGCGCGCCTGTAAGGGCAAAGGGTAACGCGAACACTGAGTGCTCAAACTTGATCATGTCAAGCGTCAGGCGCAGGCGTGTCCAAAAGCGGTTCATGGCGCTAACGTTCCTATCTTAAGTGATGCTGCGTTGGCCGGTGCGACTCAATCTCGAATAGATCGCATTCAGACCTACCATGGCTGGCGTCCACTTTGGTACTGGCGGACTTCTAGTACTTGCGAGTTTTACGGGCAGTGTTTTAGCCTACCGGTAGTCGGAGGAACATTCCAATGCGGCGTACCGCGTGTCGTCTTGTTTTGCTTGGCTTTTCCATAGGTTGCCTAATTGCGAATGCGCAAGTCAGCGGTCTGTCTTTCCGCCCAATCGACGCTCGCTACAGTCTGGCAATGGACCGGATCATTATGATCACGGGCGCGCCAAACCAACTGCACATCTACAATCCTTCGACACAGGCTGATAAGACCGTGCCGCTGGCCGAGGTGCCAACGAATTTCTCTCTGAGTTCCGACGGCACGCACGCTGCAGTGGCCTTTGCCGACGCGGTAGCGCAAGTGGATTTGCAGGCTGCCTCCGTGACGCAGACTTTTTCCAATATCGCGGTGGGTACGGGGATAGTGATCTACGGATCGGGCTACATTTATGTGTTCCCGAGCTATCAGGGCAGTATCGTAAATATCAATATTGCGACTGGACAAGCGACGACTGGGGGTGGATTCTACGAATCGGGCGGCGTCTACGATCCTGCTCTCAATGTGCTGTACAGCACCGAGGACGGACTCAGTCCGAATGACATCTATGAGTACAACGTTTCTGGCGGTGTCATCGGCAACACGTCACCTAAGCAAGCACCATACTGGGGCAACTATAGTATTTGCGGGCCACTCACGCTCTCGCACGACGGGGCCACGATCTACACGAGTTGCGGCACGGTCTTCCAAGCGTCTTCCAATACAAGCCAAGACATGCTTTACGTGGGAGGGTTTCCCGGTATCAGCCAGAGTCAGAGCATCGCGACTTCCGATTCGCTGCACGAGACAGCGGTCATTCCGGCAGTGCCCAGCTATTCTTCGTCCACTTCTTCGACCGCCGATACGGTAGTCGATTTGTTCGACCCCAACCTCAATCAGGTGGGACAATTCGCGACGACTCCCTTTGTGGAAGGTTCAACAAGTTATCCGGCGCATGGCCGTTGGGCTTTCTATAATTCGACCTCCTCGGCGATGTATATCATCACCCAAGCCGACTCAACGGCCGCATTGGAGTTGGATTACGCCCTTGAGGTGGTGGATTTGACCAAGGCGAACTCGTGCAACGCGACTTTCAACTCTACCTCCATCTCGGCCGCCGCAGCGGGCGGGTATGCAACGACGCAGATTGCAGCCGGTGAAAGCTGCGTATTCACCGCCACCAGCAACGTCCCCTGGATCGTATTAACTGCCGGATATTATGGCTCCGGAAATACGACTCTGACTTATCTAGTGCGTCCCAACTTGGCAGCCTCTTCGCGGACGGGAACGATCAATTTGGGTGGACAAGTGTTGACCATTGCGCAGGACGCGGCGGGGGCCCTCTCCGATCAGAACCCTCTGAGCTTCAAACCGGTGGCCGCCGATTACTCCAAAGCATTGGACAACGTGGTAATGGTGAGTACTTCCCCCAACGAACTCCACCTTTATAATCCACTGACCCAAGCCGATCAAATTATTCCTCTCGCATATAATCCTCTCTCAGTATCTGTAAGTCCTGACGGCCTATTTGCCGCCGTCGGACATAACAGATACGTTTCTTATGTGGATCTGCAAGGCCTAAAGGTAAGCAAGCTCATTCCGGTGAGTATGTCGGCGGACACGATTCTGCTCGCTGGTAACGGATATGCATACACGTTCTCCAGTCAAGTCGGTCTCTTCTTGTCGACTAACGCTTATTCGGTCCAATTATCGACAGGAACACTTACGGCTTTCAGCGCAACGGCCACTTCTCCACGACTTTACTCCGATGGAAATTTCATTTATCTGGGAGGATCGGGCAAATTAGATATCAGTAAAGGCCCCGCGACGTTAGTGACAAATTCCAGTTATACGGGTGTTAACGGGACGAACATCTGGCTCAGCGAAGATGGGGTCAGGCTCATCACGTCAACGGGTAACGCGTATTTCACGTCAGTGGTTCCATCGCAAGATCTAACGGCTGACGGTAGCCTGAGCGCCGCGACCAGTGTCGCTTGGGCCGCAAACTCTGAGAACCAACACGAAACCGCGGTACTTCTTGGCGACAGTTACTCTTCGCCCGCCGCCAACACGCAGCTCCAGATTTACGCCGATAAAGGCTTGCAGCTTCAGCAGCAGTTGGCCATGCCTGGCTTCTCGGTAGGCGGCACAAGTTATGCCAGCCACGGAAGATTTGTGTTCTGGAATGCAGCGGAAACGAAACTCTTCGCGTTTACGGAAGCGGACAGTACCTCTGGCCTACTATCTGATTATGCTGAATACACGGTCGCGGCGCTTTCCTCCATTCCCGCATGCAGCTATGTGGTCTCGCCAAATCCACTGAATCTCGGCCCCACCTATTCGTACGGCGCGTTCCTGAATGTCGCGACCGCGTGTAGCTGGAGCGCCAGCGTAGCCAGCAACAATTGGTTGGGGTCTTACATTAGCGGCGCTACTTTGGGAAATGGATCGATTACTTTGTATGTGCAGCCGAATACTGGCGCGGCTCGCTCAACAACTGTAACGGTGGGCGGCCAAACAGTGACAGTAAACCAAGCAGCCTCCACATGCACTTACACACTTTCGTCCACGTCTCAATCGTTTTCGCAGGCGGGGGGGAATGGGTCTGTTACTCTGACGACCGGGAGTGGGTGCGCCTGGACAGTCCAAAGCTACAGCAACTGGCTGACTATAACGAGTCCGCAATCTGGTACTGGGCCCGCCACAATTCTATACAGGGTCGCGCCGAACAACAGTACCACGACTTACTTGTCCTCATCCTTCACCGTCGCCGGAACCGCCTCGTTTGCCGTAAATGAGACGACCGTGCCTGTTTCCCCAGCCCTCAGCTTTGTACCTTTGACTCCTTGCCGCGTCGCCGACACGAGGTTGGCAACAGGACCCTTCGGCGGTCCCTATCTTTCAGCTCTGACAACTCGCACGATCTATATCACTTCTTCCAGTTGTAACGTCCCCGCCGCTGCCGCAGCCTATTCGCTCAATGTCACGGTTGTTCCCCACAGTGTCCTATATTATTTGACGGTATGGCCCAGCGGCGAAGCGCAGCCCTTTGTTTCGACCTTGAATTCCGATGGACGAATAAAGGCGGACGCGGCGATCATCCCCGCCGGTTTGGGCGGCGTGAACATCTACGCCACTAACGATACGGACGTGGTTTTAGACATCAACGGATATTTCGTTGCGGCCGCTTCGTCGACGAGCGCGCTGGAATTTTACCCACTCGCTCCCTGTCGGATCGCCGACACAAGAGATGCCGCTGGATCCTTTGGCGGACCCTATATCGGAGGCGGTCAAACCCGCGACTTTCCTATTGTGCAATCGGCCTGCAATGTGCCGTCGTCGGCAGGGGCCTATTCGCTGAATTACACAGCGGTTCCCATGGGCGGACTGAGCTATTTGTCCACTTGGCCAGCAGGGCAAGCCAAACCGCTTGTTTCCACACTAAACGCGGAAACGGGAACAGTTACGGCGAACGCCGCCATCGTTCCGGCGGGCACCAAGGGCGACGTTAACGTCTTCGCTACCGACAATACCAATCTTGTGATCGACGTCAACGGCTATTTTGCGGCTCCGGCCACTGGCGGGTTGCACTTCTACGCCGTGGCTCCTTGCCGGGTGCTCGATACGCGTATCTCGGGAACAGAGCAGCCTTTAAACGGCACAATGACAATACCGGTGGCGGGTTCTTGTAGTGTGCCTTCGAACGCTTCCGCAGTAGTGGTGAACGCGACTGTTGTACCGGTAACTTCGTTAGCGTATCTCTCGCTTTGGCCGAACGGCGTAAATCTTCCGCTCGTCTCTACATTAAATGCCCCCGACCAAGCGATCACTTCCAATATGGCCATCGTGCCCATGGGTAACGGCAGCATCAACGCCTATTCGCCGAGTGGAACTCACTTGATACTAGACATAAATGGTTACTTCGCGCCGTAAGTGAGAGACTCGAGGGTTAGTTTGACAGCGATGCCCTCTGCCGTCCCAAACGCGAAGGTTACTATTTTAAGGGACGCCGATGGACATACAACAAATTCAACAACTGCTCGAACAGGTACAAAGCGGTAAAACTACGGTTCCGGCCGCTTTGGATACTCTTAGGCACTTGCCGTTTGAGGATCTCGGTTTTGCGAAAGTGGATCACCATCGCGCCGTGCGCCATGGTATGCCCGAAGTAATTCTAGGCCAGGGCAAGACGGGCGATCAAGTAGCGGGTATTGCTAAAGCGCTGCTCGCGAAGTCGCCTAATTTGCTGTTGACGCGGGGCACCCAGGAGATGGCGAACAGAGTTTCGGAGATCGAACCACAAGCGCAGTACTTTCCAGCGTCTGGTGTGGTTCGGGTTTATCGGGATCAAACAATTTATGGCAAAGGGAAGATCGCGGTGATTTGCGCGGGTACGGCCGACCTACCCGTGCTGGAAGAAGCGCAGTTGACGGCCGAGGTTATGGGGAACACGGTGGATGTGATTACCGATGTCGGTGTGGCGGGCATTCACAGGCTCTTGAATCAGAAGGACAGACTGGTAGAGGCGCGCGTGGCGATTGTTTGTGCGGGGATGGAAGGTGCGTTGCCCAGCGTGGTGGGAGGGCTGATTGGTTGCCCGGTGATTGCGGTCCCAACGAGTATTGGTTATGGGGCCAGTTTTAACGGGTTGGCGGCGCTGCTCGGAATGTTGAACAGTTGTGCCAGCAATGTGACCGTAGTGAATATCGATAACGGCTTTGGGGCGGGGTATGTGGCGAGCTTGATCAACCGTTTGTAGCGGAAAAATGGCCGCGCCGTCTGAGTTCCTCCGAAAAGTTTTCAGACGGCACGGCCACTTCCACCAACCCTAACTCTGCTGTTTGAGGAGGTCCTGGGCATCGTGCAGGTGCCGTTCGATCGTGGGTAAAGTTTTTGTCGCGTATGCCTTGATGGCCGGGTTGGAGCCATGTTCGGCCTCGCGTTTAAAGGCGTTGATCAGCTTTTCATGCTCGGCCGATTGACGGGTGAGAAAAGCGTGGTCGAAGCTTTTGCCTTTATAGCGGTTTAGAGAATTGATGAGGTAGTCGTTTTGTCTATCGATGGCCTTGGGAACCGCGTCGCCGGTTTTGGCGGCCAATTCGGTGAGCCTTTCGTAATCGCTGGTGTGATCTTGCACGAGAGTGTTCGCGAAGTCTTTTACTTTGCTGGCAGCAGCGCGGCTCTCGGCCATCTTGCCGATGTGGGCGGTGGTCATGTCAGCTTGTGCGGCCATGGCCAGGAACTGGGCATCGCTGTTGCTGTTGGACCATGCAGGAATGCAGCAAAGGGCGGCGCCGATGCCAGCGCCAAAGAATATAGCTTTCGATATTTTCAATTTGAATCTCCTTTCAACTTATGGCTTGTCGGCGGAAGGAAGTTTTGTTTGCCTTCTGATTGGAATCGAGGGGAACGGTTTCGACGGTGAGGGTTTTGCCGTCGGCGCTGACGGTGAGACGTTGTTTAATGGCATCGTTGCCACGTTCACGAATCTCAACGAGTTTGTCGCCGTTGAAGTACATCATGACTTTTTCGGCGCGGGAGTTTTCTTTCACGCTACAGGTGTTGCCGTTGAGGGGACAGGTGAAATTCGCTTCCACGCGATCGCCGTTTAGTTCCTGCACCTGAATCTCGCCGGGCTTTTGCGTGAGGATCCATTTCACCGCGCCATCGGAGTCGGAGAGCCAAGTGCCAGAAAGGTCGGGCGTTTGTGCGAGTAGCAAGCCGGGCGCAGCGACGAAAAAGATCAGTAAGTTGATGCGCATGGTTACTCCTAGCTGGGTTGTTGCTGCGTTATGTGAGCGCGGCGATTGCGTTGCCAGCAAGACTCGGTGTGTTCGGTGCAGACCGGATCTTCTTTGCCATAACTGACGGCACGCAGTTGGGAGGCGGGAATGCCTAGCGTTTCGAGATAGTCTTCAGCTTGCTTGGCGCGTTCATCGCCGAGAGCAAGGTTGTACTCTTCGGAGCCGCGCTCGTCGCAGAAGCCTTCGACGGTGAGCTTATAAGTTGGATACTGGGCTAGAATTTCGCGCAGTGTTTTGGCGTCTGCTAAGAGAGTGCTTTCCGCATCGGGGCGCAAAACGTGCTTGTTGTAATCGAAATAAACATCTTGAATTCGATCCAACAAACTTTGAATGGTGGCTTTGGTGGCTTCGTCCGGCATGCTGCGTGCCACGGTACTGGTTTCGGTGACAACGGCCGGTTTCGGTGTAGCGGGAGGTGCAGTTTGCGCCACGGCGGGTTGCGGTGCAGCAGGGGGATGCGCGACGGCAACTTGCTTATGGCAGCCGGCGAGGAGAGTTAAAATGCCAGCGATGGCTAAACCTCCCAGCTTGGCGATTTTCGAATCAATTATTTGGCGATCCATACTTTTACTCTATAGGCGAAACGCGCTGCGGAAAATCACGCCGCGAGGGTATTTTTCAGGCGGGAGAATACCGTCGCGACGGGATGGTACAAGAGTGCACTTTTGTGTCAGGCTAGTTGGTTGAACACATGCGGCGGCATCCGTGGCTGGCACTGACTGGGGGATTTGGCGGGTTGCTGCTGATTATGGCAGTGGCTGAAGTTGGCGCGCTCTTTGTTTTAGACAGCCTGCGCACTCACGACGCGCGAGTGGAACAGCGTTTTTTGGAACGCAGCCGAATCCTCGAGCAAATTCGTTCTTCCATTTATCTTTCAGGTACTGTCGCGCGAGATTCTTTGCTGGCCCCAGCCGGGGGTGCGTTGTCGCAATTGGCGGAAGTGAACCATTTGCACACGCTGACTGATTCGGCGCTGGAAACATATGGCAAATCGATTGAGCCAGAGGAAGCGACCGCATTCGCCAGTCTGCGCGCCGAGATAGCCGCATACTGGAATGTATTGAGCCGCACGTTCTCGTGGACGGATGCGGAACGGGAGAAGTACCGCTATGAGTTTTTTTACAGCGAACTCATTCCCCGCCGCACGGCCATGCTGCAAATTGCAGATAGGGTAGGTCAGTTGAACGAACGCGGCTTGCAGCGTGGCGATCAGCAGTTGGCGGGACTCTTCGAGAGACTGCGCTTGGGACTGATCGGGATGATTGTTCTGACGTTGATTGGCGGGTTGGCGCTGGCAATTTATAGCAGTGTGCTGATCCTGCGGTTGCAAAACGAGGTTCGTTCTCGTTTAGAAGAAAACATTGAAGCGAAGAATAGTCTGCGGGAACTTTCGGCAAAACTGGTGCGGGCGCAAGAGGATGAACGCCGAACCATTTCGCGAGAATTGCATGATGAAGCCGGGCAATCGTTTTCTGCTATTTTGCTGGAAACGGAGAACCTGCTGGATGTGGAGCACAGCCAATCGACGCGGTCACATTTGGAATCGATTCGCAATTTGGCGCAACGTGGAATGGCAGGGGCGAGGAATCTGGCGTTGTTACTGAGGCCGTCGATGTTAGACGATTTTGGGTTAGTGCCAGCGCTGAATTGGCAGGCGCGAGAAATGGCTAAAAGAACGGGTCTGCGAGTTCAGGTGTCCGCGACTGAATTACCAAGCGACTTACCGGAAGAACATAAGACTTGTATCTACCGAGTGGTGCAAGAAGCGTTGAACAATGTAACGAAGCATGCGCAGGCGAGTGCAGCGCACGTCAGACTGCAGAGGAGCGAGGATGGAATTGATTTGACAGTGCAGGACGATGGCAGCGGTTTCGATGCGGATCGAGTTCGCGGGCTGGGGCTGTTGGGGATGGAGGAGCGGACGCATCATTTGGGAGGCACGTTCAAAATCGATTCTCAGCCAGGCCGAGGTACCCTGCTGAAGATCAGTCTGCCGGTCGCGCAGTTAGCTGCCGATGGTGTTATGAATGAAACCGATCAGAATACTGTTGGCAGACGATCATAACTTGCTGCGCGAGGGTTTGCGATTGCTGTTGGACCGGCAGCCAGGCTTCACCGTGGTGGGTGAGGCGAGTAACGGACGCGAGGCTTTGCGGCTGGCGGAGGAGCAGTGTCCGGATGTGGTGGTGATGGACATTGCGATGCCGGAGCTGAATGGGATTGATGCGGCGAAACGGATTGTCGATACGTGTGCGCCAACGGCGGTGATCATACTGAGCATGCATCACGATGAGAGCTACATCGTTCGTGCGTTGAATGCGGGAGCGCGCGGTTATTTGCTGAAAGATTCTCTGAAGGCGGATTTGATTGCGGCGGTGAATGCGGTAAGCCAAGGGCATTCGTATTTCAGCTTGAAGATACGGCAGCTTTTGCAGGAAGATTACTTTCGCCAGATGAGCGATAAACAGAAGACGGATAGTTATGAACTGCTGACTGCGCGCGAGCGTGAGATTTTGCAACTGGCGGCGGAGGGGCGAGGGAACAAGGAGATTGCGGAGCTACTGCATGTGAGCCTTTATACGGTGGAGACGCACCGCGGGCATATTTTGCAGAAGCTGAATTTGCATACGGTGCCCGAGCTGATTTTGTATGCCGTGCGCAAGGGAATCATTCATTAAGAATAGATGCCGGGCGCTTCGTGGCCGAGAGCTTGCACATATTCGATGTAAGAGCCCGGATAGACGCGGGGTTCGCGTTCAGTGCCCGTCTCACCGCCCAATTCAAGCACGCGCGAACCGAGGCCGCGCAGGAACATTCGGTCGTGCGAGACGAATATCATGGTCCCTTCAAATTGTTTCAGCGCCCCTACGAGCATTTCTTTAGTGGCGAGATCGAGGTGGTTTGTAGGTTCGTCAAGAACGAGAAAATTAGGCGGGTTGAAGAGCATGCGCGCAATGACGAGGCGCGATTTTTCGCCTCCCGAAAGCGAGCGGATTTTCTTGTCTACGTCGTCGCCCGAGAATTGAAAAGCGCCGGCTAAGGTGCGCAGGCTGCCGATACCGTCTTTCGGGAAATCTTGTTGTAGTTGTTCAATGACGGTCAGGTCGGGATTGAGTACGTCGAGAGATTGCTGGGAGAAATAGCCCATGTTGAGGCTAGCGCCGAGGCGTACCGTGCCTGAGTCTGGTTCGCTGGCGCCGGCGATCATCTTGAGCAGAGTGCTTTTACCCGCGCCATTGCGGCCCATGACGGCCCAACGTTCACCGCGGCGGATGTGCATGCTGAAGCCGTCGTAGATCACGCGCGGGCCGTAGCTCTTGCGAATGTTTTCGACGACTGCAACCTGATCGCCGGAACGCGGCGGCTCGCGGAAATCGAATTTGACGATTTGGCGTTTTTTCGGCAGCTCGATTTTTTCGATTTTGTCGAGAGCTTTGATGCGGCTCTGCACCTGCGCGGCTTTGGCAGCGTGGGTTTTGAAGCGTTCGATGAAGCGCTGCTCTTTGGCCAGCATGGATTGCTGGCGGGCGAAAGCGGCGGCTTGATTGGTTTCGCGAATGGTCCGCTCCCGTTCATAGAAATCGTAATTGCCCGAATAAACGATGATTTCACCGCCATCGATTTCGGCGATTTTCGTGACAAGGCGATTCATGAATTCGCGGTCGTGCGAGGTCATGAGAAGCGTGCCTTCGTAGGCTTTAAGAAATTGTTCGAGCCAGATGATGGATTCGAGATCGAGGTGGTTGGTGGGCTCGTCCATGAGCAGAACATCGGGGCGGCCGAGCAGCACGCGGGCCAGGGCCACACGCATTTTCCAACCGCCGGATAGTGCGCCGACGTCGCCGTCGATTTGATCGTCTTTGAAGCCGAGACCGTGTAAGACTTCGCGTGCTTGGGCTTCAAGCGTGTAGCCGCCGAGATGTTCGTATTCTTCCTGCACTTCGCCGAAGCGTTCGAGAACTTTGTCGAGCCTGTCGGCTTGGTCGGAATCTTCCATGGAGCGCTGGAGGCTTTCTAGTTCGTGGTGAAGATCGCCGATCCGGCCGCTGCCGGCAATGGCTTCGTCGATGACCGAGCGGCCCTTCATTTCTTCTACATCCTGGCGGAAGTAGCCAATAGTCAGTTTTTTGGGGATGGAGACTTCGCCATCGTCAGGAAACTCTTCGCCCGTGGCCATGCGGAAGAGGGTGGTTTTGCCAGCGCCGTTGGGACCGACGAGCCCGACTTTCTCGCCGGGGTTAAGTTGGAAGGAGGCATCGACGAAGATCAACTGCTTCCCGTACTGCTTCTGAATGTTGGAAAAAGAAATCATCCGAAAATTCAAAGCTAGCAGACCAGAGCATTTTATTGTTCGGCGAGAGCTTTAACCGGCGAGAAGCGCGCCGCGCGCTGCGAAGGTAACAAGCAGGCGAGAACAGAAACGAGTGCCATAATGAGCGCTACGACTGCGAGGATAGGCGCATTGAAAGCGGGAATGTGAAAGAGGACGGTTTGCATGGCTTGACCGGCGAGCCAGGCGCCGAAGATGCCGACGATGGTGCCGAGGACTAGCAAGCGCAGAGCCAGAGATAAGAACTGGTTGCGAATCTGTGCCGGTTGTGCGCCTAAGGCCATACGGACGCCGATTTCGCGGCCGCGCTGAGCGACAGCATAACTTAAGACACCGTAGGTGCCGATCGCAGTGAGCAGCAAAGCAATTGCAGAGAAAAGGGCGGCGAGCAACGCCGGTGAACGCTGCACGACGAGACTATCGGAGATGCGGGTCTGCATGGATTGAAGGTCGCTGACAGGGACGTCGGGATCGATTTGACGTATGAGTCGCTGCAGAGTCAGTGCAAGCGATTCGAGTGAGAGACCCGTGCGTGCCACGACGAACATATCATTGGAACCTCGGAAAATGAACGGATAGTAGATCGCGCCTTGGGCTTCGTCGTCCGTGAGTCCGGCTTGTTTTACTCGGCCCACCACGCCGACGACGGTGAATGCGTCGGATTCTTTGCCTCTTTCCGAGCCTGGGAAAAGACGCTGGCCAATGGGATTGACGTTGGGCCAGTAGTAGCGAGCGAAGTCGTCGTCAACGACGCAGACGCGCGCGGCCTTGAGAGAATCGGATTCAGTGAGGAAGCGTCCGGCACGCAAAGTGAAACCCATGGCCTGGAAGTAATCGCCACCCACACCATAAGAATAGTGACCGCGCGGAGATTCCCCAGGGCGTGTGACGTGACCCACCACGGCGGCGGCGCTTTTGCCTGAGTTGCCGCTGAAGGGTACGTTGTTCACTACGCCACTGGCTGACACGCCGGGTTGCTGATTGAGTTCTCCCATCAGTCGCTCCGTGAACGCGAGCGCCGTCCGGCCGTTTGGATAGTTCCGATAGGGTAGCGAGAGTTGGCCCGTGAGGGTATTTTCGGCGCGAAAGCCGGGAGAAACCTGCATCACATTCCTAAGGCTGACGGCAAGCAGTCCGGAGCCGGCTAACAGTACAAACGCGAGCGCGATTTGGGCAACGATGAAGCTGTGACGGAGATGTTGCGCAGCGCGGTTGGTAGTGCCGGTGCGAGATTCGGATTGCAGGGCTGGCTTTAGCTCACGTCGAAAATTGATCCAGGCGATGGGAGCGGCCAGTACGACGCCCAGGACGATTGCGCCTAAAAAGGCGACCAGGGCCAAACGTGCGTCGAAACTAATTTGCGACCCGAGCGGGAGATGCTCGGCTCCAAGGTAAGAGAGAAGGCGGATGCCTCCTTTGGCGAAAAGAAGACCGAGAAGACCTCCCATGAGTGTGAGCAGCGTGGTTTCGATAACAACATCACTCACTAAGTGTCCGCCGCTAGCGCCTAAGGCGAGGCGGACGGCAAACTCTTTCGCGCGGCTATTCGCGCGGATGAGAAGAAGGTTGACGAGATTAACAACACCTATGAGGAGGAGCACGAACACCCCTGTTTGCAGCAAAAGCAATGTGGGACGGATTGCGGCAACGTGATCGGCATGCAAGGGGATAACGAGCGAGCGGAAGCCAGCGTCGGCGATCATTTTGGCTTGCGGATCGTCCAGTTCGAGGTTAGCGTTTTGCGCGTCGATCTGCGCTTGTGCCTGCGCCAAAGTTGCGCCAGGACTGAGCCGGGCAATCATTTGAATTGAGTTTCCGCCCGCGTGCCGCTGGCGCGGCAAACGTTGTTCGGGGTTGGAAGAGAGAGGAAAATAGATTTCGGAATGCGAGGAAAGAAAGCGGAAATCGGCAGGTAAAACGCCGATGATGGTTCTGGAAGTGCCGTCAACACGGAGTTGACGCCCGAGCACATTCGGGTCGGAGTTGAAGTGTTGTCGCCAAAACGTATCTGTGAGTACGGCGACCTTGTCTGTTTGATAGGTAGTTTCGGCTTCGCTGAAGGCGTGTCCGAGTGCTGGACCGCGCCCGAGAGTCGCGAAGAACTCTGGAGATACTTGGGTGATCTGTTCGCGGTTCGTGAAGCCAGTGTCGCCGACGATGGCTGTGCCGTAACGATAGATGGATACTGAGCGGAAGGCGGCAATGTGGCCGCGGCGTTCGTAATAGTTAGTGAGTGATGAGCCATCGCGTTCGACGCCTGCTTTGGGATAGGTGTTGTAGAGGGTCACAATGCGATCAGCGTCCGGAAATGGAAGAGGACGGAGAAGAACGCAATCGACGACGGCGAAGATGGTGAGATTGGCTCCGAGGCAAACGGCCAGGGTGAGCAGCGCTGTGATGGTGAAACCGCGAGATTTGCGGAGTAACCGCGCAGCGTAGGCGAGTTGGCGCCCCAGTTCGTCGAAAATGTGAAGTCCACGAGCTTCGCGGCATTCCTCCTTCAAAGAGTTGACGCCGCCGAGTTCAATACGCGCGCGGCGTTTGGCTTCTTCGCGCGAGATACCGGAGCGCATCAGATCTTCGGCGTATTGTTCCATATGGAAGCGCAGCTCGTCTGTCATGCTGTCTTCGAATGTGCGACGAGCGAAGAGAAGGCGGAAACCTTTGAACATTTCAAACCTCTTCTGGTGTGGTGTTTAGAGCGGCAGCAATGGCAGTGGCCAGGCGGTTCCAGCCAGCGGTCTCCTCGCGGAGTCGGCGGCGGCCGGCAGCGGTCAAGGTGTAAAACTTGGCGCGCCGATTGTTATCGCTTTGGCCCCATTCGGCGGCGATAAGGTCTTGATGCTCAAGCCGATAGAGGGCCGGATAGAGCGAGCCTTGCGGAATGTCCAGCGCGTCTCCCGAGATTTGACGGATGCGCAACAAGACGCCATATCCATGAAGAGGCTTGAGCGACACGGCTTTGAGAATGAGCATGTCGAGAGTGCCGGGAAGTAAGTCTGCGGTTTTGCCCACTTTTAGGAGATTCCTAGTCTCGCTAGGAATATAACACGGGCTCACCTAGTTTGACAAGGAGAGTTATTTCGATTTGCGCAATAGCGCGGACGCGGTGCGTTGAAATGCTGCGGCGCGGGCAGGATTGTCGAGAAAAGCCCATTCAGCCGCACGCAGTGGGAGGGGCAGTTGGAAGGATGGATTAGTGGCGCGGCGGCGGTCGATGAGCTCGGTGAGCATTTCTCGGGGGTGTTCGCGAACGTCGTCAAGCATGGCAACTTGGTGGACACAGGAGATGCTGCAGTGTGGGGCGCAACTCTTTTCGGTGTTGAATTCGCGTTCCAGGTCGGCTTGGGTGTACGCGGCTAGCGGAGTGCCCGGATGTCCACGTTGTTGGGAACAGTAGTGTACCAAGCCGTCCTCGCATATGTAGAGAAAACGGCTGCCGGCGCGACAGTGCCATTCGTTTGCAATTCCTTGCACGAGTTTGGTCTGAAAGCGGTCGAAGTGTGAGAAAGAAAAGACGGAGGTTTCCAGCTTGCGGATTTCGTTGTAGGTTTCGATTTGCGTGGGAGGCAGCGGTTTGGTTTGGCCGGTGCCATCGTGAAGGATGCCGACGGTGCTGTTGAAGCCGAGTTCGCGCGCTCGTCGGGCGATGGTGAGGGCATCTTCAGGATGGCGCACGTCTGCACCTAAAACTGTATTGATGGTGATGGCGAACTCTGCGTATTCGGCAAGCCATTGCAGTTTGCGGTCGAGGACCTTGAGACTTTTTTTCGAGGTTTCGTCCGGCTGAACGTTGTCTATGCTGATCTGAAGATAGTCCAATCCGGCTGCGTTGAGTGCGCCGATCCGGTCGGGCGTCAGGAGATAGCCGTTAGTAATGATGGTCGCCATAGCGCCGACAGTGCGGACGCGGCGGATCATGTCGTCAGTCTGCGGATGCAAAAGGGGTTCGCCACCGCTCAACGTGATGATGGTTGTACCGAGTTCGCCTAGATGATCGATTCGGCGCAGCATTTCATCAATAGGAATAGGTTTGGAGACGGCGTCGTATTCGTTGCAGTAGGTGCAGGCGAGATTGCAGCGGCGGGTCGGAATGATTTGGGCCAGGATGGGGTGGTGCTTGGATTCCATGGCGCGAGCGAAGAGGAGGACTTCGCGGCGCTTACGATCGATGGAGCGGAGTTTGCGGGTGAGAGGACTGGGTGCGAGCATTGTTGCTCATGTGACGCGGCCTAAGATGGCGAAGATTCATCGACTGGGAGTTTTGACAGGGAAGCCGCACTACCTCGTCAATGCTAAGCAATCGTCTATGGTCCAATCGCTAACGGCTTCGGGGCGGCTTGCCACAACAGCGCCTACGCGATTTGCGAATTCAGCGATTTGCGAGGGTGACCACGCTTGGCTGACCCCGTGACAAAAGGCGGCGGAAAAAGCGTCGCCGGCGCCGACAGGATGATCAGCCTTTACAGGAAAAGGCGCCGCTTCGACAAATTCTCCGTCGAGCAAGAGTGTCGAGCCCGCCGCGCCGCGAGTGACACAAACTCCGCGCCAGTGATAACGATCGGCATAAGCGCGGCAAAAGTGCTCGATGGTTGGTTCTGAAGTCTTGAAAATCTTTTGGATGGTTTGCGTTTCTTCTTCGTTGAATTTGACTAAGTTTGCCATGGGGAAGAGATGTTGAAGAAGATTGACATCGAAAGAGTCGCGGCGTAAGTTAACGTCATAGAACCTAATAGCATTGGGAAACGCATACCCGATCGCTTTAACAGCGGCTTTATTATTGTCGTAAAGCTGACTGAGGGTTCCGAAGTAAATCAGTCCCGGAGCTTGCTTTGCCAAGGCGGCGATCACCGGTTCGGCTTGGAGGAAATCATAAGCGGCCGGGCGCTGAATGGTGTAATCGGGCTGGCCGTGCTGATCGAATTTGACCTGCACCATGCCAGTGGAGGATTCGTTTGTGCGTTGAACAAAGTGTGTGGATACGCCCGCGGCACTGATGCCTTCGAGCGCTCGAGTGCCCCATTCGTCCTCTCCTACAGCGCTCAAAAATAGAGCCGTATGGCCAAGGCGTGCACAAGAGGCGGCGAAATTAAAGGGCGCGCCTCCCAAATGAGCACCGCCGGGAAACATATCCCAAAGCACTTCTCCTATGCTCAAGACTGTCAATTTGTAGGGCCTCCCGCGCCGACTAATGCAACATGTTTTTCGTGATTGCGTTTATACTCATTTAATTCGCGAACCTTGGCGAACATGGGAGCCGCTTCCTCCATTTTTCCTTCTTTTCGTAAGGCAGTGCCAAGCGCAGCAAAGGCCTGCACTTTAGTAGGGTCGAGAGCGATGGCAGTCCTGAGTTGCGCGATCGCTTCCTGGTTTTTATTACGCATGAGGTACAACTTGGCGAGATCAACGCGCGAATGCACAAACCTTGGATTCAGCCGCACCGACTTCTCAAGTGCTGCTAAAGCTTCGGCGTAAGCAGGGTCCGTTGGACCGATTCCTGTGCGAATCAGCGCTTCACCGAGCAGATATTGCACGGCGGCGTTCTCGGAATTGTTCTTTGCTCTCGCGCGCAGAACAGTGACTGCTTGGGCTACGTCTCCTTGCTGAATGTATGTCAGCCCCAGACCCGCGTAAGCCGGATCTCTTACTGCGCTGTTATGGGAGGCGGCTAGAAAGTCTTTCTCCGAGTCTTCATAGCGCCCGTTCATTGCATAAATCACCGCACGCTGCATTAGTAACGCGTCTGAATCAGGAAGATAGTGCAGACCGACCTGGACAACTTCCAAGCCCAAATCGTAGGCGTTGTGATCGGCGCACAACATGCCAAGGTCAACATAGTTCTTTTCGTCCTGCGGGGCCAGTTGCGTGGCTTCGCGGAGTAGCTCGATGGCCTGCTGTGTTTGTTGGTTGGATTCGTACGCCTCGGCGAGAAGATTATCGAGCTCGGCGGTCTTGTTGCCGCCGCTGCGAAGTTCGGAGAGGACGGCGATGGCTTGGTCGGATTTTTTTGTTTCGATATAGCAAAGACCGAGATTGTAGAGCACGTCGTAGGGTTGCGGATAGCCAACGCGCGCGGCTTCGAAAAATGGGATAGCGGCGGCAAATTCCTGTTGATTCGCGAGTAGCATTCCGCCGTGAAACTGCCAGATGGGATTTAGTTTGGTTGAGTCAACAGTCGTAAGTAAGCGAAGTCCGTCGCTAGGCCGGCCAAGATTGAAATCGCACTCGGCCATCATTACGGGCAGGCGCGCGTCTTTGTCCCAGAACGCTTTTACCGCTTCGAAATGGTCCGAGGCCGCGCGGTATTCTTTGCGGCGGAAAGCAATTTCGCCCAGGTACATGTGGAGCATGGGATCGTGCGGCGTGACTTTCAGTGCGATGGTGAAGTTTTTTTCGGCGTCGGCGGGCTGCTTCAGAGCAAGTTGGTTAACGGCAAGATTCTTGCGCGCGTCGGGAAAACTGGGAGCGATCTTTAGAGCTTCTTCAAAGACTTGGTCGGCGAGTTGCAAATCGCCACGGCCTGTGAGCGCAAGTCCTTTGAGATTGAGCGCGTTTACGTCGCGAAGGTTCGATTTAAGCAGGCGTTCGGTAACGGACAGCGCGTCGCTCCAGTGGCCGGCCACAATGGCATTTTTCGCTTCCACATAGGCTGCTGTTTGCGCGTTCAAAATACCCGTGGCAAGAAGGCAAAAAGCGCTGAGCTTGAACTTCATGGTTGCAAAGCGCGGCAGTAAAACGAAACTGCCGCGCTCCCTCATTTTAAACAGTTTGGTCTAGAAGTGAATCCGCAAGCTAAATTGCGGCGTTCGGGCGATGCCGACTCCAGTAGCGTGGCCGAAGTTGCCGTCGGCGAGGTTTGAATCCATGCCGTTGAGATTCACGCGGTTGAACAAGTTGGCAATTTCAGCACGAAATTGCAACTGTGCTCCTTCGGGTGTAAACCACGGAATGTGGTTGCTCTTGGTGAAACCGCCGTCCACTTGCGCGAAGTGCGGTCCTCTATAAGTGTTGCGGCCTAAGTCGCCTTCCACGCCGCATCCGAGGTTAGTGGGCGTGTTGGCCGGACATGGAGAAGGAAAGGCGCTGGCAGGGAAGATGCCGTTCAAATACTGTGTTCGTGTGTAGCCGCCGCTTGCCAGCGCGGTGGTGGGAGCATTTGGGAGATCGTAATAGATCCCTTGCGAACTCCAATTGGTAGCGCCATCAAACACGGTAAAGGGTAAGCCGGCGGCGAAAGTGCCAATACCGCTCGCTTGCCAGCCTCCTAATAGCGCTTTGGCGATTTTGTTATCGAGCTTCGGCTTGGGTAAGTCATAGACGAAGTCAAAGACAAGTTGGTTCGGAATGTCCTGCGAGGAGATAGCCTTTTGGTTGTCGATATGCCACGGATTGATCACCAGGCTTCCCTCGGTCTTATTCGCGCCGGGAGGTCCACTCACAAGATCGATGGTTTTAGACCATGTGTAGACGGTTTTGAACAAAATCCCGTGCGAGAACGATTTGCGGAGCGACAAAGCCAATGCATTGTACTCCGAAAAGTTACTGTTATCGGCAAAATTGATGCCGGCAAAGTAGGGATTGTATCCAACCGTGCTGCCGTTGTTGATGAGAGTATTTCCAACGTAAGTGTTGAGATTTCGCTCGGCATAGAGATCGACGCCGTGGGATCCGGTATAGTCGGCCTCCACAAACCAATTGTTCCAGAAGGTATGCTGAATGCCGAGGAAGCGATTCTCCGCATAGGACAGCTTCATGTTCATATCGGGGCCGCCGACGTTCACGATGGTCCCGATCACGCCGCCGCGCGGATTCAAGCCAAGTGATGGTAACGCTGGTATCGGGCAGGCAAACGGGAAGGTCGGTTGTGTACAGAGAGCAAATTGCGGGTAAGGACCTGTAGGATTGCTCAAGTTCAAATTGAGTCCGGCCGTTGTGGGAGGATTGCCGGCGGCAGTGTCGCTCCAGATAGTATTGCCACCGCGATTAATAAAGATACCCCACCCTCCACGGATTGACCAGTTGGGGTGATCGCCCGGCTGCCACGCGAAACCAATGCGCGGCGCAACTCTTCCCACGCCGCTGTTATAAGCGTACTTATCCTGCTTTACATAGGAGTTGGCAATTTCAGCGCCAAGACCGGGACCAGCGCCCAAAAATAGATCGTCACGGTTGCCGTGTCTCTCATATGGATTCGCTTGGTATTCGCCACGCAGGCCAATGCTGATGGTTAGGTTGCGCTTTACTTTGAAATCGTCCTGGGCAAAGCCACCGTAGTAAAAACTCATCCAATAGTGATTTGCATTGGCGAGTTGTCCGGTAAGAGGGTTGTAAGTGTATGGTCCGGTTTCGCTCTGTGGTGTGTCGGCAGCGAACTGGAAAATGTTGTTGAAGTTGAAAGTCGGACGCGAATCCCAACTTGTGAAAGGCGCGAAATCTTGATTCTCAAAAATTTCGATGCCCGCCTTGATCGTGTGCTTACCTTCGCTGAGCGAAACGACATCCCGCCAGTGAATATCGCCTTGGGCGAAGTTTATGGGAGCAAAGTTGGAATCGCCAAAAGAGGCGATCGGAGTATTAATCGACGGCACAGTACAGTTCTTACACGCGATGCCTAGACTGTTATGCGTGCCGCCCATGCTCGCTTCGTTCACGATTGTGGCTGAAATCAAATGTGTCCAATCGATAGCGGCGAAATAAGAAGGAACTGAAAAAGGCTTGTCCCAAGCCGGACGCACATAATCTTCCGTTTGGGTTTGGTTGACCTTGATGTAGTTAAAGTACAGCCGGTCTTTGGTGAAGTTTTGGTCGATGCGGATCGTGCCCTGATAGCCGTTATTCGGGTTGCTGAAAGTGTGCGTGCCGGTGGCTAAGATTGGCAAGTTGCAAGGCAGCCCTGAGGGTCCGGTGCCCGAACAGGTTTGGCCGAGTTCGCTCTGCATCACCTGAGCTACGGTTTGAAAGTTCTGCAAATTGACCGCTGCAGCCGGATACGACTTCAAAAGCTGAGTCGAAAGATTGTTGGGCAGATTCGCCGACATCCAGGAATCCAGTTGCGGCGTCTCCACAGTCACCGTTCCAGACTGGGGCTGTTTAGCTTTGGTCTGATCCCAACTGCCGAAGAAGAACGTCTTGTTCTTGATTATGGTGCCGCCCAATGAGCCGCCGAATTCGTTGCTGCGCGAGGGAACCAGTACGTGGCCGTATTGCGGAAGCACTTGGTTCTCAAAAATGTTGCGGGCGTTTAAGGCGCTGTTTTGCAGCAGTTCGAAGAGCGATCCGTGCAGCGAGTTGGTGCCGCTTCTGCTCATCATTTGAACTACCACGCCGTCGCCGCGGCCGAATTCAGCCGAAAATTCATTCGCCGAGACAACCATCTGAGCGATGGCGTCTGGATTGAGGACGATTCTCGCGTCGCCGCTCGAAGGCGAATCGTTTACCGTCGTTCCGTCTATGTAAAACATGTTGCCGGAATTGGGTTGGCCATTAGCGCTAATCGCGGGAGATTGGTTGGAAACCAGCACCCCCGCCGGATTCGTACCCATCATGCCTGTACCCGTTACGCCGGGCGTAAGGGCGACCACGTTCAAGACGTTACGGCCAGGCAGCGGCAGGCTGTCTAACTCCTCGCGGCTGACCACGGACGTAATTTTGGATTCATCCGTTTGCACCGCCAGAGTCTCGGCTGAGACTTCGACTGTGGTCTTGACTTGGCCGACTGCCAATTGAACGGGCACGCTGCGAACGGTACTGGGTTGGAGGATGACATTCTCTTGCTCTACCGTCTGGAAGCCATCGGCCGTAACCGTGACGTTGTATGTTCCAGCAGGCAGAGTGGGAAAAGTGAAGTTTCCACTATCGTTGGTGATTGCGGTTTGTTCGACTCCCGTGTCAACTCGCTTAATTTTCACGAGCGCCTTGGGTACGGCTGAGCCGGATGAATCGGTGACGGTGCCTTCTATTGAGCTTCCGAACTGTGCTCGAGCGATGCTCGACAAGCCGGAAACCAGAAGTCCGTAGAGAATGCACGAACTGACTACCGTGCGTAAGAACTGCCACATGGTTCAATCTCCTTGTCCACACTGGGGATTTAAAAGTTAACGTCGTTCGCGACCCTACGTCGGTATTCCCTGAAATGCAACAGGCAGCAAACGAATAGGTGCAGTATCCCGTTATTGTGGCAGTTCTGTCAATGCCAATATTAGTGATATGTACCTATACTGCTATAACAGGTTGCTTTGAAAACGTTTAACAAGAATTCGGGTTTTCCTCTTTATATGGCTGAAAAGATTGACTTTATTAGGCTGATTTGTACAATGTTAGATGTGTAGACAGCTTTTTGAATAAATAATGCTTTGCGCTTAGCCATTCGTTCTGATAAGATGACCGTCGTGCGAAAGCTGTAAGCACAGATCGCCCTCTATAGGATCAAATTCTGTCTTCTGAACACGAAGCAATACCAGCTAAAGCTGACATAAAGTACCGGCGAATTTTCGCTGACTTGCAGAAGGCAATCACCTCTGGAAAGTATGCGGAAGGGCAGCGCCTGCCAAGTGAAGCGCAATTGACGCGGACTTACGACACTTCGCGAATCACGGTGGCGCGGGCGCTGAAGGAACTCAGCATTCTTGGTCTCGTCGAGCGTAAAGCGGGGTCGGGCACGTTCGTGCGGCAAGTTTACGCATCGCAGGGTCGCACCTTTGGGTTGCTGATTCCCGATCTAGGCGAGACTGAAATCTTTGAACCGATTTGCCAGGGCATCGCACGAGCAGGGCGTGCCACGCACGACGAAATTCTTTGGGGCGCCGCTACGCGCGATGTGGAATCCAAAGTACAGCAGGCTTTGCAGCTTTGCGATTTTTACTGTTCTCGCGAAGTGGCGGGCGTTTTCTTTGCCACGCTCGAACATATCGACAACGCGGATGAAGTGAATCACGCCATCGTGGATCGTCTGCAAAAAGCGTCGATTCCCATTGTTCTACTAGATCGCGATGTGTGCGGCCACCATTATCGAAGCAGCTTCGATCTGGTGGGAATAGACAATCGCCATGCGGGCTTCGCGGTGACGCAACATCTTTTAAAACTCGGTTGCGAACGCGTTCTGTTCGTGGGCATGCCGCAATCAGCCCCGACGGTGGCGGCCCGGATCGGCGGATACCGCGAGGCGATGTGGGCCTCGCACAAAGAGCCGGTAGTAGAATTCGGAACGCCGACATCGAGCGAATGGGTGGATCGATTGCTCAAAACTTACCAGCCGGGCGGCATTGTCTGCGCGAACGATCGAACGGCGGGGCAACTCATGCTTACGTTGAATGGCTTAGGTGTCGAGATTCCGTCGCAGGTGAGGATCGTCGGTATTGACGATGTGAAGTATGCCAGTTTGCTGCACGTACCGCTAACTACGCTACGGCAACCGTGCGCGGAGATTGGAGCAGCGGCGCTTTCCATTATGATTGATCGTTTAGCTCATCCTGCCATGCCCGCGCGGCATGTACAAGTCGACTGTAAACTGATCGTTCGTAAGTCATGCGGTGCTCCTGTCGAACATGATTAGCAACGCGAATCAAAGCGCAAGAATACGTGCGTAACTGTACCAGTTTCGGCGCATGGCCATTTAGGACATAAGTAGTGCAGGCCATGAAACGTGTTCTTCTGATCGACGACCACGATGTCGTTCGAATCGGCTTGAAGAAAATGTTGGCAGATGAACTCTCCGATCTTGTCTGGGGAGAAGCGAGAAGTGCAGCAGAAGCTCTGGAACTCGCCCATCAAGAAGAATGGGATCTGTTGATCCTGGAACTCTCCATCGACTGCAATCGCGGGTTGGACCTTTTGAAGGAAGTCAAACGGAAGCTTCCGAGGGTACCGGTTTTAGTGCTCAGCGGATACTCGGAAGAGCAGTATGCCGTGCGCGCGATTAGAGCCGGTGCGAGCGGGTATGTGACGAAAACAGCCTCCGCTGCGGAGGTGGTAAAAGCCGCGAAAGTAGTGCTGCCCGGAGGCCGATATGTGAGTGATTCACTGGCCGAAGCGCTAAGTGCGGATCAGCGGCGTTTCGAGTCGGAGTCTGTTCACGAGAGGCTGTCGGATCGGGAATTTCAAATTTTGCGGCTCATCGGCGCGGGCAAAACCGTGGGACAGATTGCGGCACTGCTATCGATCAGCGACAAGACTGTGAGCACGCATCGCGCGCGGATTCTGGAGAAAACCAGGATGAAGAATTCGGCGGAACTTGTGCGCTACGTAATTGAACACGGTCTCGTTGACTGAAGAACGAACTGAACGCGCTCTGCTAGTCTACTTCTTTCCTCTATGTCGAAGCGTTTGAACGCGTGCGTGTGTCTTCTCTTCTTGATAGCTGGCTGCGGTTTTGCAGACGATACCATCGCCAAGCTTAGTTCCGAAGCGATTGGTTACTCTCCTTCGGTTGCTTTGAGTCCTTCAGGACAATCTGTTGCGATGCAAGATCAATCAGGTGCGATTTGGTTGATCGACTCGAATGGCACGCGGAAAAAGTTGCTGGTCCGGGGAAAAGAGCCTGTAGGCCTTGCTTGGTCTGCCAACAACAAGATCCTTTTGGCGATTCACGACGGTTCAGTTGCGAGCTATGATATGCCGTCGGGACGTCTGCGCGGTTCGTTTGTTGGTTCGACACCTTTCTCCGATCCGCAAGTTTCTCCCGATGGGCAATGTATTGCCGCAGTCCGCAACCACAATCTATGGCTCGCAAATTGCGGAGGTAAAGCGCTGCATCCGCTGACTACAGAGGGAAGTACCCAGTTGCTCATCGGTGAGCCTGACCAGGTGTACGCATATGAATTTGGCGCCCCGAAACATTATTGGTGGGCTCCCGATTCGTCGGCCATTGCGTTAATAGAAACGAAGTTCGCGGAGGCAGATCACTACCCACTTCCGGGCGGCAAACTTCCCAGTTTCCAACTCAAAATAATTGACGTTCGAACAGGCGTCGTGCGAACGATTGCCGGATCGAACGAAGAGTGGCCTTACCTTTTGCGTGTGGCGTGGCATCCGGATAGCCGGCGGCTGGTGTTCTACCGCATGAACCGTTTGCAGAATGCGGCAGAACTACTGATCTCCGATGGCGAGACTCAGCAAAAGGTGCTGAGTGAAAAAGACGATTACTGGGTCAATACTCCCGAAACGCCGGTGTTCTTGACGGATGGCCAACGCGTAGTAGTTAGCAGTGAGCGGACGGGCCACCGTCATGTTTACTTGTATAATTTGAATGGCACGCTGCTAGGGGATCTGACTCCCGCCGATTTGGAAGTAAGCCGGCTCTCTCCAGCGGTTGATTCCAGCGACAGAGTTTATGTGGGCGGAAGTACAGGAAACCATCAAGACCTACAGCTTTTTCGTCTTGAATCGGAAAAAGTCGCGGCCACGCAACTTACCAGCGAGGCGGGCTGGCACGAGGTGATGGTTAGCTCAACAGGGAACGCCTTTGTCGATCGTTATTCAACCGCCATGAAGCCGGCGTCAATTTGGTGGCATCCAGAGAAAGGCGAGCCGCGCCTGTTGGCACGGTCTTCCAGCACCGAGAAGCCTGTAGTAAATGAGTTTGTGCCTATTAAGACTCACGACAATGTGCTGCTTCCGGCGAGGCTGTTTAAGCCTGACGATTTTGACGCGGGCAAGAAATATCCAGTCATTCTTTACACCTTCTCAGGTCCACGCGGGCACGTGGTTGCCGATAGCTGGGATGGCTGGCAGATGGCTTGGAATCGCTACATGGTACGCAAAGGATTTCTTGTGTTGGCGGTGGATGTTCGCGGGTCCGGTGGTTACTCGCATTTGTTTGAAGAGTATATTCACTACCGCCTTGGTGCGCAGGAGATGGCGGATTTGCGGGAAGTTGTCAGTTACCTCAGGCGGCAGACTTATATTGACGCAGAACGGCTGGGCATTTGGGGTTGTGATTACGGCGCCCACACTGTTATCCACGCGATGTTGGAGTTTCCGGGCGGATTCAAGGCGGGCTTTGCCGATTCTCCGATCGTTGATTGGCGACAGTATGACGCCTATTTCGCAGAACGCTATTTGGGATTGCCGCATCACCGAAAAAATGAGTATGACGATTCTTCAGCACTGGAAAGCGCCCGCCGGATAACCGGTGACTTGCTGGTTGCGGCCACTCCGAGCAACTTCATCATTTCCCCGGCTCATCTGCAAGCTTTGCAGACCGCCATGGCGGAAGCAAGACAGGGGGCGGTCGCGAAACGGCTTCGGGTGGTCACTATGAAGGACGTCGCGTATCGGAGTCGGCCCAATCAGTTGGTCGTTTTGTGGACTGCCATGACTGAATTTTTTGATGAAAAGTTAATGCCGGTCCATTGACACGAAAACTGCGGTAGTAAGCGCGGGAATTATGGCTGTTCCCGTGGCGCTGTCGAAAGTAGATTGGCGAACAGTCGGGTCGGCTGATCTGGCCTGAACCGGATGGAGTTGCAGCGGCAAGCCCTGGAGTGTTGGGTCATGGAAATTGACCGACGTCGTGGCTGCATTGAAGAGAACCAATATTTGGGAATACTGGCCGCACTCACCCGCTTTGCCATCGAGTGTCATTACAATTAACCCCGGTGTTTGTTTTGGGCCGGTGTTGAGGAAGTGCAGGTTCGCTTGCACCTGCGCCAATGTGGAGATACGAAACAGCGGAGAACTGGCGCGGATTGTAAGGAATTCCTGGAACAGTTTCCGTGATAGATCGATGTTCGCAGGGGCCGGTTTCAATCCCGGATTAGCAAGCAATGGCTGCATAATGGGCCAATTGCTCTGGTTCTGGCTCGCAATGGGAAGGCCAGTGCCCCAGTTGTCGCTCTGAAAGGTGAAATCGATAGCGTTGAACCAATCGCCGGAGTTGTAACTGTTGTTATCCATGTCTTTTGAACGCAATAAGTCGTCACCGGCTTGAAAGAACGGAATACCTTGACTTAGAGCGACAAGGCTATTGGCCACAATTTGGCGGCGCGTGCGTTGCGCGATGGTGTCGTTCCCCCCACTTACGCTGCCTGGAATTGCACTCTTGAGTTGTATGGCATCGAAAAGAGTTTGATTATCGTGTACGGAGGCGTAGGCGATGTTCTCGGCCGGGGCAGCTGTGTAACCTACGCTTTGCCCTCCATAGCTCAGTTGGCTGGCGGGTACGGTTTGGCCCGCATTATCGATAAAAGTGAAATCGCGTAGGTTTCCGGCTAAACCAGCGCGAATCCAGTCTGCACTCTGCAGCAAAGCGGAAAGCTGATCGGCCGCGGCGGTATTTTGCGTTGTGTAAAGGCTTGGGTCGGTATAAAGGCCGGTGGCGAAACCCTGGACGCGCTGGTCTGAGAACGGTCCGCCGCCCCTGATGCCATCGCGGATACGGTCGTTAAATGTGCCGATGCCGGTGCCGTACATGTTTGCTTGACTCGCATTGGGGCCGAGCGCATCATTAGCGGTTTCGCCAGTCTCCCAGCCTTCGCCATAAAGGTAAATCTTCGAACCGTCCACGCCATCTTTCTCTAGGGTCAATTGCGAAAGCGCAGTCTGAATGTGCAGCATGTTGTAGACGAAATGGAAACTCATCAAATCGAAACGAAAGCCATCGATTTTATATTGGCGGGCGTTCGTGACAAGTGTGTCGATCATAAGCTTCTCCATCATGCGGTGTTCGCTGGCGGTGTCGGCGCAGCAACTGCCGTTTTCCACGTTGCCGTCGGCGTCGAGGCGGTAGTAGTAAGTTGGGACCAACTCGTCTAGGACTGAATTGGGCGATTGACCGCTTGATGTCGTGTGATTAAAAACCACATCTTGGATGACGCGCAGTCCTGCCCGGTGGATGCCCTGCACCATTTCGCGGTACTCTTTCACTCGATTATCTGGATTGAAGGCGTAAGCTCCTTCCGGCGCCAGATAGTGCACTGGATCGTAGCCCCAGTTGTAAGCGTCGGTATTTTGAATGGCAGTTACCGCTGCTTGCTGTGCTTGTGAATCCGGCGGGTAAGCCGATAGGTCGCCCGTGGTTTGCCAAGTGGATTTATCTTCGTTGATACTTGCAATGTGAAAGGTTGGCAGTAGGTGGATTGCTTTAAGACCCGCATTTGCCAGGTCATTTAAGTGCCGCATGCCATTCGTTCGTTGATCGGTAAACGCCAGATAAGTACCGCGATACTGTACGGGGACACTTTGATCCTTAGCGCTGAAATCGCGCATGTGCAGTTCATAGATGGTGAGATCGTTTACCGAATGCAAACGTGGCGATTCGCTCTCTTCCCAGCCATCGGGCTTATTGACTTCACTGGCGAGATTAGTCAGACGCGTCTTCACTCCGTTTAGAGCTAAATCGACAGAATAGGGATCGGTCACCACATTTTCGACGATCTGGTGGAGACTGGGGACATAGACCGTCGCCTCGAGCAAATAGTATTTGCCTGTCCACGATGGGTCAATCTGCACGCTCCACACGCCGTTATTTTCCAGCATGGGCAGGATTGTTGCGGGAGTTGTGTCGTTGGCAGTACGGAATAGCTGCAGTTTCAAAGACTGCGCGGTAGGTGCCCAAACATTGATAGAAATGCTGATATGATCTTGAAAAACCGCGCCAAGAGCACCAGCATAATAATACAGATCGTCCAAAACGCCGGCTATCTGAACGCCAGTGAGATACTTAAGCGCGCCGGTCGTATCGGCTGCGCCGACGGCCAGTTGACCTTTCAATGCTTGTTTCAAAACTGGCAGAGAAACGGAGGCAGGCAATTGAAAAACTGCGTAACCGGCGAGTTGCGGGTATTGCTGCAGTTGAGCAGCGGTTAAACCGGTGGCAACCGAGGTGAGCGGAATGCTGGTGCCCCCAGACAAACCGAAGGTGGGGGTAATTTGAAGAGAAGCGTTCGCCGAATAGACCAACGATAAGGTCCACCCAGGCTGAATGTTGTTGGCGGGAACGGCGATTGTGGCGCGGTCAATCCAGAATGCTTGTAACCGGGAAAAGCCCGCGGATAAGATCTGTCCCGCGGATGGTTGCGATGTGTAGACGGTCGAGTCGCCGGAGATAACCCAGGCCTCCTTATATGTGTTTACGGCTAAGTGCATATCGGGACCGGGATCTTTGGTTCCAGTGTTGACGTTATGCACAATAAATCCCAAGTCGGAGGGATTTGTCGTTAATTTGATGTCGAAGAATGCGCCGTAAGAGTCGGATCCGGTTGGGAAAACGGGTCCTTCATTGAAGTTATTGGTGGGTTCTTCAGTATCAGTGAAGGAGTAGACGCTCCAGTTAGCATAGTTACCGTCGGGACGGTAGTAATGAATGCGCGCATAGCCAGGCAATAACATCGCGGGTTCTTTGCCTGCTGGCGGGACAAGCGTGTAGAGCGCGTCGACACCGGAGACGGCCCAATACACATTGCCTTGCGCCGACGGATTTACGAACTCGTTCGGCCCTGGGTCCTTGATGTCGCCGCCTGGATTGGTTGGATTGTGGATGATAATGCCCACGTTTTGTGCGCCGGAAGTAACGCCCACGTCAAAGTACACGCCATATCCATCGGTGCCGGTTACCTGAACCGGGCCGCCGCCGTAGTTGCCGGTGTTTTCGGTCGTGTCGCCAAACGCATAAACAGTCCAACCGCTATAAGTGTTATCGGGCCGGTTGTAATGAATGCGAATGCTTTGGGCGGCAGCCGGGAAGACGCAGAATGCCAGTGCGAAGAGGAGCGGTAGTCGTTTCAACATAGAAATGTCTAAGCCGGTAAGAATACTATCAGAATAGAGATGAAGCGCCGAACAAAACAGCTTTGTGGTCTTGCCGTTTGCCTGGCGGTTTCCTTTCCTCTTTGGGCGCTAGATGCAAGCAAGACGCTGACTCAATATGCGCACCGCATCTGGGGTCAAGAGGAAGGTCTGTTGCAGCCAACGATCTATTCCATTCTGCAAAGTCACGATGGATTTCTTTGGCTGGGTACGCAAGACAGTTTGATCCGTTTTGACGGTATTCATTTTCGCGAGTTTGAACGTGCCGCCGAGGCAGGTCTGCAACGGACACTGATCCGCTCGCTTGGCGAAGACGCGGCTGGCAATCTTTGGGTCGCCTCTTTGGGTAGCGGCGTGATTCGAATCGATCCTCAACATAACATCAAACGCTACACCACAAAAGAAGGGATGCCGGCCGATGATACGTTCTGCGTGGTACCCGATTCCCAAGGCTCCACTTGGGTGTGCACGCAGCGTGGCTTGGTGCGTGTTGCTAAAGACGGAACCTTGCGGGTCTATTCCACTGCGGACGGTCTTCCCGGCAATCAAATTCACGATACCTGCGTGGCGTCGGATGGAACCCGCTGGGTAGCAAGTTCCGATTTTGGACTAGGGGTTTGGGACGGCGCACATTTTCAGAAAGCAGGCGCGGTGCCGTCGAACGAACCCATCACGGCACTCGCTTGCGCGAAGAACGGAGCCGTTTGGGCGGGCACTTCGTACGGTGCCGTTGAAATAGGCAAGACAGCGAGCAGGCGCTGGACGAGCCGCGATGGTCTGCCTGATAATGAGGTTCTTTCGCTCATTGAAGGCCCAGACGGCACGATTTGGATTGGGACCAACGACGGCGTTACGCGTTATCGCAACAACGAACTGAGTGTCTACCGGACGCGCGATGGTCTGTCTCATAGTGTGGTGCTTTCATTGTTGGTCGACCGCGAAGGAAGCCTGTGGGCGGGCACTAAGGACGGACTCGATCAATTTACCGATGGAAAAGTAACTCCCTACTCGACTAGCGAAGGACTGCTCAGCAATGATACCGGACCCGTGATTGAAGATACTGCGGGCCGGCTCTGGGTAGGCACGCTGGGCAGCGGATTAAATCTTTTCGATGGGCATCGTTTCCGGGCTCTGACTAAGAGAGACGGTTTGCTCGACGACTATATTTTGAGTTTGCAAGTGGATCGAATGGGTGACCTCTGGGTTGGGTCCAATGCCGGTGTGAATCGCCTACACGACGGCAAAGTGGTGGCTTCCTTTACCACCCATAATGGGTTGTCTGGATCGCAGGTTCGAGCGCTTTCTGTGGACGCGCAGGGTGTACTTTGGGCCGGGACGGATCGCGGACTTGACCGCTTGGCAGGCAAGCGTTTTGAGCATGTCCCTACGGCATCAGCCAGCGGTATTGTTTCGCTGAACGCCGGCCGCACGTTGCGGTTGTTTATCAGCACCGATTCAAATGGCTTCTCCTATTTGAAGGATGGCAAGGAGATTGTTTATGCACTCGATGTGACGCATCCAGTGGTGTGTTCGTACATTGACGTGAATCGCAAAGAAGCTTGGTTGGGCACCAATGGCTCCGGGCTGTTGCATTGGAAGAATGGTGCGGTGACTCATCTGCGGGTGAAAGATGGTTTGTTCGACAACCGCATCTACAGCATTTTGCGCGACGATGCGGGCAGTTTTTGGATGGCCTCAAGTAAAGGAATTTTCCGTGTTAGCGAACAGGATATCGACGATTTCACGAGCCGTAAGCTGCGCTATGTAAAGAGCATCCCTTTCAGCACGGGGCAGTTGCGCTTTGAGTGCCGTTCGGGTGTGCAGCCGGCCGCCTGCCGAACGCGTGATGGCCGTTTGTGGTTTTCCACCACGAATGGGCTGGTGGTACTGGACCCACAACGCCTTGCCGATAACGCGACGCCGCCGCCGGTGGGGATTACCTCGATCATTGTGAATGGGCAGCGGCGCGATGCGGTGAACGGGATCGATCTGCAGCCGTCGGAACGCAATTTGGAAGTGCGCTATGCCGGGTTGAGTTTTGTTTCGCCAGAGAAGATGACGTTTCGCTACATGCTGGATGGGTTTGATAAGACTTGGACCGAAGCCGGCAGCAGGCGCGAGGCGTTCTTTACCAATTTGCCGCCTGGGCATTTTCGTTTTCGCGTGACGGCGCGCAATGCCGATGGCGTGGCCAGCACCAGCGATGCGGAACTGAGCTTTACCGTAGAGCCGCGGCTTTATCAGCGCGCCTGGTTTTTTCCGCTATTAGGTTTGCTAGCGGCCGGATTGATTGTGGCGCTGGTTCGTCTAAGGATTGCGCGGCTAAAGCACCGTTTCGACGAAGTACTCGGAGAACGCAGCCGTATCGCGCGCGAATTGCATGACACGCTGCTGCAAGGTTTATCGGGGATCACCATGCAGCTGCAGGCGTTTTGGACGAAGCTGCCGGTTTCGTCGAAGGAGCGCGTTGTGCTTGGCGAAATTATTCAGGATGCGGCGCGCTGTTCGACGGAAGCGAGGCAATCGTTGTGGGGTCTGCGCACGATGGGCAGTACTTCGCTTGAGTTCAGCGGGAAATTGCAGAAGCTCGCGCGCGATGCGGCGGAGAAGGGAAGACTTACGCCGGTATTGCGTTTGGCTCCAGTTTCCCTCGCACAATCGCCGGAGACTGAATATCAATTGTTGCGAATCGCGCAGGAAGCACTGAATAATGTTGTGAAGCACGCAGGCGCACGGCGCTTGGAGGTGCAGCTAGAGCAGTCATCGCGACAAATTAGTTTGTCGATCAAGGACGACGGCGCGGGTTTCGATGCGAACCAGCAACGCTATGGACACTTTGGTATTGTCGGCATGTTGGAGCGGGCGAAGGAGATTGGGGCGATCCTGTCGATTGATAGCAGCCCGGGGCAGGGAACGGAAGTAAGAGTGGAACAGCTGATTGGATAAAGTAATGCCGATCCGCATTCTTTCTGTCGATGATCATGACTTGGTCCGCAAAGGCATTGCGGCGATTCTTTCGACGGAGCCCGACCTCGAATTAGTGGCGACGGCGAGTTGCGGGGCAGAAGCGTTGTTGCTCTTTCGTCAGCATAAACCGGATGTAACGCTGATGGATCTGCGGCTATCGGATATGAATGGCAGCGCAGTTTCGGCGGCGATTCGCCAGGAGTTTCCGGAAGCCCGGATCATTGCTCTGACGTCCTATGATGGCGATCAAGATATCTATCGAGCCCTGGAAGCAGGGGTCCGCGGGTATTTGTTAAAGGAGATGGTGCACACCGAAGTGGTGAAAGCGATTCGCACGGTGCATGCTGGGAAACGCTATATTCCAGTGGAAGTGGCGCAGCAACTCACCGGCTTCTTCCCGGATGTTGCTTTAACGCCGCGGGAAGTGGAAGTGTTGAGTCTGGTGGCGCGCGGGTTGGGCAACAAGGAAGTGAGCGATGTTTTGGGAACGGCGCCGGGAACCGTGAAAGCGCACGTGCAGAGTATTCTGGCGAAGCTCGGCGCGAAAGACCGGACTCATGCGGTCACCATCGCTTTGCGCCGAGGAATCATTCACTTGCATTCGCCGGGGATTTCATCATCGCTACTGAATAATTGAGACTCAATTCCCAATTCTCGAAAACCTGAGCGAAGCGAAGGTGATCGTAAGCGCCAACACAATCCACTGGACTCCGAGGCTTTCGGATACATCGATGAGATCGGCAAGAAATGCAGCCGGTTTTGATTGTGCGGGAGACTGGGCCACGAAGATGAAAAGAGTGAGCACCAATGCTCCTTCGGCCAGTAAGGGCAAGGCCCACTTCCATGGGAAAGGAATCGGAGGCGGCGTGGATTCTTCTTGCTGTAGCGCATCCATGACGTTCGAAACGAAGCCCGAAGACGGAACAATCCTGTCTTCTCGAGGCATCAGATCCAACTCGTCGTCAAACATCAAGCGCCCTCTTTCTGCAGCGTTTGCCGGAAGAAAACGCAACCTGACAGTCCGCGCGCTGGTCTTACGCGACAGAACCAGGATAACAATGAACGAATTTCAACGAACAAGAAGATTGCGGAGGTATTCTCAAGCAGTAGCGATGCCGGCATAACAATGATCCGCGAACTCGAAAAGAGTGAGGCGACCAGGCGGCGCGAGAGCCTCAAGCTGGGTGGGATCATGACAGCGGCGGTCGGGATTGCCTTGATGCTTTTCCTCGGCCTTGCTGCGGCCCATTCGATGTAGCATATGGTGGCAGCGGCACTGGTTCCTTTGCTGGCTGGCATTGGAATGCTCGTTTATTCCCATGGGATGGCTCCGAAGGATGAATAAAAAGGCCACCGTGTTTCGAATAACCGGATGAGTCACCTGTGGCACCGCGGATTCAGTACCACGCAACAGCTCTGATCGTTTAAACAGGCTAGAACTTTAGTCCTTGAAGCAAAGGGAATAGCCTTCGTTTTCAGCAGTTTGCAGTTTAGCGCTGATTTGTCGGTTTGGCAGACTGGCATTGCGAATTTGCCGAAATCCTGATTACACTAATTGAACGGCCCGCTGTTCGGGTCAGTCCATATGGGGAGTGATTTACATTGAGCAAATTCGGAGTAGTGTGTTTTGCGGCGGCCCTGATGTCTGCCGTTGCGAATGCGGATACCTTTACCTTTTCCTTTACGAGCCCGACGGTGACGAGTTCTGGAACGATCACGGCGGTGGTTGTGGGAAGCAATACATCTGGAGCGGTTGCGGGCGAAACTTTTGAGATCACCGGAATCACCGGAACGTTTAAAGATACGAGCGCCGGTTTTTCGGGGAACATCACAGGATTGTATGGACCCATTTCTTATGTAACACCAGCAACTGCGACGACGGCGAACCCGGTTGCGTTTACTCCATCCACGTCGGCATCGACGCCTGGATTGTCATACGATGATCTGTTTTTCCCGCTGGGCAATTCTCCGGATGATTGCCCGGGTTATCCATTTTCGGGTGGGGATTTTGACAGTTTGGGCGTGGCTTTTAATGTCGCGGGGACCGACGGGAAGGCTTATATTGGGGAGTTTTTTAGCAACGGCGCGCTTCCGAATGCAGGGATTCTGATGGCGGCGGCTGACGCTAACGCGAACGGGATATTGGACGACCCGAATGCCTTGACTGAAACTGCGCCAGAGGGAGTGGTGGGTGGTTTCACGGCGACGGCGCCAGAACCTGGCACCGTTCTGCTGGTTGGCGGCGGGTTGGCTGGGCTTGCGGCGATGCGCCGGCGCCGAACTACTTAGGCCTGACGCTCAGCGCAACGCTCGAGCAGCTTTGGTGAGATAGGGGGGGACGACCACACGCTCGCAGTCACGGTCTCCTGTCTATAGAGCTAATGCAAAATGACCGCTCCTGGTGGTCGCGGTTCGGATACGGTGTGTAAGGGCCGCCGAGGGTTTCGGCGGCCTGTTGGAGAATTCTTACGCGGTGACGGGGGTTTCTTCGGGTACACCAGCTTCTTTGCGTTTCTTTAAGAACGGCATCATAGCGCGGAGTTCAGCACCAACCTTCTCGATGGGCTGATTCTTGGCGGCTTCGCGCATAGCAAGGAACTTATGGCGGCCGTCGCGATTTTCCTGCAGCCAAGTGCGAGCGAATTCGCCAGATTGAATTTCGCTAAGGATCTTCTTCATCTCGGCGCGGGTTTGGGCGTTGACGATCCGCGGGCCGCGAGTGTAATCGCCGTATTCCGCAGTGTCGGATACAGAGTAACGCATGTAGCCGAGGCCGCCTTCATAGATAAGGTCGACGATGAGCTTGAGTTCGTGCAGGCATTCGAAATAGGCGATTTCGGGGGCGTAACCAGCTTCCGTCAAGGTTTCAAAACCAGCGCGGATGAGTTCGCTGACGCCGCCGCAGAGAACAGCTTGCTCGCCGAATAAGTCGCTTTCGGTTTCTTCCTTGAAAGTGGTTTCGATGACGCCGGCTTTGAGGCAACCGATGCCGTATGCGTAAGACAGTGCATTCTCCAGGGCTTTCCCCGAAGCGTCTTGCGCGATGGCTACGAGACCGGGAACGCCGACGCCTTCAGTGAAGAGTTCGCGCACGCGATGCCCAGGAGCTTTGGGAGCGATCATTGAGACGTCAATATCGGCGGCCGGCTTGATTTCGTTGAAGTGGATGTTGAAGCCGTGCGCAAACATGAGGGTCTTACCCTTGGTCATGTGCGGGGCGATGTCGTTGCGGTAAGTATCGCCTTGCACGTGATCGGGGACGAGGATCATGATGATCTCGGCGATCTTGGCGGCGTCGGCAACGCTCAATACTTCGAGGCCGGCGGCTTTGGCCTTAGCGATGCTCTTGCTGGTTGAAGGCAGGCCGACGACGACGTGGAGGCCAGAGTCGCGCAGGTTAAGCGCGTGGGCATGGCCTTGACTGCCGTAGCCGATAATAGCAATGGTCTTTTTCTGGAGCGGCGCGAGGCTGCCGTCTTTTTCATAGAATCTACGTGGCATATTTCCTTTGTTGAGAGTTTTCTAAAAACCGCTCCCTTACGGTCACGGCTCGGCTAGCAGCATTCGTTTGCTAGTCGGTGCCCTGTAGCTCCAAGACTTCTTCGGCGGAGGCGCCGAGCGGCACGGGAGCGGACAGGCGGAGCTTTTTGTTGTCGAGCGACATGGCGACGATACCGGAGCGGGTCACTTCGATTTCGCCGTAACCGCGCATAATGTCGACGAATTCGTCGAGCTTTTCGGAGTCGCCGGTGGCTTCCAGGGAGAAGCCTTCGGCGGTGGAATCAATAACGCGCGCGTGGAAGATTTCGGCTTCCTTCAAGACACCAGTGCGGTTCGCTTGGGCGGTCTTCACACGAATCAGCATCAGTTCGCGAATGACGGCGGGGCCATCGGTAACGTCGGTGGCTTGCAAAACGTTCACCAGTTTCGACATCTGCTTAATGACCTGAGCGCGCGTGCTGGGGTCAACATCGACGGCGATTGTCATTCGCGAGAGAGTTGGGTCGAAGGTGCGGGCAACGGTCAACGTCTCGATGTTATAACCGCGCTGACTGAGTAAGCCAGTGACCCGCATGAGTGCGCCCGGCTTGTTTTCCATTAAGAGGGAGATAATCTGTTGCATGTGTTAAACCTCCACTGGCTGGGGTGGGCGTAAGACCATTTCGTTGATAGCGCCGCCAGCGGGAACCATGGGGAACACGTTTTCAAACGGGGTTACCTTAACGTTCAAGAGGAACGGGCCGGGTTCGTCCACAGCGGCTTTCAACGCTGCGGGCATTTCGGCGACGGAATCAACTGTGCGGCCTTTGAAGCCATACGCGCCCGCTAACTTTTCAACATCGGGGAATGAGGTCAGCGCGACTTCGCTCAAGCGGTTGTTATAGAAGAGTTCCTGCCACTGACGAACCATGCCGAGGTAGCCGTTGTTCATGACAATAATCTTGATGGGCAGCGAATGATTCGCGATGGTGGCGAGTTCGGGGATGGACATTTGGAAGCCGCCGTCGCCCACGATGCAGAACACAAGCTTGTCGGGCCTGGCGAATTGCGCGCCGATGGCCGCAGGCAAGCCGAAGCCCATGGAGCCGAGTCCGCCGGAGTTGATCCAAAGGCGGGGTTCGTTGAAGCGAATGAGTTGCGCGGACCACATCTGGTGCTGGCCCACGTCGCTGCTGACGATGGCGCGGCCGCCGGAGAGGCGGTCGATTTCCTGCATGAGATGCTGCGGCTTGATCTCGCTATCCGACTGGATGGGAACAAGTGGATGCTCTTCTTTCCAATCCTGAATTTGCTTCCACCAGGCTTGGCGCGCGTTGGCGTTCTTGGCTTTCATGCTGGGCGCGAGATCGTTCAATTCGCTGAGAAGCTTCGGCATGACCTTCTTGACGTCGCCGACAATGGGCAGATCGGCATGACGGGTCTTGCTGATTTCGGCGGGATCGATGTCGACGTGAATGACCTTGGCGTGCGGGGCGAAGGCGGCGAGGCGGCCGGTGACGCGGTCGTCAAAGCGGACGCCGAGGGCAATGATAAGGTCGGTGCCGGACATTCCCATGTTGGCGGCATAGCTGCCATGCATGCCGGGCATGCTGATGAAGTTGCGATGTTCGGAAGGAAGAGCGCCGAGGCCCATGAGGGTGCATACCGTGGGCGCGTCCAGAGCTTCGACTAAGGCGCGGAGTTCAGCACTGGCATTAGCAGCGATGACACCTCCGCCCGCGTAGACGAAGGGACGTTCGGCTTCCCACATCATTTGCGCGGCGCGTTTGATTTGACCGGTGTGGCCTTCGCTGTAGACTTTGTAACCGGGCAGGTGAATTTCGCTGACGGGCGTGTAGTGCGCCTGCGCTTGAAAGGCGTCCTTAGTGATATCGACCAGCACGGGGCCGGGACGTCCGGAGGCAGCGAGGTAGAAGGCTTCGTGGATGACTTGCGGGAGGTCGGCAATGTTCTTGACGAGAAAGTTATGCTTGGTGGCGGAACGCGTGATGCCGAAAGTGTCGGCTTCCTGGAACGCGTCGGTGCCCATAAGTTTGCTGGAGACTTGACCGGTGAGGGCGACGATCGGAATGGAATCCATCATGGCGTCAACGAGGCCGGTGACCAAGTTCGTAGCGCCGGGCCCGGATGTGGCGCAGCAGACGCCTACTTTACCAGTGGTGCGCGCGTAGCCTTGCGCGGCGAAGGCGGCGTTTTGCTCGTGGCGAACGAGGATGTGCTTGATTGGGTAATCGTAGAGAGCATCATATAAAGGGAGCGTGACGCCTCCGGGATAGCCAAAAATGCATTCGACATTTTCCGCAGTGAGGCACTGCAGCAGGATTTTGGCACCGGATAACAGATTGGTTGGTGGCATAAGCGTTCAGATGAGTTAAGAGACTCCGACTTCCTATTTTCCGACTTTGCAAATGAAAAGGGCCACTTGGCTGATTTTGTTCTCCGCCAGGTGGCCCTCGATTCTAACTCGTGAGGCGTTCCTAGGCAGAGCCAGTAACGACTGGGCCGAGAAGCGCGACGACTGTGAAAAGCCGATTCATGTCACGGAGCGACGGGCCAGCGAACTCTGGTTGGAGTGGCGCTCAACCGTACACCCACAGATTAGCCTAGAAGGGATTTTTATGCAAGAGAATGAAAGTATAAAAAAGATGAATAGGAGCAAAGTTGATGGACGGGCGAAGGAACGGTGATTTTACTAAACGAAGCCAATTTTTTCCCAGTTGTTTAAAGTCCAAAAATGGTCGGCACTGGAGCCAGCTCGCAGCTGCGCAGCACCCCGTGCACTGGAGCCACGCGGAGAGCACTCGATGTTATCGATTTTGCCAACGCTAGCTTAGGCCAACACTGAGATGTACCCGATTACTTCGAAATTCCACACTCCGAAACTCAACCGCCAGCGTAACGTCCAACCAGCAGATGCTTTATCGCCCGTTCCTACTATTTCCTGTTTGTGTTCTGACGTTTGGTCAGCAGCCTCAGCAGCCCGGCCAATTGCCAGATCCGACGACTACCCAATGGCGTGGGATGTCTGTGAAGGAAAAGTTGCGTTTCGACGCGCGGCATCTATTTGATCTCGATAACTTCGTTTTCGCCGGTATCGGCGCGGCGTTCGACCAGGCTCGCGACCGGCCCGGTCAGTGGGGCGAGGGTTGGGGCGCATTTTCTGAACGTTATGCATCGCACATCGGCCAGTATTTTGTGCAGCGCAGTATCATGTATCCGGTCCAAGCGATTGATCACGAGAATACGCGGTTTTTTCGGTCGAGGCACACCAACTATGCAGCGCGAGCGGGTGATGCATTCCTTCACACGGTTTGGCGGCACAACGATGATGGGGCCATGATGCCAGCGTACAGCGAATTCTTCGGTGATTATGGAGCGGCTGCCGTTTCTTGAATGTGGTGGCCAGACAAATATCACACCGGCTCCGCTATTTTTATAGCGGGGTCGGATACCATCCTTGTTGACGGAGCCATAAACCTCTTTCACGAGTTCACTCCCGACATGGAGCGCTGGCTGCACATTGGACGTTGAGCCGAGAGGTACCTTACGGCCTGGGATGCTTTGGTTGGTAAAGACCAAGTTGGCCGCCGCCCGGTAGTTGAATTCTCGTAACTGAGCCCCAGCGCTCTTCCGCGACTTCCAAGCACCCAACGCCTTTAGCTTCTAGCGCGGCCATCTCAGCTTTGAGATCGTCGCACAGCAGGAAGAGGTCGTGGCGACCATTTTCATCGGCAGGATGGACGGCTACCTCTGCCGGCGGCAGGCCAAAGATAAGCCACCCGTGACCGGCGTCCAGCGAAGTGAATCCCAAAATGTCCCGGAAGAAGGCGCGGTCCGCTGCTGCGTTCTTGCTATAGATCACAACATGAGCACCGTTGATCATAGGAAGCCTTCCTTTCTTAGCGATCATAAATGTTGACGTTTCGAGTCCATATTCTTCTAGGAAAAGGATCGTCAACTTAAATCGGTGAAATGACCAATTTGAATCTCAGATCATCTCTAGCACCGATCGGCTACTGGTTTGTGACATTCCAGGTTGGAGAGCGAAATGAAGCTGAAATTTTGTCCGCCTGGATCGATGTAGTGTAAGGTGGACAATCTATGATGGACGAAATTGAGCCATTGCTGCGGACGAACGATGAATATACACCGACGATTGGAGCTATAGCCGGAGCCGGAGACTTTCGTTCTGCGAGTAGACGCGGAAGGGCTGATTTATCTCGAGGACAACGCAACGTGAAAAGTACACGGGAAAAGCCGATCACGATGAAGTGGTTCTTTCGGATGTTGCCCACGTCAGTTTGCTGGAGAAAGAAGGTATGAGCGTTAATGCCATCGCTGCGGACCTGGGCCTTACAGCCGCGGCAGTTTGGACCGATCTCGTCATTGCTGCACAAATCTGCCACCCTGGGAAGCTGTAACGGGCCCTCTTCACCGGTGGGCAGTATTGGTTGTAGCTGGATTTCCCAGAGATTTTTACAAAGGTTTCCTATCGAATGCAACGCACTCTTATTCTGTCGATGTGCTCTCATCGATATTCATGTGGCCGCAGCCGAGACTAGATACGCTGAACTACCGTCGTGCTTACGGGTGGCGGTGAGGAGAGCCGAAGCAGTTGCCCCTTGTTTGAAATCATCGCAGGCGCCACGGCTTGGGTGGCAAAGAACTGATGACGGAGATTGCCAGCTAAAGCAGCGTCCCATGCTGCTGGTGTAAGTTCGGCATAAGAATGGCGCGAGTCGTTCGCCGCGTTATTCACTAGCACTTCTATCCATCCAACCCGGCTTTGAATTTCGATAATTTTCGACCGGAGTGAACTTATGTCCATTAAGTCGCAGAGGAGAAAAACTGGGGCATGCGCAGATATAGGAGCAAGTTTCTGCGCAAGCTGATCTCCCGGATCGGAAGCGATGTCACGAAAGACGACGCGCGAACCTTGCCGTGAGAACTGCTCGACCATCGCGCTCCCGATTCCCGACGCTCCGCCGGTTATTAACACAACTCGGTAACACAACTCGGTTCTTCAGACTGGGATAAGAGGCGAATTGCCGGTCCAGCGGGTTGATCATTCTTCCTTTAGACTTTAAATGCTCCAGCCGCCATCAATGACAAGTGCTTGACCGGTCATAAAGGCGGACGCGTCCGAAGCCAGATACAAAGCAGCCGCGGCAATCTCGTCCGATGTGCCCAGCCTGCCCATCGGCTGACGGGCCACAAAGGCGGCACGGATTTCGTCTTCGTCCCCTTGCGCGGTCATCCGTTCCGTTAGCGATGGGGTGTCGGTCGTGCCAGGGCAAAGCGTGTTGCAGCGAATATTCTGTTTCACGAAATCTGCCGCGATAGCCTTGGTCTTCGACCGTCAGATCTGTGTAAGGGTTGTAATTCGTGTTTTTGACAACCTGAAAGAGCGTATAGCTGGGGCGGGAAGAGACCCCACTTGCCGATTCCTGCACGCAAGGCTTGGCCCACACCATGCCATCTTCCTCTGATCAGCAAATGTGAACAGGAACACGGTCCTGTCGCCACGCATGGAAAACCGAGTTAGTTGCTGGCCCACCTCGGTGTACATGACATAAGCCAGCTCGCTTCTGGGGCTATAACCATTCATCTCAAACGCTGCGGCTTTGTACCCGAGGAAATGTTCGAACCGGAATTCTGGTCCGAAGGCGAGTTCCCGTACTCGAGAGTGCAGCCCGTCGGCGCCAGCTACGAGATCGAATTCGCGCTCGGCTCCGCTGGCAAAGTTCACTCGCACGCCGGAATTTCCTTCCGTCATCCTTAAGATGCTGTCGCCAAAAATCGTTTCCACCCGAGCTTCTACCCGTTCAAAGATCGACGCCGCAAGATCGCCTCGCGGAAGACTTACATATCGGCCGCCCGTGGCTTGAGCAAAAGCCGTGGCTGGGAACCCGGCCACTCGTTTGCCAGTTCGATCGACGACGCTCACTTCCTCGACCAGGTACCCTTTCCGCCGTAATTCATCGAGTAGGTTCATTCGTTCCGCAATCTCGAACCCGGTGCCCCAGAAATCGATCACGTAACCGCTGGTCCGGAAACTAGAAGCGTTCTCAACGCTCGTGGTTTCGAAACCGTAGCGATCAAGCCAGTAGGCCAGAGTAGGTCCCGCGATCCCGGCTCCGGATATTAGCACGCGCATAACACCAGCGTACTGCGTCAATGTGGCGTGCGAGTTCGTGATGGCTCGCTCAAGTCGACCTATAGTGTGACGCTACCGAAGCACGAGCGTAGCGTCTGCAGGCCGGAGCCGCCCAACCCGATCGCGGAACGGGCAGTTCGTACTTGTCGGCAACGCGATTGTTGAAACTCTCGCCAACCTAACGGAAGAGTTTGGTGAGTACCAGTATTCCTATCGTTCCGATTGCATTGCGTTTGCACGTTGTGGAATGCCACACTTCGTTCAGCTGTTTGAAAAGTTCGTCAGGGGATTTCTAATGTTTTTGGATTCGAGACGGAGCGCCTGTCGCTCCAATGTTCTGTTTGCATCGACCGCGTTGGCCGCATTCCTGCTGCCGCTGGCGGCGCCAGCGCAGACGCAGACGCCCACCGCTTCGATTGGCACTGTGACCGCCGGAAGCACGCCGTTCCTGGCGACGGCGAGCGCCAGCTATAGCGGCGGCACGCTGGCGAGTGTCAGCTATACGATCACGCCGCTCAATGGTTCCGTGACCCGCCCGCTGGGTGCAAGCTACTCGGCGAATTATCTGGGCGCGAGCAGCACGGCCACCAGCGGCAATGTGACCATCCCGATTTTCGGCCTTTATCCGGGCGCGAACAACACCATTAACTTCACGTTCACGTTTACCAACGGAGCGACGTTTGCGCCTGCTACGGCAACAAACATCACGACTGCCAGTTATACCGATCCGTGCGCTTCGATCGCCGATCGGACGTTGAACGCCAGCCCGTTCAACGGCCAACTCAGCCGCGCCACACAAAGTGACCTTGGCTATGACTACTTTCTGCTGAAGGACGATTGCGCGGGCAGCACAAAATTTCCAGCCATCCTCGACACAGACGGTAATTTCCGGTGGGTTGGGTCGGGTACCACTCCGGTAGCGGACTCGGCGTTAGCGAATAACGCCATCTACGCCAGCGACGGGAGCACGTCCATCAATCGCATTGACCTCACCAATGGCACACAGACGACGCTGGCCAACTACGCGAGCATCAACGTGACTACAACCAATCAGCACAATATCGATCCGGGCCGCAACGGGTTGTTGTTGGAAGTTAATACAACAACTGAAACTGAGGCAACCATTCTTGAGATCAACCCGGCGACCGGCGCTGTGATGAACACATGGGATATGGGCGCGATCCTTTCGGCGGCGATGACGGCGGGGGGGGATAGCCCAGCCAGTTTGGTACTTGGTACCAGTGCGGACTGGTTCCACAACAACTCGACGACGTATAACCCGGCGGATAACACGCTGATTGTTTCGAGCCGCGAGAACTTCGTGATTGCGGTGGATTACGACGCGCCGGCGAGCGGGCAGCGGCAGATCCACTGGATTTTGGGTGACACCACGAAGGCCTGGTACAGCTATAAATCTTTGGCGAAATTTGCGCTTACGCTGGGCAGCAACACGCAGCCGCCGATTGGACAGCACGGCGTCTCAATCGACCATAACGGGAATTTGCTGCTGTTCGATGACGGCTTGGGCAGTCTCACGCTGAACCCGGCGGGCCTTACGCGCAACTATAGCGCCGCCCGTTCTTACCAGATCAATACGAGCGCGCTGACCGCGACCCAAGTATACAACTACACATTGACAGACACCGCTTTCGCGGCTGGGCAGGTGTTCAGCCCGATTTGCGGCAGTGTCTATGACGTAAACGGGAGCTACCTGGTGGATTTCGCCACGGCCAACGCTACTGCGTCAAGCCTGGCGTCGACGCTAATAACGAATGAGGTGTCAACGGCGAGCGAGAACAATGCGGTGATTGACGATTCGCTTTTGGGGACCGGCACGCCGACGAGCGTCATTTTAGCGGGTCTGGGCATCGGGAGCGGCAACGGGTTCATCTTGCAACTGCCGGCGGCTGCTACCTGCGAGGCATGGAATGCCCTACCACTGGCCAGCCCGGCATTCAACTTTAATGGATATGTGAACGCTTCGGCGCTTACGGTTGCTGCGGGCAGCACGGGCACCGTGGCCGTTGCCATTTCCGGCTTGACCAGCGCTCCGACGACCTTGGGAGTTAACGGTATGCCAGCCGTTACCAACCCCGTTCAGTACAATTTGGGCGGAAGCTATGGCACCATCACGGCGCAGTTCACTAACGTGACCGCCAGCAGCGCCACGCTGAGTGTGACCTTGCCGGCAAACGTGACGCCCACCACGATTCCGTATGAGCTTCCGATCACGATCGGTTCGGCACAAGTGGGGATCGTGACTCTGATTGCGCCTTCGCAGGCAACCAGCGGTTCGGTGAGCGTCACCGGCGCCACGTTAAGCTTGGCTCCGGGCAACGGCGGCACCGTCAACGTGACCATCAGCGGCGCTAGCAGCGTACCGAGCTTGGCTTTGGGCCAAACCACGTCGAACGTCTACAATCTGGGGGGAAACAGCGGAACGATCAATTACTCGTTCCTGAATGTAAGCCAGAGCGCTGCTCTACTTGTGGTCTATTTGCCCCCGACGGTGGTCCCCGGCTCCTATTCCATTCCGATCACGATCGGCACAACGACGGTAGGCACCTTCGCGCTGACCGTTCCCGGGAGTGCGAGCGTGAGCGTGAGTATAGCGGCCAGCACGTTGGCGCAGAATAGCTTCAATACCTTTACGGCCACGATTAGCGGCGCCAGTAGCGCGCCGGCCAACTTGGGCTTGGGCGGTGTTTCTTGTGTCAACATTCCCGGCTGCTTGGTTCCGCTGACCGGCAGCGGCACGCCGCTGAACTTCGAGTTCTCCAGCGTCACGAGCAGCAGCGCTTCGCTCGCCGTCTTTGTGAACCCGTCGGTGACGCCGGGCAATTACGCCATCCCGATCACGATCGGCACGACGTCAGTTGGCACGTTCATGCTAACTGTTCCCGGAACCCCAAAGACCCAAACCATAACTTTCGGGGCGATTGCGACGCAAACGGTGGGCACACCGCTGAGCCTGACCGCGAGCGCGAGTTCCGGGTTAGCGGTTAGCTTCGCCAGCAGCACCACGAGCGTTTGTATGGTTTCCGGGAGTACGGCGACTTTCCTCGGCGCCGGCACTTGTACGATTACCGCCTCACAAGGGGGCAACGGCACGTACGCCGCCGCGACGCCGGTTCCGCAAAGCTTCCCAGTGAATGCCGCGGCCTTGAACGTGAGTGTGACTGTGGCACCCGCCACGCTGGCGCAGGGCACCAACAACACTCTGCCGGCGACAATTAGCGGGGCTAGCAGCGCGCCGGCCAGCACGCTAGGCTTGGGCGGTGTTCCGTGCGTCAACGTGGCCGGTTGCACGGTCACTATAGGCACCAGCACCAACCCGATAAAGCTGAACTTCGAGTTCGTCGGTACCGTGACGACCACCGCCGCCTCGCTCGACGTCTATGTGAGCACGTCGGTGCTGCCGGGGACGTATATCATTCCGATTACGATCGGCACAACCACAGTTGGCACGTTCCAACTGACTGTTCCCCAACTGACGCAAACCATTAGTTTCGGGGCGATTGGCAGCCAGGCGGTAGGGAAGACGCTGGCCTTGAGCGCTAGCGCGAGTTCCGGGTTGGCGGTTGGCTACAGCGCCTCCCCTTCGAGCGTTTGTACGGTTTCGGGAAGTACGGCGACGTTTGTGGGTGCCGGCACTTGCACGATCACCGCCTCACAAATGGGAAACAGCACGTACTCTGCGGCTTCGTCGGTTTCGCAGAGCTTCACGGTAAGTGCCGGCGCGACATACAGCGGGATTTCCCCGGCCACGCTGACTCTGTCAGCTAGCCGGAATATCCTCCTCGGCACGCTTACGCCAGGTACTGGCAGCGTTGCGCTGAGCGGTACAAACCTGCCGACCACCGCGAGCAATTGGACGGTGAAGGGCTTGCCCACCGGGGTGACCTACACCGTCACGGCGACGAGCACAAAAGTGACGTTCAGCTTAAGTTCCGGGACCGACGCTACCACATCGAGCGCGACCACAATCACTATCTACAACGGGAGCAGCTCGACAGGGGAGGGCTTCCAACTTACGGTGAGTGTGAGTTCGGTGTTGTAGGAAGCACTAAGTAGTAAGTAGCAGCGAGGGTGTCTTGACGGGCGGCCTCGCAGCCAAGAATGGCGACTGACGAAAGGGCTCACTCGCCGGCAACGCAGGATCTGTCAAGCCCTGTATGGTTTCGGGACGCACCGGATTTCGATCCTGAGCATTCGGACAAGCGTCGGCGAGCTGAAGAACATCGTTATTGTAGGTGTTCGGCACTATTTACAATTGTGTTTTTCAAATCTCATGTCAGACGCCTTATACGGTGAATCTACGCGCGGTAGAGTTTCCAGCGAATCCGGCAGGGTCCAAGCCAATTATGATCAGTCATGGAGGTTGGCGAAATGCATATCGGCTTGATTGGTGGGATCGGCCCCGGCGCAACGGATTTTTACTACCGGCGTTTGATTTCTACGTTCGCCCAGAAGAATGTGGCGCTGGAGATTGTGCACGCCGACATCCCAACGCTTCTGCGCCATCAATGACGCGGACGCGCAGACTACAATCTACCTGCGACTCACGAAGCGGCTTGCATCGGCAGGGGCTGAATGTGTCGGTGTCACTTCGATTGCCGGACACTTCTGCATTGAGGCATTCAAGGAAGTATCGCCGCTTCCCGTTGTCGACATGATCAGCGAAGTGAGCCGGGCTGTAGGATCGCGTGGATTCAAACGGATTGGCATTCTGGGAACCCGCACGGTGATGGAAACGCGCTTTTACGGGCGCATTACGAGTGCGGAGATCATTCCGCCTGCCGGACGGGATTTGGACGATGTGCACGAAGCCTAAGTTGCGATGGCCACGGCCGGTTTTGCGACGGAGGATAAGCGGTTCGTGTTCCATGCAGCGAGCCGCCGTTTGATCCCGGAGCATCGCGCCGAAGCGATTCTGCTGGGAGGTACAGACCTGGCGTTGGCGGTAAATGAACAGACGGCCGAATTTCCGCTGGTCGATTGTGCGGGTATTCATGCCGGTGCTATTGCGCGCGCGGCGATGGCTTGAGGATTCTTTAGTGAATCGTGAACGGCACCGAGGCGATCAGCGCCCGCAGGCCATTCCACATGATCTGCACGCCGATGCAAAGCAGCAGAAACGCCGACAGCCGCACGATGACCGTCAGGCCAGTGGGCCCAAGAATGCGCGCCAGACGGTCGGCGAATCCGTAGCAAAGATAGATGCTAAGTCCAATGACGGCCGAACCGACGAGGGTGCCGACGATAGCCGCGAGATTGGCGGGGTAGCCGTGGGGGGCGTTGGCGCCTAACGTGATCGCCACCGAGATAGAACCCGGACCTACCGTGAGCGGGAGGGTCAACGGGTAGAAAGCTTCGCGCCGCTGGTCGGGCGGTTGAATGCGACGGTGTACTTCCTTACGCTCTTTGTCAGCGCCGCGCTGTAGAATCGACCAGCCGCTGGAGATTACGACTAGGCCGCCGCCGACCTGGACCACGGGAAGAGAAATGCCGAAGAAGGCGAGAATATGGCTGCCGATTAGATATGAACCGATCAAGAGGAAGAAACTGTTCATGCCGACTAAGCGCGATAACGCGCGGCGCTCAGAGGCGTCGTATTCGGTCGTCAACGAAAGAAAGATGGGACTTCCGCCGAGCGGATTCACGATCGGGAATAAAGCGCTGATGACTAGAAAAGTCGCCTCGAGTAAGTCAGATAGGATCATCTTAGACTGCCAGATCCAGGATAAGAAATCACTATCCGACCGGTGTTTGCGGGAACTTCTTTCCGTCCGTTCCCGTAATCTAATGCCAGGAGTCATCATGCTACGAACTTTTCTCGCCGCCGCGGCGCTCGCCGCCTTTTCGCAAATGGCTTGGGCCGACGATTGGTCCCACCATTGGAGTGTTTCGGGTAAACCGGAACTGCGCATCTCGGCCGGTGACGCCGCGGTCATCGTTGAAGCCGGCGCCGATCACGTCATTGAGGCGAAACTCACCACCACCGGTTGGACCATAGGTCCGGGTGGCGTGCGCGTAGACGAACACCAGGTCGGCGACAAGGTCCAAATCGAGGTAAGACTGCCGCCCTCTCACTGGAACTGGGGCAATCACAGCATCCGTCTGGAAGTTCGCGTGCCTAGCGAACTGATTGGCGACTTGCACACAGGCGACGGCTCTATTACGATGCGCGGTCTGCATGGCGCCATACGCGCCGATACGGGAGACGGCAGTATTCATGGCGAAGGACTTGATGGAAATCTGGACGCACACACCGGCGACGGTAGCGTTCACATTGCCGGCCGTTTCGACAAGCTGCAACTGCACACGGGCGATGGCTCTATCGAAGTTGAGGCGAAAGAGGGGTCCAAGATTGACGGCGATTGGCGCATCCAGACCGGCGATGGCTCGGTTCATTTGAGCATTCCCAAGAACCTGGCGGCCGATTTCGAAGCTCGCACGAACGATGGACATATTGGTCTCGATTTTCCGAGCAGTACGAACAGTTCGAAGACTGAGCACATGTTGCAGGCCAAGCTGAACGGGGGCGGGCCCGCGCTGGTACTGCGGACAGGTGACGGGTCTATTTCGGTCCGCGGGTTGTAACGGTATATCCTACGAGCATGAGGTTTGGCTGGCTTTTCCTGATGCTGGCCGCCTTCTGCCTCGCGGCTCAAACGAGAGCAGACATTTCGAAGCTGGAAGCCGTTGCGCGCGCCCATTTGGCGGCCCGCGACGCGAACGCTGCTCTCGCTGATTATCAAAAGCTGGCGGCTCTAAATCCAAAGTCGGCGGTTTATGAAGACGAAATCGGTTTCCTGTTAGCCGCGCTCAACCGAGTTCCCGAGAGCGTCTCACATTTGCAAAGAGCCACCGAATTGGATGCGAAATTCGCGGCGGCTTGGTACCACCTGGGTGTGGCACAATGTCTTAGCCAACAGACAGAAGACTGTCTCAGCAGTTTGCAAAAGGCGGTTCTGCTTTCGCCAAGCAACGCTGACTACCGCTTTCGTCTGGGTTCTGCGTACAGTGAATTGGCGCGTTTCCCGGAGGCGATTCCCGAACTGCAGAAAGCCGCTAAACTGCAGCCAAAGAACGCGGAGGTCTGGGTAGCGCTCGGTCTAGCACTCGACAAGCAGCGCCGTTTCGCCGAGGGTCGCGATGCCTTTCGGCAGGCTCTTGTCTTGAAGCCGAACGACAACAAAATCCGTAATAGCTTCGGTTATGCGTTAGTCAACTCCGGCGACACTGCCGGCGCATTGCGTGAGTATCATAAGATACTCTCCCAAGAGCCAGATAATGTTATTGTTCAGGTGAACATAGGTTACGCCTATATAGGCGCCGGCAACTATCAGGCCGCGATCGAATATCTTTCCAAAATCACCCAGGCCCACCCCGAAAATGCCGGTGCGCATTATGATCTGGGGGTTGCCTACAAACAGAGTGACGACCTTTCGCATGCCAAAAGCGAATTTCAGAAAGCGATTGAACTGGATTCCTCCCTGGCAGAGGCGCATTACTTGTTGGGTGTTAGCCACGTGGGACTCGGCGAGACAGAGCAGGGAATTGAGCAGCTTCGCGCCGCTGTAACACAACGTCCCACTTACGAGGAGGCTTGGTTCGAACTGGCAACAATCCTGAAACAACAGGGCGACAACGATGGAGCTATCGATGCACTACGCCATTCGGTTGCCTTGAATGACAAAGACGCGGGTGCTTTTAATACGCTCGCCCTGCTTCTCAAACGAAAAGGGGACGAGGCGGGCGCTAAAGACGCGTTCGCGCGCGCTGCCGCGCTACGCCAAGCGGAAGATCAGGAGAAGCAGAAGAAGCTGCGTGAGGGAGCGGCGAGTCTTAATGCACATTAGAATAGATTTCCCGCTACCTGTTCCGCCACGGCAGCTGCCTTACTTTGTAACGATTTAGCGCTGGTCATTTGATCCGTGCTTGTTAAGCGAATGACAAAAGCCTTGTTGCGCACGCGGCCTATGACTTTTCCCACCAGACGGCCTTTATCCCCCATGCTGCAGGTGATGGCTTCGTTGCCAATCGCTTTGAGGGGAGCTAACTCCCGTCCGCCCCGGCATTGCGCCTCCGCGAAATGCGAAAAGTCAATTGGCGATGCGGGCGTGCTTATTTCGATAGTCAGGTCTGTCTGGATACCAGTGAATTGGCAAGTGTAGCCTCCGCTTGTCTCGGAGCGGATCAGCTTTAATTGTTCTTCTCCTATTGCTCCACGTGCCGTCGCAGTATTCAAGACGGGACAACTTGTGGATGCGTAGAGAAGCAACAACAGCGCGTACATCACGATGGCCTTTTAGCAGGTTTGAGTTCTTCCGCTTTCAGAATCTTGCCGCCTTCTTGAATGACATAAAGGCGGTTTACGTCCAAGTCTTTCAGTTGGTCCACCTGGCCGCTTAACCAGCGGATCTCCACCATGTCTACTTTCGCTGCATCTTGCAAACCGAAATGCATACGCAGGTCGTTTTGTGAGAAATAGCTTCCTCCGCTGCGAAGTTCGTCCATTTGCACGAGTGGTTTTGCGGCATCGCTCTTGGTTTTGGCAGTAACAATCACACGCGCGCCAATGCCCGTGCGGTTTGATTTAACGCCCACGAGTTTGATCTTGATCCACTTCCGATTCAAGGTGGAATCGCAACGCAGCAATTGTGGAACCGCGTTCACGCAGTTTACGGCGATGTCCATGGCCCCATCGTTGTTGTAGTCACCGAACGCGCAGCCGCGCGCCGGCGCATTTTCCATGATGCCAGGGCCGCCCTTCTCCGTGACCTCTTCAAACCTCCCATTCTGCAGATTTCGGTAGAGGTACTTATGTTCGGCATACTTCAAGTCCGTCTTGGACTTGTCAACCTCCGGATAGACGTGGCCATTCGACATTAATATGTCGAGCCAGCCATCGTTATCCATATCGAAGAAACCGACGCCCCAACCCAAAAGTCGCGTATTGACGCCGAGGCCGCTTGGATAAGTGCGATCTTCGAAGGTCGCATCGCCCAGATTGGTGTAGAGCGAATCGGTATCTCCGGCGAAATTTGTTTTGACCACATCGAGATTCCCATCGCGATTGTAGTCGCCAATCGAAACGCCCATACCTGCCTGAGGCTTGCCCTCCGGGGATAATGCGGCGCCCGATTCTATAGCGATGTCCTTAAACGTGCCATCCTTTTGGTTCTGATAGAGCGTTGCCGTGCTGGAATCGTTTGCAACGTAGATATCGGGCCAACCGTCGTTGTCTAGATCAGAGGCAGCCACACTGAGTCCATAAGTGCCGGCCGTGTTCCAGATTCCGGCTTTCTCACTTACATCGGTAAAAGTGCCGTCGCCGTTGTTGCGATACAGAATGTTCTTGCCGCCGGGCAAGCCGGGCGGCCCACAAGCTACCAGCAAGCCCTTGTAGGTGCACGGACCAGCTTCCGGCGGCGGTGCTGTCTTCAGATCAAAATCGACATAGTTCGCTACAAACAAGTCAAGATGGCCATCTTTGTCATAATCCACAAAGGTGCAGCCGGTATTCCAGCGCGTCTTCGGGCCTGGTTGCAGCAACCCGGCCTTGTCTGTTACGTCTGTAAAAGTGCCGTCGCCGTTATTTCGGTATAGGGCATTCTGTCCGTAGTAAGTCACAAACAAATCGTCGTTGCCGTCGTTGTTGTAATCGCCAACGCAGCACGCTTGTCCCCACCCGGTACGGTGCTCCAAACCGGAACCCTTTGTAACATCGCTGAATGTGCCGTCCCGGTTATTCTTGAATAAGTGGCAGCGCGGCTCCAGACCTTTAGGAAAACCGTCTAAACGCCAGCCATTGACTAGAAAAATATCAAGCCAGCCATCGTTGTCATAGTCGTAAAAAGCCAGTCCGCAACCCGTCGTTTCCAGCAGGAACTTATTCTTGCCTTCACCTCCATAGGTTGTTTTGACTGTTAACCCCGACTCTTTCACTACATCGACGAAACTGACACCTAACGGAGTTCCTTCGATCGGAGATTTCGGCCCTTTTGGTGCGGGCATCGATTTCGCGTTATAACTGCGCTCCGTAGGTCCTGGCAGTTGAAGCTGCTGTGCTCCCAGCAAATCAGCCAACGGGAGGACGAGCGCAGTACGACTCAGAGAACGGACAAAGCCACGGCGGTTCTGGATCACAATCAATTCCTTTTTGGTTAGTGCGTCTTGGCGACCGCTCCGTCGAGCGAAAGTTCCTGATGCACATGCCATGGCGAACTCTCTATCGAAATCTCAGGATGCTTTCGCAAAAAATCCAATGAATAGGTAGGGGAGCCTGGATCGACTTGCTTGGTCGCAAAGAACGCCGCTTGTTCGGCTGCTTTCTGCTTCATCCCCATTCGACGGTAAATTACCGCGAGGTTGTAGTGCGCTGCCAGATCGTCGGGTTCAATGCCCTGTAGCGCTTGGAATTCCGCGCGTGCTTCTTCGTAACGGTGGCTTTGATAATAGGAGATACCAAGCTCGCGCCGGGCGTCAATCGACTTAGGATACTTTTCGACTACCTTTTGGAAATCGGCGATTTCCGCGTCCGAATTTCCGGCCCGCCTTTCTACCAGTCCTAAATAGTAAAGAGCTCTGGCATTTCCTGCACTTAGCGCCAGCGCCTTTTCTAAGTTAGGCCGCGCATCCGAATATTTTTCCCACTGGATGTCGGTTAAAGCCAGGTTGATGTAACCGTCTGCGTAATCCGGCCGTAATTTCACTACCTGCTGAAACGCCGCTTGGGCGTCGGAATATTGCAATTGATCTAAATACGCGATCCCAAAATTATTCCAACGCATCCAATCTGGGTTATCTTGCGCATCTTGCACGCCGGGGAAATTCTTTCCAAGGTTGAATTTACGTGTACGCGCGCCTAACTCTACCACCGGGTAAGCCGGATGATCTTTCCCCAGCACATTATCCAAGTAGCTCTGTCGCAGATGCCGGTAATTGACTCGGGCGCTAAAAGTAAGTGGCCCTTGCGCGCCGGCTGGAATTCGGAACCGGTAACGTACCATGGACGAGCGTCCTGACTGAACCGTGTTGTCGTAGGCAACCGAGTGGATCAACCAGACTTTGTGGTTATCCACGAACTCACCGGAAGCGTCCACCGGGCGATTGGTGAAGCTGTGTGCCCGCTCATCGATACTCCCGTCGGGATTCAAAAATCCACTCTGATAGAACTTCTTTCCGGATGCGTCCTGCACACTGAATTCCAACCAAGCCTCAAAAAGATCGCGTACTTCCGGCACAAGCGAGTGACCGATGTTCTTGTTCTGCACGACGACGATGGCCTCAATCGTCTCGTTCGGCGAAAGGGTAAAGGGAACCGATCCTAGCGGACCGAACACCTCGTCGGTTTTCGGCTTTCGAATAGCAAAGAAATCGACATTCAGATACATTCCCGATTTCAGGAATTCTACCGTCTTCGCCATCTGCTCGTCGTAGCCGTAGTAAAAAGGCACGGCTGTGTTGCCGGCCGCCCAGCGATGCGAGACGAACGTGCCCTTCTTGGCGCCGTCTTCACGCAATGTTGGAGTTGATCGGCGCATGTGGCAGTTCTGGCAAATCTGCACGTCAGCCGAATAGAAGGTGAGCGGCGTGCGTTTTGAAAATTTGGAATTCTGCCATTCGTCATAAGCGGTAAACGCGCGAATCCATTTGTAGCCGTTTAATGGATTAGGCAAGTTTGCTTTGTGGCACGCGGAACAAAACTCGGGTGTCCGGTAAAAATCCTGCATTACCGCCCTGGCGTGCCGTTCTGGATGCGCTTGAATTTCCGAGTCCGGCACAATGCCTGGAATGCGTTTGCCGTTTTCATCCACCATCACCGCCGGCACGCCCATCACAAAACTTCCATTGCCTAGTGTGGGCTGTACACTCTGGATGGAATGGCAAGTCGTACAGGTGAGACCGTCTTTGTCGAAGCTGCGGTCCACTTGCGACTCCTTTGTCAAGCCGCCTGAGACTACGCCGATGGGATTGTGGCAGCTGTCACAATGGCGCGTGAATTGAATGCCTTTGGTGTCTCGGAGAATGTTTACACTGGCGCGATAAAATGGCTCATGAAATGAGTTAGAATGCAGCGATTCGCGCCACTGGCTGTAAGCCTCCGCGTGGCAACGGCCGCAGTAATCTGCGCTAGGAAACGCGTCCGGCGCGATAAATCTTCCACCTTCGGTTGTGGCATTCCCAGGGGCGGAAAGCTTTTCCTGATCCAATGAAAAGTCGTAGCTTTCGCGAATTTGTTTGTCATAGGTGTCTTGCGCGGCCAGAAAACCACTCAAGAGCAGCAGAAGTATGCTTGCGCGAAAAATCACGCGTTTCCGCCGTTCAACGAAGAACTTCATCCTGCGCCAACCTCTATCGCTCGATTTTCTCACGACTCGCCAGCAAGTAGCGGTATATTCTACGAGGATGAGATGCGCGTTTCTGCTTTTGGTGTTCCTGATGCCTGGACTGGTGGGCGCTCAAGACTCGGCCATTCGCGCCGTTTTGGATAAGCAGGCGAACGACTGGAATCGTGGCGATATTCCTGCCTTCGTGCAAACCTATGCCGATGACTGCACTTTCTTGGGCAAGACAGTGGTGGAAGGACGGGCCGGCGTAGCAGAGCGTTACCGGCAGAATTATTCCACCCCCGCGGCGATGGGCCACCTGACCTTTACCAGTCTGAAAATAAAGAAGATCGACAGCCGGGTAGCGGTCGTAACGGGCGAATACCATTTGCAGAGGCCGGAACTGGAAGGCGGCGATAAGAGCGGGGCGTTTAGCTTGGTTTTACAGCGGCGCGGGGGAGTTTGGCGGATTGTCCTCGATCATACGAGTTGACCTATTCCTTAACCCCGCCTTTCGCCGAAAATATCCCGCACGTGTAACCTAACTTATAGCTGGATCGCCTGAGTTGTTTGAGGCTGAAATATATCCGGCGTCGAAAACCCGGATATGTTGGTAGAGCAAGAGCTGATCGAGCGGGCGCGCGGCGGAGATGGCGGCGCTTTTAACGACATAGTTCTGGCCTATCGCAAGCGGATCATGGGTACGATCTCCCGGTTGATTGGGCGGCCGGAAGACGTAGAGGATGTTGCGCAAGAAGTGTTTGTGCGGCTGTATTATTCGTTAGACCAATTGCGTACGCCCGAAGTATTTGAGCCTTGGCTGTACCGGCTAACGGTGAATGCCTCGTATGATTATTTGCGCCGTGCTAGGCGGCGGAACGAATCGCGGATGGCCGATTTGAGTGAGCAGCAGGTGATCATGGCCGATTTTCTGGCCAGTGGCCGCCACGAAGGGGTGGAGCGGCAAAAAGGGCAGGTTCGCGAGTTTGTGGATGCGCTTTTTCAGCACGTTTCTGAAGAAGACCGCATGCTCCTGACTCTAAAAGAGGTAGAAGGTTTATCTCTGAAGGAACTGGAAAAAATCTACCGCGTCAAGGAAAATGCGATCAAAGTTCGTTTATTCCGAGCGCGGCAAAGAGTGCTGAAGGCTTACAAAAAAGCAACGGCGGATGGTAACTTGTAACGTAAGGCGAGACGAAGACGATGAGTGACGATTTCAAACTCGATCAGTTGTTCCAGACTTACCGGGCGGCCTGCCCGGAGGTGGAGCCCAGCGCGAATTTCATGCCCAATCTGTGGCAGCGGATAGAAAGCAGGCATTCGTTCGGATTTGTGTTTAAGAATGTTGCGCGTGCCACTATGACGGCCTGTGCGGCATTGTGCGTTTTGCTGGTGTTCCTGAATTTCGCCTCTCCGTTTAGGGACCGGCTGGCGCAGGCGCCGAATTACACTGATGTGCTGATGGCCGAACACACTGCCGAAAATACCGATTTCACGGAAGCGCTGAACGCATCTCCAACCGGCGACGAGGAGGTTCCCGCCGCTCACACCCGCTAAGGGGGGAGCGCTGGGATCTCGGCTATGCAACGCAACCAACTGGCTGCGGCGGGTTTTGCTGCTTTGCTTTTTGCTGGTGGCGCGGCAGTTGGTGCTTTGGGCCATCGCTACTATGCGGCTGGCAGCGTAAGTGCATCATCCGACGCTGCCCGTCATCGCTACGTGCAAGAAATGCAGGATCGCCTGAAATTGTCGCCCGCGCAACTGTCGCAGCTCGAAACAATTCTGCACGAAACGAAGGCGAAGACGCGCGCGGTCCGCGATTCCTATCAGCCGCAGATGCTGAAAATCAAGCAGGACCACATCCAGCGGGTAAAGGCGATTTTGACTCCGGAACAGATCCCCGCGTATGAGAAGCTGGTGGCCGAGCGGGAGCAGCGTTCCCGCGAGCAAGAAGAGCGCGACCGCAGGAACGATCATCAGCGCGGAACCGCAACTCCCTAATTCATGCTGAAGACATTCTTGATAGCGGCAGTGCTGGTTTCTAGCCAGCCGTACGTGAGTGCGCAAACTTCCACTCTCGATGAAGTACTGAAGGAACTGGAGTCAGTGAGGACGTTTTCAGGCGTCGCAATTTCTCCAGACGGTCATTGGGTTACGTGGGTGGAAGCGGCAGCCGATCACAGCGGTCATACCGAAATCTATCTGCTTGATCGGACCGATGCGGCGGCGAAACCGCTGCGCATCACCTCAGATGTAGACATCGATCACCAGGAGCATAGTGTAGTTTGGTCGCCCGACAGCAAGCAGTTCGCTTTTTTGCGCGATCAAAATCGGATCTACATTGCCGAGGCCGCTTCACGAAAAGTTCGTTTATTGAAGGAGTTGGACGGCTATGTTACGGACGTCCGCTGGCGTCCCAATGGCGGGGGAATGGCCTATCTGTTCGCGACGGGCGGCGGAGGCGGTGGGCCACTGGAAGCTGTGCCCGCGCAAACTGGCGTAGTGGGCGGCGAAACGCGTAATCAGCGGCTCATGGTAATAAATGGCAACGTTGAGGCGATTTCTCCGGCGGAGTTGAATGTCTACGAATACGATTGGTCGGCAGATGGTGAGAAGTTTGCCGTGATTGCCGCGCCCGGTCCCGCGGACAACAATTGGTGGACCGCCAAGCTCTATACGTTGGGGCTTCGTTCGAAAAAGATGGAGTTGGTTTACACGCCTCCGGTAGACAGGCAGATCGCAGTGCCGCGCTGGTCGCCTGATGGGAAGACTATCGCCTTTATCGGCGGATTGATGAGCGATGAGGGCTTCCTGGGTGGCGATATTTTCGCGTTCGAGGCTGGTGGTGTGACGGATCTAACGCCGGAGATGAAAGCATCGGCCAATGGTTTCGTGTGGCGCAGTGATAAAGAAATTTTGTTTACGGAAGATCTGGAAGGCGGTGGTGGGATTTCCGCTTTGAACGTCGCTAGCGGGAAATCGGAACTGCTTTGGAAGGGGCCGGAGACGCTGCACGAAGACGGCAACTATCCGAATTTTTCTCTGGCCCGCGACGGGAGCACGAGTGCGGCGATTCGCAGCACTTGGGAGGCACCACCTGAAATTTGGACAGGCAAGATCGGCGAATGGAAGAAGATCACCAAAGCCAATACGTCGCAGCAAGCGCACTGGGGCAAAGCGGAAAGCGTAAGCTGGCAAAGCGACGGAAGCCGCGTGCAGGGCTGGCTCGTTTATCCTGAGCATTTTGATGCGGGCAAGAAGTATCCCATGGTTGTCGAGATTCATGGTGGTCCGGCGGGAATGCGCGGAGCTTCGTGGCCAGGTTCTCACTTCGACATGTCTGTCATGGCGGGCTTGGGGTATTTTGTGCTCTTTCCCAATCCGCGCGGCAGTTATGGGGAAGGCGAAAACTTCACCAAGGCCAATGTGAAAGATTTCGGATACGGAGATCTGCGCGATGTGCTGGCTGGTCTTGATGCTGTGGCGAAGTTAGCGCCAATTGACGAAAGCCGCATCGGACTGACGGGCTGGAGTTACGGTGGCTACATGACGATGTGGACCGTTACACAGACACAGCGCTTTAAGGCTGCTGTTGCCGGTGCAGGCATCGCGAACTGGCAGAGCTATTACGGTGAGAACTCTATTGATGAATGGATGATCCCGTATTTCGGTGCGTCCGTTTACGATGACCCGGCGGTGTATGCGAAGAGTTCGCCGATGACTTACATTAAGCGGGTCAAAACGCCCACGCTGGTGATTGTCGGCGAACGTGATGGTGAGTGCCCAGCGCCGCAATCGTTTGAGTTTTGGCACGCGCTGAGAACGATTGGTGTGCCCACTGAACTCGTTGTTTACCCGGGCGAAGGGCATTCGTTTCGCGATGCGAAAAATCGCCTCGATGTGTTGCGCCGCACGCTGGCTTGGTTTGAAGAGTATTTGAAATAAGAGGGACGGAGGGGACGGAGAGCTATGGAACCGGGGGGACGGAGGGGACGGAGAGCTATGGAACCGCATCGTAAACCGAGGGGCCATAGCTCTCCGTCCCCTCCGTCCCCCTCGGTCTCTATTACATGTGGGCGCTGAGCATTACGTGCGCGCCGGGCGTTCCCGGGTACATGAGCCAAGGTCCAGAGCCACCAGTTGTCGGTAAGCCCGTGGATTCCGCAGTGGCGTACGGAATGTAAATCACCCAGCGCTCTTCGCCGCCGGTGATTTCGCCTTTGGCCGCGTCATAGCCCTGTCCGCTCAAAACGTATAGCATGTGCGGACCTTTCGGCATGGCGACCTTGCCTTCCTCGACTTCTTTCCAGCGCTTTTCCTGCCGCTCTTTCCCTTTCATTCCTTGCGCGCTGAGTTCGCGGCCGCGCGCCATATACGGCTCCAGGTCTTTGTGGTAGCAGGCCACGCTGTAAGCTTTCGACTTCGGATCGGAGGCGAGACAAATCAGATCGTTTTCACCTTTGCGCAAAGTCGCCAACTCGCCTTTGTCGTTATAACCGAGCACCGCCGCGCCACTGCGCATGTCTTTCGGCGCAGCGAGCACGGCGGCAGCAATCTGATCGGCATCCGACGCCGCAAATAGGGCGCCATGTATTAATAATCCCAGGAGGAGCAGTCTCATCAGCAATAAGTCTACTCTTCTTCTTCAACCGTCATGTGAGCCTTGGCCGCGGCAATAATTTTTTCCGCTTGCGGTCCAGGTACGTAGTCGTAATGGTCGAACTCCATATGGAACGAAGCGCGGCCCTGCGTCATGGAAATCAGCTCGTTCTGATAGTTGAGCATTTCCGACATCGGCACCTGCGCGTTGATCGTCTGCATGTTGCCTTTGATGTCCATGCCGGAAATGCGACCGCGGCGTCCGTTGAAGTCGCTCAAAAGATCACCCGCAAAATCGATCGGCGTTTCGACGCTGACTTTCATCACTGGCTCGAGCAGCGTGGGCTTCGCCTGTTGCATGGCGGCGCGAAAGGCTTTGCGGCCGGCCAGCTTGAACGCCATTTCGGAAGAGTCGACGTCGTGATAGGAACCGTCGTAAACGGTCGCCTTGAAGTCGGTCACCGGATAGCCGGCGAGAAAGCCCTGTTCGGCGGCTTCGATGATGCCTTTCTCCACGGCAGGCACAAAGTTACGCGGTATGGCGCCGCCGAAGATTTCATTGGCGAACTGGAATTTCTCGCCACGAGGCAGCGGCTCCATCCTGATCCAGCAATCGCCAAACTGGCCGTGGCCACCGGTCTGCTTCTTGTGCCGCCCCTGCACGCTGGCGGTGCCGCGAATGGTTTCACGGTAGGGAATCTTCGGCGCGTGCAACTGAACTTCCACGCCATAGCGCCGCTTCAAACGGCTGACCACGACTTCGAGGTGCTGCTGCCCATTACCCGCGAGTAGAAACTCTTTCGTCATGGGATCCCGGTAGAAACGGAGCGAGCGGTCTTCTTCCAGGATCTTGTGAATGGCTGTGCTTAAACGGTCCTCGTCGCTCCGAGTCTTCGCCGAGATCGCATAAGCGATGGACGGTTCCGCTATCTCGACGCCTTGGTAGACGGAGCAGCTTGCCTTTTCGCAGAGAGTGTCGCTGGTAAGCGTATCTTTCAACTTCGCAACCACGCCGATATCACCAGCCCGCAATTCCGTCACAGGCTGCAGCGTCTTGCCAAACGGAGTCGCGATATGCGCCAAGCGTTCATTCACACCGGATCGCATGTTGTTCAAATGCGCATCCTCTTTAAGGCCGCCCGACATCAACTTAAAGAAGGTCACTCGGCCGGCAAACGGGTCGGCGGACGTCTTGAAGACGAAGGCGGAAGCAGCTTCGCCAGGTGCTATTTTCTTCTCTAGTTCCTTGCCGTTTTCGGAGGCCCGCACAGTGCGCCCTTCTACCGGTGAGGGCAGGATCTCGGTCATGAGAGAAACCGCCAGGTCGGTGCCAATGTTGTGGGATGCGGACAAGCACAAGATGGGGAAGATTCTGCGCGTGATCACAGCTTCTTTCAGCCCGCTAATAATATGCTCTACGGGCAGCGTACCGGTAGCGAAGAACTCTTCCATCAGTTCGTCGTTTCCTTCGGCAATCATTTCAATCAACGCTTCATGCGCGGTGTCGGACCCAGTTTCTTGGGGAGTAGGAATCTCGCTTTCTTTGCCTTTGCCATCGCCGTCGGGCTTATAGCAATAGGACTTCATGCGGATGAGGTCGATGATGCCGGTAAAATTCTTTTCTTCGCCCAATGGCAGATGCACCGGTATGGCGGCTCTGCCAAAACGTTCACGAATGCTTTCGACCGCGCGCTGGAACGAAGCGCGTTCGCGGTCAAGCTTGTTGACCACGAAGATGCAAGGCAGTTTCATATCTTCGGCAAACTGCCAAACTTTTTCAGTGGAGACCTCCACGCCGGCCACGCCGTCCACCACGACGACCGCAGCGTCGGCCGCGATCATGGCGGATTGTGCTTCGGATAGGAAGATGTTGAATCCGGGGGTATCGATGATGTTCAGTTTCGTCTTTTGCCACGGAAAGGCCGCTACCGAGGAAAAAATGGTGATTTTGCGGGCCACTTCTTCTTCGTCGAAATCCGTGATGGTGTTGCCTTCGTCCACCTTGAGGTGCCGGTCTGTGGCGCCTGCGGTAAAAAGCATAGCGGAGGCAAGAGACGTTTTCCCGCTATGCCCGTGCCCAATCAAAGCGACATTCCGGATATCGGCTGTGTCAAAGACCTTCATGATTTGAACCTCCAACGGAGTATTCGCCAGCCAACTCGGCTGCGTGTGTTCAGGCGGTTTTCTCTCCGCCCCGACGTGGAGAGCATATCAGAAACGGAATGTGGTCGTAAGTGATTTGAAACATTACCGACACGCATTGATTCGTCCGATTAGGGCAGACGATGCTTGATCCGTCGGCGTGCGTAAGCGAAGAATATAGACTTTATCGTCTTCGATCCGAAAGAGGATGCGAAAGATATGGGGCTTACGCCTAAAGGAGTTGCCGCGAGGTACGATACGCGGCGATCCCTGCGATATAGCGGGCAGCGAGCGGGCATAATCCGCAAACGATCAACGGCCTTGATTAGCCCTTTCAGCCAGCGAACTCCGGGCGGTCCCGCTTATTGCGAGATCAGCCACGCTAGAAGTTCATCCGCGTCCGCTTCCGCACGAAGCGTTTATTCATGATCGTCACGGTCCCATTGCAAGCGGGTAGCCGGAAGACATCCAATGCTTCCGCTGGCGTTTGATTATGCGATTGCGCGTACTCCTCCAATTGCGCTTTACGCTCGGCTGTAATCGGCAACGTTTCCATAGCGGATCTCCAGGTTTGATTATCTCGCTCGTGTGTGGTGAGGCAGACGCGGGTTCTCTTCCATGCTTTGATCTACTAGACGACATGCAGTTTACTTACGACCACCAATTGGCGGCGCTTGTTTCGAGTGACGCTTTGTCAATCGAGGGCGTGGTGGAGAGCTTGCGCGCGATTGACGCGCTCTTGGATAGCACGCGAGATGGATTGAAGTGGTTCAACACTTTGTACTTGCAAGTCACCTTGGCGGTACAAAAGCGAGTGGCGGAGAATGAGTTCGATTCTACGCAAGAGGCAGCGTTTATTGCGGAACTCGATTTTGTTTTTGCCAACCTTTATTTCGCGGCGCTCAGAACTTGGCTGTCAGGCGGCACTCCGCCGGAAAGTTGGCGGGTGATGTTTGAACAGCGGTCGAATGCGGCGCTGGCGCGGATTCAATTTGCGCTGGCTGGGGTGAACGCGCATATCAATCGCGATTTAGCGGTGGCGATTGTGAAGACGGGCGAACCGCTGAGTCAACCAGGGCACTACGCGGCTTACACAGCGCTCAATTCGACTCTGGACTCGCTGATCAAGCAGGCCGAGTTGGAACTGATGGTGAGTCTTTCGGGGGATGTGCTTCCGGGCGCAAATAAAGTGGAATTCGCTGTGGCCGCTTGGAGTGTGGCGGCGGCGCGCGAGTCCGCTTGGGTGCATGCGGAGATTCTTTCGTCGATTAGCGGCAAACCGGGGTTAGCGCAGCGCTTCATTGATTCGCTAGACGGGACGGCCGCGCTGGCAGGGAAAGCTTTGCTGGTTTGTTAAGTAGAATCGCGTTGGGGTGTGTACCGCCACGAAATAAGGAATGACGGTACTGCCCGTTCCTAACTTGTTAAACTTTTCGCCATGAGACCCATGTGCTGGTTTCTGGCGGCGGTGTTCGCGGCGTCTTTACGCGGCCAACTTCTCTCGCCAAATGTCGAATTCGATCTCAACAGCAGTGGCAAGTTGCCTCACCACGATCAAAGAACCCGCGTCTACTTCATGGCGAATGCCAGTGGACTCACACTGCTAACAATTAATGAGGAAGTTGTATCGCTGATTGCGGCGGATCTGGATGGCCGCATAATCCACTCGCGATCGGATATCGCGTCGGTGCATGCGCAAATTTATGCGGCGCTGCCGCGTCCCGATGGCAGTGTGTGGATCGTGTCTGCCGGGCCGCAAGCCTTCGGAGGCATGAGTCCAATCGGAAACGCCAGGCCTGTAGGCGGCACGAATAATCCAACGTATTACCAGCAATTGGATCTTTACAGCCGTTCGGGAGAGCATCGAGAGTCGCTGCGGATTGTGAATCTTGTGCTGGGATCGGAGGTTCCGCTTGCCGCCACAGACGACGAACTGGTTCTTAGTACTGGCGGCGCGCCCCATTTCCGATCGCCGGACCAATTCATTCGTTTTGGGACAGTCGAGGCGGGCAGATTCAAGGAGCGAACGCAAGTTCGACTAACTCCTCCGATCTATGGCGCAATCCCTGTTATCACTCAAGATGGCGATCTGCTTCTTGTCAACAAGAGGTCGGGGAACATGGCGGTGATCGATCCGAAAACTAAGGTTGGCTCCGTGACGCCATTAGCCAAGCCGCAACTGATTAGAGCGGCTGCGACCGATGCCAAATTTATTTATCTGCTCTCATCAGATTCAGTTGTGAAGATTGACCGAACCGGCGAGGTCTTTTCCGAATATCGTTTTCAGTTTGAACATGGGTTCGTGCCGGTAGCGATTGCCGTAACCGGACATTGGCTTTATCTTGTTGAGAGAAGTGGCCACGCCCTGCGCTACTTACTCGACTAGGCAAGCGTCGCATTCAGACCTTGCGGCCATGGCGCCGCCCTAGCGTCCAAATATGATTTTTTCGGAGTAGAAGAGGCGAGTGGATAACCACAAAAATACCGCTGTTACGACCATCGCCGCAGCCGCAGCCGCGAGGAACATCCACACCGAAGGAATGATTCCTCCGAGGACATCGTTTGCCAAAAGCGATTGGCCCAAGAACGGAATTGGCCTCATCCAAGGTTTGTCGGCGAGCGGATAAAACAGCGAGAGCATGCTCGGTGCGATGGCCGCGAGAATCAGAAACGACATGTAAGTTTGTGCTTCCTTGAAAGTCTTGGCGAAGCAGGCCAGGTAGACCTGGATGGCTGGAGCGAGCAGACCCATAGGGGCGACCGCGGCGAAGATGAGCAAGCATTCCGGCCAACCCAAGTGAAAACGCACGCCTAAGTCTTCTAACGACAAGCGCGACAAAATGAATGCGGTAATGGCGAGCGTGGCCGCCATGCCGCCAAGGGCGGCTACGGCAGAAGCGAGCCACTTGCCTCCTACTAATTGCCAGCGCGGTACGGGATTGATGAGCAGAGGTTCCAGCGAAAGCCGCTCTCGCTCGCCGGCCGTGGAGTCTGTGGCGATCTGCATGCCCGCCGTAAACGCAGCCATGATCACAAAGAGCGGAATGAAATTGAAGAGCCTGGCAATACTTTGTTGCGCACTTGATATTTCCACGTCTTCCACTTTGAGTGGGCTCGCCAGGGCGGGGCTGACACCGCGCGCTATCAGCCGAAGGCTGCCAATTTCCGAACTAAAGCGCGTGAGTAGAGAGCGCAGACGGCGCACTTTGGCGTGAGTGGACATGCGGTTGGAATCGGAAACAATTTGCACGGGCGCAGGTCGGACGGCGCTGAATTTTTCGGCAAACTCTTTCTTGATCACCAGCACAAAGTCTTCTTTGCTGTCGCGCACTGCCTGCTCCGCGTCGGCTGGCCCGTTCACGATCTCGACACCAGCCTGTTGCGCCAGCCAGTGAACCAGCATTGGACTATTCGCCCGGCCCACCACGGGAATCTTGATCTCCTGCGCGGCCCGCTCTTGCTTGGCCTCTTGGGTGAGCATGAAACCGATCAAGAGCGGACCAAACAGCGAACCGAACGCGATACCGTAAAGAGCGCGCTTATCGCGGAAACTGTCCGTCAGTTCCTTGCGGGCGACGACAATCATCCTTTTCAGATTCATGCCGCCTCTCCGTGCGGACCGGCCAATTTCACAAACGCATCTTCCAAGTTAGTATTTCCCGTCAAAGCCAACAATTCGTCCGCCGTTCCTTCTGCGACCACGCGGCCGCGCGCGATAACGACAATGCGGTCGCAGAGAGCCGAGACCTCTTGCATGACGTGACTCGAAAACACGACACAACGGTTTTCCCCTTTCAACCGGCGAATCGCCTCGCGTACCGCGCGTGTGCTGCTAACATCCAAACCATTGGTCGGTTCATCGAGCAGAATATTCTGGGGGTTGTGAATCAGTGCGCGCGCCATGGCCACCTTAGAGCGTTCGCCATGAGAGAAACCTCCCACGCGGCGATCCGCTACCGCTTTCAAGTCAAGTTGTTCCAGCCAGACTTCCATGCGGCGCTCTATATCATTGCTTGGAACGCCTTGCAACTCGCCGAAATAACGAATATGTTCGCGCGGCGTGAGACGGGGATAGAGGCCCGATTGATCGGGCAGCACTCCCAGACACGCCTGTGCGGCGAGAGTTTCTTTCACGACATCGTGGCCGTCAATTTGAATGCTCCCGCTGTCCGGTATGACCAAGCCGTAAATCATGCGCAGCGAGGTTGTTTTGCCCGCACCATTCGGTCCAAGCAGTCCTGTGACCGTGCCGTCGGCTGCAGCGAAAGAAACGTCTTCCACCGCAGTAACCGGCCCAAAGTGTTTGTGGAGATTTTGTACGCGGATCATTGAGCGGCGCCTCCTAACGGGTTCGGTCCCGCCGGACCCAGAAAGAACGGCGGCCGTTCCACGTGATTCACGCAACTGGTATCGAGTTTGGCCGCACTGCCATCGTTCAGGAATTGATCCATCAATTTCATTACGCAGCCATGCGACCAAGTCCCATGCCCGCTACCAGGCACGACGACGTGTTTCGCGTTCTTCCACTGCGAGGCGACTTGCTGACCCCACACGGGCGGAGTGACCGGGTCAATTTGTCCGGAGAGAATGAGCGCCGGGATAGCGGAGGGCGTATTGTCAAAGTAGGAAGGCTCGACCACGCCGCGCGGCCAGAAGTCACAAATTTTTAACCGCATGTCCGCCACCTCAGAACCCATGAATGTGCCGGCGGTTTCACGCGCCACATCGCCCGGCTGGATGCGCGAGGCGTCTTCACTGCAGACCACCGAGAAATGCATTCCCATGGCCAGACTCTCTACGGTAGGATCGAAGGCCGCACCCATCGCCAGAAAACCACTGAAGTTCCCCTTGCTGGCTTGTTCGATCAAGAGCGGAAGGAGCGACGAAATCTCGGGCGAGTAAAGAGCTGAGAACACGCTTCCTGTCAGCATAATTCGCTTTGCATCCAGTTCCTTCTCTTCACCGGTGCGCGGATGAACATAACGGATGTGTTCGGGATGCGCTCCGAGCCGGGCGATCAGATTGTCAAATGTCTCCCGTAAATGAGGGAAACGCTGCGCGCAGCCGGCATCTTTCTCACAATCGGTGAATAGTAAGTCCAATGCGCGCTGTCCATCGCGCGCCATATACAACGGCAAGCGCATATTGGGCGGCGCAACGCCATCGATAATCACAGCGCGTGTGTTGGCGGCATGACGACGCGCATAAACAAGGGCGGCGCGTGTTCCATAGGAGCCACCGTACAAATTGATTTTCGAATAGCCCAGAAACTGGCGCACATCGTCCAAATCGTCCATGGCAATGGTGGTAGTGTATTGGCGAACGTCAGCTTTGTTTTTGAGTGAATCAAGGCAGGTATGCATACGCTGCAACGTGGCTTGCTCTTGATCTTTGCTCTCGTCTTCATCGTCATCCTTATCGTTCGTCGATTTGCAGTCGAGAGGATTGGATTTCCCCGTGCCGCGCTGATCTACCAGCACAATGTCGCGGCTGGCTTGAATGCGGCGGTAAGGTTCCTCAAGAGCGTCAGCGAGCGAGGCGGCGCCTTGGCCAGGACCGCCTGCGAGAAAGAAGACGGGGTCTGGTGCGGATTGCTGCTTGCGGGCTGGTAGAACGACGATGTTGAGCGCGATCTGACGGCCTGTTTTTGTAGTTCGGTTCTCCCAAACGTACAGCTTGCCGCAGTAAGCGTCGGACGGGCCGTCCACCGCTTTGCAGGGTTTCAGACGATCGAGGGCTGATTCGCGGTGCAAGCTTCGACAGGAGTTGGTCAGGAGCACTAACAGTGAAAGGCACAAAACACCCTTGCCGGAACGAAGGAGATTCATTGTGTTCCGCTAGTATATCAGCGAGGGCAATGGGCCAAATTTACAAAAACTCGATATCGCGCGTTGCTTCAAAGGCGACTGGGGAAACTTTTTGAGCGGTGATTCCTCTATAAAGCGGAGCGGACATGGCGGCTACTCGATCTGCCCATATCCGTCCCGAATCTATCTGAAAAAGGACGTGTTATGTCTCTCATCGCCTGGTTGATTCTAGGTTTGATCGCGGGCTTCATCGGAAGCAAAATAGTCAACAAATCCGGAGAGGGAATGCTGCTGGATATCGTTTTGGGAATCGTGGGTGCAGTGGTTGGAGGCTACCTCTTCAACATGTTCGGCGCTTCAGGCGTGAACGGGCTCAATTTGTACAGCCTTCTGGTGGCAGTGGTTGGGGCTATCTTAGTGCTGGTGATTTATCACGCCATCGTTGGGCGGCGCACAATCGTTTAGGGAATCCAGGACAAGAAAAAAAGACCTATGCCTTTTCAGTGGGCGTAGGTCTTTCCTAAGCAGAAACAAGAAGCGTTATGCGTTCTGTCCCATGACGGTCCGATTATCGCCCCTAATAAACTTCCCGGCTACCAGAGAGAGAAGGCCGATGATGACACCAGAGACCACTCCAATTGCACCGCCCATCAATATCATCATCAATCGGGGATGGTGCGGTATTCCCTGATCAAGCATCAGATGCTCCTGTGCATGCCGACGCAGGTATGGCCAGAATAGCAAGACGTGCGCGCCGGTAATCCAAACAGAATTTACGATCCCCAGAATCAGCCCGTGCAAGAAACGCGAGCTTGCGCATTCGCGGGCTATCATGTAGGCGCTGAAAAGGAAAATCAGCAGCCAGCACACCGGCTCAATGGCGAAAGGGATCAGGTACACAGTGGCTACTCCCATAAACAGACCAAGCAGGGAGAGTTGAAAAATCAGTTTCCAATTCACGGTTCTATCCACCCGAAAAGAGATTTTAACGCGGTTGTAAAAATTATATCTGAATTTCGCGGTGGCGGAAAGGGAGTGAAATACTATTCCTGTGCGGATATCTGGTGGTCGGAATCACGCCAGGCGCTGATTTTGAGACGGCGACAAACCCAACACAAATTTTCGGCTTCCGAACTCGATGTGGGTGGGCCTGTAAGTGGCGTGCATGAAGCTCCGCAAACTGCGCAAGGCTTAGGGGGTGCTGTGGGACGTTCTGCTTCTACCGACCTTTTTGCCATCTCCAAAATCTGGGGAGCGATAATCGGTTCGTTTATCAGCTTCTTTTTCATTCCTGACTACACTATAGCCCATTTCGGGGAGCGCTTGCGTTAGTGCACCCAAAGAACGGCGGCGGCCTTAGTCTCAGCCGGCTTTTCCTCGGACGCTTTCTTTAAAGTGATGCTGCCTCTCTCGGTGTTAAGGTTTATGTCAGGACCAGTGCCAACGCTGCCTTCAAGCCGCGCGCCGCGACCTTCGGAACTCTCCTTCAGGCCATCGCCAAAGTCGTTTTCGATCTCTCCGTTATCGGTATTGGCAGTGATTGCGAAGTGAGCTGTTGCCGGTACGGCCAGTTCTATATTGCCCGAACGGGTATGTACCACGATCCGGCCCATAGCCGAGTGCTCCGGACGCAATTCGACGTCGCCGCGGTCGACATTCAGATCCAAGCCTTCTGTAAAGCCAGCCATGGTGATATCGGTTGCCTTGGCAGTGAGCTTGACGGGCCCAACCAAGTCTTTGGCGTCGAAGCTGCCACGATCCAAGCGCACGTAACCCGGGACCTGGCGCGCATCGAGTTGCGTGTGCATACTTTCCACGCGAACGGGTTTGGCGAGTGCGCGCAAAGAGACGGTCCCGGTGTAATCGCCACCGATAGTAACTTGGCCGGCGATGTTTTCGAGGTCGACATCAGAGCCGCGGCCATGCAGATCGAGCGAACCCTTCACATTGCTGCAGTGGATAGAGTGCGTGCCGCGCGTGTCGATCTTTATATCGCCGCCCATATCGTCGAGCCGGAGGTCGTCAACATTGCCGCCGGTCAGTTCGACGCCTCCCGTCACAGAAGAAATGTCGACACTTCCGCGAGAAGCGTTGGCTTCAATGCTAGCGCCTTTCGGCACGCTGATGTCAAGATTGGTGCTGATGGAGGTCCGGCTACCCAAGCGATCCTGATGGCAGCGAATGGTGACGGTGTTACCCTCTGTGAGCACTTCGACAGGCGACTGCGAGTTGGCTCGATCGGCGTCGTGAATATCGAAAGAGCCGATACTCTTCTCACCTGTCAAGGATAGGCCTGTTCCATCGGTGCCGCTGATTTTGGCATCGCCACGAAAGTCTTCAATGACGATGTGAGGCGTTGTGCCAACGGTGCGCGCAATAGCGTTGATGGGGTATTGGTGCTCCTCGCCAAACGCTTCAATGCCGCTTTGGAAACCGACTTGACGCCACCAATTGTCGGGCCGTTGAAATTCGAAAGCGGAAGAACCAATCAGCGCTAGAAGAACAACCACTATCCAACCACCGCCGGAAACGCCATTGCGTGGAATGGGTCCGTTTCCGCGAAAGCGAATACACACTTCCACCAGGGCGATCAAGCCCCACAGGATCAAACCATAAGGCCAATAACGGCCCAACAGTTCGGCGAGATGGAACTCGGGCGAGATGGCGCGCACTAAAAAAACGATGCCCACCAGGATGAGCACGAGGGGGCCGGTAATGGAGCCGCGCGGTCTCATAACCTGGGTGCTCCTGCCGATGGTGGGACTGGGGGAACGTACATGCGCTCAACCAGTTTCATCACGCCTACAACAATCAAAATTAAGGGCCAGGACCGATAGAAGGCGAGCACTCCCGCCTGATGCATGGCAAAGAGAACGCCTACAGTGATCAGCAGAATGGGTCCGCGAATTGCCTGTGCGAAGAGAGCGGCTCTACTGTTCATGGGGCGACTCCATCCCCGCCGCGTTCAGCGTCTGATCCATCACGCGCGCGCTGCGGCCACCGGCCACCCGGTTGTAGAGCATGATGCCGCCTGCCACGATCAAAAGCACGGGCCAGAAACGGGCGAGTTCGCGAAAAGCGATCATGTGCAGAGTGTCGAGCAAGAAAAGGACGCCGAGGACGATCAGCAACACTGGACCGATAGGAGCACGCGACATGTAGCGGTTGGGTGCAACCAGGCTCGACCATTCGTCGACAGGCATGCCGGCTTGTCGTTTCTTGGCGGTGTGGAATGCTTCAAATGCCATGTATCCCCAGAAGCAGATCAGAATCATGACAATGAAGGGCAAGCCGGCACTTTCCTCAGTGGCGGTTGCCAAACTGAGCAGCAGACCAGTGATAATGGCATGCACCAAACCTTTTACATATTGTCCGTTGTAGATGGCACCGACACCAGGAATCAGCCCAAGTAAGAAAGCAAAGCCGGGCGAGGTGTTCACGGGCGTGACTGTTTGCTGATAGGGGTTCGACACGCTGTGTGCAGAGGGTGGCGGTGCGCTGTAAGCAGTACTCACTGGTTTATGCTCCTGGCAGAAAATCGTTCCGTTCATTGGAAATTGGCAAGCGGCACAGAGGGCGCGGCCACAATCGCGGCAGAAGGCAGTGGCTTGTGTGTCGGGATGCAGATAACAGTTCATGGTTTATCCTTGGGCGCGTTGCTCTTTTTGCTCGCGGCGGGTTTTTGAGCGGCTTTGTCGTTATCGTCTTGCTGCCGCTGCAAGTCTCGCAAACGTGCTTCCACTTCGTAAACGACGCGCAGGTTTTCGTAATACTTCAGCAAGCGATCTTTAAACCGTACCGTCTTCATCTCCATGCCGCCCAAAACCTTTACGGGATTCAGATCGGCGGCTGGCACACGCTCGACGCGGGTCCCCGTGCAGCGGTCCAGCATGGAAAACGAAAGAACCGCCATGGCTGCGCCCATCACGAAGCGGGGCTGTAGCACCGGTTGCAGCCAGGACATCACGAACCGTCCCCACAGCGTCTGCCGCTCAAAAGGGCCGCGTACACGGCCTAACGGTGCCTGATAAGCAATTTTCGTGATCAAGGCCTGCGGCGGTTCAATCACTTCCAATTTCTCTACCAGCACCGCTCCCTGTGTCACGTCCGCCATAAATTCCCGGCACGGTGCACACTCAGCCGCATGCAACTCGACAGCCGCGCGCTCACTGTTGCTGAGCGTGCCGTCTAAGTAATCAGCGAGTATGCTTTCAAACTCCGGGCAATTCATAACTTGCTTTTTATACGGTTACCTTATTCCGTTTCAATACTTTTGCCAACTCCGCGCGGCCTCTGTTTAACCGTGATTTTACTGTTCCTTCGGGTACGTCCAAAACTTTGGCGATCTCCCGATATTCCATTTCCTGCAAATCTCGCAATATGACTGCTTCGCGCAATTCCGGCGAAAGCTTTTGCAGAGCCGCTTGCAGCAATTCACCCGCTTCGCGCCCCGCCAGCATGCCTTCCGTCCGCGACGATTGTGCTGTGCGTTCTTCCAGCGTCGCCAGCTTGTCTTCCAGCGCGTCGGTGACCCGATCACGCTTGGTGCGACGGTAATGATCGACCAAAAGGTTACGGGTGAGCCGCGTCAGCCATACTACAAACGAACCTTCACCGGCGCGGAAACTGCCTAGCGTTTTGAATACCCGCAGGAAAACGTCCTGTGTCAAGTCTTGCGCTTCGTTGTCGCGCCCGGTAAAGCGGTAACAGATCCCATACACCCGCTTGGTGTGCGATTTTACGAGTTCGTCCCAAGCACCCTGCTCACCACATAGGCAGCGCTCGATCAAACTGGTTTCAGCGTCCAACGAACGTCGTGTCCCAACCCCAGCATTCGAGGCGCTGGCCCAACTCCAGGGGGCCAAGGCCTTCGCGCCTGCCAGAATCTTCGAGTCTACCGAAATTGGAAACGTCGCTGCGGTCGCCATATTCAATGCGTCACTCGGTTAAACGCAAAAGGGCAGCCAAAAGTTCAACCGCATTACAGAGATAAATGCTTGAAAACAAGGAGGACAGCACGATGTTTTAGTGTGGCTGATGGGGCGTTCAGAAGAGGGCGATATTGCTGGCAGCTAAGTTCTTTAGATTCAGTCTTACAATAACCAGATGCGCGGATTTGCCACAAGCGTGGGAGTGTTAGCCTGCTTTTTCGGCGCGCTGGCTGTGCCATTTATTCGTCGCTATCATCTGGGTCCACCAGCGGTGGTGGGCATCTACGGGTGCTTCTTGCTGTCGATAATCTTGCTGCTGGCGCCGGGTGTGGATGCTCCGCGCCACTGGATTCAGGCAAGGCTTGTTGGCAATCGCGGCCTGGCTTGGCTGCCAGTGATTTGGTGCCTGCCGTACTTGGTCTATGCTGCTGGAACGGGGGATATTCGCTGGCTTGCGCTGGCTCGGCTGTTTGGTATTGGCGTCGTGCTAGTTGCTGATTTACCGGCTGTTCCCGGTGAGAGATCTGGCGAGATTTGATTGGCAGGATTTGGTGGTGGCTTCGGTTTTGACCTTTGCGCTGATGCGGCAACAACTGGTAGGGATTTGGAATGTGCCGGCCAATCTCGATTTCATGGGCAGGCTGTTCTTGATCTGCATTGCTTGCTGGAGTTGGGTGTTTGTCCGCCCGGTGCCTGGGCTTGGCTATGAGTTTGCGCTTTCGTGGCGCAGTGCTGGTATCGCCGGTTGGAACTTTGTTCTATTTGGGTTGATAGCGATTCCCGCCGGTTTAGCGATCGGGTTCATTCGCTGGAACCCGCTGCGCACTGGGCTGCCGGGGTTGGTGGTGTCGTTCATCGAGATCTTTCTCTTCATCGCCGTGCTAGAAGAACTGTTCTTTCGTGGGTTTCTTCAGACGCTCATCTCAGAGAATTTGCACTCCGCGCGTCTCGGCCAAATTCTCATCTCTTGCCTCTTTGGTTTATTCCATATTTTGCATGCGCCGGTACCGAATTGGCGTTATGTGATTTTGGCGAGTGTGGCGGGCTGGTTTTATGGGTCGGCGTTTGTGAAGAGCGGAACCCTGATGACTTCAGCGATGACTCATGCCATGGTCGATGCGGTTTGGCGCGCTTTCTTTTCCAAGTCCTGAATCTTATTACCGTCTAACGTCCAAAACTGGCCGATCGCCGGCTAGGTCCAGGTGGTGGCGGCGGAGGTGGCTCTTCGATGACGACTTTCTTAGGCCGCGCATCCAAGCGCTCAGCAACCAACTTCTGGTAGAGCTTGGCAAACTTTGGCGTGCCCGGTTCTGCTCCAACCACATCTTGTTCCGTCACTTCCTGCGCCATCGGCAGATACTTTTGCAGGTAATTCTTCACGCGATCGATCACCAGACGCTGGCTGGAGCGCATCAGCAAGAATGAGAGAATCTCGCCGGGAACCTTCGAGAGAATGGCGTACAAGGCGGACGGGCGCTGCAATTTCGCGGCAGTCAGTTCTTTCTCCACCTTCTTCGCGCGTGCTTCCAATTTGCTGGCGGCGTCGAGTTCGGTGCGCGGAATATCGAGGGCTTTGATCAGTTGGCTGCGCTCTTTGGCGTTCAGTTTTTCAAGCAACAGAAACAGGAACAAAGCGTAGGAGTGCGAACTCACTTCCACGTCGTTAGGCAGCAGCAAACGCGCTTTCTGCCATTTCTGAAATCCCTGAAGATTGAGTTTGAGACCGGCTAATGCGGGCGAGAACAGTTGCAGGAGTTTCTCATCTTCGAGGGCTTTTAGGATCTCGCCGGCGAGTGGATCAAGCGACATCTGGCGAAGTTCCTGTTCCATCGAAGCTCCGGAGATGAGCGATTCAAGTTTCGCTTCGCGCACATTCTGATACTGCAGCAGAGTGCGTTCGTCAATCGTGAAACTGAAGCGCGTCTTCAGGCGGATCATGCGCAGCATGCGGGAAGGATCGTCGTATAAAGCGTAATTGTGAATCGCACGCAGTTCTTTGCGGGCAAGATCGCCCAAGCCGTTGGCAGGATCGAGCAACAAGCCGCGCGACGCCTTGCCAAGGGAGAGTGCAATAGCATTTACCGTGAAGTCGCGACAGCGCAAGTCCTCGTGAATGGTGGCTGGCTGAACTTGCGGCTTACCGCCGGGTTTGGCGAACTTTTCCACGCGAGCCATCGAGATGCTTGCCGGCACATGACCTGAAAACAAGAGTTCAACCGATTTGCGCAACTCATCGACAGCTACAACTTCAGCATGCGCTTTGTGCGCGACGGCTTTGGCAAACTTGATGGAGCCGCCCTCGACAGTGAAATCAAGATCGCGAATGGGGAAGCCGCCCATCATGTCGCGCATGGCGCCGCCGGTGAGAAACAAGTTCAGATTCGCCTGCTCAGCCGCGTCGCGAACCTCGGCCAACACTTTGCTCTGTTCACCATTCAGGTGACTGTCCAACATGAACATGTAGTCGCTCATTGCTTAAATTCCCCCTCCTAGCGGCTTGGTCTCCGTCTAGCGTGAGCCTCCCGCTTTCTTTCGTGCTGCTCTTGGGTGGTGCTGATCTACCGTTTGCCGCAAACGCGAGCGCATCACGTGCGTATAGATTTGCGTCGTGCCAATGTCGGCGTGCCCTAACATTGTTTGCACACTGCGCAGATCGGCGCCCCCTTCCAGAAGGTGGGTTGCAAAGGTATGTCGCAAAACGTGCGGGCTTAACGAGCGGAAAATGCCCGCTTGCTTGCCGTGACCGCGCAGCAGTTTCCAAAAGCCTTGGCGCGTCATCGAAGTCCCACGTGCCGTTACGAACAGGAAAGGACTCACGCGTCCACCCAACAACTGTTCCCGCTGGTTTGTGCGGTAATCTTCTATCGCTGCCAACGCTGCTTTGCCAACCGGAACAAGACGTTGCTTGCCGCCTTTTCCGATGACTCTCACGATCCCTTGGTATTCGTCCAGGTCAGCCACGCGCAGCTTGATCAATTCGCTCACCCGCAACCCGGTAGCATACAGCAAATCCAACATGGCCCGATCACGCAAGCCGGTCGGTTTGCTCACGTCGGGTGCCTCGATTAGCTCTTCCACCCGCTCATGGTCCAAATACTTAGGCAAGGAAGCACCAATCTTGGGAGCAACCAGCAGTTCGGCTGGATTGTGATTCAGTGCACCCTCTTCGAGCAGAAATCCGAAAAAGCCGCGAAGGGTTGTCACCAGCCGAGCAATGGAGCGGTTTGCTAGCTTGTGAGTTCTTAAATAGTCGAGGTATTGCCGTAAGTCGTCGAGAGATAGGGTCGCCAAGCGACGTGTTTCGCCAGGGCGGGACAGCCATTTTCCAAGGCCCGCCAAATCTCGCCGATATGCCGCTAAAGTATTGACGGAAAGACCTTTTTCTGCCCGGCAAAAGTGTAGAAAGGAGCGCACCTTCAACGCGAATGTGTCCACTTCCGCCATTCTGTCAATGATACAATATCTTCGAAATTGTTTGAAACAAAGTTAGCGAGTTTCCTCACATTTTGTGTCTGCCAGCACTGCTAAACGCTTGATTTTGTACCGCTTTGACCGTGCGCCTGTCGAAGGTTTCGTACACGCCGAGGCCTATCTCGTGGCGCAGGGCGTCGAAATGATGATGCGGGATGGAAATCTTCAAGTTATTGATTACAATAGTGTTAAGGCTCTGTGTTTTGCCGCGGAAGGTGCTCCGACCGACCTGTTCACGGTGCAAAATTCGTTTGAAAGGCGGCCGAAAACGCCGGGCTTATGGACTAGTTTCCGCTTGCGCGACGACGACTTACTGGAAGGGGTCTTACCGCACAATCTTCTGGAATGGCCGACCCAAGGTTACTTCGTGACGCCGCCAGGATCCAGTTCTTACCGGCAACGCGTGTTTCTGCCGCGGCAAGCGGTACGCGAGACAGCATTTCTGGGTTTGATTGGGAAGGGAAATGCATTACAGGCTAAATCCAGCAAGAAAGTTGAACGAGAGGCGGCCCGTCAGCTTTCAATGTTCGATTAGCTGCGTGCGCCGGCACGCGCCGAACTGCCGCTGTCCCCCAGTTTTTGAGTCCAAACCCGAGTCCAATCGTCAGCAGAACCCTGCATCGGTTGCCAGAGCGCAACGATCTCATTCACTTCGAAATTCTTTTCGCCGGTATATTTAGCCCAGGCCCGCTGCGCTTTCGCAGAGGCCTTCGCCAAGTCTTTGGGAGGTACCGGACCGCTAACGGTGAGGTGCGGCAAGAAATCGAAGTTTTCTTCGTGCGCGAGTAGATCCACGTTCAGGGCATCATGTAACTTGTGCAGAGCGTCGTTTCCTTCCGCGATATCAACATAGAGAATATTAGTTTCCGGAAAGACCTTCACTCGAGAGAGTTGCACCCCAAAAGGTGCAAACTTGCTCAAAATGCCTTGCGCTTGGCGTGTGACCTTTTCCACCGCCGTGTTGAGCGGCCGTGGAGGTAGAACAGTAATGTGTGCCTGCGGCTTTTCGCCGTCTGGCAATTCCTGCCGTAACGAGTGTAGGAATGAGTCCAACTGTTCTGGCAGGTAGGCCACCAGTGCGAAGGAGCCCCACTCTGGTAAGTCAGAGAGTTTGGTCTTCATCGGCTCTTGAGCTTGTTCAGTCTTGTTTAGCCGGCTTGTGAATCCAGTGTTGTCGTTGCCACTTGCGAGGCCGACCCCTCGAACTTGGCATTGTGTTCTGTTTTCGGCTCCGCGATCCACCATTTGGCTGGTTCAAAGCCTATGTACTTGAAGATCTGCAATTCTCCCAGTGATCCGTCTTCTTTAAGCATCTCCAGTACGTCACCTGGGCAAAGGGGCCTGTCCTGGACTTTCATGCTATTCCATAACGAGTAAGGCGTGGCAGCTGCCACTTCGCCATCCAGTTCGTAGTCTTTCGGCTTCACGACAGCAGTTCCGCCCGTGTGTGCTTGCCAGCGGAAATGCTCTTTCATTGCTTCTCGAATGCGATGGATTCGATAGGTGGCCATTAACGATTCAGTCTATCGCGCCAATTGTCGAAAGAAAATAGGCGATTGCATAAAAAATCATAAAATTGGCATATTGTTTTTTATAAGCCGCAGCGGAATGTACTTTCACCGTAAGCCATCTGTCACAATGTTGTCGGGGCCCTTTCTCAAGCCCGCGCGATGAAAAAATATTGGCCTTTCGTGGCCTTTCTTATACTTCTGCTGGTTTGGTGGGGTTTTAGCCGGGGAGAGTCTCCAGTAACGCTGCACTTCAGCAGTGCTCATCGCAGCACGATTGTGAGCACGGTTACGACAAATGGCAAAGTCGAGCCGGTGGAATGGGCTGCCGCGCGCGCCGAGGTCGCGGGCGTAGTGCGCTCAGTTACAGTGCAACGAGGTCAAGAAGTTAGTGCCGGACAGGAATTGGTTGCGCTCGATGCCACGTCGGCACGCTCCGAATTGGAAGCGGCGCTTGCTAGGGAGCGGGAAGCACGCGCCGAAACAGCCACGCTGGGCGAGGGCGGAAAAGCGCAAACGGTGGCCGATTTGAATGATTCCATAACGAGCGCGCAGGCCGCTTTAAATGTGGCCCAACGTAACTATGAAGCGACGCAACGGCTGGCGGAAAAGCAAGCTGCTACCAAGCTTCAGTTACAAGACTCCAAGGACGCGGTCGATCGTGCAGCGCTTCATCTAGCGGCACTGAAAAATCAAAAGACTACCTTAGTAACATCTAGCGACCGTTCGGTGGCGGAAGCGAAGCTGCGCGATGCGGAGTCGGCGGTTGCCTTAGCCCGTCATAAATTAAATATTTCAACTGTCTGCGCTCCGATCACGGGGACGCTTTATCAGTTCGATCTCAAGGTAGGCGCATACTTGCAACCAGGTGATTTAGCCGGTTTGGTCGGTAAATTGGATCAAGTGAAGGTGACGGTTTACGTAGACGAACCGGACCTGGGCCGCGTGGGCTTAGATATGCCAGTGAATCTCACTTGGGATGCACGGCTGGGACAAAAATGGTCGGGCCGAGTGAATAAGCTGCCGACAGAAGTGATTGCGCTCGGCACTCGCACTGTGGGTGAAGTAACAACCGTGGTCGACAACCCGAACCATGACTTACTACCTGGCGTATCGGTCAATGTCTCGATCGTTTCTAAAGTTGTGAATGATGCCGTCAGCATTCCGCGCTCGGCGCTGCGCACGCTGAATGGTGAGACAGGAGTCTACAAACTGGCCGGCAAGACGATTGCTTGGGTACCCGTGGTAGCTGGCATTAGCGATGTGAACAACGTGCAAATTGTGTCCGGAGTCGCGCAGGGAGACAAGGTGGTAGATCGGGTCGTGGAGCCGAGCGATGCAGAGATTCATGCTGGTATGCGGGTGAAGGCGCTTACCGATTAACTATTTGCCGGCGTCAGACTTCGGCCTGCCAAGTTCGTTTAGGTCTGGGTAACTGAGACGAATCGAACCCCCAGGCAAGCGGTCAACGTTAACGGCGTGGAAGTCCTTTATACAATCAGCCTGGCCAAGCTGCCCGCAAGAATAAGTTGTGGCTATACCGATGCCGCGCATACCGGCCGCGCGCGCCGCTTCTAATCCGGGGACGGTGTCTTCAAACACGATACAACCACTTCGTTCCACACCTAAGCGGCGAGCGGCGGCGAGATACCCGGCAGGATCTGGTTTGCCATATTCCACATCCTCAGCACCGATCAAAACCCTTGGCACAGGAAGGTCGACTGCCTGCAAACGATTTCGGGCAAGGGCGCGCGAAGCGGATGTGACCACCGCCCATTCGTGATCTTTCAACTTCTGGAGTAATGGGAGCGAACCGCCGACAGCAAGGACGCCGCCCCGGTCGGCGATTTCTTCGGCATCGAATTCGGCGAAAATCTCTGGCCTTGCCAAGTGGGGCGCAACTTCGCGGATCGTCTCCGCATTTCGCCTGCCATGAGAAATCTTCATGATGTGGGCATAGTCCAAATTGTAACGTTCGGCGAAACGTTTCCACTGGCGCTCGACCGCCGGAGTAGAGTCCACCAGCGTGCCGTCCATGTCGAACAGAATGGCCTGACACTCAACGATTACAGCCATTGCAAAGCCCCAGCTTTGACGGCCAACTCTTCTGAAAAGTGAACTAGAGGCGCTCCCACAGGTCGGGTGACGCCGGAATTTTGCAGCAAATTTTCGTTCAACCGCGTCAGGCGCGCGTGTTGAAGCGGCCAAGGATCATGCTCGATTTGCGCGTAGGCGATGCGGCCTCGAGCGGCGGTGTAAAGACGGAAGCGTGCGGTGAGGAAGCGATCTAGTTCAGCCGTGTTGAGGTTTTCGCCAATCTCTATGGCGACATCGCTTTGACCTTCGCCGAAGAACGAACTGCGTTTGCTGCGATATTCAATGAGCGAGCCTGTTCGCGTGACTTGCATCGACGCCCAGCGATACGGCAGGTCGTACCAGGCCCGAGCGATTAGAACTGCTGCCAAGCGAGATGCTTCAAGCGTGAAGAACCAGACGCCGCGTTCGCCATCTGAGCCGCGCACATACGTTCGTACATTCGTTTCGGGGAATTCAGCAATCCAAGGCAGGGCAGGGAAGCCATAGAGCTGCACGCCGGAGAGCACAAAGGGCACCAAACCAACCCAGGCCGATCCGTCGAAGGTGTCGAGTGTCAAGCCATTGGGTAGTGTGCATGCGATGGCTGCTGGTTCGTACCGCCAATGCAGAAACGTTAGATTACGCCAGACCTGTAACATGGCTGGTTTTTCAATTTTGCAAGGCGCGAATGCGCTGATGATCTCCAAACCTCAAGGTAACCTAGTCAACAGCATGAAGATCATCTCATCGAAGGAAATTCTGAAAAACAAGCTCTTCACCGTGGTGGATGAAGTCGCGCGGGACAACAGCGGTTTTGAGATTCACCGGAATATTGTGCGTCATCCCGGTTCGGCCGTCATGATGGCGGTGGACGAAACCGAGCGCATCTTGCTTGTGAAGCAGTTCCGCTTGCCGGCCGCCAAGGATCTGTGGGAATTGCCTGCCGGACGTATCGACCCCGGCGAAACGGCGTTGCAGGCTGCCAAACGAGAGTTGCACGAAGAAACCGGCTATCGGGCAAAGAAGTGGGCGAAATTGATTTCTTACTGGGCGAGCCCTGGTTATGTTGCCGAAAAAATGAACTTGTTTTTGGCACTGGATCTGACGCCTGGTGAACCTCGCCCCATGGGGGATGAGCGAATTGAGGTTGCCTGGTATACGCGCAAGCAGATCGCGGCTTTAATTCACTCGGGAAAAATGGAAGATGGTAAAACGCTGGTGGGTTATTTTATGTGGCTCGAATATCGCAAGGCTGCCAAGCAACCTGCGCAAGACGCGCGCGGGGCCGAGCGCGCCGCCCCAAAGAAATAGCGAGTTTCTCTTTGGCTTGGCGTCACGCAGACCGCGCACTTTGCGCTCTTACGAAAACTACTCGCTCGTGAGAGGGCGCTCCATTAATTCGCGGATGGCCAAGCGGGGGTTTTTTTCTTCGTATAGAACTTCGTACATTTTTCGCGTGATCGGGATCTCGATATTGCGCTTTAAAGCCAGTTGGTAGGCCGCGCGGCAGGTGGAAACTCCTTCGGCCACCATGCTGGTTTGCGCCAAGATATCCGCCAGCTTTTGTCCTAGTCCCAGCTGCACACCCACTGCGCGATTGCGCGAGAGGCTACCCGTGGCCGTCAGAACTAAATCGCCCAGGCCGGCCAATCCACTCAGTGTTCGTTCTTTGCCGCCGAGATCCACAGCCAGTCTCGTGATTTCAGCGAGACCCCGTGTGACTAGGGCTGCGACACTGTTACTGCCCAAACCAAGGCCGGTACAAACGCCCGCGCCGAGAGCGATGACGTTCTTTAAAGCAGCGCCGATCTCCACGCCAATCACATCTTGGCTTGCGTAAAAGCGCAGGCTGGGCGTTGAGAATGCCTGCTGCATCTGTTCGGCAACTGAAATGTCATGGGCGGCAATCACGATCGCGGCGGGTTCACCGGCTGCGACCTCGCGGGCGAAGGTCGGCCCGGACAGCACCGCAACTGGATTTGAGGGTGGAAGTAATGCCGCGATTACTTGTGACATGCGGCAGAAACTTCCCTCTTCGATGCCCTTAGTTGCGCTGACCACCGGTATTTTGGGCAGAACGAATTCTGCCGCTTGGCTCAGGACAGTGCGCAAATAGCGCGAAGGAACAACGCTTAAGATGACGTCGGCACCCGCGATGCTCTGTTTGAAATCGTGCGAAACTCTCACTGAATCAGGCAAACGAAATCCGCTTAGATAGCGCGAGTTTTGCCGTTCGCGTGTTAGTGCGTCGGCTTGCGCCGCATCACGCGCCCATAAGCGAACTTCCTCAAAACGCGACGCCAGAGCGATCGCCAGTGCACTGCCCCAACTCCCCGCACCCAAGATGCAGAGGCGCCTCAAGTTGTTCTGCCCTTGAGCGAGAAAACATTCTCTTTGCCTGTGCGCAGGCGTACGATGTTGGCCTTATGCCGGTAAACGACCAGCAGCCCAGCCAAGACAGTGGCAATCAGTAGTTCGTTCACGGGGCGGTAAATAGCCCAGTAAATGACGGGAAAGATCAGCGCGCTCAGGATAGAGGCTAGCGAAATATATTTACTCAACGCGACAATCGCCACGAAAATAACAACAGTTACCAGCAGCGCATACGGCGCCAGATAGAGTGCCGCGCCAACATAGCAAGCCACCGCTTTGCCGCCTTTGAAACCGAGGAACACCGGATAGCAATGACCCAGCATCACGGCAACTGTTGCAAGCGCCAACCCTAACGCACTGTTATCCGTGATCACCGCGGCTACCCACAACGCCAGAAACCCTTTTAATATGTCTAGCGCCAACACTATCAAGCCTGCTTTGCTGCCAGCGGAACGATGCACATTCGTGGCGCCGATGTTACCGCTCCCCATGGTGCGAATATCTTTGCCCAGCGAGAAACGAACAAACCAATAACCAAAAGGAAGCCCGCCGATTAGATAAACTACGAGAACTGCCGCGGCCAGGGTCAAGTAAGGTTGTGGTGAAAGCACTTCGTCTATGTTACGAAGCGGCCATGGCGGCTTCGAACCGGTAGTCTTTCAATTTCCGGTAAATGCTGGCGTTCGAGCCAGGATCGCTGCGAAACAGGCAGAAGTTTCGCGCATCGAACGAGCCTAATTCCGCCGGTTGGAGTTCCTCGACTTTTTTTCGCAAATTGCGTAAGGGCGCTGGGTTCTTGATGCGAGCGAGCGTCAAATGGGGATTGGCCGCTTTCTCCTCTTTCGCTATGCCCAGCGGGAGCAAGCGCTCTTCGGTTTCCGCCATCAACTGCTGCAGTGCCGGGCCTGCGTGGACACCTGCCCATAGGACGCGGGGGGAGCGCTCATTCGGAAACCAGCCCAAGTCGCGCACTTCGATGTCGAAAATGGCCCGCGGTGTGAGCCCGACGAGCGCTTCATGCAATTCTTCCAGCCGTCGCTCTGGCCACTCACCAATGAACTTGGTGGTGATGTGTAGATTGTCCAGTGGACTCCACTTAATCAAAGCTTCGGGCCTAAGCGCGCTCAACAGACGCTCTAGCCGTAATAGCATCTCAGCGGGGAGATCAATCGCGGTAAACAGTCGCATAAAAAAGCCGTGTTACTGTTTTAGCTTATCTTCGAGTGCCTGTCTGTGACAAATCCGTTTCGAGTTATTCTGCGCTTTGGAAGGCTACCGTGCCGATTTCTTTGCGAGCTTTCGCCGTTCCTGCGCCGCAACTTGCGCAAGCGCTGCTGGGCGCAGTCATCTTTCACGCCGCTACCGCAGGCATGATTGTGGAGACTGAGGCGTATCTTGCAGTGGATGATCTGGCGGCGCATTCGTCGCGTGGTGTGACGGAGCGCACCAAAGTAATTTTCGGTCCGGCTGGCCGGGCCTATGTGTATCTGATCTACGGAATGTATGAATGCCTGAATGTAGTGGCCGATGTGAATGGAATACCGGGTTGCGTGTTAGTGCGCGCGGTTGAACCGCTGGCTGGTCTTCCGCTAATGTATGACCGACGCAAGTGGCATGGACCGGCCAAAAGCTTGGCCAACGGGCCGGGGAAACTAACACAAGCCCTTGCCATCACACGTGAGCATTATGGATGCCGGTTGGACAAAGGGCCGCTGACGATTCGCAACTGGCGGGAGAAACCAGCGTTTGAAATTGCTACCACTCCGCGCATCGGCATTAGTCAGTGCGCCGATTGGCCCCTGCGGTTTGTGTGGGCAGGACATCCTTGTTTGAGTCGCGCTCTGTAAAATGGCGCAGATGAGACTTTTTTTGGCGGTGGCTTGTTGTTGCGCGCTCGTTTACTCGCAGGAATCCAAAACGGAAAACGTCCTAGATTCCAAAATCAAAGCCAAGATCACGGGATTCGCCGGGCACGTTAGTATGTATGCGAAAAATTTGGACACTGGCGCGACCTACGCTTTGGCCGCCGATGAACCCGTACGCACCGCCAGCACTATCAAGTTTCCGATCATGATTGAATGCTTTTCCGAGGCGGCGGAAGGGAAACTCGATCTCGCCGAAGCGATTAAATTACCGGAAGATGAAAAGGTTTCGGGCAGCGGCATTCTGCAAGATTTATCCAGTGGGCGTGAGTATCCGCTGCGCGATCTGATCATGCTGATGATCACCCTGAGCGATAACACGGCGACAAATCTTATTCTTAATCGAATCAGCGCGAACGCCGTCAATGCGCGAATGGCAAAACTTGGCCTTGAGCAGACGCGTTCGATGCGAAAGATTTTGGGCGATGGGAATAAGTTGAAGCCGTTCCCCAGCGGTATCAGCGATGAAGGGGCTAAGCCCGAGAATAAAAAGTGGGGCATTGGCCGCAGCAGCCCGCATGAAATGGTGACGCTGCTTGAGAAGCTTTACCGCGGCGAACTGGTGAACAAGACTGCTTCGGCGGAGATGCTCGAGATTTTGAAAAAGCAGCGGGATCACTCCGGCATCGGGCGCGATATGAAAGATGTGGTGATCGCTAATAAATCCGGTGCTTTGGATGCGCTGCGCTCAGATGTCGGCATGGTGTTTGCGAAGCAAGGAACGATCGCAATGGCGATCACGGTGGACGGCATGCCAACGCCGGATTGGTCGCCTGATAACCCGGGTGAATTACTGATCTCATCTTTGTCGGAAATGCTGATTACGTCGCTACGTTAGAGTGTGAGGGTGAGTGAAGCCGCGTCCGCGTCTGGGTTGAAGCTACTCAGACTGCTGCAGTTGGCCGATAGCGCACTTCCAATCGGAGGACTCACTCACTCGTTCGGACTGGAAACGCTGATCGAAGAAGGTGAGCTAGAGAAGAACGATTTGTTTCCGTTCTTTCAAGTCCTACTCTGCGAGAATCTGCTGCTCGATGCGGTGTATTGCCGCAAAGCCCATAGCGGCGAGCGTGTCCGAGCATTGAATGAACGTTTGAATGCGCTGCGGTTGGCGCGAGAGTTGCGGGAGGGCAGTGTCTCGTTGGGTCGGCGATTTCTCATTCATGTGGCGAACCTTGAAGAAGAAATCGCTGCGTGCGCCGAGGATAGTCATTTCGTGGTGGCGTTCGGCTATGTCAGCGGGGCGCTGGGATTTAATGCCGAAGATACGGTCTCTGCCTTTCTGCATCAGAGCATTACGGCCGCTCTCTCTGTGTGTCAGCGATTACTCAGGCTTGGACAGCGAGAAGCCGCGCAGATCGCCTGGGATTTGAAGCCGTTTATCTTGGATACCGTTGCCCGGAGCGCTACCCTCAGCGTTGAAACTGTTGGCACTTTTGCTCATCTCCCAGAACTCGCGTCTATGCGCCACCCGACTTTGCCCACACGCCTGTTTGTGAGTTAAAAAGAGGATGGCTGATGCTACGCTCGCGCTCAATTTTGGTGTCGCTTCTGAACGCACAGTGTTGAATGTGGTGCGTCAGGAACCACCATGGCGAGCGCTGCGTGCATTTCGTAATGCGTCGGGCGAAGCCCTCGTTCATCTACACAATGTGTCGGGAGGAATTTTGGGCGGGGACGAACTGCGCTTGGAAGCTGTGTTGCAGCCAGGGGCGCAGGCGCAGCTCGCAGCAGTGGGAGCTACGCGTGTTTATCGGCGTCGAGTAGGAGGAGCCGCCTCAAGCCAGGCAACCCGCTTCGATGTTGGAGAGCGCGCTTTGTTGGAGTATCTTCCGGACGCGGTCATTCCATTTGCCGGATCGAGTTTTGAACAAAAATCAGAAATTTATCTGCACGCTGGTGCGGGGCTGATCTGGTGGGAAACTCTTTCCGCGGGCCGCATTGCTAGTGAAGAACGCTTTGCTTTCGACCGGATTTCTGTTGACACTTCGATTTACGCAGAAGGACTGCCGATCGCTATAGAGCGCTATTCGCTCCAGCCTAAGATACATAATTCATGCTCGCCTGGCCGCTTCGGAAAATATTTGTACAGCAGCAGCATGTACGTTTGCCTGGTGGGAAAGCCGTACGAGGAATGGCTGCAACTGGAAGAGGAGTTGAACTTCTTGGTGAGCGCGATCTCGACAGATGAGGCCAAGTGGGGCGTAAGTGCGCTGGCCAGCGATGGCCTGGTGGTGAGAGGCATGGCGCAAAATGCCGGGGCGATTCGCGAAGGACTCCACTTCCTCTGGCAATCGGCAAAGCAAAGAGTCTTCGGGCGGCCAGCCCTGCCGCCTCGAAGGGTATATTGAACTGTTAAGAGGACGACGAGCGGATGCATCTGACCCAACGCGAACAAGAGCGATTGTTGATATTTGTGGCCGCCGAAGTGGCGCGGCGTCGAAAAGGCCGCGGCTTAAAGTTGAACTATCCAGAAGCAGTGGCGATTCTGACTGCTGAGATTTTGGAGGCCGCGCGCGACGGAAAGTCAGTGGCCGAGATCATGACGTTCGGAACTACCATTTTGCAGCGCGCGGACACGATGGAGGGCGTTCCGGAAATGATCCACGAGGTGCAAGTAGAAGCGACTTTTCCAGACGGCACCAAGTTGGTGACTGTGCACGACCCAATTCAATAGGAGGCACTCATGATTCCAGGCGAATACCTTTTGGAGCCGGAAGATGTAGAAGCGAATGCAGGTCGTGCGGAGGCGACAGTGACAGTCCGCCACACGGGCGATCGACCTATCCAAGTGGGAAGTCATTATCACTTCTTTGAAGTGAACTCCGCGCTCGAGTTTGATCGATCAAAAGCGCGCGGAATGCGCTTGAATGTTGCTGCCGGTTCAGGTATTCGTTTTGAACCCGGGGAAGAGAAGAAAGTAGCACTGGTGGCGTTTGCCGGACTGAAGCGAATCTTTGGACACCGTGGATTGGTGAACGGAGCTCTATGAGTCTGAAAATTCCGCGCCGTCAATATGCCGATTTCTACGGACCGACCAAGGGTGATCGCATCCGCCTGGCCGACACGGAACTGTTCGCCGAAATCGAAAGAGACTTCACATGTTATGGCGATGAGGTGACGTTCGGCGGCGGCAAGGTGATTCGCGACGGTATGGGGCAGAGCAGTACGGCGGCACGCTCGACGGAAAAGGGTGTTTTAGACCTGGTGATTACAAACGCCATAGTCATCGATCATTGGGGCATTGTCAAAGGCGATATCGGCGTGCGTGACGGCAAGATCGTGAAAGTGGGCAAGGCTGGGAATCCGGACACGATGCAGGGAGTCGACCCGGAATTAGTAATTGGAGCGGCTACCGAAGTGATTGCGGGTGAAAACGCGATTGTTACTGCGGGCGGAGTTGACAGTCATATCCACTTCATTTGTCCACAACAAATTTTCGAAGCTCTGTCGAATGGGATCACGACCATGATCGGCGGCGGTACTGGTCCAGCAACCGGCACGAACGCCACTACTTGTACGCCCGGTGCTTGGAACATGGCCAGAATGTTGGAAGCCATCGAAGAATGGCCCATGAATTTTGGGCTATTAGGGAAGGGAAATGTGGCCACGGCTGAACCGCTAGAGGAACAGATTGCAGCCGGGGCCTGCGGTCTGAAACTGCATGAAGATTGGGGAACAACTCCCGCTGCGATTGACTGTTGCCTTTCAGTGGCAGACCGCTTCGACGTGCAAGTAGCCATTCATACGGACACGATCAATGAAGCGGGTTTTGTGAGTGACACAGTTGCTGCCATAAAGGGCAGAACCATTCACACGTATCACACCGAGGGAGCGGGCGGAGGGCATGCTCCCGATATCATCACCATCGCCTCTCAACCGAACGTTCTCCCGTCGTCCACGAATCCTACGCGTCCACTCACTGTTAACACGATTGCCGAGCACCTGGACATGCTAATGGTCTGTCACCACTTGAATCCTCTGGTGCCGGAAGATGTTGCATTCGCGGAGAGTCGTATCCGGCAAGAGACGATTGCGGCGGAAGATATTCTGCACGATTTGGGAGTCTTTAGCATGATTTCAAGCGACTCACAAGCGATGGGACGCATTGGAGAAGTAGTGACTCGCACCTGGCAGACGGCGCACAAAATGAAGGTGCAGCGCGGTGCATTGGCAGGAGACTCGTCGCGCAACGACAACTCCAGGATCAAGCGCTACATAGCGAAGTACACGATCAACCCGGCGATTACTCACGGGATTTCCCATAGTGTCGGATCGATAGAACCCGGCAAACTGGCTGATCTGGTTTTGTGGAAACCCGCATTCTTTGGGACCAAACCGGAGATGATTATTAAGGGAGGTTTCATTGCCTGGAGCGTCATGGGAGACGCGAACGCGTCGATTCCTACACCTCAACCTGTGCTGTATCGCCCGATGTTTGGATCTTTCGGCAGAACGCGCCAGAGTACCGCTTTGACGTTTACCTCGAAAGCGGCCCTGGACGCCGGTATCCCAGCGAAACTCGGTCTGCGGAAACGCGCCGTCGCGGTGGAGAATTGCCGCTCAATCGGCAAGAAAGATATGATTCACAACTCTGCTACGCCCAAGATCGACGTTGATCCGGAAACCTACGAAGTCAAAGCCGATGGCGAATTGCTAACGTGCGAGCCGATGCGTGAGTTGCCTTTGGCGCAGCGCTATTTCCTTTTCTAAAGACTATGAAGAACAGAGCGTTTCGAGTGGGTGTGGCGGGTCCGGTGGGTAGCGGTAAGACTGCGCTGGTGGATTGTTTGAGCCGAAAGCTAGCTGGCGAAATTAGCGTGGCGGTAGTGACGAACGATATTTACACGCGGGAAGATGCTGAGTTCTTGATTCGCCAAGGAACACTGCCAGCGGAACGCATACGCGGCGTAGAGACCGGCGGTTGTCCGCACGCGGCGATCCGGGAAGACTGTTCGATGAATCTGGAAGCTATTGCCGATCTAGAGCGCCGCCTCGGAGATGTGGAGTTAATTTTCGTGGAGAGCGGCGGCGACAATCTGGCTGCTGCGTTTAGCCCGGACTTGGCGGACGTGTCTATCTATGTTATCGACGTCGCTGGCGGAGACAAGATTCCGAGGAAGGGCGGTCCGGGCATTACGCGCTCCGATCTGCTCGTGATTAACAAGATTGATCTCGCGCCTTACGTGGGGGCGTCCCTTGAGGTTATGGACCAAGATGCGAAGAAAATGCGAAACACACGCCCGTTTGTGTTCACCGATTTGAAAAATGGAATCGGTTTGGACACCGTAGAAGCCTGGGTGCGGCGGCAACTGGCCGAACCCCGGCGCAATCTGTTTGAAGCGGGATCTTATGTGCGGCCCGTCAAGGCTCATACGCACACGCACTAGAGAAGAAGCCAGCTGATTGGCAACTCATTTTCTTGCTAGTCTATGGATAGGGCTACCTCTTCAAATCGATGAATTTCAACCACTTTTTTCAGTCGGCTCGCGGTTTTGTCGTCGATGCCTTTGTGCGCTACGGCGCAGGCGCCGACTATTTGCGGCCGATAACCAAAACGAAATGGTGGAACACGACGTCGTGGATTTTGATCGCTGTCGGCCTTGTCGGTTGGGCCGTCTTTATTTTTTGGCCGTACTAAACCTCTCGGATTTTCATCCCCTTGTAACTTTCGCCTTATATCTTGGCAAAGTTGGCCTGTTTCGCCGGGCCACAAATGGGGGATTTCTTCTTGCATATCTTTGGTCAGACGGTACCGTTCAGCACCGCCATCGCCCTGCTCGCTGCGCTAGGCTTGGCACTCGGGTTTGAATTTGTAAACGGATTTCACGATACGGCCAATGCAGTCGCTACCGTTATTTATACGCACACGCTCAAGCCGGTGTATGCGGTTGTTTGGTCGGGAATGTGGAACCTTATTGGCGTGCTGCAGTCCGGGGGTCTCGTCGCGTATTCTATTGTTGGGCTGCTCCCCGTTGAATTGGTTTTGAACGTAGGCTCGAGCGCGGGCGTTGCAATGGTGTTTTCGTTGCTTGTTTCCGCGATCATTTGGAATTTGGGCACTTGGTATTTGGGGCTCCCAGCCTCTAGTTCCCATACGCTTGTTGGTTCGATCATGGGCGTCGGTCTGGCTAATTCTCTTATTGCGGGTCGGGTCTTTGGAGAAGGTGTGAACTGGGCCAAGGCTCGCGAGGTGTTCACGTCTTTATTAGTGTCGCCGGTTGTAGGGTTTTTCGGCGCTGCTTTATTGCTAGTGCTAATGAAGGCGCTTGTGAAAAAGCCCGAACTGTACAAATCGCCGGAAGGCCAGCCCCCGCCTCTATGGATTCGTGGCCTCTTGATGTTGACGTGCACTGGCGTGAGCTTTTTCCATGGTTCCAACGATGGACAAAAGGGGATGGGTCTTATCGTCTTAATTCTTGTTGGCATCCTCCCGGGAGCCTTCGCTCTCAATCCTTCCGTTCAGCCGGCAGATATTCAGCACATCGTCATGCAGGCCCGTGCCTTGGAGCCAACCCTGTTGAAGCATTCACCCGACGTTCTCAGTTCCAATGAAGCGACGGACGAACTGTCCGCCTATTTAAAGACGACAGGCAAAGCGACTGATAAGACCTGGGGCGCCATCGCAGGGAGAAACCGCGAGGTTGCCATCGAACTGGAAGGCAAAAACAATTTTGAAGATCTGACCATAGACCAGCGGAAGGGTTTCAGAAGCGATATCTACTTGCTGGGCGAGACAATTGCGAAGTTAAATAAGCAGCATAAGATAACTGATCCCGCTGAGGCGAAGGCGCTTGGCGCTTATCAGTCGTCGCTACAAGCTGAAACAAAATACATTCCCACTTGGGTGAAGGTTGCGGTAGCCCTGGCGCTGGGCCTAGGCACGATGATTGGTTGGAAACGGATTGTTGTAACCGTAGGAGAGAAGATCGGTAAAGAGCATTTGACCTACGCGCAGGGCGCCTCCGCCGAATTAGTTGCGATGACGACGATTGCGCTGGCCGATAACTACGGGCTTCCGGTAAGTACGACCCACGTTCTTTCTTCGGGCATTGCCGGAACAATGTTCGCCAATCGCTCGGGGCTGCAGGCCGACACACTGCGCAACATTTTGTTAGCGTGGGTACTGACATTGCCGATCTGCGTACTATTAGGGGCAGGTATCTTTTCGGGAAGCTTATATCTGCTGCTCAATGTTTTCGGAATGCGCTAAGTGCCGAACGCGTCTGCGAGAAAAAGCTGCAATTGGCTCCATGCGCGCGTTGCGGCCTGGGCACTGTAAATAAGGCCCATCTGCGGATTATTGGCCCCTTCGTTCATAAAGGCGTGTTTTGTTCCGCCGAACGCATGTAACTGCCAGTCAGCGCCAACGTCGGTAAATTCCCTGGCAAAAGCGACCGCTTGATCCGGGGGCGCGAGCGGATCGTCCCAACCGTGAAATGCGATGATCTTTGTGCTGATTGGACTCGCTACCGCCAAACCGGGGGCCGCGAGAATGCCGTGGAAGCTTGCCACTCCTTTAAGCTTGGCGCCTGCGCGCGCCGCGTCTAGAGCGCAGAGGCCGCCAAAGCAAAAGCCAATAGCCGCCACGTTAGAAGCATCAACCTCGGCTAAGCCTTGCGCCACCTCGACCAGCTGCAACAAACGCTTGCGGAGTAGCGCGCGATCTTGAACCAGCGGCGTCATTAGTGCCTGGCACTCCTCCGTGGTTTTGCCGCGTTTCCCTTTACCATAGAGATCTACGGCCAATGCTGCATAGCCCCACGCGGTTAAGTTCCTGGCGAATTTCTCTTGATCCTCCGAGCGCCCCTCCCAAGCGTGAAAGACGAGAACGGTTGGCCGCCGACCTTGTTTCGAGTCATCGAATACTAACAAACTTCCAAAGGGTTGACCATCTTGACTATGTTCAACTGCGCGTGTTTTGATCGACATCTTTTAAATGATACTCGCAGTCATTCGGCCTTACCGGAGTAACTCAATCACGCTCAAGGGTCTTTACACCGTCCGCTGCACCCACCAGGGCGATGGAGGCCATGCCGATGAACAAGCCATGTTCCATTACGCCCACTACGCTGTCTAGCTCATGCGCGAGAGAACTGGGGGACTCGATGGGGCCGAAAGCGCAATCTAAGATATAGTTGCCGCCATCGGTCACGAAAGGTTTACCGTCGGCAGTTAGTCGCAACCCAGGATTCGCCTTCAGCTTGGCAAGAGCGCGTTGCGTGGCTTGCCAGCCGAATTGAGCAACCTCCACGGGAACCTTGGCCTTGCTGCCTAGTTGCGTCACCACTTTCGTTTCATCCACAATGATGGTCAGTCGAGCACTGGCGGTGGCGACAATTTTTTCGCGGAGTTGGTTTCCGCCGCCACCCTTGATGAGATTCAACGTGCCAAGTTCTACTTCATCTGCACCGTCGATGGTGAGATCAATCGCCGGATGGTCCGCCAGCGTTGCCAAAGGAATGCCGAGGGTGCGTGCTTGCTCAGCGGTTTGTTCAGAAGTCGGAATGCCAACTATCTTCAGTCCTTCTTTGACACGGCGTCCGATGGCTGCCACCAGTAACCTGGCGGTACTACCGGAACCTAATCCAATGAGCATGCCGTTTTGCAATTGGGCGGCTGCAAAGTCTGCCGCCGCCTCCTTAAGTGCCTCTATTGACGATTTAGGTGTTGGGGTTGGTGAGGTCATGACAATTGTTTATTTGGCTGCGCCTTTAGCTTTGTTTATTTCTACGTGCCGGCGATCAACCGGTTGCCGCCGGTCAACCATTGTAATCTCATGAGCAAGGCAAATTTCTGAAGCTATCGCCTCAATCACAAAGATAGCCCCTAAGGGTTTCTGTTTCATTCTGTGCCACACCCGTTCACTAGCTCCTTGCAGCGCGACTTCAGGCGCAACGCTTTGTTTCGTTGCCTTCTCCATGAAAGTGTACCGTTTCGCCTCCGGCAGCAGAATTTCCTGAGTTTCCAAAAGGGTGTAAACGTTCGGCGAGATGGGTTCGAACTTGTCAAGTTCTTTAGCCCGGTAATAGGCAAACCAAAGACCTTTGCGAAGCCGGGTTTCGGGCGACGCTTTCCTGCGTTCAGCCACGCGGCGCTCGGTTTTCTCTCTCCTCTCATTACCGCGCGCACTCCTTTGGAGAAATTTCACATTCAAAGTTGCAAAGAGTTTCCCCAAACCCGCCATGTTGAGTTTGAAATATTGATATTCTGCTAATTGCTTTAAGATTTGGCCCGGCTTCGTCTTATCGAGGACTGTGGGCAGGATAGGGGCGCCCGGACGGGCGTCCAAGAAGGTTGAGATTTCGCTGACAACCCATTTCGAAGAGATGGCGTTCTTGGATACTAGAACGATAAGAGCATCGCTGCTGACAAGCGCTTGCTTTATAGCAACGGGAAATCTTCCCGCTTGCATGCTGGTTGACGAAAACCAGACTTGAATTCCGTGGAATTCAAGCAACGAAACGAGCAACTCAGCCTGATCCGAATCTTGCCTGGTAAAAGACAAAAAGACACCCACTAACTTGTCTCCTTGAGCTGACCGACTTTTTACCATGAGCACGCATGGAACTTGATCTACATTTTCATTCTAGGACGCTGCTGAAATGCTTGTGGAAACCTTTAGCCGCGCGTTAGAATCACACCTGTAGGAACACCTGTGCCGAAGGCGATTACTCCTTATTCCACTGCCCGACACCGCGCAGATGCACTGACGCCGGAAGTAGTCGATCCTCGCTTAGCCGGCGTGGAATCTGTTGCCCGCTGGTTTGATTACGCTTTCGAGCTACCCGGTGGCTTCCAGTTTGGACTCGCAGGCATCATCGGCTTGATTCCCGGTATTGGCGATGTAATTGATGCCCTTGTGTCGCTGTTCATCATCGTTCGAGCCATTCAAATTGGCATCCCTAGGGTCGCCATCGCGCGCATGCTGGTGAACGTGGGGATCGAATCGCTGGCTGGCGCGGTGCCGGTCGTGGGGGATTTGTTCGACATCGTATTCAAGGCGAACCGCCGCAACTATCAGTTGCTGAAGAACCATCTCACCCACGCCGAGGGTCAAAGAAAACAGGATTGGCTATTCCTGGCGTTGACGCTGCTGTTGGTGATTGCGAGTATTGCACTGCCGGTCATTGGCTTGATTGAGTTGGTCAAACATTTGTAATAGAGCGGTGGTAAGATTCCAGTCATGCGGGACCTTGCGGTCATTGAAACCGAGTTGTCTGAGATTAGCGCGATTCAGGACGACACTCTCAGGCTGGAACGAATTATTGCGTGGTCGGCCGCTCACCCTAATGAAGTGCCTCTTGCGCTGCGATTTTTCATCGGTAGATCAAAGGGCATCGAAGAGTGGTTGCATCAGCATACGCAAAAATCATAACTTGTCGCTACTTCTTGTTGCAGAACACACAGAGTTCCATCCCGACTAGTCTAGAGTGCCCACCAGATCAAGCTGTGGCAAGAGTTCGTTGCGTGTGCCCTTCAAAGCACTGTGAATGACCAGACGACGCTCACCGAGGGTATATCAACGTACGGAAAGATGTCAGTGGGCATTACAACAGCGGAGAGAAAGCCCAGGATCGGCGAGAGCACGCGCAGAGGGAATTCAGGCCGTCATCGCTCTGGTAGATCCACTTGGACTGGACTGGTAGTCCTATATCGGGATTGAAAAGTCTTCGTTCTCAATTGAAATTTGCTGCTATATTAGGCGATGCCGTTCTCTTCTGAAGAGTTCGGAAACGAATCGAGATGTCGTCGCGACGCCACTCCAAAGCGCTCGAACAGTCCCTAGAGGGTGTTGCTAAACGAGCGCTTGTCGTAGCGGTAGGTGCCTCGTCGGGCGGTCTCGAGGCATTTTCGCAATTGCTTACTGCCGTTCCCGCAAACTCTGGCTTGGCCTTTGTGTTGATCCAGCACCTGGACCGAAACCATCGCAGCTCATTGGCAGAAATACTGGCTTCCAGCACAGCCATGCCAGTGAAAATCGCCGAGCAAGGAGTTGAGGTGGCGCCAAACAATGTGTACGTGATTCCGCCGGATGCCGACTTGACAATCGCGGAGAGGCGCTTGCAACTTGAGCCAAGAGGTGACAAGAGTTCTGCCCATTACCCGATCGACCATTTTTTTCAGTCGCTGGCGAATGACTTGGGACCGCTCTCGGTAGGCATCGTTTTATCCGGATCTGGCTCAGATGGAGCACAAGGTGTGCGTGCTATTAAGGCCGCTTACGGAATCACTTTTGCACAGGAGGAAAGTAGCGCCAGTTTCGCGGCTATGCCTCATAATGCGGTGGCAACGGGCGCAATTGACTTTGTTTTGAAGCCGGGAGACATGGCCGAGGCTCTACTGAAGCTGAGTAGCGGCTTGACCCCTCCTGCCGATTCAGATGATATCGCCGACTCGAATTTCCTCATAGCCGAAGATGCCAACCTAAAGACAATCTTCGCCCTTATTCAGAAAACAACGAAAATTGATTTCACTCACTACAAACGGACTACTTTGAGCCGGCGCATCGGGCGGCGCATGGCCATCCACGAGTTCAAGAGCATCCTCGACTACGAACGATTTCTCGAGAAAAACCCTAGCGAGATCGTAAAACTCTGTCAAGAGATCCTCATCAACGTCACATCTTTTTTCAGGGAACCTGCCAGTTTCGAACAACTGATCGACAATTGGAAAGAAAAGATAAAAGAACGTCGTCCGCAAGGACCCATAAGGGCATGGGTTGCGGGCTGTTCGACGGGAGAAGAGGTTTACTCGGTTGCCATTTGTCTCACGGAATTATTCGCTGGTGGGGAAGGGAAAGCCCCTGCCCAAATCTTTGCAACAGACATAAACGAAACCGCACTTGAGTTCGCACGAAGCGGCATTTATCCCCAATCGATTGTGAACGACATCTCTGCCGCCAGGCTCGCGCGGTTTTTTATCAGTACAGATCGGGGATATCAGGTTAATAAGTCATTGCGTGAATGCTGCATCTTTGCGAGGCACGATCTTGCTAAAGATCCGCCTTTTTCCCGCCTTGATCTAGTCAGTTGCCGGAACGTTTTGATCTATATGGACGTGGTTCTGCAGAAGCGCATCATACCAATGTTTCACTATAGCCTCAAGCCGGGGGGATTTCTACTTTTGGGCAGTGCTGAGGCGTTAGCTGGTAATTCCGACTTGTTTGAAGTTGTCGACAAGCAACATAAACTTTTCCGACGGCAACTTCAGCCCGTGAGATTCACGCCTGAGTTTGAGGTAAATCGACCGCCCGAAGAAACACTCACCCCTAATCACAATCCAGTCAACGGAAACGAGTTAGAAGCCCTCGCGCTTAGAACAATTCAGAACCGGTTCGGGGCAGACGGGGTAATCGTTAATCGGGAGATGCAGATTGTCCTTTTCCGAGGTCATACGAGTCCATACATTGATCCTGCACCCGGTAATCCAAGTTTTCATTTGCTGCGGATGATTCGCGAAGATCTGGCGTTCAAGCTGGAGGGAATGCTTGCGCGTGCCATTCAGGAAAATTCTTCTTTCCGGGAAACAGATATAAGTCTACGCTTAGTAAATCGTACACGAAAAGTCAATCTTGAGGTTATTCCACTTCAGCCAGTTTCACTACCCGACTCGTTTTACCTGGTTCTGTTTGAAAAGCAACCGGATGAGGAACATAGCGAAGCAGTCGCTCGAGAGGCTCAAGATAGTGACAGCAAGGCAGAGGAGTTCACAAAACAGCTTGCTGAAGCTCGTGCGAACCTGCGATCTTTGGTAGAGGAACACGAAGTTCACGTTGAGGAACTAAGGGCTGCGAACGAAGAAGTGCGCTCCACTAATGAGGAGTTGCAAAGTACGAATGAAGAATTGAGCGCCGCTAAAGAAGAGTTGCAATCAACCAACGAGGAACTCGGCACGTTTAATCAGGAACTAAATACCAAGAACGCATCGTTGGCCGCGCTGAATGATGATCTAAAAAACCTATTTAACGCTGCGAACTTGCCTATTTTGATGGTAGACAGTAACCTCTGCCTCAGACGTTTTACTCCAGCTGCGGAATCGTTTTTCGATTTAGCTTCTGCCGACATCGGCAGACCGATTGCTGATTTCCGGTCGATCATGGAAATACCTCAACTGAAGGAATTAATCGACCAGACCATTAGTGACTTATCCATATCAAAGGTGACAGCGTTAGCAAAAGATCAGCGTTGGTATACAGTGACGATTCGCCCCTATCGAACGGTAGAAAATCACATTGATGGTGCGGTGATCACGTTTAGTGACATAGATGCGTTGAAGCGAAGTTACAACGATGCTCAAGACGCACGGGAGTACGCCGAAAGTATTCTGGACACGCTTTGGGAGCCGTTGATCGTTCTTGACGCTGAATTGCGGGTGGAGCGCGCGACGCCCGGCTTTTATCGGACATTCCAAGTGTTGAAGGAGGAGACGGAAGGGCGTTTGTTCTATGACCTAGGAAAAGGACAGTGGGACAGCAAAAGATTGAGAACGCTTCTGGAAGATGTCCTTCCGAAAGATTTCAGCTTTCAGGATTTTGAAATCGAACAATCCTTCCCAAAGATTGGGTTTCGTAGTATGCGTTTGAATGCGCGACGAATTCGGCGGCGAGGCGATGGCCGCGAGGCAATCCTCCTCGCGATTGATGATGTAACAGATCGCCGCGAGGCTGCCGAAATCCGCTTTCGCCGCCTATTTGAAGCGGCCAAGGATGGCATCCTGGAGTTGGACGGCGACAGCGGAGAAATTCTCGATATGAATCCGTTCTTCTTACAACTGTGTCATTGCTCGCGAGAAACGTTGATCGGTAAAAAGCTTTGGGAGACCGGGTTATTCGAATCACACGCGCGCCTTCGCGACTTGGTTAACGAGTCTCTGCGCAGGGAAATCGTGAGGTTTGAAAGTTTGGGAATTAGAGCGCGTGACGGTAAGCATTTTGAAGTGGAAATGGGATGCAACCGTTATATGGTTGCCGATGAAGCGGTAATCCAGTGCAATATTCGCGATGTGACGGAGCGCAATAGAGCGCAAAACGAGTTGCGTCGTTCCAACGACGATCTGCAACAATTTGCATACGCCGCATCGCACGATTTACAGGAGCCGCTCCGTATGGTAGGCGTATTCACGCAACTGATGGAGAAGAAGTTCCGCTCATTGGTGGATGCAGAAGGTAAGAAGTATTTGGATGTGATCGCCGCCAGCGTAAATCGAATGGAACAGTTGATTCGAGATTTGCTGGTCTATTCCCAGACCACTGTGCGTGAATCTTCGCCGACGCCGGTGAATACCGAAAAGGTCTTGAGCATGGCCATCATGAATCTGCAGTTGGCGATCTCAGATTCGGGTGCGATTATAAACAACGGACCACTGCCGACGATAACTGTAGATCAGATCCATTTGGGCCAGGTGTTCCAAAATTTAATTGCAAATGCGATCAAATATCGCAAACCAGCGGAGATACCTAGGATCTATATCTCTGCTGAACGCCAACCGAATCAGTGGCTTTTTACCGTTAAGGATAACGGATTAGGTTTTGACACGCAGTACGCCGAGCAGATCTTTGGACTGTTTAAGCGTTTGCATGGCAAAGACTACCCAGGTACGGGAATCGGTCTTTCTCTCTGCAAGAAAATCGTTGAACGGGAGGGCGGACGGATTTGGGCCAAGTCCGAAGTCGGCGTGGGCTCAACTTTCTTTTTTACTATTCCCGATAAAAGCTTTGAAGGTTAGCGAAGCAGCGTTCCCAACAAGCAGAAATACGCAAGTGTCTTAATCGGCGTTTTAGCATCCAACGGGTTACAATCACTCCCGCGTAATCAGATGGCAAGCACTAATACCGATTGGCGAACGCTCTTTACGAAGATGCCATCGAGGCCTACTCGTAAACCGACTAATGAAGCACTTTCAGCCGCGGCGGCCCGCACGGCAGGTCTGCGGTATGTTACTTCTAAGCGCGCCGGCATCACTCGGATTCCGTTTCGCCGCAGTTTTAGGTACCTAGATGCAAATGGAAGAAAAATTGTTGATGACGGCATTTTGGACCGGATCAGGAAGTTAGCGATTCCGCCGGCCTGGCAAAACGTTTGGATTAGTTCGAGAGAGGATTCGCATCTTCAAGCGACCGGCATCGATGCGCGAGGGCGAAAACAGTACCGCTATCATCAGGACTACAGGGCGATCCGAGACTCAGTTAAGTTTGATAAATTGAGGACTTTCGGTAAGGTCTTGCCGCGCATAAATGCTGTGGTGGCGGCTGACTTGAGGAGGAGAGGTCTTGAGAAACGAAAACTAGCTGCGGCAGTGGTGAGGCTTCTGAAAGCTACGTCTATTCGCGTTGGCAATGATGAATATGCCAAGGCGAACAAATCTTTCGGCCTCACGACAATGCATAATCGCCACGTTCAAATTCTGGGCGAGCACATTCGTTTTCGCTTTCGGGGAAAGAGCAAGATCAATCACGATATTACCCTGACGGACCGGAGGCTGGCACTGATCATAAAGAAATGCCGTTGTATCCCGGGTTGCGAACTGTTTCAATACGTGGACCACGACGGTAATGTTCACTCGCTAGATTCCGGAGATATCAACGAATACCTTATGAACGCGAGCGGCGAGACTATCACGGCTAAAGATTTCAGAACATGGAACGGAAGCTGCTTAGCCATTACCCGCCTTCTTTCACTTGATGAGGAGGAAGGCACTGTCAAGCAGCGGATTGTTAAGGCGGTTCAAGAAGTGGCGACAGAGTTGGGTAACCGGCCTGCCACTTGCCGAAAGTTCTATATTCACCCGCTGGTGCTCTCAGCCTATGAAACTGGCAAACTTGCGACGTTGCAATCTAAGCTCGCTGGCAGATCTGGGAAGCACACACTGGAAGAGAAGTTACTTCTCCACTTGCTAAAAGAACAAGTCGCATGAGTTACCCATTTGCCACTTGACGTTAGAAGAAGTGGTGCAAGGCACGGCGCGGCGAATCGGCGCGCGTTCATGGAGAATGGACGAGGTGTAAATGGCGCAAGTGCCTCAGTTTACAGCGCGGCATCAACGTTAATCGACATTTAGCGTATCTGAAACTTGTAGAAGAGTTGTACACTGACGTTGCCATTGTAATCTCTTAGAGCGACCGCTGAGGTCTTGGCACTGAGATCCCACTGAACGCGCACAATTTCCGAGTTCGTTTGGGTGACGTCGGTAATATAGGTAAACGTGAGGTTGTTGGAGATTTTCTGACTCAAGGTAACCTTTGCGGTAGGTTGGCCGTTGTTGCCGGCGATTGAAGGATCGATCTTGAACTGACTCAGGCCGAAAACACGCTGGACACGGCTCGCCAAGGGATTAGCAATAGCCTGCCCTAAAACTTGCGACTCGCCCACTTGGCTTAAGGACTGTTGGGGCGCGTCGGGCTGGTGGGCTGCAATCGTGGGGTCGAACGGTGTTGTGTTTGTAGCAAGGAGTTGCACGATTTGTTCAAAAGTGAGGGGCGGATCGGAGCGGTAACTCAGTTTCATGTTGCTGATAGGTCCGGTGACACCAAGGGTTACATCCACGCCTTGGGCCACTGTTTCCAGCGACAAATTCAACTCAGGACGTATTTGCGAGGCGTCGAAGAAATTAATAGAACCATTATTCACGGCATATGTGTTGCCAAAAAAGACCAACTGTCCGTCTGTAATGTTTATGTGCCCCACGACTCCTGGCTGCGCTGCTGTTCCGCGAACGGTCAAACTGGAGTTAACATCTATTTTTTCAACGAATGAGGTAGATACTCGAAGATCTGATGCTGTGGTTATGGCGATCGCAAGACGCATTCCTGCCAAGAATGGCGAGGTGGCTGTCGGAACCGACGGAGGAACAGATGCGTTGTATAACAGCGATCCGATGTCGCTTGAAGAAGAGTAGGCGATCCGCTCAACCGTAACCGCCCCGGAAAGTAATGAGCGGCCACTGTTTCCGGTCAGCGTAAGGCGAGCACTCGAGGTGAGGCTGGCGTTATCATACCGAGTGCGCACATGGGCTGCCCTGGCACGAAGATTGTAAATCGCTGCCGTGGGGCCGAGACCAACGTCGCCCGAAACTTCGATTTTGCCGCCGCCGCTTTCGCCAGTTAAGCTCTGAATGGTGGCGTTCGTTCCTGTCAGCAGGATGATGCCGTTGGCAGATGAGAGTCCGTTAGGTGCGTTCGCATAGTTGATGTTGGCATTTTGTAGAGAGATCTTGCCGTTGATGAGCGGTTGCTGAAGGGTTCCGCCCACATTGGCGTTGAGAGCCAATGTGCCCGACGAAAAGAAATCGCGGTCTACCTCCTGCAGAATCCCGAGATCAACCGTTCCGTCAAGAGTGCCCCGAACCGTCTTCCGAGTATCCGCCATATCTACATTTGCAATTGCATTTAGATAAGTCTTGTCACCGCGGAGAGTGAGTTTTTGCAAATTGACAGTTTGTTTGTTCAGAACCGCCACAATGGGCTGATCGTTCTCGACGCGGATAATCTTCGAAGTAGATGCTCCACGGGCCAAAGAACTCAAAGTGAGAAGACTCAATTCGAGGCGGCCAGAAAGCAAAACAGGATTGAGGATGGGGCCGTTCAGCGAAACACTCCCTTCGGCAAGAGCATCTATGGGAGGCTGCGACTGCGAATCCCGGTCGATCAAAGGGGCTAGGTTGGAATACCGGACATTCCTGAAAGATAAGTTAGCGCGGCTCACATAGTCGGCCTTGAGCTGAGATGTCCCGCTCGCATGAAGTTCCATTTGCGCGATGTCGCTATCTAACCGGAAAGTAAGGTTCGCTTGTTGTGTGCGCGCGGACAGATTGAAAGTGCCCAGCTTGCGGTCTGCCAAATGCAGCCCCGCACCATTTATATCGGCATCAAGCTCCAAGAGACGGACTTGGGGTGAGAGGCCTGCGTTTCGCAGAGAGGCCGAGCCATTCCCCGCAACCTGAAGGATTCCTCCCAGTCCGGGTTCCTCCTGCTGTATCTCTTTCACCTTCCCGATGTCAAAGTGACTGGTGTTGACATGGAAGTTTAACGTGCCGTTCAGCGCGCCGTTGGGGTGATCGAAGCGTCCGTTTAGATTAATGTCTCCCGCGGGGAGTTTAACATCGAGCAAAGGCAAATCTACCAGATCATTTCTGAAATGGACCTGCGCGGTCAGCTGATTCACGGGTTCATGATACAGAACTGCGTTCGATAACTGCAGGTGAGCGTCGATATCGGGAGATCTTAAGGTGCCCGCTACAGCAGCATCAGCACTCAATAAACCAGTGACTGGGACGTCGCTTCTGCCAGCCAAGCGAAGAGCCTGCTGAACCGGAAAAGTGCGAATGACAGCACGTGCCTTCGACACATAATCGGGAGCAAGTGAAGTACTCCCTTCAATGTCGATCCCAGAACCTGCAAAGTTTGATTTTACCGAATAAATCACCTGACCGGAGGAAGTTCGTGCCTTTGCGGATAAAGCACCCATGTCTTGATTGCAGAACCTTAAGCCATTTGCGCTGAAATCTGCGGTAAGATTTGAGATGCGAATCTGGCTTTCGTTGCCATTGTTGCTGAGATCACCTGCTAAGTTGATTGTGGTTATTACCGATCCTTGAACATTCTCGCTTTTACGCTGCAAAGACGTTACTTGCGCCAGATTCAACTGCGATGACTGCAAATAGAGGTTGACGTGACCAGACGTTAGGCGATCATTGGGATGGTGAAATGATCCGTTTGCTGAAACCGTGCCGCCGGCAATCGCGAGTTCAAGGGAGTTAACAGTGACCAACTGCGGAGCCGACGTTATATTGGCGGCAAATCTATCGAAAGGCTGCCCTAGGAACACACCTTTGGAAACCTGAGTATTGATAGATCCTAATGGATTGCCATACGTGCCCCCAATGTGAACGTCCGCTTGCACAGTTCCTTGCGTTTCTTTGCTGTTGTTATTGGCGAGCGCCATTAGGTCCCCGAGATCGGCATCGCGAACGGTGAGTTCAGTAGCGAAAGGAGAACGACCGACCGGGTGCCATTTCACCAGCCCAACGGAGCCGCGAAACTCTGCACGCATGCTGTTCCGTCGAAGGTCTCCGTTCTGTATCTCAACTAGCGATGGTGTCGCCGCGAAGCCAAGGGAGAGCTTTTCGAAAAGTCGGTTTTGCATAAAGAAATTAGCCAATTGCGCTTTTCCCGAAACTCGCGGCGCGGTTAAGGCGCCTTGCACGCGTGCCTCAACTTTCGCCTCCCCATTTCTTAGACTTACGGGAAGAGTCGCAACCGTTCCGTTCGATCCCAACCTTACAATCGGGAGAAAATCGTTCAAGTTGTGGGAGACCAGGCTAAGACTCAAAGACTTATCTAATGCCCCTGCCAGCTTCAATTGTGAGGCCGGCAGATTGATATGCGCATCGGTTACTGCAAGTGCTCCACTGACGCCGTCATAATTCGCATCGATCACTCCAGTGGCAGGAATACCTTTCGAAGTGGGCGAAATCAGAAGCCGGGTAGAAGCTCTGATCCCAGATCTAACAGATCCCGTGTCATCGTTCGCTGCGCTAAAGTGACCAGAAATAATCGCGCCGTAATTCACCGACTGCCCTGCCAGAGTAGAACTGAGGTTTGCTAGAGAAATGTCGTGCAGGTCTCCTTGCGCGCTAAGCCTTTTCATCTCTTCAATGGAAATGCGGGCGGAAAGAACTCCGCCGAGGAAATTAAACCGCAGTGCATCCAAGCTAATGAGATTCGGGGTGACATGAAAGGGCGTGGATAAGGAGAGATCGGACAGGTTGACGGTTCCCTCCATTACAGCGAGGCCACTCGATTGAATCGTTCCGGTTATCTCGTATTCGTTTTTATGATCAAAGCCCGCGTTAGCGTTTAGGCTGAGGTTACCTGCTATTTTAGGCGAGGACACGTTGAAGAGCCGGGCCAATTCAGGAAGAGCTAAGTCCCCGGAGAACTGAACAGTGTCTCTGTTCGCTGCGCTTGCAGTGCCCGCGGCATTCAGGTGGCTATGGCCCCAAAGCACTTGCAATTTCTGAACGGCTACCTTGTGAGCTCTTTGATCGATCCGCGCGTCTAAATCGGCCGTTACGATTTCTGGGGCGCCTCGACCTTGCGTCGCGATGCGCAGCTCTAGACCGCGCGCCACTTCCGGCAAAGACAGTTTGGCTTGTGCATTTATCGCTATCAAGGGTGCAGTGGGATTGTCGAGTGAGGCGGTAACAAGGACGTGGGAGGACGAAGTATAAATCTCGGCCTTTGTGACACTCAAACCATCTCGCCGGAGTTCCAGAGGAACCTGGACGTGCGCGAGCAGAGGGCGCTCACTCTTTGGGTCAAGCTGCAACTTATCGATCCGAACGAAGCCTTGGTAACGCGCCGCAAGAGCGTTGTAATCAAGGATGACCTTAACGTCGTCACCGTGCACTGCGAAAGGAGTGTTTTCCTGGCTGAACGCCAATACACCATTATCGATTCGAAACCGACCGATTTCAAGATCGACCACTGTAGCCAACGGCGACTGGGAAGGAGTCGTGCCCTTCTTGGGTTCAGGAATGTTCGTTGATCCGTCTCTATTTGCAATCACATTGACTTGAGGAGCATCGATGGCCAAATACGCGAGATCCAGAACTTTACGAAACCCGGTAAACAGGTGGACGCGGAGTTCGATTGAGTTCACTCGCAATAGAGGCGACTCACCTCGGGGTTCGGTACCATGGAGCACTAATCCGCTGAGAATGACAGTCAAGTGATTGGGTTGCACGCGGAGACTACCGATTTCGATAGTCCCGCCGGTGGCCTCTTCCAAGGCGCTAACTATTTTTTGGCGCGCGAAGTCCGCAAACCATTTGCTTCGCAATACGCTGATGGAGACAGCGAGTGTCAGAACGAGCGTGCTCAGGAGGATGCCAACGATCCATGCGATCTTCTTGTTACGCGAGGTCAAGAAAGTCCCTCCTCAAGAAAGGTGATCTTAGCCTGTTTACGGCGCTCTTCAAGCCATGAAAACAGCAACCGATTTGTCTCCTCCCCGGCTAGGATTTCGCGTGCCTGGGACTTGAGATCGTCAACTGAAGCATTTGGATTGTTGCTCTTGAGCGCATCCTCATGCTGATGGTAATAAGCGTCCACGGCCGAATCCTGAATAATTGCAGCAGGCTTGAAGCGCGCGTCGATGAAATGGAGGACAGTGATCTGCCAGCGAATCTGCTCTCGAAGTTGCGTTTCGTCGAGCTGATATTTCTTTAGTGAGGTTTGAAGCAGAACCGGCGAATGGAAGCGCCTGTTTTGCAGGGCTTTGAACTGGGAATTCACCTCCTGTTCCGTGGCAGTTGGGTAAGCGCCCGTCCGAATCTCCTCGCGCAGTAACATTTGATCAATTAACTTTTGAGCAGTCTTTTTTCTCTCCTGAGCATTGATCTGAGGGAATTCGTTATTCAATAGTTGAGTCACTCGGATATCGCGCGCGATATCGCTGTCCTTGATGATCGATTTATCAACAACGATGGCAATCTGGTCAATGAGCTCTGCGCAAACGATCAATTGCACCAATAACGGCCCTATGATGAGAAATAGCATCAAAAAGCTTGTCCTATCGAAAAGAAGAAATTAAAGTGACTGAGCTGTTGCGGGCCCGCCGGACAACCTGTGCCGCATTGCAAAAGTTGCTGAATTGTAAGACTGCTGCTATAGCCGTAATATTTTGGCGGATTCAACGCGTAGGAGAAATCGACCCGCAATGGGCCAAGGGGTGTTTTGTAGCGAATTCCGAATCCTGGCGCCTGGACTGCGTAGTTGAAGTCAGATCTGCCATTCTGCTTATAAGCAAGCGAGACATCGCCAATCCTTTGGTAAATATTTCCCATATCGTGAAAAAAGACCCCGCTAATATTCGGGCCCAAGAGTGGAAAGCGCAGTTCAAGAGTGTTAAAGAAGAGCCCGTTGCCTCCAATGGGGAAACCGGTAGCGCCTGGAGCAGCTGTCCCGGTTTCACTCGGTGTGCCGATATCCCGCGGACCAGCTTGGTTGTCTCCGACCCCGCGCATTGAAACGCTCCCTCCGCCAAAGAAGCGTTCAGGAAGAGGAATTTCATCGACAATCGAGACGCCATTAGCAACTGCGAATGGAACAATAACGCCAAATTGAGTTTCACGCGCAAAAACTAACTTACGCGCGATCGGAGTATAAGTTGCGTTGCGCGCAAGAACCTTCGCAAAGCTTCGTTGCGAACCAAAGAATCTTCCAGCCAACGAAGTATCAATCGTGTTGTAGAAGCCGTGATGAGCGTCTGAGGGATTGTCGCGGTGATCCTGGATGTAGCTGGCAGAAAGACTACCTATACGCACAGGTTGCAACAACTCTGGAACTAAAAGAGCGGGAATGAAAAGGCTTCCAACACTTACTCTACGGTAAGCGAAGCGGACTTGCACGGTCGATGCCCGGTTGAAGCGCTGTGACACTTGGGCGGATGCTTCGGCGCGTCGTGATGAAAACGTCTGAACGTCTTGTGTTGTGTCGTAAAGCGCGGAAAGCGTAAGGGTTCGATTCGATGAAGTCAAAAACCTTGGCACTATGTAGTTTAAAGACTCTCGTTGTTCAAGCGTCGAATAGCGCGTCTGCAGGGAGAGCGTTTGTGCTCGTCCGAAAAAGTTGTCTCGGCTCACATTGAAAGAGACAATTGGAGAAATACCTTTGGCCCCGCCCGCTTGGGAAAGAGAGTTGGTGGTTTGACCGAACTGACCGACTTCAAGGCCAATACCGGTGTTGAAAGTATAACGATTGGCCTCGTCAACATCCACCAGAACATATTTGTACTCGTTCCTGGCATCGGGATTCTGAAGCGCCGTGTCCACTGTCGAAAATATTCCCAGATCTGACAATTTCTTCGTCACATCGCCAATCTTCGCTGTGGAAACAGGGTCGCCCGGACGAATCTCGCTGACGCTTTTCGCAACCGTGGAGGGCCGAGTGATGTCTAAACCAGAAATCAGAACTTTACGGACGAATTGCCTTGTACCTTCGCGAATGAAGTACGTCAGCTTGATTGTATGGGTGGCTTCATCAGGTTCCTCCTGATATCGAAAAGACGCCGAGAGGAATCCATTGGAGGAATAGTACTGCAGAATTCTATCTCGATCCGCGGAAATGTTGGCTTCTGCAAAGGGTTGCCCTTGCACCGACGTGAGATCGTTTCGAATCGGAGACAAGTCCAACTCTCTTGGGCCATCAACCTGAAGGTTAGAAACAGTCCACTGCGGGCCAGAAGAAATGTGAAACGTCACGGCTAGCTGATTTTCTGTACCTGCGTAATGGTCGTCCACGGTCGAAGACACTTTGGCGTTCCGAAATCCGTTTGCCTGGAATAAGTTGGTAAGTGTGTCTTCATCTTTATTGCGAAAAGCGTCGCTATATCTTCCGTAACGGAGAACCAGGGATTTTTTGACGAGGAACATGCGCTCGCGCAGTGTTTCGTCCGGAAAATAATCGTTACCGACAATGCTTACGTCGACGAGACTGCTACGCGAACCACGAGAAATGTAATAATTTATGACCTGCTGATCGTTTTGGGTCGGCTGCCGCTTGAACGTTACATCTGCGTCTGGATAACCGCGCGACTGTAGATAGTCTCGGAGGTTACGAGCGCCTTCGCTCAACAGGTCATTGTCGACAGAACCCTCCTCGTAAACCGGTACATATTTTCGCAATTTACCTCGCGAGAGTTTCATTTCAACCGCTCGAATCGTGATCTTCGGACCAGCGTCAATGTCGAGGTGCGGTCGCGCCCGTTTTCCATCCTCGTCGGCATCTATGGAGGTTAATTCGACAGAAGCAGTGAGCCGATCTTGCTTAGCGTATTTCTTTTCGATACGACTGACTCCGGCATCGGTGAGAGCCTTAGTGATTGGCCGCCAGCGATGTATGATGCGCACCCGCCAACCTGTCGCCGTTAAAAGGCTACCCGCGGGTAATTTTGTGTCTCCGTTTATACTGGGCATTTCGTAACGTGCTCGTTTTCCAGAATCTACAACGAAGCCGATGGTAAGCAGATGGGTCGAGGGATCTTCAATTGTCGTCACCGAAACGGCGGCTTTGAAGAGCCCATTCGTTCGCAATTCTCGCTCGACATTTGCTTTGGCAGCCGCAACTGTTTCCAGGTCGAACGGTTCACCAAGTTCAAGGCGGGCTGTACCCGCGATTACCGCCCGACTGGGTGGATCCTTTAGTTTTCCCCTCACTTCCACGTGGCCTATGAATTGTGCAGGAGTGGTGAAAAACGTTACGACTACGCCGTCGCCCCTCGGCTCTGCGTACACTTTGATGTCTTTGTACAGGCCAGTGGCGTATAGGCGCTCAATGGTTTTCGCGACATTATCTGTAGTGAGGGTGCTGCCTATATGCACAAGCTGGTCAAGCTTTAGATCTCGGGGGTCGATTGGTTGTTCCGAAGGTTCGTAGCGGACTTCAACAACTGTTCGGTCTCGCCAAGAAGTCGAGGTTGTCTCCAGGCGTTGCAGATGCAGAAAATGCAGCCATGCAGAAAACGAAACCGACGATCCAAGCACCACTCCCATCTAGCATCCGTTATTCCAACAGTTAGATGCCGATTGTTGGTGTATGTTACATGTCTTAGGTTGGCAAGTGAAGCAGTCAAACTGACCGTTGGGCTAACTGAATGACATCTCGTGATGTTTGGACTCTTGGCAGGAATGCCGCTGCCAAGTGGAGCGAGCACAACGCTCCAAGGTTGAGTGCAGCGCTCGCGTATTACACACTGCTGTCCTTAGCACCCGTTGTGGTGTTGCTCATCTTGATTTGCGGACTCGTTTTCGCGCGGAGCAGCGCCGAGCAGCATTTGCTCGATCAAGTTAGGAACTTGGCGGGCACTCAATGGGTTGACACACTGCGCACCTTAATTGAGGATACTCAGCCCACGAAGACGAGTGTGGTTGCAAGTATTATTGCGACCGTGGTGTTATTTTTCGGTGCGTCGGGCGTTTTCCTCGAATTGCGTGATTCCTTGAATACAATATGGGATGCCCCTGAAATCAAGGGCAATGTGAAAACATTCGTACGACGAAGAATTGCATCCTTCGTCATGGTATTAATGTTTGGCGTTCTTATTTTGACTTCTACCTTATTGGACGTGGGCCTCCGCGTGGTGGAACACTTATTTGCTAACTTGGCTCCAATCGGCGCCGAGTTTGTCGGCGAGGTCTTAAATGTTGTGCTTTCATTCGTCGCCATCACGGGATTATTTGTTTTGATCTTCAAGTTCGTTCCTGATGTTCCCATCGATTGGAAGGATGTTACCTTTGGTGCTGCCGTGACCGCAGTCCTTTTTACTATCGGACACACTCTGCTCACCGTGTATCTTATTAAGGCTGCGGTCGGGTCAGCTTACGGCGCCGCTGGATCACTTGTAGCTTTCGTAGCGTGGATTTACTATTGCGCGCAGATTTTCTTTTTCGGCGCGGTTCTGACTCGGGTTTATGCCACTTGCTTTGGATCTCAAATGGCAGAACAGAAACGGCGGGTCGAGTCTCAGTCCGCTTAAGATAAGCGATCGAGACTTGCGCCCGCCTGCATGAGGACTTAAGCAGCCATTCCGTGAGGCTTTAGAACAACCTTGATGCAATGATCCTTCTTATCGTGGAAAGTCTTGTAACCTTCGGCGGCTTCGTCAAGCGACACCCGGTGTGTGATCACAAAACTGGGATCGATTTTGCCCTTTACAATGTAGTCCAACAGCCTTGGTAGATACCTATGCACATTCGTCTGACCCATCTTCAACGTCAAACCCTTAGCGAATGCACCGCCTAGCGGGAACTTATCGAGAAAGCCACCGTATACACCTGGAATGGAAATCGTACCGCCTTTGGCACAAGCGAATATGGCCGCTCGCAAGGCATGAGAGCGATCTGTTTCAAGCATCACCGCAGTTTTCACTCGATCATAGAGTGCGTCAAGAGTTGCTCCATGCGCCTCCATCCCGACAGCGTCAATGCAGTGGTCGGGGCCGCGCCCCTTGGTAAGATCGCGCAGCTTTTCTTGAACGTCCTTGTCCTCATCGTTCAACGTTTCTGCGCCTCCCTGCCGGGCCAACTCCAAACGTTCGGGAACGTTGTTGAGAGCAAGAACGCGACCCGCGCCCAAAAGGAAGGCACTCCGGATAGCAAATTGACCAACCGGTCCGCATCCCCATACCGCAACCGTTTGGCCGGGCTCGATGCCGCAATTATCGGCGGCCGCAAATCCAGTTGGGAAAATATCGGTAAGAAACAAGACTTGTTCGTCAGTAAATTCCTCGGGCACCTTGAAGGCGCCGAAATCTGCGCAAGGTACACGCGCATACTCCGCTTGCCCCCCTGGGTAGCCGCCGTACATATGTGAGTAACCGAACAATCCCGCAGCCGCTTGACCGTACATGGTCTTCATCTTATCCGCACCTTCTGGGTTTGTTCGATCGCAAAGCGCGGTTTCCATACGCTGACAGTAGTAACACTGGCCGCACGCGACTTGAAAGGGAATGATCACACGATCTCCCTTCTTCAATCCGTTCTCTTTGCCGACCTCTTCAACGACGCCCATGAATTCGTGTCCCAGGATGTCGCCTTTTTCCATGGTTGGAATGAAGCCGTCGTAGATGTGTAAATCGGAGCCGCAAATTGCCGTGGACGTAATTCGCAAGATGGCATCGCGCGCATCTTGAATGGTCGGGTCAGGAACGTTATCTACTCGAATATCGTGTTTACCATGCCAACAAGTGGCCTTCATTGGTTCACCGCCCTGCGAGTTGTCGGCGCTGTTTCTTTTGGAGCTGATCCTGGTTCGGCCATTTTGCGGTGGATGTCAGCTTTAACTGTCTCGGGTAAAATACGTGCACCCAAGCCCCTGCAATTTGTTCTTGAACGATCCGGCGATCACCTTGTCGTCGCCTGCCATAAGTGCTTCAAATCCGTCCTTCGCTACTTCTGCCGGATCATCTTTTTCACTGGCGCCTACTTTGGTGTCATCCATATTGGCCCGGTGAAAGAAGTTAGTTTCGGTCGCCCCGGGCATCAGCGCAGTTACGGTAACTCCCGTGTCTTTCAGTTCATTGCGCAGCGCTTCAGAGAAAGAGAGAAGGAACGCTTTCGATGCTCCGTATACGGCCTCGAACGGCGCCGGCATTGTACCTGCGATGGAGGCTGTGAAAAGAACACGTCCTTGTTTCCGCGCCACCATGTCACGCACTATCAACTTCGCCAAATGTACGGACGAGGTAACGTTGAGAGCAATCAAGTTCAATTCGTCTTCAAGCTCCGTCTGGCGGGCAAAGTCACCGCCGACTCCCACTCCCGCGTTGATCGCGATCGCGTCAACCGGCCGACCTTTTGATTGGATTGTGCGGTAAAGCTTTTCAACTTCTTTGCGCTGGGTGAGGTCTAGGCGCACAGCTTCTACCGCGGCGCCATTGCCGCCAATTTCGCTTGCTGCCGTTTCGATTCCTTGGTCCTCTGCAGTAATGAGGAGGTCGAAGCCGTTCTGTGCGAATTGCTTTGCCAATTCGTAGCCAATTCCCGAAGATGCGCCGGTTACGACCGCAAACAATTTACCTGTTGAGTTTTCCATAGAGTATTTCCTTGAGTGAGCCGCTCATCAAGAGTTAAAAGCGTGTGATGAGTGGCTTGCTGGTTAGACTTCTGAAGGTAGCGAAGGTTTCTCGCTTGTCGGAATTTCATTCAACGACACGGCGGCATTTTGGCCCAGCGCTGTGATCGTTTTCCAAAGCTTTGAGGTAAAACTTGATTCCATGGACTGGCCGTACGCAGTTTCGGCTGACCCAGGTTTTTTGCCAGGCAAGAATTGATTCATCATCGTTAAGGTGGCTGCGCTCAAGGCAGGGGCGAGACCGTGAATTCGAGCTAGAGCATAAGCTGGGACCGATAGGATCTTTTCGCTTTGTCCACGAACTGTGGCATCTACAATTGAGCGAGCCGCGCGCTCTGCTGAAATGGCGACCAGAGGAGTGGTTGCGCCTGCGGTAAACCATGCGTACTCCTGCTCTCGCTTACCCTTGAACTGCGCGTGTAAGTGCGATCCAGTACGCAGCAACCCGGGTACAATCGTGGTAACCCGAATACCCGCCGGCGCCAGTTCTGCCCGCAAGCCTTCCGAAAGCCCAACTGCGGCGAATTTCGCGCAAGAATAAGGAAGCAGGTGAGGGATGCTCAATTTGCCGCCGATGGAGGTGATATTGACAATGCTGCCATTTCTGCGGGTTCGCATAGTAGGTAAGACCTCCAGAATCACATAGAGCATTCCCCAAAACATTAAGTTGAGCGCCTGCTCGAAATCGCTGATCTTCATTTCGGCAAATGGTGCTACTTTAATCACTCCTGCGTTGTTCACCAGAATGTCGATTGCTCCCAAGCACTCTGTCACGGCAGCCACCATCCTTTGAACTTGTTCTCGATCAGTAATGTCGCAGGGAAAAGCGGCTGCTGTAACACCCCTTTGAGACAAGTCTTCTTGTGCCCGCTCCAACTCTTCACGATCACGCGCACAAATGGCGACCGTCGCTCCCCGTGATCCAAACTCCCGGGCTGTTGCTAATCCCAGTCCGCGCGATCCGCCCGTGATCAAAACCACTTTCCTGTTCAGGTCGAGCGGCCTGTGACGTAGGTATTGAAAAGCAAGAAATCCTGTTCCTGTCGCTAGCGTCGCCAGAATTCCTGTTCTAAGTTTCATAGCTTCCTGCCCACCATTTCGATCCATGGTCCGTCAAACTCTGGCGAACTCTCACCGACAATCCTCGCTTCGTTCCATTCCTCGCTGATCCGCTGAGACATATACGGATACGGCGGTGTCAGCAAACTGCTCTTGTTTGTCAGAATCGGATGAAAATGGTTCCGCCTCAGTAACTGCTTTAGTGCGGAAGTTGTATATCCGTGAAGATAAGGAAAGCCGAGCAAGTTGTTGTAGCCCAGCATGAGCAAAGCTTGCTTCGAATGGTCCATTTCAAATTGTTGCCGTAGCTTACGGTAGAAGTTGCCGTTCGGAACGCGTACGACCAACAAACCGTGGCGGTCTAATAGCTCGTGTGATCGACGCAGCGTCGAAATGGGATCTTCTAACTGCTCAAAACAATTCCAAATGAAAACCGCTTCGGGTCGCCTAAGCTTTGGCGAATAGTCTTCAAGCGTGAGTCTCTTGAGTGATAATCCTCGCCGTCTGGCAAAGCCGACGGTCGATTCGCCAATGTCGAGGCCCGTCGGAAACCATCTCCAACCTTCGGCCGCCTGCAGGAACGCACCTAAGTGACTGCCGACTTCGATAACCTCAGCGTGATCGCGCAGCAGCGGTTGGTACTGGTGCCGCTTGTTTTCGAACGAGCACAAATAGCGAGGATAGAGATGATCCATGAGCACTTGGTCATAGAGATCGTTCTCGTAACGGGCCTCTGCTTCTTCGTCCCGCAAGAGCATTCCGCAATTGCGGCATCTGAGTAGACTGGCGGGTCCTCCATGCATGAAAGATGTGAGATCCATGGCTTCCAGTCGATCAGGTTTATGCCCCAACCGCTCGCTTACTAATGACTCACGAATGCTGTTTTCCTGGCTTACTTTAGAGTGGGGAAGCTCAAGAGTGAAAAAGTTCCTCCCACACAGCGAACAAATCGTACGCATACCCGAGCGAAATAGCTTTTAGAAGGTCACAACCTGTTCTCGCTCCCAATAGCGCAGTTTTCGACAGGCCGAAACAAAAGCGGACACGTTCTTTGCGCTGCTTAGCTCTATAAATCCATCGTCCAGATTATCCGCAACGCCCGCTTTTTCAAGCAACGGCATGGCCGATTTTACCCAAGCGATGAACTTGAGGTGACCGAATGCGTCAGCGATGAACTCCGCCGCCGCCGCGTTCTTAGAAAGCTGAGTCACTCCTTCGGCGGAAGGCAACACAGCCACGGCATCGAACAAAACCGAAGGTCCACCACCAATTTTGTGATCTGCATTCAGGCACTCACCATCGCTTGTGCGTACGCAGCCCACTGTAGGCGCTATAATCTCGAGTACCGCCCCTTCTGCCTTCAGCGCGGTTTTCAAAGCATTTAAGATCTCGACATCTACGCCGTCGGTTATCAATGCACCCACTTTTCGGCCGGCAAAACTGGTGGGGCCATTGAGAATGATGCTCAGCGCCTTCGACTTTTTCAAGTCATTCCTAGGTTCGATCGCGGCCGTAATAGGGTGAATCTGTCCAGACATTCCAAGGCCGTTCAAAACCTTCTCCGCAAGTCTGCCATCAATGTGCGGAAGATGCGAAACAACTCGCTCCCGAATGCTCGGTTCTTCTACCTTACTTAGTTCGAAAACAAGTGCATCGGCAATATGTCCCTGCTCTACTTTTGTCTGGCTAACATAAAACTGTCGCGCCTGGCTGTAGTGATCGGCAAAACTCTCGGAGCGTTCGCGCACTTTGTGCTCACGTTCCTCGACGGGGACAGATTTGAAGCCGACTTCCATTGATTCACGCGGACCTCCGTTTGCTCCCCTGGAATTTGGTTCATAATTCACCCGGCCTTTCAGATTGTGGATCGCCATGTGTCCGTCCTGCTGGAAATGATGGAAAGGACATTTTGGAGCATTGATCGGAATGTGCGTGAAGTTCGGACCGCCAAGACGCTTGACTTGTGTATCGAGATAAGAAAAGTTACGACCCTGCAGGAGTGGATCGTTGCTGAAATCCACTCCGGGTATTACATTACTTGTACAGAACGCAACCTGTTCGGTTTCTGCAAAGAAGTTATCCACCACACGATCAAGCACAAGACGCCCCACCTTTCGGATCGGAACGTCCTCTTCTGGAATGATCTTCGTGGCATCCAGAATGTCAAATGCAAACTCGTCCGCGAACTGCTCGTCAAAGAGTTGCAATCCCAGTTCCCATTCCGGAAAGTTCCCGCTTTGTATGGCATTCCATAAATCGCGGCGATGGAAATCGGGGTCGGCGCCATTGATCTTCACGGCTTCGTTCCAGATAACCGACTGAAGACCCAGCTTCGGCTTCCAATGAAACTTTACGAATGTTGATTTGCCCTGCGCATTGATCAGACGAAACGTGTGAACTCCAAACCCTTCCATAAAGCGGAACGATCTGGGGATTGCGCGGTCGGACATAATCCACATCACCATGTGCATAGCCTCTGGCATTAGTGAAACGAAGTCCCAGAAGTTATCATGCGCCGTTTGCGCCTGCGGGAAACCGCGGTCGGGTTCCGCCTTGGCGGCGTGAATGAGATCAGGAAATTTGATCGCATCTTGAATAAAGAAAACGGGAATGTTGTTGCCAACAATGTCCCAGTTGCCTTGTTTTGTGTACAACTTCACAGCAAATCCGCGCACGTCACGCGCCAAGTCGGCCGATCCTTTGTTTCCGGCCACCGTTGAAAATCTCACAAAGGCGGGCGTTCGTTCGCCTGCTCGCTGGAACAAATCCGCCGACGTAATTTCATTTAACGGTTCATAGGTTTCGAAGAAGCCATGGGCGCCGTAGCCGCGAGCATGCACCACACGCTCTGGAATTCGTTCATGATCGAAATGGAAAATCTTTTCACGAAGAAAAAAATCTTCCAGCGCGGCGGGTCCTCGCGACCCAATGCGCAACGAATTTTGGTCGTCTGAAACCGGAATGCCTTGTTGTGTAGTCAGGATTGGCGCACCGTTTGCGTTTTGATGCAACTCTCCGCCTTTTCCCGTCATTTCGTGTTTTAACTTTCTTTTGGTCTGTTTCATCTGGTTGATCGGTCGTGATTCAGGCTGAGTGGTAGCGTGGCCACTCGCGGCCATCTCTAGTGGAATTGTTCATACTTTATATAAATGGTTATTTATTAATTCCGCGGAACTCATCGTTTAGACAGGAACGAATCTGACTTTATTTCCAATGATTTCCCCAGTAATTGTAGCCGCGCTTCACCCTATAGGAGGTAACTAGAAAAAGTTCGTATTGATTGGTGTAGTATCAAGCTTAGGAAAAATTCGCTATTGCGGACGACGTAAAGGTAAGGCGACTGGTAATTTTGCCGACACTTTCTCAAAGCCGAATCCCACCAACACTTGATGTACCTTACGAAGGCCCCGCTAAAAATCTGCTGGCGGGACTTTGGCAGATTCTGGCTCCATTTCGTCATGAGTACTTGCGATATCTTTGCGGCATCGCGCTCCGACAGGGTTTGCTGGTCCTCGGGGGCTATTCTCTTGTGCTCGCGTTGCGCGCCTCCACCCGCTATAGCAGCATTCCAGTTTGGCTCCTGGTAGCAGTTTTGCTGCTGTTCGATGCCGGTGTTTTACGGCTCGATCTCATCTTCAACACGCGCTATTCAAAACGCGTGGGCTATCCTCTCTTTGGCTTTCTGCGCTGCCGCGCTCTTTCCAAGATGTTTGAAATGCCCTTGGAATGGCATATCCAACGCGATTCCGGTATCATTGCCGGCCATGTCAACAACGGCGTCGGCAAGGTCGTACAAACGGCAGAGGCGGTAAGCCGAGAACTTGTCCCAGCACTTATTCGAACGGGACTGAGCTTGATTCCCCTACTTTGCTTCAGCCCAGTCACCGCTCCGCTCGTTATTGTGGCGTTAGCAATTTTCTTGTGGGAAGCGAGGAACGAAAATATTGCCCGCCAGCCGCTTCGCAAATCTCGCTACGACAATTACGCTCGCGATTACGGATTGTTCTCCGAATGCATGGAGTACGTGCAGCCTGTCGTACACTTCGGACAGACTGGCAGAATCCTTCGCTCCTATCAAGGCGTTCAGGAGCAAATCGTTAACGCGGGTGCCGAAGAGGTCGAAATAGGCAACCGCTATGCGTTTCGGAGGAACATGCTTCTTTCCCTTACGAAGCGCTTATGCCAGGCCCTCTGGCTCTGGCGATTCAAATCTGGCCAACTCGATATTGCTCTTCTGATGTATCTCAATATGCTGACGGAAGATCTGCTTAACTCGTTCTGGAGCTATGCATCGTTAATTGAGCGCGTTTATGACGGCATGGAACCTGCACGGGTGTTGCTCGCCATGTTCAAAGAGCAGCCTTTGATTCGCGATCGCCCAGGAGTAAGGCCGATTGCTTTGCCGAAGGGCATCGGAATAGACATTCAGGAACTGTGTTTCGCTTATGAGAACAGCGAGCCAGTGTTGAAAAAGTTCAATCTCTCCATCGAACCTGGATCTGTGGTGGGAGTGACAGGACGGTCAGGCATTGGCAAAACCACCCTGCAGCATCTCCTATCCCGCCTGTTGGAGGCGCAAGATGGTCGCATCATGATCTCCGGCCAAGACGTGCGACAGTGGCCTTTAGAACAATTGCGAAGCCTCTTCAGTACGGTCTCGCAAAACGGCGGCGTTTTTTTCTCAAACAGTACGGTGTTAGAGACGATCTGTTTCGCGCGACCCGATTCCACCTTCAAGGAAGTCACTCTTTGCGCAAAAGCGGCCTGTATCCACGACGATATACAACTCATGCCTCTTGGCTACGACACAAAAATAGGCCGCGGTGGTGCGACTCTCTCTAAGGGACAACAGCAGCGCATCGCGTTAGCGCAAGCACTCCTGGCACTCGATAAAAATCGGCGCATCGTGATACTCGACGAATTTACCAGCGCTCTTGATGCCGAAACTGAAGATCGAGTGCTCGATAATATCTTGCCACTTCTGAAAGGAAGAACAGTAATTCTGATTGCTCATCGCCTCGCCACTGTACGCAGACTTGCCGACACCATCGTAGTGATCGACAAGCAAGGTGTAGTGGAAGCAGGCAGCCATTCTGAGTTGGTGCGTAGCGGGGGATGGTATTCAGCGATGGCACATCTTCAAGCGACAGCCTAACTTCCGGTCGTCGAAGCGGCGTGAACAATCTTCTTTGCTTTAACCCGCGGAAGTTTCCTTTCCTATTCTTTGGTCGGTCGCACACCCGCTTCAAATGGCTGAGGGCTGACCGGCTTTTTGTCCAGGAGCGAGCGGTGTAGAGCTACGATAATTCTCACGTCGGCTAGTCCCTCCAGACCGGAAGGCTGCGGAGTTTTGCCTTCCAAAATGCAGTTCGAAAAATACTCGAGTTGCCCACCGAATTGATCCAGCTTCGGAAAAGACTTTCTCTTCGACTCTCCTTTTCACGTTTTGAAAAAGAGGAACTAAAGATACGAGGCTCACCAATGACTCCCGATTGAATCAATTCGATCGCTCTCAAGTTGGCAGGTCGAAATGTAGACGGTAAACAATCATCAGCAAGCTGCCACCTTGCTCAGCTCTCGGTGGTCACCCCAAAACCGGCCAATGGTGGTCACCTCAAGACCGGCCAAGAGAAGGTGGGGCAGGACAAAGGTACGACTCCGCGCAAAAGTCGGTGGTCGCCCCGTTGGCCGGTTTTGCGGGCGCCAGGTCGGTGGTCACCTTGTTGGCCGGTTTTGGTGGTGGCTTCTTGCCCCAGCCTCTCGGAGGTCGCACCCCCACTCCGGCCGCCTTCAAATACTCGCCAGCCGTTTCCAGGCGTATCCCAAGGGCTTTTTGAATCTGCCGCAGCGACCAGCCTAGCTGGCCCAGGGCGATGACTTGTTTCTTATTTTCTCCGCTCAAGACATTGCTCACATCGACGAAGGGTATTCCTTTGTCGATTTCAATTCCGCTTACTTCTATTGGCCGGTTTTGAGGTGACCACTATCCAGCCGAGCCCAACCACAGCATATCGGACGGAGTCTTCTTCTGCCATAATCAATCCCTCTTTTGTTGGACGCAGATTTGCGTCCATCCTAGATCCAACCGATGCCTTAGGAAATGTATGTACTGTTCGCCGACGAGAGGGAGGCACAAACATCCCCAATCACTTTGCTCCAATCGCCGGGCGCACCCTGGCGAAATAGGCGAGCAGTCGGATACCACGGCGTATCGTTTCGCGCCAACATCCAACGCCAGTCAGCCTTTGCCGGGAGCATGATCCAAACAGGCCTTCCAAGCGCGCCCGCCAGGTGCGCGACCATAGAGTCGACAGTTACGATGAGGTCGAGATTGCGGATTAACGCCGCTGTGTCCCTGACGTCGCTAAGACGTGGCCATAGATCCACAATAGCGCCAAGGCTTGCTGTACTCAAACAGTCTACATTCTTTTGCAGACTGTAAAATTGGCAGTGTTTGCAAGATAAGATCGGGGTCAATTCGACTGCTGGGATAAACCTTGACGTGTCCCAGTTGCTCGCCTCCCACACGACTCCAACGCGGAGTTCACGACTTTGCTCAATCCAAGTTTCCGCCCGGCGAATTAGCTCCTCCCAAACTTGAATGTAGGGCACAGTAGAGGGAATGGTCGACTGAATGGTACGAAAGGCTCGCGGCAACTCCGTCACCTCCATTTCCAAGTCCCAATCCGAGGTGTCTCCTCCCCATGTACAAACGCGATCAATTCCGCTTACACCTTCAAGCAAGCTGACTAATTCAGGATGTACCTGAACAGTGAGTTGCGCGCAGCTTTGGCGCAGTAATGGCGCATATCTAATGAATTGAATCGTATCTCCCAGTCCATGCAGGCAACGCAGCAACACCCGCCGGCCGCTCCAGGACTGTCCATCCCAAAGCCGATTTGGATCTGCAGAGCCACAAGTGATAATGAAGTCGCTTTCCTTCCAAGCCTTCTCAAACTCACCCAGCAGCATCCAACACTGCCAACGCGCAGCGGCACACTCCCGTGTGGCATATCCTAACCGTTGTGCTTCGTCGAAATACGGCAACGCTTCCAAAACTTGTCTCTTACCAAGCAACTCCTGGCCTTGGGAGAACGCGCGCTCAGTTGGCATACCGCCGAGTCATGCGCGCGCAGAAATCCGCAAATTCTGTGGTCTCCTTGGGAGGACTAGTGTGATTGGGAACCACGCCCCGATGTTCAGGAGTGAAGCAGAAGGTCAAAGTGACATCGAAAGGCTCAAGCTTTTTCATCTGAAGGTCGAACCAGCGACCTGCTCCGGGCCGAAAACTGTCAGCCCAGCTAAGTCCGGTTCGCAGTCTCTTCACGCCAAGCTTTTTCAGCAGACAAACAGCAGGGTCAATCCTATGATCCTCAAAATGGAACCATTGGCATATGCCCAGTTCCGGGGCGAACTGGCTGAATTCCGAAAGTGCGATTTTGGGAGTGCCGTCCTCGCGAACCAGGCCCATATAGAAGTGCCGGTAATAAGATGACCCCTCTGCCTCGCGATGCCGCGTAGTGGCAGGCCAGGCGCGTGGCAGATCGTAGAGGCTGTACCAATGAATCCGTTCCGCCTTGCCAATCAGCAGCTCGGCCGTGCGTTTCAAGCCGAATACCTGCACCTCTTCGGCGCCAAAAGTTGACACACCCACCTCCGATACCCACAGAGGAAGCGATGTCACTTGGCGGATCTCCTCGAGTTTATTCGGCCACTCGTGGATGGTCCAGTGGTTCCAGTCCAGCGGAAAGCCATGCACTGCAATCGCATCTACATGCGAGAACACACACTGCCGGTCAAGATTAACGACGAAGTTTGGATCGATCGGAGACATACCTCCCAACACCCGACACAGCAATGCATTCTCCGCACGAATGGCTTGCCCTGCCTGCTTAACCATGGTCGAATAGATGGTCCAATTCGGATCTAATTCGAAGTTCCAGTGTGAGAGATTGTTGGGTTCATTCCAAAGCATGACCGCCTCAACCATTCCGCCTCCGCTTCCTGCAAATGAAAATTTCCTCCTCTGGGTGTTCAACTATCTCGAACCCCGCGCTCCGCAACATGGCTTCCACACAGGCACGGTTCGGAACCCACCAGTTCGTCGGATCATCCGCATAGCGGCGTTCCACAAAGTGCATCACCGGGAAACCCTCTCGCTGAAACACTTCCGTCTCAGAGAATGGATAGTTTTCCTTCAGAGTGGCCACCGTGCGGCTCCCACGGATCATCGATTGAAAAACCAACGTATCCTTCACAACGTGTTCATAGAGCAAATCCAAAGCCAATAGAGGATAGCGGAGGTGATAAAGCACGCCCATAAAGAGCACAATGTCAAATTTCTCTTTTAATTGTGCAACGTTATACACGTCAAGTAGACAAAACTCGATGTCATACTCCGTCGCCTCCGCCGCAAACTGTGCCTGCTTCAGATACACCGGATCTGAGTCAATGCTCACCACGCGGGAAGCCCCGCGCTGCTTCATCTGAAGAGAATAGAACCCGCCATTGCATCCCACATCCAGCACTGTCTTACCGCTTAGATCGTCCGGGATACTCTGTCGAAAATTACGCCACTTTATCGAAGGGTAGTCTCCCAAGAAGTGATTCGGCGCAGTCTGTACGCCTCCTAGATCGATATTGTGAAACCATGTGCCGAGTTCAGACACTCGCTCTCTAATCTGTTCCACCGTGATCGCAGAGTTCACAGTCACTCTCAGTCACCTCCCGCGACTGTCTGCGTCGCATACTCACGTCCTTCACTCAGCACCTTCATGGCTTCCATGTATCCATCCATCGTTCCGACATCGAAATAACGGCGGCCAAACGGGTAGCCATAGGCCTCACTACCTCCCTTAATCCACGCGTTCACAAGAGTGCCGATATATTCATCCACGCGCCCGCGAACACACCATAGGTCAAAGAGTTCCTCCAGTACACAACCAGGCATCTTAAATGCGCCCCAAACCCATTGAGTTGACGGTGCGGGGTTTTTCACCTGAATATCTAATATTCGATTCTGACTGTCGATGCTGACCGCATCGAAATGCGATGGCCGCTCCACTGGAAAAAGCAAGAACGAAAGACGATCGTCAGGCAAGTTCTTGAAGCTATCTTCGGGAAACCAAATTGTGTCGGGAAGTCCAACCAGAACAGGTGCGTTTTTGTCGATTACCGCCAGTGCGCGAAAGATCGAATCACATAGACCGGCGGGCTCAGGTTCAATTACATAAAAAAGGGAGGCGGAATAAGCAGTGCCACCGTAGTATTCAAGAATGTCCGATTTCCCTGGCGAAATCACGAAGCAGATCCGTTCGGCTCCTCCCGTTACTAGGCGTTCAACTAAGTAATCGCTCAATGCACGCGGTCGATTTTCTCTGCTGTTCATCGGAAGCAACTCCTTCGAAAAGGCCAACGGCTGAATCCGCGTACCCGCCCCGGCAGCCGGAATGATCCCCCACATCAGTACACCTCCATGCGCATAGGTCGAAAAGAATTCATGATGTTTTCCAACTCCAACGCACGGACATCAGCCGTGTGCTGTTCCAAGGTTCGCTCTCGTGCCGCGCGCCCTATACGCTTCAATTCATCTTGCGACCGGCTCAACGCTAAAACGACATCGCTGGCCTCCTTGGCGATTAAGATCTCCTTACCCGGTGTGAGGAAGTGGTCGAGACCCTCCCACTCATCGCTCACAAGAGTCGCACCGCACGCCGCAGCCTCAAAGAGCCTTCCTGATGGGCAATAACCATTTTTAGCCATCGCTCGTCGCGTCACATTGAGATTAAGGACCGATGAACAGTAGAACGCAGGATGATCGGCAACTGGCACATGGCTGACCAGAAATATGTTGGGCAGCCAAGGAAAGTCAGCACGGTACAGGGAGCCACCAATCAGAAATTTGCGATCGGGCATCTGCCTCGCCGGATCGACGAACAGAGATTCCAACCGTTCCTGCCGGTCCGCCGCACTTGTGCCTAGATAAGAGAGTTCAGCGCGATATCTATCGCTGGGTTCCACCGGGAAATGCGTTGCCGGATCAACACTCCCAAACAGAGGCACCACCGCACTCGCTCCCAAGATGCTGCGCATCTTAAGAAGGGAAGCGCCACCCGTATAGCTGAGGGTCAGATTGAAATCGCGCAGTCCGCGCGGGCCGATGTACGCCACTGACAGGCCCCTCTCGATTCTCTCCAAGGTTATGGGAGTATCCAAATCGTAGAAGCATTTAACAGTTGCCCCCGAATCTAATACTAATTTGGATGCCGCAATCGCATCGGGGCAATATGATGTCACAATGCAGACATCGGCCTCGGACGCATGGCACCGCGCTCTTCCCACCACGTCGTCCCATGCCGCATATAAGATCAATTCACCGCACGGAAGCGCAGTGAAATCTCTGTGTGACGCATAATAAGGAACATCCCGCTCGAAAAACACTACGGAATGCCCGCGCCGCGCTAAAGCTCCGCATAGTCCTCGCCACAACGTAGCGTGGCCATTCCCCCATGACGAACTGATCGACAATCCAAAAACAACAAACTTCATACGACAAGCTCAGTTGTGCGATTGATACATATCACGCACGGTAAGCCATTTACGTACTGCACAACGCTCAACGATCCTGGACATATCTCAAAACGCTGGATAAAATCGAGTGGCATACCCAGACAAAACGAAATTAACGCGCGTAGCGGATCAAGATGACTCACTACAGCTACTGTCTCCTCTGGGTGCTGCTGTTGCAGAGTCTCGATCTCTCGGACCATACGACTCTGTGCCTCGAGCATCCACTCACCTCCCGGAGCACTCTCTAAGCTCCTTGACTGGTTAAATCGTATCCATCTGGGGTCATGACTCAGTTCCTCAAACGTTTGACCCTCCCAGTCGCCAAAATGTAACTCTCCCAAGTCCTTGCGAATTACCGGTCGAATAACACGGAGCTCTCCTAGAATCTCAGCAGTCTCAATGGCTCGTTCGAGGGGACTCGTGTAGATCGCCTGAATCGGGAATTCCGAGATTGATTGAGCTAGCCTCCGTATCTGTTGCTTGCCGGTAGAGTTCAGATGGCAACCGGTCTGCCAACCGGTCAGGCAAAGTCCCAAAGCGTCGGTTTCCCCGTGGCGTACCAGCAGAAATGTCGTCATTCATCTCCTTTAAATAACCCAAAAGCTGAGCGGCGCGCACCTGTGGCGTATGCTCGGCCAGAACGCGCCCGCGAGCAGCCGCCGCGATGCCTAAACGCTGCGACTCCGAAAGATTGCGAAGATAACGAAGTGTCGCCTCGCCATCTTCAGTAACGAGCACCTCTTCGCCGATTCGGAAAATCGAATCTAGGCCTTCCCACCAGTCGCTGATCACCGGCACGGCGCAGGCGCCTGCTTCAAACAAACGCACGCTCGGAGAGTAGCCTGCCTTCTTCATCAGCTCTCGCGTAATGTTGAGCGTAAAGCGCTGCGCTCCATAAAAAGCTGAATGTTCTCGCGGAGACAGGTGAATCGTACGATCTACATTGGGAGGCCACAACATCGCCTCGGGATACTGCGGTCCAGCAACCGCGAATTTTCCTCGCCACCAATGACGAGCCGGAGCAAGCAGCAACTCCTCCAACGCCGGCTGGCGGTCTACACTATAGGTACCCAAATACCCTAAGTCCCATTTTCGTTTCACCGAGATGGGTTGGTATTCGGTTGGGTCGACTGAGCAATACAGTGTCCGTGCTCTGCGTGCACCATACTGACTCTCAATGTGCTGTAACAGTTTTCCGCCCGTAAACGAGAGATAACAATCGTATCTCCGAATCAGGTTGGGACTGATATAAGCAGCATTCCCCGTTTCAAGGTTATTCAGCGTAATAGGCGTATCGATGTCATAGAACGCTGTCCGACCGTGAGCCACAGAGGTCACCCAGTCTCCTACCTTGATTCCATCCTTCACGTAGGAGCCTACAATCACCAGCGCAGCACGACTGACTGCACCTTCAAACTGCTTCAAGTCATCCAGACCCTGATAGATCAGAGTCACTGCGCCGTCGGGATGTGGCTCGTCACGGTTTGCCGCATACCACGGCTCGTCCTGTTCCAAAAACAGAACGCGCTGTCCGCGGGCCGCCAAACCACGCAGCAAACTCCGATAAGTGGACGCATGGCCATTGCCCCAGGAAGACGTAACCGTGAGACCTATGATGACGATGTCGAAAGGTGAAGTCATACGGCGATAGCTACTCTCTCCGCTGCATAAATACCCAGTGTGGCATCGATTTCCGCAGCGCGATGTGAATAGGTGTGTTCCGCGAGCGCGCGCCTGTACGCGGCCCTACCCATCTTTTTCGCGGCGTGCGGCAGCAATCTGCGGACGTGTTCAAGCACTTCTGTTCCAGTTTTGGCAACCAGAATCTCCTTGTCGGGCTCAAAGAACATATCCACCCCAGGCCAATCGTCCGTAATGAGACATGCGGCTGCGCCCGCGGCTTCGAAGACTCGAGTCGCGGGAGAAAAGCCATTGCGCGCCATACTCTCGCGAGTAACATTCAAAACAGCCAGTGCACTCGAGTTGAATGCATTGTGATCGACCGTTGATACGTGGTCCAGATACCGAACGTTTGAGCTCAGCGGCTTGTCGCCCCAACCGGAGCCTCCTAATAAGAATGTCACCTCAGCGAGCTCGTGAGCCGGCCGTACGAAAAACTCCTCGACGCGCGCTTCCCGGTCGGGCAGTCGATTTGCCAAAAGGGACAATCCCGCTGAAAATCGACGATCCGACGCGACAGGGTAGTGAGTCTCTGGATCGACTGCGTTGTAGATAGGCACACAAGTCCGTGCGCCAAAACGTTTGTATGCGAGGACAACCGGCTCGCCGCCCCCGTAGGTAAACACCGCATCGTATCGAGGAATCAAAGGCGCGAACGGATCAGAAGGGTCTTTCAGTAAACGATCGAGCGTCGCCGGAGCATCAACATCCCAAAACACCACGAGATTGGAGGCGCGCTTCAACTGCAGGACAGCAGATTCCAACAATTCATCAAAAACTCCCACTCCACTCGCTTTTACAATTAAATCAGCTCCGGCCGCACTCTCGACGGCTCTGCGCGTGCTCTCTTCAGAGGCTGGGTACACAACAACCCTCGCCCACGAAGGGTCTTCCATATCTCGATTCTGCTGCCGCTTCCAGGCATCAGGCTCATAAAAAGTAATCTTGTGACCGCGATCAGCCAGCGCACGCACTATGCCGCGATAGTAAGTTGCCGCTCCATTCCAATACGATGAAACCAAACTAGAACCGAAGAACGCGATCTCCATTTAAACTCTTTCTTCCAATACCTCTACCGTCCGTAGCGCTTCCACAAACGAGAGCAATTCATCCACTCTGTGTACACACGTGTGCTTGCTTCGAATCGTCCGAAGACCGTGCTGTCTAAGGCGTTCGCCAAGCTCGTGATCACTCAACACGGAGGATAATTGTGAGACCATTTCATTCCTATCGCGTGCCACGAGAAAATCCTTCCCTGGAGAAAACAACCCCTCACAGTCGTTCCAGGGGGCAGAGACAAGCGGTATTGCACAAGCCAATGCTTCAAATGGTCGGATGGTAGGTATGCCCTGTAGCGCTTCAACGTAGGGCCGGCGCGGAATATGAACAGTCACTCTGTACTTTGCAAACACTTCGGGAACCTTGTAATTGGGTAGCCATCCTCCATAAGCGATTCCGGCGTCGTCCAACTCCCGAAGTGCGTCCTGTGGATATCTCACTCCATAAACGCGCGTACGCAATCTCAAGCGCCGAACTGGTTCAATCAAAAACTCCCTTAATGTGTCGGCACGTTCATCGTCTCCCCAATTGCCAATCCAAACTAAATCGCCCTCCCTGGGAGATTCGATAGGACGGAATACCTGCGTGTCGGCGGCTTCATGCCACGTCCAGGCCCTCCTAGACCATCCTTCGTCGATATATGCATTGCGAATCACACCTCCATAAGCCAACACAGCGTCATAGTGACTTAGATCGTAGGCTGCCATTGCTTTTCGATCCGTGAAACTGCGGTGGTGCGTATCGTGAAAAAAGAGAAGATAATCATGCTTCGTTCTATGCCGTCCGATTCGTGCAACGAATTCCGCTGGATTCCACTCATGCACAATCACCACGTCTGCTCCACGCAACGTGGCGTCTAGATTAATCGTCTGGCTGTCGTAACGCGCGCTGCGGAGGTCCGGAAAACGGGACCCGAATTCATCGATCGCGTTCACTCCCTGATCGCGCAATAAATTCTCGCGGCTCCAACCATCCTCCGGTTCGAACACGTTAACTCTATGTCCCCTGGCTAACAATTCTGAGACAATGCCCCTCAGAAAGTGAGCGTTTCCATGATTCCAGTCAGAGACCAGCGAATGAGTAAAAATTACGAAGCGCACGCGTGCCTCCGTACACTTCCGCGATATTTGGCTTGCTCGCTCTGGTAAAGCGAAACATAACCATCCACCATCCGCTCTTGCGTGAACTCGTTTGCTCGCTGCAATGCGTTTTCGGCCATGCGAATTCGATACATCGGGTTAGCAATGAGGCGTGTTATCGCGGCTTGCAGTGCCTTGGGGTCATTCGGCGGAACGAAGTTGGCAACTCCGTGCCATGTCTCTCGCAAGCTAGGTATATCTCCTAAAACCAGTGCGCATCCCGATAGGGCCGCTTCGAGAATGGAAAGCCCGAATGGCTCATAGAAGGCTGGGAGTGCGTAGATTGCCGCTCGCGAATACCATTTCGCCAGTTCAGGGGGACCCAAACTCCCAAGTAACCGACACCCAGGTACATCCTTCTCCTCTGTGGAGCCGACGTCTCCCGCCAAGTGCACGGACCACGGCAGAGCCGGAGCGATCCCAACAAGAGCCCGAGCATTTTTAGCTTCATCCCAAAGCCGCCCTGCGCATAAAATGAACGGCTCTTTTTTCCCTACTCGAAATAGTGAGTTGTTCCGTCCGTTTGGAATAGCTCGCGCTGCGGACATGTCAACGTCATAGTTTCGCTCCACCGTGGTTAATGCCGCCTGAGTGGGAGCACAAAGTACTGTAGCGCACTTAAGTGAGTGTTCCACTTCCTGCCGATAACGATGCCACTGTACCGGCAATGGCGATTGCTTTACTGCGTGCCACCAGGCAGTCACACAAGAGTGATGCGTTACCACCACCGGGATATTCCACATAAGATTCGCGTGACACAGGGTATTCAAGTGAACTAAGTCTGGCTGGTGCTGATAAGCGACTTGGGTCAACCAACGTCCCGCACAGGAGATATCCTTCCATGCTCCCGGCATCCATTCCAGCTTTGAGTCGTAGTGAACCCATCGGAGTCCCGACACCTCTGACGCAGACCTGCTATGTGAGTCAGTGACAGTTGGCCCGAATGTGGCTAAACAAACCTCCCAACCGCGCTTGAGTAGCCCGTCTGCCAAGTCAAGTGTGAAAGTCCACACACCGCCTTCCGTATCACCGGTTAACAGAATGCGCCGCGAGCCGTCCGAGGACATTCAGTTTAACCTCGCGCCTCAAGCTGAACCAATTTCGCGGGACGCGGCTCCTGAATATCGCTGAACTCATTAAATTGATTTAGATACATTTCGTGCGCTCGCTCCCAAGCCAAATCGTCGGGTTGCCCCCAGCGCTGCGTGTAATCTGGCGAGCCCGGGTATGGGAATAAAGGCACCGGTTTATTGGCCCAAACTCCTTTCTGGAGCAAATTCTGGCGCCAAGCCTCAACTTCCTGTGGATCGTCACATTGCGAGTCAAGCAAATTGGCCTGAACGAACGGAACACGATCCTTGGCATGCAGCAGCCGCTCAGTGATCTCATCAGTGGAAAGCTTACATCTCTTGGCTAGCAGGTTTCGACCTGCCTCCGTGATGCTTTCTACGCCCGCCTCAATCGAAACACATCCGGCCTTTCCCAACAGGTCAATCAGTTCAAAGCTCCAGAGGTCAATCCTGGTCTGGATACCAAACTTGATCCGCCTTCGAGCAATCATCTCCAGTACCGCCGCAAAGGGCAAAAAGATCTCGTCTATGAAGTAAACATACTCTACTCCCTCAGCTATCAATCCGTCGAGTTCGCGGGCCACAACTTTGAGCGGTCGCCTGCGGAAGGAGTTCCGAAAATTGTCCTTGGCACAGAAAGTACAGTGAAAGGGACACCCGCGAGATGTCTCCATCTCCGCTCCCGGGCCCGCAGGTGGTGCGTCAAATCGATGGTGATGATGCCCGTGACGCGCGATGGTTTCGAGATCCCACTGAAGCTCGGGCAAGTCATTCATATTTCCCGCGTGGGGAGCACCTTGTACGCGGATTCCTTCTCGGGTGCGGTAACAAATCGACTTAACGCTGGGCCAATCCACCGCTAGCTGCGGCAATATTTCCTCACACTCGCCCATGATGACTACATCCGCGTCAAGTTTCGACAAAACGGCTTTCGGTGTTGTGGAAGAGTGTGGTCCCACGCCAACCAACTTGCAAGGCAAGTCACGCAAAGCGTCCATCACCTGTTGCGGTACTCGCAACTCAGGTGGGGCACACCGCCAAAACAAGTAACTGGGCGCGGTTGTCACAACTGCAAAATCAGTTTTGAACTCACGCACTCGCTCTTTAATGTCCGCGAGGGAGAGATCAAAAAGCTGACCGTCAACAATCTGTACCTTATGCCCGGCGCTTTCGAGTAGCGCTCGCGAATACCCGTACTCCAAAGGAAGATGGGCCTCACGGCAGCCAAAATAGATACTCTGGTCGAACTGCCAACGAGGGTTAACGAGCGAGAACCGCACGGCGTCCTCCGACAGCAACAGTCGCCACTTTGAGATTCGCTGAATCCAGGAGCCAATCGTAGAGCCGCTGCACACCTTCGTGAACGCTTACCCGCGGGCCCCAACCTGTCGCTGCTCTAAACTTGCGAGTGTCGGAAACATAGTAACGTTGATCTCCCACCCGCCAGTCACCTAACTGAACATCCGGCTTGTGCCCTTGCAATCTTCCAATCAGCTCCAATAATTCCTGAAGGCTGATGGTATTTCCCAAGCCACCTCCGATGTTGAACGCTTGCCCTGAGAGCGTCCGGCTATTTGCCTGCGCAAGAACCATAGCATCCATCAAATCGTCAACAAAGAGAACATCGCGAACCTGCAGGCCATCACCGCAAATAGTGATCGACAACCCGTGAATGGCTTGCATCAGGAAATGCGCAATCCAGCCCTGATCTTCCGTACCCATCTGGTGCGGTCCGTAAATACAGCTCATCCGGAATACAACTGCGGGAATCCCAAACGTCCGCGCATAGTCAAGAACGTACTGGTCCGCGGCACCTTTTGAGCAACCATAAGGGCTGTGGAAATTCAAAGATCGTTCCTCACTTACTCCCGACCGCATCGCAGTATCAAGAGGTTGGTACCGTGTCCCATTCTTCTGCAACGGGAGATCAGAGAGTGATCCATAGACTTTGTTCGTGGATGTGAACAACAAAGGAGGTGGATTATCCGTCGACCTGATTGCTTCCAGTAAATTCACCGTCCCGCCAACGTTTACTTCATAGTCACAGCGTGGTTCGGTGAGACTTGTTGTCACCGCCACCTGCGCCGCAAAATGGAAAATGCGACTCGCCGAATTGACTGCTGCTTTCAGCCGATTCGAATTACGTATATCTGCTACTTCCACCCGCACCTGGTCGCCGTGTTTTCCGCGCAACCAAGCCACGTTTTGATCCACTCCCGCTCGTGAGAGATTGTCATAGATGGTTACCCTGTGCCCCTCTGTTAACAAACGGTCCGCGAGATTTGTACCTATGAAACCCGCGCCGCCTGTGATCAGCACGCGATTCTGTGGGAGGTCGCGATTTGAGTTCCTCACAAAGGGAGTTGAATCCTTCACAGAGTTCAAACCACCCTCTGACCACAGTCGGTATAGGAGTTTCGGACTGCCATCGGAACGCAACAACCCATAGTGATAATCGCGCTCATCCGAGTGAAGTGAGTCGAGATTGGGAGATATTGGTCGCTTATCGAAAAGCTCCTGCCAGTAAACTCGCTCGACGGGAGCCCTCATGAGATCTGCAAAGGCACGCACCTGCGCCTGTTCATCTCCCCGCCAAGTAGAGAATCCCGTCTGCGTGATCCAAATCTGTGGATTCAGGCCAAGCCCACTGAGCAGAGTCCTTATGTCAGCTAACTCCTTCTCCCAACCCCGCCACTGAAATTCCGGGCTACTAGGAAAGCCATGAATGCCAATCGCGTCGACATAGGAAAGCACACCGCGCTTGTGCATTAGCTCGAGCCACACTGGATTCGATTGCCACAAGCCCGAGAGAACCGCCTTTTTCCCTCGTTTGCGAATCCAGTAAGCAGCCCCGCCGATCATCTCGCTGAAGATCTTCCAGTCCGGATCCATCCGCGAGTCCCATTCACTCAAAAGATCTGGCCGGTTCCAAAGCTCCATCCATTCAAAGATATTTCCGAACCGCGTGATCATCACATCCAGAAAATCCGCATAGGCTTTGGGAGTTCTGGGAGGTGACGAAAATTTCGGCGCAATCCCCAGCGAAGGCGGCGTATACAGAAAACAGGGCAACACGCGGACCTGTGCGGCTAATCGCGGCAGCAGCCATGCATACCAGCCATCCCCTTCAGAGGTGTACCAATCCGCCCAACAAATGCCTGTACGGATCTCCTGAATGTTAAGTGCAACTGCCTTCTCTAAAACGCGCTCCACTCGCTCGTACTCACCCGGGCGAAACCATTCCACTAAACCTGGACGTACTCCGCTCGCACCTGCACCGTTCGCGAAGCTCATATCATCAAGCCTCTAGCTGCGAGTTCACCTCGAGCTTCAACCACTCGATCTGTCGTACGTTGGCCTGCAAGCCACCCTGCTAAATCCTCAAGGCCTTGCTCAAGTGAAACTGCCGGCGCCCACCCTAAAATTGTTTTTGCGCGTGAGATGTCGGCGAAACAGTGCCGTATGTCACCGACTCTACACTTGCCCGTAATCTCTGCGTTTAGATTCTTGGTTCCCAATGCCGAAATCACCCTATTGGCAACATCGCAAATCGTGAGCGCCTGGCCAGAACCAATATTGAAAGCCTCACCGGCAGCGCCCGGAGCAGTAAGGGCTAAGCGGCACGCCGCAGCTACGTCGTATACGCTCACAAGGTCGCGCTTCTGCAGACCGTCCTCATAGATCAGAGGTGGTTTGCCGTTAAGGACTCTCACCGCGAAATTGCTCAATACACCGGTATATGGATTAGACAGTGCCTGATATGGACCGTAGGTATTGAAAAAACGCAACGCTACCGCTCGCATTCCATATGAGCGCGCCACCAATAATGTCATCTGTTCCTGATCATATTTAGAAAGCGCATAGACGGAGGCCAACGCGGGTGGCTTATCTTCTGTTGTCGGAACAGGGACAAGCGGGCGACCATCGTCGTCGAGCACCTCCCACAGACCCACTCGAAGCTGGTCCATACCACGCGGACGCCCGCACCGTATTACTCCTTCTGCGTTCTGGTAAAGACCTTCTCCGTAAATGCTCATACTGGAAGCAACAACCAGAGACTCTACTGGGTTGTTACTCAGTACCTGCATTAAGGCAGCGGTTCCACCGTTGTTCACACTTGTATACTCTTCAATCTCATACATGCTCTGCCCTACGCCAACGAGCGCCACTAAGTGGATCACACCGTCCACTTGGGACAATGCACGTGTAAGCACCTCAGGGTTGCGAACATCCCCGACCAGCAACTCAACCTCGGCGTCCAAGTAGTCCGGACGCTGGCGATCTGAACCGTGCACTTGTGGAACGAGCGCATCAAGCGCACGAACGCGATAGCCATGCTCTAATAACTCATTGGCAACGTGGGCTCCGATAAACCCCGCTCCTCCCGTAATAAGGATCGTTTTACGTGGCATACATCCCCTTTCCAACAAAACAGATCAATGACCTCCTGTGAAGAAACATCTCGAGACATTGTTGTCAGCTTATATCTCAGACAACCACAAGGTAAGTACCTGTCTGATGCGCATGCATCGCGACGGTTACCCTAGTGTTATCGATAGCTAGTAATGTTGTAGATTGAGTGACTCCAACTCAAATCAACGAGGGAGTTGTAATAAAAATAAGCGACCTCCTCAACACCCCCACCGCGTTTGGATCCGGGCACGATTGTGACGATGATCCGGCTATGTGGATTACGAACGGGTTCGAGAACTAACGAACAGGTGTACTTCGTGGTTCGAGATTAGCCCTCTGAGCCTGGGTTTCAGCGTATCGAATGTGCAAACGATGCGGAGATTCCACTTGCAAGCGAAGCGCAAACTGCCTTAGGGGCATTAGATTTCACGCGCGACGTTCCGTCGTCTTCTTTCAGTCACGGCGGCGTCGAGGCGTGCCCCGAGTTGGGCGTAGGCCGGAGATGGGCCGTTCCACCTAAGCTGGTCCACATTATTGAAGAGGGCGATATCTGTCCGAAGCGTAGCCAAAGTTCGAAACAGCATTACCTTCTTGCGTTCTTTAATCAGAGTGTTTGCCAAGGCTCCGGCGTTCGCAGCGTTGACGTTCCACTGGCGGAAATCTGCCGGAATGGATTCGAGATGGCCGTACTTCGCGAGAACGGCGGCCGCTGACTTCGCGCCCCACCCTACGAGGCCTGGATAACCGTCGGCTGCATCGCCGACCAGAGCAAGATAATCAGGGATCGATGCAGGCGTGACACCGAACTTCCTGATCACTCCCGCTTCGTCGAGCGTGATGCGCGTCCGACGATTGAGTTGTACTATTCGCGCGCCGCGCACGCATTGGGCGAGATCTTTATCGGGAGTGCAGATGATGACTTGCTCGACACGCGGGTCACCGGCTGCGGCCACTGCCGCCGCAGCCAGAGCGTCGTCGGCTTCGAACTCAACCATTGGCCACACAACAACACCGGCCGCCGCGAGCGTTTCTTCAAGAAGTGGGAACTGCGCCACGAGCGCGGCTTCGATGCCTTCACCAGTTTTGTAGTCGGGCCAGAGATCATTTCGGAACGATTCGATGACGTGATCGGTTGCGACAGCGATGTGCGTGGCGCCGTCTTTCATCATGCCCAAAACTGAGGCGAGCACTCCGCGAACCCCGGCGACGTCTAAACCGTTCTCGTCAATTGCATGCGGCAACGCATAGTAGTGACGAAACAATTCATAGGTACCGTCAATTAGGTAGACGTTCAAGTCAGTTCCTTTCGAAGCTTAAGAAATGAACAAGGCTATTACGGTGACGACCGCCTCGATGGCTTTCGAACAGGAAAGTCACCAGCGAGAGTGATCGACAGAGACGTCCTGGCCATCGTCGGCAGCTTGCTCGAAGTGCTGGGAGCGCATTATCGTTCTTATGAATCTTCCCGGCGCGAAATAGGGTGATCGCCTGTCGCACTAACATCCGGCCAACGCTCGACTATGCACCCGCTGCCCGTTCGAGTTGACGAAGTATCAATTTTTCGCAGCTCTTGACCGGACAAGACAGACTTCGTGAGGGATGCCTGTTGATTGCGGTTGCCGTTCTATCTTTGGTCAGAGATCTTTGTCGTGTCTCCCTGAAAAAGCATACTATCAAATAAATAGTTACATTTAGAGGAAAACGATTCCTTCGGTCTGATTCCGTAACGCGAGAGGGCCGAACCGAGGGCATGGCGAAAACCAAAGAAGCTCTGCGGCATCCGCATAACCACATTAGAGCAGCAACGCCTTCGAGTGTCCGCGAAGTGTTGTCTTAGGCTTGGTGCGACGGTACCAGCCCATTTTACGGGCCGACTTGGCGAGAATGACCGGGTTCTTCCGAACCAGTGTTTCCGATATCAATTAACCACTGAGCGAAGCATCGAGACAGAACACTTATCGACGCATTTTCTTCCGCTGCATCCATCGCTGCTTGATATCCGGCCAAAACTCCTTCAATATGTTGGCGGCAGCATCAGTCCCCAGTTGTGTGCCCCAATTTTCCGAGAAGTCCCGCAGGTCTCGGTCATCCGAGTAATACGCAAGCCCGACCGCGCTAGAGACGCCATTTCCTAGAATTTCCGAGAAGTTAAAGCTGCGCGTGCCCGTGTCGCGCTTGGTTACAAAAATTCGCGACAGTGCATAAAAGGTCCGCGCCGTCTTCGAACCTTCCGCCATTCGGAAATAACGAGGATCTTCTTTCAGCAACGCCGGCAGAAACCCTTCGGTCATCATGTTTCCAATTGCCTGGTCGGCGTAGGCGGTGCTCCAGCGGCGAGAGAATCCCATAATTCCTTGACCGAACTGCGGGTGACTATTTTCCAGTTGGTACAAACCGGCGAACGCGGCGCCTAGACCGACAAGGGGATAATCAAACGAATCCTTCGCCGCAATTGTCAGCTTGTACTCGGCTGATATAGGATGATAATCCGTGGTATGTTCGGCGGTGCGATAATTCGGAATCACTCCTAAGACGCGCTTGTCCTCGTTCATCGCCGCCGGATCGTTGGCATCAAGTTTTGTCTTTTCCTGGCTGAAAAGGGGCGGCGCGAGGGAAAGAAGCAAGACGAGCGCCACGCAAGGCAAACATCCGGTCGCAACTTTTTCGATGGTGTCCTCTTTCTCGAACCAATACCTGTTCATTATGGACATACGAAAGATTACTTGGAAAGCGGATAGCAGCAGAAATTCACAGCCGAGTTGCCTTTCAATACTGGCTGGTACTGGTACTCCTCGCGAAGAATTTCGCCCTACCGTCACCCCTCCAACATCCTCGCCCATGTGTTTTCATCGCGACCGATGGAAATTCGATTTCCACAACGCACCAACGGCAGCTTCAAAAGTCTTGGCTTTTCCTCTACCTTTCGCAACAATTCCGCCTCCGACACCTTCAAATATTTCAACCCCGCGTCCGCGTAAGCCTTTCCTTCTGCATCCACCAATCCCATCAATCCAAACCGTTCGACAAACCTTTTGATCTCACCCGGCGACATCGGCTTCTGCGCCAGATCTACCATATGAACCTGCACCCGCCGTTCCTTGAAGAAACGTTCTGCCGCGCGCGTGTCCTGCGAACTCTTTACTCCGAAAATCTGCACACTCTGCATATAATCGCTTTTGTCAGTCGCCATCAATAGGAGAAAATAAGGCCATGGGTGCATCGCAAAACGATTTCCAGCAACACTTTTCCAGCTTGTCTGATACGGCACTGATGGAAGTTCACCGGGACGATTTAGTGGAAGAAGCGAAAGTCGTCTACGATCATGAAATGACAGAGCGCGGTCTTGTGGCCGAAGATGCCGACGAGCCGCAAACCGCTGACCTCAGTAGCGGTGAAGAATTAATCAATGTAGCGGAATTCGAGTCCGCAGACGACGCAACGCGCGCGCAAGAGAAACTGAGGAAGAGCGGCATTCCGGCCTACATCGCTGTTGCAGTGCCTGCGGCCTTCGCTCGCCAAGCTGTTGATATGCTCGATCCCGTATCGGAAGAAGATCTGGCGGCCATGGCCGAAGCCGCAAAAGCGAAAGCTTAAACGACCGTTTCCGCCAAAACTTGGGTCCCATAACGCTGCGCCACATAGTTGTTGAGAATCTCGCGAAACTCTTGCACAATGTGGTCGCCGCGCAATGTCGTGGAAAGCTTGCCGTCTATATAGACGGGCGCCACGGGAGTCTCGAAAGTGCCGGGTAGCGAGATGCCGATGTTGGCGTGCTTGGATTCGCCCGGCCCGTTGACCACACAGCCCATCACCGCCACTTTCATTTCTTCCACGCCGACATACTTTTCGCGCCAAATCGCCATCTGTTCCCGCAAATACGTCTGGATCTGGTCAGCCATGTCTTGGAAAAACGTACTCGTTGTACGCCCACAGCCCGGGCACGCGGCCACTTGCGGCGTGAAACTGCGCAGATTGAGCGCCTGCAAAATCTGCTGGCTTACAATCACTTCTTCGGATCGATCGCCATTCGGCAGCGGGGTAAGGGAAGCGCGAATCGTGTCGCCAATGCCCTGCTGCAATAGAACCGCCAGCGCCGCACTGGTCGCCACAATTCCCTTTGAACCAACACCCGCTTCCGTTAAACCCAGATGCAACGCGTAGTCGCAGCGCGCCGCCAACATTTCGTAAACAGAAACCAAATCCTGAACATTGCTAACTTTGGCACTCAGAATAATTTTGTCGCGTCCCAACCCGTAGCGCTCAGCGTTCTCTGCGCTGCGCAACGCGCTCTCCACAATCGCCCGCCGCGTCACTTCCATGGCATCTAACGGCTCAGGCGACGTCGCATTATCATCCATCATTTTTGTCAACAAAGATGCGTCGAGCGAACCCCAATTCACGCCAATGCGCACAGGTCGGTCATACTCAACGGCCGCCTCTATCATGATGCGGAAATTGTCGTCCTGCTTTTTGCCAATATTTACGTTGCCGGGATTGATCCTGTATTTATCCAGTGCACGCGCGCAAGCGGGATACTTTTTTAAAAGAATATGGCCGTTGTAGTGGAAATCTCCGATAATCGGAACAGTAATGCCGAAATCACGCAACGTCTTTACGATGGTCGGAACTGTACGCGCTGCCTCTTCTGTATTCACCGTAACGCGCACCAGTTCAGATCCGGAACGCGCCAGTTGCATCACTTGGTTTACGGTGGACGCGGAGTCGGCCGTATCGGTGTTGGTCATCGACTGAACCACTATAGGATTCGAGCCGCCGACTTTCACTCCCCCAACATTGACGGCAACAGACTTACGGCGCGGGTGTACGGACATTAGATCTCCAGTGTGGGTTAAACTCCCAGTTTACCAACCAGACTAAGGCATGCCGCTCCTGGGTAGGAAGCCGAGCGCTTGCAATCGGTAAAGCAGATGTTCCACGCTTGCCTCTTCAGGCTGCGTACCTGAGTTAATGTAGATCTCCGGATTTTGAGGCGCTTCATAAGGATCCGAAACACCCGAGAAGTTTTGCAGGTCGCCCGTTAGCGCCCGGTGGTACAGTCCCTTGGTATCGCGCCGCATTAGTGTGTCCATGGAACAATCTACAAAAACTTCTACGAATCGCCCGCAGATCTGCCGCGCCCGCAGACGCGCCTCCCGATATGGCGAGATCAGCGCAACGATCGCGGTAATGTTGTCGCCGTTCAACTTGCTGGCAAATCCCGCCACGCGTCTTACATTTTCATCGCGATCTTCTTTCGTGAAACCGAGATCGCGGCAAAACGTTCGTCGCAACTCGTCGCCGTCCAGCACCTGGTGGCGAAGCGAAAGACTTTCCAGATGCGCTGCCAATGCTCTCGCCAATGTTGACTTGCCGCTGCCAGAAAGCCCCGTGAACCACGCCGTAAAAGCTTTCACCGCCATGACGATGACTTCGCGAAGGAACTAGCACTGGTCAGCAGAACTTCCACTTCATCCGAAGGATTAATTCGGAACACCTCAGCGAAACCTTCTCCAGCAAGGTTCTCCAGCTGCGGCGCGAGATCGGTCGCTTGTTGGCGTATGACCGCCGCACGCACAACACGGTTCGGACGCTTTTCGGCTCGCTCTACACACATGTTTTCGGGCGTTTCGAAAACAATGGCAATGGCCGGCCGCTGATACAGTTGTGCGCATTCGATCAGCCGCGCTCGATACTTCTGCTGGATGTTCGTCGCATCAATGACAGAAAGCTTCCCTCGTCTAAGACGCTTCTCGAGCGCCAAGTGCAGGAGTGCAAATGCATCCGCAGTTGCTTCCTGATCGCCCTCATCGTCACTCACCATTCCCCGGAAGAAATCGGAAGATAGAATCTCGGTGGGGCGAAAGCGCGTTTGCGCGAAAGTCGATTTGCCCGAACCGGCAACTCCGATCAGCACAACTAGCGCTGCGCTAGGAATTGTCAGGGTCATACTGTTAAAAACCGCGCTCGAGCGGCATGGCAAACGGCGGCTCCACCAAGAAATCCGCCTCGCGAATCTCAACCAACGCTTCCCTCAGAGACTGCTCTATCGCTGGCTCAGTCGTAATTACGAAAGGTAAATCGCGCCAATCTTCGCGCGGCAATTGCAACACCGCATCAATCCCGATCTTGTGTTTGGCTAGTATAGTGGCCAAAGTGGCAATGATCCCTGCCTTATCTTCCACTCTAAACCGCAAGAAGAACGGTAGCTTTTGCGTATTCACATTCAACGGTTTGTATTCGCCCAAACGGTCATGCGCAAATGGACTTACCCTTTCGGGACTCCCATAGCGAATTTCGCGCGCCACCCGCATCAAGTCGCTGACGACTGCCACCCCGGTCGGTTTCGCGCCTGCCCCACGCCCATAGTAAAACGTATCTTCTCCATAAGTGCCGCGAATCCAAATCGCGTTATAGGCGCCTTGCACTTGCGCCAAGATCGCCGATTGCGGCACCAACGTCGGGCGCACCGAAAGCAGCAGCCCGTTTTCATTTTGCCGTGCCAAACAAACCAGTCGAATCGTGTGCTTCAGTTGATGGGCATACTCGAAATCGATCGGCAAGATGCGCCGGATTCCTTCCGTATAGATATCCGCTGGCGTCAGCCTCTCGCCAAAGGCTAGCGCGGCTAAGATCGCGAGCTTCGAGCGCGCGTCCAATCCGTCTACATCCGCCGCTGGATCAGCTTCCGCATAGCCGAGTTGCTGAGCCTCCGCTAAAACCGACTCGAACTTGGCATTACTCTTTTCAATCTCCGTCAGGATAAAGTTGCTGGTGCCATTCAAAATTCCATACAGTGCCACCACGCGATCGCCGGCAATTCCTTCACGCAGAATTGTGTGAATTGGAATGCCGCCCGCCACGCTTGCTTCCATCGCAAGGTTGACGCCGTTTCGGCTCGCCTTCTCCCAGAACTCGGCGCCACGGAGCGCCATCAACTCTTTATTCGCCGTCACTACCGACTTCCGCTGGCGTAGCGCTTCGTCAATGATTTGTCCAGCCGTCCCGGTGCCCCCTATTAACTCGACGACGATGTCAATCTCGGGGTCGGCTACGACTTCGCGCCAATCATTCGTGCGAATAACAGAGTTGGCCGTGAGCGGCAATTTTTTTTGTTGCGCACTGCGGCTGCAAATCGCTTTCACACGCAAGGGAAATCCCAATTTCTCCTGTAGACCGCCGGCGTTCTCGGTCAGTATTTGCAATGCGCCCGATCCGACATTCCCGAGACCGATAATGCCTACCGTTACTTCCACCCAATCACGCTTCCCAGCTTTCGTACAAGCCTCATAAGTGGCTTATGATAGCAACCAGAATGAATCTGAGCCGCCGTAATTCGATTTGTGCGCTTCTCGCCTCCGCGATCGACATCAAAGGACAGCAGCAACCAGAGCCCGACAACCGGCGTACGTTCCCCGACCATGATCCTGGAGAAGACGTTCGCCTACCGAACGGCAAGCTGCAGAAAGACGCGATTTCCAAGCAAGCGCACGAAGATGCTCTTAAAGAGGTCGAGTCTCTCATCCGTCTGGCCGAAGATCTGCGCAGTGAACTGAAACGTTCCAGCGAATACGTGGTTGCCGTATCTTCGCTCAGAAAAACGGAAGAAATAGAAAAACTCGCTCGTCAGATCCGCGGGAAACTCAAGGCGTAGCGTCCCTCCGAATTGGAATTGTGCCCGAATCGTCTTCCGAATCGCGTCTCCCGAATCGCTTTTCCGAATCGCGTCTCCCGAATCGCGTCTCCCGAAATCGCGTCTCCCAAAATCGGGACAGCCTGACCTAACGTAATTCGGGCTTTTATCAAAACCACAGAGCGCTCTGTCCCCATTTCTAAACTCGGGAGAGACCGTCATTTGCTCGGGTATGAGCGGTTTTGGGCAAAAACACTCCGCCCGGGATGTGAGGTGTCTTGGCGAAGCAGGAACCATTCCGGCTCAGGATGGCATTTGTATCGTGTGTATTCGTCGTCGGCCACTTTGGAGTTCCTCGAACAATTGGACCGAAAACAGCCTTTTTCACGACACATTTGCCAAGTCCAGCATTCAAGGAAAAGGGGACGGAGCGCTCTGCCGGTTTGTTGAAACGCCCAATTGTGTTAGGTCAGGCTGTCCCGATTCAAAACACGATTCAAAACACATCCGTAAGACGAACTTCCGTGTCCATCCATCACTAAACGCCGTCTCTTCGATCTCAAAAACCGAAGAAAGAGAAAAACTAACCCGCGAGATTTTCCGCAGATTAAAAGCGTAGCTCTCGCTCAAAACCTCACTAAGTTCGCCGCTATTTTCTGCACCCGTAACTTGACTTTATTCTCAGTCACCGAACTTCAAGAAAAATCTTCCTCCTTATTTTCAACGTTTTGGTCGATTTTTTTCTATCAGCCCAATCGACGCGAATGCGAACTTTGTGGCCGGAAGGGAGACAAAACAATGTTGACACCGATCACATTTGAACCATTCTTGGCGATCATTCGAGCAATTTTTGGTTTCTAATCGAGCGCAAATCATTTGCCAATTAATTCTAAATTAGTGTGGCAGTGTAACCCGATTGGTGGTAGAGTAAGTTTTCCGAGAGGCTTTAATAAGGACTTACTCTGCCACCCCCGAGGCGAGCCGTCCAGGCACTCGTAGAGTGGCTGTCTGCGGTATTTTCCGCGTTGAGTGTGCTTAGTTTTTTGCATTTTGGTTTACTTGCGGCGAACCAAACTCAGCGTGACCCATCATCAGTAAACCCCACAGAAGCTGTAATAGCTAAAGGGAAAGAACTGCGCAAGGCAGGCAAGTTTGCCGAGGCGCTCCGTGAATACAATCGCGCTCTCATCGCAGCGCGCGAAAGCAAAAACACAGAGTTGACCGTCCGCTGCCTTATGCTCGTTTCCTCTGCTGAGCTTCTGTCTTTTCAGTATCAAAGCGCCATGACTGCGGCCAAGGAGGCACTCGAAATGGCACGCACGGCAGGCAATTTTCAATTGGCGGGCGGAGCTAGCGGAACGATCTCCAGCATTTATATGATGTTGGGCGATTCGCGCACGGCGGAAGTAGAGGGCCGCCGGGCAATCAATCTCCTCAAGCGCGCCCCACAAACCGAGCCACGTACGCGCGATTTCCTTGTCCGAGCGCTTCATATCGTAGCAACTCTCGATTACCTGCAAGGGAAGCCCAGCGAAGGTGAAGTTTTTTTTCAACAAGCCATCGGATTAGCGCAGCATTTGGGCGACAAACGACTGGAAGCCGGCTTGTGGGATGACCGTGGCGTGGTGCTCCTGCGGGCAAATCAGTTGGCCCCAGCCGAACAATCACTCAACCGCGCTCTTTCCCTCCGTCAATCGGCTCACGACGAAGATTTCCTCCCTATCAGCAAAGAACATCTGGCGGAGTTAGAACTCAAACGCAGCTCGCCTAATTTCGTTACCGCCCTCAGGTTGATCGACGAAGCGTTCTCGTCCCATAGTCCTGCCTTTAGCGCAGCGCCACGATACTATCCCATTCACATCCGCGCGCAAATCCTGCTGCGTTCCGGCGAAAAGCAAAGGGCGTTGGCCGAATTTCGCCGCGCAGTCTCCGCAGCCGACGCTTGGCGCCAAGGTGCATTGCCCGGCGACATCACCAACACGCAGACAGTCGTCTTGTTGCACGAAGTCTATCGTGACTTTGCACAATTGGCCGCGCAGCTCTCACTTGAGAATGCGAACCCCCCTCTGAAGATCGAAGCTTTACAAGTACTTGCCTCCAATCGAGCCGCCAGCTTGCGCGAGCAATTAAAACTTTCCCTAACAGCAAATTCAAAATTCCCCGACACTTATTTCGAAAAATTGTCTGCCCTGCAAGCGGCGCAGGAGCGGGTGACGCTCGGCAGCAATAGCAAATCGGACCAAACCGAATTGACGCGCCTCCGTGCGGAAATTACCGACTTTGAAAATAAGATCGCTCTCCAAAACGGGAACACTTACTTTTCCGACGAGAAAAATTTACGCAGGAATTCACTTAGAAGTATCCAGGCGAGGCTAGGAAAAGAACAACTGCTGCTCAGCTTCTCCCTTGGAGAAACTAAATCGTATTTGTGGGCGATCACCGGAGATCAAGTGGATCTTTACCAACTAGACAATCGCGAAAAGATCGAGCGCAAAGCCATCCAATTCACGCAAGCTGTGCACACGGGCGTGGGCATTCGCGATTCCGGACAAGTATTTGGCCAAAGCATCTTCGGGGCACTGCCTTCGCGGCTTTTACAGAAACCCGAGTGGCTGATTGCTGCGGACGGCGCACTCTTAAACGGAGTGCCTTTTGCGTCCTTGCCGGCATTTCCCAGCGGCGACAATGGATCGTCTCTGGTTGATAAGCATAGCTTGCGCTTCTTGCCGAGTGAGTTGCTGCTCCTTTCAGCAAAAACTAAATCGCCAGCCGAACGCTTTGTTGGCGTTGCTGATCCTATTTACAACTTGGCGGATAGCAGGCTGAGGCATGGGCAAGGCTGGGACGCTGCTCCGGTTGAAGCCAGTTCAGTCACTTTGGCCCGCCTAGCTGGCAGCCTGCAGGAAATTCGCAATTCAGCTCAGCATTATGGCATCCAAAACTCGCAATTTTTGGACGGTTTCCAAGCTTCCGAGGATGCCCTCCGAAAAGCTTTACTTTCACCCCCCGAACTGCTTCATTTTGCAGTCCATGTAGTGAGTCCGCCAGACCGTCCCCAAGAAGCAGCTTTGGCCCTGAGCCTCAAGAATGGGGTACCTGAGTTGCTCACGCCGGAAGCTATAGCCACGTTTCGCTTACCCGGTACTCTCGTCGTCCTAAGTGGGTGTTCTTCGAATCAAGGCCAATCCCTGCCGAGTGCAGGTCTTTTGGGACTGAGTCGAGCTTGGCTGCTGGCTGGCGCAGAAGCTGTTATTGCCAGTTCCTGGCCTACACCCGATGATTCGGGCCGTTTTTTTTCATTGTTTTACAGTCATTTACGTGCCGCAAACACTGGCAGTACTATGAGCCGTCGGGCCGCGCTCGCTCTCGCTCAAACGCAAGCCGATCTGCGCCATTCAAGTGGCTACACTAGCTCGCCCCACTACTGGGCGGCTTATTCGATTATTTCCAAGGAGTGAGTCGAAGATCCATGGTCGCAACGCAAGCAAAAATGTGTCCAGCACCGGTACAGGACGGAAGTCAGGCACAACCAGTTCAGGAGGCCAGAGACAAGGCCGCAAAACCCGGATATTCCCCAGTAGAATGGGGTATTCTGGTATCCCAAATTAAGGCCGGCGAAGAGTCCGGCATGGAGCAACTCTACAAGCTCTTCAGCCGCGGTATCCGCTACTACTTGTGTCGCCAACTTGGGCCGCAGGAATTAGAGGATAAGGTACACGATACATTCTTAATCGTGGTGAATGCGGTGCGCCGTGGTGACTTGCGCGAACCCGAGCGGCTTATGGGCTTCGTGCGCACCGTCGTGCGGCGGCAAGTGGCTGCATACATTGAACAAGCCGTCCATAACCGGCGCGAGCAGGCTGACCTTGAGACCGGCTTTACCGTTGCCGACCGTAAGCAGAATCCCGAACAGGAAGCCATGGTTCGCGAAAAGGCCGAACTTATGGAGAGTGCCTTATCAGCTTTGTCCGATAGAGATAGGGAAATTCTGGTCCGATTTTACCTAAAAGAACAGCCGCAAGAGCAGATTTGCGGTGACATGGACCTTACAGAAACACAGTTCAGGCTCCTAAAATCGAGAGCCAAAGCTAAATTCGGGGAAATTGGTAAGAAAAAACTGGCAGCGAGCGGAATTTTCTCAGTTTTGGTGAGAGCACAAGCGGGGTAAGAGTACTTACCTGGTATGGAGAGGCGGCACTCAAACCGTATTAACTATGAATGTATATCCTGAGCATCCGAGTGAAGAAACCTTAGAGCGGTTCCTTCTGAACAATCTATCCGAACTGGAGTTGGAAGAACTCGAAACCCATGTACTCGCTTGCGGGCACTGCGTAGGTCAACTCGAGGGCCTCGAGATGCAAATTACAGCCACTCGCATGGCGCTTCAAAGTTTGGAAGCGCAGCGGGTCGCGCAGACGTCCCTTCGTCCAATCAGTCGTTGGAAAAGCTGGTTTACCATTCCGAAAGTGTCGTTCGCCGCGACCGGTCTCGTCGCGGCTGCTGCGGCAGTCCTTTTTTCGATACCGCAAAACGTAACGCTTGCAGCGTATCGAGGCAGCGAAACGGCAGTCGTTTCCGAGGGTCGGCCGGTTCATGTGCATCTGAACGCTGCCGGCCTCGACGCCGGCGGCATAGCCATCGAGCTAGCCGATCGGCAAGGTTCCATCGAATGGAAGGGGATCTCGGTGATCAGGCCGAATAGCGAAACTCTGGATCTCACCCTCCCCCGAATTACCAAATCCGGCCCGCATTTCCTCCGTCTGTTCTCTCTGCCTCAAACGGGCAGCGAGAGTCTCTTGCGAGAATTCGCGCTAAACGCGAAATGGGCTATGTAGCTGTTATCAAGAAAAGCCGGCGCTCGTTCCCTAACGGTTCGGCGCCGGTATTAAAACACTCTTCGGTTCAACCGCTCTACGGCAAACTTCGCCGTATCCGCCACCGCCATTACCGCCATCACGCCCGCCTGCACCGGATCGGTCACCACCAAATCCGACGCCTCCGGCACACTTCCCGCCATGTTCAGGCTGATCACTAACAAACCCTCCGCCCGAACCTCACGCACCGCCAGTTCAATATCGCCGCCCATCAACGAACCCGCCAGCACCAGCGCCCTTACCCGCGGCAACCTCCGACAAGCTCGCACGGCCGCCGCCAAGGCCTGTTCCCCCACCAGCGGAATTGTATCCACCGATATATGTTCACCGCGAATATTATGCCGATCCGCCTCGGAAATCGCCCCTAACGCTACCTGTCCGACCTGCGCTCCGCCACCCATGATAATGATGCGCTTGCCGTAGATCTTTTGCAGCGATTGCACCAGGGTCACGGTGCGGACGACTACCAGGGCCTGCAAATCGGCCACTAGCGAATCCACCGTTCCCGGCAAATCCAGCTCAAAATATATGCGCGTATCAGTGGGCCGGTCTTCAATAATGGATACCGACCTGATATCTCCCTGGTGTTTTGCAATTACGCCGGTCAATTGATGCAACACGCCGGGCGCCGCGTCTGTGGAAAGCACCACGCCGACCTTATCCCCGGCAATCTCTGTCACAACGTGACCTCGTATTTCTTCAGCAATCCATCCCAATGCCCCTGCGCTTTCAAGATCAGCTCAATCACTTCGCGCACCGCGCCCGCCCCCCCCGCCGCAGATGTTACCGCCGAGGCGCAACGCTTCACTTCTGGGCGCGCATTCGCCGTCGCAAACGACAGCCCCGCGCGCCGCATAATCACCACATCCGTTAAATCGTCTCCAACGTAAGCAATCTCACGCGGATCCACTTGTGCTTCCGCGCAAACATGTTCAAACAAAGGAATCTTTTCAATGTGCCCCTGGAACACCCAAGTCATGCCGACTTGACTCGCCCGTTCCGCCGTCGCGGGCGATTCACGTCCACTAATCACACCAGTTCGTATGTTGAACCAGCTTAACCACCGCAGCGCAATTCCATCCTGCGAATCGAAGCCCTTCGTCTCAACAAGCTTGCCGTCCGCTCCCGGCACTAGATACAAATGCCCATCAGTGAGCACTCCGTCCACGTCCATCAACAGGATCTTGATCCCTGCCGCAAAACGGCGCATTTTTTCTTCCGTCACCGAGGGGTGCAATTGCATAGTTTTGGCCACAACCTGAATTGAACCCTCGTTATAGCATGCGAGCCTTATGATAAAAGCACGATCATGGGGTAGTCTCATCAGGCCGTGTCGCCATCATGCTTTGACGGCCACTTCCTCTAAGGCGTCGTCTTGAAATGAGCCGACTCCTTTGCTGTCGAACTCCCGCCAATCCAAACCGTATATTCCGCCGGTTCCACCACCCGCCGACTGTCCTTGTTGTAGAAAGATAACTCCTCAAACCCCAACGGAAACTCAACCTTCTGCGCCTGCCCCGCCTCGAGTGTTACCCGCCTAAAACCCTTCAGACTCCGCAGCGGCTGTTCCACGCTCGTCCCCAAGACCCGCACATAACACTGCACTATCTCGGTTGCCGCTCTCTTCCCGGTGTTCGTAACCATCGCCGTCGCCTTCAATGGATGCATCTTTAAGGCACCCACGCGCACGGTCCCATCCGAAACCTTGACGTCCGAATAACCAAAAGTCGTATAGCTCAATCCATGTCCGAACGGAAACAACGCTTCATTCGGCACATCTAAATACTTCGAAACAAACTTCATCTCAACAAAGCCAGGATGCGCTGCATCAGGAAACTGTTCCGGCCGGCCAGTCGGAAACTGATTGTAATAGAGCGGCTCTTGCCCAACCGCACGCGGAAAACTCATCGTCAATTTGCCGCTCGGTGCAACGTCGCCGAAAAGCGTTTCCACCAGCGCATTCCCCGTTTCCACGCCTGGATACCATACCTCCATAATGGCCGCAACGTGCGCCGCCGCCCAATCCAGCACCAGCGGTCGACCTGAAAAAACTAAAAGCACTAGCGGCTTGCCGGTTGCGGCAATCGCTTCCAGCAACTTCTCCTGGTTGCCCGGCAAATCCAGCTGCGCGCGCGAAGCCGCCTCGCCGCTCATATCGCTCGATTCTCCCAGCGCCAGTACAGCGACATCTGAACTCCGTGCCGCCTCCAGCGCTTCTGCGAAACCTTTTTCCGAATCCCCCGAAATCTCCGTTCCTTTCGCGTAGCTCAAGGTGGCGCTATTCTGCCGGGCATGCTCGACTAAAGCTGCCCGCAGCGTTACGACATCGCCAAAATTATTCGCGCCCGACCACGCCCCCACCATGTCGTTCGCATCGTCCGCCAGCGGCCCGATCAACGCTATCTTCGCGTTCTTCGCCAAAGGCAGCAGATCGGCATTCTTCAACAGTACGAATGACTCTTCCGCAGCACGCTTTGCCAGTGGCCTGTGCTCTGCCATGGCATGCGTCACTTCGTCACCTGTAGTGAAAGGGCGTTCGAACAACCCGAGCGCAAACTTAACGCGCAGCACCCGCCGCACTGCCTCATCCACCGTTGCCGTCGATACCCTTCCCGACTTCACTAATCCCACCAATTCCTTGTCGTAATAGTGCGACATCATGTCGATATCCACTCCCGCGTTGAGCGCCTTCTGTGTCGCGGGCGCGGCATCTAGCGCAATGCCGTGGTGAGTCAGTTCCATCACCGCCGTGTAGTCGCTCACCACCGGACCGTCAAAGCCCCACTCGCCTCGCAAAATCGTCTGCAACAGAAACGGGTTCGCACTCGCCGGTACTCCGTTCAGCGCATTGAACGCACTCATAATCGTCGCCGCGCCTGCTTCTACCGCGGCATGATAGGGCGGTAAATAAACCTGCCGGAGCCGGATCTCACTCATATCCGTTGTGTTGTATTCCCGTCCCGCTTCCGCTGCCCCATACGCCGCAAAATGTTTCACCGACGCCGCTACACTCCCAGGGGCCGAAAGATCATTTCCCTGATAACCGCTAATATAAGCACGCGCAATGGCGGCCCCTAAATAGGCATCTTCCCCCGCACCTTCCGTGCATCGCCCCCACCGCGCATCGCGCGCAATATCCACCATCGGCGAATAAAACCAGTTCACGCCCGCCGTCTTCGCCTCAACCGCCGCCATATGAGCGAGCGCCGTTATCAACTCTGGATCCCAACTTGCCGCCGTCGCCAAAGGCACCGGAAAAATGGTGCGGAACCCGTGAATTACATCCGCCCCAAACAGCAGCGGTATGTGCAACCTTGTATGATCAAAAGCCGCGTGCTGAAAATGGTTAGTAAGATCCTGCCCAACTGTATTCAGCATTGACCCAAGCTCGCCCGCCGCCGCTAACTTGTAAGAATCAACGCCGTCAGGAGCTGGCGGGTTCACATTCAGCGCCACCGTATTCCCCGCAGAATGGCTCTCCGTAGCACTATATTGCACTAACTGCCCAATCTTCTCCGCGAGCGTCATCTTTCGCAAAAGCTCGTCCACCCGCCGCTCAATCTTTGGATCGACTAACTGTGCATTTGACGGCTTCACTCGCTGCTGGGCCACCAACGAAAAGCCGATAAGCACCAGTCCAATGGGCAAAATCCAACGCTGAGAATTACTGGGAAAGAGATTCATAGGATACTTCGCGGTTCCAGTCTATCGCGGGTATTCCATATGCTGACGCAAGTGTGAGTTACAAGACCCGATCCGTCCAGCAGCACAAACACGCAATGCGAGCGTATCAGCAAGTGCCCGCAGTGAACTCGCGTCTTGCGTCCGAAATGGCGCCCAGTTATAACGACTATTCAAGCCGGACAACGTGCTTTGTATGGTGCGGATGAGAGGACTTGAACCTCCACAACCTTGCGATTACTAGAACCTGAATCTAGCGCGTCTGCCAATTCCGCCACATCCGCATTGATGGGTGAACGAACACCATTGTAATCTACTCGTGCGTGCGTTCGTGGCGGCGATCTTGTCCAGGCTCACCCTTGCAATCCCCAAATTGGAACATCTCAGTACGCTGTTGTAATCTACCCGTGTGAACAAATTACTTGCAGTCGTTTGCCTGATTCTCCTATTCAGTCTCGTCGCACTGCCTCGCACGTGTTCGCCGCCGAACCGGTACGCCTCATTCTCGATACCGACATGGGCAACGACTGTGACGACGCCTTAGCGCTCGCTATGATTCACGCCTTGGAAAATCGCAACGAAGTGCGCCTGCTGGCAGTCACCATCACCAAAGACAATCACGATGCCGCCACGTTTATTGATCTAATCAACAACTTCTACGGCAGACCCGACGTGCCCATTGGCATGGTGCGAAACGGCAAAACACCCAACGACACGCCGATGCTCAAGGTGCCCGTCGAGCGGCGCGATGCACGCGGCAACTTTATCTATCCAAGACATCTTCGCGATGGCGCAGACGCGCCGGAAGCCGTAGCTTTGTTAACTCGTATTCTCAATGAACAGCCCGATGGTTCCGTCTCCATCGCCCAAATCGGCTTCAGTACAAACCTTGCCCGTCTCGTAGCCAACCCAGCGGGCCGCGAGCTCGCTGCTCGCAAAGTCAAGGCGCTCTATCTCATGGCCGGCAATTTTCAGAAACCCCAACCCGAGTACAACGTGTTCACCGACGCGCCCGCCTTTGCCGACCTCATGCAAAACTGGCCAACGCCCATCATCTTCAGCGGCTTTGAAATCGGTCTGGTGATCACTTATCCAATGGAGAGCATCGAAAAAGATTTCGCATGGACCGCAAATCATCCGGTGGTTGAAGCCTATAAGGTGTATGTCGGCAAACCGGAAGACCACCCCAATTGGGATTCCACCGCCGTGCTCGACGCTATCCGCCCCGAGCGTGGCTATTTCGATTTGTCAGCCCCCGGCAACGTAACCTTAGGCGATAAGGCCGTGACAGTATTCACACCTAACGCCAACGGCAAATGCCGCTATCTGATTCTCAAACCCAATCAAGTGAGCCTCGTGCGCGAGTTGATCGCCGACCTTGTGAGTGAGCCGCCACAAAAAAGTCTGGTCGGCTCAGTGAGCCAGCGCGTTGCATTTCTGATACCTCCCGAAGAGGCGCGATAAACTGAAAGGATGCCAGCTAATGCGGTCACCGCCGCTTCGAGCAAACCTCTTCAGTCGCCGATTGCATTGATTCCTCTCGCTTGGTTCATCCCGGGCGCCGGACACTTCCTGCTAGGACGAAAGGGGCGTGGAGCAATTGTATTTGCTACGGTCCTGGTTACATTTCTCGCAGGAGTCGCGATGCGCGGCCCGCTATTTCATCCTGTTGATACCGGTGATATCCTTTCGCGGTTAATTCAATTTGGTGGATATCTCGGGGACCTCGCCTCCGGCATCTTCTACTTCGTCGCATCCTTCATGGGTTACGGCCCGCCCGATGTGGCCGGCTATTCGCCTGATTACGGCTCAAAATTTATCGTCGCCGCCGGGCTGTTGAACATTCTCGCAATGGTAGATGCTTACGAAATCTGCACGCGTCAAAAGGACTAAGCCATGAAACTTGATCATTTCGAAACCACCCTGCTCTTCGCTTTGGTTTGTAGCGTAATTCTTGGTTTGGTGACCAAGAAAACCGACGAAGAACGTCTGCGTTATGGCTTTTATTGCTTCGGATGCTTTATGGCGGCGCTGTTCGGCATCGGCTGGGCCATGCGCATTCTCCATGGATAGCCAAGACGTCCGTTTGCGGTCGGAGGTGAAATGAAGACTTTCTATATCGAAACTTTCGGCTGCCAAATGAACGCCCACGATTCCGAAAAAGTTGTGGGCACTCTCGTCGAAAAGGGTTATCAACAAGTGCAAGAAGTAGCGGACGCCGAATTGGTCCTCTACAACACCTGCAGCATACGCGACAAAGCCGAGCAAAAGGTTTTCCACCGGCTCGATCAATTCAAGAGGGCAGGGAAGGGCAAGATCTTTGGCGTGCTCGGCTGCGTGGCACAGCAAGAAGGAGAGCGCATTTTCGAGCGCGCGCCGCACGTGAGCCTCGTTGCCGGTTCGGCGAGCTATACCAAGCTGCCGGAAATGCTGATTCAACTGGAGGCCGGCAATCGCCGGGTCACCGGGCTGAGCCTTGCTTCGCCCGATCCCTTCGATACGCCCTTCACAGCACGCGACAATCCCCATCGTGCTTACATCACCATTATTGAAGGCTGCGACAAAGCCTGCGCCTATTGCGTGGTGCCATTTACCCGCGGCCCCGAGCGCAGCCGCACCAGCCAGAGCGTGATGCGCGAAGCCCGTTCTCTTGCCGAACTGGGATACAGCGAAGTGCAGTTGTTGGGGCAGAACGTCAACAGTTACCGCGATCCATCGGCTGCCGGCTGGGATTTCGCCAAGCTGTTGGAGGAGACCGGCAAAATTGCGGGTCTGCGGCGTGTGCGGTTCACTACCTCCCATCCCCGGGATTTCGGCAAGAGCATTATCGATGCCCTTGACCAGAACGAAACGCTCTGTAACCACGTGCACCTGCCTGTACAATCCGGGTCTGACACTGTCTTGCAGCGTATGCAGCGTCTATACACGCGCAACGAGTATATGCGCCGTATCGAATGGATCAAGAAATCGTGCCGCGACATCGCCATTACCACCGACATCATCGTCGGCTTTCCAGGTGAGACCGATGCCGAATTCCGCGAAACCGTGCGCCTGATCAGCGAAGTGGAATACGACGCCATGTTCATCTTCAAATATTCGAAGCGTCCGAATACCTCCGCTTTGCAGTACGAAAATCATATCCCCGAAGAAGAGATCACGCGCCGCTTCACCTTGTTGTCGGAACAGCAGCGTTCCATTCAAATCCGCCGCAATGCACGCTACGTCGGCAAGCAGGAATATGTGCTGGTAGAAGGCTTTAACCTTGCTACGAATCAGTGGATTGGCCGCACTAGTCAGCACAAAACGCTGAACTTTACGGATGCTCAATTGCCTGCGCCCGCTGGTGCAAAAACGCTGACCGGCCAATATCTCGACGTTCTCGTTACCCGTGCGTCGCCCAACAGTCTCGCTGGCGAAACTGTTTTGCAGTAACTTGTAGTTAAGGGACTGGAGGTTCTTTTGGAAGTAGAAATGAAAATTCGTGGTCTCATGATGGACCCTATGACCAACATGCCCATCGTCGTCTTGAAAGACATGAGTGGCGATGCCGTGTTGCCCATCTGGGTCGGAATTTATGAGGCCAACGCAATCGCCTTAGAGATTGAAAAGGTGTCCACTCCTCGTCCGATGACACATGATCTCATCAAAGTTCTGTTGATGGGCTTGGAGACTTCAATCAAGAAAGTAGTGGTGAGTGAGCTGAAAGACGATACGTTCTACGCTTTAATCTGGCTTGAACGCGAAGGTCGTCTCATGAGTGTCGATTCGCGGCCCAGTGATGCACTGGCGCTGGCGCTCCGTCACGATTGCCCGATTTTTGTAGATGATAAAGTTCTACAGACTTCAAAGAATTCCGCGACCGTTTCGGAAAAAGTGAACGACGAAGAATTGCGCAAGTGGTTGGAAGGTCTGAACGACGAGGATTTAGGCCGCTATAAGATGTAGTTTTTTGGGCAGCAAAACAAAAGGGCCATGGAGAGCAAATTCTCCATGGCCCTTTCGCTGTTTGAACTTTATTTGCGCTTTCTCGCCGGCGTCTTGCGGGCCGGTGGAGGAGCAAGCTCAACCCCCGGAACCTCGGGATCTTTGAAGGTCAACATGTATGGATCTTTGGTGAAGCTTTCCGCCACGCCAGTAAATTCAATCTTTTCGCCAACCTTGATCTTGCTAAGCGCGGCTGTCGGGATCGCTGTGGTGAAGAGCAAGGTAGCATCGGCCTTGGTTGGATCTTCCACACCAACGGTAACTTTCGTCGGCTTATCGGCCGGTTCTACCGACAAGATCGTACCACTGAACGCCTTGACGCCATTCGCGCCACCCGGCAGTTCGGTGTCCTTCACGCTGCTTGCAAAGTAGGCCGGTCCATTGTCGCCAGTCAGATTGAACTTCACCGTATACCAAAGTCCAAAAGCCGGGTCGGACTTGATGCGCGCATTAGTTGCTTCGGCATCGGCATTCATCTTGGCTTCGATGCTCGTGATGGTAAAACCAGCAGGAGGAACGGCAGACGTTTTGGCTTCCGCTAAAACCTGATCTTTGCCGTCGTCGCCACCGTGATAATTCTTATAGAGCTTGTTAAAGAAATCCAGCGCCTGTTGACGCCCGGTAGCGGGAAGGCTAGCGCCCGGACCACTGTACTGGCCGGCTCGTGCGTATTCAAAGAGGGCGTCGGGAACCTTCTTTGGATCCTTCTCTTCATAAAGCATTCGGCCGAACTGCGAAGCTGTCGGCCCATCGTCTGGGTAAACGGTCAAGCTCTCTTTATATTCGTTCTCTGCTGTAGCGTAGTCCTTCTTCGAAGCGGCGGCCCAAGCCAGTGCTTGGTGTGCCTTCGCTATACGAGCCACCTTCGCTTTTTGCCAATCGGCGTCGGGTAGGTTCGCTGGCTTGTTGGCTGCGGAGAACGCATCGTCTGCCACTGACAAGAACGTATGGGCAGCCGATTCAACCTGGCTTACCAAGTCAGGAGAAGGATTCGCTCCACCCTGGATCGGCCCCCACAAACAAATCATATAAAGGGTGTTCGCATTCTTCGGGTCGGTCTTTAGGGCATCTTGCGCCTTATTCAGAAGTGCTTGGCGCTGCGCCGGATCAGTCTGCGCAAGTTTGGACAAAGTATCCAAATAGTACTGATTCCTCATGCCGACGAAGTCCGAAGTCGGATACTTGTCTTCCCAAGCCTTCAGGGCTTCCAGGCGAACCTTCATATCGGTCGCCTGCTGCACCTTCTGGAAGGCGTCGTATTCGTCGCGGTCCTTCCAATTCTTCTGGCCCGCAGTCGCCTGCCCCTGCGCTTTCGCGCTGGGAACCGTTACGAAACTTGGTACCAAAACTAGGGCGCCGGCTGCAAGTAATATCCGTCCGGCCCTTCGAAAGCAAAAATCCACAATAACCTCCCCAGAGGAATTCTTCATAATTTAAAAACTCTTCAAATTCGAATGCTTCTGCGGTTTCTCTACTCGCCGAAGGCTAGACTACAGTCCTTTGCAACTTGGCAGACAAAATCCGTAACCATCAAAATTACGCGCATCACAAAGCCGGAGTATAACGAACACTGTCGTGGCCCTGCAACACTATCTATCATATTTCTTGTTTCTATGACGTTGGATGCGGTACTGTCATAGCCTGTTCCAGCGTCTTCCGTTAAACTAGCGTAACCTACCACGCATGCTATCATCCCCTTTCCTCTCTGCGTGAAACCATGCGTATAGCCGACTTGGCGGTGATCGTCTGCTACCTGATTTTTATTACCTGGTTTGGGGCGCGCTTCAAGGAACGTAATGCCTCCGTGAAGAACTACTTCCTCGGCGGCCGTGGCGCCCCTTGGTGGGCCATCTCCTTCTCCATCGTCTCCGCCGAAACCAGCACGCTCACCGTAATCGGTACGCCCGCCATCTCCTTTGCCGGCAATTTCACTTTTCTCCAATTGATCATGGGTTACCTCTTGGGGCGCTTCGTCATCTCTCTCTTGTTCTTGCCACAGTACTTTCGCGGCGAGATGTACACAGCCTATGAATTGATGGGCAGACGCTTCGGTCCGCACATCCGCAAGTTTACGGCGGGACTCTTTCTGATTTTGCGTGCCTTAGCGGAGGGCGTCCGCGTCTTCGCCGTGTCGCTCGTGGTCTCGGTTGTGCTCGGCAGTAGCCTCACCGGTATTTTCCCGGCGGCGAACATCGAGGTGGTCTCAATCGCCGTGATCGTTTGCCTCACGCTCTTTTATACCTTCGAAGGTGGCATGACCGCTGTGATATGGACCGACGTCGTGCAGATGTTCCTCTACGTCGGCGGCGCACTCGTCAGCTTTTTTCTCATTCTGCGATTGATTCCAGGGGGCTGGACGCATGCCGCCGCCCTCGGTGACGCCGCGCACAAATTCAAACTCTTCGATTTCCACGTCGCCTTCACCAGGCAGTTCTTCCTGACCAAGTACAGCTTCTGGGCCGGACTCATCGGCGGCACTTTCCTCACCACCGCCAGCCATGGCACCGAGCAGCTTCTGGTCCAGCGTTTGCTGGCCGCGCGCAATCTCCGCGAAAGCCGCCTCGCCCTGTTTTCCAGTTGGTTCGTCGTCTTCTTCCAGTTCTCGCTCTTCCTGCTGATCGGCGTGCTGCTCTTCGTCTACGATCACGACACCGGCCAGTTGCCTCCGAAATCGCTTGACCGCGCTTACCCCGAATTCGTCTGGAATCACTTGCCTGTCGGCCTAGCAGGCCTCGTCATCGCGGCCATCCTCGCCGCAGCCATGTCGAATCTGAGTGCCGCCTTAAACGCCCTCTCCTCCACCACCATCATGGATTTCTGGCGGCCTCTGCGGCCACAAACCTCCGAAGTGCGTCTCCTGCAACTCGCCCGCTGGTCCACCATTGCGTGGGGTGTCATCCTTTTCTCCGTCGGCTTAGCGGCGCGCCATTGGGGCAGCGTTCTAGAGACCGGCTTGTCCATTGCGTCTGTGCTCTACGGCAGTCTGCTGGGCGTCTTTTTACTCGGGGTCCTCACCAAGAAGCCTGGAGAATGGGCCGCCATTGCAGGCATGAGCGCAGGCTTTTTAGTCACTTTGCTTTTCCGCACTCAAGTGGCTTACACGTGGTACGTTTTGATAGGTTCCCTCTCAACGTTTGCGGTTGGCTATGTTGCCAGCTTTGTTCTGCCCGAAGTCGGCACCGGCATCGGACAGCAATTAACGGCATTCAAAATATATGGCGTCTAACTTTCCGGCAACCTCAGCGAAGCCTTCGCTACAACGCGTACTCGGCTTGTGGAGCGCCGCGTCTATTGTCATCGGTACGGTGATTGGCAGCGGCGTTTTCCTGGTGCCCACCAGTATGATCGCCAAACTCGGCTCCGTCAAAATGTTGTTCGTCGTCTGGGTCGTGGCGGGTTTACTGAGCCTGTTCGGCGCGCTCACCTACGCAGAACTCGCGGCGGCCATGCCTGAAGCGGGTGGTGAATACGTTTATCTGAACGCAGCCTATGGACCCTTTTGGGGATACCTCTATGGCTGGACCCAATTTTCCGTCGCCAAAAGCGGTTCGATTGCTACTCTCGCCGCCGGATTCTATACATACCTTACGGTCTTCCTGCCGATCTTGGCTCAACCGGTGGTTGTCACTCCCTGGATGATTGGCCCCAATCACACGCGCTTTGAAATTCATTACGGTCAGTTGGTGGCCATCGGTGTCATCCTCATTCTCGCGGGCGTGAATTACGTCGGTGTCCGCGTGGGTGGCAACCTGCAAGTCTTGGTCACCGGCGTAAAAGTAGCCTTGATCTGCGCCATCATCGCTATCGGTTTGTTCTCCGGCCAAGGAGACTTCTCGCATTTGAATCAGCACATTCCCAGCGTTGGCGGCGTGGCCGGATTCTTTGCCGCCATGGTCAGCGCGCTTTGGGCTTACGACGGCTGGAACAACGTCAGTATGGTCTCCTCCGAGATCAAAGAACCGGGTCGCAATCTTCCGCGCGCTCTTATTCTCGGAACGTTGGCCGTTATCGGCATCTACCTTCTCATCAACGTCGCTTATTTCTATGTCCTTACACCAGCGGAAGTCGCGAGTTCGGATCGACTAGCGGCTAACATGATGGCCCACCTCTATGGCCATTCCGCCGCTGCCGCCGTTTCGATCGCCGTTCTCATCTCGATTTTTGCCGCCCTGAACGGTTCGATTTTGACTGGCTCGCGTGTCCCCTACGCCATGGCACGCGACGGACTCTTCTTCAAAGCGGCAGCCAGAGTACATCCAAAATTCTTGACGCCCGGCAATTCCGTTATCATGCTCTGCCTCTGGTCTTCCGTGGTGGTACTCAGCGGCTGGTTCGACGACCTTTACAATTTTGTGATATTCGGAAGTTGGATTTTGTACCTAATGACCACTCTTTCTGTATTTGTATTACGCAGAAAGCTACCCGACTTACCGCGCCCGTACCGTACCCTTGGATATCCAATCGTGCCAGTACTCTTTGTCGCAGTGGCCGCTTTCCTGCTGGTTAGCACCCTACAAACGCGTCCGCGTGAATCGCTTATGGGACTGGTTCTAATGGCTTTGGGAGTACCGTTTTATTATTTCTGGAAAAACCGCATAGCCAGAACCTAATTCGTAAAATCGACGGTAATACGCCTTTGGTTCTAGGACTAATACAGTTTCTTAAAACTACACTTACCTTGAAATTCGTCCCATACAAACTGTAAACTTCGTCTAAATCATGTGCTTTGAGGGAAGTTCATTCTTCTGCTTAAATCCTTGCCACTGACGAACAAAGACAGTTCTGGGAGGTCTGACATTTTGGACGTTGATAAGATGCTCGCCGAGCTTCGGCTTGAGCGTGAGCAAATAGAAGAGGCGATTCTGACGTTAGAACGGCTGGCCCGCGGTCGAGGTCGTCGTCGTGGCCGTCCGCCCGCTTGGCTGAAAGACCCGGCCAATGCTTCGCTCATTCTCGAAGAAGGTTTAGAAGACTTGAACGGCAATGGCCATTCGACGGAACCGAAGCGCCGCGGCCGTCCCCCGGGAAGCAAGAGTAAGCCTGTGTCCGTGGCTGTACCGATAGCCGCTGAAGCCTAGCGCTCAGTAGGTTTTCCGAGCCGTGACTGTGAAGGAGCGGAGTTCGCAAACACCGCACAGCGGCGGGAGGCCAACCAAATTGTGACTGCCCTTCCGCCAACACTTCTTCGACCGTCCACTCGTACGTTGCGCGAAACGTGTCAATAGCGAGACTTGCTCCGGTATAGCGGCGTCAAAGCGCGCGCTTGGATTTAGTCCAAAACTACGCCGCTAGTTCTTCGGTCCCACGGTTTCAGTGCGGCCCGCCAGCGGCTTCACCGTTGGCCCCCCGCAGACCCCAACGCCCGTATTCATCAACGCGTTAAGCAAGTTGAAGAAAACCGCATACACCACCTGTTCCGAAACAGGTTGTTTGCCCGGCATGCGAAAGGTGCCCGGTAATTCTTTGGCGATCTGCACGCGCACGGAATGTGTCAGCATCCGTCCTGCACGATCCCGCTGATTGGCCAGCCAGAGCGGCGTCTGCAAAACACTGCCCGATTTACCGTCGACATAAAACTGGCATCGCGAAAACCATCCCAGATTCCCGGGATCAGCCGCATCGAACAGTAACAGTGGCGCTTGCCTGTCCGTTGCCGTAAGATCCAGCGATAACACGCGGTCTCTATCGTCTATCTTGAAATCAAAGCCTGCTTGGCGCGCGATGGTGCCGATGGATTCCGGGTCCAGCTCCAACAGCAGATATTTGTTTTTTCCGGCTTCGAGAACTTGCATCCTGCTCCTACATTCTAACTGCAAGCCGCGCCAGCCGCCCCTGCGTGCATCCGGCGAGCAGCATCGCAATAAACGCGGTGATCGCTTGCGCCAAACTGCACCAGCTTCACCAGCTTGACCGTTCCCTTGTGCGCCGTCAGCCAGCGCGTCACCGTCCCCAGCGCGATCTGTGCGGCGGCCAACAGCGGATAGCCATAAACACCTGTGCTGATAGATGGAAAGCTCACGCTCTCAAGCTGGCGCTGCGCCGCCATGTCCAGGCAAGTGGCGTAGCAAGACTCCAACTTGCGTGGTTCGTCGCGGTTGCCGTCGCGGTATATCGGCCCGACCGCATGAAAGACAAACCTGGCCGGCAGTAAACCAGCCCCTGTAGCCACAGCTTGGCCGGCTGGCAGAAAACCTCGATGCGCTCGAATCTCATTGAGCTTGCGCATAATCTCAGGCCCACCCGCCGAATGGATCGCTCCGTCCACGCCGCCCCCTCCGGCTAATTCGGAATTTGCGGCGTTGACGATCGCATCCACGGCAATGTCGGTAATGTCACCCTCCACCAGTTCTATTTTCCTGGAACCTACGTTCAGTGCGAGCATGCTATATGGAAGCCGAAATCGCCTCGAGCAGAAACTCAGCTTGCTCTTCCGTCGCTAGCGGACCCATCGTGCCGATGCGCAGAATCTTTCCCGCCAACTTGCCAAGTCCACCCGCGATTTCAATTCCGTATTCGCTCATCAACCGCTCCCGCAGTTTGGCTTCATCGATGTGCCTGGGAGGCACAACAACGGTTAGGTGCCAGATTCTTTGCGCCGGATCTTTGACTAACAACTCAAAACCGAGCTTCGCCAGTTCAGTAGCGAGCTTCTGTCCTACCATCCGGTGCCGCTCCCAGCGCTCTCGCAAACCTTCTTCTTCAATTACCGCCAACCCTTGGTGCATAGCGTAATACAGCGGCGGCGACGGCGTGTGATGGTAAACATGCGGCTCTTCAAAATACTTCGCAAGCAAACGCAAATCCAGATACCACGTTGCCGGATTATCCGGCCTCTTCTCCAGCCACTCCCAAGCCCTCGGTGAAACAGAAATGGGAGACAAACCCGCCGGGCAACTCAACCCTTTCTGCGAGCAGCTATAAGCGATGTCTATACCGACCGAGTCCATCTCCACCGGCATTGCGCCCATAGAGGTGACACAATCGGCAATTACCAGTGCACCTGCTTCATGCGCTGCGGCCGTGATGGCTCTACCCGATTGGTAGGCTCCTGTCGAAGTTTCTGCTTGTACGAAAGAGACTGCGTTTGGCCTTTCTTTTTCAATGAATGCGGAGGCTTCTTCCTGTGTGAAAACTTCGCCCCATTCCTTCGTACAGCGAACCACCTGCGCGCGCTGCCGTTCACCCATAATCGCGATCCGATCGGCGAAGTGACCGGCACTAAATACCGCTAATTTCGCGCCCTCACTCACGAAATTTCCGACCGCCGCCTCCATGCCGCCGGAACCGCTGCCGGGAATCAGAAAAGTCTTCTCGTTTCTGGTTCCCAACACTTCCCGCAATCCAGTCTGTATCTCAGCGATAACCGATAAGAAATATGGATCGCGAATGCCGGTAAGTGGTTGGCCCATTGCTTCATAGGCACGCGGATCGATCATCGATGGTCCAGGACCGAAAATGAGCCGCTTCGGTGGCGCGATACGTTTTAAGGCAGTCGTCAACATTAGTTCCAAAGTAGCAGGAGTTTAGCTATTTTTTTCCTGCCCAGTGAAACGCTTCTGCTTAAAACCGCACTACCAAGTACGATCTCCGCCGGTTTCATCGCGACCGGATCCGTCTAAGGGGGTGAGCAGTCTCGGAGCTGCTTACCCGTTCGGATACAGGCGATCAACGTTCCGTTTTGCAAAAAACGCCTTTTCTTCGCCAACCCAATCTTCTTTCTTCCGCCATTTCTTTTCAAAATGGCAACATACGCGTATTCAGCCCCACCCTGTTGAGCTATTTTCGATACACTCAACACATACCCTCATGTCAGGTTATCGAAGTGCAGTCTTGTTGCTGTTTTTTTTCCGTGTTTTGCATGCTCAACAGCCCAAATTCGTTTTCGACAAAGACATTCTCCCCATTTTTCAACAAGCCTGCGCCAAATGTCACTTGGGCGACGCCGCCATGGGAAAACTGCAACTTGGTTCCGAGGCGGGCATCTTGCGAGGCGGTAGTTCCGGCCCCGCCATCATCCCTGGTAAAAGTTCCGACAGCATCTTAGTCAAGCGAATTTTAGGTCTTACCGACGCCCAACGCATGCCGATGGGTGGCGATCCGCTTTCCAATGCTCAAGTAAAAGTCATTCGAGCTTGGATCGATCAAGGAGACTTGAGCAGCGCCGGCGCCGCGAGTGTCGCGTCTTCAGCCGCAGTCAAAGCTGCCGACTCTCCTGAGTTTGCCTCTGCCGTCCGTCCGATCCTCGCTGCCCGTTGCTACGCGTGTCACGGCCCTGACGTTCAACAAAACGGACTCCGTCTCGACTCATTGACCGCAATTTTGAAAGGTAGTGACTCTGGCAAGATCGTCGTTCCTGGTAAACCCGATAGCAGTCGCTTGCTCCGCCGCTTACAGGCGCAAGAACGTCCCATGATGCCTTATGGGGGTCCCGCACTCTCTTCCAAGGAAATCGATTCCATCCGCGCGTGGATCCTTGCGGGTGCACCCGGCCCCGATTCAACCACTCCGATCGCCGCCGTTAAACCGAAGAAGCACTGGGCCTATGTCAAACCTCTGGTTCCAGATCTCCCTTCCGTCAAGGATGCCACTTGGTGCCGCAATCCGATCGACAACTTCATCCTGGCCAAACTCGAATCGGAAGGTCTCAAGCCCTCTTTCGAAGCGTCCAAACCGACGTTGATTCGACGTGTCTATCTGGATCTGATCGGTCTTCCTCCCACGCCCGCGGAGGTAGATGCCTTTGTCGCCGATCAAACTCCCGACGCCTATGAGAAGTTAGTCGACCGCCTGCAAGCTTCACCCCGTTACGGCGAACGGTGGGCTCGTCCCTGGCTCGATTTAGCGCGTTACGCGGATAGCAACGGCTACGAAAAAGACAATCCGCGGGTCGCCTGGGAATACCGCGACTGGGTCATCCGTTCATTGAATGCGGACATGCCCTTCAATCAGTTCACCATTGAACAGATTGCCGGAGACATGTTGCCCAATCCGACCAAAGATCAATTGATCGCCACTGGTTTTCATCGCAACTCTATGCTCAACCAGGAGGGCGGCATCGATGTGGATGAATACTACTGGTACAGTCTGGTTGATCGGGTCAACACAACCGCATCCGTTTGGTTGGGTTCCACTCTCGGTTGCGCCCAGTGCCACAACCACAAATTCGATCCGTTTCCCCAAAAAGATTACTACCGCATGATCGCCTTCTTCAGCAACGCGGAACATAAGAAGGCTGGCGCTGGCGACTACTTCATGTCAGAGCCCGAGCTAGCGCTGCCCACTCCCGAGCAGGATAAAAAGAGCCAGGAGCTTCGCGCTCAAATGGCACAACTGCAGTCGGCACTCGACACTCAAACACCGCAGCTGGATATCGCTCAGCAGTCTTGGGAGAAGGAAATGGCTAGCAGCGAAGCTCGCTGGAAGGTACTGAAGGCTGTGAACGTTGAGTCAGTGGGCGGTGCGAGTCTTACCACACAACCAGACGGTTCCATTCTCGCCTCGGGCAAAAATCCGCAGGCCGACACTTACAAATTCGCCGCCAGGACAGATCTCAATAAGTTGATGGGAGTTCGTATCGAGGTGCTCCCTGATCCGAGTTTGCCGAAAGGAGGACCCGGCCGCGATCCCGATGGCAACTTCTTTCTAAGCGATTTCGAAATGCAGGTGGACGGCAAGCCCGTCATCTGGAAATCCTCTATCGCCGATGAATCACAAGAAGGATACTCCGCGAAGGGCATTGTCACCAAAAAAGGAGTTCAGCTTTCCGGTTGGGCGATTGACGCGGGCGATAACAACAATTGGCGCCGCCAGGTTGTCTTTGAACCGCGCGATGTCACCGAGATTCACTCCGGCAGCGCCCTGACTTTCACTCTCCGGCACGAAATGCGCAAAACCTCACGCAATGTTGGGAGGTTCCGTTTGTCAGTGACCGCGCTGCCAGATCCGGCCTTTATTGTGCAACTTCCTGCCGGATTGCGCAGCGTCCTCGATAAACCGGCTCAGGCACGAACCGCGGAAGAAAACGATAAGCTCGCTGCCGCCTATCGTTTGGTCGCGCCTTCGCTCGATGCCACCCGCACACAACTCGCGAGTTTAAAGAAGGCTCTCGACAAACTCGGCATAGCGACCGCTATGATCATGCGAGAACGGCAAGGTTTTGCGAGACCTGCCGCTTACCTCCGAGAGAGGGGCGCGTTTACCAGCCCCGGCGAACTCGTGTATGCCGATGTTCCCTCCGCTTTGAATCCACTACCGCGTGACGCCATGCCCAACCGTCTAGGCTTGGCGCAGTGGCTGGTGAGTGAGGATAATCCCCTGACCGCGCGCGTCGCGGTTAATCACTTTTGGGAGACGATTTTCGGCCGCGGCATTGTGGAAACGAGTGAGGACTTCGGCAGTCAGGGCGAACCTCCCTCCCATCCGCAACTCTTGGATTGGCTCGCGACTGAGTTCATCCGCCAGGGTTGGAGCATGAAGAAAATACAGAAGCTGATGGTCATGTCGGCAACCTATCGGCAAGATTCACATGTATCTCAGGAGTTGGCTTCGCGCGATCCTTACAACCGCCTTTACGCGCACGGTCCACGCTTTCGAGTTGAAGCGGAGATGGTTCACGATATCGTCCTCGCAGAGAGCGGTTTGCTGAGCGCCAAGATGTACGGCCCTAGCGTCTTCCCTTATCAACCCGAGGGCGTCTGGGACATCCCATATAGCGACGACAAATGGGTGCAGAGCAGAGGCGAAGATCAATACCGGCGTAGCGTGTATACCTTCATTCGGAGAAGCGCCCCATATCCGAGTATGGTCACGTATGATTCGCCGAGTCGGGAGTTCTGCACTGTCAGACGCGTGCGCACCAATACTCCGCTGCAAGCATTGACCAGCTTGAACGATCCCTATTTCTTCAATGCCGCCCGTGCGCTGGCGAAACGCCTCGCCTCGGAAGGCGGCGCAACATTAGAAGATCGCATCAACTATGGGTATCGAGTGACCGTCTCCCGCAAACCTACGCCTACCGAGTTAGCCAAAGTGAGTGAGTTTTACAAAGAACAACTGGCGGCGCACCAGCGAGGCCCCGAGCGGGAATTGGCTGCTCTCACCATGGTTGCCAACGTCCTCCTAAACACGGACGAGGCCTTAACAAAGGAGTAATCGCATGGATCACGAAAAACAATTATCACAAGAACTCCTAAAGGCTTCAACCCGCCGCCACTTCTTCCGGCAGGCGGGCTTCGGCATCGGAACGGCGGCACTCGGCAGCGTTCTCAACCCTAATCTCCTTGCCGACAATCCCGCCGTCAAAGGTCCGATGTTCCCGGCCAAAGCAAAGAGCATCATCTATCTCTTCATGGCCGGGGCGCCTTCTCAGGTCGACCTCTTGGATTCGAAGCCGACACTGCAGAAATACGACGGCCAAAACATCCCCGACGAGTTTGTTAAAGGCGAGCGTTTTGCCTTCATCAAAGGCAAGCCTAAGCTATTGGGATCTCCGTTCGAATTCACGCGCTGCGGTCAGTCGGGAGCGGAGATCTCCGAGTTACTCCCGCACTTGAAAAAAATAGTGGATGAGATAACCATCATCCGCTCTATGCACACTACGCAGTTCAACCACGCGCCGGCGCAGATCTTCATGAACACTGGCTTCCAAATCATTGGCAGGCCCAGCATGGGTTCCTGGATGACCTATGGCCTGGGAAGTGAGTGCAAAGATCTCCCCGGCTTCGTGGTTCTAGTATCGGGAGAAAATCAACCCGACGGTGGCAAAGCTTGTTGGGGAAGCGGATTCCTCCCATCGGTCTATCAAGGTGTTGAGTTCCGCTCGCAGGGAGATCCCGTTCTCTTCCTGACCAACCCCGAAGGTGTTTCTCCCAAAGCCCGACGCGACTCTCTCGACCTATTGAAATCCCTGAACGAAGAGCATCTCGCCGCCAATGGCGATCCCGAAATAGCCACCCGCATCGCCTCTTACGAGATGGCGTATAAGATGCAGTCGAGCGTTCCCGAATTGGTGAACATTCACGAAGAGCCAGCGGACATTCATGAGCTCTACGGAACGCAACCAGGAAAGAAGTCCTTCGCCAATAATTGCCTCTTAGCGCGCCGCTTAGTGGAGCGGGGCGTCCGATTCGTCCAGCTCTATCATCGCGGTTGGGACAATCACGGCACCAATAGTCGCGACGACATTGTGAACCGCTTGCCATCCCTCTGCGAAGAAACAGATCGAGCGGCGGCGGCGCTTGTTCAGGATCTCAAGCAACGCGGCCTTTTGGACAGCACCATCGTCGTTTGGGGCGGAGAATTCGGTCGTACTCCAATGAACGAAGCTCGCAACCGCTCGAAATTCCTAGGCCGCGACCATCATCCGCGCGCCTTCACCATGTGGGTTGCTGGCGGCGGTTTCAAGCCAGGCATCACACTCGGCAGCACCGACGAACTCGGTTACAACATCGAAAACGACCCCGTAGACGTGCACGACCTACACGCTACCATCTTGAATCAAATGGGTATCGATCACACCAAACTGACCTATCGGTTCCAGGGGCGGGATTTCCGCCTGACCGACGTTTCCGGCAACGTTGTAAAAAAGTTGATCTCCTAGATGCCGGATAGAGTAGCTCTGGTCACAGGCGCCGGCAGTGGCATTGGCCGAGCCGTTGCTTTAGGACTGAACACTGCTGGATACAAGGTCGTGTTGGCGGGCCGTCGGGCCGCTGAGCTGGAGCGCACGCGCGGAAACTCGCTGTCGATGCTCGCTATCCCTTGCGATGTCACTCAGCCAGTCCAAGTGGAGCATTTGTTCACAGTCGCGAAAGAGAACTTTGGTCGTTTAGATGTCTTGTTCAATAACGCTGGCATGGGCGCACCCGGGATTCCCATGGACGAACTCACCTTTGATCAGTGGACTGCCGTCGTAAATGTGAATCTCACCGGATCGTTCCTCTGTGCCCAGCACGCTATGCGACTGATGAAAACGCAATCTCCCCAAGGCGGGCGGATCATCAACAATGGTTCTATCTCCGCGCATGTGCCACGTCCCAATTCTGCTCCTTACACCGCAACCAAGCACGCTATCACTGGACTCACTCGCAGCATCTCACTCGATGGGAGACCGTTCAACATCGCTTGCAGCCAGATCGACATTGGTAACGCCGCCACCGAGATGACCGAGCGCATGGCCGCCGGTGTCCCGCAGGCAAACGGCGGAACACTCATTGAGCCTCGCATGGATGTAAAGCATGTCGCTGACGCCGTTGTCTACATGGCCAACCTCCCATTAGACGCGAACGTACAATTCATCACCGTCATGGCAACCAACATGCCATTTATAGGACGGGGTTGATGGAAACTTATGTTGCTCTCTTACGCGCAGTTAATGTAGGTGGCAAAAACATTCTGCCGATGAAAGCACTCTGCACCTTATGTGAGTTGCAGGGCTGTAGAGATGTACAAACTTACATTCAAAGTGGCAACATTGTATTTCGAGCCGGCGCCAAGGCTGCTTCTGGTTTCGCCGCCAAGCTGAAGGCTCAGATCAAGCACGACTTCGGCTTCGAAACAACCGCCATCCTGCGCACTGCAGCCGAACTCCTTGCTGTCACTAAGAACAATCCGTTTCCCACCGAACACTCGCACGTGATGTTCCTCGCGAACGAGCCAAACGTGACGGACGTCGTGAACCTCAATCCTCCCTGCGTAGGCGAGGAAGCATTCTCCGTTCGTGGCAAGGAGATTTTCCTGTATTTACCCTACGGAAGCGGCCGCTCGAAAATGGCAACCTACAGCTTCGACAAAATCCTCCGAACCGTAGTTTCTACTCGCAATTGGCAAACTGTTCAAAAGCTTTTAGCTTTGACCAGAACTTGCTAAGCGCTGGCGCTGTTGGTCTTCTCTAACCTCTCGCCATATTTCTTGAAGTGCGCTTCGCTAGCACCCTCGACCCAGTGGTCTCGTTCGATACGATCCCGGAACTCTTTCAAGTGTTCCTCGTAACGCAAGATGTCTTCTTTTGTCCACATGGCAATTTCCCGGAAGAAATAAACTCCTAGATCGTTAAGCCGCTTTTCGAGTACCGGTCCGATGCCGTAAATTTTCTTTAGATCGTCGCGTTCCACTTTCGGAGACGCTTGCTGCTGCATCGTCTGAGGTCTCCCGTGTTGCTCCAGCTCCGCGACCTGGCTGCGACATTGGGACAGTTCCGCATCCTTCTGTGCCACTGTTGTCGAGTAGCGAGCCTCCCACGCATGGATTTGTTCCACTAACTCGGAGTCAGTCGCTTGCACCTGGGCAAGCTTGCTTTCTAGATCGTCGATATTCGACTTGAGAAGTGAGACCTCGCTACCCACCGCAGGAAGTTGGGTGTCTCGCTCAACCAGTTGATCCTTAAGGTTCTGATTCTCCACGGCAAAAGCTTGCAACCTCTGTTGCAGATCTGCCAGCTGACCACGCAGCGTGCTTAACTCCGTATCCGAGGTCTGGAACTTAGAAACCTGCGGCTCCAGTTGGGCCACTTGGGCCTTCAATGCGATCACTTCCGCTCCCGCTGCGGCCGCCATGGCTAGCTTGGGAGTCAGTTCCGAAACCTGCGACTTGAGTTTGCCGTTTTCCAATGCAAATGCGGTAAGCTTTGGTTCCATCTCAGAGACATAAAGCTTCAGTTTTCCAAGCTCGGCGTCCGTGGCTGCAAGCTTCGGTTCTAGATCGGTCACGCGTGCGCGGAGTGTTGCCACCTCGGCACCGTCAGCAACGGTGCTCGCCAGTTTCGTTGTCGTTGCTGCTGCCTCCTCTCTCAGTGTGCTGTTCTCAGCGGAAATTGTTTGCAATTGAGCAAGCAGTCCGTCGCGCTCACTTCCTCCCATATCTTGCGAAGAACTTTGCTGCAACTCAAGCTCGGCAATGCGGGTTTGCAGTTGTTTTAAGCTGGCATCCCTTTGACTGAGCGACTGACCTTTGACAGTCAATTCCTGTGAGAGCGTCTTGATTTCGGTTGTGTGCTGATCGAGCAACGAGGAGATCTTCGCCTGCTGCGTTCTGGAATCTTCCAGCGCCTTCTCGGCGGCAAGTCTGCGCCCCGTTTCAGCTTCAAGCCGCGATTTCAGACCGTCGAAGGAAGTTTGCCAACGGCTTTTCTCTGAGTCGGTAATCAGCTTGTCATTCGCCCTACTCTTGAACCAGCCTCGCAAAAGCCAGCCCAGCGCGAGAAAAAGAAGGGCCGTGCCCAACAGGCACCAAAAGATTTGCCACAATAAATAAGACATTTTCTAATTTGTCTCCTTGGTATGAAATTCCACTCGACGATTTTCCTGCCTTCCCGCAGCGCTTGCGTTACTGGCGATCGGCTTCGTTGCGCCGAATCCTACGTCAGTTAAGTTGGTTCCCGCGATTCCCTTCGCAATCAGGTATTGTTTCACCGCGGCGGCCCGGCTCCTGCTCAATTCCATGTTGCTCGCCGCATCTCCCATCGAATCCGTGTGTCCGGCGATTTCAACTGGCATACCCGGGTATTTGCCCAATACGCCGGCCACTTGATCCAGTGTCCGTTGACCCAGCGGTGTGAGCCGGTCGCTCGCGCTATAGAATTCAACATTTTGCAGTTTGAGAATGCCGGTGATGGAAGCGGCTGCCTCATGCGCTTGTTGCTGAGTCACTACCAGTTGGGGAGGTTCTGGTCTCGGCAGAATTTTCGCGTGCACGCTGCGCACTCCCCAGATAGCCTGCAGCATCTTTACGGTGCCGTCACTCACTTCCGGCGTGCCTTCGTAGCCGGTCAGCGTAACGTCACGTCCATCCACCTTGAGAACACCCTCAAGACCGCCGGGAGAGATGTCATGCCGTGCGAGCATCGCCGCCGAATTGCCGGCAAGATCATGCTCGATGTGGTGGCCCTCGTGCGGCATGCAATAGAACAACATTGCGCCCCAAAGCAAAAGTCCTGCGCCTAGAATGGAAATCTTGCTCATTTGTTTCTCATCCGTTCCTCACCCGTCCGTGCAGAGTGCGTCGGGCAATGCCCGCAATTCTATCAGCATGGACCATCGTTCCACGCCAGAAGTCACTGCTAGCCTGAAGTTTGCAGCAATCCCTTTTTCCCGAACCGGAAGAGAGCTTTAAGCACAAACTCGCCAAGAAACTGCTCAGTCTGGCGAAACAAGGTATTCTGCTGGGCGGTAGCTCTTGGAAGTATGAGGGCTGGATCGGATCTATTTATTCGCCTGAACGCTACCGAACAAATGGAAGATTCTCCAAGAAGCTTTTCGATCAGGAATGCCTCCTCGAATACGCCGAAACATTCCCGGTTGTTTGCGGCGATTTTGCGTTTTACCAGTTCCCAACAAGCGCCTTTTGGCGGAAACTGTTTCAACAAGTTCCCCAGCCATTTCAATTTGCCTTCAAAGCACCCGAGGAAATCACTCTGCCAAGTTTTCCACAGCTCGCCCGTTATGGGCCTCGCTCGGGAGCAAAAAATTCGAGCTTCTTAAATGCCGAATTCTTTCGCACGCAGTTCCTCGATTTGCTGCTGCCCTATCGCGATCGTGTGGCGGTGATCGTGTTCGAATTCGGCGCAGGAGTTCAAAAATCGTTCGAGAGTTCTGACGAGTTCGTCCGCGCACTCGATCGATTTTTTTTCCTCCCTCTCGCGTGGTTTTCCTTATGCGGTTGAAATTCGCGCGCCTGTGTTCCTGGACACAGAGTATTTCGCCATTTTGAAAAAGCATCATGTAGCGCATGTATTTAATGCCTGGAGCGGAATGCCCGAATTATCGGAACAAATGGCAAGGCCAGACAGCTTCACATCCTCCTTTACCGTGGCCAGGGCGCTCTTGCGGAAGGGTCGGACCTACGACGAAGCAGTCAGTCGTTTTTCGCCCTACCGGGAAGTACGAGAACCGAATGCCGAGGTGCGTGCGGCGTTGCGCCATTTGTTAGTACGCGCAAAACAGCGCTCCGAGCCGACCTTCATTTTCGTAAACAACCGTCTGGAAGGCTTTGCACCCGGAACGATTGCGGCGCTAATCGAGGGCTTCTAAAGCCACTTGTTGACAATGTTAAACAGGCGTTTTAAACTTATGTTTCATGTCTGGCTCCGCTTTGAAGAAATCCCTCCCCCTTGCGTCCGAGGACGATCCCACGCGCGCTAAGCTGATCGCCGCCGCTGGCGAGGTCTTCGCTGAGCAGGGCTTCCAGTCCGCTACAGTTCGCGAAATCTGTCAACGCGCCGGCGCCAATGTTGCCGCAGTCAACTATTACTTCCGGGACAAATTAGGTCTATATACGGAAGTGCTCAGGGAATCCATTACCGCGAATCAAGGGGAAGCCATGCAGGAAGCCGTCACCAATAAGAC
>CAVVLT010000002.1:0-7909 GCA_963749105.1 Bryobacterales bacterium | reverse complement strand
GATGTATTGCTCCCTTCAAGTCGGGCTGATCGAAACACGGGAACGCTGCGCTTGCATCCATCGGAACGAACAAAGTGTAGAAATATTCGCTTCCATCCTCTTTGTCTTCGTATCGCGTGATTGCCTTACCAGAAGGTCCAACGGGTGCATCGAACTCTAGACTAATTACATTTTCTCCGTGACGCAGCGACTCTGCCGGCAATAAAATGTGTCCGTTTTCTACCTGAACCAGGGTGGGTCGCTCGTTAATGAGCAGGGCACGTGGATTGTCGCCGCGAAAGTTGAGCAGCAATGGTCCACCTTTTGACAACACGAAACGAAGAGTTTCAGTACCTGCAGCCGAGCTTGCATGTGGTTCGATTTCGAACGAGAGTTTGTAGTGAAGATCCGAAATCGCCGCTGCCCGATCCATTGCTAACTCTCGCGGAATTCCAACGGGCGCACTCGCCGACATCGACACAGCCCACCCTCCCAGAACGAAAACCGCTCGCAGCCACATGTTCAGCAGTGTAACTTGCGAATCGCGGCCAGCAACACCGCCAGATCATCTTCGTTGTTATAGAAGTGCGGCGAGATTCGCAGATAAGCCCGCCGCGCTGAGATGTTGATATTCTGCGCAGCCAGCTTTTTCGCCATCTCGCTCGAATCGAGACCCGGCAAACTGGCAGTGACGATTTGCGAAGGCAGACACTCACCCTTCGACCGAAAGAACTCCGCTCCCATCGCCCCGAGTTCGGTTCGCAGCAAATCGGCGAGTTCTAAAACTCGCTTCTCAATCCGCTCGATGCCAATCTCTTCCAAGAGGTGCAGCGACGCGTCCATTCCGTACAAGCTCGCGAACGGCATCATGCCAGGCTCATACTTCTCGGCGCTCTCGCCATAACGGGGTGCTCCATGGTGCAGATGCGTGACGTTCCGCCAGTCTTTATCGCTCCGCCAGCCCAGCACGTTGGGCGGCAAACGGCGGCGCATCTCCGGATTCACATAAATGAACGACGCCCCGTTCGGAGAAATCATCCATTTATACGCATCCACCGCGAAAAAATCCGGCGCGACGGCAGAGCAATCAAACTCCAGCGCACCCGCACTTTGCGTTCCATCGAGATAGACGACAATCCCGCGGCTGCGTAGATCTTTGACCAGACGATTGAGATCAGGCCGCAACCCAGTCGTGTAGTTGACAGTACTCAGCGCGACCATGCGGGTGCGCGCCGACACGTGGGCGTCGAACTCATGCCAATCGCACTCCACACCGCGAGCCGCTACACTCGCATGTCCGTAGAGTTGGTTGGGAAATTCGTGGTGCAGAGTCAGCAGTTCATCGCCGGGCTGCCAATCAATAGAACTGATGGCCAACGCTAGTGCATAGCCGGCGTTTGGCACAAAGGCAACATCGTCCGCTGTGCAATGAATCAGCCGCCCAATCAACGCTCGCGTCTTATCGAGATCGTCAAACCACTCAAGAAAATCGAGGGCCGCCGTTCGATCGCGCCGCTCAAAATGAGCAAGCGCAGCAGCTTTCGTGCGCTTCGGTAACTGCCCGAACGTGGCCGTATTTAGAAACGTTCGCCCTTGGAGAGACGGGAACTCGGCGCGAATCTCACTCCAACTGGCGTTCATCGCGCGGCGGCTATCTTCTGGCGCAGATGCGCAATTGCCTCACTCAGCGGAATCTCCGCGGCCGCTCTCGACCTCCGCTCGACGAATTCTACTTTGCCTTCGCTTAACTTCTTGCCCACAGTGATGCGGTACGGAATACCAATCAAGTCCGCATCTTTAAACTTCACACCGGGCCGTTCGTCGCGGTCGTCCAGCAAGGCATCAATCCCCGCTTGCGCGCATTCCCGATACACCAGGTCGGCTGCTTCGCGGAGAGTATCTTTGTAATTCACAGGTGTAATGACCACGGCAAACGGCGCAATCGACGGAGGCAAAATCATGCCGTCTTTATCGTTAAATAACTCAATCGCGCAAGTCAGAATCCGCTCAATGCCAATGCCGTACGATCCCATAATCGGCGTCACTTCTTTACCGTCTTCGCTTTGGACACGGAGGCCCATCGACTCCGAATATTTGTAGCCCAGCTTAAAAATGTGCCCGATTTCAATCGATTTGGCAATGTCGAGAGCACCACCACATGTCGCGCACATGTCGCCCTCAGCCACCTGGCGCAACTCGAAATACTCAGGCTGAAAATCCTTCCCAGGCGTGACGTTCTTCAAGTGGTAGTCGTCTTTGTTCGCGCCCGCGATCATGTTGCGGCGGCTTTCGAGTGCCACATCCGCCAACACGCGCATGTTCTTCACGCCCACCGGCCCTAGAGATCCTGCACTTGCGCCGAACCAATCCACAATCTCCCCTGGATGCGCCGGGCGCACTTCTTTCGTCTTCATCACTCCGCTGAACTTCGTCTCGCTGAGTTGATGGTCGCCGCGGACCATCACCAGAACAGGCTTTCCATCGGCTACCATCACCAAACTTTTCATCTGCGATGTTTCAGGCAATTTGGTCAAGGCCTTCAGATCGGCAATCGTTTTGGAACCAGGCGTGTGGAACTCTTCTGGCGTAAAGTCTCCTTCCGGATCGGCAACTAACGGCGCACTCGGCTTGGCAACGGCCTTTTCAAGGTTCGCCGCATAGCCGCACGCCTTACAGCGAACGACTAAATCTTCACCGGCATCCGAGCGCACCATAAATTCATGCGACTGACTGCCGCCCATCGCACCGGAATCCGCTTCGACGACGCTATATTCCAAACCGCAGCGGTCAAAAATCTTTCTATAAGCGGCATAGTGCTTCTGATAAGCCACATCGAGCCCCGCCGCGTCCAGATCGAACGTGTACGAATCTTTCATGATGAACTGCCGCACGCGCAGTAATCCTGATTTCGGCCGAGGCTCATCGCGAAACTTGGTCTGAATCTGATACCAAATCTGCGGCAGTTGCTTATAGCTGCGCAATTCGCCGCGCGCGATGAACGTCATCACCTCTTCGTGCGTCATGCCTAAACAAAGGTCGCGGCCAAAGCGGTCTTTCAGCCGGAACATGTTATCGCCCATGGCATCCCAGCGGCCTGATTCCTGCCAGACCTCAGCTGGATTCAACGCCGGCAGCAGCATTTCCTGCCCGCCAATGGCGTTCATTTCTTCACGCACAATTTGCTGAATTTTAAGCAAAGAGCGCTGCGCGAGCATCAAGTAGTTATAAATGCCCGCCGACAGCTGCCGTATATATCCGGCGCGCAACAATAGTTTATGGCTGACAACTTCCGCCTCTGCCGGGTTGTCGCGTAACGTAGGTATGAAAAGAGTACTCCAGCGCATTGGGTTGTAATAGACAATTAGAACAGACGGGTAGAAATCAACATCATGAACGAACAGAAAAGAATGGCGCGGAGTCTTGCCGAAGTAGACCCGGAAATTTTCGACCAGATTCAGCATGAAGTGGACCGGCAGAACACCAGGCTCGAATTGATCGCCAGTGAGAACTTCACTTCCGAAGCCATCCTCGAAGCCACCTCCAGCGTGTTTACCAATAAGTACGCCGAGGGGTATCCGGGCAAGCGCTATTACGGCGGTTGTGAATTCACCGATGTGGTTGAGACTTTGGCGCGCGAACGCGGCAAGAAGCTGTTCAAGGCCGAGTACATCAATGTGCAGCCACACTCCGGCTCAACGGCGAACCAAGCGGCATACGCGGCCGTGATGCAACCCGGCGACACGATTCTCGGCATGGATCTTGCGCACGGCGGCCACCTCACGCACGGGCATCCATTGAATTTCTCAGGCAAGCTCTACAAAGTGGTGGCGTATGGCGTGCGCCGCGACGACGAACTGATCGATTACGACGCGCTGGCGAAACTTGCTGAAGAGCACAAGCCCAAGATGATCATTGCGGGCGCCAGCGCTTACTCGCGCGTGATCGATTTCGCGCGCTTCCGGCAAATCGCCGATTCAGTCGGCGCGATCTTTCTGGTCGATATGGCGCATTACTCTGGCCTGATCGCGGGCGGTGTTTACCCAAATCCGTGCGAGTACGCCGATATCGTTACTTCGACGACGCACAAGACGCTCAGGGGTCCGAGATCGGGCATTATTCTGGCCAAAGAAAGATTCGGTGAAGCGATCGACAAGGCTGTTTTCCCCGGCGCACAAGGCGGTCCGTTGGTACATGTCATTGCCGCCAAAGCGGTGTGTTTCCTCGAAGCGTTGCAGCCGGAATTCCACACGTACCAACAACAAGTGCTGAACAACGCGCGAGCCTTGGCGGCTTCGTTACAAGCGGAAGGCTTCCGCGTTGTGAGCGGCGGTACCGATTCTCACATGATGCTCATTGACGTCTTTGCCAAAGGCGCGAAGGGTAAAGAAGCGGAGAAGGCATTGGACGACGCTTTCATTACAGCCAACAAGAACACGATCCCGTTCGACGCGAACAAGCCGTTTAATCCTAGCGGAATCAGGCTTGGCAGCCCGGCGGTTACTACGCGTGGGTTCACGGAAGCGGAGATGAAAGAGGTCGGCCGGCTGATTGCCCTCGTTTTGAGCGATGTGAAATCCGAGGCGGCCCGAGCCGAGGCGCGCCGCGGTGTGAAAGCGCTGACCGAAAAATTCCCGCTGTACGCGTGGAAACAACAAACGGTCGCTAGCCGTTGATTTAAATTCAGAATTCTGCCCGTCAGCAGGCACTCATCGGTAAGATGACTGCTACCGGCTTTGCAGTAGCCCCAGCAAAAGGGCGAACGTACAGCGAACCACCTGCGCCTTCAGTGAAGGCTAATAGGGTCCGCGTTATCCAACTAGGCTCCTATCCAGCGATCAACCGCGGCGCTCGCTCCAACTTGTTGACGATCCACGAAAGGCTGAAAGCACGGGGGCATCAAAGTGTTGTCATCGATTTGACACCCTTCCACCATGTGAAACAGAACGGCGTTTTCTATCCGCGCTCCATCATCGAACTCGGGCGTCTGCTTCTGGAAACTCCGGCCGATGTAATCCACCTGCACCTGGGCAGTGCGCTGAGCCTGCCTAAGTTAGCTTTGGCCGCGCTGGTAAATCGCCTGCCCGATAGCAAGAAGATTTGTACGCTCCATTTGGGTGGCCACTTCGTTCCAAAGAAAGGGTTACGCGCGTCTAGTTGGGGGCTGACTGGCATGGTTCTCCGTCAATTCGACACCTTGATCGCCGTGAACCCTGAGGTTGCTTCGTTCTTCCATCAGATGGGCGTACCAAAGAATCGAACTCAGCTCATTACGCCGTTTCCGCGTTTGCGCCTGCCTGATAGCCCCACGCTATCGAATCACATCGAAACGTTCTGCCGGCAACACACACCCCTCATCGTCAGCGTTGGCAGATTCGAACCGGGCTCTGAACTTCCCAAGCAGTTCGATATTTTGAGTAAAGTTCGCGAACGTTATCCAAGTGCAGGACTCATTGTGATCGGGGGTGGCACACTGCACTTCCAAAACACATATGCTCGCGCGCTGCACCAGGATTGCAACCATATTGCCATGACGGGATCTCTTTCCGAAGCGTCCACGCGTGAATTGATCCATCGAGCGAACGTGCTACTGCGCGCCGGCGACAACGAAGGCGAATCTTTCGCTGTTCACGAAGCGCTAAAAGCAAACATCCCCATGGTTGCCGCCAACGTCGGACCGCGTCGATCTGCCGCCTACTTATCGGCCGTGGGCGACGTGGAAGCAGCGTCGTTGCAGGTCTTACGCAGTTTACAGATTACGCGCCCGCAGTATGAAGATGTGTCGGCAGCCCTCACTGATGGCATCGACGATATCATCCGGCTGTACAAACTGCTATCGCCGCATAAGGAAGAAGCGTTCCAACTACCGGCGGTGGGTTACCAATGGCCGAGTATGGGTTGAGGATTTTACTGAAAGACGGCGGTCCACGGATGAGGGTTCGAACATCGGGGGTCCGGCTGATGCGACAAAGCGATGTAGACCCTCCTTTCCGCTGTCGGCACGTGCCCTCGACCGCTTGCCGGATCAATTGTCCTGGGGCGACGAATTCCTAACAAGATCAGCACGTTGGATTCTCTCTTCAAAACGTTTCGAACGTGTCAAGTCCACTTCGCAAGTAAGTGCAGTTCCGCTGCACCCTCCTCCCGACCATCCTCCAAAGACAAAACCGTCACTGGGCTCAGCGGTAAGGGTGACGACCGTCGTCGTGCTAAAGGTTGCGGAACAGACGATACCGTGGTTTCCAACCCCTCCGTAGATAGCCCAGCCGCAGGAAATTCCGCCAGGGTTGCCGCTGACCTCCCCTGAAGGATTTGACGTTAAATTTCCAGCTATGATTATCGCCAGGCTGTCTCTAGCAGGAGGAGTCGGGGCAAAATAACCGTTAATGTCCACGACCAGATTCGTTGGGTTGGTTGCGAAGGCATCAATCGAACCATTGGTTGTCGGAACGATCGCCATATTCGACGTGATCATTGCATCGCCAGCGTTCAGCGTAGCGTTGAGACGAGGGGCTGCGACTCGCCCTGCGGCCACAACGTCAAATATGACAGATCCGTCATCGGAACCACGGTTGCGTTGAGCACAAATACCTCGTCGAGACCAAAGGTTCGGTCTCGCCAGTCGGCCAAGCTGTCAGATAGGATAAGGCTGCGTGCGGAATCGCCGTGATATTGAGCGAAAAGGCCAATGCAGTGGCGGGAACACTGCAGACGGCACTGCTTGGGAGCGGAAAGCTTCGCGAAGTGTTCCCGGCAATGGGCGCCGCCGCGGAACCGTCGCCGAGCAGGCCGGCCGCAGACATCCTTGTCACGATGAACGCCAAAGGTCACACCCCGCTGCAGCGGCTCGGGCTGAAGGACATAATCATGGCGATGGCTCTGTCTACCGTCTTTGAAAGGCACAGCCATTCACGGCTTGCCCAGGTATCTGCCCGCCAGCTCTGGCTCCTGACAAGGAACCTATTCGCCCCCGACTTTTCCGACCCGGAGTTGCTGTGACTGTCACAAAACGCCCAGGTTAGTTGCTCCGGTTGGTGCAAACAATGCGCCGAAGGCCGAACAAAGCAAGCAAGGCTGCGCCACCTAGGCTGAACGTTGTTGGCTCTGGAACGGTAGAAGAAACTGGCGCTATGTTCGAGAAGCCGTCACTGACCGTGATTGTGTAACCAGGATTTGCTGCCAGAAAGGAGGGATCGATAGCGATGTAGGGGTCTATGTAAGCTGAAGCAGTTCCCGCCCCGGAACCGCTTACGGCCGTGGACGATATTGATATTTGGCCACTATAGTCTCCAGAATTAGCGGTAACCGGGTTAAAACTGCCGGAGAGTTGATACGAGTGGATACCACAACTGCCGGTTTCCTGACTAACAATGGAGCAAACGGCTTGATAGCCAACGATACCAGATAAGGCAGCAGAAACAGCAGCACTTCCAAAGCCCGGGCCGGAGGACAAGGTGGATTGACCGTTAAGAATCACTGGTACGCTCGTTGCTGGTGTAGTGCCGTTCGGAGCGATTATGTAGAAAAAGTAATAGATCGCCCCTTCTGCAATAGCCGTTTGGCAAGGTGAGCATGCCGTACCCTCTTCCCCGGTGGTCGCTGACATAAAAACGCTGGGGTTAGAACCCTGACTGTTAAACGCGAAGCTTCCAGACTGTGGGTATGTACCGTTCGATAACGACATGCTCGGGGGCGTTGAGTAAAAAGTTTCGTTGTTGATCGGGAAATAGCCAACGCCTCCGTTGTCTTGCAGGTTAAGTGTGGCTGTATAAAAGCCCGCAGGTGCCGAAGTCGCACTAGCCAAGGAGGCCGGCAGAAGAACTACAAGACCTACAATGTATGTATGTATGTATGAGAATTTCTTCACTGGAACGTTCTCCTTAAAGTTGGGTTCTGTATTCCTCACCCGAACAAGGTTAGAGTGACAGGGTTG
>CAVVLT010000001.1:0-170055 GCA_963749105.1 Bryobacterales bacterium | reverse complement strand
TTTGCTTTTGAGAGTAGGCAGCTTGAGACGCAGGGTGGCGATGGCTCTTTCGGCCGAAATCGATTCCGGCGAAGTCGATCCGCCGGAAAGGAGCAGGTCGACGATAGCTCGACTGCGGCCTTGTTCTACAACACCGTAGCCTTTCTCTGGGTTGTTGAAGTGATCCGCGATCAGCGCGAAATGATGGCTGTACAGTTGGTCCGCGCCGGTAATCAGCGCCGTTTTCCTGATGAATGAATCGGCCCTTCCGATAAGCGTGTCCTGAAGGGTTGCGGCCTGGTCGTAAATGGCATCGGCTTCGGAATACTTGTGTTGTGCGGTCAAAACCTGCGCCAATGAATCGAGCATTGCCGGCAAAAGCGGCAAGACCTTGACGCGCTGTAAAGTCGAGACGGCGTTTCTTGCGAGCTCTTCGGCTTTTGAAGAATCCCCGCCTAATAAGTAAATTTGCGAGAGCGCGCTCTGAGCGACGGCCGTTTCACGAGATGCGCCTACCGAGTTCCCTTCGGTGATGGCTTGCTCGAAGTATCGAGCACCTTCTGCGTAATGCTTGGCACCCAGCGCGACTTGGCCGGCTGCCAGCAAATAGTTAAAGCGCTCGGGCAGTTCCATGTTGGGTGTCGCTAGAAGCCTTTCCAATAGCTCTTTCGCTTGAGCGGCCTTTCCACTTTCGGCGAGAGCCACGACTAAGACGGAGTTGGCGAGCACGGGCGAACCCGTGTCCGGATTAGCCGCCGCCAAGTCGCGTGCTTGTTGGGCATATTTTATTGCGTCTGAGAGCAATAGATGCTGGTTCAAATAACCGTGAGCAATCGTGGACGCAAAGAATATCTCAGCGCCGATATCACCAGCTTTGTCAGCGGCGATGAGAGCAGATGTTACTCTGCGCTGGCTGGCATTCAGATCGCCGTCGTAATAATCTGCAAATCCTAGTTGACCCTCGGCGCGATACACCCACGTTGTGTTGTTCAACTTGCTCGCCAGGTGCGAGACGGCAGTCCAGTCTTCGCGGGCGGCCGATTGATCGATCTCGCCGTCGAGGTCGCCCTTGATGGTGAGGGCAAATAGACGAAGGTCGGTGTCGTCGGCCAGTAGAGGATCGGTGGCCAGAAGGTCGGCAACCTGCTGCGAGCGTTCCGCGATTGAAGAAGAAACGTCGCGGCGGAGTGTCCCCAGGTGTGCGTATAAGGCCGTGCGGCGGTCTCCGGCCTTTTGGGCGACCTGTTCCGATTGTTGGAATAACGGTGTGGCGGCCCGCCAGTTGTAGAGGTTTGCGAAATACATCGCACGTTGGAGGAGAGCGCTGGCTGAATCGTCGAACGGATAGGATTGGCGGGCGGCAAGCAATATCCCACCGAGGACGAGAAAACGTATGTGTTTCGACTTCATGAAAATACCTGCAAAGAAACAGTGATGATCAACACGTCTCAAACGACGCTGAATTAGCGGCAAGATCGAAGCGTGACTGCAATTGCGATCGCGATCGGAACGAGAAATGAGGCATAGGTGGATCGCCTGAGAAACTGGTCCCACATCAAATCCTTAACGTGCTCTCGATATTCGGTGGCGCACCAGGCGCATGCGCGGACGTGTTCTTCTAACGATGGATCATTTGAAATTTCGCCTTTCGCATAGGCCCGAACCTTGTCATCAGACGGACAACTTGCGCGTTCAAGCGGGCCTTCAATCGATGCACGATATTCCTTTTGTTTGCCCATGGATCTGCTAACCAAAACTTATGTTAACGAAGACAATTTCGCGGACGCACGTAGGAATTGCGACACGCGGCCTAAAAGAGGGATGTGAATCTTGGATTGTCAATCACGAGAAACGCAAACAGCAGCGGCACGTAAATAACGGAGGCGAGGAGCAGTTTACGGGCTCGCAAACGGTTGTGTTCGCGTGCCATTTGCACGCCGAAATAGAGGAAGGCCAGGTTGAGCACGGTTGCGGCGCCGAAGTACACCCTTCCGGCCATGTGCAGAAATGTGGGCGCAAGCGTGGCCGGAATCAGCAGGAATAAAGCAGTCATTATCTCGACATTGAGTGCGCTCCCACATGGTTTCACGACGGCAAGCATTTTGATGCCGACTTTCTCGTACTCCTCACGGTAGAGCCACGCAATGGCGTGGAAATGCGGAAATTGCCAGAGGAAGAGAATAGCGAACAAGACCCAGGCTTGAATGGTTAAATGACCGCTTGCGGCCGCGTACCCGATGAGTGGCGGCATTGCGCCGGGAAATGCTCCAACGGTCGTGCAGATGGGGCTTTTGGTCTTGAGAGGCGTATACGCGAATAAATAGCCGACAGAAGTTAGTAGACCGAGTCCAGCGGCAAGAATATTGACGAACGATAGAAGTTCAAACAAGCCCAGGACAGACACGGCGACGCCGAATGCGAGTGCTTGGCCCGGGGTAATCGTTCCGGCGGGAATTGGCCGAATTTTGGTGCGGGTCATGAGCGCGTCAAGATCGCGCTCGTACCACTGATTTAGTGTTGCCGATCCGGCGGCCATCAACGCCGTGCCCAGTAGGGCGTGAAAAAATGTGACCGGGCTGAAGTGTTGCGCGACGCCGTAGCAATAACCGACCGCGGTGGAGATGACGATCAGGAGCGCAATCCGGGGTTTTATGAGTTCATAGTATTGATGAAGAGTTCGCGTTAGGCTTTCGACGTCAATGTACGCGTCGAGCCATGTCGCCACAGCGCTTTGTTCCCTGCCGTCAGAATGGTTCACCCGATGTAGTCCCAATTAAGATGGTATCGTGCTAAGAATTCTGGTCTCACCAAGAGGTCGTTGGCGCACCTCGTATTCAATTGCCAGGCTGGTACGAAGTTCCCTATTTTACAAGTGTTCGTCGCGCTGCGGCAGTGACGAAGATCACGGCCATTTCAAATTTCGGAAAAACATTGTGTCTGTTGACTAATCGCGGTACTGAAATGCAGCGAGACCTCGACGGCTGCGTGAGTTTAAGCCAGTTTTAGAGCGTAAGGACTAAACTCGCGGAGCCGCTATGGCTGGCCGACTTCCAAATTCTAAAAAGTACCTCGTCATTGTTTCAGCGTGCAATAGCGTGCAATGGTCTACAGGATTGTTGGCAAGTTTGGCATTGTGGGCAACGTGGAATCTTCAACTTGCACGCTCGATTGGACTGTCCAAGCTTCGAATCTCACCCTCACCGCCAGAAAATAAAGGACTTAGTTCAGTTGAGCTTGGGCCGCCAAAACAGCAGTTTTTGGCCCCGTGCAAATGTGGTGCAAATGTCAGATTCATTTCGCCCCCTTTGTCACTTTTTTCCTTGATCGCTTCTTGTAGATGTCTTCCGTGGTTTCGGCGGCTTTTTCATCATCGCCGCTCATAACGTGCGCATAGATATCGAGCGTCACCGTAGGGTTCGCGTGGCCGAGACGTTGAGAAACGGTTTTGAGCGGTATGCCACGGCGGAGGAGTTCTGACGCGTGCGTGTGCCGCAAGTCATGGAAGCGAATTTCGCGCGCGGTTACATCGCGCGTGAACGCGATGTAGTCGTCGGTGAAGCGATCCGGCGGCCACGGAGTACCATCATTCAACGGAAGCACGAGATCATGCTTCGGATAGTCTGGTCCGAAAAGCGCTTTCGTTTTATCCTGGCGTTCGCGATGTTCTTTGAAGGCTTCGATCAGCGTTTCAGAAAGCGCAATGGTGCGATTCGACTTCTTGTTCTTCGGCTTCTTGAAATGGATGCCGGCGCGAGTTTGACCGAGCGCCTGTTTCACTGTGAGCCGGGCATTGTCCAGGTCGAGATCACTCCACCGCAGGCCCAGGATTTCACCTCTTCGCATTCCGGTGTATAAGGCAATCAGAACTGGTAGGTACAGATCCGTACCCTCGGCCGCTTCAATCAACCATCCAGCCCGATCTTCCTCTACCGGCTTCATCTCTTTGTCCTTCGCGCGAGGAGCTTGGATCATGGCAGCAGGATTTGTGGGCCGGACTTGCCAGATGACCGCCTGCTGAAGCGCCTTACGAACTACGCGATGAATATGTAGAACGGTGCGCGGGCTTAGGCCGGCCTTAGTGCGTTTATTCCCAGAAGTAGCGGACCAAGCATAGAACTCTGAGAGTTGCTGCGGTTGAAGCTTTGTCAACTGGATCGCCCTGAGCCTGGGGTTGATGTTCAGGTGCACGATTTCTTTGTAGCGCTCGAATTTTTTGCTTCGAGGTTCGGTTTGACGGTGGCCAGCCAACGCTCCAGAAATTCGGCAAGTGTTTGTTTCGACGCCTCGGCTTAGGTTGCGTCGTCAAGTGAACGGAGAAGTTTGTTCAGTTCGTTTTGTGCGGCCTTTTGTGTATGGAACCCGCGAATCCAGCGATAGGCATCCTGAAGATTTCCGTTCTTCGCAACACGCTTGCCGCGGTAGACGACGGCTGCCCACCTTTTTTCGCCGGTTTTAAGTTGATAATTCCGCACGTGCTCTCGCATGTCGCCTCACGTTATCGCGCAGCGTGAGCCCTCTGTTTAGAGGTCGGAAGGCAAATGAGCATCTGTTCGAGCGCAAATTTGGGAATCAATATTGGCCGACCTATACGGATCGACGGGACTTAGCCACGTTGGATCGCCTGATAGACGGAGATCTTTCCGATCCTAAGAATCTTGGCGACCTCAACAACGGTAAGGAAGGTCGGGGAGGTTTTCTGGTTCGCATGGAATACCTCATGGTTAGCCCGTCGGCGAGCAGTTCTTGGCGTCCTCAAGCTCCCCCAGGTTAGTTACTTTTTCTTCGGCGGCAGCAGCAACAACGCGGCGCTGATATTCGCGCTCCGCAACGGAGACCGGAATCCTCAAAGTGAAATAATCTCGCTTTCCGCTGCGGCGGGTATCGCTGCCAAGACGCAAAACACCGGGGGGCGGCTTCGAAGATACGGCGGATGGTTGATTCGTCCAACCTCCAAAGCTCAGCCAGCACCTGCACGGAGAAGTGTGGTTCCAGCGAAGCCGGCAGGCTTGGAAGCGGTTGAGACGCTGGGCGGCTCTCAGGTCCGGGCTAGGTTTCGAGACTAAACGTATTCAAAAGTCCTCCTCGAAGTCAAGGATCTGTTAGGGAGCCCTCTTCCGGAAAACTCCATTCCAGTTTTATAATCCTGACGAGTTGGCTGGCGGACGCGACAATCTCACTCTCGATGGCAATCACTGGACCTGCCTTGAAAAACCACCTCTCCAGCTAAAGGGTACATGGTCACCTGAATAGAATCCGCGACTGGCACTAAATTGTGGTTCGCCACTGCAGGTCCACCAGGTAATACCTGCGGTTCAGGCGCGATGGGATCTCGACACTACTACGGATGCGCCAAGTCACGAGTGTCAATCCTTGGCCTTTCCAGTCCGCCTAGCGCGAACATTTGACGGGTGCCCTCGAACCGCTTCGGAACGAGACGTTTTTCAGGCAAGTTCTCATCGAGGACGATACGGTCACTTGGCCATGCGAAATCGATCTGGCACCAGACGCCATGTAAGCCGAAATCTCGGGCAGCTCATTCCTCGGTGAAAGGGTTGTCGTCCTGTACAAACGTGATGAGAGTCACGGAACTTCGTGAAGGATTGGGATAGTAGTCTGGCCGACTCGGCGCGAAACTGCAATCTCCCTGACCGCGTTTGATGGGGTGAGTTGTTCGATCATTTCGACGGATCAGTGAGCGCTCCATAAACGGCTGCGTGGCTTTTGTATTCGATCGTATGGTTGTCGGGCGAACTCATTCGTTGGATCATTGCGACGAAGACAACGTCGTTGGTTGGATCTACCCAGAACCAGGTTCCGGCGGCGCCGTCCCAGAAGAACGTGCCCTTGCCGTCAGACAGTAGGGCTTCCGGCGGATCAAAGACTACCGCTACATTGAAACCATAGCCGAAACCCCGGCGCATCACGTGCTGGCCGCCGGCGAATTGCCCGGTTAGCAAGGAGGGCGGAAGGTGGTTGGACGACATCAGCTTTACGGTTTCGGGCGAGAGAATCCGCTTGCCTGCCAATTCACCGCCATTGGCGAGCATCTGAGCGAAATGATAATAATCTTCAGCGGTTGTTACAGATCCGCCGCCACCTGAGGCCAGAGTGGGCTGCTCGTTGTAGTCGGTGGGAGTGCTTCCGCCAGGATTAAAAGGTTCGAGATGGCCGTCCGGTTTCGCCCCATAGTTGACTGCGAAGCGCGCACGTTTCTCCTGGGGCACAAAAAAGCCGGTATCCTTCATGCCGAGTGGCTCAAAGACGTGGTGGCGCAGGAAATCGGGCAGACTTTGGCCGGAGAGCTTTTCAATAATGTAGCCTTCTATGTCCATGCCGACGCTATACTGCCAGCGGGTTGCGGGTTGATAGTTCAACGGAATGCTGGCGAGCTTCTCGATCATCTCGTGCAGATTGGCCGATTGCAGAACCTTTTTTTCGTGGTACATGGCATCCACCGGGGATTGCGTGAAGCCGTAAGAGAAGCCCGCCGAGTGAGTCATCACTTCTGCAAGGGTTGGGGGGTGTTCGGGATCGACCAGGATCATTTTGCCCGAGGCGTCAAAACCGTTGAAGACTTTAAGATGGTCGAACTCGGGGATGTATTCGGCGATGGGATGCCAGGGAAGCCATTTGCCTTGTTCATAGAGAATCATCATGGCGACGCCGGTAAGAGGTTTAGTCATGGAGTACGCGCGGAAGATCGTGTCGGTCGTCATCGGTACACTTTTTTCCCTGTCGCGCTGGCCGTAAGTGCGGTAATCAATTACCTTGCCGTGGCGGGCGAGGATCGTGACGGCTCCTGCGAGCTGCTTTTGATCGATTTCGGTCTGGATGATTGAATGCAGGTTTTGCAGTCGCTCACTTGAGAAGCCGACAGACTCAGGTTTGGTTGTAGGCAGTTCGGCAGCAGCGCATAGGACGGCGGTCTGCAGCACGAGGATGAAGACTCGTTTCATGTCGGGCATTGTCTAGATAATGTCACAGAGCACTGGCGCCCCCGTTCACAGGGCTTAGACGCACCGATGAGAACGAGGTGCGCATGAGGAACCGGTGGAAACAACGTAAACGCGTGGCCGAATCAGGAGGCCTTCGCTTGTAGGCTGTCGTCGTTTCAAATTGCCGGCAGGTTCAACGAATAGAATTGTAAAGCCAATTACTCACTGCCCGGAGGAAGTGTTTCGCCCTTGTTAGGCATCCTCGATTCAGTCATCATCGTCATCAGTCTGACGCTCGTTGTCGGCGCAGTTCTGCGCGCGGCGCGCAAAAAGCAGACCGACGCCGAGTACTTCCTGGCCGGGCGTGATCTGCGGTGGCCCTTTGTCGGCATGTCCCTGCTGGCCTCCAATATCTCTGCCGAGCATGTGGTCGGTTTGGCGGGCGATGGCTATCGTGTCGGCCTGGTTACCGGCGGGTACGAATGGATCGCCGCGTGGTGCCTCATCATTCTTGCTTCGCTGTTTACGCCGCTCTATCTACGCAACAAGATCTATACCATCCCCGAATTCCTCGAGCGTCGCTTCGGATGGGGCCTGCGCGCGTTCCTCTCTGGCAATCTACTGGTCATGAACGTGCTCACCAAGAACGCCATCGATCTTTGGGCCGGTTCGCTGCTGTTGGTGCTCCTCTTCGGTTGGAATCAGCTGGCCGTCATGCTCGTCCTCTCGATTTTCACGGCGCTCTACACCATGAAGGGTGGCCTGCGCGCTGTGGTCTACGCAGATATGGTGCAGGGCTCCTGGCTGATTGTCAGCAGCATCGTCCTTACCATCGCTGGTCTCCTGGCCGTCGGCGGATGGCGTGGCTTGACCGCGCGTGTAGATTCCGATCTGATCCACATGGTCAAGCCGCTCAATTCCGAGCTGCCCATCACCGGCTTCTTCATCGGGAACCTGTTGAGCGGGATGTTCTATTGGTGCATGGATCAGACCAATGTGCAGCGCGTGCTGGGCGCGCGTTCCATTGACCAAGGTCAGAAGGGCGCCATCTTCGCTGGCTTTCTGAAACTGCTCATCCCTTTCATCCTGGTGCTGCCGGGTGTCATCGCTCACGCCCTTTATCCGAACCTGCCGAAAGCCGATATGGCCTATCCGCATATGGTCAGTGATCTGCTTCCCGTTGGGCTTCGCGGGCTGGTGCTCGCAGGCCTCATCGCCATCCTTATGTCCTCAATGAGCGCCTGCTACAACGCCAGCGCCACGCTCGTGGTCCGCGACTTTCTCATGCGCTGGAAACCCAGCCTATCTGCTCGGGAGCAGGTCGCCGCCGGGCGCAGGATCACAGTGATCATGGCCGTGCTCGGTGTGTTGGCAGCCCCTTTGGTGGGACTCTCCGTAACTATCTGGAATTATCTGCAGATGATTTCGGCTTACTTAGGCGTACCTCTGTGCGCCGTGATCTTCGTCGGTCTGCTTTGGAAACGCGGCAACACGGTCGGAGCCATTGCCGGAGGCGTAGCAGGGTTCGCCTTGGGTATGTTTCTCTTCCTCGACCAAAACTTAGACTGGGCGCTCGTCTCGCACCCCTATCTGACCTCGTTCCTGCACCGTTCGATCCTGGTGTGGTGCTTCGCGGCGATCACGATGATCGTGGTCAGCCTTCTGAACGCACCACCCAGCGAGGACCAAATCAAGGGCAACGTCTTTACTTTCACTCATCCGGAGTGGAGTGTAGGCAGAGCCGATTATCTGATCTGGGCCGGCATGCTGTTCCTCTGCACGCTTATCCTCTGGTGGACCTTTCGTTGACAGGTTGGTTAGTGGGCTCACAAGAATTGCCGCACGAAGCCAACACCGATAGCTCCCTGAGCCCACCCTGCTGATGACTAGAAAATCAACTTCATTGTCAACTGTAACTGTCGCGGATTGCTCGAAAAGGTCTGACTGTAGTGTTGGAATACGCTCGAACCTGGTTCCAGCGCGGTCCGCTCCAGGTCGGCGAGCGCCGTACCTTGACCGCCTGCGGGTGCCGGTGCCACGTCGTCCAGGTAACCGCCCGTGTACTGCGGATGATTGAACAGATTGAACGCCCTTACCGAGAACTGCACCTGGAACCTCTCGTTAATCGAGATCTTCTTCATGGCGGTCAGGTCAAAATTGTTGATCGGATTGAGCTGGAGGGTATTCCGTCCGGCTGTGGCCATAGCTCCTACGCCGGCCGTAATGTAGCGCGCATTCGGATTGTTCGCCAGATACGCCACTGTTTCACCGGCACTGTTCGTGAGTGCGGTAACGCCCGATCCGATATTTGCATTTCCGGCCGGATTGATAATCGTGCGGTCAGGAGCGCTGTCGCCATTCAAATTTGCGTCGTCCGCGCTTTGCGCCGTCACTAACTCACCACTCTGGAACGTATAGGTGGGCACAATCTCCCAATTCCCTACAACGTTTTTCAGCAGCCAGTTGCGATTCTTGAAGAACCGCACGTCATACATCATCTCGAAAATAATGCGATTGCGATGGTCCAGCAGCGAACTGGCCTTCTCCGCTCTCAGCTCCTGAAAATCCTGCGGACGGCGCGGCGACAACACAGTGGAATTCAATGCATCGGTCGAGTCGTCAATATTGTGGCTCCAGGTGTACGAACCCTGGAATTGCAACCCCTTTGAGAGCCTCTTGCTGAGCTGGTTTGACCACCCATGATAGGTGGAGTTGCCCACCGGCATGAAAGCCGTGATCGGATTCGTGAAACCGGCATTCGCATAGGCGGGAATAATGTTCCCGCCGTTATCGAATTGCGTCTGCAGGTTGGCCAAAGTATTCGGCAAAGCATTCAATCTCGGCTCGCTCGGCATCGTTAGGTATGTGGGGAGCACGTTCGATGAGTTCACCACCGACTGAACGTTAATTCTAACTTGCATTGGGAGATATAGCCCCCGTGTCCCGGTGTAGCGGCTCTCGAAAAGATAACCGGCGCCGAATTCATGTTGAATGCCAAAATTCCAATTGTATGATTCCGGCCGCTTTTGGTTGGGAATGAAGCCGGAAGTGACGGCCTGCGCCGCGGCACCCTCCGGGATTGTGACAGAAGTTCCCGGCTTGATCCCGCCGTTGGCGAGGAACCCAAATCCCGTTAGGCCAGTCTCGTCCACTGTGGTGCTCAGCTGCGGGGGCAAACTCAAAGTCCCCAAATTGTCATAGAGCACGTCATAAGCCGTACCGAAGCCTGCTCGGATCGAAGTCTTACCTGCCGTCCCAGGAGAGTAGGCGATGCCCACTCGCGGCATGAAATTGGTCGTCTGGGCCGTCGGTTTAGCAAAAACCAGCAATCCTGGCACGCTTGCACTGGCGTTCAACGGTTGTGCTTGCTCACCCAGCGGAACTGTCAGGTATTCATACCGCAGCCCCAGATTGAGAGTCAGATTTGGAGTCACTTTCCAAACGTCATTCCCAAATCCCGCAACGTATTGTTGATTCTGATAGTAAGTGACATTTCCCAGCGAACGCTCCGCAATCCCGTCCGGATAGGTGTCATAGAGGTAGTCGGAGAGATAGCTCCACTCATAGTCCCCGCGCGCCCGCTGCGTAAAGCTGGAAGGAGAAATCGAACTCCAGCCGTCAAACCCAAACTTTAGGCTGTGCTTACCTCTGGTCCAACTGAGGTTGTCAGTGAGCTGGTACAGATTTTGGATCGTGAATTGAGGAGCGCCCGAGTCCGGACCATAGCCGGCGTTCAACTCGTACACATCAATATTGGGAAACTGGTCCAAGCCCGAAAACGATTGATTCCCAAAAACGGTTATGTGCTGCGACGATCGATTGAAGCCCAAGCGAAACTCGTTGGTGAGAGTGGGTGTGAAAGTGTGGTACTCCGACAAGGTGACAAGGTATGAATTCGTGGGGTTGATCCCGAAGAACACGGCCGGAAAACCATTCGCATCCTCTATGCCAGTGCGATTCAAAATGAATCGTCCGCGCATGGAATCCCGGTCGGAGATGTTGTAATCCACCGAAGCCACGCCGAATTCGGCGTTTTGAAAGCTCGGCAAGGACGAAGAAATCAAGCCGACAGGTACCGTCAACGCGTCCGGAGCTCCAGCCAGCGCGAATACACCTGTTCCCTGACTCTCATTGCTGCCAGGTCCTGGGGCCACTAACACAGCCGAACCGAAGGGCAAAGTAGAAGGAGCAGCCGCGGTGGTTGCGGTTCCGAGATACTTCTGATATTCAGAAAGATTGGTTGCGTTGATTCCGGGTCGGCCCGCCAAGAGACTATAACCGGCAGCTGTAGGAGCGTAATATCCGGTTGCCGCTGTTTGGCCAATTGGATTGTATTCGTAGTCGGCAAAAAAGAACAGCTTCTTACGAATAATCGGTCCGCCGAAATTACCGCCAAACCGGTTGTCGTCGAACCTTGGGTGCAGTGGATTCCCCAATACCGCGCTCAGGGTATCGGCCGCGTTGAAATTTTTGTTCTGCAAATACTCATACGCTGTTCCGTGGAAGGAGTTCGTCCCGCTCTTCACGACTTGGTTGAACTGGCCGCCCGAAGAATGTCCGAAGTCTGGCGCGAATTGGTTCTGCAGCATCGTGAATTCGGCAACCGCATCATTGGGTATTCCCACCAGCGGTCCAGTCACTGACAGCGCGTTGTTGTCAATGCCCTCGACCGTGAAATTGTTGTTGGTGGGCCGCTGACCTCCCACTGACGGGCCCATTCCATAACCCGCGCCTCCGGAAGTGGTCACTCCTGGCGCCAAGAGCGCAAGATTCAGCACGCCTGAGCCGGCTTGCCCTCCGCTGGCAGTCGGTGAATCGGCTATCAACTCGCTCCCGAATGTGGTCTGGATGAAAGGGGTGCTGGTGTCGATGGTGGCTGTTGGTTCGGCAGTGACCGAAACTGATTCTGAGATTTGGGCAACCTGCAGGGTAACGTTGGTGGTGCTGGTTTGATTGATGACCACTTCTATGTTTTGCACTTCCGCTCGCCCAAACCCTTGGGCCGCCACACGCAGCGTGTAAATGCCGGCGGACAAGTTATTGAAGCGGTATTCGCCGGTTGACGCCGTCGTTGTATTTACATCGATTCCTGTCGCGTTGTTGTGTGCCGTCACCTGCACGCCTGTCACTGTCGCCGCAGTCTGATCGTAAATTGTCCCTACTAAGTTGCCGCTCGTCTGCTGGCCGAAAAGCGGGGCTCCAAGTGAAAAGCATATAAACAATAGGGCACTAATCCTCAAGATTGACCGATGCATAACATTCCCTTTAGTTCCAATGCCGAATGTCGGTTTGCTCATAATTTCTCCTTGCGTTCGCCAAGGTTGGCTAATCGAACAGAGCTTCCAGGTAACGCCGAACATGCCGCCATTGCATTAAGGTCCGAGGCCAGCGTCAGTTCTTCCTTTTTCATGAGGTAATGAAAGAAGCTGCCACTGGCAACCTCGGCTAACGAAATCGGCAAGACCGATGCGAACACTGGACCTCCTACAGAGCGAACTCCTTGTACTATCTACTGATCCAAAATGTTCCCAAGGTTACAGGATTGCAATAAGCTTTTCGCAAATTTTTCTCAGACAAACACGCCACGGCTGCCGGGGGCTCGCCGTATAGAGTTCCTCCACGGTAGTTCTTGGAACGGCGTAAACTCAGATGTACAGGTTTTATGGCCAAGTTCCCCAGTACGTCCTGGAGCATGGTTCTTGCCGCCGGTGCCGACCCCTCCGTCGAAGCCCAGGCCGCTCTGTCTGAGTTGTGTCAAGCTTATTGGCGTCCCTTACACGGATACATCCTTAGTCGAGGTTACCCAGCAGATGATGCTCTCGATCTGACTCAGGAGTTTTTTGCGCGCTTGATCGAGAAAAACTATTCGGCCCATGCCGATCGAGAGCGCGGCCGGTTTCGGACTTTTCTGCTCGCGTCAGTGAAGCATTTTCTGGCTGCGCAAGCGCGCCGCACCCGCGCCCACAAACGCGGCGGTGGAGGAGAAGGGCCGTTGCCGCTTGATTTTGAGCCAGCCTCCGCCGCCAGCGCGACACCCGCTCAAGTGTTCGAACGTCACTGGGCTCTCAATGTGATTGATCGCGCCATGGCCGGACTCCGAAACTCAGCGCACTTCGAGTCGCTCAAGACTTACCTGATCGCCGACGACGCAAACCCCGCGTACCGCCAATTGGCCGCTCAACTCGGCATCACCGAAAGCGCGCTCAAAACAAAAATTCACCGGATGCGGCGCCGTTTTGGCGAATTATTGCGTTGGGAAATTGCCCAAACCGTCGAGTCGGAAGAGCAGATTGACGAAGAGCTTCGCTATTTGTTCGATGTCCTATCCCGTTAAAGGATTTATCTTGAGAGGTGTAACGTTTGGCTTTAGTTTGCACATATAACCAATACGGTGGTTCATGAATGCCTGCTCTCATTGCGACGCAATGCTTCATTCCGACGCCCTTCCGGACGGCCTTTGCCCCCAGTGTTTGCTGAAGCTAGGTCTGCTTGTACGCAACGCGGGAGCCGTAGCGGTGGCGCACTCGGAAGGCGCCAGCCCGTTTGGACGCTACAACATCATTCGTCCTCTTGGCGAAGGCGGCATGGGCGTCGTCTACCTCGCCGAGCAACAACACCCCATCCGCCGCTTGGTTGCTCTCAAAGTAATTAAGCTCGGCATGAATAGCCGCGAAGTGATGGCTCGCTTCGGGTCAGAGCGGCAAGCTCTCGCCATGATGGATCATCCGAATATTGCCCGTGTTTTCGATGCCGGGGTGAGCGAACAAGGACAACCGTATTTCGCCATGGAATATGTTTCCGGCATCCATATCACCGAATATTGCGACCAGAACCGCCTCACCACTCGCGAACGCGCAGAGTTGTTTTTACAGGTTTGCCAAGCCGTTCAACACGCCCATCAGAAAGGAGTGATTCATCGCGATATCAAGCCTGCCAACGTCCTGGTCTGTGAGCGCGATGGTAAGCCGTTCCCCCAAGTCATTGATTTCGGGGTAGCTAAAGCAACGGACCAGCGCTTGGCCGAATACTCTGCATTTACCAGATTCGGCCAGTTAATCGGCACCCCGGAATATATGAGTCCAGAGCAGTCTGAACTCACTGGATTCGACGTGGACACTGCCACCGATGTTTATTCGTTAGGTGTGCTCCTTTACCAATTGTTGGTTGGGGTCCTCCCATTTGAAGTGACCGACCTGCGGAAGGTGAGCCTTTTGGAACTGCTGCGAATGATTCGCGAGCAGGAGCCCCCAACTCCCTCTAATCGCTTTGCCGGATTAGAAGACGCCGCCGGCATCGCCACCAACCGCCGCACAGATCCGGCCGCGCTCCGCTCCGAATTGTCGGGCGATCTCAACTGGATCGTACTTAAGGCTATCGAGAAAGAGAAAGACCGCAGATACTCATCCGCCTCCGACTTCGCGGGAGACCTGCGGCGATATTTGACCGATCAACCGGTCGTCGCACGGCCTCCAAGCACCACCTACCACTTGCAGAAATTTGCGCGTCGCCACAAAGCTCTCGTCGCAGGGGTGGCTGCGGTGTTCGCGGTCTTGCTGGCGGGGGTGAGCGCAAGCACCTCCGAGGCCATACGCGCCGGCCGTGCCGAGGCGGCGGCTGTCATTGAGAGGGACGTTGCGCTGGCAGCAGATCGCGCGAATGCTGTGGCTACCGATCACGTCTTGAAAAACCTGCTGGCTGAAAAAGGCGTCGACGGCGAACCGCTGAAGCAGCCAGAGCCTGGTTCGGCCATCTCAAAAACCGAAGTCGAGACTTTTGAGGCATCATCGTTCGATGCGAAATTGCTGAAACAACGCTTGGAGACGGCGTCTTCCCGCGCCGCTACTCTTTTCCGGGATGAGCCGCTGAAGCAAGCCGCTACTGAGCGGATCATTGGCGAAGCCTATGAACCATTGGCACTTTATTCGGATGCGCAGCGCCACCTGGAACGTGCGCTGGATCTTGGAAAACTGCATCGCGCCGTTTCCAACCCTCTGGGCAAGTCAATCTTTCAATTTCCAAGCGGCCCCAACATTCAAGCGCGCGCAACAGATACCCCGGCCACCTTAGCTACGATGACCGATCTTGGTTTTGTCTATAGCGCTCAAGGGAACGCTGGCAAGGCCGACCAGCTATTTAGAAATGTTTTAGCGATTCAGCGTCAACTGCTAGGTCCTACTCATCCCGAAACGCTGCAATGTCAGCTTAACCTGGCCGAGTTTTGCTTTGACCAGGGAAGAATTGCCGAAGTGGAATCACTCTTGCGCGAAATAGTAGCCGGGAGCCAGAGTGCGCAGGGCGACAACCACCCGTTTACCCAGAGCGCGCTTTTGTTGTTAGTGTTAGCACTCCAGGAACAAGGCAAGTTTGCAGAGGCCGATCCGCTTCTAAGCAAAGCTGCTAGTTCGGGTACCCGCCCGCCCCATTGGCCCTATTTGGAGGATCGCTTAGGGCGCCAGCGGCTTGGCCAGCATCGTTACGTTGAGGCTGAAAAACTGCTGCGCGAAGCGCTACTTGATTACACTTTGTTGCACCCGAAGAGCTGGCTGCGCTACAACACGGAAAGTCGGCTTGGCGAGAGCCTGGCTGGCGAAAAACGCTTCCCCGAAGCGGAACAAGCGCTCCTTTCCGGTTATCAAGGAATGCTCCAGCACCAGGAGGCTCAAGTCTGGCCTCTGGGAAAACAGCGGCTCAAACATGCGGGCGAAGCCTTAGTTCAACTCTATAAAGCTTGGGGCGATCAGAGCAAAGTCGCTGAATGGCAGCGTAAGGTGAGCGTCGACATTGCACCGAATTCTTCCAAAGCACCATAGCCAAACGACGGAGACAACCCTTATCTTGTTAACTGTGACGTATTACGGCTAAAATAATCTGGACCGTTTGATCCGCGTTGCTGGATAGTACCAGCTTTGGGTAAACAAAAACTTCAGCGTTGCGAACAAATTCGAAAGGTGGGCGAGGCCGCCACCAGAACTGCCTGACGTACAGTGGCGCCGCGGTAAGACTTTGCTGCGAATACCGCTTTCATTGGCTTGCTTGTTGCATCGGGTCTGCGGTGAGTGGTCCGTTGGGTGCGGCTAGCGAGGCGCCGCACCATGAGCAGAACGGCTGATGCAGCGGAACGGTCTTTCCGCACTGAGTGCAAGTCGAAGCGATCGGCTGGCGCAAGACAAAGTAAAGGAGGAATCCCAGCAAGTGAGGAAACAAGCCTGCGACCAGTACCCAAGGAACTGGCCGCATAGCGCGTCGCCGGGCGTCCCCAAACACAAACCCGAGACACAGAAGCCAGAGAGCGACTACCGTGCCGAATGCTATGGCGGCGCTGCCATACATTGACATCGTCGGTAACACAGCGCCCGGGTCAGCGGCTTTATATCCCATAACCAACCCAATCAGCAGCGCGCATCCCACCACGACCGAAGCCCAGAGCTGAACTGTTTTCGGAACAATACTAAAAAATCGACGAAGCATTATTGAGTCCTTTCTTCCGGTGAGTGCCCGGCTTTCGCTAACAAAGGCAGCAGCGGAAACAGCAGTAAGACACACAGCGAGGGAACAATCCAGAAAGCCAGCAGCCCCTGCCGCACCGGCATGCGCTGGATATCCAAGAGAGAAGCGAGCAGATCTCCGAATCGCAGCTCGACGAACGAGCCGGCCATTGTGAGTACGACGGCGGCAACGCTGATCAACGACCAACGACGGCGGCCTGGCTGCGCGGGTCGCCTGAGTGATGAGAGAACCCTGGCATGCAGGTTTGGATCCACCTCGAAGGAGAACCCTCCCAGGCCGGCGATAACCCTATTGCTGGCGTTGAGATATTCCTGGCATCGTGCGCAAGTGTCGAGGTGCTCGCGTAGAGACTGTTCTCTATCAGCCGAGATGCCGCCCGTCAGCTTCTCGTCGATCGTGTGCCGGAAAGTTTCGTGGTGGTCAAGGTTCATGCCGATTCTCCCTCGAATTGCGGCCGCAGCGTGGCGAGCCCTTTATAAATTCTTGAAGCGACGGTAGAGACCGGTGCTCCCACAATGCCCGAGATCTCCTGCAGCGACAAATCTTCTTGAAAGCGCAGTACGAGGGCTTCGCGATAAACAGGTTCCAGGGTTTCGAGCGAACGAGCAAGCCGATCAGCATCTTCTGTTCGCGCCGCGAGCGTGAACGGGGAAGGCTCATCGGAGGCAGTCGCTGGTCGAACATTCTCATCATCATCGTGCGAATCTAGACTGAACATCCGCCGCTTACGCAGGCCGTCGACAGCAATATTGCGTGCGATCCGGAAGAGCCAAGGTTCAAAGCGCGACCGCCCGTCGTAGGAAGAGCCGCGCTCTAGAACGCGCAGCCACATCTCCTGCACCAGATCGTCAACCCCGTCGCGTCTGCCCAACAGGTAAATGAAATAGCGAACAATCCGATATTGGTATTCCTCGACCAGCGCCTCAAGAACAACGACATCTCCCTGGCGCAACCCACGCGCAATTTGTCGAGTATTGCTGTCCATTGGCGTCCCTGATGTCAGTTCAGAGTCGAACATACATGGGGTATACGAAACAGCGGGCGGGAATTACGAAGAGGCTCGAATCCGCGAAAAATCGGGACCTCGCAAGCGGCTTTTTGCCAGTCAAACAGCACACCTGCAGGATAGTCGGCCATCCGATAGAACTCATTAAAGTATTGATGGATCTCTGCTGGTTGCTAAGGATCTACCTTTGTTCGGGTGCCGCGTTGGCGGAAATTGCGCAACTACTGATCTGGCGGTTGTCGCAGTCTGCCGGATTTAGGACTGATAAGCGCCGCTCGATCCTGCGGATTCTGCGGTTCTTGCTACCAAGCATGGAGCTTACGGATTTCCGGTGAACCGTATGCTGATCACTCGTTCAATGAACCAGAAGGCACCGGCAGCGGCGATTCCGACTGAGGCATATCGTGTAATCAATTCACGCAATTGCGCACGATGCCGTTGCGCCAACGCGAGCAACGGAAGCACTAGCATCAGAATAGCCGCCTGTCCGATCTCAACCCCAATATTGAATGACGCGAGCGACCACCCGATTGCCTGCGCAGGCAGTCCGACCTCGCCTAATGCTCCCGCAAATCCGAAGCCGTGAAAGAAGCCGAAGCAGAATGCCAATCCAACGCGAAGGAGGTAATCCGACTTTCGTCGAAATAGGTTCTCCAGACCGACAACCACGATGGAAAAAGCAATAATGGGCTCCACGATGTTCGGCGACAGGCTTGCAACTCCGAGCGCAGTAAGCGTCAGCGTTACGCTATGCGACACCGTGAAGGCCGTCACTAGGCCGAACAATTGGCGGGCCGTGCCGCGGGTGAGAACAAGGCCGAGCACAAACAGCACATGATCCGGTCCGGAGAGAATGTGCATAATGCCCATACTGATGAAGCGCAGCACCACCGCGAGCAGCGATTCTCCTACGGTGGCCGAAGGATGCGCAGGGGTGAGAGCCATTCTGTCGACAAGACGTTCGCCGCGGTAAACCAAGACCACCGTGGTATCGCCGGCCCGGTCGGGAAACACCGGCGCAAGCATGGCGATAGAGCCGGCATGCCGGTCCTGTCGCGCGGTCCAAGTAAGCGTACCGTTGCCAGCGTCCGTTTGCAGCGACACCGTGGTCGGCTGAAAGGGTTCGCCGTCCAACAGGATGTGGATGCGTTGGGATATACAGGTTGCCGGATCTGCTCCGCATGGCAGGGGAAGATGCGCGATGACCGAAACAGAGGTCGTGTGATCGTAGGCGTGCACTACCACACCGGTCACTTGCAGAGGATGCGCCGCAGCGCCGACCGCGAGCCGCATAGCAGGCCAGAATCCAAATGATCCGCTGAGGCTATGCGGCTCATCTGAACTTAATCGCCGACGACGATAGATTCGGCTCCACCCATACCTGACTCGGTCGGTAGGAGACCACTAAGACCCTTCGCAACTCTTGAGGAAACTGGATATTGACCGCCGTAATCGCCTCTCGAGAGTTGGCATCGGCGTGAACTTCCAGCGGTTCGAAATGTGAGTGGCCCGTGGGGTCGACCATCGCCTGCATGATGTATTGCTGCATCATCGACTGAACCTGCCTAACATCCGGCCAGATCCAATTGGTCAGCGGCACCTGTGTCCCGTTCGCCAGGCACAGCTTGGTCCCGGACTGAAGCCTAGTCTGAGCGCGTACCAATTCCTTGTGCAAACTCTCCGGGTTCATGGCGGAATACATGACCAGAAATTGTGAAGCGGATCGTTGGGGAGCCAACACGACGTGCAGTGCCTCAATGTAGGCGACAAAAAGAGTCATGGCGATATGCGTATCGTCGCGCAATACCAGCAGTGCGCGGTTTTCCTGAATTTCATGCGCGGGTATCTGCGTCGTTACTAAAATCATCGCTACAGCGACTGAACAGATGTTCTTGAGTATTCGGATCATCGACTCATCCTTTGATTGGTCTTGCAGTAGGAATAGCGGGCATTCGTGTTTATTGCCGTCGCGGCAGCTAAGGCGTCCTAAACGTAGTAGTCGCCCGGCACTTTGCTCTCACAACAAAGAAAAAGCCGCTGAAAGGATATGTGACCCTTTCAGCGGCTTCGGGTGCGCGCCTTTATCAGGGCTATTTAGTAGGATTCGTTTTGCAGTAGGACACAGAGGGCTGATTCGTATTCCCACTGCTATCGGTAAATTCAAAGTTCCAGCAGGCGCTAGCGCCAGAATTTGCAGGTAACGCCAGGAGGGTAGTCAAAGCGCTGCCCGTAACCTGTGTGAAGCGAATTTTGTAGGTACCGGCCGCATGGTAGTAGCTGTCGCTTCCAGTTTCTGTCGCAGTAAATGACTGAGCCGAACTGAACTGTAGCACTTGATAACCATCTGAAGCTTCAGTCAGCGTCATGTTGGTGTTGAAAAATGGCGTCACCGGAGGCGAACGCATGGGATCGTATTTGGCTCCTTGCTGCGCCAAGTCAGTACTCGGTACACCGCTCAGGCAGTTACTGGTAATGAAAGGAAACGTGTTGGAGACGTGGTAGGCGTAAGCATAGGGATAGCCGGTTGGCACCTGTGCTCCGCTGATGGCCGCGATACCGCAGGTGTCTTTGGCGACCGGGGTACTTCCGTCGGCATTGCTGTAGCCGAAGAGTGCAAAGCCATCCAGCAACCAGCCCACCGGATGCTCGTTCCAGTAAGTGCTGTCGGTTTGCTCCGCCATCAGGCAGTTAGGAGCAGCATGGTAATGGTAATCGTCCGCGCGCCCGGCGTGCCCGCTGCAGGTATCCACTCCGCCGTTCGCCCTGGTAACCGCCCCGCTGGTAGCAGTGCAGTTACCATTTTGCGTGCAAGGATTAAAAATCGGGACGCCGTTGATGGCGACACCGATAGGACCTGACGCAATTGAGGTTATGCTGCTTGCCAGCGATGCACTCAGGGGAATCTTCCATCCATGCGCGCCCAGGAAGTTGGTAGCCGTAGGCATCTGCAAATTCGTCGTAGTCATGCCGTTCATCGTGGGGGCGGAAACGGTTCCGGATGGCAGGCCGAGAGAACTGACGTAGGCAGTGGTACTGTCGCAGGCCACGGCCGTGGTTCCCGATTCCGCAACCTGAAGCGACTGCCGCAGATACACGCAGTTCTTGCCAGACCCGGTGGCCGTACTCGAATTACGCGAATAGCTTAGGTTCAAAGTAGCGCTGCTCAACGTAAGAGAAGAGATAGCGCTGGAGACCAGTTCACCCGTCACTGCATTGGACGCCACGGTGAAGGTTGGCTTAGCCGATAAAGCATACAGCGTGTAGGTGTACTGTGTAGCGCCGGAACCTTGTGAGCAGGGTGCGTCATAAGTAGCGCCTGGGCCGTCATCGCCGACGCCTGTTGTGCCCGTCAGGAAGCTATCTTGCGAAAGGCTGGTGGTGGTGGACGGAATGTGGTACAACACCCAGTCGTACTTAACGGCGACAGCAGTGGACTTGGTGCTCATGAGCAGTGCGTACTCGACGGTGCCGGTCGGTGGATGGGACCAAGTGAGCGGCAGTGTCGAGCCGTAGCCGTCGCAAGTGTAAGCGGCCGGCAGAGTTCCTCCGTTCGTGGCCGCACTGCTGGTCAATGTAAATGAGGAAGAGACCGTGTAAGTGGCAGATGCGGCCGCGCTGTTGGTGTAGCCGGTCGCGACGGCGATGGCCTTCACTGTCTCGGTTGCGCCAACGGTAATTCCGCCCGTGGTGTATTTGGCTGAGCTGGTGGTCGGCGTTGTTCCATCGATTGTGTAGTAGATAACGGCAGTCGCAGTGGAATCGCTAATCGACACGCTTTGACTGCTAGTGTAGGTGCCGGCCACTGGTGAGAACACCGGTGTCGCTGCGGTAGGAGTAATGGTGTAGCTGGCCGACGCCGCCGCGCTGGTAGTGTAGCCGGTCGCCACCGCGATGGCCTTCACTGTCTCGCTCGACGCCACCGTGATGGCGCCCGTGTATTTGGTTGAACTGGTGGTTGGCGTCGTTCCGCTGGTTGTGTAGTAGATAGCGGCAGTCGCAGTGGCATCGCTGATCGTCACAGTCTGGCTACTTGTATAAGTGCCCGCTGCAATGGAAAGCACCGGTGTCGCTGCCGTAGGGGTAATGGTGTAACTGGCCGATGCCGCCGCGCTGGTGGTGTAGCCGCTCGCCACCGCGATAGCCTTCACTGTCTCGCTTGACGCTACCGTTATGGCGCCCGTGTATTTCGTTGAACTGGCGGTGGGCGTTGTCCCGGTGGTTGTGTAATAGATAGCGGCATTCGCTGTGGAATCGCTGATAGTCACCGTTTGGCTACTCGGTGTAAGTGCCCGCTGCAATGGAGAACGCCGGTGTCGCCGCGGTGGGTGTGATGGTATAGCTGGCCGATGCCGCCGCGCTGGTCGTGTAGCCGCTCGCAACCGCGATGGCCTTCACTGTCTCGCTTGACGCTACCGCGATGGCGCCCGTGTATTTCGTTGAACTGGTAGTGGGCGTCGTCCCTGTGGTTGTGTAATAGATAACGGCATTCGGGGTGGAATCGCTGATAGTCACGGTTTGGCTACTGGTGTAAGTGCCCGCTGCAACGGAGAACGCCGGTGTCGCTGCCGTAGGCGTAATAGTGTAGCTGGCCGACGCCGACGCACTGATAGTGTAGCCGCTCGCAACCGCGATGGCCTTCACTGTCTCGCTCGATGCCACCGCGATGGCGCCCGTGTATTTCGTTGAACTGGTAGTGGGCGTCGTCCCTGTGGTTGTGTAATAGATAACGGCATTCGGGGTGGAATCGCTGATAGTCACCGTTTGGCTACTGGTGTAAGCGCCGGCCGCCGGGGAAAACACTGGAAGAACTGTAGGGGTGACCGGCAGAACTGCACCGGCCATAAAATTTGCAAAGCCGGACAACAAAAGTCCGTACTTAGCGCACAAAGTAAGAGTAAGCTTCACTACTGGGAGTCTCCTTAGATAACGGAACAAACTCGCCCCAAACGGCGAGCAATTGCGCGCTAATTAAACTCTTCGACTGATCTGTGAACTATCGTAGGGAATTTCCTGGCTAAACCTCGGACGGAGTTCTGGGTCGGCCGTTAGCGGCGGCGGAGATTCATGATTTCACATAGGACCACTCTCTGGTTCGAGACTAACCCTTACCGCCAGGAAACTGACTGCACCAACAACTTTGGTCGCTAGTATGCAAACTCTTCCGCGATAACCGGCTGGCCCTACAAAAGGAAAGTGACTGGATAGCGGATCCAGTCACCTTACCAGCCAGTTTAGTTCAAATCAGCTGCGGTTGCTGGGCCTGAACTGGCTTGGTTAACCACGCCATTGACGCCGCTCGGGAAAAATCCTCCCTCCGTAGCGTTTGAGGCACCGCCATATGCCAAGTAGAGAACCTCGCCGGGAGTTCGGATGGCAACAAGACCGTTGGCTGTGTTAGTCGAAAAGAAGTTCGAACCGGCAGCAGGAGGAACTACGTCAGCGCCGTCTAATTGCGGACTCTTGATACCAAAGAAAGAGAGCTGTAGCCGGAGGTTAGCCGAGTGCTGACCTTCGGTGGCCAAAATCCGCGCCGCGGTTTGAAGATATGGACTGCCAACCAAGTAGGGTGCTCCACCTGCGTAAGCAGTAACTCCAATATCCTCAAAGATTCGCGCCAAAATGAGAAAACTGTAATCGTTTTCCAACGATGCGCCTTTAGGAGCAAGCGCGTCCAGGTTGATGGCCGGTTTAGCGATGGGTGCGTAGCCGGTTCCCTGCAACGCCGTACGCAATAGCAATACATGCGCGAGCTCGTCCGAGGCGATATCGTCCGCCACCGAACTGAGGTACAACTGCTCGTGCGTAAAATTCACCTTACCGAAAGCAGTGGTCGTCTTCCCGGCCTTCCCCGAACCCGAAAAATTATAGCCGCGCTGTTCCAAAGTTTTGCCCGTGGTGGCCACTGAGTAAAACTCCGCCTCTAGATACTCCAGGTTGAGGGCGAACTGCACCACGTCGCTGGCAGCTGGCCCACTGGCGGCTTTCAGTTTTCCGCCGCTGGCTGCGCCTGCCGCTACCGCAACGCTGGCGATTCCAAGTTTTCTTAGCAGTCCGCGACGATTCGGAGCTGCCGCTACGAGTTCGTCGATTATGTCATTCTTAGCCATCGTTTTCTCCTTCGTGAGTCCGTCTTTACGGTCTACGAGAAGGGGGACGTTCAATCCGGCGAATCAGATCTAGAGGAATTTTTCTATCACGGAAACTCACATTAGTAATTATGGAAGCAGCACAAAGGTAGGTGCGCAATCGTTAAGTGAGGTGAAGGATTCTTGGACGGAACTGTAGTTACGCTGAATCGATCAGCCAATCCTTTGCATTTCCGGCGTGATGCTTTCCACCAGGTCTTTGAGCCATTGGCCCACATCCGCCCAGTCGGTGAACTCGTGGTTCTTGGATGTGTCATTCGGCATTCCTTGCGCGACTGCAATATGGCGCATCATGAATCGGACTGGGAGCATGTAGCGGCGGTACATCAGTGCTCCCGCCACCGCTTTGATGTGAGTGGGCCGCCAGTTGGTCTTTGCCAGGAACGTTTCAATGCTCTGTTGAACTTTGGCGCGGGCTTCTGCCCGTTGTTCTGCCGGCGCTTCTGGATTTTCTGCCGCAGCCTCCGAGAGACTGACCGATAGAAAAACCGCCGGCATTAGTTGCAACTCCTTCCGGTGCCGCTTTACGAAGTTGTACATCTCGCGTTCATGTTTGCCGACGTGCACTGAGGCGCACACGATCGCGGCGGAGTAATCGGTCATCGGAAATCCTGCCGGAAGTTGTGCTGCGTCGAACAGTCGAGATTCCCGCTGCTGTGCTTTCAAAGCTTCGGCCAAGTGTTCGGCGACGTGACGGGTTTGACCCTCGCGAGTCGCATAGATGATGAGGATGGGCCTGAACATATTCGTCCTCCAGCGCTGGTACATAGGCAATCGCGCAGCCATCGTGATGTTTCTTACTCACCAGTAACTTGCGATTGTCAGCTTTTCGAAACGGGGCAAGTCGGCGCAGCGATTGCGCTACTTTGCGCAGTTTTCAGGTTTCTGAACGATCCTGCTTCCAGCGAGCTAAGCCCTTTTGGCCGATATCTCTGCGGTAATGCATTCCAGCAAATTCAATCTTGCTTACCGCCAGATATGCGGCGTCGATGGCAGTTTGCAACGTTTCGCCTGAGGCCGTTACACCCAAGACTCTTCCGCCATTCGTCACCAGATAGCCATCTTTACGCTTAGTGCCCGCGTGAAATATCGTCGCGCCAGTGGCTTCAGCAGCCGCGATGCCTTGAATAGCATCACCTGAGCGTGGTGCTTCCGGATAGCCGCTGGCCGCCAAGATTACACAGACAGAACAACCACTGTGCCGTGCCCTGGTAGGAGTTCCAGGACCGCCGGCCATGAAGCTGAGGAGTTCAGCCAAATCGCCTTCATAGCCGTGCAGAATGGCTTGCGTTTCCGGATCGCCCATTCGCACATTGAATTCCAATATTTTGGGTCCGTCGGAAGTCATCATCAAACCGGCGTACAAAAATCCGGTAAAGGGCGTTCCTTCCTTTCGCATTTGCGCCAGCGTGGGAAGCATGATCCGCTCAAGCACAACCTCTGTCTGTTCGTTACTGAGAATGCGCCCATCGGAATAAGCGCCCATGCCCCCCGTATTTGGACCCTGGTCTCCATCAAAAACCCGCTTGTGATCTTGAGTCGGCACAAAGGGAATCAACACGTCGCCGTTCGTGACAGCAATGAAGCTGACCTCTTCACCTTCGAGAAACTCTTCAATCACCAGGTTGGGGCCGAGTTTGTAAATGGCCGCTTCTGCTTCTGAACGGTCAAGTGCAACGACGACTCCTTTGCCAGCCGCGAGCCCGTCTGCTTTGATTACCACCGGAAATGAAAAGTGCTTTAGGCAAGAAAGTGCTTCGTCAAGCGTGCTAGCTTGTGTCGAGCGAGCTGTGGGAATGTCCGCTCGGTCAAAGAACTGCTTAGCAAAAATCTTCGACCCTTCGAGACGAGCCGCAGATTGAGTCGGTCCGACGATCCGTAGCTTGCGGCGTTGAAACTCATCGACGATACCAGCGACCAACGGAGCCTCAGGTCCAACAACGGTCAGATCCACTTGCAAGGCCTGAGCCATCTCCGCATAAGCAGCGACGCCTCCCTCAGGTGCGGCTAGACACGTCGCTACTTGGCCAATTCCCGGATTACCTGGGCTCACCCAGATTGCGTTGACGTTTGGCGACTTCTTCAATCGCCAAGCCAAGGCATGTTCGCGACCGCCGCCTCCGATAATCAGAATCTTCAAAGTGTTTGTACTCCAGCTAGAATAGCGAATAGCCCCATGCAGAAGAAGTATGACGTCGTAGTGGTTGGTGCCGGACATGCCGGCTGCGAGGCGGCGCGTGCCTGTGCACGGCTTGGTCTGCACACCGCTATGGTCACAATGAACATCGATCTCATTGCGCAGATGTCCTGCAATCCAGCCATTGGCGGTATAGCAAAAGGGCATATTGTTCGTGAGATCGATGCGCTGGGCGGTGTGATGGGCCAACTGACAGATGAAGTGGGCATTCAGTTCCGGCTCTTAAACACCAGCCGTGGACCAGCCGTTTGGTCTCCCAGGGCGCAGTGCGACAAGAAGCAGTATCGAATTCGCATGCGACAGTGGCTCGAAAACGAACCCAATTTGAGGATTCTGCAGGCCGAGGTAGGGGAGCTCCTCTTCGCCGAGGCGGAAGGCAGGCGACGCATCATCGGCGTCCGCCTCAAGGATGGACGCGATCTGTTAGCCCAGGCCGTTGTAGTGACGACCGGTACTTTCTTGAATGGCTTGGCGCATATTGGGGAGCAGAAGAATGCCTGTGGGCGGAGCGGCGAAGCGCCCTCCAACACTCTGGGTGCCCAGCTTAGAACCTTGGGATCTGCAGTGGACTAGGTTGAAAACCGGTACTCCTCCCAGGCTCGACGGACGGACTATCGATTGGTCCCGCTTCGAACAACAGCCTGGGGACGCGGTTCCAACGCCCTTCTCCTTTCTGACCGAGAAGATTGACCGGCCGCAGGTTCATTGTCATCTCGCCTATACCACCGAGGAGACACACAAAATTCTTAGTGATAGCGTGGCGCGGTCGCCGCTGTACTCGGGACAAATTGAGGGCGTCGGCCCACGTTATTGCCCTTCCATCGAGGACAAAATCGTCAAATTTCCTGAGAAGCGCCGTCACCAGATCTTTCTTGAGCCTGAGGGACTCGACACCCACGAAATTTATGTGAACGGCATGTCTACCAGCATGCCCATCGATGTGCAGAACGCCATGGTCGCTTCGATCCCAGGTTTGGAGTCGGCAGAGATGATTCGGCCTGGCTACGCGATTGAGTACGACGCCATTGACCCGCGGGAACTCACACGGGCGCTAGAAGTGAAATCGATTCAAGGCTTGTTTTTAGCCGGACAAATTAATGGAACCTCGGGCTACGAAGAAGCGGGATGTCAGGGGCTGATTGCTGGCTTGAATGCCGCCAGCCTGGTAAAGGGCCTGCCGCAGACAATTTTGGCGAGAAATGTCGGGTACATAGGAATTCTCATTGACGACTTGGTGAGCAAGGGGGCGGATGAGCCGTACCGGATGTTCACGTCCAGGGCGGAGTTCCGACTACACTTGCGGATCGATAATGCCGATGAAAGGTTGACGCCAATCGGGCGGGAGCTTGGTTTGGTTTGCCATACCCGCTGGGATGCTTTCCGAAATAAGCAGGCTCAGAAGACTCGCATTCTGGACTTGCTCGAAAAGACGCGGACGAGCGCCATCCCGGAGATTGTCGGCCTCGAAGCGGCTACAGATAATCCGACTCTGCGCGTCTGGTTGCGACGCTCTGAAGCGAAGACCGTCCGATTGGAAGCGTGGCTGGCTGGAAAGCTGGGCGAGCCGATCATGCATGGCGTGTTAGCAACGGTAGAGACGGAAGCCAAGTACGAAGGCTATCTCCTGCAGCAGGACCGCCACATTCGCCGGATGGTTGATTCCGAAGGCCGCCAAATTCCGACCGATTTCACTTATCAAAACATTCCTGGCCTCTCGACCGAAGTGCGGCAGAAGTTGACACGCGTTCGTCCGCTCACTCTCGGTCAAGCGGGAAGAATTCCTGGTGTTACGCCTGCGGCTGTGGCGGTGTTGGATGTATATTTGAGCCTCGCCCATGTTTCACGTGAAACATGAAGTTTCTGAGAAACTGTAGGACCTATAGTTCAAGTGAATGTTTCACGTGAAACGTGGTAGTCTGTTGCGTGAACTGTGGCGCACGTCATCTCTATTGCTAACCAAAAAGGCGGGGTCGGAAAGACTACCACTGCGATCAATCTTTCTGCCGCACTCGCCGCATCGGAATTTAGAGTCTTGCTCATCGACTCCGACCCCCAGGGTAATTCGACAAGCGGGGTTGGCGTATCGAAGCACGAAGAGCGCAAAACAATCTACGATGTTCTCCTGAGACACGCCCCTCCCACGGATGCAATAACGCAAACCGATTTCGGCATGGCGCTACTCCCCGCAGACCAAAACCTGGTCGCCACTAACCTTGATCTGGTCGACCAAGAAGAGCGCGAAAGTCGCCTCAAAGCTGCCTTGGTCTCCCTATCCGACCAGTACGACTACATTGTCATCGATTGTCCACCGGCTCTAGACCTCCTGACCCTTAATGCCTTAGTCGCCTCTCATTCCGTACTGGTCCCTATACAATGTGAGTTCTTTGCGCTCGAAGGCATTTCACAACTCATGGACACCATCGACCGAACCAAGAAAGCCTTCAACCCAGGCCTCGAGGTCGAGGGTGTCCTCCTCACCATGTATGATGACCGCACAAACCTGACCAAACAAGTTGAAACTGACCTCCGCGATTTTTTCGGAACCAAAGTTTTTCAAACCGTCATTCCACGAAGTGTCAGACTCGCCGAAGCCCCCAGTTTCGGTAAGACGATTCTCGCCTACGACCCGCGCTCTCGTGGTGCCGAGGCGTACATTCAATTAGCAAAGGAAATTTTGGCTAATGCACAAAGAGCCAGAACGGAATCCGCGCAAAGTGTTGGGTAAGGGACTTTCCGCCCTTTTACCCCAACGCTCTGCGCCGACAGCCGAAACCCAAACCCCACAGCCCGCAGCTAAACCCCCGCTGCCCGAGAACTTTGAAGAGTTCCACAACATCCCCCTCGATCAGATTCATCCTGGTGAGGAACAACCGCGTGACGTCTTTGACAGCGACAAGATCAGTGAACTCTCCCAGTCCATCCGCATCCATGGCGTCTTACAGCCCATCGTTGTCTACCGCGATCGCGACAATAAATACCGGATCATCGCAGGCGAGCGCCGTTGGCGTGCGGCACGTTTGGCTGACTTGGCCGAAATCCCAGCCTTGGTCCGAACCGTCGACCGCGACCGTCTGCTTGAGTTATCCCTCATTGAAAACATTCAGCGAGAGGACCTCAACCCGATCGAAATCGCCACCGCTTTCCACCGCTTGGCTTCGCACCATGGTCTAAGTCATGAACAAATCGCCGAGCGAACCGGCAAGGAACGATCAACCGTCACCAACTTCTTAAGGCTCCTTCGTTTGGGAGAACGCGTTCAACACGAACTCAAATCTGGAACGATTAGCGTCGGCCATGCCAGAGCTCTCTTGAATATGGAGAACCATCAAGAACAGGCCCGCCTCTGCGATGAGATCATCGCCAGGAAACTGTCTGTTCGGGAGATCGAAGCCTTGGTCAAGAAACTCTCGGAACAGCCAAACCCGGCACCGCCCAAAGGAAAATCTGAGGAACCGCCCAAAGTTGATCCCAATGTCAGAGCCGCGCTCGATGAACTGGAAAGGGCGCTCGGAACCAAAGTGCGCCTCGTCTCAACTTCCGGAACCGCTGGGCGGATCGAGATTCAGTACTACTCCCAAGAAGATCTGGATCGTATCTATTCCGTGATCGTCAAGTAACGGCTCTTGTCCCCTCAACATGGCAAATGGTACTCTGTTGAGTGCGCCGGTGTAGCTCAGGTGGTTAGAGCGACGGTCTCATAATCCGTAGGTCGGAGGTTCAACTCCTCCCGCCGGCACCAAAGTCTCTCTCAATCAACCGCCTCTCCTTCTCTGAAATTTTCTTAATCACCCCTGTCTTTTTGAAAAAATCCTAGTACTACAGTGCTACGGAAAACATACGTGGATTGCCAGTTCAGCTATATACTAGGAGAGCTTTGGTTACGCTATGAAGGAGAAAAAATAATGTCATCTTTATCAAGCTTTATTCGGGTGGCGGGAGTGTTTGCGGGATTCGCTTCCTTAAGTTTCGCGGCCAGCTACACCTTCACTACCATCACAGACCCATCCGCCACCACTGGTACCTATGCCTTCTCTAGCAATACGGCAGGCCAAGTCGTCGGCTATTACACAACTGCGACAGGAACCTACGGTTTCGTTGAAAATCACGGAAGTTTTACCACTATCAACGATCCGCTAGCAACTGGCGGAACCTCTGCCTACGGAATCAACACCGCCGGCCAAATTGTCGGTTATTATTCCAATGCGACAGGAACTTACGGCTTCCTGTACGTAGGTGGTACCTTCACTACCATTAACGATCCATCGGCAACGGGTGGAACGTTTGCTCGGGGAATTAATAGCTCTGGCCAAATCGTTGGCAGTTACGCGAATGCAAGCGGCGTCTCGGGCTTCCTCTATAGCGGCGGGACTTTCACCGCGCTAAACGATCCACTTGCAACCAACGGCACGTATGCGTACGGCATTAACGATTCCGGCCAAATTGTCGGATATTACAAGAACGCCAGCGGAACTTTCGGCTTTCTCTATAAGGGCGGAACATTCACAACCATCAGCAACGGCAACCCCACCACAGCATTTGGCATCAACAACAGCGGCGAGATCGTTGGCAGCTATGGGACCGGGATTGGAGTAGGCTATCTGGATAATGGCGGGGCCTTCACCACTGTCAACGATCCGTTAGCAACCAGCGCATCCGGATTCACCTCTCCTTATGGAATTGACGGCGCCGGTAATATTACGGGATTCTATGGAAATTCCAGCGGGACGTTTGGCTTCATGGCAACTTTAACATCAACATCTGTAACATCTACTCCGGAACCTGCCACTGTGGCAATGGCGTTCGCGGGTCTTCTATTGGTAGCCGGATACTCCCGCCGCAAAGCTGGTCTCTGAACCAAGGACCTGGTTCAAACGAAGCGCAGCGTCACAAGCTATACACATTCGGTAACCGTGACGCTGCGCTGTGCTGACCTTCTCTTCTCTCCTAATTCGTTCCAGTCACCGGTGAGGACGTGCCCTGAGAGTTTATCAGCGTGACCGTCACTGATCCAATCGCTGACGAACTTCCGCTAAACGTAAACGGCACCGTCAACAGGAATTCGCTTCCGAACTGCTGACTCGCACCGCTCGCATACCACCCATTCATCAGCGAGCTGACATCTACACTGAACGAAGTTGTGCCATTAATGACCGCACCCGACCCGGCATTGAAGGTAAACGTGGCGGTCTTCAAATCTCGCGGTGACGAATTGCCAACCACTTCCACCTCGAACCCTGAAGACGTCACGCTGGTAATCTGTACGCTTCCCGGCGTAATGATTGGCGCCGATAGCGGCACGGTAACTGTGGAACTCGCACCCGTTTGTCCGATAACCGTTAGATTCAAAGATATCTGCCCGGCCACTGTGCCCGGGGCTATTTGAGGGAGAGAGATGGAGTTGGTCAACGCCGGCACTGTCACGCTATACGTTGTGCCAAGTTTATTTCCAGCGCTATCGAGAAACTGTAGCGCCGGGTCTATGTAGTTCGCTGGCACGCCCGCGGCGTTGGGTTGGAAGCTCAACGCCACAACAATCGGCCAAGCCGCCGAACTCGTGCTCAAGCTTATCGTCTCCCCGGTAATAGAAGTCCCTGGCGTCTGCGAAGTTGGCACGCCCCCAAAGCTGAAGGTCGGCACCGCGGGCCCGCTGAGCGGTGAAACTACAAAACCAGTAATTGCTTGCGATGCCGTTTGCTTCGGGTTTCCGTTATCGCTCACGCTTACCGCGAAAGTGAAGCTCCCCGCAGTAGTTGGCACGCCAGAAATCGTGCCCGCGGGGTTGATGGTCAAACCACCGGGAGCGCTCGCGCTGATCGAATATGTATAGGAGGGTGTTCCGCCCGAAGCAGTGCAGCTGGCGCTGTACGCCATGCCAACTTGTGCATTGCCAGGTAGTACACAAGACAAGCTCAACGCCATTCCGGAAACGACCAAATTATTTACGGACTGACTCGCCGTTTGCGAAGCGTTGTCCATCACTTGCAAAGTGAACGAATAAGTCCCATTCGTGTTCGGCGTTCCCGTGAGCGCGCCCGTTGATGTATTCACCATCAACCACGGCGGCACATTGCCTGTCGCCGAAAAAGTATACGGCGGCGTCCCTCCTCGGGCTGTGCAACTTCCCGCATAAGCCACGCCTACTTGCGCGGTCAAAGGCGCCGTGCAGCTAATCGCGGGCGCTGCTACCGAAACCACTAGATTTGTCACCGCTTGCGACACCGTTTGACCAACATTATCGGTGACCTTCAATCCGAACGTATAGGTTGCATTCGTGGTGGGCGTTCCCGAAATCGCGCCCGTGGTCGAATTGATGGTCAACCACGGCGGCACATTGCCCACCGCCGCAAAGCTGTATGGCGGCGCACCTCCTGTCGCTGTGCAACTACCTGCATATGCAACCCCTACCTGCGCAGTCAAAGGTGCTGAACAACCAATGCTCAACGCGGTTCCGGAAACCACTAAATTATTCACGGGCTGGCTCGCCGTTTGCGAGGCGTTATCCTTCACTTGCAACATGAACGAATAAGTCCCATTCGTGGTCGGCGTTCCCGTGATCGCGCCTGTTGATGAATTCACCGTCAACCACGGCGGCACATTGCCTGTCGCTGAAAACGTATAGGGCGGCGTCCCCCCTTGGCCGGTACAACTTCCCGAATATGGCACGCCCACTTGCGCTGTCAAAGGGGCCGTACAGCTAATCGATGGCGCCGCCGGCGAAACCACCAAATTCGTCACTGCTTGGATACCCGACTGCCCAACTCCGTCAGTCACTTTTAATCCGAACGTATAGGTTCCAATTGTAGTCGGCGTTCCCGTAATCGCGCCCGTTGTCGAATTAATACTCAACCATGGCGGAGAACTACCCGTCACTGAATAAGCGAAAGGCGGCGTCCCTCCGTGCTCCGTGCAACTCCCCATGTACGCGACCCCCACCTGTGCTGTCAACGGCGCCTGACAACCGATGCTCACCGGCGGCGCGGAAACGGTGAAGTTATTCACAGCTTGTGTCACCGATTGTTGGGTCGCGTCAGTTAACTTGTACGCAAACGAATACGTTCCCGGGCCCGTCGGCGTGCCCGAAATAGCCCCCGTCGTTGCATTGATGCTGAGCCAGGGTGGAAAACTGCCAGTCAGCGAAAATGTATACGTCGGCGTTCCGCCAAAAGCGGCGCAACTGCCTGCGTAAGCAACGCCTTGTTGAGCGCTCGCCGGTGCGGTGCAATTGATCGCCAATACCGGCGGCAACACCACAAAGCCGTTCTCCGTAAAACTTCCCGTCAGCCGAGTGGGCGCAGTATTATCCGTCGCCGTAACAGTAAACGAATAACTGTTCCCTTCAACGGTGGGCGTTCCCGTAATCGCACCCGTGGTCTTGTTAAGAACAAGCCCGGTTGGCAACGTCGTACTTGCGTAAGAATATGGCGGCATGCCACCGTTGGCACTACAACTCGCTCCTTGATAATTGACTCCCGCTCGTGCACCCGCCGGCAAAACACAGGTCACCATCAACTGCGCCCTTGCGAGCGTAACGAACACCGTCAGAAACAAAAATACGAACGAGGTAAGTCGGAAAGCTAGTTTTTCGTGAGACATGGCTGTCGCATTGGAAAAGATTTAACGAGTCACGGGTACAAATCCAACAGCAGCGCTATCGCCTTCCGCCGGAAAGTTCAACAGCGAAAGCGAGGACGACGACAACAAAAAGGTACGCCCATCACGCAACGGAAGCAACGCGTCGATCGGTACCGAGGCGCTGAAACCCGCGATCAGGCTTTTGAGATTGATATTCCACAGACGGCTCTGCGTTGACGACGCGGCCAGCAAAACCTCACCCTGTTTCGTAAAGGCCAAGCGGTCGGCCCCTACCCCCTGCGCTACGACGCGAACACTCTGCGCCTTCTCTTCAACATTCGTCACTAAAGACAGAGTTTGCTGCGAGATATCGCTAACAATCAGGTTGTGACTATTGGGGACGAACAAAATAACGCTTGCGCCATAAGCCGCTGGCAACCGCTGCCAGCTTTGCGTGCGGTTTGATGCGAAAGCCGCGCCATCAGCCAGCAGCGCTACCACCATAGTGCCGTCATCGGCCACCGCGAAAGCTGTGGCCTCTCCCAACTTCCCTACGCCTTCATAAGCTGACACGAGCGGCTCTGCCGGCAAGCCATTGACGACCTGCAACTGATCAGTACCTTTCGCGTAAAGGGCAACGGCCTCCCCCCGCGCACTGAAAGCTGTCAGATCCGGATGAGCCATTGCTCCCGCTAAAGCCATTGGCTCGCTCGCCTTCGCCGGCTGCCATACCGCCAGCGGTTCACTCGCGCCGCCCTCGAGCAGCAGATAATGCTCCCGCGGCGGTAACAACAGATGCCGCACCCCAGCGGGAACGGCGATGGCCGCGCCTAGCTGCGCCCCTTTGCTGGTGCCTAAAATGGCGCGCAGTTCCAGCGGACTCGGTCCAACCAAATAGCCAAGCAGTGGCACACTTGTCCTCGGCAGGGTCTTAGCCGCACCCGGATTCCCCAAACCCTCGGGGTTCGGTCGAATCGAAATCGCAGGCGTCTGCGCCTCTGTAAGCGCGACCGATACCAGCGCGATAGCAAGATATTTCATTGCCGTCCTCCGTCTAAGGCGAATGAACCAACAAACTTCTAATGCGGTCCGGTAACAGTAGGCGTTCCCGGCCCACCAATGGTCGCGCTGGTCGTCGTAGTAGCGGTGGAACTCGAGGAGCCCTTATGTCCCAAACCCACTCCGATTCCAACCGCCGCCGCCGCGCCCGCACCAATAATAATCGCCATGGCCGTGCCCGATAAACCACCCTTGTTCATGTTCGGCTTAGGACTCGGTCCGCCTTCCGGCGACCTCTTTTCCTTGGCTTCCGAGGCACTTTCATAATTTGTTTCACCGATACTCGTGCTTACCATTTGGCCGCGAAACGAGGCAGACACTTCTAAGCGAAACGAGCCGCCGTTCACCGCTCGCATAGTGGGGGCGCGCGCCCTGCCTTCGCCGTCAGTCATAACGGTGACTGTGCGCAGGCCATCGCCAAAAACCAAGCTAGGCCCATCGGCAGGCGCAATAAACGTAACGATCGCACCTTCAAGCAACTGATTTTTTTCATCGCGCACCTGCACCAATGGCCGCGTGGAGCTCTTCTTTCCAACTACGTTGGCTCCCCCATCGCCTTCAACAACAGTAATATCCAATCCCGTCTCTTTCGGTACTGGTACGGTTACAACGGTGGTTCCACCTTCTGGAATGGGGGGTTTTTGCTCCGACTGAGCCGGGGGTTGTTTCACCTCGCCAGGTTGGGTAGGAGGTGTGGCGGGTTGCTGCTGAGCCGAAAGCGGCGTTCCGGGTATTAGGCGTTCTGCGCTCCAACTCATTTGCCCATGCAGAAATGCGCCAACCAGAAAGAGGGTGATCCCCCTGCGGAGCATCTCTTTTGACTGGCGGCGCGTTTTCGCTCCCAATGCCCTTCCTAGGAAAGAAGACAACATCCCTAACCTCGTTTCCGTTCTAAAAAACGTCGGCCCCAAACCTGCTGGTCGACATTATATGCGCCAACCCGACCACCCCTGATACGTTGTAAAGACTTCTAGCGTATCATTAGAGCCATTCCTGTGTCCTGTCTGCGAAAACGATTCAGCGCACGGATTAAAGGCCCATATTCATGCAGTCCAACGACTCACGAACGCTCGATGCTCTGAACAATGCCTTCAACCATTTGCTTCAGAATCAGGATCTCCTCGAAAAGCGCCTCGCTCATGTGGAGGAGCTCCTGCAAGTGCAAACTGCGAGCGCCACAGCTGTTCAACCAGTCGCAACGGTATCCTCGCCCATCGCTGAGGCAGTTCCCGTTGAACTATTAACAGCCGAAACAGAACCGCTCGCGACGCCAGAGGCTGAAGCTCACACCGTTCAAACTCCACCACTCGAGGTCGGCCTCGAATCAAAGGTCGGATTGACGCTGGTGAATCGTATCGGCGCAATTACCCTTGTCTTGGGCGTGGCATTTTTCTTCAAATGGGCCGTCGACAATAACTGGATTGGTCCTGCCGGGCGTGTGATTCTTGGTCTGCTCGCCGGCTTCGCTACTTTAGCTGCAGCCGATTTCATTTGGCGCAAACGCCAGCAAGTTTTTGCGCAAGGCATTACCGTTACGGGCATTGCCATTATCTATCTGGCTCTATATGCAGCTTTCGATTTCTACCATTTACTTCCGCAATCGGGCACTTTTGTCGCTATGGTCGCCACCACCGCCATGGCTGCGGTGCTCGCTCTGCGCTACCAATCGTTTGCTATCGCGGCCCTCGGCCTAGCTGCCGGCTATCTCACCCCCTTGCTCCTAAGCACCGGCCAAGACCATCCCTGGTTCCTCTTTAGCTATCTGTTGCTGCTCAACTTTGCCGCCACGGAACTGGCAAAGAATGGCAAGTGGCCCAAACTCGAATTCATCAGCTTCGTTGCCACCACCTTGATTTACGGAGGCTGGTTGCTCGACCGCGGCACTCACCCAGAAAAGCGCCTTGTTGCCACCCTCGCGCCGCTGGCTTTCACAGCGCAACGCTGGCGCACCCAAACACCCTTACTGTTCTCGTTCTCCCAATTCCTAACCGCCCTCGCACTCGCGATCATCTGGCGAGCAGACGACGGCAACTTCCTCCCACTCGCCTTGTTGGTCGCCGTGGCTGGCCTCGCCTTCGCGCATTTCCGCGCTTTCCAGATCGCACTCCTCACCGCATTCGCCGGCTTTTGGTTTGACTACGCCCTCCATTTCGACCTGGTCCACCAACCGCTCACTCAATTCCTGGGTATAACCTGCGGTTTCATTTTGTTCCTGGCCTGGAGTTGCTGGCACTTTGTTCTTAAACGCGCGACCCCCGCCACCCTACCCCTTGCTGTGTTCGCCCTCAACGGCATTCTGTTCTACGCCCTCTCTTACAACCTTCTCAACGCCGACCATCATCTTTGGCTCGGACCGTTGGCCGCCTTGGTGGCCGCTGTTTATCTATCCTTTGGAATTTTTCTCCATCGTCAATCCACTCAAGCCGGCACTGACAACCGTCCCGTCTTACTCGCTCTCGGCATCGCCTTCAGCTTTCTCACGCTCGCCATTCCAATTCAATTCACTGGCTTCACCATCACTATCGCCTGGGCGATGCAAGCCGCCGCACTCACCTGGATCGGCTATCGCTTGAGTAGCGCGCGGGCCATCATGGCCGCCTTAGTCGTTTTCGGCCTAGTCGCCATTCGCCTCTTGCTCTTTGAGACGGAGATGCTGCCCGATCCAAATTCCTACTCGCTGCTCGGCAACACCCGGTTCTTTACGTTCGCTGTTTCGGCTGTCGCCCTGCTGCTCGCCTCCTATTGGTCATCAAAAATCTTTCCACCCGGCGCGCTCGCTTCTTATTTCGCGGGTCACATTGTCCTGTTATGGGGCTTATGCTTGGAGATTTTCGGTTGGACCGCACGCTCCACTGATCTCGACAGTCGCCTCAGTATGGAGACCATTGCCGTCTCCATTCTCTTTGGCGTGTATGCAGTCATTTTGGTGAGTGTCGGCGTGGCCACGCGCACCGTCATCAACCGTCTCGCAGGTTTGGGCCTGATCGGAGTGGTGATTCTGAAACTTTATCTATTCGACGTCTGGCAACTTTCCCGCCCCTACCAAATCTCGGCATTTGTGATCTTAGGTATCCTTCTCTTGTCTACTTCGTTCCTTTATTCGCACTTTCGCCGCCTGATCGAAACCTGGTGGAAAGATGACAAAACTTCTGCTTAGCGGCTTAGCCTGCTGCTCCCTCCTGACCGCCGATTTCAGCGCGCAGGCCTGGCGCTACCGGCGGCCGCTGATCTTGCCCACGCCCGCGCCCGTCTCGGAGTTCATCGTCGATGCAGCCCTCTATCGCGACTCTGCCGCAAATCTGGACGATCTCCGTATCCTCCGGAATAACAGCGAAACGCCTTATGTTCTTCTGACTCTCACCGGTTCGCGCCAAACCACCGAGGCTCCCGCCACTATCATCAATAAAACCTGGGTTCCGGGAACAGGTGTTCAGGCCCTTCTCGATTTGAAAGGACATGCGGAACACAATCGCTTGGTCATCACCACTCCCCTGCATAACTTCAAAGAAAACGTCCTCGTAGAAACTAGCGACGATGCCCGTGCTTGGGCTGTCGCGCAGTCGACCGGACTCATCTTCGATGTCTTGCGCGATGACCATGCGGCCACTGAAAATACTGTCTCTTATCCACTCTCCACCCGTCGCTATATTCGCCTGACCATCCCCGGCTGGACCGATCCCGCTAATCTTCAATCCGTCTGGTTATCGGCCTACAAAGAAACCGGCGCCACCCGCGATGTGGTCGCTAAACTCACTCCCGCTGTCCGCCAAAACGCCAAAGCGCAAACCACCGAACTCACGCTCGATCTGGGCTTTGCCGGCCAACCCTTTGACCGTATCGATTTAACGGTGGACCCCGGCCTTTTCTCACGAACCGTAGAAATCTCGACTGGCAACGATCTCCAGCACTGGGATGCCACTACCGGCGGCGTTATTTCTAGAACTGCCGGGGAAGAACTCCTATCGATCGAAACGAGCGAGCACAACGAACGCTATTTGCGAGTTACCGTTTTCAATGCCGATAGTGCACCGTTGCAATTTGGTCCGGTAACCCTGAGCGGGATTCGCCGCATCGTAAAGTTCGCTTCCTCTCAAACCGGTAGCTATTTTGTATATTTGGGCAACCCGAATGCGCGCCAGCCTTCTTACGATTTTGCGCGCGTGTTGCCGGTCGGTGGCGCTCCGGCCGGAGCAACACTCGGAATGCTAGAGGCAAATCCATTATTCCGCTTGCCGGAGCGCCCTTGGACCGATCGCAATCCATGGCTACTCAACAGCACACTGATTGTGGCGGTGGCGGCTATGGGCTTTGTAACATTGCGCATGATGAAGAAGATCAGTTGAAATCTCAGAAAATTAGCTTCAAGCCAAACTGGATCTGTCTGGACGTTGTGGCCGTTGCCGTAATAATTCCAGCAGAAGAGCTGATGGCGCCGTTCGAAAACACCGTAGCGTTCGGGGTGCCCAAATTCGTATGATTCAATGCATTAAAAAACTCCGCGCGAAATTGCAATTGCAAGCGTTCTCTTATGCGGGTGTCTTTCAGAAGCGAGACATCAACATTGGCCAATCCTGGTCCGCTATAGGTTCCGCGACCTAAATTGCCATACGTTCCGAATGCCGGCAGCGTAAACGCGTTTGGATTGAACCATTCAGTGGCCTGGCCCAGAATCACCGGGCCCGTAAATGACGGATTCAGCGAAGGACGATCCGGGTTGCGTGTATCGCCATCGCCCGAACGGTTCGAACCCACTTGCGGCGTAAAGGGAAAGCCACTCAACAGCGTGACGATGCTATCCGCTTGCCATCCTCCGATCACGCGTTTCGCCAGGCTTGGACCTGTTCGGAACGGCAATTCGTAATGCACCGAGATCGACCCTTGATACTTGGCGTTCAACGCCGAAGGACCCCAGTCGCGTCGCAGATTGTTGCGGTCCAGAATCATCTGGGCTTGGTTATTCGACTGTGCACCTGTAAGTCCCGAATTCAGATCCAGGTTCTTTGACCACGTTAAATTTGCGCGAAATTGCAGTCCCTTGCTGAGCCTCTTACTAACGTCGGTCTGTAGCGCGTTGTAACTGCTGTTGCCTTCGGTCAACCAAAAGAATCCAGCGCCAAGATACGGGTTAGGGCGCGTAGCTACCGGTAAATAGGGAGTGCCAAGCGCTACTTTACTCTGACTCGAAAGGGGTGCCTTCGCGCCCCCTGTCGTTGTACCGCCCGCTATGCAGCCGCTCGGCGAAGCGCAAATCTGCACTGCCACCGTATTCGGATCCACACTCAGAAGCTCATGATAACCGAACGATCCCAGATAGCTAAGCCGCAAAACCGTCTCACTCGCTAACTGTTGCTCGAGCACAAAATTCCACTCTTGCACGGTGGGCGTCTTAGCATTTGCCTGAACACCTTGCGGCGCGTATGTTGTGCAGGGCGCAGGAACTCCTAAGCCGCACGCCGGTGCTACCACGGTTGAACGGCTGATCGGCGTAATCGAACTCAATGGGCCCGACAACGAAATTGATCCGTTATAAGGCGGCAGAGAATTCAACAGAAAACTGAGCGCATCAATCAGCGAATAATACGTGCCATACCCTGCGCGAATCGCTGTCTTTCCATTGCCCGCTGCATCCCATGCTAACCCGATGCGCGGGCTGAGCAGCCGGGTTGCGTTGTTTTGCGTAAACGCGGAAGGGCCCAGCGTAGGCGTTGTCAGCAACACGCCGCTGCTGTTCGTTACGTAGTTTGCCGCGCGCCCGGACACCTCATTCCAACCCGTGGTGAACTCATCCCGCAAACCTAACCGCACCGTGAGCCGCGGGCTGAGTTTAATAGAATCTTCCGCATAAAATGCCCCAAACCAACTGCGCCAGCCGAGTTCGTTGGCATTTGGCACGACCTGAAACGAACTCACAGTTCCTTGCAGGAATGTCGTCAAGCTTGTAAAAGTCGCCTGTCCTAACTGCCGCGAAGCTGAGTCTTCGTTGTCTTGCATGCGCTGAAACCAAACGCCTGCGCTGATCTGCTGAATCCCATGCGTGATCTGTACCGCGTCTGTGTAGGTGAACAGATTGCGGCGGTTCCAAACATTAGCCGCATTGTTGGCGCCGGCAGCGGTAATACTGCCGCCGCCGGTAGTGGTCACGCCGCCTCCGATTGTGATACCGCCCGGATCGGCGCCCGTCACAAAGGAAAGGTTGGACGGAAACGACGTCAGCGGAAAAGAATCATAGTTGAAAGCGGCTCGCGAGAATCCCGCCGTAAACGTATTCAGCACTGTCGGCGAAAAGATATGTGTCTCCTGCAGACTCGCCACTTGGCTACGCAGAGTCACGTTTGAGCCAAATAGAGGATCGCTGAGCGGCAGCAAATTATCGCCGTCATCCACCGTATAAGCGCTGGAAAACGTATCCCGATCACTCGCCCTATAATCGCTGCGCACCGTACCGAAGTCCTCGCGGATGTGCTGGCCCGGATTGTTGTAAGAAAGGGCCGCCCCAGGTTGACCCGCCACCGCAGGCAATTCCGGTCCGTTCGCAATCGGCCAAAACGCCATGTAGGGCAGCATCGCTTTGTTCAGGCCAGTCACCGGCGCCCCGCTGGGTAACAATCCTTGTCGCGCCCGCGCATCCGGCACAATGCTCACGCTACTGAGGGCCAGAGCCTGCCGAAAACCTTCGTAATTACCGAACAGAAAAAGCTTGTCCTTCTTAATAGGACCGCCCAACGCCCCGCCAAACTGATTGCGCCGAAAAGGCGGCACAGAATTCTGATCGAAAAAATTGCGCGCGTCGAGTTTACTATTCCGCAAAAACTCAAACAGCGAACCATGCAGCGTGTTGCTGCCCGATTGCGTGACTACGCTCACCTGCGCACCGGCCCGCTTGCCATATGCCGCGCCATAGGTATCCGTCAATACGTTAAATTCCCGCACCGCATCGATCCCGAGGAGTTCTCCGCTGACACCGCCCGGAGTCACGGCAAGCTGGCTCGACCCGGTATATTCAATCCCATTCAATAAGAACAAATTCTCTAGCGGACGCCGCCCCGCCACACTAAATGTGTTCCCATTACTCGTACTCGTCTGCGGACTCTTCAATCCATAATTGATAGCTCCTGGATTGAGTGTCAGCAGCGCATCGAAACTACGCCCGTTCAGCGGCAAATCTTTCACTTCGCGTTCACCCACCAAACCCGCAACAGCTGCCGTTGTGGTGTTCACCAGCGGTGCGTCTGCAGACACTTCAGTCTCTTGTGTCAACGCACCCAATTCAAGCTGAACATTGACAACCGCCTCCTGCCCAACCGCAAGCTGGATCCCGCTGCGGACCAACGGCTTAAAAGACGCTTTCTCCACCCGCACTTGCTGCGCCCCCACGGCAAGCGCCGGCACGCGAAAATACCCCTCGGCACTGGTTTTCACCACCCGGCTCGCGCCCGTTTCCAGGCTGCGTACCGTCACGGTCGCATCCCCTATTCCAGCACCGCTTGCATCTTCCACGCGGCCTGAAATTGTGCCGCCTACTTGCGAAAACAGCGGCTGTGCCACCACCAAAAGTGCGACTGAAAGTATACTTTTCCACCAATGAAGCATTTCGTCCCACAATACACGAAGTGCGTGTCCGCTACAGTCCTAGGTATGAAGATTTTCGCCCTCGTACTGCTAGTCGCAACAGTGGGTCTCGCCCAAAAAGTCACTGTGGAATTCGATCAAGGGGCCGATTTCTCTCGCTACCACACCTTTGCGCTGAAAGATGGCCAAGTGAACAGCCGTAACCCAGCGTTAAACAACGATCTTGTCCGCAAGAAGCTGGACAATGCCGTGGCTCATTATCTTTCTACCCGCGGCTTGACAGAAGTCCTGGGCCCCGCCGATCTCAACGTGCGCTACCACTTCGGCTCAGCCCGCAAAACCGAAGTCGAACATTACCCTGCGGGTTGGGGCGGAATGCGTACCCACACGGTCCGTGTCCCTTTTACCGAAGGAACCTTAGTCATTGATCTCCGCGACGCTGGTATGCACTCCCTCGTCTGGCGTTCGATTGCGCATGAAGACAAAAATGACCCGGACAAAATCGCCGCCAAACTCGACGACATGGTGAAGAAATCAATCGCCAAATATCCGCCTAAAACGAGTTCGTCACACTAACTCGAGCGCACACTCTCCTAGCGCCGCTACGCAGTCAGGATCAAGTTGGTTGCGTGCTTCCCTCTGCAATACTTGAAGTGCGGACTTTCGACCGAGCGCCTCGTGGTAACAACTCCGCGCGGCCAGCCCGTCGAACATTTCGGCCACCGCCAGAATCCTTGCTTCCATCGATAGTTGTTTGTTCGCCAGCCCGCGAAAATAGCCGCTGCCGTCCAGCTTTTCGTGGTGCGACGCAGCAATCTCACTCAACTCACCTAAACGAGGTATCGAATGCAAGATCTTCCACGTGTAAAACGGATGCAGTCGCATGACCCGACACTCGTCCTCCGTCAACTCGCCGGGCTTTTCTAGAATCTGATTCGACACACCCATCTTGCCTAAGTCGTGCAAAAGCGCCGCATTGCGTAAGAGCTTAAGCCGCCGCGGATCCAAGAACATTTTCTCCCCAATAACCACTGCCAAGCTTGCCACATTGTCCGAATGCGCAAATGTAAACGGCGACTTTGCATCCACAATCTGGCCGAACGCCGCGCAAATCGAATGTAGAGCCTGATCGTCTTCCGCCATCTCCTTCGGTTCCGGCTCCATGGCCAGCGCTACGTCGTAGACGCCTTCCCCACTCAAATCCATCCAGAGCATCTCACGTTTTTCAATCGATCTGGCCGCCTTTACCAGGTCGGGATCAAACCACTGCCCGCTGCGAGCCCTTGCCACCTGCATGGCCTCCTTTGCCCCGCGCGCGTTGAAGTACCCATCCAACGTTTGCGCCAGCAACATGATCCGCGACAATAGCGGAATGGCGGTCTTTCTTAGTCCTCGCGGCTGCCCTTCGCCGTTCCAATGCTCGTCGAGGCTGGCGATGCCGTCCGCCGTCACCTCGCTCAAACCCACCAGTCGGGCGATGGCCGCTCCGCGTTCGCAGCGGATCTTGGTTACTTCCCGGCTATGCCGCTTGCTGGTAAGCGCCATTCGCCACAATGCCGCCATGCGCTGCAGTCTAGGCTTATTGGGCGCCACGTTGCGGAGTGCATAAGAGACAGTCTCCCAACTCGTCCGCGTCCAATCCGTGAGTTTTACATCCCGCTTAGCTTGAATATCATCCGATTCTAAGGTGTGAAACATCTTAGACGCGTTGGTACTACAGCCGGCGTCTTTCAGTAGCGTGGCATAAAACAGATCGCCGCGAAGTTCCCGCGAAAGTCCAATTTCTTCCCCAATACGCATCGCCAGCAGGCAACTCCGTACCGAATGCCCCACGGGCTGCCCACTTCCCAGGTCCAGCGCGTGCGAAAGCCCCGATACCACTTCTGATACCCGTAAAGAAAATTCTGTCGAACGTCGCGACCGTTCCGGAACTTCCCAAACCGGAACCTCTTCCTGCATGAGAGAAATTGATCCGTTCATCAACTTCTTATCGACGGCCTTTATGACTGTTCTTACAAAGATTCTTACGTACTACAGATAAATCGTATTCATAGGTACTGTGAAAATGTGGATTTCCTACTAATCCGTTGTAAAGAATATGCTTAGGCGCTTACCACATTGTGGATGATTGGCTTACGGATTTTGCAAAACTCTCCTCGGACAAATCTTTAAACAGGCAATCACAGCCTACGCCGATTTCATCTGTGGAAAACCTTTTAAGGTCCATTCCCCTAGACGTTTACCTTGAGGATCACTTTGTCAAAAATCGCAGCAATTTTTCCTACGAAGAGATATCCTTTCTGTAATACCTCCGGTCTTTTCAGGGTACGCCGGTCTCGTTTCAGGTCGGCTCGTCTTTCTTTTGCGCCGACATGAGAAACTGCCCCATCTGTCAAACGCGGTATCCGGCAGGTACCCCCGTTTGTCTTAAGGACGGTACTCCCCTTACCGACGTAAATCTCTGGGATGAAGGCAGTATCGTTCGCGGCAAATACCGCATTCTCCGCCGTCTTGGTATGGGCGGCATGGCCACCGTATATCAAGCCGAGCACGTCCACTTTCATGAAATCTGCGCGCTCAAGGTCATCAATGGGAATATGATTCACGATGAGGCGCTGGTAGAACGCTTCCTGCGCGAAGCTGTTCTCACCCGCCGTCTTCGTCATCCCAACGCCATTCGTGTAGACGATATCGACCGCGCCGAAGATGGGTGTCCTTTCATGGTGATGGAGTTCCTGGAAGGGCAGACGCTTCACGAAGTTCTTCATTACGAAGGACCGCTGCCCTATGGGCGTGTCTGCACCATCGCCGCACAGATTGCCTCTGCTCTTCATGCGGCTCACGAAATCGGCATCATTCATCGCGACATCAAGCCAGCCAATATCACGATTTTGAAGACGCCCCATGGCGATGTCGCCAAAGTGCTCGATTTCGGCATTGCCAAGCTCAAGGAAGCACACATTGATCACGCCTTCGAAAACGATTTCACTCTGACCTCTGCTGGTATGGTAGTCGGCACCCCCGCCTACGTCTCCCCTGAGCAGGCCATGGGCAAGCGCGGCAGTGAATTAGATGGCCGTTCCGACGTCTACTCTTTTGCTGTTGTCGTTTATCAGATGTTGACCAACAAACTGCCCGTGCAAGCCGATTCCGAAGAACAGTTTGTGATCGCTCATGCCACCATCCCACCAGATGACATCACCAATTATGTAAGCCATCTTCCTCCCCCAGTAGCTGAACTCATCATGCGCTGCCTCTCGAAAGATCCGAATGATAGGCCTTCGGATCCACGTGTGCTCACCGATGAAATGCAAGACTGGGACAAACTTAATGAGCACCCGACTCCGTTGAGCCAACCGCAAGCAGTACCTTCAATGCTGGCTGAACAAGAAGAGCCGTCCGACGTTGTACGAGCCGTACCGCGCTGGTTGATCTTTTCCCTGTTAGGATCACTGCTTTTGTTCACGGTTGCTGCGATTTCCTTTTTTCGCCACCGAAGCGCACTCCCTGCCGAAACGGAACGCGGCCAAACATCCCTCATTCAGCCTTCTTCGTTGACGCTGCTTTCCGGCGATATGATCCTGATTCCCAGCGGTGCGGCTATGCTCGGCGAACACAACCACATGCAGCAGATCCGCGCGTTCTATATCGATAAAACCGAAGTTTCTACACGTGCCTATCTGGATTTCTGCCAAAAGACGCACCACGCCCCGCCCCCCGACATCGCACCCGCCGACGCAGATTTGCCCATTCGCAACGTAACTTACTCGGATGCCACCGCTTTTGCGGCCTGGGCACACAAACGCCTGCCCACGGCCGCGGAATGGGAAAAAGCCGCACGCGGCACGCAAGGCCAACACTTTCCTTGGGGTAACGACTTAGGAACAGGCATGGCCAATCTTCCTCTCACACCTGAACAAGCACAAAACACTTCCCTACCCGATACTGTCAACTCTTACCCCCAAGGGGATAGCTCTTACGGAGTAAGGAACATGGTGGGAAACGTTTGGGAATGGGTCGCCGCTTCCCCCGTACAAATCCGCGGCGGCAGCTATCAATCGTATCCACCCACTCTTAATCAATCGTTTGAGTCACTTGTGTTCTCAGGACAAACAATTCCTGCCGATACCAAGCGTCCTGATATTGGCTTCCGTTGCGCTCGTTAGACTGAGAGACCCGCGCTCCTCCGGCCACTCCTCTAGCGGAGTACGGATGAAGCCACAAATCTATAAAGTCGGAACGAACTGGATTCTTTGGGTGCCTGGAGTACGCGTGTACCGCTTCGCAAGTTGGAACGATGCCCTGAGTTTCGCACTGCATCCCGCTTCGAAACAACCAGAGACATTCGCGGGCGCCGCACGAGCCGCCACGACGACGAGTTAATCTAAACCAACGCCTCAGCAGTGCGAGAATACATGCAGTGGAGGCAAACTCGCATTTGATGCCACCGAAATCCTTGGCCAACGGTAAACAGACTAACGGAAACCTTAGCTGGGTTCCTGTGCTAGGTAAATGGGACATCTCTGGATCGAACCAGACGTTTCTTGGGCAGGGTCCAATAGCCGCCACCCAGGTCCAGCAATTTCCTATCGGTTTAGCCGTAAGTAGCGTCTCCCTGCAAAATGGGCACTGTCGAGTCTGCATCCGGTTTGCTGAATCCTTTGATGGCAGAGAGCAAGCTGCTGGAATAGTTTTAGGTTACCGTTCCCCCGAACAACAATACATCTTTGCGGAACTCGGAGCGGCGAGCGGTGCTTACTCAATTGGAGAGTTTGTGACCAACTTCGGCTGGCGGGCCCTGGTCGCTACTGGACAAAGGCAGAATCTTCAGCCGAACAGAGACTATCTGCTTGACGTCGATCTTGCCGGCCAAGAAGTGCGGCTTATGGTCGATGATGTCCCTATACTCCAGCATCTTCTCGCCCGTCCCTTAGAAGGTCGGCAAGTTGGCTTAATCGCCACCGGCAATCATGCGATCTTGTTCACGCAGTTTGCTTATTCGGGAGGAATGCCAAGAGCTTTTGTTGCAATGCAATTTGCAGAGCCTTTTGACACCTTCTATAAAGAAGTTATTCGGGAACAAACGCAAGCGGCTGGATTCGAAGTAACCCGCATGGACGAGAAGCCTGGCCCCGGAGTCATTTTTCAGGATATGCAGAGAGAGATTCAACAAGCTGAAGTTGTGATCGCCGAGATTACTTCTGCAAACCCGAACGTTTTCTATGAAGTAGGATACGCTCATGCCCTTGGCAAACCGACAATCTTATTAGCGCAGCGAGGCGCACCCCCGCCATTTGACATCAGTAGTTTTCGAGTCATCTACTACAACAACACGATCGGCGGTAAAGCCGAAGTTGAACGCAATCTAAGTAGACACCTGGAAGCGATTTTAGGAAGATAAGTCCTAGAAAACAAGTTACCCATTCTGCGCAAACTCCCAAGCATCCCGCACAATCCCATCCAAATCCGCCCGCTTCGGCCGCCATCCCAAAGCTTTCTGTAGCTTGCTCGAATCCGCCACTAAACTCGGTGGATCACCCTCTCGTCGCGGTCCCAAAACAAACGGCACCTTCTTGCCCGTTACCCGTTCCACCGCCGCCAGCACTTCCTTCACGCTCTGCCCGCCGCCCGTACCCACATTGAACGCGTCCGACCCACCGCCTTTTAGCAAGTGCTCCACCGCCACAATATGCGCATCCGCCAAATCACTCACGTGAATGTAGTCGCGAATACAAGTGCCGTCTGGCGTCGGATAATCGTCCCCGAACACCGTCACCGGTTTCCCCGTCTGTACTGCCCGCAAAATCAGCGGAATGAGATGCGTCTCCGGTTCATGCCGCTCACCCAACCCGCTTGCCGGCTCCGCCCCGCACGCATTGAAATACCGCAGCCGTATACTCCGCAACGCGCGAAACTTATCCAGCCACCCCAAAATCTTCTCCACCATCACCTTCGATTCGCCATATGGATTGATCGGCGCATACGGCTGATCCTCCGTAATCGGCACCTTGTTCGGAATGCCATAAGCGGCCGCCGTCGACGAAAACACCAAACACTTCACCCCAACGTCCAACATCGCCTCAAACAAATTCACCGAGCCACTAACATTATTCGAAAAGTACAGTTCCGGCCGTTCTGTGGATTCGCCCACCGACATATAGGCCGCAAAGTGAATCACCGCATCCACTTTCTCCTCGTGCAACACCTGCTTTACTTTCGCCACATCGCGCAAGTCCACCTGCCGCAGCATTCCTGCCGGCACGGCCCGAGCGTCACCACGCTCTAGACTGTCGAGCACTACTGTCGTATGCCCGCTCTTCTCAAGAAAATAACGCGTATGCGAACCAATGTAGCCCGCACCGCCTGTTACCAGAATTTTCGCCACGCCTCTAGAGTTTAACGAATGTGTCGTTTAGCCAATGTTAATTGCGCGCCTTCATGTTCGAGCAACCATTTCTTGCGTTGCATCCCGCCGCCATAACCCGTCAGCGCCCCCGTCGATCCAATCACCCGGTGGCAAGGCACAACAATCGCAATCGGATTCGAACCATTCGCCAATCCCACCGCCCGGCTCGCCCCCGGCTTGCCAATCCGTTTCGCCAGTGCGCCGTAACTCAACGTTGTCCCTGCCGCGATCGTCCGCAACTCTGCCCAAACCCGCTGCTGGAATGGCGTACCTTCCGTGCGCACCGCAATTGCCTCCACACTTGTCAACTCCCCTGCGAAGTAAGACTCCAACCGCCGCCGCAACCCCAAACTCTCACGACTCTGTACCAGCCGCCTCTCACCATAATGCAGCTTCAGTAAACGCTGCATCCGCTCTTCACAATCCACAAAATCAAGCACCCGCAGCGCCTCGCCGTCGCTGATCAGCACAATCGTGCCAATGGGAGATTCCAACCGATCTGCAAACAACTCCATGTGAAAAACTATCTTAGTGAATCGCCGTCACTTCCTGTCATCCTCGTCCGCCCTTATGCTGAACGCTATGTCGCCTGCCACCCCGCGCCGCGTCATCATTGACACTGACCCCGGCACCGACGACGCCCTCGCCATTTTCCTCGCTCTCAATTCTCCTGAGCTGAAAATCGAAGCCCTCACACCCGTCGCCGGCAACGTTCCGCTCGAACTCACCCTTCCAAACGCGCTCCGCTTACTCGAAATCGCTGGCCGCACAGAGATCCCAGTCGCCGCCGGTGCCGACCGCCCTCTCGCCCGCCGCCTCGTAACCGCTGCTTACGCACACGGCGAAAACGGCCTGGGAGGCATCCACTTCCCCGAGCCCACCATCAAACCCGTCGCCGAAACCGCCACCCAACTCATCCGCCGCCTCGTACACGCGTCTCCGCATGAAATCAACCTCATCGCCATTGGGCCGCTTACTAACATCGCCACCGCCTTTCGTGAGGACCCTGAACTCCCACCTCTCATTCCCAACCTAACCATCATGGGAGGTTCCTTGTCCGGCGGCAACATCACCCCCGCCGCTGAGTTCAACATCTATGTCGACCCCGAAGCCGCCAAGCTTGTCTTCCACTCCGGCGTGCCACTCACTATGGTTGGTCTCGACGTCACCCGCCGTGCCATGCTTCGCGAAGCAGACATTCTGCGCATGGAGGCTTCCACGAAACCTGCAGGCCGGGCCGCCGGAAAAATCGCCCGCGCCTCCATGAATCGTTTGCGCCAAACTTCACCCACTGGAGGTCCCGCCATGCACGATTCCCTGGCTGTCGGCACTTTCATAAACCCAGCCTTCGTAACTCTTCAAGAACTCTACGTGGATATCGAAACGGCCGGCATTCTCACGGCGGGAGAAACAATCGGCTATCGCAAAGCTCCCCTACGCGGTTCACCTCCCATGGCCACCGACCCATTCACACCACCATCCACCGACTTCAAACCGAACGTCAAAGTCGCTCTCGATGTCGACGCAGATCAATTCTTAAAGACGCTGGTAGATCGCATAGCTGGCTAAATAAACATGGCTCCCTCCTTCTCTATTCGGTATTCTATGAATTAAGTTCTCTCAACGTACCCTCGATCCACCGCAGTTCTTTCGATGCCCATTCTTGAAGCCCGCAGAGTTGCTAAACTCTACCGCACCGAAGGCTCCACCGTTTCCGCTCTCAACAACATTTCCCTCACAGTCGAACCGGGCCAGTTCATCGCCCTAGTCGGTCGGAGCGGCTGCGGCAAGTCCACTCTTTTGAACCTCTGCGGTGCTATGGACTTCCCCACCTCCGGCGAAATCCTCATCGACGGCCAATCCACCACCAGCCTCAACGACGCCGCCCTCACCAGCATCCGTCGCCAAAAGGTCGGCTTCATTTTTCAATCTTTCCAACTCCTCCACACCCTCACGGCCATCGAAAACGTAGAGCTTCCCTTGCTCCTCGCGCATCATCCAAACGCCCGCTCACTCGCCTCCGAACGTCTTCGCTGGGTTGAACTCAACGATCTCGCCGACCGTTTTCCGCACCAACTCTCCGGCGGTCAGCAACAACGCGTCGCCATCGCCCGTGCCCTCGTCCACAACCCGCGCCTCCTTCTCGCCGACGAACCCACCGGCAATCTCGACACCACCACCGGCGACCTCGTACTCGATCTCCTGCGCCGTACCGCCACCCAATTCTCGGTTGCCGTCATCATGGCCACCCATTCCATCGAGAGCACGTCCGTCGTCGACCGCATCGTCAGAATGCGCGATGGCCACATCGAAACATGAGCGCGCTTCGCCTCTTCTCGCACCTCATCCTGCGCCCGCTCCGGCGCGAACCAGTCCGCACCGCCCTCACCGTCTTCGCCGTCGCCCTTGGTGTTGCCGTCGTTGTGGCCATCGATCTGGCCGGTCAAGCCGCCGCTGGCAGCTTTCACTCTTCCCTCGAATCGCTCACCGGAAAAACCGACCTCATTCTCTCCTCCACCGGCGGCCTCGATGAAAAGCTTCTCGCCATCCTCGCGCAACTTCCTTATCCGCTCGACTTCGCCCCGCGCATCGAAGACTTCGCCTCCGTCAACGGCAAAGGTGAAGCCATCCCCTTCATCGGCCTCGATCTTATCGGTCACCACTTCACCCAATTCGATGCTGCCACACCGCCCGCTCTCGTCAACCCCATCTGGGTCGGGGCGCGCCTCCACTTAAGAACCGGCCACACCGTCAATCTCCTCATTAACGACGTCCTCCGCCCCTTCACCGTCGCAGGTGTTCTCAAACCGCAACCCGGCGAAATCGCCGAGCAGAACGTCATCGTCGCCGATATCGGCCTCGCCCAACTCGTCACCGGCAAAATCGGTAAACTCGACACCATCGACGTCGTCCTACCTAACTCCCAAACTCAAGAGCGCTACGAAAAACTTATCGCTAGCCGAGTCCCAACATCCGTTAAGATCGAACCGCAAGGCACCCGCACCGACGAGAACCGCAAAATGCTCTCCGCCTTCCGCTGGAATCTGCGCGTCCTCAGTTACATCGCCCTCGTTGTCGGAGCGTTTCTCATCTACAACACCATCTCCGTCTCCGTCGTTCGCCGCCGTAACGAAATCGGTGTGCTCCGTGCCCTCGGTGCCACCCGCGCCTTCATCGGCATCGGCTTTCTCGCCGAATCACTTTTCTTCGCCATTGTCGGCAGCGCTCTCGGCTTGTTGCTCGGCCGCCTCATGGCCGTCGGTGCTGTTGTGTTGATCGGTAACACCGTTGAGTCCCTATACGTCAGCAGCCAACCCTCTCCCATTCACCTCACGCTCGACAGCGCGTTCATGGGAGTTACCCTCGGCGTAGTCATCTCTCTCCTCGCCGCCCTCGCCCCCGCCGTCGAAGCCGCTCACGTCGCCCCTGTAGAAGCTATGGCCCGCGGCCGCGAAGAATACAACGCCGCCACGCGTTCTCATACAACCATCTGGTGGGCTCTATTCATGCTCGTCATCGGCGCAGTTCTCACGCAACTTCCCGCCGTTAACAACCAACCCATTGCTGCCTATCTCGCCGTTCTTCTCTTAATCGCCGGCACGTCCGCGGCCATTCCCACTATCGTCGTCCTCTTCTCCCGCTTCGCCGCGCGTCCTATTCAACGCGTTCTCGGCACGGAAGCCATGCTCGCCCTCCGCTCCCTCCGCGCCTCTCTCGGCCGAACCTCGGTCCTCACCGCCGCCCTCACTACCGCCGTCGCCATGACCGCCAGCGTCGGCATCATGGTCGGCAGTTTCCGCGAAACCGTCGCCGTCTGGATGGACAACCAGCTCAAAGCCGACTTCTATCTCCGCCCCGCCGGCTCCTCCTCCGCCGACCGCCACCCAACCATGTCCGCCAACATTGCCGACGGCATTGCCAAACTCCCTGGCGTCGCTAGTGTTGATCGCTTCCGCGCTTACCCTATCTACTTTCAAGGTCTCCCAGCCACTCTCGCCGGCGGTGAATCGACGACCAGCACGCGTTTCCTCCCTGGCGAAAACAGTAACGAAATCCTCCGCCTCCTTCCTACCGGTGATTACGCCGTTGTCAGCGAGCCCTTCGCTAATAAACACAAAGTCTTCGTCGGTAGCTCTCTCACTCTTCCGCTTGGCAACGCCAGCCACACCTTCAAAGTCGTCGGCATTTATTACGATTACTCCACTGAACGCGGTTACATCATCCTTGCTTTACGTACCCTGCGCAAATATCTCCCCGACCCCGCCACCTCAAACCTCGCCGTGGTTCTCAAACCGGGCATCGACCCCGCCACCGTCCGCGAGGGCATCGACCGCATCATCGCCGGACGCGCCGTCCTCGTCTTCCCCAACAGCGCCCTCCGCCGCGGTGCCATCGAAATTTTCGACCGCACCTTTCGCATCACCTACGCCCTCGAAGCTGTCGCTATCTCTGTCGCAGTTATGGGCATTGCCGGGGCGCTCCTCGCCATGGTGATCGACCGACGCCGTGAGTTCGCCCTCTTACGTTTCCTCGGCGCAGCTCAGCCGCAAGTTCGCAGCATCATCTTATTTGAGGCCGCCCTGCTCGGTTTACTCGCCAACCTCATCGGCCTCATCCTTGGCTCGTTGCTCTCCCTCATCCTCATCTTCGTTATCAATAAGCAATCCTTCGGGTGGACCTTTCAATTCCACTGGCCCGTCGCTATGCTGCTCTCGGCCTTAACTGTCGTCTATCTCGCTACCGTCCTCGCCGGCCTCTACCCCGCACGCAACGCCCTCCGCATGAATCCCATTGAGGTGATCCATGAGGCCTAACTCACCCGCGATTTTGCTAACGGTCTTCCTATCCGCCTTGCCCGGCTATCACTACCAATTTCCCGCCGACCACTTTAATCATCCCGACTACCAAACCGAATGGTGGTATTACACCGGCAACCTCCACGACTCCTCAGGCCACCGCTATGGCTTTGAACTCACCTTCTTCCGCCAAGCCATCCAACTCCCCAAATCCGCCATCGAATCCACCGACCCCGTCTGGCGTCCCAACCAAATCTATCTCGCCCATCTCGCCCTCACGGACATCGACGGCAAGACTTTCTATCACACAGAACGCCTCAACCGAGCCGGCCCAGGCCTCGCGGGAGTAGATATAGACGCACGCAAATACTGGAACGGCAATTGGCAAGTGTATTGGAAAAATCTCGAAACCTCACAACAGCAACTCCAAGCCGTGTGTGACCGCTTCACCCTTACGCTCGACTTAGCACCTCTCAAACCTGCTGTCATTAACGGCGAGAACGGCATAAGTCAAAAAGGCCCCGCACCCGGCGAGGCCTCTCATTACATCTCATTCACTCGTCTCTCTGCCAACGGCCAACTCAACGGCAAGACTGTGGAAGGACTTGCCTGGATGGATCACGAATTCTTCACGCCCGTACCCGACCCGACGCTCGCTGGCTGGGACTGGTTTGCCATCCAACTCGACACCAATGAAGAACTCATGCTCTACCGCCTCCGCGACAAATCCGGCGCCATCAGCTCCTACTCCTCTGGCACTTATGTCGATACGAAGGGCCAAGCCCGTCACCTCTCCGCCGACCAACTCACCCTGACACCCGGCCGCCTCTGGCATAAATATCCCGTCGAGTGGCAAATCAAGGTTCCCTCGTTAAATCTCGAACTGACCGAGCATCCCACCCTCGATGATCAAGAGCTCGCCTCTGAGTCCAGCCCGTCGCCGAGTTACTGGGAAGGCGCGGTCACTTACGCCGGCACCATCCATCAGAAACAAATAAAAGGTCTCGGCTACCTGGAAATGACCGGCTACGCCCAACCCATCCGCTTGGGCCACTAGTTTCACATGGAGCAGCGCGATGCGACCTCTTGAGTTCAGCCGGGAAGAACTCCCAGTTGCCGCCCAGTTCTACCTCGCAAGACTACCGATGGTTCACACGCTCTTTTTCCGCACGCGTTCGCAACCCAATCCCCGCCCGAGCATCCTTGCGACCGAGCCCTTCCCGCCAACATTGCAATTACCAACGTATTGAACGAAACCCCCTCGCGCTCTGCCTCAACCTGCAATCGGTGATGCAAGCTCTTGGGAGCCCGTTGCCGCCACGCCGATTCCGTCGGAGTCGGGAGTTTGTCCCCGTGCTTTTTGACACTGGCCAAGTATGACCTCAAAGCATCCCGTGATTCTGTGAGAGCCTCTTCCGGCGTCTGTCCATCAGCCATGCAGCCAGGTAAATCGGGATACTCTGCCAAATACCCGCCGCCCTCCGCTTGGCTCAATCTTCGAAGAAGGACGGGGTATTCATTCTTGGTCCGGGGCATTCTCTTCTCCTGCAGCGATCAATTCTAAGAACTTCGGAATGTAAACTGGCTTGATCGGCTTACGTGCGGGTACCGTAACCCGACGCCCGTCCTGAGTGCGGAATGTGATGTGGCTGCCGGTCTGGTCATATCCGATTTCAAAATAGTCTGCCAGTGTCTTTAGATCTTCAATCCGCCAGTCGCACGGATTATTCCGCATCCTTTGAAGAAGCTTTTCACGCCGGCTCACACTGATACCGCCTATGATATCAACTCAACAGAAGCTTTTCAGTCACTGTTTTCCAAAGTGCTCGTTTCGCCGAGTCTCTTTGTATTCCCGCATCTTGGCCTCCCCTCAGACCGTCTTCACCGCTCCATCTCCCGCGCCCACCACGCAGACGCCAAACAACATCCCACCACCACCAACAATGCCCCGCGCAACGTCATCATCTGCGACAAAAACCCAATCGACGGCGGCCCCGCAATAAACCCGAAATACCCAATCCCCGATACCGTCGCAATCCCCACACCCGGCGAAATCCCCTTCACCCGTCCGGCCGACCCGAACACCAGCGGAATGATAATTGAAAACCCGCACCCCGCCAACCCAAGCCCCGGCATCGCCCAACTCGCCTCACGCACACTCAATGCCCATCCCAAACCAATCGCCGCCAGCAAACTCCCGTTCCGCACCGCCCGCATCGGTCCAATTCGCGCCGTAACCATGTCTCCCAAAAATCGCATCGCTGCCATAGTTGCCGAAAACACCGCGTACCCCGCCGCCGCCGTTCCTTGCCCCGCCTTCAAAACCTGCCGCAAATAAAGGGCCGTCCAATCCGCCATCGCCCCTTCCGATAGCAGAATGCAAAATCCAATCCCACTCAGCGCCACCAACACGCGCGGCATCTTGCGAAATGGCAGCCGGTGATCCAAATTCGCGTGCGCATCATGTGTATCCAACAACCAACCTGTCACCGCCAGCACCGCCAACGCATTCAGCCCGGCACTCACCGAAAAGTGCCACAACGTTCCAAACCCATGCGCCGCCACCGCACCACCAATCGCCGCCCCCAACATCGCGCCCAAACTGAACATTCCATGAAAGCGCGACATCGTTGGCCGCCCCATCTGCTCCTCAACTTCCACCGCCTGCGCGTTCATGGAGACGTCCATCGCCGCCGCAAACACGCCATACAAGAACAGCCCCACCGCCAGAGTAATTGCATTCACCGCCAAAGCTGGCAGCACCAAGCAGAAGCAGAACGCCAGGCTTGTCAACACACTCACCCGCTTGCTGCCATAGCGCCCCACCAGCACGCCCGTCACTGGAATCGAACACACTGCTCCCAGCGCCGAACCAAGCAGCGTCAACCCCAAAACAAAATTATTGAGTCGCAGCGCACTTTGCACCGCCGGAATCCGCGAAATCCACGTGGCCACCACCAGCCCATGCACCAGGAAAAGCACCACCGTGCCCCACCACGCCGCGCGTGTCTTAATCGCCATGGCGTATGTAGATCGCTACAGTCTGTCCCCGCGTGCTCCACGAGATGACCTGCCGCAGACCCAGCGCCCTGCACTGCTCCTCGTCAATGTCCGGCTCCCACGCGTAGAACCTCTTCAGAAACTCGCGTACCAAGGCATTGTCCGTCACACTCGGCGCCGGCACCCACTCCCGCGTATAAGTAATGAGCGTGTCGAAACGATCCGGCGGAATCGCACTCACCGAAGAAAAGTGCAAATCATGCGTCTCCACCGTTTTGATCCTGTGCTGCACAAATCCCAAATCAGGGTTCCGCAATGCGCTGCTATACGGCCAAGCCGTCGCAATCTTACGCCCCTGCAAATTCTGTTCAGCATAAGTGGCCGCCGTCTCCTGCAAATGCACAAAATCCACCATGGCGTAATTATTCTCAAACGGAAACGGGTACGGCGGATTCCAGCCAATAAAAAACAGTAAAGCCCCGACCATCACGACCGTCGCTGCAATCCCCTCACGCTTCCCGATGGCGGTCAGTCCCACACTCACCGCAATATAAAACAGCGGCAGCACCGGCAACAGATAGCGCTCCAACTCCGCGCCTCCCAAGACCGACACCAAAAGAATGTTCAGTCCCGCCACACCTGCCACCAACGCCCACATGCGCGTATGAAAAACTTTGCACTTCGCCACCGTCAGCAACAACACCACCGTGCCCACCACTCGCATCTCCGCGAAGAACAAATAGAACACCCGCCGTGCCAGCGCCACTGCTATTCGCACCGGCTGCAGCGCATAATCCACGTTGTAGCGCGCGAATCCCGGATCGCCCAACCAGTAGCCTGTTTTCGCATGCAAGATCACGAGCCACGCAGCCAACACCGCCGCCGATCCCGCAAACCAAGCCGCCCGCTTCCAATCCTTCCGCCGCGCCAACACACAAAAGAACGCAAACGGTGTCACAATCCCGGTTTCTTTCACCAACACCAAGACCACGCACGCCGCCGCCGCCCACGCATACTCCCGCTTCAAAAACAGCAGCAGCGCCAACAGCGTAAACACCATCGCTGGCATATCCAACTGCGCCATCATGCTTTGCGTGAAAAACAAGGGTGATACTAATAAAAATAACGGCGGCAAAAACGCCGGCGCCCCTTGTGCCCCTTGGCTCAACTCAATCGCCAGCAAAAACGTAAGCAGCAATCCGCCAGCCCCCACCAAGAGCATCGCTAACCGCGTCACCTCGATTGAGAACCCAAACAGTTTGTAACAAACCGCCAGATACACCTCCACTCCTGGCGGATGCACATTCGGCACTGTCGAATGCGGCACCAAAGCGCCTGTACGCAGCAAGTCCAAGGCCGTCGGCACAAACTGCCCCAGCTCATCCCAAAAATATGGCAAGGAAAATAGTGGAAGATGAATCAGAAAAAGTGGGAAAGCGAATAGCAGGAAAAATACTAAAAGATGAACCGGCTTAGTCTTTCTCAGTGGCCGCTCATTCATCAACGCGAATGACGGCAGCTTCGGCATCGGCGGGCGTTTTTGAGCCGGCATCCGAGGCAGTCAGCCTACTGAATCACGCCGCCCTGGCCGCCCTGCGCTTCCAGCTTGATCTCGCCAAATGTCGCTTCGTATTGACTCAAATTCTGCAGCAGCAAATTCGACAGCGCCTTCGCTTGCTGCGGACTCAGAAACACACCCTGGAAGTTCTGAATCGTCACCGCATCCGGCGCGGTCTGGTTTGCCAACCCGAACATCAGAAAGAAATCCCACAAACTCACCCGCATCTGCACGCTATTGGCATACCCTTCGCGGTAATCCGCCGTTTGCGTAAGTTGCAATTTCGGAGCTGGTTGACCCGGTGTCATTTAATGGATGCTTTCTGAATGGCTGGAATGACTAAAGAGGTTGGCGGGGACGACGGGGCTCGAACCCGCGACCTCCGACGTGACAGGCCGGCGTTCTAACCAACTGAACTACGTCCCCTTACTCTTCAAACAACGTCGGACATTTGCAGAATAACATAGCAGCCGTCATTCCAACTTCGCCCCACTCTTCGGCGCAAACATCAACAATGTTCCAATCCGCTCATATCCTACCTTCGGGTACAACAGCGCACCCGCATGGCTCGCCAGCAAAACCGACGTTTTCGCGCCATGCTCACGATCTTCCCGCAACATGAGGGCCAACAGCGCCTTGCCAATCCCACGCCTCCGGTGAGACAGCCGCACGTACATGTTCGAACACCAAGTCGATGCGCCAGCCACAACACTGCGCACCCACCCTACCAACTCCTCTTGATCCAATGCCACGTATTGTCGAAACGGCGCGCCATCGCCCAAGTGTTCCATCCCAATCGGACGAGCTCGCATTGCTTTGCCAAGCCGTTCCGCCAACTCTGTCGTCTTGACTCGCTCCAAACGAACCGCGGCCGCCGTCTTCGCTATCCGTTTAAGCCGGTGCACAAAAAACGGCTCCGTCTTAAGCAAACGATAGCCCAAAGCCTTATAAGCATCGCGCAGTTCCTCTATCGCTTGGCCCAGTTCGCAAACCGCGCCAATGAAAAATCGCCCCCGCGTGTATCTGCGTGCGACTGAATCCACCGTACTTGGAATTCCGCCATACGTGATCCATTCTTCTTTTCTGTATTCCTTCGCCCGTCGTCGGGCCGCGTCACGCATCACCCAAATTCCATCTAACCGTTCCGCTACATACGGATGCGTAAAACACTTCGTGCTCGAAAATCCTCGCACAAAAACCTCAACAGCCTCCTCAATCTGCTCAGGATTCCACCTCGTGGCCGCGTCCACGAGGCCAATCATAACAACCCGCAACACACAATCCTGACCTTTCCCTTATGACTTCTTTATGTCCCCGCCCTTAACTTGGAATTGCTATGTGGCTCGACATCTTCTACGTCCTGATCGGCTTGGCGTTCTTCGCCGTCTGCTGGCTCTTCACTAAGGCCTGCGACCACCTCTAAAGAAAGGCCTCTCTAATGGACTACATTATCGGCGGTATCACCACGCTTTTCCTGTTTGCGTACCTTATTTACGCGCTGTTGAAACCGGAGAAATTCTAATGACAACCAATGGCGTTCTGCAAATCGTCGTCTATTTTCTGATCATCCTCGCTATCACCAAGCCGGTCGGCTTGTTCATGGCCAAGCTCTTCGAAGGTAAGCGCACGTTCCTCCACCCTATCCTCCGCCCGCTCGAAACCCTCACCTACAAATTGATTGGCGTGAATGAACAAACCGAGCAGCGCTGGACCCAATACACCGCCGCGCTCCTCGCCTTCAGCATCTTTAGTTTTCTCTTTGTTTATTTTTTGCAGCGACTGCAAGGCATCTTGCCGTTGAACCCGCAAGGTTTCGGCGCCGCCTTAGTGCCGCCTGATCTCTCCTTCAACACGGCCGTTAGCTTCGTCACGAACACCAATTGGCAGGCCTACTCTGGTGAATCGACTTTGAGCTATCTCGTCCAGATGGCCGCCCTCACCGTGCAGAATTTCGGCTCGGCCGCCGCCGGTATCGCCATCGCTATTGCCGTTACCCGCGGCTTTGCTCGCCAACAAATCAACAGCCTTGGCAACTTCTGGGTCGATCTCACCCGCGCCACCTTGTACATCCTCCTGCCGCTCTCCATCGTCATCGCCCTCGTTCTCTGCTCGCAAGGCGTTATCCAAAACCTGCATCCCAACACCATCGCCAAAACCCTCGAAGGCGCCAAACAAATCATCACGCAAGGTCCCGTTGCTTCTCAGGAAGCCATCAAAATGATCGGCACCAATGGCGGCGGCTTCTTCAACGCCAACTCCGCGCATCCTTTTGAAAACCCCACGCCCTTCACCAACTTCCTGCAGATGATTATGATCTTCATCATCCCCGCCGGACTCACCTACACGTTCGGCGCGATGGTAGGCGACCGTCGTCAAGGCTGGGCCATCTTCGCCGCTTGTGCTGCTATGTTTCTCGCTGGTTCGTTCGCTTTGTACTGGGCTGAACAGCGCGGCAACCCCGGCTTCGCCAAACTCGGCGTCGAAACCCACGCCACCGCAACACAAACCGGCGGCAACATGGAGGGCAAGGAAACGCGCTTCGGCATTGCCGCTTCTTCCCTATTCGCCACCATCACCACCGACGCCAGTTGCGGCGCCGTCAATGGCGCGCACGACAGCCTGACCCCACTCGGCGGCCTCGTTCCGCTCTTCAATATCGAAACCGGCGAAGTCATCTTCGGCGGCGTGGGAGCGGGCTTATACGGCATCCTGCTCTACGCCATCGTCGCCGTCTTCATCTCCGGTTTGATGGTCGGCCGCACGCCCGAGTACCTCGGTAAGAAAATCGAATCCAAAGAAGTAAAAATGGCCATGATCGCCCTCATCGCCACCGCCTTCAGCATTCTTGTCCTCGCGGGTGCGACTTCGGTCATCAAGTTCGCCGAGCCCACCAAAGATGCCAAAGGCCAACCCGTCGCCCAAAGTTACTGGAACCCGGGCGGCGCCGCCACCGCGAATCTCGCTAACAACGGCCCTCACGGCTTCAGCGAGATTCTATATGCCTATTCAAGCGCCACCGGTAACAACGGCAGCGCCTTCGCCGGCATCACCTCCAACACACCGTGGTACGACCTCACCCTTGGCCTCGCCATGCTCACTGGACGCTTCCTCTTTCTCATTCCGCTCCTGGCGGCTGCCGGCAGTCTGGCCCGCAAAAAGAAAATACCCGCCACCAGCGGCACACTACCCACTCATGGTCCCCTCTTCGTAACACTGCTTGTTGGCACCGTCATCTTAGTCGGCGCACTTACTTTCTTCCCCGCCCTCGCCCTCGGTCCTATCGTTGAACATTACCTCATGCAAGATGGCAAGCTCTTTTCCATGTTGCTGACAGGAATTTGGAGCTAAAATTATGCCAACCACCTTGGAACCAAAACCCTCTGTGTCGACATCCTCCGCACATGCGCCCTGTGAGCCTGGCTCCCTGCTGCCGTCCAAGCTGTCGCGCTCGCGTCCGCTCTTCGACCCAGAGATCGTCCGCCGCGCCACCAAAGATTCCTTCGTCAAGCTGAACCCCCTCACGCTGGCCAAGAACCCAGTGATGTTCGTCGTCGAAGTCGGTGCCGCTCTCACCACCCTCTTCCTCATCCGCGACCTCTTCACGCACGGTGCCGAAATCGCCTTCCAGGTCCAAATCTCCCTCTGGCTTTGGTTTACTGTCTTATTCGCCAACTTTGCCGAAGCCATGGCCGAAGCCCGCGGTAAAGCGCAAGCCGATTCGCTCCGCAAAACCAAAACCGATTCCATGGCCAAACGTATTTGCCGCAAAGACCAGATCGAACAAGTTGCCGCCTCCAAACTCCGTGCCGGCGACATCGTTATCGCCGAATGCGGCGACCTCATCCCCGGCGACGGTGAAGTCATCGAGGGAATTGCCACCGTGGACGAATCTGTCATCACCGGCGAAAGCGCCCCCGTTATCCGCGAATCCGGCGGCGACCGCAGCGCTGTCACCGGCGGCACTAAAATTCTCTCCGACTCCGTCAAGATCCGCATCACCTCTAACCCGGGCGAAACGTTCCTCGACAAAATGATCGCCCTCGTCGAAGGCGCCGAGCGTCAAAAAACGCCCAACGAAATCGCGCTCAACATTTTGATTGCCGGCCTCACCCTAATCTTCTTACTCGCCGTCGCAACACTCCATCCCTTCGCCCTCTACGCAGTGGCTTCCTCTGGCGTCGGCCGCGTACCCACCATCGCCGTCCTGGTCTCCTTACTCGTCTGCCTCATCCCGACCACTATCGGCGGTCTACTCTCCGCCATCGGCATCGCTGGCATGGACCGCGTCATGCAACACAACGTTCTTGCCATGAGCGGCAAGGCCGTCGAAGCCTCGGGCGATATCCAAACCTTGCTGCTCGATAAAACAGGCACCGTCACTCTCGGCAACCGCGAGGCCGTCGAATTCATCCCGTTCCCCGGCGTTACGCCTGAAGAGCTCGCCGACGCCGCCCAACTCTCCAGCCTTGCTGACGAAACCCCCGAAGGCCGCTCCATCGTTGTTCTTGCCAAAGCGAATTATGGTCTCCGTGGCCGCGAAGTCGCCGAACATGAAACGCATTTCATCCCGTTCTCCGCCTACACTCGCATGAGCGGCGTTGACATTGACGGCCGTATGTTACGCAAAGGCGCCAGCAGTTCCATCGCCAACTTCGTCAAGGAACTCGGTGGCCAGCTACCCGCGAATTTTGAAGCCGAGTCCGACCGCATCTCCCGCATGGGCGGCACACCTCTCGCCGTCGCCGACGGTCCACGCGCCCTCGGTATCATCTATCTCAAAGACATCGTCAAAGGCGGCATGAAAGAGCGCATTGGCCAGCTCCGCGCCATGGGCATCCGCTCCGTCATGATCACCGGCGATAACCCCCTAACCGCTGCTGCCATCGCTGCCGAAGCTGGTGTGGACGATTTCCTCGCGCAAGCCACCCCCGCCGATAAGCTCGCCTACATCAAGCGTGAACAAGGAGAAGGCCGCCTCGTCGCCATGACCGGTGACGGCACCAACGACGCCCCCGCCCTCGCCCAAGCCGATGTCGGCCTCGCTATGAACACCGGAACCATGGCTGCCAAAGAAGCCGGTAACATGGTCGATCTCGACAGTAATCCGACCAAACTCATCGAAGTCGTCGCCATTGGCAAGCAGTTACTCATTACTCGCGGCGCACTTACTACGTTTTCTATTGCCAACGACGTCGCCAAATACTTCGCCATCATCCCCGCGATGTTCATGGCAACTTACCCTGCGCTCGGCCGCTTCAACCTCATGGGCCTGCACACGCCCCAAAGCGCCGTGCTCTCAGCGGTGATCTTCAACGCACTGATCATCATCGCCCTCGTGCCCCTCGCCCTGCGCGGCGTGAAATACCGTCCTTCCGGCGCGGCCGCTCTCTTACGGCGCAATATCTTGATCTACGGCGTCGGCGGCATCCTCGTACCCTTCCCCGGTATCTGGATCATTGATCAATTGCTGGTTTGGCTGCATCTTGCGTAACTGAAGGAGATTCGAAAATGTTTCAACAACTCGCCCCCGCCTTAAGAATGACTGTGCTCCTCACGATCTTGACCGGCTTGATCTATCCCGGCGTCATCACCGGACTCTGCCAGGTGCTCTTCCCGAATCAAGCCAACGGTAGCCTCCTCACGCCCAATGGCCAAGTGATCGGCTCAAGACTGCTCGCGCAAAACTTTACCAAGCCCGAGTACTTCCATCCGCGCCCCTCTGCCGCTGGTAACGACGGCTATGACCCAACCGCGTCATCTGGCTCCAACCTCGGCCCCACCAGCCAGAAATTAGCGGATCGCATGAAAGCCTCCGCCGACGCCTATCGCAAAGAGAACCCCAACTACCTCGGTCCCATTCCCGCCGACGCCATCACCGCTTCCGGCAGCGGCCTCGACCCCGACATCACCCCCGCCAACGCCACCGCCCAAGCCGACCGCGTCGCCCACGCCCGCGGCATGAAACTCTCCGATGTCCAATCCCTGATTGCCACCCAAACGAAAGGCCGCGACCTCGGCTTCCTCGGCGAACCCCGCCTTAACGTGTTAGAACTGAACCTCGCCCTCGACCAAAAACACTGACGTAGGGCCATGCCCTGCCTTTCAGTTCCTTTCACAGGATTTCGATCTAAGCACACTTCCAGCTCCGCCGCGCCTCAAACAGCCAACCGTCGCGAAATACTCGACATTGAGTCTGCCGCCTTATCTCCGAATTTAAGGTTCCCACTAACGTTCCTTCAAATTTTCGCCCCATGACTTTCTTTACTGATGCGCTCTGGTAGAGTTGGCCTTGTCTGCTGCCCGGACCAGAAGATGGAGGTATTCGTGAGTAACGGCGAGAATGGTGGATCATTCAGTGCGAACACTGAACGATCGGCCAAAGTAACTGCAGGGTTGCTGGCGGGACTGTACATTGTTGGTCTAATCGTAGTCAATAGATATCTAGAAAGACTGGGCTTTGCGGCGTTTTCGTACGCACGTCCCCAATACGTCTTCGCCGGAGCTGCAACATTGATCGTATTCGCCTTCATGATCGGCTGGATTGCATTGATGACTGCGGGTAGCCTCGTTACAAACAGCTGGGTGATTCGATTATCCGTGACCTCTTTTTCGCAGTTGTCCCAGCCCCAAGACAAATGACTCGGCTGCTCCGATGCTTCCTTAGTCACTTACTCTTCGTGGCGTATATCTTAGGCATCAGCTACATCTTGTATTTGTCCATCCCTGAGCACCCGCGGGGCTGGAAAGTCTTGAATGAGTTCGCACGCTCAAGCGTGTTCGCCTGGTCCGGATTCGTAGCCCTGCTGAGTAGATCGCGGGAAGGCCGCTCAAGATATACCTCGTGCTATCGGCGGTGGAAGGCCCGAACGCGTGAGGGTAATCATGGATTCATCGGCGGCGAATTTTGCGGTCGCCGGTTTTCCCATTCGGCGCGATTCGAATGTGACCCTGCCAGTCACCCCCCTTCCCGAAAACCCAAAAACACTTCTATCCCCCTTCATTTCAGCAACTTACGACTTCAAATCCACCCCGAGAACCCTTCATCCCATACCGCCCCTCCACCAACTCTGTCTATTGTTAAGTCGGAACCCGGCGACCACACTCGCCTTCGTCCCCTACGGCAAGCTTTCTAAGGAGCATTCTTTATGAACCGCACACAACGTCGCGCTGCCATGCGCCATTCTCAAAAAACACAAAAACCCACCCCCGAACCCATCACCCCAAACGACACCATCCCCGAACCCGGCTTCCCCTTCCCATCCTTTTCCTCCCTCACCGACACCCCCAACCCTGACCACCCACCCAACCCCATCTCCGAAGCCCAACTCAACGCTAACCGCGCCAATTCCCAACACTCCACCGGTCCAAAGACAGACGCCGGCCGCGCCACTTCCTCCCAAAACCACACCATCCACGGCCTCGCCCGCCACAACGGCCACTTCACCCTCCTCACCTCCGAAGACCCCGCCGCCTTCGCAACCCTCAAAACCGGTCTCGCGAACTCCCATCAACCCACCGACGAAGCCGAATCCGACCTCGTCAACGCCATGGCCGAATCCCGCTGGCTCGCCAACCGCGCCCAGACTCTCCAAAATTCCTGCACCGACCCGCACACCGGTCAAATCACCGACGCGAAAATGTTCGACCGCTATCTCCGCTACGAAACCAAACACACTCACGACTTCAACACAGCCTTCAACAACCTCCTAAAGCGCCGAGCCGCCAAGCACAAAGTCGAAAATGGCTTCGAAGCGCAACAGCGCAAAAACGCCGAACTTCGCCTCAAAACCGAGCGTCAGGAAATGAAAAACAAATCTCAATATTGGGAGGTTTTACGAAAAGATGGCGAAGCTTGCCACCAAATCGCCGTCAACGCGCTCTTCAATACCAAAGCTACCGTCGAAAACCCTGGCTTCGAAGCGCAATATAACGCCGAACTTAAGAAACGCGGTCTCCACCCAATCCAAATGGACGTTGCCGCCGCCTAGCCCACTCCTTCGCGCCATCTGCTTGAGCCATAGGTCCATGCAGGTCCGGCATAGCTGTGACGCCAAACCCATTTTGCCGAGATTTACATATTCGATTCGGTTCATGATAAGAGAATGATGATCAGGCTTGTCGGTGTTGGTGCAATTCTCGCAGTTAGCCTTTTTGCTGAAACGCTGGGGTTTATCGAACAGAAGTTCAACTCCATTAATTTTGAAAAAGGAAAATGGAGCAGAACGGCTAACTTGCCCTGTTATGCGTACGAAGCCAAGGAGAGCGGCGCGCTGGTGGAGATCATGCGCTTCGGCACGAGTAACTTGGTACCCTTTCGCGCCACGAAAGGAGGGCTCACCGTGACGGTTTGCGGCTCAACAGCCGCGTTCGACGAAGGCTTTGAAGCGCGGACGAAACCTTAATAGCGCAAAAGGCACGTTGGTGTCGCGAAACAGAGTCAGGAATTCGCGCGGCGTCGAGGTGCCCGTTTTGCGCGCTTTGCTTAATAGCGCAAAGGGCACGTTGGTGTCGCGAAACAGAGTCAGGAATTCGCGCGGCGTCGAGCTGTCCGTTTTGCGCGTGGTCCTTAGAAGAGCGGTGGGGAAAGTCGGGCCAGGACTTCTGCAAGCACAGAAGGCGTGACTTTACTTGCGCGCTTTGCTTTGCGGACTTTCCAATTTAGACTCTTTATCTGATCGACAAGAATGGCGCCACTGACAATGAGTCGAGATCGCAAATGCATGATCGGTCCGCAGCAATTTTCTGGCTCTTGCTTGGCTATCCGCGTCACGCGGATCTACCGTGTAAACGAGGCGCGAATTCGCGGCACTCCATCCGGCAATTTGCACGCCTTGCGACTGAGCAAACTATTGAATACAATGAGCTTTTATCCGGCAAAGGAACCGGCAAATGGAAGCCCTGATTAAAAACCCCGTTCAGATGGATCCGATGATGCCGCCCGAGGGTGAGCGCCAGCTCGAGGATCTCGCCTTCGAGCTCGTTTCCAAAGCCAGTTCGCTTGCCGGGCGTATGAGTCCAATTGTCACCACGGCGGTCGGCGAACTCGTGCGCTCCATGAATTGTTACTACTCGAACCTCATTGAAGGACACAGTACGCGGCTGCGCGACATCAATCGCGCTTTACGACAAGACTACGCCACTGAGCCCGAACGCCGCAAGCTGCAAGTGGAAGCCGTGGCGCATATCGAAGTTCAACAAGCCATCGACGAAGGCCGCGACGAAGCAGCCGAACCAACATCGCGCGCGTACACCATGTGGCTGCACAGTGAATTCTGCAAGCGCCTGCCCGAGGATTCGCTCTGGCTGGAAGATAAAGCGACGAACCGCATCATTCGCGTTGCCCCCGGCGAGTTTCGCGATGGTGAAGTGGCGGTGGGCCGCCATCTCCCGCCAGCGGCTGAAACGCTTCCTGACTTCTTCGCGAAATTTGAAAACGCCTATCGCGCAGACGGTTTATCGCGCGTGCGGCAAGTCATCGCAATCGCTGCGGCCCACCATCGCTTCGTTTGGATCCACCCGTTTTACGATGTCAACGGACGCGTAGCGCGGCTTATGTCACATGCCATTCTCAAACGCCTCGGGATTGGTAGTGCGCTATGGTCGGTCTCTCGCGGCCTGGCGCGCAATGTGGATCGTTACAAGGCTCTCCTCATGGCCGCGGACCAGCCGGAGAAACGCAGCGCCACCACCCTCTCTTCCGAAGGCCTTGTCAACTTCTGCCATTTCTTCCTGGATGTCTGCCTTGATCAGATTGAATTTATGGGCTCAGTGCTCGCGCCTTCTGAACTGGCACGCCGTATGGAGATTTATACGGAAGACGAAGTTCGCGCGAACAGACTGCCCAAAGGGAGTTTCCCTCTCTTGCGCGAAGCCTTGCTGGCGGGCGAATTCGAGCGTGGCGCAGCGCCTTCTATCACTGGCTATAAAGAACGGATGGCGCGCAACGTTCTTTCCAAGCTGCTAGAACTAGGACTGCTCACTTCAAGTGGGCCGAAAGCGCCCGTACGACTCGGCTTTCCAGTAGCCGTTATCGAGCGCTGGTTCCCGTCCTTGTTTCCAGCGAATGCTATCTAAGGATCGGGATTGCCAGGGTTCGGCGGAAGCGCATGATCGGGCAACTGACTGTCCGGAAACCCTCGAACCAGCATGAAGGTGCGCCGCCAGCGGGTGCGCGTGAAGAAGTGCTCGCCAACATCGATAAAGTGGTTGAACATCGAGCCGGCTGACTCACCCAGCAAATCTTCGGTGGGTGCTTTGAACGACCAGTAAATCAGCACCGGTTTGCCAATTATGTTAGCGCGCGGAACGAAGCCCCAATAACGGCTGTCTTCTGAATTGTCGCGATTATCTCCCATAGCGAAATAATTGCCGGGCGGCACCACTACTTCGCCATTCACAACGTGGTTTTCCAACATGTCGCGTTGCAAGCGCAACGCCAGCTCTTCGCGCACATTGGTTCGCAAGTCCGCGGGGAAGTTGTCGCGCTCGGCATCGTACGAAAACTTCTGAAACGCATAAGGCTCGTTTAGCCGCACGCCATTGCGGTAGACAACACCGTTTACCAGTTTCAAACGATCGCCCGGCGCACCAATCAAGCGCTTCACATAAGTCTGCGTGATATCGCCCGGATAGCGGAAGACGATCACATCCCCGTGTTTTGGCTCCTGGTAAGGCAGCAGATACTTACTAAATGAACCCGCCGGCGCATAGGCCAGTTTGTCGACAATCAAGTGATCGCCAATCAGCAGACCATCTTCCATGGAGCTGGTCGGAATCACGAACGGCTGCGCCAGGGAAGAAGTTCCGAACAACAAAAGCAAAATGGTGACCGCCCATTCGGCAACCGTATTGCGGTGACTGGTTTCCGGCGCGGGTTTGGCGTCGTTCTTACTCATAACTTCTATAATCTCAAGCCATCGACTCTTTGGGTTGCTGCTTAAACAGCCTGCGCATCATACGGAAAATCCAACGAATCACCAGCACTGAGAAGACAATCGCAAGAACCACAACAACGATCATCGCGATGGGGTGCGAAGCCATTAATACGCTGCCGCCCACCGAAACGACATCGCTGGCTAAACCAAGCGCCATGTTCGAAACAGGCTCTGGAGATGCATTGGCTGCCAGCTTGGTTGCCGTTTTGGCGCTATGCGAGCTAAGCGCGATGCCGCCGCCCACCAGCAGCGCTACCAGACGCACGCCTGGATCAAGATGAGCGAATGCCGCTGCGGCCAAAATCGCGCCCGCGGGGATGCGGATAAACGTATGAATCACATCCCAAACAGAATCCACCGCCGGAATCTTGTCCGCAAAAAACTGCACCGCGAAAAGCGCACCGGATAGAATCAGAATCCAGGTGTGGGCTAAATATCCAAGGTCGCCGGGCAGACTTGCCAGATGGAAGCGCTGCAACAATCCCAGTGTTAGAACCGTCGCGTACAGGTTAATGCCCGAGAGCCAGGCAGAACCCATGGCAAAACCAAGCGTTGAGAGATCCATATCACCTGTTAAGACAATATCGCACTTACAAAAGTTCGCGAAATCGCTTGTTCTGAAAGAAGATTAATACCTATGTTAATTAAGAAAGTGATCGTGGCTGGGTTGGCGATCTGTCTGGCGCAGGCGGCCGACATCCTGAAGTACCCATTACCTGACCTTCATGCTGACAATGCCGCGACTTGGCCGCAACGCCGCGCTGAAATTCTCCAAAGCTTCGCCGATGAAGTCTACGGCAGAACACCCGCCTCGACCAGCGGCGTTCATTTCCGCGTCGATAAAGTGGACAGAAATGCGCTGAACGGCCTGGCGATTCGCAAGCAGATCACGGTATTTTTCACGCGCGATGAACACGCGCCCCAGATGCACGTGCTGCTTTACCTACCGGCGAGGATTCATAACCGGGTACCGGTCTTCATCGGTCTAAACTTCTTCGGTAATGAAACGGTTAGCGCCGATCCCGGCATCGACTTGCCTGAAGTATGGGTCAAAGATTCACCGGACGCCAAACTCACCTACGGCGGAGAATTGACGCCCCATCACAAGGAACGTGCGCCTGAAAGTGCACGCGGATCAGGCGAGCACCTTTGGCAACTGGAGAAGATTCTCAACCATGGTTTCGGCCTAGCCACTGCCTACTGCGGCGATATCGAACCAGATTTCGCCGGCGGCATGCCTTATGGCATTCGGCAAACGTTTTTGCGTCCGGGTCAAACCAAACCAGCGGAAAACGAGTGGGGTGCACTTGGCGCTTGGGCGTGGGGCTTGAGCCGCATGGTTGATTATCTGGAGACCGATAAGGATGTCGACGCCAAGAAGATCATCCTTACGGGTTTTTCGCGACTCGGCAAGGCAGCTATGTGGAGCGCGGCGCAAGATACGCGTTATGCCGTGGTGATCTCCTGCGAATCGGGCGTTGGAGGCGCGTCGCTTTATCGCGCGACCACGGCTGAAACGATTGAGCATTTGAACACTGCCTTCCCGTATTGGTTTGCCGAAAGTTTCCACAAATACACGGGCCATCCGGACAAAGTACCAGTCGATGGACATATGCTGCTCGCTCTCATGGCGCCTCGCCCGCTCTACGTGTCAAGCGCAGAGGAAGACAGTTCTTCCGACCCGCCGGCGGAACACCTCTCACTCGAGGAGGCCGGCAAAGTGTACCGGCTGTTTGGCAAAGAGGGCGTGCTTGGCTACCACGTGCGCAGCGGCAAACACGATGTTACGGCATACGATTGGGATCAGTATCTGGCGTTTGCGGAGCATCAACTTCAGACGAAAAAAGAGTAGCGAAGAACGCCAGCACTGGCAGCTTCGCAAGTCTGTTTAATGCGGCCATCGTCCCGCCGCGCCAGTATTGCGCTGTCGCGAGCGTAAGCATTGTTGCCACAATCACCAAATTTAAGCGCTGGGTGGCGATTTGTAAGCGATGGTCGTCGCCATAGAGACACGCCGCAAATCCAGTCCAAGCCGTGCTCAGTGCCAGCACCGCCGTCAGCCAAGCCAATGCCTGTGAAAAAGCACTTCGCCGCGCATCGGCAACGTTGTTTCTGCCGGTCCAGAAAATGAATATTGGAGACGCTGCCCCAATCGCGAAAAAAAGCAGCCGCCATTTGGTGTAAGCAAAGTCGCGCATCACCGGCGCCGGGCCAGCCATCACATGCAGTTCATTTAGCGCCTGTAGAATATGTTTGTTCTCGCGCCAATCTGCCAGCGCCCCGAAGGAACTGGTTACAACCGTAGCGACGGCCGCCGCCTTGCCGATCACCTGCGTGAAGAGCGGCAACCGCGCCCAATAGCAGAATCGCCAATTCACTAAACCCAGATAGAAGAAAAATAGCCAGTAGACAAGAATAAATCCAAAATCAAAATACTGTTCAAATTGCAGCGCGGCCACCTTATCCGGGCAAACGATCTTGCAATCCCCGCCGGCATAGCAGCCACTTTCACCTTGACTCTGCAGGCAACGCGAAGCCTCGCAAGGACCGACCATGGCTAAGACGTCCTCCCAAGACCCGGCGACTTCAATCGCCAAAGTGGGCTCTGTCAATTGATTTGCCAAACCGCATGAGCCCAGATGTACCGCCAACAGACTGGCCATTACTATGCCCGTGATTAGCGATGCAAGCCCTAACAGTGCGCCCATGCGCGTCCACCAATAAGAGTTGCCCCACATCGGTGGCAACGTATCGTCCGAATCTATTGCGGACATGCGCCCCCTGCTAGAAATGTTTGAACACGTGCAATGTTATCTTTTATTGATTCTGAGTTACTCCAAGCATCTTCCAAGGCGTGCATGTCATTGGGCGTCAGGTGCCAGTTCAATGGTTCGTTGCGTGGACAACCGGTCGCGTCGTTGTTGTTGAACTGAAACGTGGCTTCGCAAACCTTCGGGTAGTAGATGCGGTTCACCAGGTTTTCGTCCAGTGCATTGTGCGAAAGTTGTCCCGTGCCTCGTACATTCGTCATCGTCTCAAGCGGGTTTGCCAATTGGAACAATGTGCCGAAGGACGACGAGCGTGGCCGCCCTTGCTTGCCGATAGGCGCCGCGCGAATTTCGATAATCATGATCTTAGGCCGCGCCGCTATGGCCTGCAAGCCGTTGTCCAACCAATCCAGCAAACTGGCCATGCCGTAATTGTCGTAGTATCCGCCATCTACTGCGTGCGGCTCCGGTCGATAAAAACGTCCATCTTGACTGCGGGCAGGATCGTTACGTAACATTCTCGCCGCCGGTGTGACGTAAGGAAACGTTGCCGACAGTCGCGCGGCCGTACGTATCCGCAAATCGGAATCTGGATAGAGCTTAAAGAACTCCCAGCGCCCTTGATACTGTTCGCGCTTTGCTGTGTTTTCGCTTGAATCGACAAATCCAGTGGAGGCGAGCAAATAGCGATCTCCCGTTTCGACGAGCGTCGAGTTGAAGATCACCGCCGGCCGTATGCCCGCAGCGGCGTCGCTGCGCCATCCGCTGAGCGTGGCGTTGACCTGGCCCTTCGGCAAGCGCGGACGCCAGCTTTTTTCCAACATACGTCCGCGATCCGTAAAAATGAAACCACTGTCAGCGGTGCGCACTTCGCCTGAAGCGACGCCAATCCCTTTCAGCCATGGGAGCAAGGTGAACACCAAGTCGGGATACGCCAACCCCCAAGTCACTTCATCGAGACTGGAATGCTCGGCGCTCGCTAGGATTTGCGTACCAGAGTTTTTGTCGACCTCGCCCTTTTCGTACGCAGCCACAAAAAACATTGCTCCAACCGAACCGCCGGAAACAGAACTAATCAGCCGCACATCGTGCGAAAATCCGCCCACTTGCTCGTTCAACCCGGTAAGCACACGCGCTGTCCAGGCAGCCGCTTGAATCCCGCCGCCAGTCGTGGCAACTAAAACAATCGGTGTGTTTGCATCCTGGCCTCTTTCGTGTGCATCAATCAGGTCTGCTGCCGTGAGCGTTGTGTTGGCTTGCGCTGAACGTGGCAGACCTTCGTAAAAATAGTCGCTTTGCTGAAATAGCCCGCCCGAAAAAATGAAGACAGCCAGAGGAATCAGCAACGGCACACGGTAGCGGTCGAGAAAGAATGCGATCCCGGCCAATCCCCAGCAGCCGAGCGTTAGCATGACCAGCACGAGGCTGAGTGTGGGTACCAGAAATTGCCCGCCGACAAACTCCAAGTCCAGGGCCGACGCGACGCAGTAGATCAAATATGCCGCAAATGCCAACAGGAATTGATACGCCGCGAACAGATGCCGTCCTTGTAAAGTGCCTCGCTCTAAGTCCAAATAACCGGGCTCACTCTGTGAAATCCAGCCACCGGCCTGAAATTTCCGAATGATTTGTAGATGCCGCGAGCTCATAAAATCTCGCGCACGCACAGTCACGATGTACCAGAAGCCCACGCCAAGGACGACGCCAGGCAGTTTACCAGCCCAAGGAGCTTCTGATCGAACGAGCGCCGTTCCCACTACAGCAACAAAAGACAGAAAGGGAAACAGCCGGAAGATCAGTTCTAATCCGGGGCTCAACTCAACCGGGGGCGAGCGGAATCGAATATGCGCGTTGCAAACCACCAGCCTCGACGAAACGCCCATACTGGTCCCTGCGAGCAGCGCCGCCAAAGTGACCGTAGCGAACTGTAGTAAAGTCGCCAGCACCGACGATTGTGGCGAAGCTATATCGAAAATGCCCCGTAAAATTGGTTCGGCCCCTGAACCTTGAAAAGACCCCAACCATAAGGCCATTAGCAGCGCCCACGTTAATAGCGGCACGCGGAGCAAATAAGAATACCCGAGGAACTGCAATCCGCGATTGATAAAGGCCATAGGATTCTGAGTGCTCCGGTGTACGCAGCCAAAAGATATAGGGTAGCTTTTTGTTTTTGCAATGTCGACCAACAACAATGTTGACATCGTCAACATAGCGGCGTAGAATGTTGTTAAGGGAGCAATGATGATTTCTAAAGCCTGGAAGGAAAGCCGCTCGCTCATGGTGACGACCGGTGTGATGTTGCTGGATTTTTTGTTTACCTTGATCGGACTGGCGTTAGATCCGCGCTTAGTCACGGGAATGCCCGTGTGGTTGAAGCCGGCCAAGTTCGCCATTTCCACCGCGATCTTCGCCGCTTCCATAGCCTGGCTGTTTCAGTATTTGCCAGACTTTCCGAAAACGAAACGGTGGGTCGGTCCGGCGCTGGCAGCTATTCTATCCCTGGAAGTTGGCATCATTGATTTTCAAGCCGCGCGTGGAACGGCGAGTCATTTTAATATCAGCACCGTAGAAAACGCCGTGCTCTTCGCCATTATGGGAGTTTCCATAGGCATCCTTTGGCTGCTCAGCGTCTGGATTGCGATTGCGCTATTCAAGCAGACATTCAAAGATCCCGTTTGGGGTTGGGCTTTGCGTCTTGGAATGTTGGTCAGCGTATTGGGATCGGCATCGGGCGGATTGATGACTATGCCTACGGCGGATCAACGCGCGGCGATGGCGCGGCATGAACACGTATCCGCATCCGGAGCACACACCGTAGGCGCGCCCGATGGCGGACCCGGAGTTCCAGGCGTTGGCTGGAGCAAGCAACACGGAGACTTGCGCATTCCGCACTTCCTGGGTCTGCATGCGCTACAGGTCATTCCGCTGCTTGTGTGGTTAGGCAGACGCAAGAGCACAACGAAATTTGTCTTTGTGATTTCGGGAAGCTATCTCGCGTTATACCTGATCCTCATCTGGCAGGCGCTTAGAGGGGAATCCATTACTGAACCTAGCGCGCTGACCTTGACGGTTTTCGCGGCGTGGCTCGTTGCCACGATCGGCGCACTCAACCTTCAGGGCAACGGTTATAAGCTCGAGGCTCTTCATGAGCGCTGATCAGATCTTTGCTATTTGCAATTCCGTCGCACTACTCGGCTGGATTATTCTGGCTATCGCGGGACGGTCGCGTTGGGCTTCTCATTTAACAACAGGCGTGGTCGTGCCGTTGCTATTGGCCGTTGCTTATCTCGTGCTCTTACTCAGCCATTGGGGGGAAACGAAAGGCGGCTTTGGCACTCTCAATGAGGTGGCTGCGCTCTTTTCAAATCGCTGGGTGCTGCTCGCAGGATGGATTCACTATCTCTGTTTCGACCTGTTCATCGGCTCATGGGAAGTGCGCGATGCGAAAGCCAACGGCATTTCGCACTGGCTGGTGATTCCCTGTCTGTTCTTCACTTTCATGTTCGGGCCGGTAGGATTGCTGCTCTACTTCATTTTGCGGACGGTTCGCACCCGTACTCTTTTCGTCTAGACACGCTGAAAACGAAGTACCAGCTTGACACCTTTGGCGACCGATTTCCAATGACGCCGGACTTCCGAGAGACGCACCTTACCGGCGGCGGTAATCGTATATAGCTTGGCTTTGCGTCCGTTCTCGGTTATTTGCCAGGAGCCGGCCACAAGTTTCTGCCGTTCCAGCCGGTGGAGGGCCGGGTAAAGTGAGCCTTCCTCTACCTTCAAATGTCCTTCGGAGGCCGTGTGCACATGGGTCACAATGCCGAATCCATGTTGCGGCGAGTAATCCAGCGTTTCTAAGATGAGCAGTTCCAAACTGCCATTCAGATTATCGACTCGCTTCGGCATGTCTGCTCCGATGGCACTTCAAACATAATGTGCGCATATTGCTGAGGTCGCATTCACCACCGCCTTTTGCCACGGGGACAATGTGGTCTGCATCCCAAAGAGACTTGCGACCCTTCAAGCCCCACGCCGCCACCGCCTTCAGACGCGCACCGCCTTTTAGACGGCGAAGGTGGGCATACTCTGCGATGCAATTCGTCCCGCACACTGCGCAGATCCCTTTGTCGCGTTCAAACACACGTTCACGCAAATGACCGGGATTGCTGCGCAGCCGCCATTCCTCCACACAAAATGCCGAACAGAAAGTTTGACGCCCTACATGCACTTCCAACTGGCACCAACGGCAGAGACAACGGCCATTCGGGCCTCGGGGGAGCGCTTCTTTGTCAGCCCATCCACCAGGCATGGTACGTTCAGTGCTCACAGAAACAGGATACTCGGAAAATGTTCGAGTAGCTCAGGTTCGTTCGAGTGGCCCCTCCTGTATTCTGGTCATTTATGGGCAAGAATCTTGTTTTGGTTTTTTGCGCGGCGGCGCTTGCTGGCGCTGCAGATCTGTCCAACATCCGTCAGCTCACAAATGGCGGCGAGAACGCTGAAGCCTATTGGTCACCAGATGGTAAGCGGCTGATTTTTCAATCCACACGCGGTGACTTGAAATGCGATCAGATTTTCATCATGAACGCCGACGGCTCTGACCAGCACATGGTTTCTACCGGCAAAGGCCGAACCACCTGCGGCTATTTTCTGCCCGACAACAAACATATCGTTTATGCGTCAACCCACCTTGCCGGAGATGCCTGCCCTCCCTCGGCCGATCGCAGCAAGGGCTATGTTTGGGCCGTCTACAGCAGTTACGACATCTTTGAAGCGAAGGATGACGGCTCCGCTTTGAAGCGGCTCACGGACGCAGAAGGCTATGACGCCGAAGCAACCATCAATTGGAAGACGAAGACGATTCTTTATACGTCAATGGCGTCGACCGATTTGGATTTGTGGACTATGAAACTCGATGGTTCCCACAAGAAACAACTTACAAAAACCTATGGCTACGATGGCGGGGCTGTCTTCTCACGCGACGGAAAATACATTGTGTGGCGCGGCAATCATCCCGACACCGATACGACCAAGCAAAAATATGCCTCGCTGCTCAAAGACAATCTCACCAGCCCCATGAAGATGGAGTTGTTCATTTCCGACGCTCACGGCAACAACGTCAAACAACTTACCGATTTCAACTGCGCCTCGTTCGCTCCGACGTTCACGCCGGATGGAAAACAGATTCTTTTTTCTTCCAACAAACACAATTGCGATGGCCGAAAGTTTGAGCTTTATTTAATAAATATCGACGGCACGGGTTTGCGGCAAGTCACGGATTATGGCGGGTTCACGTCATTTCCGGAGTTTTCACCAGATGGCAGCAAACTAGTATTTGTCTCCGACTGGAAGGCCCCAGCACGCTATGAGTTCAATGTGTTTACCGCGGACTGGAGCCATTGATGCGGCGCAGGCTGCTGAGTCTCGCGCTGCTGGCTTGCGCGTTGCAAGCGGCCGATCTCAAACCTGAGAAGTATTTGTCGCATATCAAATACCTCGCGTCGGAGGAGTTGCAGGGGAGGTTAACGGGTTCACCGGAACTCGAAAAAGCGGCGGCTTATATTCAGCGGCAATTTCGTTCCATCGGATTGAAGCCGATTGATGGCAGTTATTTTCAGGAATTCGAAGTGACAGCCCACACTGCGCTAGGAAAGGGCAACAAACTAACGCTGGTGGTGGCGCAGAATGTTCGCGATCTTCTGGAGCAGCGCGACTTCGCTCCCCTCAATCTCAGCACCAACGGCGCGACGCAAGGGCCGATTGTCTTTGCCGGTTACGGTATAACAGCACCCGAATATCATTACGACGATTACGAAAAGATCGACCCACGCGGCAAGATTGTTCTGGTGCTCCGGCATGAGCCACAGGAAGCGGATGAAAAAAGCATTTTCGCCGGCAAGAACTACACGCTGCACTCGGAGCTGGCAAGCAAAGTCGCGAATGCGAAGGCGCACGGAGCGGCGGCGATTCTACTGGTGAACGATTTGCCGAATCACTCCGGCGACGACGACCGCTTGGACCCTTTTACTCCGGTTATGGGCACCGAGGATTATGGCCTCCCTGTCGTGCAGATGTCTGTGCGGTGGACGAACGAGCTGCTGGCTACGGCCCACCAGAATTTGGCTGACTTGGTGAAAGCGATCGATTCCGACCTGAAGCCGCGCAGCTTCGATTTGCCCACCGACGATGCAGCGCGCATGAATGTTAAGATCAACATCGAAAAACGCGAAGTGCATAATGTGGCAGGTTTCTGGCCGGGTGAAACGAACCAATACGTCATTCTGGGCGCTCATTATGATCATCTGGGGTTAGGGTTTGAACATTCGCTCGCACCGTCTTTAGCGGGAACGGTGCATCCCGGCGCCGATGACAACGCCTCAGGCACTGCCGGGGTCATTGAACTGGCGCGTGCAATCGTGCACTCCGGCAAACACAAACGAGGCTTTTTGTTTTTGTGCTTTGCGGGCGAAGAGGAAGGTCTCTTGGGATCGGCCTACTTTGCGAATCATCCACTGGAGCCTCTGGGAGAAGCCGCAGCGATGATCAACATGGACATGATCGGGCGGTTGCGCAATAACAAGGTGTACGTCGGAGGAGTTGATTCCGGATCAAACTTCAAGCCGATTGTCGAGAAAGCCGCCAAGGATTATGGACTCGAAGACGACCTAACCGGCAGCGGCGTGGATGGTTCGAGCGATCACACTTCATTCCTGATAAAAGGTGTACCCACGCTGTTCTTCTTTTCCGGTTTGCATAGCGATTATCACAAGCCAAGCGACACTTGGGACAAGATCAACGCTGACGATGCTGTGAAGCTGCTGGGCGAGATCGATGAAATTGCGACTACTTTGGCGGACGCAACCGATCGGCCCAAGTTCGTGCGCTTACAACCTGCGGCACACAACCCAGACCTTCCCGCGGTTTCTTCGTCTTCTCCCGCAACCGCCGCTTCCTCTTCTCCCGTTCCTCCTTCGTCTTCCGGTACTTCCGGCTACGGCCCGTATTTTGGCAGCATCCCCGATTTTGGCGGTCCCCCCAAAGGTGTGCGGTTCTCCGATGTTCGCGACGGCTCTCCTGCCGCAAAGGCAGGTTTCAAAGCGGGCGATGTGATGGTTGAGTTCGACGGTAAGACCATTGATAATCTTTACGATTTCACCTACGCGCTACGAGCGCACAAGCCCGGCGACACGGTAAAAGTAAAGGTGTTGCGCAATGACCAACCAGTCGAAGCGGAAGTACTATTGACCAGGAGACCATAGGTACGCCGGGTGGGATTTGCCGTTTGGCTTGACACAGAAGAACGCGTTGCCTGGGCGCAGGGCACACATGAATACCGGCCGATGGGAACCGCGGTGATCGCAATCTCCGACCAGTTCCGGCCGCGTGATTTCGTGGGGGCGCGCGAATCACCGGCGCATTTACGCACCTCGTTTGCAGGTTTCTTCGGATCTTTGGAAACGGTCAATGAATTCCTGCACTCGACGGAAACTCGCAAACTTCGTCGAACGCCGCCTCATTTGCTTTGAATGAAACGAAGTGCGGCTGAATTCAGGCAGTAACGAAGGCCGGTGGGCGGAGGCCCGTCATTGAACACATGGCCGAGGTGAGCATCGCACTTGCGGCACACTACTTCGATTCGTTCCATGCCAAGAGTTAAGTCTTGGGCCCTTGCTATGTTCTCCGGCGCGATGGGCGACCAAAAGCTCGGCCAACCGGTATCGGAATCAAATTTCTCTTGCGAGCGAAACAGCGCGTTGCCGCAACAAACGCAGCGGTAAATGCCGGTGGCGTGCTGGTTCCAATACAGATTGTGGAACGGAGACTCAGTTGTTTGTTGACGAGTGACAGCAAACTGTTCGCCCGTTAATTGCTGCCGCCATTGTGCCTCCGTGCGGACGATTTTCTTCACGGAAATTGATTGGAGGCGATCACCTTTATCGGAGAAGAGCACTAGAGTGACATCCGCTCCAGTACCCGATTCCGAAGCCGCTGGAAGCGCAGGCACATGCGTGAGCCACAGAAATCCCCCGGCACCAAATAGGGCGGCAGCCGCGATGAACAGCACCCAGCGCATTGGGGTCAGATCCGCAGGAACCAGCGCCTACGATACAGGAACCACGCCAATAGATACATTAGAAACGTGAAGCTGAGCGCCCAAAGCAGCGACGCAATCATAGGAGACGCAAACGGCGCGAAGAAGCGGTTGTACAGCGTTTCGTGGAAACCATAAGCATCGAGAAACTCCGCCAGGAACTCCGACGCCAGGTAGACGGTGATGGCATTCATGCCGGTGATGAGCAACGGCTTGACCCATTTACTAAAGCCGCGTTCGTCAACCAGCCACACAAATACGGCGAGCACGCCAAAATCGAGGCCCGCCATAAAGGTTGCGAATGAATCGGTCCAGAGTTTCTTGTTGATCGGCAATTTGATATTCCAAATCAGACCAAGCGCGATGAGGAAACATCCCACGATTAACAAACGGTGACGCCGGACAGCCAGCGGAACTGGTAACCGCAGAATGTGGCCGGCCATAACGCCCAGGAGAGCGGTACCAATCGCGGGAAGGGTGCTGACGATACCCTCCGGATCCCAAGTCTTGGTGTTGGCATAATTGTGCGCGCCCAGTACGATGCGGTCGATATAATGGGCGAAATTCCGTTCCACATCAAGATTCCCAGGGCCATAACCGGGCACGCTGATGAACGCCATCATCAGCCAATAGGCCGAAAAAAGAGAGACGATCCAGATGATTTGTCCGCGAACGCTGCAGTAGAGATAAATGATGGATGCCGCCAGGTAGCAGATCGCAATGCGCTGCAGCACGCCCAGCAGGCGCTGGTGAGAGAGGCTGAAGTTGGGGAACGCGTAGACCAGCAAGCCGAGGACATAGATAATCACGGCTCGCCGAAACACAATTTTGAGCAGGTTGCTGCGCGCTTCTCCCGCTGCTATCCGCCGACCCAAAGCAAGGGTGATGGCAACACCCGCGATCCAAACGAACGAGGGGAACACGGTGTCGGTCAGCGTCCAGCCGTCCCATTCCGAGTGGCACAATTGCGGGTACGAATGAGGACCGCCCCCATTGTTCACCAGGACCATGAGCAACATGGTAAGTCCGCGAAAGGCGTCGAGCGAGAGCAGGCGCGCCGGGGCGGGCTGGTCGGGTTGGTTCAAACGATTGACTAGTTGAGACGCGGTCTCTTGGCTGGCCATAGAGTTATCTTGTCAAATGTCGAAGCGGGAGATTACCAGCAGGTGCGTCCGCCGTCTACGGCCAGTACAGCGCCAGTCATGTATGAAGATGCATCGGAGCACAAGAAGAGAATCGCGCCTTGATATTCGTCGACGCGCGCGAGTCGGCCCATGGGGATCAGATTAGTAAGGCGTGTGACGAACTCGTCCGGCTGTCCGATGCCTACGCCACCGGGGCAAATCGCATTGACTCGTACGCCGCGCCCAGCCCAATAAGTGGCCAAATAGCGCGTGAGGCCGAGCAATGCCGATTTAGTAACCGAGTAAGTAACGGGTTTAACCGGCTGCATATTCTCGGGTAGATTGGGTAAGCGGTAGATACGCTGATCGGGTGCGATAAGACCTAAATCCGAAGATATGTTGAGTATCACCCCTGCCCCGCGGCGGGCCATTTCCGTGCCGAACACCTGGCAGCAGATAAAGACGCCATTCAGGCCGACGGCCAGATCGGCGTTCCATTGATCGAGCGAAAAACTTTCAAAGCGCGAAAAGCTGGCCGGCTCCGCACCTTCATTCTTCGGATGACTGCCAGCGCTGTTGATGAGAATGTCAACGCGCCCGTGACGCTGCAAAACCTCGGCGAGTACGCGCTTTACTTCGTTGGGCTTCGTAATATCGGCGGTAAACCCAGGGACATTCAAGTTCAATTCATCGCTCAGGCGGGTGGCCAGTTCAGCGACACGGACACTGGCGATATCGAGCAAAACGGGAATGCCGCGCGCGGCAATGATAGCCCGCGCGTGTTGTTCACCCAACAACCCGGCACCGCCCGTAATAACGGCGATCTTACCGGAGAGATCGAAGGCAGCGTGAGACATAGACGAGACGTGTAACTGGGAGGATAACATCCCGGTCTCCCAGCTACTCCTGCCAAAAGTTTTATCGCCAGCTCAGCAGATGGTTGCCCAAAAGATTGCCACTTGCGGGCATGCCCCCTTCCGCCTCGAGACTTGACTTCTCCCAAGCTTCGCGGGTGATTGGCGTAACAGGCATCAATTTCTTGGCGATCAAAGACTTATTCGCGGACTGGAGATCTTTGGCGATGAAGGCATCGAACTCATCCACCACATCCTGCCGCTCGTGTGAGAGCGAATCTATGCGGGAGATGTAGTAATCGGCGGGCTTGCCTTCGTAAAAGACCAAAGCGCCGTAGAGCTGGGATGTCTTTTCACGGATGCGCTCTTCGCCGGTGATAGCGCCGCCTTCTTTGGTGGCGACGATCTTTTTACGGATCGCATCGGCTCTATCGGAAAGCGCAAGCAGCTGCGCAGTCAGCGGATCCTTGCCGAGCGCTGCACCACGCTGCGATAATTCCTGCCGAACCCCGTTGATGCGATCTACGTCGAATGTCAAATCTCCCAACAGTTTAAAGACGCGCATAGCGGCCGCGTATTCCTGTTTGCGATCTTCCACTGTGAACTTAGCGCGCGCATCAAGAGTGGCGACAATCGGCGTCGTATAAACTTCAGATCCACGTGTCAGCTTAATGGTGTAAGTGCCCGGTACGATGCGTGGGCCCACCGTGGCTTCGCCGGCGATGACTGCCGCCGGCGGTACTTTCGGCGGCTTTAAACGCATAGACCAAACCACGCGGGTAATCCCGCGCCGGCTGCTGGCGGGAAGCGTGTCGACAAGTTGGCCTTTCTCGTCGAAAACTTCCAGTTTCATGCGGCCGTACACGTGGCGGCGTTTCTGATAGTAAGTGATGAGTGCGCCGTCGGGAGGATTGCCTCCGACGAAATTGCCGTCGCCTTCCGCCCAACCACCTTGAGCCATGAGGCGTTGTTGGGTTGGCTTACTTTCCAGAAAGACGGCATCTTTGGCGAGGACTTCCGGAGTAAGTTGGCGAAGCGGCGAGATATCATCGACAATCCAGATCCCTCGGCCATGAGTGGCAAGCACAAGATCGGAGGTGCGCGGATGAATGGCCATGTCGCGCACTGGAACGGATGGAAAATCGTGGCCTTTGTACTGAGCCCAGTGTGCACCGCTGTCGACAGAGATCCACAACCCAAACTCCGTGCCAAGGAAAAGCAGATTGGAGGAAACGGTGTCCTCCTTTACAACATGCGCGAAGCCGCGAACAGGGGAACTGGTGGCAACCAGAGGAGTCCAGCTTTGCCCAAAATCGACGGTTTTGTATAAGTAAGGCGCCATGTCACCGAACGAATGACGGTCAAACACGGCGTATGCTGTGCCGTCTGCGAAACGCGAGGCTTCGACCCAGGAGACCCAAGAGGCTTTCGGTAAACCGGGAACATTCGCCACCACATTTGTCCAATTTTTGCCGCCATCACGAGTGACTTGCACGTTGCCATCGTCGGTCCCCACCCAAATGACTTGAGAGTTACGAGGCGACTCACTGATGGAGTAGATAGTAGTGTGTGTCTCGGCGGCTGAGTTATCGACAGTCACACCGCCAGACTCTTCTTGCTTTTGCTTCTCTGGATCGTTGGTTGTGAGGTCGGGAGAAATACGCTCCCATGACTGACCGTGATCGCGCGAGCGGAAGAGAAATTGCGCGCCTATATAAACGGTCCCATCTCCCGAAGGACTGAGATGCATCGGAGAGTTCCAGTTGAAACGCAACTTGCCTTCGCCATAGTTGGGCTGCGGCTGGACACTGCGCGCTTCAAGCGTGCGGAGATTGACGCGCGCGATGGTACCGCCTTGTGCCTCCACATAGACGTAATCGGGATCGCTGGGATCGGGCAGGGCGAAAAATCCATCGCCACCATAGAGATTCTCCCAGCGATGATTGCTAATGCCTCCCGGATAGGAGGAATCTCCTATCCATGCACTGTTGTCTTGCAAACCTCCAAAGACATGGTAGGGATCAGCCATATCGACACTCACGTGATAGAACTGGCCGACTGGGAGGTTCATTGCTTTCAGCCATGTCTCGCCCGAATCGCGCGAGAACCAAGTGCCGCCATCGTCGCAAGTTATGATTTCCGCCGTGTTCTGTGGATCGATCCAAACATCGTGGAAATCGCCGTGCGCGCCGCCTTGGATGAAACTGAAACTCTTTCCGCCGTCATTGCTGAGAATGAGGCTGCCGCCCGCTTTGTAAACCTTATTCTCGTCTTTAGGATCGACTATGAGATTGGCGAAATAGAACGGCCGCCAAACCATCATCTGGCTGCGATCACCCTCTTGCCATGTCTTGCCGCCGTCAGCGGAGCGATAAAGCGCGCTGTGGGTAGATTCGATCATCGCGTAGACCACATCTGGATTGGAAGGCGCTTCGCCAATGGCGATGCGTCCCCAAGGCTTGGCAGGAAGGCCTGGCGCGGATTTCTGATCGAGCTCTTTCCAGGTGACGCCGCCATCGGTAGATTTATAAAACGCGCTAGCACTTGGCGCCGTGCTGTTCTCGCCGCCTGAACGGAAGGTCCAGCCTTTGCGGCGAAAATCCCAATTAGCGGCGAAGAGGGTATTCGGGTCGCGCGAACTCATCGACACAGAGGAACAGCCGGTGGATGCGCTACCGCCTGCCAGCACTTTGTTCCAGCTCTTGCCGCCATCGGTGGTCTTATAGAGCCCGCGGTCGTCACTATCGCTCCAAAGTTTACCGGGAACGCAGGCGTAAACAGTGCTCGAATCTTTGGGGTGGATGAGAATTTTCGCGATGCGCTCGGAGTTTTTCAGACCCATGTTGGTCCAATTTTCACCGCCATCGGTTGAACGGTAGATGCCGTCGCCGATGGAGACACTGTTGCGAGTCCAAGCTTCGCCGGTGCCGGCCCAGATCGTCTTAGGATTGGATGGATCGATCGCCAGAGCGCCAATCGATTGCACGGGCTGCTTGTCGAAAACCGGCTTGAAGGTTGAGCCATTGTTTACTGACTTCCAAACACCTCCAGCGGCTGCGCCTACGAACACCGTAAGCCGTCCGTTTTCGCGAGTAGCCGTGATGGTAGCGACGCGCCCGCTGATTACTCCGGGTCCAATGTTACGCGCGCCTAAGCCGGAGATCGTGTCTGAGTCGACGGTGGGCGTTTGCGCGACAAGAAGGAAGGGCAGTAGGGTAAAGAGTAAGACTCGGCGCATTATTTGTTTCCTCCCACAGCGGGCATGGTAAAGCGGGAATCGGGGAGCGGCGGATTTACCACCACCTTTTCGATGGTGAATTTCACGCGTTCCGAGTCGCCCTTCGCGCCACTCTCGAGCGCAAAGGGGAAGTAGATTCCGTCCACTTTTTCGTAATCTCCGAAATAGGTTTCGGTATAGCGAACGGTGCCCCGGATGTTGAGTTCGTTTTCTTCCTTCAGCTCCAGGAATGTGTCGGCATCAATGAAGTAATAGCGCACGTCGCCACTGGCTAGCGTCAGTTTGATCTTGTAGCAATCGGTTCCTTCGACTGAGTCATGGCCCATATATTCGGCGTGATGATCTTTATTTTTGTAATCCACCAGTTGCCCTTCGATATCGGCGTCTTCGATGAGACCCTTGCGGTCGTCGGCGGAAATCAGGTCGGGATCTTTGCGGCCCTCCCAAGGGACGATGTGCCAGGCAGTCTTGCCGTCATAGGCGTCAATGCCGACCATTCCTTGCAGGATTTGCTCTTCGCGAACCTTAAAGGGACGTTTATTCTCCTGAACGAAGGCAGCGCGGAAGCCGCCTACGGCCAGTTTGCCGGAGACGCGCATAGATTCCAGATGCTTGAGCTTTTCGAGGCCACCGCGCGCCTCTATGTTCTTAGCGATGATCTCGTCGACGGTTTGAGCTTGTGTCAGAAAAGAAGCTCCGGCGAACGCAAGAAGAAGCGGGGCAAGGCAGATGGGAGTAGGCATATAAGTCTGATTTAGCGAGAGGAGGGACAGAATATAGAATATCGAATACAGAATATCGAATGTTTTAGGATTTGGGCACACGTGGGGTGCTTGCTTGACCGGGCGGAGGGTTTTCTGCGTGTTTTAGGCTGCTTTTGACGGGCCTCCTGGGCTGGTTTCTGGCGGAATGGGGGCTGAGGAGGGGGTTTGTTTCGGCGAAGGCTGCGATTTTAGGAGTCGAAGCTTCTCCAAACCGATAAGTTGGCGCAGATTGTGTTCGTGCGCTTTTTGTTTTTGCGATTCGAAGCCAATTTGGTGTTTGAGCTTTAGTTCTCTGATAGTTCGGAGCTCTTTCATGGCTTTATAGAAGACGCGTTCGTGCTGGGCTTGATAGCGAAGGTAGACGGAAAACGCCCCGGTGGCGAGGATGTGACGGTTTGCGGAGAAGCAATGGTTCTGGAAACGCATGGCGCGGGTAATGAGCCATTGGTGTTCAGCTAAGCGGCGCACGAGAATGCGTTCGATTTCGTTTGACGGTTGTTCGATCTTGATGAATGTTTGGCAGAGGGCTGCGAATTTGTCCTGGTCTTCGTCTTCGAGGAGGTAGAAATCGCCATTGCTGCAAAGGCCGTGTTTGAAGGCGTTTTGGGAGGAGGTTTGTTTGCCTTCGGCGGTTTTTGGTCCGGAACTCTTTTCGGCGTTTTTGCGGTTGGCGTTGATTTGAGAGGCAGAGGCCATAGAGTAAATGCTCCTTGGATTGAAGTAAGGCCGCTTGCTGGCGCGCGCGGTTCTGATGGATACGGGACCTTGGCACACGACGGTGCTGAGGGTGCAGACCGCTTGCTGGCGCGCGCGGTTCTGATGGATACGGGACCTTGGCACGCGACGGTGTTGAGGGTGCAGGCCGCTTGCTGGCGCGCGCGGTTCTGATGGATACGGACCTTGGCACGCGACGGTGCTGAGGGTGCAGACCGCTTGCTGGCGCGCGCGGTTCTGATGGATACGGGGCCTTGGCACGCGACGGTGCTGAGGGTGCAGGCCGCTTGCTGGCGCGCGCGGTTCTGATGGATACGGGGCCTTGGCACGCGACGGTGCTGAGGGTGCGGGCCGCTTGCTGGCGCGCGCGGTTCTGATGGATACGGGACCTTGACACGCGACGGTGCAGAGGGTGCAGGCCGCTTGCTAGCGCGCGCGGTTCTGATGGATACGGGACCTTGGCACGCGACGGTGCTGAGGGTGCAGGCCGCTTGCTGGCGCGCGCGGTTCTGATGGATACGGGACCTTGGCACGCGACGGTGCTGAGGGTGCAGACCGCTTGCTGGCGCGCGGTTCTGATGGATACGGGACCTTGGCAAGCGACGGTGCTGAGGGTGCAGACCGCTTGCTGGCGCGCGCGGTTCTGATGGATACGGGACCTTGGCACGCGACGGTGCTGAGGGTGCAGACCGCTTGCTGGCGCGCGCGGTTCTGATGGATACGGGACCTTGGCACGCGACGGTGCTGAGGGTGCAGACCGCTTGCTGGCGCGCGCGGTTCTGATGGATACGGGGCCTTGGCACGCGACGGTGGTGAGGGTGCAGGCCGCTTGCTGGCGCGCGCGGTTCTGATGGATACGGGACCTTGGCACGCGACGGTGCTGAGGGTGCAGGCCGCTTGCTGGCGCGCGCGGTTCTGATGGATACGGGGCCTTGGCACGCGACGGTGCTGAGGGTGCAGACCGCTTGCTGGCGCGCGCGGTTCTGATGGATACGGGACCTTGGCAAGCGACGGTGCTGAGGGTGCAGACCGCTTGCTGGCGCGCGCGGTTCTGATGGATACGGGACCTTGGCACGCGACGGTGCTGAGGGTGCAGGCCGCTTGCTGGCGCGCGCGGTTCTGATGGATACGGGACCTTGGCACGCGACGGTGCTGAGGGTGCAGACCGCTTGCTGGCGCGCGCGGTTCTGATGGATACGGGACCTTGGCACGCGACGGTGCTGAGGGTGCAGGCCGCTTGCTGGCGCGCGCGGTTCTGATGGATACGGGTCCTCGACACGCGACGGTGCTGAGGGTGCAGACCGCTTCTGATGGATACGGGACCTTGGCACGCGACGGTGCTGAGGGTGCAGGCCGCTTGCTGGCGCGCGCGGTTCTGAAAACAGTTTTAGGGGAAGGGGAGAACGGGTGAGACGGAAAGTATTTGGAGGTGATAGAAAGGAAAGAGAATTTAGTTTTTTCAAAGGCTGTGACTACGGGGTATGAAGCGTTGGATGACGCTACTATGGTGCTAGCCTAAGCTCGCTATGAAACTACTTGCGCGCTTCAACTTGATTTTCATGGTGTTGTTCGCGGTGGGAATTGCGCTCGCGATTTGGCTCGCGTCCAGCTTTTTACAAAGGGATACGAAGGACCAAGTCCTGGCGCAAGCTAAGCTTATGATGCTAACCACATCAGCGACTCGCGCCTACACGTCGCAACAGGTACAACCGAAGCTTGACAAGTTACAGAAGCGAGATTTGGAGTTCCTGCCGCAAACGGTGCCTAACTATGCGGCGACTCAGGTGTTTAACTATCTGCACAAGAGCGAGCCTGCCTACACATACAAAGAGGCAACGCTAAATCCGACCAATCTAGTGGACCGCGCAGCCGATTGGGAGGCGGATATTGTGAATGCCTTCCGAAACGATAATTCATTGCTCGATAAATCAGGCGAGCGGGACACACCCGATGGGCGCTCGATGTATTACGCGCGGCCGATCCGCGTTACGGAAAACGATTGCCTGGAATGCCACAGCACGCCCAACCGTGCGCCCGCGGCGATGATTCGTCAATATGGCCGTTCGAATGGTTTTGGCTGGAGTTTGAACGAAGTTGTGGGCGCGCAGATTGTTTCTGTTCCTGAATCGCTGCCGGTTGAAATTGCGGGGCGGCAACTCAAATCGCTGATCGTTTATTTGGTGATGATTGCAGTGGCGGCGCTGATCGTACTGGATGCGGTGCTGATTGTAACCGTGATCCGGCCCGTGGTCAGACTGTCGGAAGTGGCGGAACAAATGAGTAAGGGCAATCTGGAGGCGGATGATATACCTCTGAAAGGGCGCGATGAAATCTCCGCCCTGGCGGCTTCCTTCAACCGAATGCGGCGCAGTTTGGCGAAAGCTTTGAAGCTCTTGGAAAACGACGGCTCAGTTTGAAGGACGCTTGGCTAAAAACGTTTTGCGTTCTTCACCAGCGGGAATTTCGGCGGCGAGCGTATCGTATAGCTGCTTCCAACTGTGAGCTTGCTTGGCAGCGCGATTAACGAGTAGCCGTGCTACTGGCCCAACGAATGCCGCAAGCTCGCTGGCCAGGCGATCCAAACTTGCCGCATCAAAGCAAGCGGAGTTGGGTGGAAAGGAAGTAGACGACACGGACGCAGCTTGCGCTTTGCTTAGCGGAGGACTTCCCGCGAGGTGGCTTATGGCAGCCTCGATTTCTGAACAGATGCGCTGGAACGGTTCGCCTGCCTTCCAGGACGTGTACTGGAAAGGATTCAAGTAGGCGGCTAAATCATAAGGAAGCGTAGCGCTATAGGCGACGCGCACCGGAAGGATGCGAAGTTTCTTTTCCACGCAAAGCTGATGCGCGAGCGCCACTTCCTGGCGGAGCATGTCGCTGTGGATGGATTGCTCCGAGACCAACACAATGAAGAACTCTGCGGCCTGAATGGCGCGCTCGATCTCATCCACCCATCTAGTTCCCACTTCCAACTTGCTATCGAGAAAGACACTGTGGCCACCGGTCGTTAGCGCCGTACAAAGAGAATGGGCGAGCTCCTGATCGGGAGAAACGTGCCGGTAGCTAATGAAACAGCGGCTCATGTTTTGGAATGCTAGTGATTCGGGAAACGCGCTTTGGTTTTATTCGCGCGGGACCGCACTCGACAATTCCGCCTTGCGCACCACGTAAATCTTTTCGACCTGGCGGCATATTTCGTTGGCGACACGCTCCGGCTTCTCGTCCTCGTCCAATTCGACTTCCACTTTTATGTATAAATCAACTCGCTTCATACCGTTGATTCGATAATACTCGTAGTGCATGTCGGAACCAATATTGTGTAAACGATGCGGCCAGCGCCGCGCGCGCCGCGCTTGTCCAGCGCTCCAGATGGATATCTGCGCGATCTGCTGCGGTACGGAGCGGGAGGTGTCGATCTCGTGTCCGCTGGAGTGCGAATATTTGCGGGAGGCCCATCTGCGAGAGAAACCGTTGCCGGTCGATGCCAAGGATGCGGCGCATGCGGATATCGAAGTGAGCGAAGAGTTTATGCGGCAGCATGAAGAATTCCTTTTGTTTTCGATTTATTCATTGGTCCAAGCGGCGCTACGCACACCCGGCGCGGTGGATACCGATGCCTTGGAAGCGCTAGATGCATTGATCAAGACATATCGGACGGCGGAAGCGGGCTTGATTTATGAATCACGCGCGCAGAACGCGATTGCCGGCGCCGTGCAGCGCGGATTCGCGGATTCGCTGGCCGACTATCAGAAGATCAGGGCCGAGCGCGAGGGAGCGTTGACGCCTTTGCGGGATAAAGATGTTCTCGGCGTGCTGGTCTTTTTGAGCCGTTTCGGCCAGCAAAATCTCAACGGCAGGCCGAAAGGACGGCTCTTCCTCGATATGTTAAGCCGGATGACGCCAGAGCAAAGAATCGACGAACGCGCGCCGAGCATCATTCTTTAGTAGAGGAGAATTTGTTTGCAGGCTCGCCTTGTGCATTCGCACGACCTTGCGCCGGACGTGCGCCATTTTGAGTTTGAGATTGCCGACCGGAGCGAGTTTCCTTTCACTCCTGGCCAATTCGTGTCTATTAAAGAGCAAGTGGCGGGCAAGGAAGTGACGCGTGCGTATTCCATTGCGTCGGCACCGAATGGCAATCGCTTCGCACTATGTTTGAATCTGGTGGCGGAAGGACTGGTATCGCCACGCTTGTTCGCATTAGCGCCCGGTGAGCATATCGAAGTGCAGGAGCCTTTGGGTTACTTTACGCTGCGGCACCCGGAGCGCCCAGCGGTGTTTGTCGCAACAGGGACGGGGATCGCACCGTTTCGTTCGATTTTGCATACCTCGCTGCCGCAAAGCGCGCCGATTACCTTACTGTTTGGAGTGCGGCATGCGCATGGAGTTCTTTATCGCGATGAGTTCGAAACTTTGGCGCAGAGGCATAAGCACTTTCGCTTTATCCCTAGCGTGACGCGGCCGGACGATTCGTGGAAAGGAGTGACAGGCCGCGTTCAGGTGCATTTGGAGAATGCGCTAGCGGAACATGCCAGCACGCCGGACGTGTATATTTGCGGCCTTAAAGAAATGGTGGACGATGTCCGGGCGTTGCTTAAACAAAAGGGCTTCGACCGCAAACAGATCATTTACGAAAAGTACGACTAACGGCTAGGCTCAGGGCTTCGGCCAATTCATAACCAGATTCCAAGCGTTCACCGAGCCGATGCCGGTGGCGAAATCCCATCCGACGCTGGTGAGATAGGCAGGCTTGTCGGAGGAGTTCGAAAGCGAAAGCACGCCATACGTGTCGTGCTTGGGAAGGTAGCAATCGATAACAACGTGATCCGATGCCTGGCAGACAACATCGTTATCGCCTTGGGTGACGTCATAGAAAATACAGTTGTGAGAAACACGGCCACCCAGCGACGAATTGCAGGATTCGGAACCTTTGACGCCGTATTCGGCGTTCGCGAGGGCGTAGTAGGTGGGATTTGGATTGCCCCAGCGGCTGGCGGTTTTCTCATTCACCAAGGCCTGAATGCCAGCCATGATGGGCGCGGAAACGGAGGTGCCACCGAAGCCCGACCAATTGCTCGGCGCACCTTTGCAGGTAAAGCCGCCGCCTACGATTGGGTCTGTGTTGGGATCGGACCAGCAGACTACGTAGTAGGCATCCCAGAAACCGTTCGAGGCAAATAAGGATATGTCTGGAAGGTCGCGCGCGCCGTCCTCTGGATTGCCCAAAATACGCTGCCAAGCGGGCTTGGCGTAGCCTTTGCAGGAGCCGCTAACGGCGCCAGGAGCGGAATTCGACGGTGAGCCCGTGGCGCAGCCGCTTGGCCCACCGCTTCCCGCTGTTGCGTTCAGAAGACTGTTGAGGGAGCCATTGGGGTTGGTCACCTCGGGATTGTTGCAAAGGCTCAGCGGAGTGGTTCCCAGGAATCTGGCTTCTAATGCGCCGGCGCAGGAGGTGTTCCACGGTATTTCCTGTATATACGATAAGGCGGAAGCGTAAGTGCTGGTGTTGGTCGAACTCCAGTAGTTGCCGGGGCTGATGCCGTCGGCAGTATAGCCGAAATCAAGGCCGCCGACGGCTACGTTGTAAGGGGTTGATGCGAAGCCGCTCACGGTGATGCCGTTCGTCGAAACGTTGCCATTGTCCGATTCAGCCGCACCTTCATCGCCGGCGGAAACGAACACCGAGACACCCTCGGCGACCGCTTGCTGATACGCATTCTTGTAAGCCAGGTTGGCGGCCGCTCCATTGAGCGACTCCGATTCGCCGTAGCTGACGCTCACAACAGAAGGGAGGTTTGCCGAAGGTCCATTAAGAGTGTTTTGGAGGGCGATCAGACCGCCGAAGGTAGTGGAAGTGTCTTCGCAAGCCGCCAGGATTATCGCTGCATCGGGTGCTGCCGCCGATGCCCACTCCACGTCGATGGCAGCTTCGCTATCATCACCGTAACCGGGATCGTTAGGATCTCCCTGGAAACCAGGGTTGGTGCAGGTTAGCCGGCCTTTGGGACTCACTTGGCTCAACGCAGCGTGAGGATAAGGGCTCGATAGAGCGAATTTGTTGCGGAAGGTTTTCCAATCTTCCGTTGAATAGAGGTAAGTATCCTCAACGACCATGATCGACTGGCCCTTGCCGGTGTAGCCGTGAGCGAAAAGCGGATTGATGTTATAAATCGTGGCCAGGTCGCCGGGGACGAGAGCGTGAGTTGTACTGGTGCCCGAGTTGTAGGTGTAGGCAGGATTCTTTTTCACCAATAGAGGCTTGGGATGGAAGTTATGCAGCGAGACCACGCCAGCGACAACTGGGGCGAGCGCGGCGGGAATCTGCGGATCGCTCATGTTGGCAAAATGCATTCGACCGTTCACCTGCAGGGAATGAATTTCGGTATGGAAGGCGCTGCGAACCATGGCCGCTGTGCCGCTGAAATCCAGCGTGAGGCCGTTCGCTTGGGCGGCGGCAACACTGAAGCCGTGCGATTGGAGCCAGTTGGCGACGGCGGTGAGATCGTCGCTGGCCACGCCGAAGGTCGTGTTGAATTGATCTGGCGTGAGCCACTTGTGGAAGCTGGCAGATTGCGGATTGTGAAGGTCGGCAATGTATTGATCGAGAGCAGCCTCGCGAGCAGGCGAACGTTGCAGTTGAAGCAGCATGTGATCGAGCTGAAAATCGCCGGCCACGGGACCGCGATCGTTTTGCGCGTTGGCTTCGGGGCGAGTGTTGCCGGTGAGTGTCATCAACTTGCTTTCATCAATGGCATGGTGGATCTGCTCGGCTGGGGCGCCGGTGGACTGAGCAAGAACGGGCGGAACCATGAGTAAGGAAAGGGTGAGCGCAATACGAATTTGGCTGTTAAACCGTTTGATAAAGAAGCCTCCGTGGACAAAAACTGCCGTCAGCTAAAGATTGCCCATAGTCTAACAGAATGGAGGCTCATGGCGACTGCAATCAGTCGCAGAGTGCCGGCAGGTTGGGCTGTTCGGCAAAGCGGAACAAAGTTGTGAGTTGGGACTCGGTCACGCGGCCGGTCGATAACTCGATTTTCGAAATCTCGTCCTTGTGAAACCAGCGCGTACCGGATGTTTCACTGGTTTCCTGCAAAAGCGACCCGCCCAAGACTTCGCATTGAATAAACGCCTTGTAGGCATACCAGAGGTCGGGCGGATGAGAGTGTTCGCGTTTGTCCCAAAGAGCCAGTAAACGTAGAGGCTTCACAATAAGTCCTGCCTCTTCCAGGACTTCCTTGGTGGCGACCTCGAACGGCGTGTAGCCCACGTCGGCCCAACCGCCGGGCAAGGTCCATCGTCCTTGATCGATCGTTTCTCTTACGAGCAGCACTTCGTCCGTTCCGCGGAAGAGGACAGCTCGCACATCCACCTTGGGAGTTTGATAGCCGGTTTCGGATGCGAAAACGCGGATAATTTTTTCGAAACTCTCGTCGGTGATCCCCTGCAGCAATCGAGCGCTCAGTGTACGGATTTCTTCATAACGTTCAACGTCGTAGTTTGAGGTAGCGTAGGCGAGGCCACTTTGAGCGAGTGCTTGCAGACGCTGGGCACAGGCAAGCAGTTCGGTTGCTTTCATTGCTTCTTCAGTTTCGCAAGCGCACTTTTATTCCGAACGCAGGGCTTCGGTTGGGTCCACCGCCATAGCGCGCAATGACGGCAGATAGCTCGCCACTATGGCAGCGGCGATGAGAGCGGCCGCGGTGAACACATATGTCCATGGGTCGTTATTCGTTACTCCAAAGAGCAAAGACTTCAGCAGCCGTGTCAGACCCAGCGCCGCCGCCGCGCCGGTCGCTACTCCTATTAACGCGAGTACAAGCCCATGCCGCAAAAACAGCGCGCTCACTTCGTGCCGTTGTGCGCCTAACGCCATACGAATGCCAATCTCCCTGGTGCGCTGCGAAACCGAATAGGAAATCACGCCATAAATACCGATCAGCCCCAACAGCAGAGCCATGGCTCCGGCAATGGCAAGCATCACCAGCGTGAACGAGGTCCGCGCCAGGGACTTGTTATAGATCTCGGCCATGGTCTGCGGTTCGGCGAGAGGCGAATCTGGTACGACAGACCAAATCGCGCGCTGCATTTCGTTCAATAAAGTAGTGGAGCCAGCACGCGGCGTTCGCAATACGAAGCGCACACTTCTCTGCGCCATAACATCGTTTCCCCAGAAGTGTTTCATCAGGACTGGCCAATAAACCACGGTGGGCGGTTTCTGGTGTGCGCCGTCATCGTATTCATCTTGCACGACGCCGACGATCTCGCGCCAGTCGTCTTTCATTCCTTCCCGCACGCGCTTGCCCAAAGCGGCAGAAGGGCTGCGCCAATATTCGCGAGCAAAGTTTTCGGAGATGATGGCGACGTTGCGGTAGTCATATACGTCGTTCCAATCGAGGTCGCGCCCAGCGAGGAACTTGCGCCCCATGGTATGGAAGTAACCGGGCGCAACGAATTTGAAGCGGCGGATGGGCGGCACTTTTCCGGCGGCAACCGTGTGGTCGTCTGCCTCTAAGACGTCATTGCTGGTGCGCCCATCCATGGTGATGGAGCCAGCGAAACTGGCCTCTTGCACTCCTGAAATCGCGCTGAGGCGGCGCAGAATTTCTTGATGGGTACGGATGGCCTGCTCGTCACTCTTTATCTGCGTGTCAGGTATGTAAACTCGAACCGTCATGATTTGTGCGGGCTGCGTAAAGCCCGGTTGAATTTGCTTCAAAGCGTAGAAGCTACGAATCATCAGACCCGAGCAGATAAGCAGCACCAGCGCGAGAGCGATTTGAAAAACGGCCAGCAGGTCGCGGGCACGCAGCCGTTCCTTGCCCGCGCTGACACTGCGGCTGCTATCGCGCAGACCGGTTCCCGCCCGCACGCCAGCATATTTCCAAACCGGCAGCAGACCGAAGACGAGACCGGAGAGGAGTGAAATTGCCAGCGTAAACGCTAGCGCCTGCGGATCGATGCCGATCGCTTCAGCGCGCGGAAGATTCGCCGGACCGATGGCGGCCAGCAGTCTCAACGATCCATAGGCGAGCGCCAGTCCGAGCGCTCCTCCCAGCAAGCCAAGAGCGACGCTCTCACTTAGCAGGTCGCGCGCCAATCTATTCCAACCTGCTCCCAATGCCGCACGAATGGAAAGTTCGTGCTGGCGACCTTCGGCGCGTACCAGCGAAAGGTTCGCTACATTCGCACACGCGATCAGCAGGACCAAGCCGATGGTCCCCATAATGACCCACAAAATGTTGCCAATATCGCCGACCACGTCGCGCATAAAAGGCCGCACGTCGGGCCCGATGCGGGCGTTTTCGAAAAGCTGAGTGGAAAAACCGGGAGGCGCCTGCCAGCTGCGCAGCCAGACGCCGATCAACTGGGCGACCTCGGCGTTGGCTTGCGCGAGCGTCACGCCTGGCTTTAAACGAGCGATGCCTTGATAACTGAAATTGCCCAGAAATATTTTGCCGCGATTGAATTGCAGGACGCCGACGACGGCCGGCTGCGGACTCATGAATTGGAAATCGCGCGGCAGAACAGCGATGATCTCGCTATCTTTGCCATCCGCCATGATGTGTTGTCCGATAACAGACTTTGCGCCGGCGAAGCGCTTCTGCCAATAACCATACGTAAGCATTATGGTGGCGGGATTGCCATCAGTGGCGTCGCGCTGCGTGAAATGCCGGCCGAGCAGAGGCTGCACGCCGAGGATGGGCAGCACGCCATCGGTCACTAAGAGACCCCGCACTTCTTCGGGTTTGGCAATGCGGCTCATGCTGACCGTGCCGCCGGTGTACATTCCCACATCCGTGAAGCTGCGTGCGTGCTCGCGATAGGTGAAGTAAAGCGAGGGACAGATATTGAGCTCTTTCAAATCGAGCCCCTTGGCGGTATGCCAAAGTCCAACCAGCCGGTCGGGTTCAGGGAAAGGTAAGGGCTTCAGAAGAATGGAATTGATGACGCTGAAGATCGCCGTATTGGCTCCAATTCCGATCGCTAGTGTCAAGAGCGTAGTCGCCGTGAACAATGGGGAGGAAAGGAGCCGGCGCAAGAGTTGTTTCATGGTGAATTGCCGCTAAGCGTAGTATTACGTTTGAGCGTGGCCCAAAGTTTGATTTACTTTGGCGTTTGTCAAACCGCGACGCGCGTGACTTGAGTTTGTGGATAGAACTCTTTCGTCTGATCCAAACTTGCGAGTGTAATGCCGGGCAACTTTGCAGACGCCGTGCCTGCGGATACGCCCCAGCGCAGAGCTTCGCTGAAGGCATCCCCACGCTGTAACGACCACACAATCGCCGCCGACATAGCATCACCCGCGCCGATCGGGCACACAGCGTCAATCGGAGGTGGCATGACTTGCAATACGCCCTCCGATGAAGTGGCGGCAATCAGTCCGCGCGAACCCAAAGAGAGCACCACCGACTGCGGGCCCATCGCTTTGATCCGCTGCACGGCGTCAATCAGCTGCGTGCGCGTAATCAAAGCGGTGTTCAGCAAGCGCTCCGCCTCGGATTGATTCGGTTTCACAATCGTCGGTTTGCCTTCGAGTCCATGCAGCAGCGGATCGCCATCGGTGTCGAGGAGCGTTTCGACCTTGTGTTTTATCGAAAGCTTGATGAGTCGCGTATAGAAATGCGAATCGACGCCCGGCGGCAAGCTTCCGCAGAGCATCAGCCAGGAAGCGCTAGGCAGCCATTTTTCAACCGCCTTGCCGATGCGATTCAGCTCGGTTAGTAACAAGGCAGGGCCGCGCTCATTGAGCTTGATGGATAAACCTTGCCGGTCTGAGATAGTCAGGTTGATGCGAATACCGTTGCGGATTTTAACCACTTCTTTTTCGAAGCGGTCGTCTTGCAGCTTCTCTTCGAATTTTCGTCCTGTCTCACGGCCGGATGTAGTTACTGCCACGGCGCTTACGCCAAAGCCAGTCAACACGCGAGCTGCGTTGATACCGCGGCCGCCCGCAGCTTCGGTGGTGGACTCGATATAGCCACGATCTTCAAACGCTAAGCGGTCAACGGTCACGATCCGGTCTAGCGCCGGATTTACGGTCAGTGTCAGGATGGATTTACTCATCAGCTCGGAATTCCAGCGTAGCAGCGAGGCAGCCGTTGCCGGGAGGGGGTTTTCAGTGAGAAGGTCGGTTGCGCGGCTGCCAGCGCACTCCCAAGATGCCACCGAGCGCGCCGGAAACTGTGCCAATGAACAGGAAGAGAAGCAGCGTGGAAGCGAGTTTGGCGTGGTCGTCAATCAACTGGGCCAGCTCCGGGTTTTTGAGTGTCTTCACAATCTCGCGGCCTTGCGCGGTGAAAATGATGACACAGGTCGCGCTGGCTTCCAGCAGGTATAACCATAGCCATGTCATGGCGCCGAGCGCTGCACCACCGGAGGCCGTTAAACTCTCAGCGGTGCGGCTGAGGTAAACACGTACCGATGTAAAACCAGCAGCCACTAAGATAGGGAAAAGCAAAGGCGGCGCTATGTTGGCGATGAGCGCTATCGCTAAAAGCGAAAAGGCGGCTACTGCCATAGAGATTCGTACCGCTCGACCGTTTGTGAGCCCGATGCGGGATGGTGGCTGTAGCGACGGTGTGGGTGGCGGAGGCGACGGTATGACTGGCGGCTCTTCAACCGCATTGATGCGCTCGATATCTTCCTGGTATTGGGGCGCGCCGCACTTATGGCAAAAACGAGCGTCCTCTGGAAGGACGGCTCCGCAACTACAACGCAATGGCACACCTATAGTTTAACTGTTTCTTCAGCGCGGGAACGCCGGGTCGGCTTTTAGCTCAGCGATTTGTTCGACATGCCGTGCCGGGTGATTGATCAAAACTGTCAGGCAATCCTGTGCGTTCATGGGACCCACAGGATGCTCGATCCAGCGAAAACGCAAATCGTCCCGGCACTCTTCGACGAAGGCAATCGTGCGTTGGCGGTTTTCCATGAACTGAGTCAAAGCACCGTTAAGACTGCCAAAGCGGCCTTTCGGACGGGCTCTTTCGGGTGCTTGCAGCGGCAAACCTTTGCGGTCGGTCGTGCGTGCCAGCGATGCGGCGCTCTGAGTCTCATGTGGATCTTCGGTTATTCTGTGCAGCTCGGTAATGTAGCGGTACATGCCGTGCTCCGTCACCGCGAGATGCTCCACAATCTCTTCAACACACCAACAATCCGGCGACGGTTTGAAGCGAGCCTGCGCCTCAGATAAGCCAGCTACGGCGTGCTGTAAAGCATCACGGGTCGCTTGCAGATTGGTTACCACAGCCGCGCGCTTCGCTTGATCCATGAAGACTAGCTCTTGGTCAAATCGTTATAAATAACAAACACCACAACCATCATCAGCAAAACGAACCCCAGCTTGAGGAACGTTTCCTTGATGTTCATGCTCACTTCACGCTGCAGCAACATTTCAATGAACAAAAGAAGCAGCGTACCGCCATCGAGGATGGGAATTGGCAGTAAATTGAAGATCGCCAGGTTGAGACTTACGAAGGACATGAAGTTCAAGTAAGTCCAGGGACCACGCTTGGCCGCCTCTTTGGAACTCTTGGCCATGCCGATGGGACCGGAAACAGATTTGGCGGAAACACGCCGCTCGAGAATACTGCCGAGGGTTTGGAACACGAGCACGGTGTTCTCGCGGTTATCGCGCAGAGACTGCGCGAAGGCGTCCGGGAAGCTCAACTTAACAATTTCAACCGGGAATGGGAAGCGTTCACCGTAACTGACACCAATGTGGTAAGCCGAGTTACTAACTTTCATTGGCGTAACCGAGAGCCGAACGATTTGCCCGCTACGCTTGACCTGAATATCAATGGGCTTGCCGGCGGAGTGAGCCACTGCTTCCTGAACGACTGAGGTGGACGCAACGACCTGCCCGTTCATAGTGACGAAGATGTCGCCGGCTTTCAGGCCGCCAGCTTGCGCGGGTGAACCAGACTCGACTTCGCCTACTTCAATGTTCTGATAATTCCACCCAATGTTGCCGATGCCTTCTTTTGGGTCGATGCGAGGAGTAACGGCAAGATTAATGCGGTGACCATCCCGCTGAACGACGACGTCCATCGTGTGATTGCCATTCAGCATTTCCTGCTTGGTAATGTAATCCCATTTAGGATTCGTTTTACCGCCGAATTGCACGATGCGGTCGCCGACCTGCAAACCGGCTTGAGCGGCAGCGGAACCGGGCTCGATTTCGGTAATGACCGCAGGACCGTTGTTATCGATCTTGGGGTACTTATACATATAGAGTCCGGTGACGATAAGGATCGCGAGAAGAATATTCATCAGCGGTCCCGCCATAATTACGATGGCTCGCTGCCAACGCGCTTTGGCTTGGAAAGAAGCCGGATCGACGGCGCTTTCATCGCCGGGTTGCTCGCCCAGCATGCGAACGTAACCACCTAAGGGAATGAGCGAAAGCCGAAAGTCGGTGTCGCCGCGTTTAAAACCAAAGAGGCGCGGACCGAAACCGATACTGAAGGTCTCTACCCGAACGCCTACTGCCAGCGCAGCCCAGAAATGTCCCAACTCGTGGACGACAATCATGATTGCGAGCAGAGGAACGAATGCGCTAATAGTCTGCCAATCCAACGGTAGTGTTACCTTTCTCTCGTTTCCTACTCATACGCGCTCTGAGCTTTCAGTTTAGTCGATTTCGCGCCTGACAATTGGACGCATTTCCACGCCGTCCGCTTCACAACTTGCCGGAGGAAGCCTTCCATGGCGCTTCGGCGATAATTTGGCGAGCGACCTCTCTAGAGGCAAGGTCAATCGCGATCACCTCTTCTATTGTCGTTGGGTGTCGGCTGATTTGTCTCTGAAGGGTTTCCTCTACTGTACTGGCGATACACGGAAAGGGGATACGGCCTTCCAGGAAGGCTTCGACGGCCACTTCGTCGGCTGCGTTCAGTGTGCAGGTAGCCGATCCGCCCTGTTCCTGAGCCTGGTAGGCGAGCTTCAGGAGGCGGAACTTATCCAGATCGGGGGCTGAGAAATTCCAAGTGCGAGGTTGGGTCCAATCCAGTCGGGCCACCGGGGCACGATGACGTTCGGGATACGTCATGGCGTATTGGATCGGCATGCGCATATCGGTAGCCGAGATTTGGGCGATCACGCTGCCGTCGTTGTATTCGACCATGGCGTGTATAGAAGATTGCGGGTGCACGACGACGTCGACGCGGTTTGGCGGTAAATCGAAGAGCCAGCAGGCTTCGATCACCTCAAAACCTTTGTTCATCATGGTAGCGGAATCGATCGTGATGCGACGCCCCATTTTCCAGGTTGGGTGATTCAAGGCCTGTTCAGGAGTGACGTTCCAGAGGGCTTCGCGAGGCGAATCCTTGAACGGTCCGCCGGAAGCGGTAAGGAGTAGACGAGTGACGTCCTCCTTCGTACCAGCGCGGAAACATTGATGGGCTCCATTGTGTTCGCTGTCGACCGGGATGAGTTGGGTCCCATTCTGACGGACCGCCTCCATAACCAGCGCTCCGCTCGCTACCAATACCTCTTTGTTAGCGAGACCGATGCGCTTTTTTGCTTTGACGGCCGCGAACGTCGCCTCCAGGCCAGCCACTCCGACAATCGCGGACATCACGAAATCGACTTCGCTTGCGATGGCTGCTTGGACGCGGGCTTCCGCACCCTGAGCCAAAGCCGGCCAACCCTTTACGGGTAAAGTTAGATCCTGCAGCCGCAGCCGCAGAGCGTTCAAAGTAGCGTCATCTGCCACCACAACACACTCGGGCCGAAACTCCAATATTTGGGAACAAAGGACGTCCAAGTTTTTTCCGGCTACCAAAGCATGTATTTTGAAGCGGTCTGGATTCTGGCGGACCACATCCAGAGTGCTGACGCCGATTGATCCAGTGGATCCTAAAACCGTAATTTTCATGTTTAATTTCTATTACTTAACGTATGCTTTCCAGGTCGAAAAAGTTCCGGCCAAAAAAATTTTGAATTTCGTATAGAAAACTCTTGCATTCCGCATTTCCATATATTACTATTGGAATCAAGCCAGGGAGGCAACTCCCACCAAAGCGAGACTAACCTCATAGAAAGACCCCTGAAGCAACACCTCCCTGGCACCCGCAAGGGTCTTTCACAAAAGTCCACAGTTTTTCAAAGTTTCTTTCACTGTTTTTCCACAACAACATCCAACCGCAGTTTCTAGCGCTACACTCAAGGCGGAGGTGTCTTTTCTCCTTTGTCAAAAGCAACGAAGCACCCGGTCAATCTGAAACCGGAAACTGCTGTCCTCACCCGTGGTTTTGACCCTAGCCTTTCGGTAGGATCTGCCCGCCCCGCCGTTTTCCGTAGTTCTACTTACGTGTTCTCCAGTCCGGAGGCAGCCGAGCGCGCCTTCGATATCATGGGCGGTCGAGCTCAACGAGCACCCGGCGAGAACGTCGATTTAGTCTACTCACGATTCAATCATCCTAACGCGCAAATCCTGGAGGATCAGGTTAGCCCGCTCGAACCGGGAACCACGGCAGCCACGGTTTTCAATTCCGGTATGGCAGCCATTATGACTGCGCTGCTTGCCGTTCTCAAACCAGGCGACAGCATTATTTATACCGTACCTATATACGGCGGCACGCAAACGCTGATCCAAGGCTTTTTGGAACCATTTGGAATTCAGGGCATTTCTGTCCCTGGCGGCCGCGCCGATTTGTTGGATGACGCGATTCGTTCAGCGCGTAATTTGGGCGTGGTGCTGATTGAAACGCCGGCAAACCCAACCATCGTAATGACGGATATCGAGCGGGCGTGTAAAACCGTGGCAGGTCTGCACGGCGTCACGAATGGCAGCGGCAAGACGCAACGGCCGTTGGTCATGATCGATAATACATTTCTTGGTCCGGCTTTTCAGCATCCGCTGTCGCTGGGCGCGGACCTTTCGATCTACTCGGCAACGAAGTACCTGGGCGGATTCAGCGATATCATCGGCGGCGTGTTGCTGGGTAAAGATCCCGCGCTGATGCAGAAGATTCGCAGCAAGCGCAGCCTTTTTGGCAACATTTTGCAGCCCGATGAATGTTGGATTTGAACTCGCGGCTGCCTACTGTTTATTTGCGCATGAACCGGCAGAGTGAGAATGCGCAGCGCATCGCGGAAGGTTTGGTCGGGCATCCGAAGATCGCCAAGATTTATTATCCGACCTTATTCACCGATCCGGAGCAGAAACGGATTTATGAAAACCAGTGCACTCGCCCGGGCGGGTTAGTTTCGATCGATCTGAAAGGGGGAAAGAAAGCGGCATTCGATTTCTTACGCAATGTAGAAATCGCGCGCGATGCAGTTTCATTGGGAGGTGTGGAAACGCTGGCGTGTCATCCGCGCAGCACCACTCACTCGGCTTGGAGTTCGAAAGATCTGGACGAAGCCGGTATTGGCGATGGGCTGGTGCGGATTTCTTTCGGCATTGAAGATTTCAGCGATTTGCTGAGTGACTTTGAGCAGGCGCTAGATCTGACTTAGATCACGATTAGCCTTAAATCGGGAGCAATCCGGCTGAGATCATCCGGGTCAGTTGTGAGCACAGGTTGTTTTGCGCGTTCGGCGCAGATCACTACATGAGCGTCGGCAATATCTGCAGTACCGGTGCGGGCTAAGAGAAGTCCCACCGCGGTGGCATCTGGTCCGTTGAGAGGGACTAGGTCTGTGCCAACTTGTCGAATAAGGCGCGAGATGAGCGCCTGCCTTGCGGGGTTGCGAATAGCCTGGGCCAGGGCGCTAGCGGGGATGGTAATTCTTGTCCCAAGCTCGCTAACCCGTTCCACAATGGCAAGGACCCGACGATCTCTGCGGTCCAGCGCAATCAATCCGCCGGCATCGAAGGTGACACCACTAAAGCTCAAGCAGCGTGGCCTTTTTTGGAAGCCTTGCTGGGAGGCGGCTCGGCAAGAACTCGATCAGCCCATTGCCGCTCCTGCTTTGTCAGCGGTCCGCCGGTCTGCTCCAAAGCTTCGTTTAAAAGTTCTCGCCAGCCCGCCGCGTCGTGAAGTGCGATAGAAACAGCATGTTGCACAAAGCCGGAGACGCTATGCGCTTTGCCGGCATCGAGTAGCGCGTGAATTTCGTTAAGCTGCTCTTGTGGAAGGGTAATGGTGATTTTGGCTGTTGCCATACCAAATACCATACCATGGGGGGTCGAGGAATGTCTAGAGCTTAAGCAGCATTTTCCACGTCGTAACCATGAGCGCATGCGTCACCATCGGCACGCGCACGCTGCCGGTGCGCGCATAAGCCAAACCGCAAAAAACGCCCAGCAGCGCTGCGACACTGGCTTGCCGCCAGTCGGGGAAGGCATGGAACCAAAGATGCGCCGCGCCATACACAAGAGAGGACAGTACGATCGCCAGCGCTTGCGAAGGAAGCTGATCTAGCATTGCCCGCGCGACCAACCCACGAAAGAACAGTTCCTCCGCCAAAGCAGTCACCCAGAGAAACCCAAAAAACGTGCCAATGCCAAGGCCAACAATCCGCCACCAGACGCCGCTCAAGGGTGCCCACCGGACATCGTGGATCAGCAGGGCCAGCGCCGCCACCGGGACAATCGCCGCCACGTAAAACAGAACGCCGCTTCGCCATTCCAGCAATGTGGGCCAGAGGCCGAATTCACCGGCGTCCCATTCGCGTAGCACTAATAACGCTAAAATTCCGACCCGAATCCACATGAGTTGGCCCAGGATATCGGCGCGTACATGGCGGTCCGGGGAAAGGTAAATGCGCGAAAACACATGGGTGAGAAAAGGCGCGGCAGCAATCACCAGAAAACCGACATCGTACGCCGCCCGTCGCGGTAAAAGAGCATGCCAGAAAGAGAATATCGCCGTCAACCCCACTAACACATAGAACGCATTGCGTTGGAACGATCCGGCATTTAAGCTAAAGATGAGATAGGGGAGTAGGGCACTGATCCAAAGAATGGCGGCTTGTGCTCTTGCCGGACGAAATAGAGCGAACCCTTTTCGCGTCTGAACAAACACAGATGCCAAGTAAAAACCAACCTCCAGCACCATCGCTGGGAGTAAAGCATGCACGATCCACGGGGAGCCTGGAAATTGCCGAGAATAGAAGAAAGCCGCTATCAGCAGGGCAGCCCAAGCACACGCTAACACTATGAAAAACGGACGAAACGTGTTTGGGGCACTCGGCATCGCCCTCATCGTAGCATCGGGTCTTAGCGCCGCCGAACCGCCCGCTGGTTTCCTGCGCAAGATTGCAGAACGCGAGACGGTGAATGCACGCGCACGCGAAAATTACACGTTTCGCCAGTCGGTCGCGGTGCAGGAATTTGACGTCCATGGCGGCATCACCGGCGAATATGGAGAGATTCGCGACATTACTTTCAGTCCGCAAGTCGGGCGCTTTGAGAAGGTAATTGTGCCGGGACATAGCACTCTGACACGCGTGCGGCTTACAAAAGAAGATTTTAACGATATCCGCAATATCGAGCCCTTCCTTTTAACGACTGAAACCGTTTCTCTGTACGAGGGACGCTACGAGGGAGAGGAGACCATGGATGGCGTGCTTTGTTTTGTCATCCGAGTGCGCCCGAAACAGATTTTGGCGGGCCAGCGGTTTTTTGATGGCACATTGTGGGCGCGGGAAAACGATTTGGCGGTCATCCGAGCCGAAGGGCAAGCGGTACCACAGATCGACAACATGAAGGAACAAAACCTGACGCCACACTTCACGACGATTCGGCGCGAAATTGACGGCAAATATTTTTTCCCGGTGGAAACGTATTCCGACGACACCCTCTTCTTTCGCGATTTTCCGCAGCGCTTGCGGACCATCGTGAAATACAACAACTACAAAAAGTTTGAGGCGGAATCGACCATCACCTTCGGTGACACGGAAGCCGCCCCGCCGGAGAACAAACCGTCCGATACGAAACCACCGGCCAGTCAGAAGTAAAGGCTTTACCTTCCCTGTTCACGAGTTGTTAGTGCTGATCCGGGTGGGCATCGCGCCACTTCCAATAATCGGCCCGTTCGCGCTTGCTTGCTTTTTCCCAGTTGTGATCTTTCTTGTGATGCTCCTTCAAGTACCTTTGCCAAGCGTCCTTCTCGCTATCGTTCCATTCGTGCTTTTGCATCTGATCGTGATGATCCTGAGCGAAGCTGACGCTAGGAACAACAAGAAGACCAACGGCTAAAACCATGGAGCTCAATAGTTTGATCATTTATTCTCCTTTTCTAATAACGGCTGCTAACGGCGAGGAAAGCCCGCCCGGAAGTAGGCGCAATGGAGCAGTCAAGAGTTACTGTAGTAGAGTTATCAGTTCACTCAGTGAGCGGTCGACTCGTGATCCAAAGGACAACGGGTTAATTCTCGTTCCGAGCCGTTATTTGTCAAAGTACAAATGGTGTGACCACCATCGTCATGTTGCAAGGCCATTTCGCCGCAACGGCAGAAAAAAACTGGCAACGTTCCGTGTTCTGAGCGAAAAGCGAATCTGGTTCGGACAAAGTGATGGCCGTGATCCAGAATTGCGTTCTTATCAACATGCGCCGAAACGTGTGCGCCACGTTCGCACAGAAGCTTGATCATCGGGATGCTTGAGCTTGTGATCTGGAGCATGATACTCCTCGACAAATCCAAGGGAAGCATATCACGAAAAAAGGTGAGTTACTTGAGCTTTGGCGCGGCTAAATCTTCAACAGCGCCCGCAACCGTCTCGTCTGAATACGGCTCACCGGAATCTCGGTTTGCTTTTTGTCGTCCATCTTCAACTGGAAACTCGACTTAAACCAAGGAATTACCTCCTTGATTTTGTTGATATTCACCAAAAAAGAACGATGGACCCGCCAAAACAGGTTTGGGTCTAAGTTCGATTGCAGTTCTTCGATCGTCCGGTAATTCGACTGTCCTTCAAAATGCGCCGTGACCACCGTGATCGTGCCGTCGTCGATAGTCGCGTAAATCAAATCTTGCGCGTCGACGATAAGGTTCCTATTATTCGCCCGAACCAGTAACTTCGTACGCTGAAGGGTTGCTTTGGCGGGCGCTGACACTGTACTGATTGCCGCCACATCGGCGGCTTTCTCCTGGGCCTGTTGCTTATCCTCAATAATCCGTTTGGCGCGCACAACTGTTTCGGCCAGTCGTTCCTTTTCAACAGGCTTTAGCAGATAGTCGAGCGCTTCCAGGCGAAACGCTTCCACAGCGTATTGGTCGAAGGCGGTAGTGAGAATAAAATGCGGGAGATTGACGCCGCTCTCGCGCACTTTGCCAATGACGGCGAGCCCGTCGAGACCAGGCATTTGCACATCGAGGAAAACCAGATCCGGTTCCAGACGCTCAATCAACTTGACGGCTTCGAGTCCGTTTGTGGCCGATTGGAGTATTTCGACCTCGGGGAAGTCCTTTAAAAGAAAGTACAGTTCCTCACGTGCCAGTTGCTCGTCGTCTACCACGAGCGCCGAGATGGTCCCCGTCACACTCTGCGACATTTGAATGTTAGTATAGCGTAGGATTACAGTTTGTCTTGCAGCGGTTGGTGTATCGAGACCGATAAACCGCTCTTCGCAGTCCAGGTTTGGCTGATGCAAACCAGGCTTTTAGAGTCGCTGAGCGAGTCGAAGCTAACGCGCAAACGTTTGCAGGCAGCTGTCTTTCCCATTCCTTCCTTTTCTTTAGGAGCATTCTCTTTTGGCAACTGAACCTAACGTCACCATTGCGCCCGCAGACGGCAAATTGGGCATTTTGATTCCCGGCATGGGCGCGGTTACGTCCACCTTTATCGCCGGCGTTGAAGCAGTCAAACGCGGACTGGGCTTACCGATTGGATCGCTAACGCAAATGGCTACTATCCGGCTCGGTAAGCGAACCGACGGCCGCACTCCCAAGATCAAAGACTTCGTACCACTGGCGCCACTGGAGTGTTTAGCATTTGGCGGTTGGGACATCTACGAAGACAACGGCTATGAAGCGGCCGTGCGCGCGAACGTGCTGGAGCGCTCCATTCTCGATCAGTTGAAGGAACCGCTTTCGGCCATTCAACCGATGAAAGCGGTGTTCGACCAGGAGTACGTAAAACGCATCCATGGTCCGAACGTAAAGACCGAGACGAACAAAATGGCGATGGCCGAAGCGTTAATGGACGACATTCAACACTTCAAGGCGCGCCACAACTGTAATCGGCTGGTGATGATTTGGTGCGGCTCGACGGAAGTGTTCCATCGTCCAGCGGCGGTGCATCAAACGTTAGCATCGTTTGAAGAAGGTCTACGTAAGAACGATCCCGAGATTGCGCCCAGTCAGATTTATGCGTATGCTGCTTTACGTTTGCGCATCCCATTTGCGAATGGCGCACCTAATTTGACTACCGACATGCCGGCTTTGCAAGAGCTGGCCCGGAACAACTCTGTGCCGATTTGCGGAAAAGACTTCAAGACTGGCCAAACGTATATGAAAACCCTGCTCGCACCGGGCTTCAAGGCGCGAATGCTTGGTGTGCGCGGCTGGTTCTCGACTAACATTCTTGGCAATCGCGATGGCGAGGTGCTGGAAGATCCAGGCTCCTTTAAATCGAAGGAAGAAACTAAGCTTTCGGTACTCGAACAAATACTACAACCCGAACTTTACCCGGATCTTTACAAAGATTTGTATCACGCCGTACGTATTAATTACTATCCGCCGCGTGGCGACTCGAAAGAAGGTTGGGATAATATCGACATTTTCGGCTGGCTCGGGTATCCTATGCAAATCAAGATTGATTTTCTGTGTAGAGATTCGATCTTGGCAGCACCGCTGGTACTCGATCTAGTCCTGTTTATGGATTTGGCGCAACGTTCGGGGATGAAGGGCATCCAAGAGTGGCTATCTTTTTATTTTAAAGGACCAATGACGGCTCCAGGATTGTATCCAGAGCACGATATCTTCATCCAATTAATGAAACTCAAGAATACTCTTCGGTGGATGCAAGGTGAAGACCTTATCACTCATCTCGGACTCGAATATTACGACTGACAACGCGGCCGTCCGTGAGCCGTCTAACATTCAGGTGACTCATGCACACGGCCGTTTCTGCTAATCACACCGCCGCAAGGGCGAAAAGTTCCAACCGACTCGATCAACCGGAGCCGAAGCGCATCCTGGTGATCGGCGGGACGCAGTTCATCGGCAAAGTGCTGGTGACTGATTTGTTGCGCGCCGGCCACGAAGTGCATATTTTGCACCGGAAACCGCGTCATCCTTTTGGTAAACGGGTAAGAAATCTTGTTGGCGACCGCAATGATGTGGCTAGCGTACGTAGGGCAATTTCGAATACCAGGTACGACATCGTCTTCGATAACGCTTACGATTGGGAGCACGGGACGAATGGCACCCAAGTGGAAGCGACGGCGCAGATTTTCGACGGCAAGATTAGCCGCTACGTTTTTATGTCGAGCGTAGCCGCTTATGGCGACGGGTTAAACCATCACGAAGGCGATGCGTTGGCGCCGGACGATCACCCAAATCCCTATGCTCGCCACAAGGCGATGAGCGAGCGGGCTTTGTTCCGGTTGCATCAGCGCACGGGCTTTCCGATCGTGACATTGCGTCCGCCATTCGTTTACGGCCCGGGCAATCCCTTTTATCGCGAAGCTTTTTTCTGGGACCGCTTTCGCGCCGGACGGCCGGTGATTCTGCCTAGCGAAGGACATCGCCTGATGCAGTTTGTATTCATCAAGGATCTGGTCGAGTTGATGATAAGGGTTATGGAAATGCGCAATGCGATCGGGCATGCGTTTAATACGGCTAATCCGAAAGCAATCACGCAGCATGAGTTGGTTGAACATTTGGCGTCCGCGTCCGGCTCTAAAGAAGCGCGCTTTATCTCGGTTCCGCGCGAGATGATTTACCGCGCCGGCGGCCAAGTGGTGGGAGAGAAGCTTTATTTCGGCTCCTATTATGATGTGCCAGCGATTACGCAGATTATCACCAAGGCGCAGCGAATGTTGGCTTTCAAGCCGACGGAGTTCGATGCGGGGCTAAAGGTTACGTACCGGGCTTATTTGAAGAAGCGGACGTATCCGAAGCCGGATTTCAGCTTTGAGGATGAGTTGTTGTCGTCGAAGATGTCGGCTACGCGGACGGCTTAGATGTTGCCGGTTTGTGCGCCGGACCGCTGTGGTCCGGGTTGGGGCGCACACAACCCGAGCTCACTTCGCAACAGCTAAGCGCGGGCACATTGTCCGCCAATGCTTTTGTAGTACTCGCGATACCTTATTAAAGAACATGTCGGAGGAAACATTGGCGCAAGCACCGCCGCCGAGGGCGGGAGCATTCAGCCGCTACATTGAATTTGACCGCGAACGCTGGAAAGCGTTGCGCGCCTCTACCCCGCTCTTGCTCAGCGAAGAGGATCTGGTGACTTTGCGCGGCATTAATGACCAGGTTTCGTTGAGCGAGGTGAGCGACATTTACGTACCGCTTTCCCGTCTGCTGAATTTGCATTTCGCAGCAGTGCAGCACTTGTATGAAGCACGGCAGGAGTTTCTGGGCGCAGACGCTCCCCTTCGAGTGCCTTACATCATTGGAATTGCCGGAAGCGTGGCCGTTGGCAAGAGCACCTTTGCGCGTGTCCTGCGGGCGTCGTTAGCACGTTGGCCCGACCACCGCAAAGTAGACCTGATTACTACCGATGGCTTCCTGTACCCGAACTCTATTTTGGAAGCGCGCGGACTGATGAAGCGTAAAGGTTTTCCAGAGAGTTACGACCAGCGTCTGCTGTTGCAGTTTTTGACCGATCTGAAGGCAGGTGCCCCGGCGGTATGCGCCCCCGTTTATTCCCACTTGCACTATGACATTTTGCCGGGGGAAGTGGCTCGGGTGGAAATACCCGACATCCTGATTCTTGAAGGCTTGAACGTCTTGCAGGCTCCGCGCGAGGGTTCGCGTCTGTTCGTATCAGACTTCTTCGATTTCTCGATCTACCTGGATGCCGACGATCAGACGATCGAGATCTGGTATATCCAGCGATTCTTGCGTTTGCGCGAAACCGTTTTTCGCAATAAAGATTCGTATTTCCACCGCTATTCGCTGCTTAGTGAATCGGAGGCCATCCAAACCGCGCGGCGCATTTGGGAAGAGATTAACCGGCCCAACCTTCGCGACAATATCGGTCCTACCCGCGAACGAGCGCATCTCATTCTGGAAAAGGGCGCCAATCATCGCGTCGACAACATTCTGTTGCGGCGGATCTAAAGACTTCAGGGTTTGCAGCCGATGGATCTCTTAGCGAGATCTGTTTGTTTCCAGAGGCCAGCACTTACAATATCCGGCGGCGAGTGGCAGTAGTAGGTTCCATTCTCATCGTCGCGCCCATGGCGATTGTTAGTTTGGCGGCGTGGACCGTTCTACATCGCACTCAACAGACGCCGCTAATCGATGCCGTTCGAAAATCCACCGTCAACCTAACCCACCTAACCCGAGATTTGATTGATGTTTGCCGTAGCTATCAGCGGGAAAGCGTCAGCAAATTAAAGAGCGGGAAGAATATTTTGGATGCGGCTGGGCCGGTGCGGCTTCAGGCAAACCGGGGACATGTTTGGCAGGTGAAGAACGAAGTGACCGGGGAGTTGAAGGCCATCCCAATCCCCTTGATGACCATTGGCCAAGTGCAGCTGATTCCTATACCCGATTTCAACCAGCCGGCCCCGCTGGTGGACGAGATTGCCAAGATCGAAGGCACGCCCGCCACGATTTTCGAACGGCTGAACGAGCAAGGCGACATGCTACGCATTTGCAGCAGCATGAAGGCGTTGACCGGAGCCCGCGCGATTGGCACGTATATTCCAGGCAATGCCAGCGAAAACGAATCCGCCCGAGCCGCACAAGAAGTGTTGTCCGGCGGGACCTACCTGGGTAAAGAGGTCCAGGCTGAGGTCAGCTATCTGACCGTCTATCAGCCGCTCAAGGACGCGGCGGGCAAGGTCGTGGGGATGTTGTCTACAGCTCTTCCGGAGGATCAAATCAGGAACAGAGTGAGCCATCTGGCGGCAACCAGTGCCAATGTCGATCATGGTGAACTGTTCATCCTGGAAGCAGCTGGTGCAAGGAGGGGAACGGCGCTGGTAGTTGGGGACAAATCGATCGAAGGCAGTGTTTTGTGGGACCAAAGAGATCCCTCGGGGCGGCCGTTTGTGCAGGAACTCTGCTCGCGAGCGCTTCAACTGGCTGATGGCGAAATTGCCGAATACCGTTATCAGAAGCCTGCCCCGCTTGGCGGCATACCTAAGACGGTGATCGCACACTTCGGCTATGTGCCAGAACTCGATTGGGTAGTTGGTATTGCACATCCAGATGTGGATGCCTTTGCTGGCATGCCGCCCATGCAGTCATTAACGGCTTGGGAAATCTGGTTGTTGTTCGGCGTCGGGGTCGCCACAACCGGCTTGTCCGTGCGTCTCTGGATCAGGTTTTCCGACGATGTTGCGGGTAAGTTGGACGCCGTATTCCTACAGCTTAGAAAAGAGGCGAAAGAGCTCACTCAAGCTGCCTTTGAACTATCGAAGGAAGCAGAGCAAGCAGTTGCTGAGAAAGCGGCGGTGACGGGATTCCCGGGAAGTGCCGAGGAAATGCTGCGCAAAGCGGGACGAACGATTGAAGAGATCCACCTCACTTTGCAACACATAGACGCCTCGGCCGAGTCGGTTGTGGGCTTGATGACCGCCATTGACCAGATTACTTTCGCCACTAATCTGCTGATGGTCAACGCAGCGATTCAATCAGCGAGCCCCAACGGCGTCGATTCCATCGCGGACGTGGCCAACGAACTACGCTTCCTGGCTGACAGGTGCCGCACGGCAGCACGGACGGCGAAAGAGGAAATTCAGCAATCGCGCGCCGAACTGGAACGAGGCAATCGCGAAGTTCTCCAGATTGTTAATGAACTTCGCTCCGGCGAACAATCGCAGACCCAGCCGCCCCGCGAAACAACCTCAACACTGCTAGAACAAGCGAAAACCTTACTTCATCTAGCGAAGGGCCTCGATCACACTGTAGAAGTGATCGCCATAGAAATGACAGAACCTAGTGTGCAACGGCCGCACTTATTAGATCGTTAAGCCGCTGCAAGCCAGCTCCAATATCGGCGCCGGACATGAGCCCTTCGCCGCTAGAATTTGCGCTCAAGAAATCGCCCACGGCATGATTTAGGTTAGCGCTCCGCAAAGGGCCACTTGGTTACCCTGTTTCTTTGGTCGAACTTCCAACGGTTTGCTGCGTAATCCTGGTATAAGAGAAAGACGTTCATGCCATTCTGCACTCAATGTGGAAACCCGGTTGACCAGACCGCCGCCTATTGCGCCAAATGTGGAACGGCGCAGCCTCGTGCCGGCGTACATCCCGGCTCGCATGATCTGCTCGATAACATCAACGAGCGGACGGCGTCTATTCTTTGCTACATCCCAGTGGCTGGCGTGATTCCCTCGATTATCTTTCTCGCTTCGCAGAAGTTCCGCCACAATCAGCGAGTGCGCTTCGACGGTTTTCAGTCTGTGTACCTGTTCGTGGCGTGGCTAATTTTTTCGCAGATCGAGCCGTTCCATCACGGCCTCTCTTCGTTGATTGAATTGTTGCTGGCCGTTTGTTGGATCTATCTGCTGATCAAAGCAACGCAGATGGAACAAGTGCATCTTCCGTTGATTGGCGATCTGGCGGCGCGCTCAGCTTCGGAACAACTGTAGTATATTTATTCATTATAGTGAATAATAATTCAATTCGGCACCGCGTGGGTGTCGTGGGTTTCCGTGGATACAGCGGAGCGGAGTTGGTGCGGATATTGGCGCGCCACCCTAATATCGATCTGTTTCTCCTGGAACACCGCTCCGATTCTGAGCAAAGGACCGTTCCGCTTGGCCACCAACCGCCTAAGACAATAGCCGCCACACCGGACGCCATCAAGCAGGAAGCACTCGACCTGGTGTTCCTGGCCACACCCCCGGAAGTCTCTATTGAACTAACGGCCCCTCTTTTGGCTGGAGGCAGCAAAGTAATCGATCTGAGCGGAGCGTTCCGTCTACGCGATGCCGAAACCTATTCGCGTTGGTACAAACAGCGCCATACGTCGCCGGAGCTGCTGGCAGAGGCGCGCTATGGGTTGCCGGAATTCTATCGCGATAAAATTCGCGGTGCTCGGCTGGTTTCAAATCCGGGTTGTTATCCGACGGCAGCGAATCTGGCGCTCAGGCCGCTGGTGAACGCACAGGTGGTGGACCGGGCGCGCGGAATTGTGTGTGATGCTAAATCCGGCGTGACTGGGGCGGGCCGGAAGCCGTCATTGAAAACGAGCTTTTGCGAAGTGACGGAAAATTTTAGTGCATACGGTTTCTTGGAACACCGGCATGTACCCGAGGTACTGCAGAATTCCGGTTTGGGCGAACGCGAGTTCACTTTTACTGCGCAATTGCTGCCAATCGATCGCGGCATTCTGGAGACGATTTACCTGCGTACTGAGCGGATTGATAAAGCGGTAGATCTGCTGGCGGTATATGAGGAGTGTTACGCTGACGAACCGTTTGTGCGCCTTTACGCGCCGGGAAAATTTCCGGATTTGCGCGCTGTGCAGCACACCAACTTTTGCGATATCGGTTTTGTTTTCGATGTTGCCAGTCAGCGGGTCACCATCGTCACTGCTATCGACAACCTTGTCAAAGGCGCCGCGGGTCAGGCGGTACAGAATATGAATCTTGTGCTGGGCTATCCGGAAACAGAGGCCCTGCTGTGAAAGTAGTGGTCAAGTTAGGCGGCACGTTGCTCGATGATACTGCCAAGCGGGACGATCTCGCGGGGCAGCTCGCGCGGCTAAGTAATCAGGCTGAAGTGGTGGTCGTCCATGGCGGCGGCAAACAAGTTACGCGCTTCCTGGAAGAGCGCGGAGTGACGAGCCGTTTTGTTGGCGGATTGCGTGTCTCCGATGAAGCGGTGATCGATGCGGTAACGAAAGTAATCGCCGGCAGTATCAACAAGCAATTGGTTGCGGCTCTATGCGCTGCCGGGCGTTCGGCGGTGGGGCTATCCGGCGTCGACGGTCTGCTCACCAACGCGCAAGCAGTGAGTCCGGAGTTGCACTTTGTCGGCAAGCCACAGCGTACCGATGGCAAGTTGTTTCATCTGCTGATCGGAGCGGGTTACCTGCCGGTAGTCGCGTGCATCGCCGCCGATACTCAGGGCCATATCTATAACGTGAATGCCGATCAGATGGCCGTCTCGTGCGCAATTGGCTGGGGAGCGGACAAACTGCTGTTTCTCACCGATGTTGCCGGGGTGAAAAACGCCAGCGGCGCAGTGGTGCGGGAGTTGACTCCGGACGACGTTCGAGCGATTGATTGAATCCGGCGTCGCGCATGGCGGCATGCAAGCCAAACTGGAATCGGCTGTTTGGGCACTCGAAGGTGGATTGGCTGAAGTGGTGATTGCACTCGGTCGGGAAGCTGATATCTGTGGCCGGCTGTTAGCGGGCGAGCAAATGGGAACGCGTCTGTCGCGGCAACTCGAAAGGCAGTAGCGCAAGTCAATTTAGTACTAGAACCATTAAACTCCCGTAGTTCGCTAGAATTTTTCTTCGCTAACTATTCGCTTAGAAGACTTACGATAGTCCTAAGTATTAGACAGAAGTTTAGCGATTTATTTGGTAGATTTTCTAGATTTCACAATTTTTATACTATCAATTTCCAAATAAGTACCATATACTCTTACCACAGCCGTTTTAGTACTTGGCTGACCCTTCACGGGGGGAAAAGAATTAAATTTTAATGCGAGCCCTAACACTTGACGTTCAAAGCTCCGCTGGCCGGATTTTATGCTGCACCATTTTCCGTCCTGGGGGTCGAAAATTATTGGCCAAAGGCCACGTACTGAGCGACGAAGATATCCGCTTGCTGGAAACAGAAGGAATGCAGCAAGTGTGGGTGACTGAATTAGAAGAAGGAGAAATCGGCGAGGACGAAGCGGTCATGGCTGTTGCAGAAGTCATGTGCTGTGGGTCCGTAGAAATTCGGCTGGCGGCCGGTGGACGCGCTAACCTAATCGCCACTGCCGATTCCTGTGTTTTGATTGACGATGAATTGCTTAAACAGATTAACTGCACCAGTAGCGTGGTGATTGCCACTGTTCCGAATTATCGATACGTCCGGAACGGCGAGCGCATAGCCACGATTAAGAGTTCTCCTTTTGCCGTGTCGCAAGCGCAATTAGAAACTGTTTTGGGTATTCTCGGCGAACGAGGGGCGATCCTGCAAGCACGGCCGATTCGCGATCCCGGCGTGGGCGTTCTTTATACCGACCCGGTCCATGGCGACCGCGCGCGGGCGCTTTTCGAAAACATCGTACGCACGCGCGTTGAACGTTTTGGCGGCAATCTCCGCTATGCGCTTTCCGCCGTCGAAGATGAAGAACAAGTGATGCGCGCTATGCAGCATTTGTTGCGCACTAAACCTGCCGCGATTCTGGTTGCCTCCACTACCGCTCCGGCGGGACCCGATGATGTAGTTGGCCGCGCCATGGTTCGTCTCGGCGCACATGTGGAACGTTTTCTCGCCCCCGTGGAACCCGGCAATCTCATGCTTCTGAGCTACAAAGACGACGTGCCGATCGTCTCAGCTCCCTGTTGTTTCCGCTCCGCCAAGCCAAACATATTGGACTTGGTTTTGCCCCCGATGTTGGCGAAGTACCGTATATCAGGCTGGGAAATTGCGTGCCTGGGCCACGGTGGACTTCTAGGCTGAACCACTTCTGCACGCGCATTCCCCTGCGCGCTCCGACAGCGGCTCCTCCTTTCCGCTGTCTTGTTGTTGTAACCGTTTGCCGGGCGCTCCTGCCGAAATGCGCCCGGCATTTTTCATTTGTGCCGATAACCTATACGACCCTACTTACTTAACGATGCCGCACGTTTTGAAGGTGCCGCTGTCGACAGTGACGCTGACCGCGGATCCTAGCGCTACGAGAGTTCCGGCTGGCGGGCTTTGCAGCAGTACATCGCCGGGGTCTGTGCACTTCTTGGAGGAGTATACGATGGGAACCAAGCCCAACGCCGTAATAGTGCTCGTTGCGCCGCTCTTGGAATTTCCGAGCAGGTTGGGTACAATCGCGCCACCCGTTGACAAGGTCAACTCTACCCCCGAACCAGGCAATTCAATGACGCCCGCCGATGGATACTGGAAAATAACCGAACCGGCTGGTGCGCTGCTCAGACTGTAAGACACAGTTGAGGCGGCATAACCAGAGGCCGTAATCGAGTTGCTAGCGGCGGTCGAACCAAGACCGATTAAATTGGGCACGGGCAACGCCGTACCGTAGTAACTGTTGATGGCAAAGGCGTGCGTAAACGTGGGGCCATCTATCTTAACCGGGTTTCCGTACACATATTTCACTGAAATCCTCAGCTTGAATTGGCGCGAACCGCAGTCCGGGTAGATCGGTATGGTCGACAGCGAATGATAGATCATGTAATGGTGGGGAGCGTTTCCGACCCACGATCTTTCCACCGGGCTGTCGTATACCTTGCATGTTCCCCCGGCGGAATTGAGCTGGATGAGTTCCAGGTAAGTATCGACCGCCGTCCCGTCAACACCAATGTCCCAGACATAATGGCTCCACCAACTCTGCGAGTTGTCAGCGGTGCAGGAGCTGGTTCCGTAGAAGCAGGTAGTCAGCATAAGACTGTCGCTCGCATCTACAAAGGCGGCATCGCTCGCCGCTGTCCAAAGGTTTGCCGGGCTGCCGTCATTATCGAAAACGTACAGTTGCTGCAGATTGGAGGCGCCCGCAAGATAGAGACACGCGGAGGGGCCGTCCGTTGGTGACGGCGAGGTGTCCCCATCTTTATCGCAAGGCGGGTTCTGCCACCAAGATGCGCCGACGTCGTTTGCCGCGCTGACCTGTAACCAAGTGGTACTATCCCCGTTGAATCTGGCAAGTGCGGTCAGCTGGACACCAGTGCCCGGGTCCGCTGTGGTGCCTTTCTTTGCAAAAAGCTCACATGTGTAAGTACCGGTCGCGGGAGCCTGGAACAATAGCAATGGCGAAAGAACGAGATGACCGGGCCACGGATAGCTTTGTCCGACCGGGGTGTCGTTGCCTTCATGATTTTGCGCAGCCCCTCCGGGTTGGAAGACAGTTCCGTCAGACCCGACACACCGGGCATAGGTCTCAACGTACACGTTACTGTCCACACTGCTGGTGATCTCCGCGCGGCCGAACACCCGCCGCATTTCGCCCGCTTGTAGCGCGAAGCTCTTTTGAACGAGGACCGTCGAAGCCCCGATATCGGTATCCGATACCATCGGTAAGAACTCGGGTGCCGGTATAGGCGTAACCGACTGCGCTATCAGCTGCGTCGACATCATCATTCCCAAAGAAACTCCACCTAAGCAGGTGGCCAAGACACTTCTAATAATTGACATATTCATCCTCTTCCCTCAATTAAAGTGCTGCATCCTGCAGCTGTCCGCAGAGTTACGGAAAGAGCATGACCGTTGCAGCGTGAGGACAAAGGAATGCTGGCGAGATGTGGACAGCGGAATTTGTCGATGGAAGATGAAACGTTGGTAGATTGTGCCGGTGGACTGCTGCTATCTCAGCAAAACCACGGATGGTGGTGGTTCCTTGCTCTGCTCAACTTGCTGATGACGCCACAGTTCCTGAAATGCCACGCTGTCGCGACGCAACTGAGCCAACGTGCCTTCCGCCACTACCCGGCCCTGTTCCAAAACATAGATGTAATCGAACGAATACAGCAGATGCAACCTGTGCAGCGCCGACACCATCACCTTGTCCGAGAAGGCTTGAAAGAGGCGCTGATAGATGAGCGCTTCGGTCTTCGGATCGACACTGCTGGTCGGTTCGTCGAGCAAGACCACATCGCTTTCTTGGGCCGCGAGAATGCCGCGTGCGAGGGCGAGGCGCTGCTTCTGGCCGCCCGATAGATTTACGCCTTTTTCCTGAATGCTCGATTCCAGGCCGCGGGGCAGTTCTTTGATCACTTCACTGAAGTGGCTGGCTTCACAAGCTCGGGCGACGTCAGCCTCAGCGAAGGGTAGATCCAACGTTAAGTTATAAGCAATGGTGTTCTCAAAGATTTCGGGATCTTGTGGAAAGAGCGTCACGGTTTCGTTCAGACTCGCCAGACTATGTTTTTCGCCGTCCACGACGAAACGATAACCCGCCTCGGGTTCGTACAAGCCGCGCAATAAGGCGAGCAGCGTACTCTTGCCACTGCCACTCTCGCCAATCAGCGCTACTTTCTGACCGCGCTGCAGTTTTAATTGAATTTTGTGGAGGCTTTGTGGCGTATGCTCCTGACTGTAGGCTTCGCGATGTGAGAAATCGAGGTCGGACAGATCCAGCGTCTGCCAGCCTTCGGGAAGATCTGTTTTCCTATCCGCTCTATGTTGTTCGCGGAAAGCCTGCTCGATGCCATCGGCGGTGCGGACGTCGGTGTTGTATTGCACGATACGGTTGTACTCGGCGGCCATGTCGTGAAACACGCTGGTGAACTGGTTCACATAGCCGAGCAGCATCACCAAACTGCCCACGTAAAAAAGCTTTCCTGGCTGCCAGTGTTGAAAGACATAGCCGGCGACGATCACGCAGTAGATGAAAGCCACGAGCGTATCGGCCACAAACCACTTCCATTCGTTGACGACTGCGTTGCGGCGGAACGGGTGCAACAGGTGATGGATTTTTGCCGCTAATCCGCCCTCCATACTACGCTCCAGACGAAGCGTCACCACGGTCATGATGTTCGAAAGGCTGTCGAACAGAGTGGCGGAGACAACGTGTTCCGCTTCGTTCAGCGCTTCCTGTGTCTGAATCAGCGGTTTGTCAAAGCGCATGATGAGCCAGATGGTGAGCAGGCCGAGTGCCGCGCCAATTCCTCCAAACAGTGGCGCGAATACCAACATAAACGTGAATGCGACGGTGAGGCGCGAGATCGCATAGACATAGGTAAACCCACCATCGAAGAACTGCCGCAACGCTTCATAAGCCTTGCGGATGCGATTGATAGTCGACCCGCTGTGATGATCCTGATGCCACTTTACAGGCAAGTGCAGCGCCTGATGATAGCGTTCGTTTAAGAAATTGCGGCTCAGGTTGAAGGCGAGTTGCCTTTCCATGACACGCGCCGGACCGTGAAGAGACCATTCGAGCAGCTTCAAACCCAGGTAGGCGGCTGCATACTTCAAGACGTAGGAAGGAATCTGCTCCTGGTGGCGCTGGAGTTTGTCCACAAACCAGCCGAGCAAAGCCGGATAAGAGCAATAGACCAAATTGGCGCACACAAACAGCGCGTAGATCAGGATGTAACGCTTGCGCTCGGCACGCGCATAGAACCATGCCGTGCGTAGCAAAGAAAAGTACGGGTTCTGCAACAGGAAGCCTAGAGCCCATTATCGAACGAGTTATCATGATGTTCGACGATGCCCGAACAACCGGACGCCGAGCTTGCTGCCAAGGTTATAGCCGTGATTGCGAAAGCGCAACGGATTCCCGTGGAGACGATCACGCTCGACAGCACATTCGAGCAATTGAAGATCGATTCCCTTGACGGCATTAACATTGTTTTTGCTCTTGAGAATGATTTTGGCATCAACATTCCCGACGAAGGCGCGCAGAATCTGCGTTCCGTGCGCGAGACCGTAGAGGGCGTTGCCAAGCTGCTTGAAGAGAAGGCGGCAGCTCAGGACGCCGCAGTACCTGAACCTGTGGACAGGGACAAGATCGCTTGAACCGGGTTGCGGTGACCGGACTGGGCTTGGTCTGTGCGCTGGGCAATAACGTTGCGGAATGCTGGCCGCTGTTGGCAAAGGGCGAATCTCGCATACGCCTTCTCGCCGATCCAGGCACACCGCCTTACAAGTTCAGGCACGGCGCGCAAGCTTTGGATTTTCGCGAGGAGGATCACTTCAGCGAAAAAGATACCCTGGTGCTCGAACGTTTTGCGTTGATGGCGACCGTCGCCGCACGCGAAGCAGTCGCGCAAAGTGGCATTTCGTTCACGGGCGATTTAGCGGACCACTCCGGAGTAATCACGGGCACCAGTGTGGGCGGCCAATTCAGCGAAGAGCAAGGCTACATCCGCCTATATAGAGAAAAGCAGCCGAAGGTAGCGCCGCTCACGATCCCACGCACTATGTCGAACGCCGGGGCTAGCCGCATCTCACTGGAGTTTGGAATTCACGGACCCTCTTACACTGTTTCGACTGCTTGTTCTTCGTCGAACCATTCCATCGGCCAAGCATTCTGGATGCTGCGTAATGGCCAGCTCACGGCGGCGATTGCCGGGGGCAGCGAGGCCGTATTCGCCGAAGGTTTGTTGCGCGCCTGGGAAGCGATGCGAGTGGTTTCCCCGGAACCGTGTAAACCCTTCTCGCCCGAGCGGCGCGGTTTATCTTTGGGCGAGGGTGCGGCTATGCTGGTGCTTGAAAATTGGGAACATGCCCGCGCGCGTGGGGCCATCATCTTAGGCGAGATTCTCGGTTTTGGTATGAGTTCCGACGCCCACCACATTACACAACCATGTGTGGATGGTCCGGCGAAAGCGATTGCTTGGGCATTGCAGGATGCATCCCTAGCGCCTGAAGCAATCGACTATATCAACGCGCACGGAACAGGAACGCAGGCCAACGACGTGATTGAAAGCCAGGCGATTCGCGCAGTTTTTGGCGAGAAAGCAGATACGCTGGCAGTGAGTTCAAGCAAGTCGTTGCACGGGCACACGCTGGGGGCGGCTGGGGCGGTCGAGGCAGTAGTGACGCTGTTAGCTTTGCAAAACGGTATCGTGCCGCCGACTGCGAATATCAATTCCATCGATCCGGAGTGTCGGCTGCGAGTTATTCATTCGGAACCGCTGCACGCGCCGCTTGAAACGGCCATGTCGAACACGTTCGCCTTTGGCGGCCTGAACGCCTCACTGGTGTTGCGGCGATTCAGCTGAGGGGCTCGTACCAACTCAAGACGCGGAGCGCGCGAAATGTATTCCAGCGGCTTGCTCTGCCGACCTCAGTTTCCATTTTCAAGGGAATTTGTTCCTTGTGGAGGAGGTTGAGCGGCCAGCGCCCGTTCTGGTGGCGGCGCGCTATCACTATTTCAATGGCCTCACGAAGGCGGCTGTCGGGTTTCATGCCGGCATTCCGCAGATAATCGAGGCCGCGCAAGATGTCGTAGTGCCAAAACGTCGGGTACGAGAACTGGAGCCAGCGTTTGTCGATGACTTCGCCGGTTCGGAGCGAGCGGAACAGCCGGCGCTCGAGCAGGTAGTTTTCAGCCTTCTTGCGGGCCTTAGTGACGACCGCCGATTTACGCCCTGCTCGTTCGTATTCGAGCAGTCCTTCGAGCACGCAGATGGTGGTGTGGAACGAAGAGCGCCGGCTGGGGGGACACTTCGGCGACAGGAAGGGCCAGGCTTCGCAGTTCCAGCCCCCGTCTGCGAGCTGCTCGCTCAAAAGTTGCTTGGCCAGTGCGTCGTTCGGTTCTTTGAAATAAGAGCCGATGCCGAGAATTCGGCCGTTGATGCAGGGCTCTGTTTCGCCTTCAAGGAAAGGCCGCTTGAGCGGCTTAAACACCAGCCGCTTATCGACGCGGTCGATCATTTTCCGAGCCTGTTTGCTGGCAGGGTCGAGGCCAAGTTCCTTCAAGACGACGAGAGTGTAGAGGGTAGTCAACAAACCGCGGTCCTCATTCGGGCCGCCCCAGTTGCCGGCAGGAGCTTGCAGGGCGAGAAGTTGCGCTCCCCAGCCTTCGGTTGCGACGCGCGACCGCTCGGCCGCAATCGCGTTGGGGGCTTCACCGGTAAGGTCCCTCATTACCTGCCAACGGATGCCCGGATCAGAATCGAGGAGCCATTTGAGGTGTGCAGGGCGGGGCGCATAATCGCGTAGGCGCATTGGTCCATTATGGCGAGCAAAATCAAAGGCTGCCAATCCGAGTGGCATACGTGCGAGCGAAACGCTCTGCTGTTGAAGACCCGATGTGAGGCCGATGCCTGGTCACCGCAGCAGCGAGCTTCTCAGCCCAATGCTTTCTTCAAAAGCGCAACGATTCTAGCCTCAGCGGCGGCGGTCAACTCCTGCAACGCAAAGGCGACCGGCCACACGGTTCCTTCGTCTAGATTCGCTTTATCGCTAAAGCCGAGCGTCGCGTATCTCGTCTTGAACTTGTGAGAGCTTTGGAAGAAGCAGACGACGTGCCCGTCCTTGGCGTAGGCGGGCATTCCGTACCAGGTTTTCGGCGAAAGCGCCGGTGCACTGGCTTTTACAATGGCGTGGAGCCGCTCGGCCATGGCGCGATCGCGTTCCGGCATCTCGGCAATCTTCGCAAGCAAGTCATTTTCGCCATCGGGACTTTTCGCGCGCGGACTTCCTGCCGCCGCCTCTTTCAACTCTTGGGCGCGCTCCTTCATGGCGACGCGTTCCTCGTCCGAGAAACCCTTACCTTTTACGGTGGCGCTTTTAGCTGACTTCTGTTTCTTACTCAGTGAACTCATAGAGGAACTCAACTCCGCAAAGCAGTCTTCTTATGGTCGCGCCAAGCTCCTGTCGACCACAATGCCCAGAGAATGAGAACGGGCTGAAAGAAGAGACGAACGATTCGTGCACGATCCGTATTCAAGCCAAAGGCATCCCGGTGATACATCCACTGGGCGATGTTGCCTGGAAAAACCAGCACAAAGAAAGCCGCCGCTATCCAACCCAGCAGGACCTTATAGCGAGGCACGAAAATCAACGCTAGCCCGAGCGCGATTTCGACGACTCCGGATAACACCACGACCGTATCCGGACCGAGTGGAACCCAAGGTGGCACTTGCGCGCGAAATTCGATGCGAGACCACGTTAGATGTGAGATTCCCGCGAAGGCCAGCGCAGCGCCCAGTAAGATTCGTGCAACATGGCGCACTACCGAAATCAATCGTTCGCTGGGCATCGGACAAGTCTTCAATTCTACAGGAATGAAATGAAACGGGCAGAATCCTTCGTTGAGGTTTCGCTAACATTATGTCGATGTCCCGCCAGTCGTTTTGCTTTATCGTGCTCAGCGCTTTAAGCTTGTCAGCATTGGGCCAGACTGGAACGGAACGGCTGGCTGTTGGCACGATGCTGTTAGCGAGTGAGAAACTGGGCGATCCCAATTTCGCCGAGACAGTGGTTCTGATCGTTCACCGCGATAGCGATGGCGGCACGCTGGGCGTGGTGTTGAATCGACCGCTTGACACCACGCTGGCGAAAGCTTTTCCACAACTGCACGGGGCTAGCGATCCCATCTATGAAGGTGGACCGGTGTCACCCGACGCTGTGCAAGCGTTGTTGCGAACCTCCGAGAAACCAGACGCAGCCGAGCATGTGGCAGCAGACATCTATGCGGTAGCCACTAAAGCATTGCTCGAAAAATCGATTAGCGATCGGCTGCCTAGTTCAAAATTTCGCGTTTACTTCGGTTACGCAGGCTGGGGTCCAGGGCAACTGGAGAATGAAGTGCGGCTGGGGGCCTGGACGACTGTGCGTAGTGCGAAGTATGTATTTGATGGCGATCCGAAGAGTCTTTGGGACCGGCTGAATCGCGACGCGCACAGCCAATTAGCGCAACTCCACGCTACGATGGAAGCGTGCCGTTGTTTCGATGCGCCCTTCTGGCGATAGTAGCGTCTGCTTCTCTACTCGCTCAATCCGCCACGGTGTTGGTGCTGCGATTCCAAAATAATTCAACCTATGCGGAATTGAATTGGGTCGGCGAAAGCATAGCCGAAACTCTGCGGGCCGATTATTCGCAAGCGAATCAAATTGTGCTTGACCGCGCCACCGCGCTGGCCGGCATGAAAAAACTCGACTTGCGTCCAGAAGCCAATTTCACCAAGGCTTCCATCATTCGGCTGTCGCAATTGTTAGAAGCCGACATGGTTGTCTACGGCAGCTATGACGTAAAATTGCCGCCGGGTATTTCTCAGTTGAAGGATAGCAATATTGTCATCAACGCGCAAGCGATCGATCTTAGGAAACTGCAGAACGAACCAGATATTTCAGAAGCCGGAAAATTATCGGAGTTGTCGAAGTATAAGGAGCATCTGGCGTGGCAATCGCTGAAGTATTTGGATCCGCGCGCCGATACGACATTCGAACTTTTCATGGGCGCGCGGCAATTAACGCGTCTGGATGCCGAAGAGAGCTACATTCATGGACTGCTGGCTACCGACAAGGAACAGCAGAAGAAGTGGCTCCTGCAAGCCGCGAATTTAGACCCGCAATTTGTCAGTCCAGCGTTTGAGTTGGGCAAGCTTTATCTCGATCGCAAAGATTCCAAGCAAGCATTGACGTGGCTGCGACGAGTACCGCCGGCCGACGCTCGCTACTTAGAAGCGCGCTTTCGAATGGGAGTCGCCTCTTACCAAGCCGGCGATTACAGCGCGGCTGTTGGGTACTTTAAAGAAGTAGCCGATGTAATGCCGTTGCACGAGGTTTACAACGATCTGGCAGCGGCCGAGGATCAACTCAATCTGCCGCCGGCGATTGACGATTTCCGCCGCGCGGTGGATGGCGATCCGGCTGATGTTTCATATCTCTTTAACTTGGGCGCTGCCCTGTTGCGGCGTAATTTGTTTGAGGAAGCCCAACAAAAGCTGCAATTGGTGATGGACCATTCGCCTGACGACGCGGAGGCGGATCAACTGCTGGCAGCGGCGGAAAATCGCAAAATCACCCCTCCTGGCAGCAAGCCGCTGGCCGCGTCGCGTTTGAAAACATCAATGGATTCGACCGCCTTTCGCCAGTTGAAAGCGATGTTACAGCCCAAAGCGAAGTAGCTTACAGATAGCGGCATAGTATTCCATAGTGATAGAAAGTATAATCAAAGGTCTTGATGCTTGAAGCTTTTGGCCTGTCAGATCCAGGCTGTGTTCGCCCGAACAACGAAGACTACTTCATAAGTGACAGCGAATCCGGCATATTTATACTTGCCGACGGCATGGGTGGCGCCAATGCCGGAGAGTACGCTTCGCATCTCAGCGCTGAAATGCTCTATGAATACCTGCTCAATTCAGCCAACCAAACTGGCTTGGAGATGTTACAGCAAGGATTCCTGGAAGCCAACTGGGCTGTTCGGCAAGCGGCACAAACGAATTCGGAGTTGGCCGGCATGGGGACAACGCTGGTCGTTGCCCGCGATATCGGCGAATCGCGGCTACAGATCGGCAGCGTAGGCGACAGCCGCGCCTATCACTCTTCCAAAGGTGAGCTCTTGCTGTTGACTCATGATCAGACGTGGGTAGCGGAAGTGGGCTCACGGCTGGGACTCAGTGAAGAAGCGCTTAAGAAACATCCGATGCGCCACGTGCTAACGATGGCGGTGGGCAGCACGGAAGATCTAAAAGTTTCTACATGCGAAGTCAAAATGCAACCCGGAGACACTGTTTTGTTGTGTTCGGATGGATTGCACGGTGTAGTCACCGAAAAATGTTTGACCGAAGCACTTGATTCTGAGCAAACTCTGGCGGAGAAATGCCACTACCTTGTGGAAGCCGCAAAAGGCGAGGGAGGACCTGACAACGTCACCGTTGTAATGATCAAACTCGTGTAGCTGGCGCGGCCCAAGCTATATGAGAATTCTGTCACTCCTGCTCTGCCCGCTCGTGATTCTGAATCCGCTCTGGGCGCAATCGAACGCAACCGCTTCCGCAGATCCAACTCCCGAACCCACTTTGCATGTCCACGTTGTGGACGACCCCGGTCAAGTACAAACGCAAACAACCTCGGCTAAGGGATATGTCCTGCAAGTTACGGATTCCTCTGGTGCTCCCGTAGCAGGCGCGGCAGTTGCGCTCAGGCTTCCCGAGGGCGGGCCCACAGGACTTTTCGAAAATGGCTTGCGCGCTTGGGTAGCGTATTCCGACGCCGCCGGCGTTGCGCATTTCCCGGTAATCCGTTGGGGCGACCACACGGGGCCGGTCGAACTAAGAGTGACCGTGGCGAAGGGCACCTTTCATACGGGACTCATCATTCCGCAGCAAATAGACGCGGGAAATCCTGTTTCAGTGAGTGTCGTCTCGGTACCAATTCGGGCGCCGTCAATGGGCTCGCCGGCTGTTCGTAAACCGGCTAGTCTCGCGCCGCCGGAAGTTGCGGTTAATATGCCTCAGCCCGACCAGGTGTCACAAGCATTAGCCGATGTCATTCCGGCGGACGTGACTCCACCCAACATTTCGCATAGCGGCGTGTCACCCGCCAATGGCAAGCCGCGCAAATTGACGCCGAATCTTTCCCAGCCGAGTGAACCAGCCGTGAGCGTCACGAATTACGATACGGGCGCGAGTGGTTCTCATGACAGTCACAAAAAATTGTGGATACTGTTGGCCGTCGGTGCTGGGGCTGGTGCGGGCGCGATGATGGCGCTCAAAGGGCATAGCTCCGGGACGTCCACGACCTCAACGAGCGGCGTTTCTGTTGGAACGCCCACCATCAGCCTTGGGCACTAAGCTTTAAAACCTTTTTATATGAAACGATTTGTAGTTTGCAGTTGGGCCGTTCTGTCTGCGAGTTTGCTGCTTGACGCCCAATTAACCGTTCCTGGACTGGGCCTTGCACGTTTTTCAGACGGCTCGGTTCATCCTATCCGCGGTGTCTCGGCCAATCTGATTGTGGAGCCGCAAGCAATCGCCACTGCGGCAAGCGCTTCCTTCTCGGATTCTGTCGGCCTAATCTACGCGAATGGCTTGATTCAGTTGATGCGGATTGATGGTACGGTACTGGGCGAATATCGCACAGACGAGCCGCAGCCGCTGCTCAACATTAATGGACCGGCGCAATCGGCAGCGGTTTGGTTGCCGTCGAAGCGCTTGCTGCTGCACTGGAACGGGACGAAGTTTGAAGAAATAGCGATCGACGATTCGCTTTTTGGAGGTCGCGTCACGTTCGTGCGCTTGGCTTCCAATACGAGTGTACAGTTCTTCGCGGTGCAGACAAATTCATCCGTTACGCAGATTTCGGTGGCGCTGCCTTCCGCCCGCGTGACCAGTCTAGACAATGAGCCTGGGGCAAACGGCGCGATTTTTGTGCAGCAAGGTTGGCGCTTTTCGCAAGACGAGTATGGCCTGATTGCCGAGCGATTTGATGGGAGCCGTCAAAGCATTGCCTTGAGTAAGCAACCCCTCCCGGCAAACGATTTGCTGATGGAACAGATGTCCGATCATTGGCTGCACGTGTCCTCGCGCTCCACTGGCGCAGGGTGGGCGGTTTTTGTGAGCGTTGCCAAGTTCGACGTATCGCTGCTGCCACCTCCGGTAACAGAGGCTAAGCGATGAAATTCGCATGGTTCGTACTTTTGTTTGTGGCGTCACAGGCCCTATATGGGCAATCGCCGTTTACTTTGTACCTACATGACACGACAGGGACGCTGCCGGACAGTGTTTTGCCTGCAAGTTATCAACTGGCGAGCACACCGGTGGGCGGCAATAGTCCTACTGTGATCAAGATGGTGAATAATACGACTAACAATGATGTGAACTTTGTCGTGGCTTTGATGTCAACATCTGCGAGTTCGTCGCCGGCCGATGTCAATTTTTCGATCACTGGGCAATTTCAGAATCAGGTTCTGGCGCCTGGCGCGTCGGTTTTGTACGTCGTGAATTTCGCACCGACCGCGACGGGAACAATCGCGGGCTTTTTGAACCTAGCGTTTCAAATCCAGCAAGGCGGCTGCGTCTTTTCCGGCACAAGCGGGACCATCTGCCCAGGCATCGTGCAGAACGTGAGCGTTTTAACGGGAACCGCGACTGCGCCCCAGCTTACGCTGAGTTATCAATCGGCGAACGGCCCTGTGCAACTCAACCCTGCGAGCAACTCTCCATTGAACTTTCCGAATACATCCGTGAGCGCCACTAGCCCGATTACCTTTACGCTCACCAATGACAACACGGTGGATACGCCGGCCCCCGCAATTTCTCTGCCCGTGATCAATACAAATGAGCCGAGCGCATTTTCGCTTGATACCTCGGCAGTTCCCGCTATTATTCCGGCTGGCCAATCGGCAAACTTCAATGTGACCTTTGCGCCGAGCCAGACAGGACTGGCGAGTGGCGAATTGCAGGTGGGCGCAAATATTTATCCCATACAAGGCGCCGGCATTATCGTAGCGAGTATTGATGCGCTGCAGATCTCGTATACAAGCTCAACGGGAACCAGGACGCTGCCGCAGGCCGCTACGCCGATTCCCTTCGGCCAAGTTGTGCCGGGCAGTGGAGCAAGCGCGGTGCTGACATTCAACGTTTTGAACCCCATTACTTCGGCTAACCCGGTTACGATTCCGGCCATCACAATCTCCGGAATAGGGTTTTCACTTACAGGATTGCCGGCCTTGCCCATTGTGGTCGCGCCAGGTAACTCGATTACATTCAATGCCGCGTTTACACCGGTTTCGGCGGGCTCGTTTACAGGAGGCCTTTCAATCGCCGGGCGCACTTTTTCGTTGGGTGGCCTGAGCGTAGTATCGTCGATCCCAGCTTTCAGTCTCACGACAAGTGGGCAGATGAGCAGTCAACAGCAATTGAACTTGACGGTTCAGTTCAATGCGCCCTCGCCCGTAGCGGCTTTGGGAACGATAACTATGCAATTTACGCCGTCGGTGGCGAACGTTTCGGACGATCCAGCTGTCATGTTTCTAGCAACCGGAAAGCGGCAGCTCAATATCAGTCTTAATTCTGGTGCGCAAACGGCTTCGTATAATGGCCAGTCGAGCATTCCGTTCCAAACGGGCACGACGGCCGGAAGCATTACTTTCTCGGTAGCTTTTCCAGATACGACAACATACACGCAGTCGTTTAGCATACCTGCCAGCGCGCCGCAATTGACGACTGTACAGGCGACGCGGGAGAGCCCCAATCTGCTGGTAACCATTAGCGGATATGACAACACGTATAGTGCGAGTCAGCTTTCCTTTACGTTCTATGACACGACCGGCAAAATGATCGGCGCGCCGATCTCCTACAATGCGGCTGCCAATTTCCAACAATTGTTCTTTACGAACGATACCTCAGGCGGTCTTTTTTCATTACAAGCAAATTTCCCGGTGACGGGCGATGTCACGCAAGTAGGGTCGGTGACGGTCGGCGTGACGAACACGAACGGCCAGAGCAGCAGCAGCGCAACTTTCCAGTAGATTCGTTTTCGGTACGCTCGGATCATGCTGCCTGTGGCTTTGACGATTGCCGGATCTGATCCGAGTGGAGGCGCCGGCATTCAAGCCGACTTGAAGACATTTCATCAGCACCATGTCTATGGCACGGCGGCGATTACGCTGCTCACGGTACAGAACACGGTTTCGGTTACGCGCGTGGAGGTTCTCCCGGCCGACCTGGTCAGCCAGCAGATTACCGCAGTTTTATCCGATATTCCGCCCAATGCCGCAAAAACCGGAGCGTTGGGTAGCGTGGAAGTCGTTAAGGCAGTGGCCGCACTGGCGAGCGACTTCGAATTCCCCCTAATCGTCGATCCTGTGATGATCAGCAAACATGGCACCCGGCTGATTTCCCCCGAGGCCGAAGCAGCGTTAAAAAATGAGCTGTTGCCGCAAGCCTACCTGGTGACGCCAAATATTCCGGAAGCAGAGCTTCTATGCGGCATGGAAATCCGCGATCAGGCAGACCTCTTGCGCGCCGCTCGCCGATTGTGTGCCGCGGGTTGCCGCGCTGTGCTGATTAAGGCAGGGCATTTGAATGGGCCGCCTGTTGACCTGTTGCTGGACGGCGACGACCTGGTGCGCTTCGCCGGCGTGCGTGTGGAGAGCCGTCACACCCACGGAACCGGTTGTACGCTGTCTGCTGCCATTACGGCGAATCTGGCGGTAGGTCTACCGTTGAGAGACGCCGTAGACCAAGCTAAGAGGTTCGTGCAGTCTGCTATCGAAACCGCCCCTGGCCTCGGCAAAGCGTACGGCCCGCTCAACCACTGGGCGTGAAACACTTCTGATTCTGAAGCCTAACATGCAGAAAAACACATGAGGTAGGGCTAGAAAGAGAGGAAAGTTTCAAAGAAATATTCAGCCCCCGAATCCGAGTTAAGATGGGCGTGCGGCCTGGACTTTCGATACGCAGCCAGCTATTATTCACTACGTTCTTGCCCGGGAGGGTCCATGCGTGTGCTGTTGTCGACAATCGGGTCTCGTGGCGACGTGCAGCCAATGGTGGCATTGGCATTGCAGTTAATCGAGCTTGGCCAGGAAGTTCGTATCTGCGCGCCGCCTGACTTCGGCGAGTGGATTAGCACTTTCGGAATTCCGTTCGTGCCGGTCGGACCCGAGGTGCGCCAGACGGCGGCACCGAAAACATCAGCCGCGCCAGCCCAAGCAACGCCAGAGCAGTTTCGTCAGCTAATGGAGGACACTGTTGCCGGCCAGTTCGAGGCAATCACGCCGGCCGCCAGGGGCTGCGACGTTTTGGTCGCGGGTATGGCGCTACAAATCGCCCTTCATTCGATTGCAGAGCAGATGGGAATCCCCTACGTTTACGCGGCTTGGTGCCCGATAACTCTGCCATCTCCCCATCATGCGCCACCCCCCTTGCCGTCTTGGGTACGGCCTGCAACGGACGGCGCGACGGACAATCGCACGCTCTGGACTCAGGACGCGAAACGCTGGAACGACCTATGGGCCGCCGCGATCAACTCCCATCGGGCCACCGCTGGTTTGGCTCCGGTCTCCGACGTGCAGAGCCACATCTTGACCAATCGGCCATGGCTGGCAGCCGACCAGACGTTGGCGCCATGGCCCGAGAAGACTGCGGAGCTGGATGTTGTCCAGACAGGCGCCTGGATTCGTTCGGACCAGAGGCAACTTTCCCCGGAGCTGGAGGCATTTCTCGCCGCCGGCGAGCAACCTGTCTACTTCGGTTTCGGTAGTATGCGCGCTCCACAGGACGTGAGCCAGGCGATTGTCAAGGCCGCGCGTGCGGTCGGCCGCCGTGCCATCGTGTCGAGTGGGTGGGGTGGCGTGACGATCCCGGAAAATGAACCCGACTGCCTTTCGATCGGGGAAGTGAACCTGCAGACTCTCTTCAGGCGGGTCGTCGCGGTAGTACACCACGGGGGCGCGGGCACCACTACCGCTGCGGCGCAGGCCGGAGCACCCCAGGTTGTCGTGCCGCAGATGTACGATCAGCATTACTGGGCAAAGAGAGTCCACCAGCTTGGGATAGGCAGCGCACACGCAACCGGTGCGCCTTCTGCCGAGTCGCTGACCGAAGCGCTTAACCACGCTCTCCAGCCGGACGTGGCGGCCCGTGCGCGCGCCGTTGCAGGCTTGGTGCGCACCGATGGCGCGGAGATCGCCGCGCGACGACTGATCGCCGAGGCGTCCTGGTACCCAAAAACTCCGGATGCGACGACAGCAGTTTAGAAGATCAAGGCAAAACCATCTAGTATTTGGGAACGCTTGGATCGACTTTATCGCTCCAGGCCGTGATCCCGCCGGTCATGTTACGCACATGCTGAAAGCCATTCTGCTTGAGCAGATCAACCGCTTTCTGACTGCGTCCGCCCGATTTGCATTGCGCCACAATGTCCGCATCCTTATCGAGTTCGTTCAAGCGCTTCGGCAAATCACCGAGTGGAATCAGGATCGAGCCGGGTATCTTGGCAATTTGGTACTCATGCGGCTCGCGCACATCGAGCAACACGAACTTGTCCCCCCGGTCAATCTTCTGTTTCAACTCAAGCGCGTCGATCACGGCGCTGCTGCCAGGTGCTTCATTGGTCATAGGTTTAATTCCGCAGAATTGTTGGTAGTCGATTAATTTTGTCACGCTGGGGTGATCGCCACAAACCGGGCAGTCCTGATCGCGGCGCAGTTTCAGCTCACGGAACTTCATGCCGAGCGCGTCGTAGAGCAGCAAGCGGCCTTTCAGCGAATCGCCTATGCCGAGAATGATCTTCACCGCTTCCGTCGCCTGAATTACGCCGATGATGCCTGGCAAAATCCCTAACACTCCACCTTCCGCACAACTCGGAACCAATCCGGGAGGCGGCGGTTCCGGATACAAACAGCGGTAGCATGGGCCATCCTGATACGCGAACACAGTGGCTTGGCCCTCGAAACGGAAGATCGAGCCATAGACATTCGGCTTTTTCAAAAGAACGCAGGCATCGTTCACCAGATAACGCGTCGGAAAGTTGTCCGTACCATCGACGACGATGTCGTAATCGCGCAGAATCTCCAGCGCGTTCTCGCTGTTGAGACCGGCATCGAATTTGTCGATGCGAATGTTTGGATTGATCTCCTTCATGCGATCCGCAGCCGAATCGAGTTTCTTCCGGCCGATGTCGCTGGTACCGTGAATTACCTGGCGCTGCAAATTTGAAACATCGACTACATCAAAATCGACAATGCCGACCCGTCCAACGCCCGCCGCAGCCAAATAGAGACCGAGCGGCGCACCCAACCCACCAGCGCCGACCATTGCCACTTTGGCATTTTTCAACTTCGTCTGGCCCTGCATGCCGACTTCCGGCAAAATCAGGTGGCGGCTAAAGCGCGCAATCTCATCGTTCGTCAACGCGGCCGTTTGCTCTTCCAGCACAGTGGACCCACCCGCAATGCTGGGCACGATCGAAATGGTATCGGTCCCCTTTAGCGCGGTTTCGACTTTGTCGAGGTAGCGAATGTCCTCGTCATTGACATAAACATTTACAAAGCTGCGCAGTTTGCCCTGATCGTTAAACAGGTTCTTCTTGATATCGGGATAGCGCGTAGTCAATGCGTTGAGTGCGTCAGACACGGTAGTGCCGGAAACTTCCACGGAATCGCTTTGTTCGGTGAACTGCCGCAGAGCGGTGGGAATCAGGATTTTGACCATATCATCTCCTCGGGTTCCGCACCAGTCTGGTCGAGATCGGGCAGGAAGCTATTTGCATGATTAAACTTGCCTTTTTGGACGGAAAGCACCACAAAGGAATACCACGGACAGGAATTCTTCAAGTCGGTTTCAGAGAAGTAGGCATCGCAATCCGGATGCGAATGAAAGATCCCGATCAAATCCAGCCCGCGGGCCCGTGCAGCCTTATCGGCAGCGAGCAAATCCTCGGGCTTCAACTCGTAGCGATCATGCTGTTGGCCTGCATAAGAATTCTCCAGCGGCACGGCATCGGTCACTACTTTATGTTCGCCGATAGTGCGCCCAAGCATGGCTCCGCAGCACTCGTGTGGATAGAGGCGCTCAGCGTGTAACACCATGGTTTGCCATGGTTTGGATTCTATTTCAATCACCGGGTGTGGATTCTCTACTATTCCTATCGTGTATCTGTACCGTTTTATGATGATGGGCTTCGCCAACAGGTTTCGGCTACTTCCAATATCGTCGCACGTCTTCGAAGGCGGATGCGGTTTTGGAAAAAGGTTCAGGGGAATAACGCCTCAACAAACGGGAGTCTATAAGGCGTGCGGACAGAACGGCCACCGGGTTGAAATTGCGAACGCCAGCACAAGCCCCTGTTTCGGCTAACCATTCACCCTGAACATTACTTCCGGCCTCGCCGCCATTATGCTGCGGAACGACGCCATTCGCCGTTGAGATCGCGAGTTCGTATTTGTCCCCCTTCCTACGACGAATAAATACCGGCCAACACGCTTTGCGGAGCCATCTGCTCGGCATGTGACTTTGTCCAGCGCTCATCCTCCATACAGTAAAGGGGCTTTGCGGGCATGGGCAACTCTAGCGAGCGTTCATACTTTTTGAGGTTGTAGGCGGGATAGAACGGAGTGATGTTGAAATTGATGAACGCCTTGAGTCGGTTGGCGAAGGTCTGGCTTGCGAACGGCAAAGCCGCATAGCGCCGTGCTGTGGTCTCAAAACTTTCCGCTGGACGACCCGTAATTTCTTCCATCACGTTGGTCACGCCGCCTGCAAAGGAGAACGCACCTTGTTTATTGTCCTGCACATATTGAATGAGTACGGCAATCTGGTAAGGGTCGATCCTTTGCATGCGAGCGACTTTGCGGAACATCCAAAGGGGCAAATTCACCGGGACGACGCCGTGACCAACGACTTTGGCGATGATCGAGGCCATATCCTTGCCGGAGAGAAGTTCCGTGCCCGTAGGGCGGTAGCTTTTTCCGACGTGTTTCGCTGGATCGTCCATCAGTAGAGCGGCGGCGGCTCGCGCCATATCTTCATTTGAAATAGGCGCGGACTTGCTTTCTCCCATGAGGAATGGGAATACGCCAAGGAGCGCGGCAAAATCAATGACGCGCAGGAAATTATCGGCAAACATTCCAGGGTTGAAGATGATATGTGCAACGCCGGGAATCATAGAGAAGATACGGTCGATGAGCCAGGTTTGGCGCGTCAAGGCGGTTGGATGAGAGGCGCTTGAAGTCCACTGGCTCATCTGGACTATGGATTCGAGCTTCGCTTCGCGAGCGGCCACCGCGAACGCGTTGGCGGCCTGAATCATATGGGGACGCATGAGCGGCAGATAGTAGGCTCTCTGGGTGTCTTTTGCCGCTATAAAGAGCTGTTCTGGGTCGTACATGTCGGCGACCACGATCTCGGCCCCCAATTCTTGTAAGCTGCGGCTGCGAGCGTCCAGACGGCTCACCAGCGCTCTTACCGGCCATTCATGCCTACGCAGTTCCGCCACGAGAGCGGAGCCGGTTTTACCCGTTGCTCCGGTAACGAGGATCTTTGGTTTGTCCATGAGTCTTCCCCTTGCTGTGTTGCGCATTGTGTCTCCTTTTTTAGATGACAGTTGACATCAGTATTGATGACAGATATCATCTAAAGTGTCAAGAAAAAGATCGGTCGGAGCAAAAAATGCGTGTTTCTCAGCCGGAGATGGACAAAACTCACAAGCGGATTGTTGAGGGCGCCTCGCGCCTAATGCGCAAACGGGGCATTGACGCCACGAGCGTAAATGATGTCATGAAAAAGGCCCACCTGACGCATGGCGGATTTTATCGGCACTTCGATTCCAAGGAATCACTCGTCAGCGCAGCCCTTGAAGATGCCTTTAACGAAGTTGTGAACGGGATTGACGAGTGCTACGGGAGGCAAGGGCTAAAGAAAGGTTCGGAGCAATATTACGAATATTATTTATCGGAGGGCCACGTTAAACACCCGGAGCTAGGCTGCCCTATCGCGGCTCTGAGTATGGATGTGGCGCGTTCCAGCGCTTCAATTAAGAGTGCATTTACAGTTGGCGTTGAACGCGCCATCGAGAAACTCGCTCAAGGGGGAGTTGGAACGGTTGAAGAAAACCGTGCGGCTGCTTTTAGGAAGCTCTCCATGATGGCGGGCGCTGTCATGATTGCTCGTGCTGTGGACGCTAAGACTGCAGATGCCGTTCTCGCGGCTTGTAAGGAGGGTTAAACGATGGCCGCTCAGGGAACTGCTCAAACTTTTCAAGACAGCGTCACACAGCGGGCCGCGCCTGCTCGCTTGTCGAGCGTGGATATTCTAAGAGGCCTGGTCATGGTGATCATGGCATTGGACCACACGCGCGATTTCCTCTCAAACTCGGCGGCGGCTTTTGACCCGACCGATCTGGCTCACACAACGCCCGCGCTGTTCTTAACGCGCTGGATCACTCATTTTTGCGCGCCGATCTTTGTCTTTCTGGCGGGCACTGGCTCCTATCTCGCGCTCGTGCGCGGCGGAAACGACCGCTGGGCCCTTAGCAAGTTTCTAGTGTCCCGCGGATTGTGGCTGATCTTCCTGGAAATTTTCGTGATCTCGCCGCTCGGGTGGTCCTTCAGCTTGAGCTTCGGCTTTACACGCCTGCAAGTCATCTGGGTGATTGGCGTTTCAATGATCATCCTTGGGGCGCTGATTCTCATGTGGCCGTCCCGCTTGCTAGGAGCAGTGGGACTACTGATGGTGCTGACGCATGACATCTTCGACGGTAAGCGAGCGGCGTGGCTCGGCCCTGCCCAAGGCGTTTGGAGAGTGTTGCACAATCTCGCGTTCTTTCAGCCTTTTCCGCACAAATTTGTTGCTTCGCTTTATCCACTCATTCCGTGGGTGGGAGTGATGATGGTCGGCTATGCGATGGGAGAACTTATGACACTTGAGGCAGCGCGGCGGCGAAGGATGTTGTTGACGCTGGGCGGGTTCATGACGTTTCTTTTCGTGGCGCTGCGGGCTTTGAATGTTTACGGCGACCCGTCGACATGGTCAGAGCAGACGACGCCGGTTTATACCGTGCTTTCGTTCCTGCGCTGCAGTAAGTATCCGCCATCGCTGCTGTATCTGCTGATGACGCTCGGGCCGGCGTTGTTGATTCTCGGGTTGCTGGATGGTAGCCCGGCGGTCGGGTGGCTCACTTCGCGATTGAGGACTTTCGGGCGCGTGCCGCTGTTCTACTATCTGTTGCATCTGCCCTTACTGCATCTGGTCGCTATCTTGTTTGCGCGGTTGAGCTATGGCAACGCCTCTTGGCTACACCAGGATTTGATGACGCCCAAGGGAATGGCGCTGCCTATTCCCGCCGGCTACGGATACGGATTGCCTGTCGTTTATGCTGTTTGGCTTTCGGCCGTAGTGTTGTTGTATCCGGCGTGCCGATGGTTCGGCGAGATCAAGAAGGATCGGCGTGAACTGATCTTCAGATATTTATGACGCCCCTAGTTGAAGCGGCGTTTCTCGGGAGTAATCCAAGTAATCTCAAGTAATCTCAGCAGCGGCAAGCGGCAGTACTTTTCGAGCAAAGGTCGCCGCCTACCTCAGTTCCAGCGCGCCAAACTCTCTTTGCAGCCAATGCTTGGCGCAATGCCAATCGCGAGTCACGGTAGCGGTCGAACATTCCAGAGTGTCGCTATTTCGTCGAGGGTCATTCCCTGGAAAACCTTCAGCTCGACAACCGCTCGAAGCCGCGGACCAATGCCCTCAAGTCTAGACAGTCTAGGAAGGCAGATGCTGTTTGAGTTGTGGAAAGAAGGCCACAGCAAAATCGGTAGCGGTCTTGATCGCGCGTTGCGTATCGCCGTTATTGACGCCCACCACCACCCGCACTAACGCGGTATCGCTGCGGTTGTAGTGGATCGAATCGACGACTGTGTAGTACTTGGCCCAATACTCGCTGGCAACCGTACGGTTGTGCGATTGATACCAATAGAGAACCACGCTCTGATTGTCGCCGCGAGCCACAATATAGCGGTTCGCTTGAATAGGCTGAGCCTGACCTGGCACAGGAATTTCGACGATTTCGTTGCGCGACGGCACCCACCCTGCAGCGGGCAGGCAGTTTTTGGGCGAGTGCGGTGCTTTACCCGTTTTCTGTGTGTCGAAAAACGCTACGAAGAGCGAAGCAGAGCGACCGCCACGCTGGTCCTGGTAGAGCCGTTCCAGAATGTCGTCAGCCTGCAGCACATCCTTCTCGTCTTGCGAAAGTTCCACATCCTGAATGCTTCGCCAGTCGGTGCCAGTGAGGGTGAAATCGGCGAGCGGAAGACGAGCGGGGATCTTTTCGTTGCGCGAGAAGCCGTAGAACATACCGGCCTGCCCCAGCAAGACCACACTCAGAATCACAAAGCTTTTAGATCCCATGATGCCTGCCATCGATTACGCCTTTCCTAGCCGGTGCGCGACCACGTTGATGAGCCGGTGGGTGCCCAATAACGCGATTAAAGCGACAATATAGACGATATAGCCTTCCACTTCATGATAAATGCCGGAGGCAAGCTTGGTGTCTATTTCCGAAAGCAGTCCCGTGATCGCCACCCGCACGCCATTTGCGCCGATGGCAATGGGTACCGTCGCAATCAGCAAAGCCCAGCGCATCCAAACTTTCTTATCCATGAAATACGAAATGAAAAGAGACAAGAACAGCAGCGTCATCAGCGAACGAATTCCGCTACAGGCTTCGGCGATGTCGAGCGTTTGGCTGGGAAGCTTTAGCGTATTTCCCTCGCGCAGAACCGGGATTCCCATAGCGCCGATCATGAATTCGCCTAACTCACTTGCCAGTGTTTGCAGCTTCATGGTGAGCGCCGAATAGATGATGGCGGGAATAGGAATCATGAAGAGGAGAAGCAGGAGGGGAAAGAGCAGTATCTTGATCCACTTTGTGCCGCCGAGGTAGAGAATCGTGCCAAAAAGCGCAATCACGAACGAAACACGTGCCGAGAACAGCTCCGCCCCGAGCGTCGCGACAACCGACAAGAGCCCACCTAAAATAACAACAAACAAGCCAAGAAGATTCGGGTTCCTAGGTTCGGCTAACAATTGATCACGACGCTGCCAGGCAATGACGCCAGCCATGATCGGCACGAAGAAACCGTGACCCATGTTCGCATCGTTGGCCCATTGCGAGCCCATGCGATACAAAATGGGCCAGTAGCAAAGAAGGAGAAGCCCGCCGAACCACGCTATGGCAGGCCACGCGATTTTGCTTGGAGCCGCTGTCTGCTGCGGGGAGGCAGTCGGCACACTCACCATAAACGATTTCTACTCATCATTCAGGCACACCAGTCTCATTGTCCCAGTCAACAAGGGAAGTAAGCGCAAATCATTGAAAATCTCGTTCAAAGGTCCCCCCGAGACTGCTTAGAAACAGGTTAACGCATTTCTCTATTCGAAAACCAAACGCGTGACGTGAGTCTAACTTAAGTTATCGGTACCATGGGAATGAATCTTTATAGAGCTTAATGGTTACCCGACTGCTTATTTTAGTTTGGCTGGCGACTGTCGGCTATGCTCAAAACTTTTTCCCGGTAAAAGACGTGCGCGTCGGCATGCACGGCATAGGCAGGACCGTCTTTCAAGGCGAGCGCATTGAAGAGTTCCAGGTCGAGGTTTTGGGCGTCCTGGAAAACTTGGCGCCACACCAAACTATTGTTCTGGCAAGACTTAGCGGAGGTCCGCTGGCCGAAACCGGCGTCCTGCAGGGCATGAGCGGCAGTCCGGTTTACATCGACGGCAAGCTGCTGGGCGCCGTCGCGTTGGGCTTCCCATTCTCGAAAGAGCCCATCGCAGGCATTCAGCCGATCGACAGCATGATTGCCGACGCCACGTTCGCTAGCCCCGTGAACAGAGCGTCAAACCCAGCAGGTCCGTTGGCCAATCTGCCGGTTCCGGTCTCTTTTTCAGGATTCTCGGCGACCGCATTGAATGCGTACGCAACCCGCTTCAGCGACCTCGGGTTTCACTTGCAACCTGGACTCGTCCAGGGTTCAGCGCCAAGCGCTTCAACCAACGAAATTCTTGCGGGCTCCATGATCAGCGTCGGACTCATTACCGGCGATATGAACATGACTGCAGATGGGACCGTGACTTACGTGGACGGGAAGAAAATCTACGCCTTTGGACATCGCTTTCTCGACGCGGGCGCAGTGGAAATGCCATTTGCCCATGCCGAAGTGATCGTATCGATTCCGACCCTGAACTCGTCGTTCAAGCTCTCGGCCGCGCATCAATGGGTAGGGGCCATTCTGAGTGATCGAACCACGGCGGTGGCGGGAGAAATCGGTCGTTCCGCGCACACCGTTCCGCTAACGATAACGGTGAATTCGGCCAGCACGGGTACGCACGCGTATCACATGCAAGTGGTCAACGACCGATTGCTGACGCCCTTCTTGTCTCAGACCGCAATCTTTTCAACACTGGACGCTACTGAACGGAGTATGGGCGCGGGCACTTTACGCATCGAAGGCCGCGCGGAGTTCGAAGGTGGTTTGCCGGCGCTGGTGATGCGCGATGTATACGTAAGCGACACGGCACTCGCACAGCAAGCCTCCGCCAGTGCGGTTGTGCCGCTCGGCTTTGTGGTAGGCGGCGGATTTGCGAATTTGCGGTTGAAGAGTTTGGCGTTTACGATTTCAGAACTCGATACCAAGCGGCAACTCCGCTTGGGTCAGGCCTGGGCGTCCGCACATGAAGCGCGTCCCGGCGACACGCTCACCCTAAGCACGCAGCTGGAAGGTGAAAACGGCTATGAGACTACGCAATCGGTGAGGTACAAAATCCCTATCGGCGCGCCCAACGGAGTATTGAATTTCACCATCGGCGATGCCACCCAGCAAAATTTTGCCGAGTTCGCTGGCCTCGCACAGTCCTCGCTCCAGAATGCCGAGCGGCTGATTGAGGCCATCAATCTTTATCACTCCAGCGAGGGTTTGTATATCAGAGTTTGGCGTCCGCAGCCGGCCTTTTTGGTGAAGGGAACTGGCCCCGAGAACGAGATGCCCGATCCGCCCCCCTCCGCGATGTTGATCCTGGCCGATCCATCGTCTTCAGCCAGCGGCAGTGCTACCAACGCAGCGACCCGCGGCTCCGAAGCCGGCCAACTCACGATCTCCGTCCCAGGCTACGCCGTCACTGGCGCAAAAACCCTGCAAGTAGAAATCAAAGACTAGCGCCCGCAATTCCGAGTTACGCTAACAACCATGCGTGCTGGTCCGCTGGCAATTTTTCCGGCGACGGCGCGTGAAAAGACAAAATGCAACGCTAAAGCCAAAAATGTCACTACAGAGATGTGGCCAAAGCGCCGAATTGTCGCGTAGGCTCCTGGAAAAGACCTAGCAGGTAAATCGATATGTCTACTCTCTATGACCGGTTGGACCGTTGCAATCGTGAAATCCGCAGAGCTGCGGCGGAAAACAGGCGCGCGCACACCGAAGCAGAGCGTGCCGGACTGCTGGCGTGGGAAATGGATAACCGCTGCCAGCGCGAATCGATCCTTATCGAGATCGTCACCCAGCAACGGACGCTTTGGGAACGCCCGTAAATCGGCGCCTTCGCCTCAAGCCAGCTCTAACTCTCCCCGCAAGGACCTCACCGCATACCCTCCCACTCGCACCTGGCGAATTGTGTCTCCCCTCTTTTCCGCCGAGACAAACAACTCGCTAGGCCGTCCCATTTCTGCGCCTTGCTCAAGGCTGATCCGCTCTCCCGCCTTCACCCAACCCTGGCGGACAAAATAAGCCGCCGCACAGCCCGCCGCCGACCCTGTCGCCGGATCCTCGCCACGGGGCGTCAATTTGCGCGCATGGAAACGCGCGGTTGAACTCGCCACCTCCGGCGTAAGAAAATAGAACCCGCGTTGCTTGTCACCTGCCGCAAAATATTCGCGAATCTGTCTCCAATCCGGCTGCAGCGTCAGAATAGTCGCCAGCTTCTTGAACATGACCAATAAATTCGCGCGTCCCGTTGAAACGTTCACAATGGGCGCATCAGCTAGTAAATCGCTTACTGCAATATTCAAAAGGCGGGCCATATCTTGCGCCTTGTGTGTTTCCCCAAACAGCGGCTCCGGCTGGAGCATCTCGCCATAGGTAAAGCCGTCCGGGTGATCTTCGAAATCCACCGCCACCGGCCCAATCTTTTCCTGCAGCACAATTTGCTTCATGCCAGGCTTGCGCAGCGCCATCGCAGTCCCCAGCGTAGGATGTCCTGCAAACGGATACTCTTCCACCGGCGTCCAAATCCGCAGACGATTCTCCGGCAGCACGAACGTTGTTTCCGATAGATTTGTCTCGCGCGCCAGCGCCAGCATTTCCGAGTCGGTCAACCCTCGCGAATCCAGAAACACACACAGCGGATTGCCGTGCAGCGGAACGCGCGTGAAAACGTCCCAATATTCAAAAGCATAACGACGCGCCGCTGCCATAGCTCCAAACTGCGCGCCCGAACCAGCCATCAGAGACAAAATGCACCTCCGCGTTAGCATCATTCTCTTATGGTGCCAGCAGCCAGTAGCGGAAGGAACGCGCATCTATCAACGCTTGCCATAATAACCCTTGATGCGTTCCACTGCTATTTGCTATTCGCCTGTCGATGCGGGTGCGGCCACTGAACTTCGCTGTTATCTGGAAACGAATTGTCCAGTAGCTATAGAAGATGGCGTCATGCAGATGGGCGCAGATTTGCTGGACTCGATTGAGACAGGCCTTTCACTCGATTATGTGCTCGTCTTGCTTTCGCCGGATTCTACCGAGCCCGCCTGGCCACGCGCCCATTGGGAATCGATTTTGTTCGAACAGCCCAAGCAATTGCGCACACGCATCGCTTTCGTCCTCTTGCGCGAATGCAAATTTCCGGCTGTGTTGCGCAAAGAAACGTTCTTCGATTTAGCCCGCGATTTCACCGCCGGCCGCCGCTCTCTCAAGCGCTGGCTCTTGTCGCAGTTGATACCCGTAGCGCCGACGTCCAAACTGCCGGATCGTCCAGCCGTGCAGAGTGATTTCGAGTTACTCGAAGCGCTAGCCGATTGGCCCGAGTTCATGCACGTTTCCGACCGGGACACAGCTCTGTCCTTCGCCCACGCCCGCCAGGCGGATTTTGAGGTCGTCGTCTGGCTCGACTCTACTCGTCGGGGCAGACCGGGCGTATTGGGAGATATCGCGCATGGATTGAGTCTGCGCCTCGAGGGTGACTGGGAAGAAAACGCCCAAGCCTTACGCGACTATTGCCGCGAGCACCGCATTCTCTTGCTGTTCGAGAATCTCGATTCAGCGGCAAATGAGCTGGTCGACTTGGGCGGCAAAGCGTCAGTCGTATTGATCGAGAACAGCGAAACAAAGCCGCGCCGCCCGCTGCCGGAATTGCTGCGCTTGTTTTCTTCGTGGAAGCGCAACGCCGAGAAGTGTCTCGCCGCATTAGGGGATGTTGAATCACACCTTGATTCGCCCGAGATCCTCACGGAAGAAAGCTGGCCGCACGCTTGCTCCCTCTGCTCGGCCGCGGTGGCTGTGTTGAAAGACTATGGCAGGTTAGCCGAAGCGTACGACCTGCTGGCGCGCGTCTCCAGTGCCATGCAAGTGCGCGGAGATCTCGCGGCTCTCGGTCAAGTGGAATGGGAAACAAGCTGGATTCTCGAACAGTGGGATCTCCCCGTACAAATTCCCGGACGTTTGGCCGCTGCTATTTCTGAACCCACCCAACTTTCTTTATTCTGAGTATTTCCCAGGACCGACCTTCACGGCCTACGCCGCTTTCTCCGTCTGCCCTACATTCAACGCACTGCGCATCGCCGTCACCGCCTTGATCAAACTGCTCGCCTGATCCACCGGGACCGGCAAATACTCCATCGCAACGTAACCCGCGTAACTCGACTTACCAATCGCTGAATACAACTCCGTCCACTTCATCTCGCCCGTTCCTGGATCGTGGCGCCCTGGAGCATCCGCCACATGATAGACCGCTACATACGGCTCGGCTTCTTTCATAATCGCCAGCGGATCGCCATTCTGCACCTGTTCGTGATACAGATCGTAAAGAAACCGCAAGCGCGGGTGATCCACTTCCTTCACTAGCTTCAATGCTTCAGCGGCGTTGCAGAGAAAGTAATTCGGATGATTCACCTTACTATTGAGGTTTTCAATAATCAGCGTTACCTCCGCCGCTTCCGCTAAGTCCGTTGCCCTTTTGGCACTCTCCACCAGACTTGCATACTGCGCCTCATGCGTCATATCCGGCTGCACGTTGCCACTCATCAAAATAATCTGCGGCACATCCAGTTTCTTAGCCCAGATAATGGCATGCTTGACATCAGCGAGAAACGCTTCCCGATGCGCCGGATTCACCAACGAAACCGGCCTCTTTACCCAATCCTTCGAAGCTAGAATCGTGTCCATATGCATGCCGTAAGAAGCGACCATCCGCTTATACTTTGCTGCGTCGGCGTCGGACCAATCTTCATATTCATTGATCAGTTCCACCGACTGAATGCCGGCATCGGCTGCCGTCGCTAGCTTTTCATCGAACGTACCCTGCAGCGTCCAAAGCATAACGCTCGAAGTAATACGGGCCTTTTTCGGTGGCGGCACCGGCGCCGGTGGCGTTTGCCGGCCGACCGCGTGTCCACACGAAAGCACCAGCCCAGCCGCACCCTTCAAGAAATCTCTACGATCCACATTTACTTTTTGCGACATATGACAATAGGAGCAAGCCGTCTCACAGTGGTAGGCAATTGCGCTTCGCCCATTCTACTCCTGTCGTAGCCGCGTCAGGATTTCCATGTTGAAAGAAGCACTCTTCGGCTCCCGCTACGATTACACCGAAGGCGACTTGAACCGCGCTATCATGCTCCTCGCGATTCCAATGATCCTGGAAATGGCAATGGAATCGCTGTTTGGGGTTGTCGATGTCTTCTTCGTCGCAAGACTGGGCCCAAACGCCGTCGCCACCGTCGGGCTCACTGAATCTATCCTCACCCTGGTTTTCGGTGTCGCCATTGGCTTAAGCATGGCCACTACCGCATTTGTCGCGCGCCGTATAGGAGAGAAAGATCCCGCGGGTGCGGCCGAGTCGGCAGTGCAGGCGATTCTCCTTGGGTTGATTCTTTCCGCCGTCGTAGGAGTTGTCGGCATCCTGAAAGCCCCAGCGCTTCTTCATCTGATGGGCAGCACTCCGGAAGTTGAAGCTAATGCGCGCTACACGCAAGTGATGCTCGGTGGCTCAGCTGTAATCTTTCTGCTCTTTCTGATCAACGCCATTTTTCGGGGCGCCGGCGATGCGGCTTTGGCGATGCGGGCACTCTGGATCGCCAATGCCATCAACATCGTTCTCGACCCGTGTTTGATCAACGGCTGGGGACCGTTCCCACGACTCGGAGTTTTAGGCGCTGCTGTCGCCACCACGACGGGCCGTGGCATTGGCGTCTTGTTTCAGCTCTGGGCGATGAATTCGGGCGCCAATCGCATCGTCATTCACCGCGCCCAGTTGCGGCTCAATCTCCCTGTGATGTGGCATTTACTGCGCGTATCAAGCACTGGCATTGCGCAATTCCTGATCGCCACCGCGAGTTGGGTCGCACTCATCAGAATTGTTTCGTCATTCGGAAGCGCCGTTGTAGCAGGCTATACCATAGCCGTCCGTTTGCTGGTGTTCGCCATCCTTCCATCATGGGGACTGAGCAACGCTGCGGCCACGTTAGTCGGTCAAAATCTCGGGGCAAAGAAACCCGAACGCGCTGAAAAGTCGGTCTACCGCACAGGTTTCTACAACATGATTTACATGGGCCTGGTGTCGGTCGCGTTTGTGTTCTTTCCTAGCGTGCTGGTCGCCATTTTCACGCGCGATCCGGCGGTGGCGTCTCCAGCTGTCTCCTGTTTGGCGATCTTCGGTCTAGCGTTTGTCAGTTATGCCTGGGGCATGGTCCTGATGCAAGCATTCAACGGCGCGGGCGATACGATGACTCCGACCCTCATCAATATCCTGGCATTCTGGGCATGCCAAATTCCTTTGGCCTACTGGTTCGCCATCCACCTTGGTTGGGGTCCACGTGGCGCGTTTACCGCCGTGCCGATCGCCGATATCGTGTTCACTCTGGTGGCGCTCACGCTGTTTAGACGCGGCACCTGGAAAACACAAAAGATTTAGCGTTCCACAGCAGCGGTACTGATAGCGATAAACGCATTTGTTTCGTCGGATGAATCGCCGCCGCCGTTGGTGCGCTGCATCATAATTACGCCGGCCAAATCGCGCTTTGGATCGACCCACTCATAAGTTCGGTAGGCGCCACCTTTGACGAAGGTGCCGATGGAGTTGTAGCGGAACATGCCGCGAACTTCCCGAACGACTTCATAACCGAATCCGTGACCCACGCCAGTGACCCAACCCGCCTCCATATCGCCCGTATGATTGATAGTCATGAGTTCTACGGCAGCAGGCGAGAGAACGCGCTTGCCATTCAGTTCGCCTTTGTTGCGCATAGCTTCGTTGAAACGCAGCATATCGGCGGCTGTGCTGATGAGGCCGCCCGCCGGCGATGGAATGGCGCCGGCATTTCCCCACTGTGCGTCCACACGTTCGGGTTTGCCGCTCGAAAAATTATAGAGCGTTGCCATACGCTCACGCTTTTCCGCGGGAACAACGAAACTCGTATCCTTCATGCCAAGCGGGTCGAAGATGTGTTCCTTCAGATACTCGTCGAAAGGTGTCTTGCCGACGATTTCAACAATACGTCCCAAAATATCGATGCCAATATTGCTGTAATTCCAACTCGTACCCGGTTCGAAAAGTAATTCAGTATGCGCACCGCGACTGACCAATTCTGCGAGAGTTTTGGGTTCCGGTCCTTTGCCATTGTCAACCGAACCAGGGAGGCCGGAAGTGTGAGTCATCAAATCTTCGATGTTGATGGGCCGATGGGGCACGACGCCCTGACAATTCGTTCCTGAACCCGCGCGGCATGGATTCATCTTCAGGCCCTTGTACTCAGGCAAATACTTTTCCACGGGATCAATCAGGGCAACGCGCCCCTCATCGACCAAAGTCATAATCGCGGCGCAAGTGACCGGCTTGGTCAGTGAAGCAATACGAAAGAGAGAGTCTTTCTGCATAGGCGAATTGGTTTCGATATCGCGCAGGCCGACCGCATCGAACTCAACCATCTTGCCATGGCGCGCCAGAATCGTAACCACACCCGAGATCGTTCCGGCCGCGACAAATTCCTGCATGCGGGCGGGAATTTCCGCCAACTTGTGCTGATCCATGCCAACACTTGCGGGGTCAACCTGCTGAGCCAAACACGCGTTCGCAAGAAATAGCAGGATCGTTAGTCTTTTTTGTCGCATATCAGCATAATAGGATTTTTGACTCAGATGCCGCGCGAACAGCAACAAAAGTCCCGGCTGGCCCTGCCTACTTGCGGGAGAACCAGCCGGCCTGTGGATACTGAACGGAAACGTCCTCAAACGGCCATTTCCGAAATAGTTAAGCGGAATGGACAGTCGATTCGAGAGGCCGCGATGGTGTTGCCGGAACGTTGTCGTCCGATCCGCTGATGCGCATTTTATAGAACGACCGCCAGGCAAAATACATGGACGCAAGCACAAACGCGACTGCGAGGAATTTGCCGAGCACGGGACTACCGCCCTCTTCAAGCGAAACCGCAAGTTCAACCGCGAGCAAACCGAACAGCGTGGTGAATTTGATGATCGGATTGAGCGCCACAGACGAGGTGTCCTTGAACGGATCTCCCACGGTGTCGCCCACTACGCAGGCATCGTGCAGCGGAGTGCCCTTCATATTTAGTTCCGTCTCCACGATCTTCTTGGCGTTGTCCCAGGCACCACCGGCGTTCGCCATGAAGATGGCTTGGTACAAACCAAAGAGCGCGATCGAAATCAAGTAGCCGATGAAGTAGTACGGCTCGATAAACGCAAACCCGAGCGTCACGAAAAACACCGTCAAAAAGATGTTGAACATGCCGCGTTGAGCATAGCGGGTACAAATTTCCACCACCTTTTTGCTGTCCTCAACGGAAGCTTTGATGGCGCCTTCTAAGTGGATATTGGCCTTGATGAATTCCACCGCGCGATAAGCGCCAGTAGTAACGGCCATGGCCGATGCACCCGTGAACCAATAAATAATCGCACCGCCGGCAATCAAGCCCAGCAGGAACGGCGGATGGAGGATAGATAAATTGACGATCATGTCGGGACGCAAGCCATGCGTCAGGGCCACTACGATCGAAAAAATCATCGTCGTTGCGCCCACGACGGCGGTACCGATTAGTACCGGTTTCGCAGTCGCCTTAAACGTGTTGCCCGCGCCATCGTTTTCTTCCAAATGAGCTTTGGCCTCTTCGAAGTTCGGTCTGAAGCCGAACTGTTGGCTAATTTCGTTTTCGATTCCCGGAATCTGTTCGATGGTGGAGAGTTCGTAGACCGATTGCGCGTTATCAGTTACAGGACCATAAGAATCGACGGCGATCGTAACCGGACCCATTCCCAGGAAGCCAAACGCCACCAGGCCAAAAGCAAAGACGGCAGGCGCCATCATCAAGTTGTCCATACCGCCGAGCGTACTGAGGCCATAAGCAATCCCCATCAAAGACAAGATAGCCAGGCCCAGCCAATAGGCGCTGAAATTGCCAGCCACGAAACCGGAAAGAATATTTAACGACGCGCCGCCTTCGCGCGACGAGGCTACGACCTCACGCACGTGCCCCGATTTTGTGGATGTGAAAACCTTTACCAATTCAGGTATGACGGCTCCCGCCAGCGTTCCGCAGGTGATGATCGACGACAGTTTCCACCACAAGGTTGGGTCGCCGCCGAGTTCCGGAATCATGAGATACGAAACGAGGTAAGTGGCCGCGATGGAAAGCAGCGAAGTTAACCAAACCAAGTTGGTCAGGGGCGCTTCAAAATTCATCTTGTCAACAGTGGCGTATTTCGCTTTGGCCAAGGCAGCGTTGATTAAGTAAGAGCCGCCGGATGAAATGACCATCATGACGCGCATGGCGAAAATCCAGACCAACAACTGGCTTTGTACTAAGGGGCTGTTCACAGCGAGCACGATGAACGAAATCAGCGCGACGCCAGTTACGCCATAGGTTTCGAAACCATCGGCACTTGGGCCAACCGAGTCGCCGGCATTGTCGCCCGTGCAATCGGCAATGACACCAGGGTTGCGAGCATCGTCTTCTTTAATTTTGAAAACGATTTTCATCAGATCGGCGCCGATATCGGCAATTTTCGTGAAGATGCCGCCAGCCACGCGCAACGCAGCCGCGCCCAGCGACTCACCAATGGCAAAGCCGATGAAACAAGCGCCCGCGTAGTCTTTCGGAATAAACAAAAGGATGAACAGCATCAGCACGAGTTCCACGCTGATCAGCAGCATGCCGATACTCATGCCGGCTTTCAGTGGAATTTCATAACAGGGGTACGGCTTGCCTTTCAAACTGGCAAACGCGCAGCGCGAATTGGCGAACGTGTTTACGCGTATGCCGAACCAGGCGACGCCGGTGCTGCCGCAAATACCAATGATGCTGAACATCAAAATGATGAACACTTTGATGGCGCTGAAGTGCTGCAGAAATCCAAAGTAGAAAACAATGATGGTGCCAATAAAGGCTTCCAGAATTACTAGAAATTTGACTTGGGTAATGAGGTACGTCTTACAGGTTTCGTAAATGAGCTCGGATACTTCGAGCATCGATTTGTGAACCGGCGCGTTTTTCAGTTGGTAAAAGATCACGAGACCGAAAACCAAACCCAGCGCGACGACGAGTAAGCCGCTCGTCAGCAGTGCTTGGCCAGTAATGGCCCCGCCGAAAAATGTGGCCTGCGATAAGTCAGGCAGAATCAGATTCGCTTCGCCCCCGGCCTGAGCGCTTCTCTCCTGTGCATTGACAAGCGTGGAGAGGATGGGAAACAGGGCCGCTGCGGACAGCAACGGGGATTTGCCGCAGATCAGTTTTTTCATGCTCATTGGAGCCTACGATATCGCAGCAATGGCTGCATTGGCAAGGTTTCCCTGTGTTTGGCAGGAGAAAAGATGGTTCAGTTTGTGCGCTGGGTCGCTGGATTGACTATGCAGTGTGATCGCCAACACTAGGTCGAAGCGGACGATGGGATTTGGAGACCTGGTAGGGACGGGCAGATTCGAACTGCCGACCTGTCGCTTAGGAGGCGACCGCTCTATCCATCTGAGCTACGTCCCCGCACCTGATAGCAGTCTAGCAACGGCCCTATAGAAAAAGAAGCGAGGCTCCCACGATGAGGAGCCCCGGGAAGAAAGTAGGGTTTTGGATGGAGAAGATTGATTTAGCCGCTCTGATGGACGGATTATCCTACCCGCAACTAACTTAACCTGGGAATGTTTACCAAATATGAGCATGCGGTGAATAAATTTGTCGGGAGAACTATTTTGAACGGCGGCTGCCGCTGCGACCTGATAGAACTTCGAGGCTCCTGGTGATGCTTTTGAGCATGTGCAGCAGGTCGAGAACGACAAGAAAGAGGCAGAAATAAAGGATGTACGGCAGGATCTGAGCTAATGTGCATAGGATTGAATGTATCTCAGACTGATATCCTGTCAACTGACGAGGTCGTTCTTTGTCCCGAATTTCCGCTGCCTTTAGCAGTTTTTTCTCGATTCTGTTTTCCGGAGTTTTGCCCGAGTCCGTAGCGTCGGAATTCGGCTACCTAAAGGCCAAACCGGTGGCGGCAGCAGCGCCGGAACCACCGAAGATAAAGATTACGGATGGGGCGCTGCAGATCTTACAAACCTTGCAACGCGACGCGCGGCTCATCGACTTTTTAATGGAAGACATTGCCGCCTATTCTGACGACCAGGTGGGAGCGGCTGTGCGATCGGTGCATGCCGACGCAAAGGCCAGTTTGGCGAGGCACGTTACCTTGACGCCGGTCATTGATGGAGTGGAAGGTACCAACCAGAAACTCGATGGGAGCAAAGCGCCTGATCCGAACCGCATCAAACTGATTGGCAATGTTCCCGCGAGTGGCAAGGCAGCGGGCGGTTTGTTGCGGCATCGCGGTTGGCAAGCGACGGCAATCAATCTACCGGTGATCGGCAAACAGGATGTGAGCATCATCGCGCCAGCCGAAATTGAAATTGAATAATCGCAATCTTTCATGTCGCAGTTCATTATTGGTATAGATCTAGGCACGACCAACAGTGCCTTGGCGTATGCGCCGCTTAATGGGTCCGCTGAAACGCCGGAGGTAGCGTTGTTTCCGGTGCCGCAGCTGGCAAACGCCGGAGAGGTGGCGGATTTCGATTTGCTGGCTTCGGCGCTTTACCTACCGGGGGAGAAGGAATTTGTGGAAGGCGCACTCGCGCTGCCCTGGAATGGCCAGCCTTCTTTTATTGCGGGGCGATTCGCAAAGTTACGCGGTGTTGAAAATGCCGGTCGCTTGGTCAGTTCTGCCAAGTCGTGGTTGTCGAATCAGGCTGCCGATCCAACACAGCCGCTTTTGCCGCTGAACGCGCCCGAAGGAGTGGCGAAGATCTCTCCGTTGGAAGCGTCACGGCAGTATTTGCTGCATCTACGCTCGGCTTGGGATCATGCGCATCCAGACGCCAAGCTTGCGCAGCAGACTGTGCTGATCACCGTACCCGCGTCGTTCGATGCGGCAGCTCGCGACCTGACGCAGCGGGCAGCAAAGCTGGCTGGCTATCCCGAAGTGACCATTATTGAAGAGCCACAGGCAGCGTTCTATGCATGGATTGAGCGCAATCCGAATTGGCGCGAACTGGTCAAACCCGCGGATCTGATTTTGGTGGTCGACATCGGCGGCGGCACGACTGATTTCACGCTGATTTCTGTGACTGAGAAAGATGGTGAACTGCAGTTGGAGCGTATCGCCGTGGGCGACCATCTTTTGCTCGGCGGCGACAACATGGATCTCGCGGTAGCGCGTTTTGCCGAGCAGCAGTTTGCCGACAAGGGAACAAAGCTGGACGCGCTGCAATTCCATTCGTTGTGGCAACAATGCCGAACGGCTAAAGAAACGCTGTTAGCCGATGGGGCGGGCGCGAATCATCCGTTGACAATTCTGGGACGCGGTTCGGGGTTAGTGGGCGGCACGATTAAGGGCAAAATCGCGCGCGACGAAATTCGCGGCTTGATTGTAGAAGGGTTCTTTCCGTTGGTGCCTGCGGATGCGGCTCCGCAACGGAATCGGCGCGCCGCGCTGGCGGAAGTCGGTTTAAATTACGCGGCGGATGCGGCTGTGACCAAGCATCTGGCGCAATTCCTCCGGAATGCGGGCAATGCCCAGCCGACACATCTACTTCTGAATGGCGGCGTTTTGCAGGCTTCGGCGATTGAGCAGCGGCTTTTTGAAGTGCTGAATTCGTGGCAGCCAAATGCTGTGGTCGAGCTGAAAAACGAAAGCAAACAAGCCGATTTAATGCATGCAGTAGCGCATGGCGCGGCGTACTATGGCTTTGCCCGTACCGGTAAAGGCGTGCGCATTCGTGGAGGTGTGCCGCGGACTTATTATGTTGGCATTGAAAGTTCACTGCCCGCTGTGCCCGGCTTGCCCGCGCCCATGAAAGCCTTGACGGTGGTGCCTTTCGGTTTGGAAGAAGGATCCAAAGTCGAGTTGCCGCAACGGAAGTTTGCGTTGGTAGTGGGTGAACCTGCGGAATTTCGCTTCTTTTCTTCCGTGTCGCGGCACGGCGACGCTGCCGGAGTTTTATTGGACGAAATTTCGGACAGCTTGGAAGAGCTGGCGCCGATCGAAGTATTTTTGCCACCGCATACCGACGGTACGCGCGAAGAGATTGTGCCGGTTACCCTAGAGACCTATGTGACGGAAACGGGCATGCTGGAATTATGGTGTGTGGCGGCCGATGGGCGGCGCTGGAAACTCGAATTTAACGTGCGGGAAAAGGCCACCCAGGCATGAACGTCGGTATCGATTTAGGAACCACCAATTCGGCGCTAGCCTATATCGATCCGCGCGAGGCGGCGGAAGCGGACTTCCCGCCGATTCATCTTTTGCCGATTGAGCAGCAGCTCGATCAGCTGCGCAGCGGTGCTTTGCGGACGCTGCCATCATTCCTTTATTTGAGTGAGCCGCCAGTAGTAGGCGCTTATGCGCGCGATCAAGGCGCGCTGGTGCCAACGAAGACGGTGCATTCGGCGAAATCGTGGCTCTCGAATTCGGAAGCGGATCGCACGGCCAAGATTCTGCCCTGGGATTCGCAAGAAGAAGGTCGCGTGCTTTCGCCAGTGGAGGCTTCGACGCGTTACTTGGAACACTTGCGCGATACCTGGAACCGGCTGAAGACGGAGCCGCTGGCAGATCAGCAAGTAGTGCTTACGGTGCCGGCGAGTTTCGATGAAGAAGCTCGCGAATTAACGGTGCAAGCCGCGCGCGATGCCGGGATTCACAATTTAACGTTGCTCGAAGAGCCAGCGGCGGCGTTTTATGCGTGGATTGCAGGCCATCTTTCTCGTTCGAACAAGGAGCTGTTCGACAAGCAGATCGTTTTGATTTGCGATGTGGGGGGCGGGACCAGCGATTTCACTTTGGTGCGGGTAGATCGGGAAGGCGATCGCGTACAGTTCACGCGGACCACGGTGGGGCGGCATCTTTTGTTGGGCGGCGACAATCTCGATCTGACGATTTCATGGTTAGCGGAATCGAAGTTAGGCAAGACACTCTCGCTGCGGCAACGGAGTGCGTTGCGCCGGCAGTGTTCGGCTGCGAAGGAAAGTATGCTCGCGCCGAATGGTCCGGCTAGCGTGGAAGTGACGATCGTTGGCACCGGTGCGTCTCTCATTGGCGGCACGCTGAAGACGGCGATTACGCGTGAGGAACTGCTGGAACTAGCGCTAGGCGGATTCCTGCCGCCGTGCGAATTGAACGACAAACCGCAGCAGGAAAAGCAGAGTGTATTTCGTGAACTCGGATTGCCCTATGTTTCCGATCCGGCGATAACGCGGCATCTCGCCGATTTTTTGAAGAACTCGCCGGCGGCAGAACGCGGTGTTGACGCGATTCTGTTCAACGGCGGCTTCTTTATTCCGCAGATGTTTCGCGACCGCGTGCGTGATGTGGTGGCGCATTGGTTCGGCCGTGCGCCGGTGATTTTTGAGAATCAAGATTTGGATTTGGCAGTAGCGATGGGCGCGGCCTATTATTCGTACGTGCGCGCATCCGGCAGTGGCGTCTTGGTGCGCGGTGGCTTGCCGCGAGCCTACTTCCTGGGCGTGCAAGGCGCAGAAGCAGATACGAGCGCAATCAAAGCAGTTTGTCTTATGCCGCGCGGCACGGAAGAGGGCACGGAAATCAAACTGGCGCAGCCGGAATTGCAATTGGTCGCCAATACGCCAGTGGCCTTTCGTTTATACAGTTCGTTGAGCCGCACTGAAGATGCCGCAGGCGACGTGGTGACATTGCCAGGCGATGGGGATTTGAGCGATCCGGCAAGCGACCCGCGTTTACATGCGCCGTTGCATGCGGTCATTCGCTTTGGCAAGGGCGGGGAGCGGCTGGTTCCGGTGACGTTGGGTGCGAGGTTGAGCGAAGTGGGCACGCTTGAAACGTGGGCCGCTTCAAAAATTAGCGAACATCGCTGGCAGCTTGAGTTTCAATTACGCAAAACGGGAAGCCCGACGGAGCCGGCGGCGGTTGGAGTTCGCTCAAGTGCGGTGATTAGCGCGGAGGCGCTGGCTGCGGCTGAAGCATTGATTGAACAAATTTTCGGTAAGCACGGTTCGGGACACACGCCCGAGCAGCTACCCGCAAAGCTGGAACAAGCGCTTGGATTGGGACGTTTATCGTGGCCGCTGGCGACGGTGCGCGCGCTGGCAGACAAGCTGCTGACGCTAGCCGAGGGACGGCGGAAAAACGCTCCGCATGAAGTACGCTGGCTGAATCTCACGGGCTTTTGTTTGCGGCCGGGGTTCGGCTTTCCAGGTGACGATTTCCGCATCGAGCAAGCGCGGCGGATTTACGCCAGCGGCATTACATTTGGTAATCAGGTCCAGTGTGAAATTGATTGGTGGATCTTCTGCGGGCGCATCGCGGGAGGCTTGAATCGCAATCAGCAGGCGGACATCTATCAGCGGCTTTCGCCGGCGCTGCTGCCGAAACAAAAGAACAAGCAAAGGTTAAACCAGAGTCTATTTCGCGAGATGTGGCGGACGGCCTCGAGTCTTGAATTGCTTCCCACGCAGACGAAAGCGCAATTAGGCGATGCGCTGTTGGATATCGTGAAACGCGGCGACATGTTGGATGCAGGGACATGGTGTCTCTCGCGTTTAGGTGCGCGGAAACTGTTCAGCGGGCCCATAAATTTGGTGGTGTCCCCAGCGGTAGCCGCGCGCTGGATTGAAGGATTGTTGCGCTTGCCGCACACACCCGCACTGTTAGACGCAATCGTGCAGATGGCACAGCAAACTGGCGATACGGCCCGCGATTTGCCGCCAGCAACTTTGGATAAAGTACGTAGTGCGGTAGAAACGAGTTCGCGAGCGGCGGAGTTGTTGCGACAGCTTTCAGGTGCGGAGCAAGATCTCGCCGGTTCGAGCAGGATTTTTGGCGAGGAGCTGCCTGCGGGGTTAGTGCTGGCAGCTGCAAGCTGATGCGCGAGACCGAGATCATCGAGCAGATCCAGCGGCAAGCAGCTAGCAGCTATCGAGACAAACGTTTGATCCGGGGGATTGGCGACGATTGCGCGATCATCCGGCCGAGTGGAGGCGAGGATCTGGTCTTCACTTCTGATTTCGTGTTGGAAGACCGGCACTTCACTTTGAAGACCCACTCACCGGCTGCAATTGGAGAGAAAGCGCTGGCCCGCAGTCTTTCCGATCTGGCCGCGATGGGCGCTGTACCGGTGTTCTGTCTGGTCTCGCTGGCAGTTCCAGCAAAACTGGGCGGACCATTCGTGAAAGGCTTCTATCAAGGGTTGCTACGCACGGCCGCCCGCCACTCCATTTCGCTAGCTGGCGGTGATCTTGCGCGTTTCGACAAAGTTGTCGCTGATGTAACATGCGGTGGCCGAGTTCCGCGCGGCAAGGCTCTATTGCGAAGCGGCGCCAAGCCGGGCCAGCGCATTTATGTGACCGGCAAGCTCGGAGCAGCGGCCTATGCATTCGCAAGAGGAAAGCCCATCCTTCCAAAGCCGCGGCTAGCGGCCGGGCTATTGCTGCGTGAACTCGGCGTCTCGGCGGCGATCGATTTGAGCGATGGGCTGTCGCTCGATTTGGCGCGGCTATGTGTTGCATCGAACGTTTCTGCGGAAATTACTGCAAAGCGGCTTCCTGTGGCGCGTCACGCAACGCTGGAGCAGGCGCTCGACGGCGGGGAAGATTACGAACTGCTGTTTACCGCAGCACCGAAAATTGCCATACCGCTGGGAATGAGCGAAATCGGTGTGATCACGCGCAAGCAGCGTGAATCCGTGTTTATGGACGGCCACCCGCTACAATCCAAAGGGTTCGACCATTTCGCATGAATCATGAACCGGAAGCCTCTACCGTCCTCGATTTGATTGAAGCCTTTCGCCGATCGAAAGTGATGTTTGCGGCTGTCCGGCTGGGGATATTCGATCAACTGGCGAAGGGTCCGCAGACTTGTGCGGCATTGGCCGTGCAGCTTTCGTTGGACCGGCCGGCGCTTTCGCGGCTGCTCAATGGCTGTGTTGCGCTGCATTTGGTGGAGCGCGACGGCGAACTGTACGCCAACACCAACATGGCCACGCGCTTTCTGACGAAGGCAAGCCCAGAGACCTTGGCCGGCTACATTGTCTACTCCGATCAATCGCTCTACAAGCTGTGGGGTCATATCGACGATGCGGTTCGTGAAGGTTCGAACCGCTGGACACAGGCATTCGGCAGTCGTTCCGCGCTCTTCGATTTCTACTTCCGCGATGAAACGTCAACACGCAGTTTTCTCGGCGGCATGCATGGCTTCGGGCAATTAGCCTCACCCCGCATTGTCAACGCCTTCGACCTTTCGCGCTTTAAACACCTGGTGGACCTGGGCGGCGCGACCGGGCATCTTTCGATCGCAGCATGCAAGACATACCCAACGTTGAGAGCGACAGTCATGGATTTGCCCGCAGTTGAGCCTTTCGCGCGGGAATATATTGCGCGGTCCGGCGTTGCTGATCGTATCGAATTTGTTACGGGCGATTTCTTCGCCGGAGATCTGCCCAGAGCCGATCTCTACGTGCTAGGCCGCATTCTGCATGATTGGGACGATCCGAAGATTGACAACCTGCTGCACAAGATCTTGTTGGCTCTGCCGAGGCAAGGCGCTTTGCTAGTGACTGAAACGCTGGTAGACGATGACCGCGGCGGACCGGTCTACACTTTGATGCAAGACTTGAATATGCTCGTTTGCACGGATGGGCGCGAGCGGACCGAGGGCGAGTACTCGTCGTTGCTGCGCGGCGCGGGTTTTTCCACGGTGCAATTCCGCCGGACGGATTCGCTGGTAGACGCCATTCTCGCAATCAAGCACTAACGACTTAATGCCCCAAACTACAGTTGAGAAAGTTCCCTACGCCGGTTGGCCAAATTGCTACCGCTTGACGAATGGTGAAACCGAATTGGTAGTCACCACTGATATTGGTCCGCGCGTGATGCGCTACAGCTTCGTTGGCGGACAAAACTTGTTTGTCGAAATTGCGGATCAGCTTGGCAAGAGCGGCGAGCCCTGGTGGGCGATGCGCGGCGGCCATCGGTTGTGGGCTTCTCCCGAAGTGAAGCCTGATACCTATGCGCTCGATAATGGGCCCGTGGAGGCGACGGTCAGCGAAGGCGAGATCTCGCTTTTGCAGGCGGTTGAGCCCGAAACTGGTTTGCAGAAAGAGATCGCCGTGGCGTATGAACCAGCGGGCGGCGTGAAGGTGACTCACCGCATTACCAACAAAGGCAAACAGGCGCGACGCCTTGCCCCGTGGGCATTGAGCCAAATGGCTAAAGGAGGAGCGGGCATTGTGGCGTTGCCGGCTCGTGGCGGGCACAGCGAACAACTGCTGCCAACCAACCCGCTGGTGATGTGGGCATACACAAACTTTGCCGATAAGCGCTGGCAGTTCACAAATAAGTACATCATTTTGCGGCAGGATGCGGCCGTTCATTCACCGCAGAAGACAGGTTTATTCAACGTGAACACGCGCGCGGCCTATTTGCTTGGAAGCGAATTATTCATAAAACGAAGCCAAGCTGAAATGGGCGCGGTGTATCCCGATTTTCACTGCTCGTTTGAGATCTTCACGAATGGCGATTTCCTGGAATTGGAAACACTCGGACCGTTAGCCGATTTAGCGCCAGGTGGGACTGTCGAGCATGTGGAACGATGGTCGCTACATGGAAATATCCGTCTGACAGGGCTGACGGAGAGCGAGATTGAGCGAGCCATCGAGCCTCTTTTTTGAAGAGAGAAGCCCGCTCTTCTCCCAATTGAATAATTCTGTTTATTATTGAGTGACGGTGGGCTCTTGATCTCGAGCCTGGTCCGCATTCAGTTCTGCACGAAAGTGTTTGCGCAGAGTTGGGGCGGAAATGCTGAGGTGTTTCGCTATGTCATCCTGTGAAATACCGCGCGCCGTCATTTCTCGCGCGAGCTGACGCTGCTCTTCACTCGGCTTCAAACGCGGGCGGCCTACCTGCTTTGTGGCAGGCGAAACGGCCGTTTCGATAAGAGTTTCTTGCATGGCTAGTGGTTCCTTTGCTGTTTAGATCGGGCGTCTCACGTAGCGTGCAGAACGCCTGTTTCGAGTTCAGGGTATGAATCGGCCGGTTGCGGCCAGCATGCAAAAAGAGGCTAAGCGGTTGATACGAAAGCTTGAAAAAAAATCTTACTTTTTTGTGACCCGAAAATTAGCCACGCGCTTTCAGGCGCTATTTTAGATGGCCAAAATTTAGGATTGCGTTGAACACCAGCGCGTAAGAACCGATGGTTTCGCCGCGGTAAACGGGGTTGTTGGCGAACAACAAGACGGTCCCTTGGCCAAGGTGGGCTTGGACGACGGCGGCGTGTTCGGCAACCGGATCGGCGTTTTCGATGAGGCCTGACAACAACAAGTCCTTCATCGCGGCGTAGCGCAAGATAACCTGCGGGCGATACTCGGCAGGAATCACAAAGGGATTATTGCGTTCCTGATCCTCGTTAAGCGGTGTCGCTTGCCACGCCTTGGGTGCAGGCAGGGGCGGAGCTTTTTCGGCGGGGCGGCCTTCTGGTACATCGTCGTCGTCTGGACCGCCGCGGCCCGTGGGGCGCTTGTACTCTTTAGCAGTGAGGATGTTGCGGTTCACGGTCAAATTACTGACCGTGAAGGTCAGACCGCTCGCACTATAGACAGGAACGGTAGCGTCGTAGCCATAAGAGACGGGGAGTTTGTGGTCGACAATGGCCGAGTTCAAAACGCTGCCCACCACTTTCAATGTCTTGCGCGGTGTAACAAAGACCCCCGGCGCGAAGCCTGAGTTGATGGCGAACTCGGCCGTGTCTTCGGAGGTAATGAGTAAGCCGCCTTGCTGCACAAAATCTTTCAAGTGAGTTATGCCGATTTCGCCCAATCCAGGACGCATGTCCATGGTGGAATCGAGTTTGCCCAAGTTGGGAGTTAGCGCGGTAGTCTGCCAAGGCAATGGATTCGCCCACATAGGGAGGCCACTGACAATCTGCTGTGCGGAGGCTCCAGCGATAGGCGCAAAAATAATGACGTCGAATTTGGAGCGGAGATCCGGATCTTTAGCAGCGGTTTGCGTACTGATGTAAGTGAACGGCACGTGCAGGTTGTCGAAGGCTAAGCGCCACCAACCCTCTGTTTGCGTATAAAGCCAGGTATGCATGAACGCGATGCGCGGCGCGGCGGCGTGGTGCAGCCTCACTGCGGGACGTGCGGCCATGCTGGTGGCAGATAATTCGAACTGCGTTAGTAATGGTTGGAGTTTGGCCGATTCGATGCTGCCGACGATGAGCGATCCCGCCGCAAACTTCTGGCCAGCGCTCTCAAAGCTCTCCTCGGAGATGGAGAGATCGGCAGCGCCTTGCAAGGCATAGACCAGCGACGCGAGTGACACTTGCGCGGAATTATCGATTGCATAAAAGGGTCCAGTTCCACAGTCGGAGGTTTGAAGTTGACTTACATCGGAGATGGGAGACAGGGGAGCTGAAAGGATGTTCTTGTCATTGACGCGGGAAACTTTCGCGTTAAAGAGATCGCCGAAGGACCATCCGGTGTCGTCGTAGGGATTTTTTTGCGGGTCGTCAGGAGACCAGAACTGACGATCCAGAAGTGCATCGGCGGCGCGGGAGAAGGGCTGGTCCATGCGGATCACAAAACTCCCAGCGGCGAAAGTCTGCGAAGTTGGTGGGGGTGGCGTAGAAGGTTTTTCTTCGCTGTCCGCTTTGTGAGGCGGCGGGAGAGCGACAGTGACGGCTTGAGTTAGCCTGTTAATTTCGACATGCTGCGACGCGAGGACCTTCAACAACTGAAGCTGACGATTTGTATAACGGGCGTCCGCGGCGAGGACATAGGCGGCTGGGCCGGCATTCAGCGGCTTCTCGACAGATCGTTTGCTCTTCAGATAGAAGTTGTTGAGGAACAGCTTGCTGTTATGGGCGAAGAAAGAAAGGCTGGTCAGCAGAGCCGTTTCTTCGTAGTTGTTATTGTCGCGCTGGGACCAAAGCACGGTCGGGTAAGGCGGATTGGGACGGTACCAGGTCCGCGAATATTGATCGGGCGATAAGATGCGCTGCTCAGTGTCCGCGCCACCATTACCGAAGGTTTCGTAGAGACGGCTAATGCCATTGTGAAGCCCGGCCAAAAACATGAGATAGCCGGGGCTCCAGGTATCGAAGTTGCCATGGGTAAAGGCGCCGGGCATACCGAAGCTTTGCATGCGGGCCATATTGTCGGAGGCGAGCATCGACCATTCGTCGGTAAGGATGGGATCGATCCAGGAGTTGTAGGGGCCGTCGCCCACCGTGTTGTCGTAAAGGAAGGGAACCGACTCGTGCAGGTCATGCAGAACCTGTGCGTGCCAATCGAGATAGGTGTTAAGAACGTTCTTGGTGAGGTCGAGAGTCATGGCCATGGCGTCGCGATTGTTATCGTGCGCGACATAATGGCCCCAATAGGCGAGGCGCGGCCAGTTTTGGCCAAGGTGAGCTTTGTGCCACTTGTAGATATCAACCATGCGATCGCGACCGTCAACCTCTACTACTGGCGTGATGAGCGTGATCATGTGCGAGCGGATGTACTGAATGTAGGGAGCGTTGTCGACGGATAGGCGATACGCGAGTTCCATTAGCGCGGTCGGCGCGCCGGTTTCGGGCGAGTGGATCGTTCCGGTGATGTAGTAGACGGGGAACGATTGATTCACGAGGGACTGCGCTTTGGCGTCGTTGAGTTGGAGAGTGCGCGGATCGGCAAGTTGTGCAAGCCGTGCATTATTCTCCTTGGCTTGATTTAGAAGGGATTCATCGGCCACCGCAACGGCAATCATTTCACGGCCCTCTTCGGTATGTCCAATAGTGATCACTTTTACACGCGGAGTGGCGGCGGCGAGCAGACGGAAATAACGATAGACATCTTCGGCATAAGGCAAGATGTCGGGGGCACCAGCGATATCGCCAAGAACCTTCGCCGGCGTTGGGACTGACGTAGAAGCGGGAAGGTAATCGGTAAGGGGCGAATTTAGCGCCGGTGCCGTCGTATATTTTTTGATGAGTTGGGTATACGATTCGTCGACAGGCTGCTTGGGATCGCGCTGGAACGTTTCCAACGTGGGGGTTTGCGCTAAGAGAACGATGGGGAAAAGACTGAAAGCGAGATAATAGGGACGCCGGAGCTGAATCAAGATAGGTTTGCCTTTCGAGGCGGAAGCAACTTGGCTTTCAGCCGTTTGCAGTTAATATACAACGAGTGCGCGAATTGGCCGGCTAAGCCTGAATTGTGAAGAAATCGATAAAGTAGCAATGCCCGAAGAACGGATAAGTGGCGGCAGTTCAATCCAAGAGACGCTCACGGCGTTTCGCGATTGGTGTGAACCAGCCAGGCACACTTCGCGCTGGCGACCGATGGTTGCTTCCACACCTGGATCATGTGGAGCAGTTGCTCAATGATCCGATAACACAAGAGGAATCCCAGGCCCGAAGCGATCAAAAAACACGTGGCAGAGAGGCTAACCGATCAAGCGCGGCTTTCCACTTTGGCGGCTCTGCCGCCCGATGCCGAAGAGCCGCATGTGGAGCGCGCCTGGGCTCGGATCGACGGCAGTGTGAGATTCCTGGTCCGCTTCGGGACTCACAAAATCATTGTCACAAAGGATGTTAGGTATGGCCGTCTGGGTGGAGCCCCAAGGTATAGTGCGTGGTATTCATCCTGGTCTTCGCATGAGGAATTCTCAAAAATTTCCGCTCTGGCGGAAGTCGCGGCGTCTCGTTTCGAGCGCACTCATCAGCTTGAGGAACATAATCTTTACAACAATTGGGACTTAGTGCAGGCACAGCGGAGAGAACTTAGCCGGGAACAAGACGAGGAATCACCTCAACGACGTCGCGTTCTAGAAGATCGCAGGAAATTGAGCGAACTATTGAAGCTGGCGCGTGCCGCTCCTGAAAAAATGCCCAAGGTCGTTAGCATCCGTTCTTTCGAGCGTGAGAAGAAATTTCTGCTGCGATTTGGCTGAGGTGTGGCGGGGGTGAAGCGATACCGCTTTTCAATCATGGAGCCAGTTCAATACAGTTGTGACTCGCCGTGCACAAAGGCCGAGGACCCCGAGGTTGCGGAAGATCTTGCGTGTGCGGCTGCGCTGCTGGCGGAATTTCCGACGCTGGCCTGGTACGCAGGATCGCGAGTGCAATAGGAGGCGATGCGAGTGATCAGTGGTGGGGGAAGACGCGGACGTCTATGCCCTCGGCGGCACGGATGAGACGGTCGAGGTCACTGCCGAAGGCGCGTTCCCACCAACTGTCGCGGCTGCGTTGGCCGACGTAGATTTGGGTGATGCCGCGCTGGCGGGCGAAGCGGAGGACGGTATCGACGGCATCTTCGCCATCAAGTTCGGCTATTTCGGCGCCTTTTGCGCGGGAGGCGTTGAGGCCCTCTTGGACACTCTGGCGCTGTTCGGGGGACCACTCCGGGCGATTCAAATGAACGGTAATGAGCTCGCCGTGGAAGCGGTCGCGATTGCGAGCGCCGCTGTCGAGCATGCGTTTGAAGTCGGCATTGGGAGAGAGCCAAACGGCGATGCGCTCTTGCGTCCCCCAGAGTTGCTCGATGCCGTGGCGGGCGAGGTAACGCTCGAGTTGCTTATCTACCACATCGGCGGCGAGGAGCAGGGCGATTTCTCGAAGTTCGGACAGCTGGTGCTGGGTGAGGCGGCCACGAGCATCGGGTTCACCGTCGGAATCGAGGCAGGCTTGGGCGGGGGCATCGACCACGACGATCTCGTCAGCCATTTGGAGAAAGTGGAGCGGCACGGTTTCAGTGACGTGTTTGCCAGTGATGGCTTCGACGCGTTCGCGCTTTTCCTCGATATGTTGAAGATTGACGGAGGTGATGACGGAGATGCCGGCTTTGAGAAGCTGCTCGACATCCTGCCAGCGTTTGGCGTGGGGGCTGCTGAAAGGATTGTCGTAGGCGAGACCATCGACCAGGCAGACTTTGGGGGCGCGCTGCAATATGGTGGGCAAGTCCATGACGAAAACGTTGTCGACTTGCTTTAGTGGAATGATTTCGAGGGTGGAAATGGTGTGCGCGATTTCAGCGCTAAGAAAAGGTTGGATGGCGCCGACGACCACATCCTGGCCGCGTTCGTGACGACGGCGGCCTTCGTCGAGCATGCGGAAGCTTTTGCCTACGCCGGATGCGTAACCAAGAAAGATTTTGAGACGCGCGGTGGCTTGGTATTCCTCGTCGGACTCGAGTTGCTGGAGCAGCTGTTCGGGAGTCGGCTTTTTTTCGCTGGCTGCGGGCACGCTTCTATTATCGAACAGAAGGCCGCCGTGGCGCACGACGGGGTCAGACGGCTTGGGTTACGAAGCGGTCGACTTCGTGGACGAAGACGCGTTTGGACGAATTTGGCCGCAGATGTTCCAGCATCAGATTAGTGTTTAGCGAGACCATCGCCGTCCTGGTTGGGTCTTCGATGTGTTTCTGTACTTTTAAACCGCGGACTTTTTGCCATTGCTGGGCAGTTTCGGCATAGCTGGAAACAATATCGGTTACCGCTATAAATGCATTGGGGGACCAGCGACAAAGCGCGGTGGCTTCCGGCAGGCGTTGCGTCAACTGAAGGGCGACTGTTTTGACCAGATCGTCTGCGACGGCTTGTCCAAAGTTGTCTTTCAGACCGTTGAAGCGGCTGATTGCGATGACTCCTACCAGGCAGTCACTCTTACGCGTCAGTCTTTCATTCAGTAGATTTTCAGCGAATGCGCGGGTGGGAAGACCTGTGACCTTATCGACCGGTTCTTCAAAGTTTGCGGCAGCCTGCAGACCGGCCGGGGTCGCCGCCATGAATGCTTTGAGACCGTTGACCTGCCCCTCGGATTGGCTGCGGAGAATTTCGCTGTGTTCGCGAATCATTTTCAGGCACACGGCCAGCTTTGAGCGGAGACGCGTGGCATCCTCGGCCCCTGTCACCTCTTGGAGATTCTTTTCGATCAGCGAGAGCTGGTGTACTCCCACCTGGCTCGTCTTGCTGACCTCGCTAATTGTTTCCACCATAAGCCGCAGCGCTTTGCCCAGTTCAGAAGTGTGGACCTTATAATCGGCCTTCACGGCTTCGTTTTGGTTAGCCATCAGATCGATGACAGTCTGGACGGTTGCCTTCAATTCAGTCTGCTCTTTGGTGCTTCGAAGTCGTTTATTTTCCAGATCAAGCCGTTCCTGAAACCGCTGTAGTTCCTCCTGCTTCTCTTCTACGGCATGTCTGCCTATGTTTTCGACAAGCATACACAGCAAGTCAGTTTGCAAGCTGCCATTCTGCATCGCAGCGTTCATCGTTGTATCGAGACTATATTGCATCGCGCCCCTTGTTCTTTTCGTACTCTGACAAAGAACTGTCGGCGGAAAAACGGAAAAGGGTGAGGGGGCTTTTGAAATTGTCCCTGCTTAAATAAAGCAGGCGTTTCAAGAAGCCGGCCAGCCTGCTCATCACTCTCTTATCATGAACTGAATGGAATACGTAAATCTCGGCAAAACGGGTTTGAAGGTGTCGCGGCTATGCCTGGGCTGCATGACGTATGGCTCTAGCAAATGGCGCGAATGGGTGCTGAATGAGGAGGAGAGCCGGCCTTTCTTCAAGCGTGCCATCGAAGCGGGCATCAATTTTTTCGACACCGCCAACATGTACTCCGATGGAGTCAGCGAAGAAGTGACTGGGCGGGCGTTGCGCGATTTCGGCAAGCGTGACGAATTGGTGATTGCCACCAAAGTGTTCAATCACATGCGACCCGATCCCAACGGCAAAGGGCTGTCGCGCAAAGCCATCATGACCGAGATCGACCATAGCCTGCGCCGCCTGGGAACGGATTATGTCGATCTATATCAGATACATCGCTGGGATTACCACACGCCTATCGCCGAAACGATGGAAGCGCTGCATGACGTGGTCAAAGCTGGCAAGGCACGCTACCTTGGCGCTTCTTCCATGTTCGCCTGGCAGTTCGCGCAATCGCTGCATGTTTCTGAAATGAACGGCTGGAGCCGATTCGTCAGCATGCAAAATCACTACAATCTTGTGTACCGCGAAGAAGAGCGGGAAATGAATCCGTTTTGCCGCGATCAGGGCATCGGGTTGATTCCGTGGTCGCCGTTAGCGCGCGGTTTTCTGGCAGGGAATCGCACTAAGCAAGGTGGGCAAACCTCACGCGGCAATACCGATCAATACGCCAAAGACATGTATAACCAGGACGACGACTTCGCCATTGCTGAGCGTCTTGCTCAAGTTGCCAAGGCGCGCGGAGTACCGAATATGCAAGTGGCGTTGGCATGGGTGTTGTCGAAACCAGGCATCAGCGCGCCGATTGTAGGTGCGAGCAAGATGCCACATCTGGATGACGCGCTGACGGCGCTGGCAGTAAGGCTAAGCCAGGATGAGATCAAACAGCTGGAAGAGTTGTACAAGCCGCATCCGATATTGGGCCATTCGTAAGGGAGCGACCCCGCGCTAATGATTAAAGTGGGATTAAAGTGGGATTAAAGTGGGATTAAAGTGGGGACAGTCCGCGGGTTTCCACTTTTCGGAATCTGCCTGAATTTGGAAACATGCGGGCTGTCCCCGGTTTAATACCCCGGTTTAATACCGGAAACATGCGGGCTGTCCCCGGTTTACCCCGGTTTACCCGTCCCCGGTTTACCCCCGGTTTACCCCGGTTTACCCCCCGGTTTACCCCGGTTTACCCCCCCGGTTTACCCCCCCCGGTTTACCCCCATGTTCGGTTCGAACCAAGTGGTTGGACCGGCAATCAGCAGGTGCCGTACGCGAAGTCGATTATCGACTACACCTTCCGCTGGCTCGGTGCCCGGTTCTTAGGGATTACCGAGAATAACGAAGCGGGTGAAACGACGAAGCTGAGGCCGACGGTGGTGGAACCGCAACAGACGTTGCCGTTTGATGCGAGTTCTGGGGATGCGCCGCTGTGCTCCGAGTGCGGGAGTATGATGACGCGCAACGGTTCTTGCTATAAGTGCGAGAATTGCGGTGGTACAAGCGGGTGCAGTTAAGGAGCCGACTAACCTTGTTTTAGACCGCCGTCTCTATCGGGGACGGTGGTCTTACGTGATTCCCGGGATCAAAAACTACGAAACGACTCCACAACACTGCATTGGAAAAAGTCCGCTTCGTCTAAAGGCCAAGCCATTTCTCCTTCTGCGGTTTGAAATAACTTGCCGCGTTAGGTTGAACTCCTTGCCCCCATGGCCGCTTTGAAACCAAATCTCTGATTCAGCGGCGGGCAATACTCGACACCTGCCACTTCCAAAACTAAAAGTCCTGTTACTCTTTTTGGCCAAGCCCCTACTGTTTGGCTATTTCGAAGATTGCATAAGGACTTTTACCCTGTGTCCGGCGACAACTACTGTTACCCATCAGCGACAACTATTCTTACCGACCGTGTTGCCTCAACAAGAAATGTTACCGAAGTCGCACTGTCGTTTGGTGGCGTAGCTGATGGCCGTTGGATTTTTCGATTTAGTTTTGGCACACTGGGTCTGACCTTAGCAGAGGATAAGGCAACGCAGGGATGCGACCTGAGCGCTGACTGAGGGGCCAGACCAGACCGGGGCGAAGAGAGTTCGCTCCGGTTTTTCTGTTGGCTGGGATGGCAGGAGAGGCGTTAAATCCTGGGGGTTTGGGGGCGAAGCCTCCATTACAATGTGACCTCTTCCTTTTCTTGTGATGTGGTTTTCTGAAGTGATGCATTGCAGCCGATGACCAGTTGCCTTGCTATCTCCGTCCGCCATTGTTTGAGGCGACGCTGCAGTGTGCGCAATTGGCCAAGCTTAAATGGTTCCGGCAGCACTTCTTGAAGGCGCTGAAAAATGCTCTTGGCATTTATATCCGGCTCCTCGTCAAGCCACCGTTTAACAAGTGGCCAGACACTCTCAAACGGATCGGCGCGAGTCCGCCAAGGCCTCAGACCATTCATTGGCTTGCGGTGAGTGGCCCGAACTTCGCCGCCCTTCCAGGCCGTCGACATACTTTTCACGAACTGATCCAGATCTTGATTGATTTCGACCACGCCCTCACTTCCGCTACCAACTTCTTTTTGCGAAAGGTTTCGCTGGGCCTCGCGAATCCTACTCAGCAACAGCACTGGGTCGAGGGCAGAGAACGTTTGCTGCAGTTCCATTTTGCATTCGTCGGTCACGCGGTCATCGCTGAGCAAACGCTCATAGGGCGTCGCCGGCACGTGATATTTCTTCACGACTTTGGCACCCTCGCGCGTTTTTGATTTCAACTTGAAAGACGGCTGAAAGAAGTTGACGTATAAGCGTGCGACCTCATGCAACTCAGCCAAAGCCGCAGTGGCGGCCGCGCCTTCCAATCGTCCGTACCCGACCAACTTTCTGACCACCGCCCCATTCTTTTGCTCGATCCAAGCTTGGTCATTCTTCTTGTAAGCCCGCGATCTGGTCAGTTCGAAGTTGTGGGTTTGGCAGTAATTCAGAACTGTTTCATTGATGAAGGCACTGTCATTGTCCACGTCCAAGCCGAGCATCGGAAACGGCAATTGCAGTCGAATATTTTCGAGGGTCACTGTGATCAGCGTTTGCTCGCGCACAATCATGGCGGCGGCCTCCGTCCAGCCGGAAGCGATGTCCGTTATCACCAAGCTGTGCGCGTGGCTACCGCTTACCGACTTGCCACAATGCGCCACCATATCCATCTCGAAGAAGCCTGGCGGCGGATCGTTCCAATCACTGAACGTTCGCACGGTTATGCTTTTTCTCAGCGGCGTATTGTTGATTCCCGATCTGCGCCGGCCTTGCCTGCTAACATCGCGAACCGGCTTCAAAAGTCGATCCATCGTTGCAGGGCTCATAACGAGGAGGCGACGGCGCACCTCTTCGTTTAGCTGGATGTGCTGATGCCGTTCCATCGCGTCCACCAAGATCGGTATCGCTTGCTTTAGCCGCTTGCCACAGATCCGATCCCGGCCTCCCACAGAATCGTGAGCGCGTTGACAATAGCTTCGTCATAGATCCGTGATCGCGGTGTCGTTGCCGATGGCTGCCGTTTCTCAATTCTCAATGCCCGAATTGCGTGCTTACGATGAAAGCCCGTGACCTGAACAAACTCATCGAGAATGGTCTTTTTCTCGACTCGCCCAGCTTCTTGATACCGCCCCGCAATAGCTTCGATCAATTCGCGTTTGGTTGCCAAACTCAATTGCCTCCTCAATCTGTCGCTTGTCCCATTCAAATAGGACAGGTAACATTTTCATGAGGCAACGATTCCGCGCTGGTAACAAAAGTGATGAGTCAATGCGGTAGCTCAGTGACTCACGCTCGGCTTGCCTTGCTTTCTCTTCGAAGCAGCGACGAATCACGGGCAGTTGTAATTCGCGGAGTGATTCGGTGAGTTCATGTTTGATGTCGCGGTTATCGCTCATTGCATCACCCCCAGGTCTGTGCTGTTGAGTAACTCATCGAAACTGCTCAATGCGACATCAGCAACCAGAATGCTAGTGGGCGGCTCTACCGTTTGCGTCGCCAACACCGCGCGGATCGAATCAGCCGTCAGCTTTCCTTCGGCGATCTCGCCTGCTTCCAGCAAGCCTCGCAGCGCGTCATCCACGCGCGCCTCGCCTTCGGTGGCTGCCAGATGGAGGATCTCCAGATAACGCCGATTGGCTCGGCTTGGTGCGGTCTCCCGCAGCGCGTCCCAGGCCATACGAAAGCGACTCGTAGGAAATAATTCTTCCCGATAACGATAGTTCTCAAAGGCTCCCGGTTTACGCACCAACCAGTCGATGATGTGGCGATAATCGATGCGGTGCTTGCCCCGGCCACGCAGTCGCGGCAGCTGTTCCACTTTGCGATTGGCGTACCAGATCTCCACGGTGTCGATGCTGAGCCCGCCTCCACCTGTTCGCCAATCAAACGGCTGTTGACTGAATAAGCGTTGCGGTCCACGTAGACCAAGCTGCCGGAATCCACGCGTACCTTCAGGCGTTTCACACTGTCTAAGCGTTGATCGGGCAACGCTCGCAACTGTTGCATCTCGATGGCCAGCGGCTCGCGGCGTCCCGCATTCAACTGCATAACGAGCCGGCGCAGAAAGTCAGTGTATTCGCCGACCGTCTGAAAATCACTATGGCCGCGCAACAGCAGGGATTGCGCTACGGCGCGTTTCCAACGATAGTGTCGTTGCTCGACATCGCCGTTCTCATTGGCTTTGCCCGTTTGAATCTTCTGCCCCTCCATTCTGTAGTGGCGCAATAAAGCTTCATACCGCGTGGTGAACTCCTTCGTGTCCGTCATGTTGTTCACTGCGGTAGAGAGCCGATCGGTTCGATGTTGCTGCGGCACACCGCCCAATCGCCAGAGAGCCTCTTGCAATCCCTCGCTCAGGCTTTCGAAGCTCTCCGAGTAGCACAGCGTTATGTCTTCCCAGTTCGAGTACGTCAAGACGAAGTGGTAAACCATGTGCGGAAAGGCTTGCCCCGCAATGGTCACGCCCACCTCTTTCATGTGCGTGAAATCGGATTGGCACAGCCGTCCCGGCAGATGCTTCTGTACAAAGAAGACTTCCCGGCCCGGACCTTCTATTGCGCGCCACTGCTTGATGCGCCGTTGCAGCGTCCGCAATTGCGTATCTGCAAACTTTCCCGGCTGCTCACGCTGCAGCGCTTCGAAGAGCGTCTTGGCTTCGAGTCCGGGGTTGACTTCTTATCCGTTCCCGGATCTTCTCCCACTCGCCCTCAAACGGATCTTTCCGCGTCCGCCATGTCCGCTCCACTTTCGTTTCGCTTGGCAGTCGTTCATCCGCCAGGTAACGCCTGGCCGTCTTTGCATCCATCCCGGCCTTAGCGGCCGCGACTTCTCTTGTTTTTTCTGTCTTTGACAACTTTCTCAATCTCCTGACTTGTATGTCGGTGACCATCGTTGATGCGCCTGGCGGCGCGACCTCGATGGTCGTGGATTGTAGTTGTCGTCGTCGGTATTTTTAATTGTCGTTGGCCGGGCGTTTTAATTGTCGCCAATC